>NZ_FOJU01000011.1 GCF_900111875.1 Poseidonocella pacifica
ATGGGTTTTGACGGCAACGCGATCTATCGCCATTCGGACATCGCCGAGCTGCGCGACACTTCCGAAGAAGACCCCAAGGAATTGCAGGCCTCCAAGTACGACCTGAACTACATCGCGCTCGACGGCGAAATCGGCTGCATGGTCAACGGCGCGGGCCTTGCCATGGCGACGATGGACATCATCAAGCTCTACGGCGCGGAGCCTGCCAACTTCCTCGACGTGGGCGGCGGCGCGACCAAGGAAAAGGTCACCGAGGCGTTCAAGATCATCACCTCCGACCCGCAGGTCAAAGGCATTCTCGTCAACATCTTCGGCGGCATCATGCGCTGCGACGTCATCGCCGAAGGCGTGGTCGCGGCGGTCAAGGAAGTCGGCCTGAAGGTCCCGCTGGTCGTTCGCCTCGAAGGCACCAACGTCGAGAAGGGCAAGGAGATCATCAACACCTCCGGCCTCGACGTCATCGCCGCAGACGACCTCAAGGACGGGGCGGAAAAGATCGTCAAGGCCGTCAAGGGATGAGCATGCGCGCTCTTATCTGTGTCGCGGTATCAGGCTTGCTTCTCGCAGGCCAACCGGCATTGGCAAAGCGGGTCTCAAAGAACGAAGTTGGTATGGTCGCGCAAGCCGCCGAACGGTGCGCCGCGTCCTTTCCCGACATGACCGCGCTTTCGCGGTCTCACCGCGCGGGCGGGCTGCGAAACGAAGGCACCGGCCGGGGAATTCAATTCTTCAGCGGGGGAGGCCGCGATGTCTTGGTCGCGAACTCCACGCAGTCGTCCGATCCTTGGTGCATGTTCAGTGTGGATGGGCTTCAGGAGAACGAAGCCGACGCTCTGTTGCATCAACTCATCGCGGCGAATGGCGCCAAGATCAGCAATCCTCTCGATCCCAAAAATCGCCGAAACATGTGGAGCGCCTATGCGGTGGAATTCAACGGACGCATATACTTCGCGGGGGTTACACGGGTCCAGACTTTCGGGCCGATTTTCCGCGGCTCGCTGATTGTCTTCCGGCATATTGATTAGCGAGTTTCTGATTGTGACCGTGCTCCCCCCACCACCTGTTTCACCTCTTCCAGCGCAGATTCGCCGGATGGGTATGCTCGGCGTGATGGGGTTCGTCGTCGCGCTCCTCACCGGGTGCTCGGAGGAAACACGCCCTGATCGGTTCGAACTGGCCAATGTCCGCGCCAGCAACGTTGTGCCAAAGAGCTCGGCAACTGCTTTCGTGGGCGCCTTCGCCCGGCACTGCCTGAAAGGCGAACCTGCGGCGATCGAAGCCAGCCTGCTCTCTGCGGGATATGTACAGGCGCGCGGCGGCACGGGACCTGCACGCTCCTTTGTCGTCGATGACAAGCGCCCGCTTGTGATCCTCTCCGAAGGCGGCTGCGCTGTCGGGGCCGCGCCCAGAACCGGGCAGACCCCCCGCGTGCAAAGCTTTGTCACCCAGACGTTTCCCGGCGCGCGGGCGGTCGATCCGCAGGCCCTCTCTGCCGAAAGGGCCTGGCAACTGGCTGACGGCACTCTGATCCTCACGACCCGGAGCGGTACTCCGGGGCTCTCCACTGCGACCTATCTGCTCGGCTTGACCTACCCCGCCGCGCGCGACACCTAGAACAACAAACAGGAGAACGCCGACATGGCTGTCCTCGTCGACGAAAATACCAAAGTCATCTGTCAGGGTCTTACCGGCTCGCAGGGTACATTCCACACCGAACAGGCCATCGCCTATGGCACCAAGATGGTCGGCGGGGTCACCCCCGGCAAAGGCGGGCAGACGCATCTCGATCTGCCGGTCTTCAACTCGGTCCATGAGGCCAAGGCCAAGACCGAGGCCAACGCCTCCGTGATCTATGTGCCGCCGCCCTTCGCCGCCGACTCGATCCTTGAGGCGATCGACGCGGAGATGGAGCTGATCGTCTGCATCACCGAAGGCATCCCGGTGCTGGACATGATGCGCGTCAAGCGCGCGCTGGAAGGCTCCAGGTCGATCCTCATCGGACCGAACTGCCCCGGGGTCATCACGCCCGACGCCTGCAAGATCGGCATCATGCCCGGCCACATCCACAAGCGCGGCTCCGTCGGCGTCGTCTCACGCTCCGGCACGCTGACCTATGAGGCCGTGAAGCAAACGACCGATGTGGGCCTCGGCCAGTCGACCTGTGTTGGCATCGGCGGCGATCCGATCAAGGGCACCGAGCATATCGACGCGCTCGAATGGTTCCT
>NZ_FOJU01000002.1 GCF_900111875.1 Poseidonocella pacifica
TCCGATACTGTCGGCAACGGCATGCAGTTTCGTGTTCATGCCGCCCTTAGTTCGCCCAATCAACCGACCTTTCTTGTCGCTGGCCCCCTTTTTTCAACCGCAGGCTGGAGGCCGTACGGTGCACCTTCAGGCAGGTCGCATCAATCATGATGGTCTTGCGCTCTGTGCCTTCGGCGGCCAACCCGGCCATGATGCGGGCAAAGACACCCATATCACTCCACCGCTTCGAGCGGTTGTACAGCGTCTTCGGTGGGCCGTACTCACGAGGCGCATCGGACCACCGCAAACCGTTGCGGTAAATGAAAATCATCCCACTCAGAACCCGTCGGTCATGATGCCTTGGTTTGCCATGGCTCTTTGGAAAGTAAGGTTTAAGCCGCGCCATCTGCGCGTCGATCAACCAGAACAGATTGCTCATCGCCCCCCCCTGTAGCTGGGGGACTAGAATCACACAGCCCAGTCGTCAGCAACCAAATCAATGGGGCTAGAACCTAGCTCGCCTTCCAACTGTTTTGAGACTGAAGCGACTATCCCGTTGCAAACAAACACGGGATAGGTTTTCCCCCTCAACAACCCCTGTCCCGGCAAGCTGTCCGAAAGAGGCACGAGCTTCCATTACTGATCGAACGCACGCTGTTGAGCCGCATCAAACCTGTCTCCCGGCATGAAGCCCCAGAGGTCCCGTTGCTCGGCGGCATGGGCAACAGAGGCAGAAACCAAGCTGAATGCGGCGAAAAAGCTGATCCTTCTGGAAAAAATTATTGGCGCTCCCCCCGATTGAGTGCGTGATCATCGCAGAAATCAGCACAACTTCAATGTCGGCTTCGTCTAAGGTTTGTGGCTGCTGTCAGCGTGAGCTGCAGCGGCGACAAATCTGACAAGGAGGAAAGCGCGGGCTGCGTTTCGTGCTCTATGGGGTTTGTGGGCTACGACTGCGGTGAACGATGTGCAGGTCGACCGATTACGTCCCGCCAAGCTGTACAAATGTGTTGATTTCCCCAACCTGATTTGGCCGATCGGCCTGCTATCTTGCGGCCACAGGCCCGTTGCAGCGCATATTTTAGGAAGATGGCCGCACAGAACGGTCCGGCGTCTGTGCAAGGGAGGGCCGGGTTTGCTCGACGTATCATGCGGCGTCCTCCCATGGTGGGGCGCGGGATTTGGGTGTTTGACCGCGTGTGAAGGTTTCGATGATGATCATTGCGCCGCCGCACTTTGGGCAAGTCTGTTGGGCGTTCGTATCGTCGGGATCTTCGGGTTTATCCACGTCCGGTGCCCGGTCAGGATTTGAGGTTACATTCAACAAATGTCTGATCTTTTCGATCCTGCTGCGACGAATGCCGTTGGCGAGGAAGCCAGTGTGGCGGATGCGGTGGAAGCCCGATGGCAGGACATGGATCAGGAAGCGTCGGATGAACTCGCCCGTGGGCAGCTGCGCACGCACCTCACCGACTTCATGGCAGCCTACAACTTCGCCCGCAGTCTCAAGACCCTCAACGGGCTCACGCCTTATGAATACATCTGCAAGATCTGGACTTCAGAGCCAGATCGATTCATCCTAAATCCGATCCACCAAATGCCGGGACTAAACACCTAGCGCCCTGGGCTACCTTGATGCTGGCGTGTGAGCGGAGCCGTCAGACGGGATAGGGTGGGCGCGCTGGCAATGTCACTCATCTATGATGTCGAAGTCATCTTCTTCGTGCGAAGGCTTGCTGCGCCTTTGTAGCTTCGGCGCACCTGACCTCTTCTTTCCTAGAGCGTAGTCCGCCATGGAGGGAAACGGGTGGCCGGGAAACCCTTCCTCGAAGCCCTGCACCATCTTCTTGTAGCTGAGGCCCAATGCAGACATCTTGCAAAGCTCGCGCCCATCAGTCCCGTCCTTGAGCACGAGGCCGCCACCCTTGGGGGCCACCTCTAGACCCCGTTCTTTGAAGCCGTCGATAAATTCGCCCCACGACCGGCTTTCGTCGTAGATGCGCTGCGCAAGCGCAGCGAGCGCATCCGGATCATCCGACTTGACGGCTTTCGCAAGCTGCCCGCTACGGATCTCCGTGCGGCCTGCCGGATTGGCCCGAGAGACGACACTCTCGACAGCTGTGTCGGGCAACGTTGCGGCAGAAGGTACTTGTCCCGGTGGGGCAAAAACCAGTTCGGGAAGGACGGTCTCCCAAGCATCTCGACGCGCGTAGTGCGCGTATTGCTCGTCACCGTCCGACTTGCGCCACTGGACCACAGCTCCAACTGCACCCGAAAGCAGGATCTGCCCCGGCGGATGCTCCCATGACTTCGACATGCGTCCTACGAGGCGGCCATGCCGGTCCAGCAACTCCCAGTTGGAGGCTCGGTGGTCCAGGTGCAACGGGTCACCCACCCGGCATTCCTGGATTGCACGGTGAACCTCGTGCCGATCTACCTGGCGACCGGCATATGACAGGTCGGCATGCTTTAGGTTCGGCAGATGGTAGACCCTCAAAGGTAGTCCTCCAGCCGGGAAATGCGGCGCGACCTGTCTCTCAACGACGCAGGGAGTGTCGGGCTTCAGGAACGCATGCTCGCCCGACGCCATAACGATCAGGCCCTTTTGGGCACGCGTCATCGCGACGTAGAAAAGTCGGCGCGGAGCATCACGGTCTTCGTTCTTCGATACCCGGTCCCAACCGCCATCCAGAATAGCCACATGATCGAACTCAAGCCCCTTGGCCCGGTGCGCTGTCAGCAGGAGCAGCCCGCGTTGCTCGCCCCGTGTCTCACGGGACCATTCGGCCAGCCATTCGACGATATCGGGCACAGGCATAGTCTTTGTCTTCAGCTCTCTCGCCAGCTCGGCGATACCTTCTGCCAACAGGTCGACCCACTTGTTGCCTGATTGCTCGTTGAGGAGGTCGACGATGTCGGCAACGCCCAGCAGCTCTCCCTGTCGCCGACGCAGACTTGCCACGAGCGCCTGTGTCTCGCGCAGCCGCCAGATGTTTGGCAGGTCCTGATTGGCCATTTCAACCATGATACCCTGCTTTTCAGCATAGGTCCGGACAGCGCCAAGCCTCTTCCAGTCACGAGAGATGATCGCGGTACGGGCCCAGGACCAATCCGGATCCAGTTTCGACAGCCGCACCATCTCGTCGACGGCAGCGATCGCCTGTGGCACATCGCCGGAGGGGACATTCAGAAGCTGAACCCGGCCCTGTCCAACCCCATCCACCTTTGCGAGGACGCCCCCCTCAGGATCACGCCTGCGATCTGCGTTGATCCTGATCTCATGACCAACTTTCATCCGATCCGGCGCCGCCGAAATCACCGCATTGGCCGCCGCAATGATGTGATTGGTGGAACGATAGTTCTCGACCAGGAACGCCGGCCGCGCCTTGTAGTCTTCTTCGAACTGCCGGATGAACCCGACGGAGGCGCCATTGAAGGCATAGATGTTCTGATCGTCGTCCCCGACGGCGAACAGGCTGAGCTTCAGATCGGCATCCTCGAGAGATCTGCCAGCGACTGCCGAGATAAGCTGATACTCTTCGGGCCCGATGTCCTGATACTCGTCCACGAGGATCCAGCGATAGCCCTGGATCAGTGTGTCCCGCTGCGCTTCGGCTTCGGATTTCGACAGCCCTTCGCCCTCAAGCTGGCGCACCGCCTCCATCACGATGCCGTCGAAATCTTCGGTGTCGGCCCGCTGGCCCACAAAACTGGCCCCCACGAGCTTCATCGCCAGCGCATGACAGGTCGAGACGGTGACGCCGATGGCATCGTCGCCGACCAAGGAACGCAGCCGCATGCGGATTTCGGCCGCTGCGTGCCGGTTGTAGGCGAGAACCAGAATGCCTCGCGGGTCCTCGCGTTTCATACGCAGAAGATAGGCGATCCGATGGACCAGCACCCGCGTCTTGCCTGACCCTGGCCCCGCCAGGACCAGAACATTCGTCCGGTCCCGGTCATCTGTCACGATCTCCTGCTGGACCTTGTTGCCCAGCTTCTCGACGATCGCCTCCCAAGAGGCGCTGGTGGTTTGCCGTCGGACCTCGCGGCCCATGCCTGGCATCCACCGCTTCATGAACTGCTCCTTGTTGAGCAGGAAGTAGTCCTCCGACAGGCGTGACGCATCGCTCATCGCCCGCAGCCCGGTTTCGGCATAGGTCGCCATGACATGGGTCTGGAGTGTCTGCTCGCCGTAGTGGTCCTCTAGCGGCGCGAAATGCGTCTGGGTGAACTGCCCCCCTGCCGGATCGAGATAGACCGTCATGGCTGAGCGGAACACCGTAAGCCCCTTTCCGAGCGTCACCACGCCCTGCTCATGTAGCCACATAAGCGCTCGCTCCATAAGCTTGGTCATGTCACCAATGCCGCTGGTCTTCAGGAAGGCATCCTGATTCAGCTGTGCCAGCAGGTCGCCGACCGTCGTCTCGACCTGAAGATCCTTGCCCCGCACCCCCTTGTCGAGCCGGCCTGTCAGATAGGTGAGGAGCAGTTCGGCCGCTTGCCACCGCAAGTTTGCCGTTGCTCGAACTGTTTTCCAGGTCCGAACCAGAGTGACCATCAGCGTGTTACGACTCACCCTTCGCAGAGAGATGTTCCCGCGACCGCCGTCTTGGCTTCGGCCATCCTGGGCAATCCCCCGCACCAGCCTGTCGACCGCATCGGGCCTAACATCCGGGTGGTTCTTGTCGCGCAAACGCTGGCAGGTTTCAGAAAGGTTCAGCGGAACAGGGGTTCGGTCATCCATGTCCGGCGCCAGCTCCTGCATGAGCGCGATCAGATCGCTCTCAAGTCCTGAAGCCCGCGCCAGTCTCTGTGCCGAGGAACTGGCAACGCCAACGTGGACAAAGACCGTCATCGCGACATCGTTGCGTGCGATGCCCAGTGTTTCCAGCGTCGACATGGCCTTCGGCAGCGCACCGGGCGATATCCCCGCCACTCCGCAAAGCTCATCGGTCGAGACGCCTTCGTCAGCCGGGGCCGAGACAAGATGCGCCACGATGGCCAGGAGTTGGTTGCGACGCGCCAGCGTCAGCTCTGCCCCGGCCAACCGCTGCTTCGCCTCATCCACGGATCGCACCCGCAGGGAGGACGGGAACACCTGAACCCGGTTCTCTTCCCGCGATACAAGATGCGCTTCCTCCAGCCAGGACACGGCCGTCTTGACGCGGGTGTCGTCCGTGGCGCTGTCGCGCTCGAACTCCTGGTCTTTCTCGGATCGGACGATCTCGCCCGATGTCGCAACGACCTTGCCGGTCTTTTTCGTCCGTTCGTCGATCCGGCGCAGCGCCTTGAGGATTGCCCCGATTTCATGCCGCGCAAGGCGCGAACTGGCCGTCAGCCGGAACTGCCGTTCCACATCGTCAGCCGCGAACAACAAGACGCAATGGGCGTCCTCGCGGTCCCGTCCGGCGCGCCCGGCCTCCTGAAGGTAGTTTTCCAAAGACCCCGGGATATCGGCGTGGACGACCAAGCGGATGTCGGGCTTGTCGATCCCCATCCCGAAGGCGTTGGTCGCGGCGATCACGCGCAGCTCGCCCACCCGGAACTGTTCCTGCACGACCTGCTTGTCGTCCGCGCTCATCCCGGCATGGAAATGCGCCGCATCCACGCCCTGAGACTTCAGGAACTCGGCCACCCGCTCGGTTTCCTTGCGCGAAGAACAATAGACCACCGCTCCAGAGCGCCCTTCGGCGGGAAGCAGTGCGTCGAGGACGGTCATCACATCCGACAATTTGGATGCCTTGTTCGTCGGTCGCACTTCAAACGCCAGGTTTGTCCTCGAGGCACCCCCGTCAAGCGGCAACAGCTCGACCCCGGCCTTGGACTGGAAGTGTTCGATGATATCCGCAACCACCTCGGGCTTTGCGGTCGCGGTGAGGCAGAGCACAGGCGCGGGTGGCTGATCCCCCGAGAACTCCCTAATGAAGCGGCCGAGATAGCGATAGTCCGGCCGGAAATCATGCCCCCATTTCGACACGCAGTGCGCCTCGTCAATCGCCCAGAGCCCCACTTCGCGCTGTGCCAGCACCCTACGGATGGAGGGGCTGCGAAGCTGCTCGGGAGAGATGATGAGGATCCCGGCGTCGCCCATCCGGACCTTGTCGAGCGCGTCCTGACGTTCCGGCATGGACATCATGCCGTTTATCGTAACGGAGCAGGAGATCCCGGCACGCTCCATCCCCTGAACCTGATCCGCCATCAAAGCGACCAGGGGAGAAATCACCACCGTCAGCGCACCGATCTTGTCGAACCGTGACAGCGCCGGCACCTGATAGCACAGCGACTTGCCCGTCCCTGTCGGCAGGATACCCAGCAGGCTGTTGCCAGACATGGCCTCGTCGACGATGCGTTCCTGCAGCGGGCGTCCCTCCGGGTCCACCGGCTTAGGGCGGAAGCTGGGGAACCCGAACCACCTTTCCAGGGCTCGCACCGGGTCGTTCTGCTCGGCGCACCAGGTGCAGGCCGGATCCTTACAGGAGGTGTCCCGCAGATGCCTGACAATCAGGGAGGCCTCGCGGAACTGCGCCCTCACCCAGGGCGGCATGACGGAGTCGCCGCCTGCCACCGTAATCCACGAGAGGGTATAGGCCATCGGCCAACCGTTCTGAGGGCTGCTGAGGCGTCGCAACGTCTGTTCTACACGCAACCCGCACGCTCGCCCGTCAAGCAACCGCGTGATCGCGGCGGCAGCCTCGTCATAGCTTGGACAACACTTACCGCGCAGGTAGGAAAACACGGCACCAAAGCCGCCGGCGCGTTCCATGCGCGTGGTCAGATAATGGTAGGCCGCCAGCGCGTCGGGCGCGTCCTCAGCCAATTTTGCAAAAGCATCCAGCTGATTGGCGAGCACCTCGAAAACAAGGCGCGCGTCCAGTTCGGGATCGTTTACATGCCCGGTGGCAAGGCGCCCGTCATGATAGTGCTTCACAAGGTGGTGGTATGGGTTCCGCGGGAAGGCCAGCGGGTTCAGCCACAGGGTATCGATTGGCGCCTGTATGATCTGGCCAAGACGGGGCCGTTTCGCGATCAGATGTTCGAGGTCGTGCTTCAGGAAGTTATGGCCAATGGGATGCGCTACATCACCGACCTGCGCTTCGAGCTGATCGAGGAACTCTTCGGAAATCCCTTCCATCGACTTTAGCACCGGTCGTTCATCACCGCGCACGGCCGCTATACCAAAGATCTTTGCCTTGGAAGGATCGACCTCAAGATCGATTGACAGGCACCGGGACAAAAGTTGGTTGTGACGCATTTCCATAGGCTTATGAGTAACGATGAGAAAGCGCCGAACAAAGCCTTTTGATTTCGTGGTGGGCCCGAACGCCATGACGTGCCTGATGCGACGGGCAGTGGCGTGTCTGCCCGATCGCTCTTCTTCACTCACTGGCAGCGGATCGCCACCCAACGCACTCCGATAGGTATGAACGCAAGCCTGCCGACAATTTCGCAATACCAGCGTACCGCGCCAGATCGAGAACCGGATCCTCGCTCCTGCTCAGTTCAGCCGCATGGCTGTGATAAAGCTCCGCGATTTCCGTGCGGGAGATATCCCGGTTGGAGCGATCCAATCCCGACCGGAAACCGACCCTGTCGGCTTTCGTTTCCACCGCCCAAAGGTAATCGACACCATTCTCGGGATGCAGTTCAACTTGCCTTAGGCTCAGGACTCATTGATTTTCGCTTCGCTGCGTGATTCACGGCTCAAAAAATGAGCGGTGAACATGTCTGATCTAATCTGGTTATTCGACGCGCAGATGGCGCGTCTTGAGCCCTACTTTCCCAAATCCCACGGCAAGCCACGTGTCGATGACAGGCGCGTTCTTAGCGGGATTATCTTCATCAATCGCAACGGCTTACGGTGGCGTGACGCGCCGAAGGAATACGGCCCACACAAAACGCTCTACAATCGGTGGAAACGCTGGAGTGACAAGGGCATCTTTGCCCAGATGATGGCCGGTCTGGCTGCTGATCACGGCGAACAGACGACGGTCATGATCGACGCCACTTACCTCAAAGCTCATCGAACGGCGTCCAGCCTGGGCGTCAAGTAAGGAGGATCAGTAATTGATCCAGTGGATCAATTGCCCGACGAACGGGGGCGTGGTCGCCTGATTGGCAGAACCAAGGGTGGCATGAACACGAAACTGCACGCCATCTGCGACAGCTATGGACGTCCGCTCAATCTGTTCGTGACCGCCGGGACTATATCGGTGTCCGAGCACGGCTGAGCAGCCTGCCAGATGTCGACTGGCTGCTTGGGGATCGCGGCTATGACGCTGATTGGTTCAGAGAGGCGTTGAGAGACAAAGGGATACGCGCCTGCATCCCGGGTCGTAAGCAACGCAAGACAGCAATCCGATACGACAAGCGGCGCTACAAACGCCGCAACCGCATCGAGGTCATATTCGACAGGCTCAAGGACTGGCGGCGTGTCGCAACCCGCTATGACCGCTGCCCCAAAAGTCTTCCTCTCCGCAATCGCCCTCGCTGCACTCGTCATCTACTGGCTATGAGTCCTGACCCTAAACGCTCCACGGCGGTGAGGACCTGCTCCACTGATCAAGCAATTGCGGCATCTCTAGGAATAAGCGAGAAAGCACGAATTAGTTCTTTCCGGAGCGGATGTTAGTTTGAGTCGGCAGTTCTGGATGGCAGCATCGACCGATCCTGCATGCGAATCCCGATCTCGAAGAAAAGCGACGGCATCGCCGGCTCTCGGTTCAGGTAAGTTCAGCGACAGGCCAAACCCTGGGCACTAAACGCGGCAGGCACGACGCCATCAATCAGCAGCGAACCTGTCCGAGCCGAAAGCCTACGACGAAGGCGGGACATTCCGGCGCAACCAAGAACGACGGCGTCGGCACCAGCGACTTCCGCATTGGGAATGGCCCTCGCAAGACGGTCTTCCACATTCTGCCCGCCCCGTTCGACCTCCAAGACTGGAAGATCGGAGGCGAAAACCCCGACGCAGGCCCGTCGGTGGCCATATACCTCTACATTTGCCGCTATCACTAGCACAGAGACGTCGAGTGTAGTCACGATTCCGAAGCGGCCGCTGTGCAGCGCCGCGAGCGACATGCCAGCCTGACCGGTGCCGATCACAGGGCAATGCGCTGCGGCCTGCAGTGGACCCAGACCGGTATCATCGAAACAGCCGATGAAGATTGCATCCGCTGCAGCTGCCCGTGCTTCCGGAAGCAATGCCAACAGACCTTCAACAGCAGCCGCTCCATCCTCCAGCCCCTGAATCGACGGTGGCCCGAGATGGTTGGTCCACCCCAAAACTTCGGCGCCCGGTGCGGTTTCGCGCGCGACCGATACCATGCTATCGGTCATCGCCTCGGTGGAATTCGGGTTCATGTAGACCAGGCGCACGTTCAGGCCTGCGACCGTGCATGGCAGGCCCAATCATGCAGGATCTTTGTGGCCTCGGCGTCCAAGTGTTGCTCGGCTGGCATGATCCGGTCCGCAACCGCGTGTCCGCATTCGCGAGTCAATCGTTCGACATCCACCGGAAAGCGGGCGGCCTCAGGCAGATCGGCAATGGCGTCACCGGCCTGCGCCATGTCGGCGGCAAAATACAGCGCAGCGATCCCGGCAATGTTCATTGCCGCCACGCAGAGCGCGCAGGGCTCGCAACTGGAATACAATTCGCAGCCGCGCAGATCGACAGTTTCAAGATTGCGGCAGGCATCCCGGATCGCCTCGGTTTCGCCATGCGAGGTCGGGTCATGGTTCATCACCGATTTGTTGATACCCTCGCCGACAATCTGGCCGTCCTTGACGATGACCGCGCCGAAGGGCTCTGTGCCGGGGGTGTCGAGCGCCTCTGCCGAGATCTCGATGGCGCGGCGCAGGAATGTTTCATTGTACATCGGCGGTTCCTTCTTCGGCCGCGAAACAGGCAACGCGGCGGTTGTGAATCTGGGGGCGGCGCTGGGGGCGTTCGGTCCTGCAGCGGTCGAACGCGAGCGGGCAGCGGGGGTGAAAGCTGCAGCCCGAGGGGGGCGAGACTGGCGAAGGCACCTCTCCCCCCATCGGGCTGCGGTCGCGCCGGGGGGCTTCGAGATCAGGGATCGTGTCGAGCAGCAGCTGGGTATAGGGATGCAGGGGATTGGCAAAAAGATCGGCGGTCGGCTGGATCTCGACGATGCGGCCCAGGTACATCACCGCGATCACATCGGCCATGTGGCGCACCACGCTCAGGTCGTGGCTGATGAAGAGATAGGTCAGCCCCATCTCTTTCTGCAGCCGCTTCATCAGGTTCAGCACCTGCGCCTGCACCGACACATCAAGCGCCGAAGTCGGCTCGTCACAGACCAGAAACTCCGGCTCGCCCGCCAGCGCTCGTGCGATGGAAATCCGTTGCCGTTGCCCGCCAGAGAATTCATGCGGAAACTTCAGCCCGTCGGCTGGCGCAAGACCCACGATGCCCAAAAGCTCGTCGACGCGGGCGGAAACCTGCGCCTCGGGGGTGCCGGGTTTCAGGGTCCGCAGCGGCTCGGCGATGATGCGGGCGACGCGCCAGCGCGGGTTAAGGCTGGCGAAAGGGTCCTGAAAGATCATCTGCAGGCGGTCGCGGTCGCCGTGAAACCGGATGTTGCCGCCAGAGGGCGCATGCAGCCCCGTGACCAGCTTGGCGATGGTGCTTTTGCCACAGCCGCTTTCGCCCACCAGCGCAAGCGTCTGGCCGCGTTGGATGACGAAATCGACGCCATCGACCGCGCGCAGGGTCTTGCGCGGCTTGCGTTCGATCAACCGGTTAAGCCAGGGGGCGGAAACGTCGAAGCGCCGCTCCAGCGCGTCGACCTCAAGGATGGCATTCTGTCGAAGGGTCATGCGGCTTCTCCCTGATCCACGGTGCCGGTCTGTGCCAGCCAGCAGGCGGCGCCGGTGGTCTCTTCGCGCGCAATCTTCGGCACTTCGGCGCGGCAGCGCGGCCCGGCATGGGCGCAGCGCGGATTGAAGGCACAGCCCTGCGGGATGGCATTCAGCCGCGGCATCGAGCCGGGGATCATCTGCAATTCCTCTACGTCGTTGCTCAGCGACGGGATCGAGCCCATGAGCCCGTTGGTGTAGGGATGCTGCGGACGCCGCACCACATCATCCACGGCGCCAATCTCGGCCAGCCGCCCGGCATACATCACCGCCACTCGGTCGGCGGTTTCGGCGATCACCCCCATGTCGTGGGTCACCAGCATCACAGCCGTGCCCCGCTCGCGGCAGAGCCGTTTCAAGAGCGCGGTGATCTGAGCCTGGATCGACACGTCGAGGGCCGTGGTCGGCTCGTCAGCCACGATCAGTTCGGGCTCGGCACAGAGCGCCAAGGCGATCACGATCCGCTGCCGCATACCGCCAGAGAACTGGTGCGGGTAGCTGTCAATCCGCTCTTCGACCGCCGGAATTCCGACCTCGCGCATCAGCTCCTTGGCGCGCACGCGTGCGGCGGTTTTGTCGAGGTCGGTGTGCAATCGTATGGTTTCGACCAACTGATCGCCGACCCGGAACAGTGGATTGAGTGAGGTCAGCGGGTCCTGAAAGATCGCGCCGATGCGACGACCGCGCACCGCCTGCATGGCACGGTCATCAAGGTTGTCGATCCGGTCACCGGACAGGTGAATGGTCCCGGCGGCGATCCGCCCCGGCGGCTCCAAGAGTCCGAGGATCGACATGCCGGTCATCGATTTGCCGGCACCGGATTCACCGACTACGCCGAGGATCTCGCCTCGGCGGATTTGCAGCGAGATATCGTCGACCGCAGTCAGCACGCCTTTTCGTGTGGGAAATTCAACGCGCAGGTTCTGCACGTCGAGAACGACTTCGCTCATGGCGCGGCCCTCTCGTAGCTGGGGGTGAAGATCTCGGACACCGGCGGGTGGCCGGCGGTGCGGTCTGGGTATTTGGCGATCAGCGCGTCAAATTGCGCTTGGGCGCGGGCGGCATCTGCTTCGGCGTCGACGCTGGGGATCACGCCGTCGGCCATTACCTGCCGCCCGTCGATCCAGACATCACGCACGTCGCGGCCGGAGCTGCCGGTCATCAGCGTTTGCACCGGGTCAGGTGTTTGCAGGGTTTGGCACAGGTTGATTACCGCGATGTCAGCCTTGGCACCGGGCTCAAGGCGACCCAGGTCAGTCCGGTTCAGGGCGTTTGCTCCGCCAAGGGTGGCAGCATCAAACAAATCTTCGGAGCGGATCGCTTCCATACCGTCAGACACGCGGGCCATCATCATCCCGATCTGCATGTTGAGGATCATGTCGGCCGGGTGGGTGTCGGTGCCGAGGCCGATGTTGATTCCCTTGGCGCGGACCTTCGGGAAGCTCTTCAGCATCCCGCCATAGCGCGCGGCGACCAACGGGCAATGCACCAGCGTGGCACCTGCCCCGGCGATCAGATCGAATTCGGTCTCGGTGGCTTGTGTGCCATGCGGCAGCAGCCAGTTCGGGCGCAGAGCGCCGATGCGGCTCAACCATTCGATCGGGGCGCAGCCATGCTGTTCGTTCACCAGCCGCAGCTCGGTGGGCGACTGGCTGCAATGCTGGCGCACAGGTGCGCCCATCTCAGCGGCGATCTCGGCGGTGCGTTGCAGCAGCGTTTCGGTACAGGTCTCAATCCGGTCGGGGGCAAACATCGCGCGGATGCGGCCACCAGCGATACCGTCGATGTGCCCCGCGAAATCGGCGGCCTCGGCCAGCCCCTGCAACCCGCGCGCCTCGTCAAAGACTGCACGGATTTTGCCGGCCCCGTCCGTCACCTGCCCGCCGCTGCGATAGGCGGGACCGAGGTAGACACGCAGCCCGAGATCTTCGGCAGCGGCGGCAGCGGCGTCGAATTCCGCGACGGTCTCGCCCCATGCGCGGTAAAACAGGGAGGCTATGGGCAGCGCCGTGGTGATGCCGTTGCGGATGAGCTGGGCAAAGGCGTGACGCTTCTGGAATGCCAGTTCCTCGGGGTCATACATCTCGTAGGGGCCGCGCGCGATGTAGCTCTCGGGCCAGATCCGGCCCTTCTTCCACGCCGGCCCGTTGTCGAACGCCAGTATCGTAGTATCGAGATCGGACAACGCATCGAGATCGATGAAGCCGGGCGAGATCACCGCCTCGCCATAGTCGATCCGCCGCGCCACCGCGCCCTCAAAAGCGGCACCCACATACAGAATGTCGCACCCCTCGATCACCACCACGCCATGCTCATGCACCGTGTGGCGCCCGCCCTGATGGCCGATGACCCAGTGGGCCGAAAGAAGCGTCCGTCCCTGCATCATGGTGCCTCAATCACGCAAGCGCCGTCGCGGGCGGTGACTTCGCCGCCCTTGAGCACCAGCTTGCGCGGGGCATGGGTGACGACCGCCTCGGCCAGCGTCTCGCCCTCGACGAGCAGACAATCGGCGCGGCAGCCCAGCTCCAGCCCGTAGCCCTCGACGTCCATGATCGCCGCCCCGCCGAAGGTGCAGATATCCAGCGCCAGTTCCACCTCGTCATCGCGGCGAAGGTTGTTGCGCATGCCGATGTGCATCGCCTTTTCCAACATGTCCGAGTTGCCATAAGGCCCCCAGGTGTCGCGGATGCCGTCACAGCCGGCGCCGGTCATAATGCCATGCGCCTTGAGTTCCTTGACCAAGGGCACCGGGGCAGAGGCGGGCGCGGTGGTCAGGATGTGAATGCGGTTCTCTGCCAACTTTTCCTGCAATCCGGAGACGTAAGCACGATCCACCGCGCCAAGGCAGAAGGCGTGAGAGATCGACACCTTCCCCTGCATCCCCAGCGCAACGGTGCGGTCGATGATCTCTTCCATCGAGAACCAGCCAAGTGCGTCGCGCTCATGCAGGTGAATGTCCACTGGCTTTCCGTGTTTCTCGGCCAGGGCAAAAACCGTGTCGAGGTGCCCTTTTGGGTCATGCTCCATCCCGCAGGGATCAATGCCGCCCACGAGATCGGCCCCCATGGTCAGCGCCTCATCCATCAATTCAGCGGTGCCGGGGCGGGTCATCATGCCTGACTGCGGAAAGGCCACGATTTGGATGCCGACCATGCCGGAAAGTTTCTCGCGCGTCGCCATGACGCCCTCGATCCCGGCCAGCCCGTGGTGGGTGTCGACATCGACATGGCTGCGGATGTGGGTGCAACCGTGCGACATGGCGAGGATGGCGTGACGTTCGCTTTGCACCTGCGGATCGAGGCCGAGGCTAACCTTGACCTCACGCTCATTGTCGATCTTGTCGATCAGCCGCGGGCCTACTTCGTTGCGATACCAGGGGAGGCCAAGCAGGGATTTGTCGAGATGGGTATGCGCCTCGATCAGCCCGGGGATCACTATGCGCCCGCCGCCGTCGATCACCTCGGCCCCTTCGGGCGCGTCGGCCACAAAGACGCCATCGGCGATACGCAGGTCGCAGGAGGGTCCGCCCATTGGGCGTACGTTTTTGAGTATTTTCGAAGTCACAGTAATCACCGCAGTTTGGGGTTGAGCGCATCGCGCAGCCAGTCGCCGATCATATTGACCGAGAGTACGATCAGGCAGAGCTGGATCGACGGGAAGACCACGATCCACCACAGGCCGGAGAAAAGGTACTGGTTACCGATGCGAATGAGCGTACCGAGTGACGGTTGGTCCGGCGGCATGCCCACCCCGAGAAAGGACAGGGTCGCCTCCGACAAAATGGCAAGGCCGAAGTTCAGCGTCGCCGCCACCAGGATCGGCGTCAGACAGTTGGGTAGGATGTGGTGCAGCATCACCCGCCAGGATCTCACCCGGATCAATTTGGCCGCCTGCACGTATTCCTTTTTCGCCTCGACCATCGCCGAAGCGCGCACCGTGCGGGCATATTGCACCCAGGACGGCACCGCGATGGCAAAGATCAGGATCGGCGCGGCCAGCACATCCTTGAGCCCCGTGGGCAAAGACGCGGTGGCGATGGCGGTGATCAGGATGGCGATCAGGATGAACGGCATCGACAGCAGAACGTCGCCCACCCGCATGATGACGTTGTCGATCCAGCCGCCGAAATACCCCGCCACCAGCCCCAGCGACAGCCCGACAGCCAGCGCCAGCAGCACCGAGGCAAAGCCGATGATCAGCGAAATCCGCGAACCATACAGCACCGCCGAAAGGATATCGCGCCCCTGCGTGTCGGTGCCCAGCAGATAGGGCCATTGCCCATCCGCCTGCCAGATCGGCGGGATCTCGGAATTCCACAGCTCCAGCGCGGCCAGGTCATAGGGGTTCTGCGGCGTGATCAGCGGGGCAAGAAAGGCGCTCAGCGCCACCAGCGCCAGCAGCACCGCCGCGAAGATCGCCGAAGGATGGGCGCAAAAGGAATGCCACAGATCGCTTTCACGCAGCCGAGCCCATCGCGAAGGCGTCGGCGGGGCAGGCGGGGTCAGGGGAAGTGTCTTGTCCATCGGGGGCTCCGGTTCAGCCATTGCCACGGGCGCTGTCGTCGCGCAGGCGCGGATCGACCCAGGCATAGGTGATGTCGACGAGGGTATTGAGGGCGACGAAGATGAAGGAAACGATCAGCAGGTAGGCTGCCATCACCGGCAGATCGACAAAGGTCACCGCCTGGATGAACAGCATCCCCATGCCGGGCCACTGGAACACCGTCTCGGTCACAAGGGCAAAGGCGATCAGGTTGCCGATCTGCATGCCCGTAAGCGTGATCACCGGCATCAGGCAGTTGCGCAGCGCGTGGCGCCATTGCACCCGCGCGGTAGGCACGCCGCGCGCCCGGGCGAACTTGATGTAATCGGCGCGCAGGGTTTCCAGCATCTCTGCGCGCACCAGCCGCATCACCAGCGTCACCTGAAAGGTCGAAAGCGAGATCGCCGGCAGCACCAGCGCCGCGCGGCCCGACGCGGTAAGCAGCCCGGTCGACCACCAGCCGATGTCCACCGTGTCGCCTCGACCAAAGGCCGGCAGCCAGCCAAGCGACACCGAAAAGGCCAGGATCAGCAGGATGCCCACCACGAAACTAGGGAGGGACACCCCGATGATCGACCCCAGCTGCAACATGTTGGCCAGCCGCGAATCCCGGTAGACGGCGGTGATCACCCCGGCCGGGATGCCCACCACCAACGAGATCACGGTGGCCACCAGCACCAGTTCGAAGGTCGCCGGGAAACGTTCCTTGATCAGCACCATCACGTCCTGCTGGTTGCGATAGGAAATCCCGAAATCGCCCTGTACGGCGTTGGTGACAAAGCGGGTGTACTGGGTCACGAAACCGTCGTTCAGCCCCAGCCGTTCGCGCAGATCGATGCGGTCCTGCAGGGTGGCCTGTTCGTTCACCATCATTTCGACCGGATCACCGAAGAAACGGAAGATCACGAAGGCCAGCAGCGCCACCGCCAGCATGACGAACGCCGCATTGGCGGTGCGTTTGAGAAGAAAGGCAATCATTCCGGTCTCCGGTGTCAGGTGGGACAAGGGGCAGGGCCCCTTGTCCTGCCGGGTGGGCGTTCAGGGGGACGGGGAATGAAATCCCCCGTCACGGATCACGAGCCAGAGCCCATCCGCGCAAACCAGAGCCGCGGCTTGGCATCGGGGAACAGCGGCATGTCGGCCACCTCTTCGGTGACGGCCCAGGCCATCGGCTGCTGGTGCAGCGGGATCATGATCATCTCGTCCTTGACCATCTGCAGCGCCTCGGTTTGCAGGTCCAACCGCGCTTCAAGGTCAAGCTCGCTGCCTGCCGCGTCGATCAGCGCGTCAAGCTCGGGGTAGGACCAGCCGCCCCAGTTGAACACGCCCGCGTTGCCATCCTTGGAATGGAAGATCTGCAACAGCGGCGAATAGCTGTCGAGCAGCGGCAACGTCGCCCAGCCCAGCGTGTAGACATCGGTCTTGCCGTTGGTCCGCTTGGGCGATTGCACCGCGCGCGGCGCTACGTCCAGCTTGGGCGACAGGCCGATGCGCGACCACATGGACGCGATGGCCTGGCAGAACTGTTCCTCGTTCACCAGCCCGTCGCTGAGGCAGTTGAATTCGAATTCCAGCCCCTCGGGAACGCCCGCTTCGGCCAGCAGCGCCTTCGACGCTTCGGGATCATGACCCGGCAGCGCGTCCAGCGCCTCGGTATAGCCGGGGATGGGGGGCGCGACGGTAGCACCGGCGGTGCGGGACTTGCCGCGCATCACCTTCTGATGGATCAGGTCAAGATCGATCGCCTTGTAAAGCGCCTCGCGCACCGATTTCTGGACAAACGGGTTCGGCGCGCCGGTGGTCAGCGTCTCGCGGAAGGGAAAGCCGATCATCACCGTGCGCAGATCGACGCCTTCCAGCACCTCGACATTCGGCGCGGCGGCCAGGCGCGGCAGATCCTGCACCGGGGCATCATTGGTAAAGCTGATCTCGCCCGAAAGCAGCGCGGCCACCCGGGTCGCCGCCGAATTCACCGGGGTCAGTTCGATGCGGTCAAGGTTGTGCTGCGGCTCGTCCCACCAATCGGCATTGGCAACGAACACGGTCTTGGCATCGGGCTGGCGGCTTTCGACGATGAACGGCCCGGTGCCGTTGGCGTTGTAGGTGGCATAACCTTCGGTGCCCGCGCCCACGTCGGTCGGCATCAGCGCGTCGTTCTGCGTCATCCATTCCTCATCGAATATATGGATGTTGGTCAGATCATTCAGCAGCAGCGGGTAGGTGCCGTTCAGCGTGATGTCGACGGTGTAATCGTCGACAACCGCAGAGCTGACATAGGCCGGCAGGTTGCCTTTCAGGGGCGATGTCTCGTGGCTGACACGGGTCAGCGAGGCGACGACGTCCTGCGCGGTGAACGGGTTGCCGTTGTGAAAGGTCACGCCCTCGCGCAGCTTGAAGCGCCAGGTGATCTGATCGTCCAGGATTTCCCAGCTTGTCGCCAGCGCCGGCTCGATCTTGAGATCCTTGTTGTAGCGCACCAGCCCTTCGTAAACGTGGTTAAGCACGTTGATGGTGAAGCTGTCGCCGAACGAATAGGGGTCAAGCGAGCCGATGTCGCGGTTGGCGCCCCATTTCAGAACGTTCTCGGCCTGCGCGCTGCCCGTCAGGGCGGCAACTGCCGCGGTCGCAAGCATGAGATGTCGAAGTTTCATGTGTCTGTCCCTTTCCGCTGAATTGTCTTTCGAAGCCGGTCAAATTGGATACGATGCACTTTGGATGGCACAGTGAACATCACCACGCAAGTAAATTGTATCCAATTGACTGATGTAAGTGTATGCGATACTGGTTGTGCGAATTTGATGGGCAGAGCAGATGAGTGAGAACAAAACGACGCTGACCGACGCGGTGCACGACCTGCTTCGCAAGGCGATCATCGAACAGGCGCTGAAACCGGGCATGCGGCTGCCCGAGGATACCGTGGGCGAGCAATTCGGCGTCTCGCGCACCATCGTGCGCCACGCGCTGGTGCGGCTTGAACATGAGGGGCTGGTGGTCACCCGCCGCAATCGCGGTGCCTTCGTGGCCGAACCTTCCCGTGACGAGGCGCAGCACGTGTTCGAAGTGCGCCGCTGCCTGGAAAACGACGTGATTCGCCTGCTGTGCCAACGTATGCCGGGCAGTGGCTATGACCGGCTTGAAGCACATGTGCGTCAGGAAGAGGCGGTGCGCGGCAAGGATGGCCCGGTTTCGATTCGCCTTGCCGGGGAATTTCACGTGCTGCTAGCCGAGCTGACCGGCAACCCCGTGCTGACGCGCTACGTCTCCGAGGTGGTGCTGCGCTGCTCGCTCATCATGTCACTGTATGCGCGCAGCCATTCGTCCGATTGCGCCGTCGATGAACATTCGCAAATCATCGCCGCGATCCGCACCGGCGACGCGCAGCGCGCAATCGAAATCATGGAACACCATCTGGGCGCTGTCGCCGGCCGGGCCGAGCTTGCCGCGCAGCCAGATAGTATCCAATCTATCCTTTCACATTACGGCAAGGAACTGGCCCAATGACACAGGAAAACGGCTACCATGCCTTCGATTTTGCCGATCTTTCGGCGCGGGAGGCTTACAAGGTGATGATCGGCACCATCGTGCCGCGCCCCATCGCCTGGGTCACGACGATTTCGCCCGACGGGGTGATCAATGCCGCACCCTATTCATTCTTCAACTGCCTGTCCGCCGATCCGCCGATCCTCGCGCTTGGGGTCGAGAACAAGCCGGACCGCAGTTTCAAGGATACGGCCTACAACATCCGGATGACCGAATGCTTCACGGTCAATATCGTCGACCGCGCCAATGTCGAAGCCATGTCGGTGACCGCCGCGAACCTTGCGCCGGAGGTCGACGAATTGCAGGTTGCCGGGCTGACCGCCGTCGCGGGCGACCGGGTGGCATGCCCCCGCATCGCCGAAGCGCCGGTGGCCTTCGAATGCGAACGCTACCTTGGCATCGCGGTCAGTTCCGCGCGCGAGATCATCCTTGGGCGAATCGTGCGCGCGCATATCCGCGAGGACATCATCGACCCCGCCACCTTTTATTCCGACCACGAAAAGCTTGACGCGCTGGGCCGGATGGGCGGGAATGGCTACGCCGGCACTTTCGACTACTTCGATCTGCCGACGCCTTCGGTCGAGGACGTGCCAAACCCCGGCAAGAAGCACATCGCGATCGGCAATAGCTGAAACAGAGGATAGACCTTACCTGCATTATGAGACGAGCAGCCACCGAAATACCTTCGGTGGTAGTAAACAATTCGACTCCAGTGCAGTGAAACGCGAGCAGGTACCGCAATGCTCGCCCTCTGACAATTAGCATGCTTCGCTCAGCATATTGCCCGCGAATTCCCGAGATTGCGGAGCGTGTTCCCTTTTTGGAAGGTTGCATGTTTGTCGTCATCATTTGTCCTCGAATTCAAAGTCTGCGGCGCCCTCATCATCTCCTTGTTGGAAAGGACGTTCGGCACAGACGGAAAATTCGTTCGATGGAGCCTCTTCAGAAACGCTGACGGGAGATTTCTGGACTTTTTTATTCACTGTCTTGTGAGCGCCTGCATGAGCTGTCGCAAGTTCCACACCGAATCCAGAGCGGTTCGCAGGCTCCGAGGCCGCTTCCGGATCAGGCTCGATCTGAAAACCGATGAAGAGGTTATCTTCCTCTTGGCGCAGCCGTTCCGGGCTCCATGCGTCTACGAGCAGACCGACCCGACGCATCGCGTCCCCATTGATGGCCTCGATATCGTCGATTGCCTTGAAGACTACGTCTTCCTGTAGAGCGGCTTCGTTTTTGAAGCGTGCTTGCAGCGCTCGCCGTGCCGCAAGGTGCGTTTGGGCGCTCACCCGATCAAAGCGCCGGTAAACAGACGGAACTTCGATCCACTTACCGTCGACTTCGACCGCGATTGCCCCGAGGTCTTCGCTATACCAGCGAATATTGACCTCGTGTTTCCGCCGGCGAAGCATCGTCCGAGCGAGCGCTTCAAAATGGTAGCGGACTCCGAGAATGGTAACGCCGCCTTCGCCGACCAATCGCGTCAAACGGGTGCCAAACGCCATACGCCGTCGGCGTAGATCGGCTGCCGGCGCGACCCCATACTGTTCGGTCAGCCGATCCCAGCAATTGCTTGGAGTTTCTCCATCCAGTCCGTCGTGCGGGACGCGGTGGTAAATATCGACGACCCAACGCGTCAGCACAGTGCAGAGATCTTCGATTCTCAGGGCAGCCCGGCCTTTCGAGTCGTAGTCTCCCCGTTCAATGATATTGCCAAAGGTGCGCCCAGTGAGCCGTGGCATTAGATGGACCGACATCGTTTTGAAGAACCTCTCAACCCGTCCCCGCATTTCGGGAAGGCCACCAGGCGCGTGCTCCAAGCTAATGCCGAGATCTTTAGCCGCCACGGTCACATCGTATGAGACGTATTCTGAGCCACAATCGGTGTAGATGAATGGCGTGTGGCCGCGCATGTGCCATGGGGAGAGCGCCCCGACAGCATCGGACCAAATACCCTTGTCCTGCATCATCATGTCGAGCGTCTGAATCGTCGCTTGCCCGGATGGGGCGCGCGACAAACGCATAGCGAGGATGCAGCGCGTCGTTGCGCACATGGCAACAGTCAACCACCAGCGCTTCGCTTTGCCTGTTAATCCGAGGGCACTTTTCTCCTCATCACTCAGAAAATTCAGGATTCCACAGTCGGCGAGCAGAGAGATCAAGTCGATTTTCCAAGTATCCAACTCAACACGTTGAAGAGGTCGTGTAAGGTTGAGGCCAATGCCGACAGGAGAGTGTTTGCGTCGTGCATATTCGAGGCCCTTTCGTGCGACATCACATTGAAAAGGGTCCAGCGACAAAATCGCTTTGCGCACAGTCTCTTTCGAAGGACGCACAAGCTCCACACGGCCCTCGGCGCGGCGCTCCGCGTTTTCCTTTGCGAAAGCACGTTTGACATCGTCGTAGATTGCAGCCTGTGTTTTTCGCTCCGCCGTCATATAGCCGCGGACACAATCCGCCAATATTACCATGGTTCGCGGACACAATCGCCGAGCGTAGTTTCCTCGCTTGAAAGCTCCGTCGAACAGGCCAGAAATACCGAAGCTTTCGTATGCGGTTAACCAACGCCGCAAAGTGCGAGCGCTAAATTCCGGAACGGAAACTGCACCTTTGGGCCTGTTTTCCTCCTCATATTGGCTTTCGCCTTTAAGTATTTTTGTCGCACGACCTGTGATCGTGTCTTCCATAGCCTTAATAGTGTCGTCGTTGCGCTTTACTTTGCCCGCTTCCTCCAGCTGGAGAAAGGCCAAGACAACGCCCTCCTTCCCCCTCGCACGCCGATGCTGATTAGCGGGTAACATGGAAAGAAGTTCGCTCGGGGCTTCGAGACGTGCCCGTGCGTTCTCGGGAAGCAGAGCCTCGCGCTCATGCCGCACGCGCCCCACATCCACCAACCTCACGATTTCGGCACGGCTGAAGGACTCAGCCATGCCCTTACCGTCGAGGCGCACAAAAACGTAACCGTTCTCAGAGACGTCAACCGGACGATAGGCTATGTCCCCTATCGTGACCTTATCGTGCTCTTCAAACGCGAGCCGTGAAATCTTTGGGCTGGGCGCAAAGTCCAGCATCAGATGACCCGCCGACGGACCAAGACATCAGGATCAATGCGTTCATGTGCCTCAAGTTCGAGCTCATGTTTCCCAATCATCCTGACTACAGCCAAGAAGCCACGGCCTGAGAGACCCGCGGCGGCGGCGATATCCCGGACCTTTGCGGTGCCGGTAAGTTCCGCTACGACGGTTCGCACAGCCGTATCGGCTTCCGGATCGGCGAGGCGAACGCTGTGGGTCAACTCAGCATTGTGAACTTCGATCGGGTCGAGATCTTTTTCAGTAATCAGCGCTACCCGATCAGCAAAGTCCGAGGTCACTTGACTTGCGAGGTAGCTCATCTCCGCAATAAATTCCGCTTTTGCGGCTTTCCGGGCGTTTTTGACGATCAGAGCCACCCGCGAGCCATCGGTGTGAGACACCCTGAGATCGAAGAAGTGTGTGGCAGCCGCACCATCCAGGTTGATCCAGGGAAACGGGATTTGGTTTTCGAGACCGGCAACGCCCTGACGTGCCAGCATCACCAGCGCTACGATCTTTTCGGTGTGGCTCTCGAACTGCATGACCTGACCTTCGCAGTCGCCGAAGACCATGCTTCCGGTGAAGTGTTTTTGCACCCCCATCGTAATCTTACGACCGGCTTGGGGCCGGCGCGGGAGAATGAAAATGCCAGATTCTGTTTCGTGCATACGGTCTGTCCTCTTCGAAGCTTTGTTTCGTCCGAGTCGAAAATTGGAATCTTTGGCCTGAGGCGGGAGAGATTTTCCGCTGAAAAAATCGCAAGCTCTTGATAATAAGTGATTATTTTTTTGCGGAAGTATAGGAGATCTCTTCCAATGACGGATCTCCACACTGCGTAGAATGGCCTTCCGATACTTCTCTATGACGCAAAGAGACGCTGGAGTGCGCGTTCTGCGGCGACCCTGTCGAGCGTCTGCGCGCGAGCCGAAAGGAACTGCTCGAAGGTTGTCTGAACCGCGAGAAGTGCTTCACCACGTTCGCTGTAAACCGGACAATCACGGACTTCACCGTGCTGACCACTGGCATCGTAATGGGTTTCAAAGAAGCGTCGCTCGACCTTGATGACTTCGGACCGCAGATCTGCCTCCAGAATACCCTTTAGTGCCTCCAGTGAGGCATCGTCGCGCGGATCGAACGGGTCGCGTTCTGCCAGCCGGCAAAGTGTTCGCTCCACGAAACCGAAATCTCGGCTGTTTCCGCCGAGGTGAATGGCATGGGCATCCTTGTGAAACTGCCGCCCTAAACAAACCGCTGCGGTGGCAAGGTCGTCGATCATGGCGCCGTGCGCGAAAGTCGTTTTCATTGGAAACCTCTTTAGTTGCGCGGCCGGAGCGGCCGTGCGTCAAGGCTCGATCCCCAAGTAGGGAACCGAGCATGCCTTCAAACTGCGGTAGGCTGGTCCGCGACGACGTCCGGACAGTGGGCCAAGGCCGCCACATCGATCGCATCGAGGATGTTGGCGAGCATGTCGGTCAGAAGACAGATCGTCTCAACCTGTGGGGACGACGGAGAAATGCCCATAAAGAGAATGGTTTCGATGCATTCCGGATCGCCCACACGCTCCAGTGAAAAGAGCCGGAACAGTGAAATCAGAGCCATCTCGATATGCGGCGTGATGGTGCCTGCCTCAACTATCTGAAGGGCGCACGAAACGACTTTCGCTTCTGCGGATGCTCCGCCCAGCATAGCAGCGGCTTCGGCCAGCTCGTGGCCATGTTCAGAGAATAGACAGCTTGCGAGGACGAAGGATTCATCCCGTGATTCAGTTGGCACAAGGTCGAACATTGGCTCATCTCTTCATTTCTATGCTGCTCCCATGCGGCAGCTTCAAGGCGCCTCTTCCCCTCCTTTCCTTGAGGCTCGCGATCGTCGCTTCGAGAACAAGATTGGCCGGTTTCTTTGGGACGAAACAAAATTTTGAAATTTTCTGTATCACCGAAAAATGGGCAGCCGGACGCCCGGAACCGGTCATAGGCCAGCAAACAGCTTGCACCTGTGGATTACGCTGGCGCTGATGAACAGCGTCTCACCGTCCGCGTCAGCGGTCGGCCCCTTCGAGGCACAACACCGAGAGGTTTCCACAATGCCCATTGATGAAAATCTTATTGACTACAAAGAACGTTCCGACGGGCGCTATGACGTTCGCTACGCGAAGGAACCTCTTCTGGTAATCAGCAGACGGCCAGGAACGGAATTTAGGAAAAGTGCCCTGCATATTATCGTAGAGCGGCACCTTACCGAATTAGATTCAGAGGAGCGAATGGACGTCTACCGACGTCAAGATCTCCCCTGAGCGAGCCGCAAACCACACACGCTTATTCGCATCGCGAGACTGTGCTTCGAACGCAGCTCAGAAAAGAGGTTGAAGTGAGCCTTGGCCCAGAAATTGAGGAGACCTCCGCATATTGTGTTGGCCGCCGAAGCAGGACGAAGTTGCCGTTTGAGCATCGGAAGCCAACTGGAATGAGCGGCGTATAGCCGCCGTCGGCTACCCGACTTCTCGATTCTCAAACCGCTTGTGAACCGGGAGAAGATGCGTCTCATGCTGGGGACCAACAGGCCCGAGGGAGTTAAGCTTTTTCGAGACATCCACGGCACCGTCGAGCGCGAAGAGTTCAAGGCGAGGCGTGAGGCGAAGGCAGCGAAGACCAACCAAGACCAGCTTTTTTCAGTTGACGACTACGCCCTGCACGAGCAAGGCGAGCGCGGTATAGGCTGCAAACGCTATCAGGTTCTTTCCGAACATCTGGTTGCCCAAGTTCTGCTGAAGCGGCGGACTGTCGAGTTCTCGTCTCTGGCCCTGGAAGTCATGGAGAGATTTCCCATGAAGGAGACCCATGTGAAGGATCTTTGCGTGGATATGAAGGTTCGTGGGCTGCTCAGTTTTGAATTGAAACCCAAAGCAAAGAAGCCTCGCGATTCGACACTGATCACGGCGGTAGAGGAATGACTGATCCCGCCCGGTGGCTGTTGGCTGAAATACCTGAATGGCGAGAACTCTCACGTAGAGAAAAACGTTCCATTCGAGACTTCCCTATACTTTGGGCTCTGTTTGAATTGCACTCGACCGGTCAAAATGGACAAGATCCGAATGCAACCCCGGACAGAATCTGTAATGCTGTAGCTCAACTTGAGGGCCCTATTCGGCTTGGCCAGGAGATGAGGGCAGCGGCGAGCTGGACTGATTGATGGCGGGCGTGCTGTGGAAAGACCAGGCGCTGATACTGGTTCACTTCGTAGCACTCGGCTCCATGCTGGTCAGGATGGCGAGCCAATGATGTGATTGGGCAAGGGGCAGACCTGCGACGGCGGACCGAGTGCAAACCTGCTTTTCCGCACGCGCGGCCTTTTCGGCCCAAAGCTGCCTTGCCTTGATAGCACACAAGCTTCGGCGCAGCATCATGGAACCTGACGTTCAGCCCCTTGCGCAGCAACTCTGCCCACGGGAAGGTAGCCGATGATGGGAACGCTCCAACTCCTGAAATGATAAGGCATATGCATGACGCTGTTTCTTGGTTACGACCCCGGTGGAAAAGGCAAAAACGGTGTAGCGGCCATTCGGGTAGTTTCTGACGCGCCTGAAGTCGTGGCCAAAGCTACTGTTAGCGACGCTGCCAAGGCACTGTCTTGGCTGGAGGACTATGCAAAAACAGCGGTTGCACTCGGCATAGATACCCTTTTGGCTTGGTCACCTAAGGGCGGGCGGGCCTGCGATGATGCGCTTCGACGGAAATATGGCGGCAATTCGATTGTTGCTCAGAACTCCTTATACAGCTCCATGACCCTGAATGGTGCGATTGTGGCCAGACGGCTTGGATTACCCGTCTACGAAAGCCACCCCAAGCTATTGCTCCGCGTATCCGGCGAGAATACGATACGCGAGGTCTACGACGACGCAGTGTCCACCACGGAAGCAGATCATGAGGGTGACGCTATCGTAGCGGCTTGGTGCGCGGCCATGGGACATAATCGAAAATGGGCCGTTGATCTATACTTGGACATTGAAGACGACATAGAACTCGTGGTGCCGGACGCTCGCTACCCGTGGTTTGAGGAGGTCTGATGCGAGGCAGCCCCCCCGCATCAGTAGGCCACGGCACGAGATTGACGCGTCCGGCCCAAACCGGACCTTGGTCAACTTGCCTGATGCTATGCTGCGGCGTCACTGAGGGCAGGATTCTTCCGTCGTTCAATCTGAATGGCGATATGGATCACGGCATCCGACACAATTGACGAATTCAGCACCTATGAGAGTCGCCTTCGAATGCCTATTTCTTTGATTTCAACGACGCGAGTTCGCGCTCGAGCGCCGCTATTTTCTCGTTCTGGTCTTCTTCGTGAGACTTCGATTTTACGCGCCACGCGATGATGAACGTCGCGAGGAATGCAATTGCAGAAATTACCAAACCGATTACTGTTTCCACCTCGGACGGAGAGCCAACAAGCGACATGAACCCGATGAAAACAAGAACAGCAACCACACACGAAATGATGAACATATTCGTCCCGACCTTTACTACGATTAGCCTTAATCAAACGCACCGAGCGGCGTGTCAACAGTCAACTTCCATTCGATTTGCCAGCATGCCAACCGTCGTTTCGTAGCCCCGTTGTCAGTGACAAACGAGACGTCTTCAGCATTTTCCAGCATGCTCGACGCCGCAGCGATGCACCTGCTGGCAGCGGCGTTGAGAGTTTGAGCGCGATAGGGGACCTCGGAACCTCCAGCGGACCAACCGGTAAAATTGCCTAATCGAGTCTACTTGCCTTGCGGCAAACCCTCGTGGATCACGGCCCAAAGCCGCCGTCCGTCAAGGATGCGGGATTCCGCGTCGCGGCCAGTCGAAGGAGACATTCTCTGCGTCTACAAGATTACGGGTTCGACCAACTACCCTGATAGAATCATTAGCGGGTGCGACGAAGGAGCGGTTTTTTTCAAAAGAGTCACGCCTGTCTGAGCTCAGTAAATCGAACCGTTTCGGCCTCTTTTCTGCCTTCCAAACTCTTGGTTAATAGGTTCCAATTCCCGCCAAAACACTCCTATATGCAGTTTTGATCCAGAGAGACCCTACATGACCGCGCAAGCTCCCGCCTTGACCCTTGGATAGATCTGGAGGCGATGGGACCCGCATATCCACGCCCCCGGCACGATACTGAACGATCAATTTGGTAGCGCCAATGCCTGGGACACCTATCTGTCTGCCGTTGAAGCCAGCGATCCTAAGATTGAGGCGCTCGGTGTAACCGATTACTACCTTCTCGACACGTATCGCGCAGTGCTTCAGCATAAAGCGAAGACGCAGTTGGCAGACGTTACCACGATCTTTCCGAACATCGAGTTGCGCCTGACAACACGAGCGGCCAATGGTTTCGTCAACATCCATCTCCTCGTCGCCCCCACCGAAAACGATCACATCGAACAAACGGAACGCTTCCTTGAGAGGCTGGAAATAGACGCTCATGGGGACACATTCAAATGCTCTCGCGCCGATCTTATCCGACTGGGCCGTAAAACGCTCGATGACGAGGCCTCGGAAAAGGCTCTTGTTGCCGAAGGCGCCAATCAGTTCAAGGTAGAGTTCGCCCAGCTCAAGAATACCTACCGGAGATCCGATTGGGCGAAGAAAAACATTCTGATCGCAGTTGCCGGTGGGAAAGATGACGGCACATCCGGATTGCGCCAAGCCTCTGATGCAACCCTGCGCGCCGAAATCGAAAAGTTTGCCCACATCATCTTTGCAAGCAGCGTTGCCCAACGTGAATTCTGGACAGGCAAACGCCCGGCTATTTCAGTCCAGGGTCTCAAGGATCGCTATGACGGCTGCAAGCCTTGCCTTCACGGCTCTGATGCCCATCGACCCGATGAGGTCGGCCAGCCAGATCAGGATCGTTACTCCTGGGTGAAGGGCGCGGCAACATTTGATGCCTTGCGCCAAGCCTGCATCGATCCCGAACACCGCGCCTTTGTTGCAGATACGCCCCCTACTGGTGCCCTCCCTTCGCAGGTGATCAGCTCGATCACCATTTCCGGTGCCGATTGGGCAAGAACACCCATCGTTCCATTGAATCCGGGGCTCGTAACCGTCATCGGTGCCCGGGGGTCGGGCAAGACCGCCCTTGCCGATATCATTGCCGCCGCCTGTGATGCCGTCCCACCTACCATCTGGTCTGACAGCGACGACGCCCTGCGAACGCCTTCTTTTCTCGCGCGCGCCAGACCGCTGATTGGGTCCGCGGGCGCGAGGCTCGTCTGGGGGAGTGGCGAGAGCGTTGACCGCGCCCTTAATGGATCGGACGCTGGGCAACTGTCTGCCTATCCCCGTGCGCGCTATCTCTCCCAACAATTTGTAGAGGATCTCTGCTCTTCGACCGGGATTTCAGACGGCCTGGTCCACGAGATTGAACGCGTCGTCTACCAAGCACATGATCTAAACAGCACTGATGGCGCCACCAATTTCACCGAGCTTCGAGACCAGAATTCGCACCGTTTCCGGCAATCGCGGTATCGAGACGAAGCTGCCATTGCAGACCTCTCCGATCACATCGCCACAGAGTTGGAAAATGAGGCGAAAGTCGCCGGTTTGAGACAGCAGGTCGCTCAAAAGACCAAGTTGATCGCGGATCAGACCGCCGACAAAGGTAAACTCAAACTCACGGGCAAACCCGAATTCATCGAGCGGCATGAAGCGCTGGTGAAGGTCGAGGCCAATCTGCGCCGGACAATCAATGCTCTGTCTGAAAAGCACCGCACCTACACCGCACTTCAGGACGAAGTGGCGAGTGTCAGAGCCACGACCGCGCCCGAGATGTTGCGACAGACCAAGGAAACGCATCTCAAAGGCAGCATGTCTGACAGCCAATGGGAAAAATTCCTCTTGGTTTATAAAGGCAATGTCGATGAAACTTTGCGCGATGAGATTGCAGTTACCGAATTAGAAATTCAGCGTCTCACTGGCGATGCCGTCGTTGCTCAGGATCAGAACACTCCGCTGATCGCGTCCGATCAAGACCTTCAGGCCGTGATCCTTAACACCCTTACGGCCGAGATCGCCCGGCTCTCGACGTTCATCACTACCGACCAGCATGTCCGGAAACAGTTGCAAACAGCTACTGCGACCATCGCGCGGGAAACGGCAGCGCTCCAAAAACTACAAACGTCACTGACCTCTGCCGAAGGCGCAGAAGCGCGCCGGAAGAAGTTGCAGGGCCAGCGCATCGATTGCTATGAGCGGATTTTTCAGGCCATCATCAATGAACAAGCCGCGTTGCAGGAGCTTTATCAGCCACTGTTGAAGCGGCTCGCAGCTACGTCGGGCACGCTGAGTAAACTGCAATTTTCGGTCACACGCGTTGTGGATGTAGAAAAATGGGGTCGCTTCGGTGAGGAGAACCTCTTCGACAAGCGCCGCAAAGGCGCAACCAAAGGTGTCGGGTCTCTCACAGCCCTTGCCACCGAGCAGCTCGCACCCGCTTGGAGATCCGGGTCGGCTTCTGATGTGCGAGCGGCTATGGAAGCTTTCATGGCGGCCCATGCGGCACAACTTTTGTCACACGCGCCCTTTGAGAAGACCGAAAAGGCCGAATTGCGGAACTGGATGAACCAGTTTGCCCATTGGCTGTTCGCCACGGATCACATCACCGTCCGCTACGAGATTGGCTATGACGGTGTCGATATTCGCAAGCTGTCCCCGGGCACACGCGGCATCGTGCTTCTGCTCCTGTATCTGGCGCTCGATGACCAGGACGAACGCCCGCTCATAATCGACCAACCTGAAGAGAACCTGGACCCAAAATCAGTTAACGACGAGTTGGTGCCACTGTTTATCGAAGCCAAGAAACGCCGCCAAGTCATCATGGTGACTCACAACGCGAACCTTGTTGTCAATACGGACGCAGATCAGATCATAATCGCTGAGGCAGGGCCACATGCTCTGGGTGGGTTGCCGCCCATTACATACCGTGGAGCCGGCTTGGACGACCGCGCTACCCGGGTTGAAGTTTGCAAGATTTTGGAAGGGGGCGAGCCTGCCTTTCAGGACCGCGCGCGCAGGTTGCGGGTTAGAATGGAGCGGTAGAAGATATTGCGGCGGCGCCTCTGCTGTTTAGCCTTAGTCGTTGTGACCGGAGCTTAACGTCCCCGCCCTCATTCGCTACCGATAGGAAGCATTCCGCCGCGAAGGCAAGGACAATCAAAAAGTTCTAATGGATGAGTAAGTCCAAGTCTATTTCAGTTAATTGCTATCAAGGCCCTATACTTGATGGACAGTCTGGGAATGCAGAAAACGTCAGCTTTCCTGAAGAACGACCACCTATCAGAACAGGCGTCAGATCAAGCCAACGGAAGTCCGCTTAGCCAGCATCTTAACATTCGTTTTGCGACGCAGCGAAGGTCGGCTTTCCGCCCTTCATTCCAAAGGCCCTCGCAATCGCAGCCCAAACTGAGCGGCCGCAGCGAACGGCAGGAAAGTCCGCAGAGCGGACACCAGCTGCATCCATCACTGCTGACGACGGACGACGCTCGCGCGCAGTAGAAGTCCGGTTTGAGCCCAGACCTACCGCGTGTGGGGCGAAGCTATTCGCAGTCGCAGCATCGTATGCTTTGCAAGAGCGGCCCAGAGCCGACCTTCACCGACATGGTCTACGCTGCGACGCGGCTTCTCCGAACCAGTCATCTGTGTCCTCGCGCAGCATGCGTTGAGAGGCCAAGCTTCACCGCGCGGACCTTCCTGCCGTTCGCCGCGGGTGCCCAATTTTTGATGCAACCGCAAAGGTTAATGATCGGAACAGCAGAGAGCCGACATTGAACGCAGGCCGTGCCCAGGTCCACCCGACGGAGAGAAATCGAGCTGGCTAACATCGTCCCGAGAGCTGCTCTAAGCAGATCCGGGCTGGCCGGAGCATGTTCCTTGCGGCATGCTTCCTCGTATATTGTTCACGGTCTGGATGCTTGATTGTTCCTTCGATTCCTCACCCTGATTACGGGCGTCGTTCTTCGCGCAATCGCCCCGAGACTGACGATGCTGTCGTTGCTCGCGCTTTCCAGCGCAGCCATGTCCGCGCAGGCGGACAATCTCGATCTCGGCGCGATCGAAGACCATATCACCCGGACGCTCGAACGTGATCGGGTGCCGGGCGCCGCCGTTGCGATCGTCCGGCGCACCGACGTTCTTTTTCTGCGGGGATTTGGTAATGATGGTCAAGGGCGGCCGGTTCAGAAGGATACCGGTTTTGTCATTGGCTCGATGAGCAAGGCTTTCACCGCTTTGACTGCTATGCGTCTCATTGAAGCCGGACGCGTGGCGCTTGATACTCCCATCGTGCCAACACTGCCGGAACTGGAAAACGCCGACAGCGTCGCTTGGCAGAACATCACGCTTGGCCATTTATTGACACACACCAGTGGTGTTCCGACCAGAACACCCGACATGCCGCCGGATACATCGCTTGCGCAGCACGTAGAAGCCCTTTCGGATGTAGAACTGAACGGCACTCATGCGGCCCGCCATGCGTATTCGAGCGCGAACTACATTCTCGCAGCACGAATGCTGGAAATGGTCAGCGGCACCCCATTCGATCTCCTCCTGGCAGATCAGGTGCTTGCACCACTTGGCATTGTCCGAGGCGACAGGCCGCTCACCGAACGGCGACCAAGGGGGCACCAATACTGGTTTGTCTGGCCCAGGTCGACTGATCGACCCGCCGAAATAGGGCGGCTGGCCACCTCGGCGATGACGGCAAGCGTCGCGGACATGGCGAGGTTTCTCCAGTTTCAGCTGGGCGATGGAACCTGGAACGGACAGTCGCTTCTTAGCGCCGCGGGTCTTGCCGAGATGCACAAAGGAACGGCTCAGGGAGATGGCTTCTCATACGGATTGGGATGGCGGAATGTCGATATTGTCGGCGTTCGCAAGGTCCAGCATGGCGGCGTTGTGCCTGATTTTCGGGGCAAGATGATTCTGCTTCCAGACCATGACGCAGCCGTCGTTGTTCTGACGAACGCGTCATCTGTCTTGCCCTTGCCGATCCGACCAACCAGCCACAGGCTCGCAAACGAAATTGCAATCCATCTGGCTGGCGGTCCGCTCAGGCTGCCGAATCTGGGCTATCGGACATGGCTGATTCTGATCTGGAGCGCTTTGGGCATCATGGTGATGCACCAGTTCGTCACCCTCGCTCGCGTTGCACTTGGGCGGGACCCGGCGCGTCACCCGCTTCGCAGCGCTGCTATCGACACGGCGATGGTGCTCGGCATTCTGTTTGTCCTGCCCTGGGGCCTCGGACTTTCGCTTCGAGCCCTCGTAGACCAAACGCCGGATCTGGCTCTGTGGCTGGCGACTATGTCCTTGCTGGCGATCTGCGTCACCGCCATTCGCGCGGTCCAGGCTCGGTCCACCGGATCGCGCCAAGCTTGACGGCAAGCGCGAATCCAACCCGATCACCGCATCTCACTATTCGAGCAACCGGATTTCGACGAATGCGGGATCATTTGGTCACAAATTCTGCCTTGAGGTTTCGCACGCGGGCGCGGACCGAGGCCGCCTCGTCCGTCTCCATCCGCTTCAGCAGTGCGTGTGTGTCCGAAGACGCAGGCCGCAGCCTGCACAGGGCATCGACAGCCCACGCCCGCAAGAAGGGGCGCGGTGCATCCAGCAATGCAGTCAACCAGCACTCTAAGGTCAGCGCCGCCTCTCCCGATACGGAGATATAGCCCATGGATTGGCAGACATGCAGCTGCGCCTGCCATGCTGTAATGTCGCCCAGCCCACCGACCAATCGTTCGACGTCTTGTGACAGAAGAGATTGGCCGCCCTCCAACAAGTCCCTTATGATCCAAGTCGCACCTTCAGAGACGCCGGGGTCGTCATCCGACGCCAGGTCGGTCAACTCCGACAGAAACCCTGTCCGTCCAAGGTGCCGCGTGGAAATTTCCGAAAGCATTGAAACACTTTGACCGTCATATTCGATGAGTTCTTCACGAAGGTCATAAACATTCGTCAACGCTCTGTTCTCTCCGATCATTGAGTGCTTCAGACTTTCCCACTCAGACAATGACTGCCTAACACATGCCGATCAAGGTCCGCTTTCCCGCCTTGGTGAATCATTTTGGGCCCATACCGGACCTAAGGGTTCTCGAATCCACAGTGGAGCGTCCTCGAAACCGGACATTTACTTCCTAACCAGTCCAGTTACAGAAGCGCCAAATATTGCAGCGAATATCCAACCCAAGAAAATGTAAACCCAATAAAACAACAGGAAGGCTCCAATGGGCTCATCGCGCCTTTCAATTAAGGACCAGTTTGATGCTTGGCCAAGGTCGATGAGAGGAATAAAAGTATCCGCAGCATAGGCCGTCGGATAAAATATTGGCACATCCACCTCATGTTCAACGATGTCTGGGGCCAACGTCTGCGTTGCATGGACAAGATTTCCATTTTCATAGAGGCCCGAGAAAATACAGCCACCAAAAGCGATCATGAATACGGACCAAAAGATACATCGGGCGGGTCGGTAACCATATCCAGAAATCATCCAAAACAATGTGGACACAAACCAGCTCCAACCTGCTGTCAAAAACGTTGCTACGCTATCGAGGCTCCATTTTCGCTCCTCCTTTAACGCGACTCCAAGTAGGATGCGATCAAAGGGGTTTGATGTCATTCTAATTCGGTTTTTTAACTCAATAGCTTTCCGGTTTCAACGCAAAAAGTTTGCATCGCGTTGAAAGTGCAGCTTACTGATTGCTATCTTCGTCGCTTCGGCCTCTCGTCCGGTTTCTCTTAATACTTTCGCCAACTGCTCGAATGGCTGAGGTCTGAAGTCATCAGCTAAGTGAGGTTCATACTGCCGTCTAAGCCAATCGAGTCGATCAAAATATATCGTTGAAGTATTGCTTTCGAACGATCCATACGTAAAGCCGTTCAGGCGAAGGTTTCCTCTCGAAGGCCAGCTATCTGGATCGTCAATTAGGCAACCGACGCGTGCGTTCGTCAGGTCAACAATGCCCCATAGGCCCTTAACTTGGCGCCAAAAGAATGCTTCTTCAATTTTGGCCGCCTCAATAGATATTGCAAGGGGGTAGCCAAGGAATGCCCCCCCCGAACAGCCAAGCTGACCTCCAATCCTCGCCCCCCTCGCCACCATAGGATGAAGTGTCCGGAAGCCGTAACTGAGAACGATACTTCCTCTACAAATAATCTCGCTCAAGTAAAGTCGTTCAACAGATGTTCCCTTGAGCACAAGGTCTACTATTGTAGCTCCCGAGAAGTCTAAAATTCCCAGAACCTTGCAATGCTCCAATGAAATTGGAAAATCCACTGTGCAACCGCGTAAGACAACGTCTCCGATGACCTGTGCGTGTTTGATGTCAATCCCCTCGGGGGGGACGAGGTTTTCCCCAAGCTGGCCCAAGATCAGTTTTCGCAGAAACGATCCGCGAATAACAAGAGGAGTCTCTTTGGCTTGATCTCTCAAGGGCAACGTTTCGGTCTTATCAGCGGCCAAAGCATTCAAGAATTTAACTTCAGAGGATGACAGGGTCTCTATATTGTTACTCCAAAATTTCAGAAGCGTTTCAGGGTTTCGAACGGAAGTTTCAGACTGCCAACGATGAGAGTCAAGGCATGGCGAATGGAGTTTCAAGTTGAGCACTTCCGTTGTTGTGCGGTGCGAATTCGTCACTCGCAGTCGACACGAAGGTCGGTTCATCGCCCGTCCTGACTGCTACTCGGATCGTCGCCCGCCGTTGAACCGAAGGTCCGCTTCGGCGACATGCTGCGTTTACCACGCGGTGATGCCGCAAGTCTGCTTTCCGCCCGAACTGCCCAAGAGCGTGAACGGCTCAGACCGGACCTCCACCCGACGATCATCGTGACCGCCAGCCTGTCTTGGCCGCTGCTGTTCGGGGCATGGCTGTTTGCGGGATCGGCTATTCCGCGGTGCTGACGCCGTCGGGGCGGCTTCTCCGCCGCTGCGCTCATGCCGAGGATCGCCCGGCCCTCTTCGCCGCGCAGTTCGCGCTCTCGCATGCTTGCTGGCTGGTCGCCTATCCTTTGGCCGGGGCGTTGATGACGGTGGCCAGAGCGCCGGTGGCCCTTCTTGGCCCCGGTTTTCTGGCTGCTCTCGGCATCTTCGCGGTCATGCGCCGTGGCCCGCGGGAGACCCGAAAACCATACCCCATCGACAAGACGATCTGCCGGCAGGCCATCCTTATCTCGCCGAGCAGGGAGACGCGCGCCGCCACGCCCATTCGGCGATCATCGACACGCTGCACCCGGAATGGCCGGCCTGACACCAAGCCGTTTTACCCAGATCTGCCAAAACCGGCGGTTCTTGTCGATCAGCTTGCGCGAAACGCCGAAACTTGCCTCATCGGCCCGCAGACTTGGGGCATCCAAGACCCCGCCGGGCGTTATATGCAGGATGCCCCGCTGGAACTTCGCCCAATTTACCCATCTCAGCCACAAGGAACCCTAAGAACCTGAGATGGACACGACTTGGTTGTCAAATGGTCATCCGAATGGGTCCAATGGCCAAGTTTTGGTGGTCGCTTCAATCTGATGTAGCGGAAAGGACTTATTGGCCACTATGAAACACATCCTCATTGATTTTATTGGATAATTTATAGAGGCTTTCGTGAAATTTGGCCACTATGGAAGCATATACTGACCACTGCTTGTAAGCATAACTTGGCGACTGCTTTCTTTTTCCAAACAATCGAGGCCAAGACATGAAAAAAGCCGCCCTCTCGGGCGGCTTCGTAAATATCATGCGATGAACGGCCGGGAAGCCACTATGTATTAAGTGAACAGTTCCGGCTTCAGATCGTCATGCCGGTAGAAATCCAGTCCGATCTCGGATTTGACCAACACGGGCCGAATGCTCCGCCGTTTCAGTCGCCTGACCACTTCCCCGATCTGCAGGTTGTAAAGTTCGGCAATCCTCGCCGGGTGACTGAACCTGACCTTGAATTCAGCGATGACTGCCGACTCGAACCGTGGGATCCGATGACTGGCGTCAGGGCCAACAACCCAATGGACCGCCAAGCTCACCTCCTTCGGGCATCGGTCCACCAGGCGCCAGCCAACGTCCCTCGGTATCTTCAGTGCGCCGAAGGCAGCAGCCGGTTGAAGACCCACCATGCAGGCTGCCGCGTGCTGCTTGACCTCCTCGGGATCCACCCGAAGCGCGCTGATCCCATCTTGGCCCTTCAAGCAAAAGACGCGTTCAAGGAAGCCACCGAGGATCATGTGCACCACAGTAATGGCCGACACCTTGGCCTTTTCTGCAGCTTTCGAAATCGGCACGAGCGCGGCGGTCTCACCATTCAGCTCGGCCGATTTCGCCTGAAGTTTGCCAAGCAGCATGGCAATCTCCTCGCGATCCACGGCCTTCTGTTTCCGGCCCCTCGCTCCCGGATTCCCGTAATAGATGGGAGTGAGAAGCCGATCATCGAAGAGCTGATCGACGATCGGCCGTGTGAAGTCCATGTTCTTCCAAAGCGAGATCACGTTCACAGTGCGCTTCATCCGTCCTGCGATGGCGCGCCCCTCACCCACAGGGATCGGGAAATGTGCCGGTGCATTCTCCGGGATCGTCCCCGCGGCAACCAGCACGTTGCTCAGGGTCCGCGAGTCGAGGGATTGCTCCTTGGCCAGGGATGCGACCGTGTGCAACTGGCGCTCGGGAAATTCGATGCCCAGCACCTTCTTCCCAGCCGGCATTGCGATGTTCTCGGTAATGACGTCGCGAAGGATGCGCGCGATGTCCCCTGGCTCCTTAAGCGATTTCGAGTGCGCCAGGGCATTATAGAAGCAACCGAAGATCTTACGGGCACCAGGCGTGCCTGTCGCGTCGTCGAATTTCCGGAACTGCGCCTTGAGTGCTTCCCGGATGCCGTCCTCGCCGCGCGACGTAAATTGGAAGCCAACGCGACCGGCATGATCCCAGTCGTCAGATGTAAGCTCCGGGAGTTTCTGCGTCGGCCCGTAGGCGACCAGCACGCCCAAGAGCTCCGTTGCGCGGCTTGCCTGATCAAGGGTTTGCGCATCCAGCCAATCTGGGCCAGTAATTCCTTCCAGGCGACCATTCACGTAACCCTGCAGCGGCGAGACCGAGCGACGCGCTGACTTCTCTATCATTGCTTGGAGTTCGCCGCCCCGTTCAGGGACCCGGCAATCCAGCTCGTGAAGCTTGTCGTCCCAAGCGGCCTGCGCTTGGCGAACCAGCGCAATTTCGTGGTGGGGACACGTCCGCACAACCGAAAGCGTCCAGTGCCATCGTTCACGGCGCCATCCCATCTTATCGTCCTCTGCCAGACAGGCCGGGCAGAAGAAAGTGTGCGGGTTTGACAGGAACTCGGCGGTGACCAGCTCACCACGGAGATCATATGTCCGTTTACCCTGGCGGACTGCAGCATTTCGGCGCAGATCATCCAACGGTGCACCCGAAATCTCCGCCAGCCTTGCGATAGCGCCCGGTTCTGAAGACGCAATCGACTCCGGGCGGATCTGCACATCCCTCAGAAACGGAACCATTGGCTTGGCGGCATGAAAGCGAGCTAAGCGAGCGGCATATGACAGGGGCGTTTCGATAGGATCGAACGACAGGAATGGAAACAACATGATCAGCGGCCCTTCTTGTCTCGGGGCGGAAGGGGCTTCTCAGAGAGGTCGATCTTCGACCAAGCGTTCGACAAGAACACGTTTTTACCGACTTCCGCGACTTCCTGTATGGCCCAGTCCTCCGCGAAATGAGCCTTCTTGAGGCGGCACGCGCCTGCCTCAACCGCGATCTCCAGCGCCCTGAGAGTATTCTTGATAAACCACCCGAACCGCCGGCGGCTGGCGTGCACGAGACGTTCGACAAGGTCCGGCTCTTTCGGAGCGGCGATCCCGACTTCCGCACACAAGGTATGAAGAATTCCCTTCAATAGTCGTTCGTCCCGCACCGGGGAAATATCATCGAAGGACAGCTTCTGGTATCGGCGATTGATTTGGTCATCATAGGCTGCAAGATGCCCCAGTTCGCCGATGCCAACGAGAATTACGCTGACGGCTCCCTCTCCCTGCATGAGATTTTTCAGACGCTTTTGCATGTTGCGGATCTCGACAGCGCTGGCAGTCCCGAGAAGGTCGTGACCTTCATCAATGCACACAAATACCGTATTCAGGAGCGCCAGGCGGTGCTTTACCAGCCTCCAGATTTTTTGCTCATTGGGGTTACCTGAAACATCCGTGTATCCGGTTTTAGCAAGTATCTCGATGCCGAGGGCCTTTGTTGTGGCCGGGCTTGGAGCGGCCTCCAACATGATCCAAGGCATGTGGCCCTCGCCTTTGGACTGGAGAAGCGGGTGTGTCTTGAGACCATGTTTGACGAGAGAGGTTTTGCCTCCGCCGGCGGCCTCCATTATGAAAAGCCCCTGCGCGTCACCTGTTCCGCGATCTTTGCGCGGTGACGCAATCGACTTTCCTTGGCTGTCACGCGCGAGAAGACGGTTGAGACGCAGCAGGAACTGGTCGTCTCGTTCGGTCGGAATGTATTTGTCGGCCGCGCGATCCAAGGCGGCCAGCTGGGCTTCGACAGAAATCTGTGTCATGTTTTATTTGTCCCTGAGCTGAAGGATGAAGTTGTCATCCTCGCCGTCGTCATCGTCGTTGGCGGGCTGACAATCAGTAAATTGGATCGTCTCGGGAGGGTCGGAAGAAATTTCTTCAGCAGGCGCGCGGGGTGCTTCATTTGCATGGACGCTGGCCGTATCCTCGGCAGTCGGAAGGCTGGTACCGAAGTCCCCCAGGTTAGTCTGAGGAGGTTCCTCATCGCAGCCGTCATCGACGCAGAACCCGATGAAAGCCTCACACTCATGGCGATCAATCGTCTCGGCGTCGATCGTGTCGAGAACCAGGCCGACCTTTGCCATCGCGTCGGCGTTCAGACTCTCGATATAATCGAGCGCCTGCTGAACGACACGGCTTTTGAGCTCGGCGGCCTTTGCATGCTTGGCCCGCAATTCACGATGTGCCATCCGCCATTTCTGATAGGAGACCCCATGAAAACAGCGATGGACGGCAAAAACCTCTGTCCACTGGGTTCCGATCTTGACCCAGATGGCACCGATATCCTCGGGATAGTATCGGATCTCCATCTCCCGGTCAGGGTTGTGCAGCATGTGCGTCGCGAGTGCCCTGGAATGATAGTGCACGCCTGCAACGGTGAGCCCGTCTTTCTGGAGCGTCCGCGACAGCTTTTCTCCGAAAATCAGCCGTCGGCGCCGCAAAGACGGCGGCGGCGTCACCCCGTACTGCATTGTGAGCCGGTTCCAGCAATCGCGCGGTGTTTCCTTGTACAGACCCTCATGAGGTTCGTTGTGATAGACATCGACGATCCAGCGGACGAGTACCGTGCAGAGCTCGTCGACGGTAAGCGCTGCCTTTTCTTCGGGTTTGCCGCTGCCCTTTCGCAGGATGCTGCCGAACGTGCAGCCAGACAGCCGCGGCATCAACTGGGACGAAATCGTTCTGAAAACGCGCTCGATATAGGGCTTTAGCCATGGCCGTGCACCAGGACAGTGAACCAGAGTAATCCCGAGATCGCAGAGCCTCGTTCGGAAATCATGTCCGACAAATTGCTTGCCGCAGTCTGTGACGAGGGTCCCCATAAGACCGTGTTGCGACCACGCATCTTGAGCATCGGCGGCGCTGGCCCAGACCCCCTTGTCGCGCATCCCCATCTCAACGGCGCGCAACCCGCTTTTCGAGGAAGGGGTGCGCGACAAGGTCATTCCCAAGATGCACCGCGTGCGCACATCGAGAAGAACGGTGATCCACCACCGTTTAATCGACCCGTCCAGACCCAGTTGCGCTTTTTCTTCATGAGTCATCATTTGTAGGAGCCCCGAGTCCTCCATGAGAGACACCAGGTCGATTTTCTGTTCATCCATCTCCACACGCTGCAACGGGCGCTCGACATCGATCCCCTCCCCCACCGGAGAAAAAGCGCGCATGGCTTCGTCCACGCCCTCACGGGCCAGTTTCACACGGAAGGGTGAAAGATGATGAATTGCGGCCAGGATCGTGACGCGTGAGGGACATTTCAGCAGGTCCTCTCGCCCTGCGGCTTCGCGCTCCGCATTCTCGGCGGTAAACGCGTTCCGGACATCCTTCACGATGTTGGCCGGCGTCTTCTTCAACTCGCTCAAATATCCGGGGAGTTTGGAATACATAAAGAAGCGCTGTTCTTCCGTCAGCTTCCGTCCGTAGTTTCCCCTTTGGGAGACATCGTCGTATAGTCCAGCCAGACCATCCTTCTCGTATGCTGAGACCCAACGACGCAAGGAGCGCGGGCTCACGGTTTCGCGGATTGTCGCACGGGTGTCGTAATCCCTCATCATTCTGGCTGCCGCACCCAGAATGCTATCCATTCCCTCACGGATCGATGTATCCGTGCGTTTAACCTTTCCGTCCTGATATTTTTCGAGGAATGCCAAAACGATGGCTTCGCGTTCCGAACCGCGTCGCTTCTCCTCGTCACCCAACAGGCTCAGCATCTCGGGCGGCAATTCCGTCAGGTAGTTGAATTCACGGTCCGGACGGTGGTCGAAATGCCCGGTTTCGAGCATCTCCGCGATGGTGGCATTGTCGTATTTCTCCCGGGGTCCTTGGCCATCTGCCGGTACAAAGTAATGGCAATCCCCATGGGACGAGATGTAGCGATACTGGCGCCCACGGATGAAGATGGTGTCGACGTTCTCGAATGTGTAGCGGGGCGCGAATGCGCTCTTGACGAAATCAAGCATCGTAGCGGCTCCGGGTGACGTAGGTTTCGTAGGAGATGCGTTCCTGCCGCGTGAGCTTCAGTTCATGGGAGCGGATCAGGCGAACAAGTGCCTGGAACCCATCGCCGCCATAACCAATGACTTCGACCAGATCGCGGATAAGCACGTGACCGCGGATGTTTCGTATTGCTTGGCGCGCGGCGGCGTCGGTGTCCGGAACAGGACGACGCATCTGGTGCATCATTTCGGAGTTGTAGATCTCTGAGGGCAACAGGTTCTTCTCTGTCACGACCTCGACCCTGTCGGCGAAGCTCTTCGGAACCTTGGATGCGATGTAGCTGAGCTCTTCACGCATCTTCGCCTGCCCAAACCGATAGGCGGCCTTCACCATGATCGCCGTTCGTGAACCATCGGCCTTGGTGGCGCGAAAGTCGAAGAAGTGGCGATTTGTGCCACCATCCTGTGCGGTGAACGAGAACTCGACCTGGTTCTCGACATGCACAGTCCCGGGGCGCGCAAGCAGCGCAAGCAGGACCTGGAGCTCCGTGTAGCTCTCAATGTCCATGCCGCTCTCCTCGTCAGCACCCACGTTGGTCTGTCCCGTGAAATGGTTTCGGCGCCCCTTCGCGACTTTCCGCGCGTTCTGCGGTGGACGGGGAAGTACGATGTTGCCGTCCGGCAATTCCAACATGCTCGATCTCTTCTCGACTGAGGGGCTTTGCCCATTGCTGCACCGTCGAGAACAACCTACCGCCCTCGAACTATAGAGGAGATTGGCCGATTAGATTTTTCCGGAAGGAATTTTTCCAGAAATCGTATAAGTATATTGCTTTTATTAATTTATACCGCACCCACTGTCTTCGAACTGCAGGTACATTACTTATGTCAGCACCTTCCCTGTATGCAACGCAAGCCACGCAGGAGCCCCTCTCGCGCCACCTCGGACGACATTAATGCACGCTCTGCCTACAGCTCGCCCAACCGACCGGAACCAACCTGATCGACATATTCGGCGGAAACCGGACTTTTGCCGCGCGGGCAATGTAAGCTTTGCAAATCACGAAAGCAGTCCTACGGTGCTCGGATCTTCTTAGTATAAATGGTCTAATCGGACACCAGGAACCATGGCGCAATTCTCTGGTGCCGTGTGCTCTGTATTTCTGTTTTATTTTTTTGAATTGGTTGCGCGAGACGGATTTCTGGTTCTAACCGGTGGACATGCGAAGAGGGGCGGAGCTTGATCGGCCCCGCCCCAGTTTTAACTTCCCTGTTGGGCGCGATCAGACCTCGACAACAACCTTGCCGATTGCCTGCCCGCTTCCGAGGCGGGCGTATGCGGCGCCAACTTCTTCAAATCCAAAGCGCTGTTCGTCGAGCAATGGTTTCACGACACCTGCGTCCACCAGTTCGGCCAGTTTGGCAAGGATATCGCCGTGGACCTGTCGGTTTACGTTGTACAGCATCGGCAGCAGCATAAAGACGATGTGCAATGACAGGCCTTTGAAGTGTGCGGGCGAAAGGTCAATTTCCAACAGACCCACGGTGGATACCACTTGCGCATTCAGCGCGGCGGCTTCGAAAGAGTTGGTCATGTTGGCACCGCCCACGGCATCAAAGATCATATCAAAGCCAGCGCCACCAGTTTGGGCCGCGACATAATCCGCGATCTTCTCTTTCATGAAGTCGATGGGCGTCGCGCCATACCCTTTGATGACATCCATCTGCGCGTCGCCTGAGCCAGTTGCCGACACTTCGGCACCCAGATTCTTGGCGATCTGGATGGCCAGATGGCCTACGCCGCCAGCGCCGCCCTGGACCAGAACTTTTTGTCCGGCTCTAACTCCCGCACGGGTCAGACCCTCGTAGGCGGTGATGCCAACCAGCGGCATGGCGGCAGCTTCACGCATGGAGAGCGATTTTGGCTTATGCGCGATCAGTTGCGCGTCGGCCAGCATATATTCGGCCAGCGCGCCTTGCAGATCGGCCAGGCCGCCTGCGCAGCCATAGATTTCATCCCCGACAGCAAAGCCTGTGACGCCTTCTCCGATTTCTTCAATAACGCCGGCGAAATCCATGCCCAGCACAGCAGGGAGCGCAGGGGACAACGGCAGATCCATGCCCATATTCTTGATCATCGTGTCGACGGTATTGATGCTGGTGGCGTACACGCGCAGCACAACGTGGCCTGCTTTGACGGCTGGGCGTTCCAGTTCGACGACTTCAAAGACTGCATCGGCGCCGTAAGTGTTGAGTGTCATGGTTTTCATCGGGGAAACTCCTGAGGGTGATTTGGCTTGCCTCTACTTACCCAAACCCGATAGGGAATTTAATCAGGCAAAATAGATCATCAGTTTTCCGATTTTGGATATAAATAGATCTCCGCTTTCCCAAGGCCAGAAAGCCCGCGGGCGCGTCACACTCGAAAATTGACCTTTGGAACAGGCAGCGTTGTCTCAGTGTGTCTCAAACTGCCTCACTCTGAGACAGTTGGGCGGCTCGGACGCCCATCCGATCAGAGCTCTTGTTGCGGGAACCTCACCCGTCCCGCAGGCTTCGTAGTGAACTTATGTGGCAGCATGCCGCAAACTACGGGAGGAGGAGTTCATGTCACCTACACGCGACGAACAGCATTGGATGTATCGCAATATGGTCACGAGCCGTCGGTTCGAAGAGGCCATTGCCAAGATCTATTTCGAAGGCAAGACCCCGGTTTTCAACATGGCCAACGGGCCAATTCCGGGGGAGATGCACCTGTCCGATGGACAGGAGCCAGTGGCCGCGGGGGTCTGTGCCCATCTGACCCCCGCGGATGTGGTCACGGCCACGCACCGTCCGCACCATCAGGCCATCGCAAAGGGCGTTGATCTGAACAAGATGGCCGCCGAAATCTTTGGCAAGGCGACGGGACTGTCCGGCGGTCGGGGTGGGCATATGCATATCTTTGACCCGGACGTGAACTTTGCCTGTTCGGGGATCATTGCCCAGGGCATGGGGCCGGCCGTTGGTGCTGCCTTGTCGCGCAAGATGCAGGGCAAGCCCGGCGTGGCCGTGGCCTTTGTCGGCGAAGGGGCAGTCAACCAGGGCGGCTGGCACGAGGCGATGAACCTTGCCGCCGTGTGGAACCTGCCGTTCGTCTGCGTCATCGAGGACAACGGCTGGGGCATCTCGGTCGCCAAGAAGACCGCCAGCGCCGTGGCCAGCAACGCCGAGCGTGCGGCGGCCTATAGCATTCCCGGCAAACGTGTCGAGGGCAACGATCCATACGCCATCTACGACGCTGCGGGCGAGGCAATCGCGCGGGCGCGGGCCGGAGAAGGACCGTCGCTTCTGGAATTCGAAACCTACCGTCTGGCCGGACACTTCATGGGCGATGCTGAGGGTTACCGGCCCGAAGGTGAAAAGGACGCGCTGTTCGAAAAGGATCCGATCCCCAAGATGCGTGAACGGTTGAAAGCCGACGGTGTCGCCAGCGAGGCCGAACTGGACGATATCGAAGCGCAGGCAAGCCAGCGCGTCGATGCCGCCATCACATTTGCCCGCCAAAGCGCGGACCCCGCCCCCGAAGATGCGCTCACCCGTGTCTTTGCCGCGTAAGTTTCAGGGAGGAGACAAAAATGACCAAACCGAATGAAAGAAAACTTACCATCGCACGGTCGATGGCCGAAGCGATTGCGCAGGAAATGCGCATTGATCCGAGCGTTTTTGTGATGGGAGAGGACATCGGCCCCTTGGGCGGCGTCTACGGCAACACCCGCGGGCTGATCGAGGAATTCGGCGACGAACGCATCCGCGACACGCCGATTTCCGAAACCGCCTTTATCAGCGCGGCGGTCGGCGCGGCGCAGGACGGCATGCGGCCCGTTGTCGAGCTGATGTTCGTCGACTTCTTCGGCGTCTGCTTTGATGCCATCTACAACCTGATGGCCAAAAACACCTATTTCTCGGGGGGGTCATTCAAGGTGCCAATGGTGCTTATGACCTCCACCGGCGGCGGCTACTCGGACGCAGGGCAGCATTCGCAATGCGTCTATGGCACCTTTGCCCATCTCCCAGGCATGAAGGTGGTGGCTCCGTCCAACGCGTATGACGCCAAGGGTTTGATGACCGCGGCCATGCGCGATGACAGCCCCGTGGTTTATATGTTCCACAAGGGGCTTCAGGGCATGGGCTGGCTTGGAACTGAAGCAGGGGCGACGGTTCATGTGCCCGAAGAAAGCTACACGGTCGAGATCGGCAAGGCCAAGGTCGTGCGTCAGGGCAAGGACGTCACCATCGTCAGCCTTGGCATGGGGGTGCATAACGCGCTCAAAGCGGCCAAAACGCTCGAATCGCAAGGTGTCAGCGCCGAGGTCGTGGACCTTGTCAGCCTTGTGCCGCTGGACCGGGAAACCATCCGTGCCAGCGTGGCCAAGACCGGACGCCTGATCGTCGTGGACGAGGATTACATGAGCTATGGTGTCTCGGGCGAGATCATCGCCTCGGTCACCGAACATGACATCTCAGTCCTTAAAGCGGCACCAAAGCGCGTGGCCTTCCCTGACGTGCCGATCCCATTCGCGCGGGTGATGGAGCAGTATTGCCTGCCCAACCCAGACAAGATCGTTGCCGCCTGGGATCAGATGAAAGCCGCCTGAGCGACTTAAAAAAGCGAAAACTAATCCAACGGGGTCGCCATCGGCGTCCCCGGCCAATGAAGGAATGCGAAAATGGCCACAGATATCGTTATCCCATCGGATCTTTGGGAAGAGGACGAGGAATGCGTCATCACCTCATGGTTGGTCGATGATGATGGCAGCGTCCAGGAAGGCGCGCTGATCGCCGAAATCATGACCGCCAAGGTGCAATACGAAATCAACGCACCGGCAACAGGGACCGTGAAAATCATCGAAGAGGCCGATGCCGTCGTCGCCAAGGGCGCGGTCATCGGAACAATCGAATGAGCACGGTTGACCTGACGAATGAGGTCAAGGTCGTCCCGCTGAAAGGTATGCGCGGGATGATTGCGGATGCGATGGTCAAAAGTCTGGCCACCGCCGCGCAGTTGACCCACCATGCCAGCGCCGACGCCTCTGCCCTGATGGTCGAAAAAGCGCGGCTGGCAGAAGCCGGTACCAAAGCCTCGGTCGAGGATCTGCTGATGCTGGCGGTGGTCCGGGCGTTGAAAAAACACCCCGAAGCGAATGGCCGGGTCGAAGGGCGCGACGTCAAGACCATGGAAAAGGTCGATCTGTCGGTGGCCATCGCGCTGCCGGGAAACCTGCTGGTTGCCCCTGCGATTTTTGGTGCCAGTGATATGGATGTGTCCGAGCTGCGCAGCGCACGGCAGGATCTGGCGGCGCGCGCCAAGGCCAACAAGCTGAGCGTCACAGAGATGACAGGCGGAACTTTCACTGTCTCGAACCTGGGTCTGACGCGGGTGGAGCACTTCACCCCGATCATCAACGCCCCGCAGATCTGCATCCTGGGCATTGGCCGCATGACCGACCGCGCCGTGCGTGGCACGGATGGCGGGATAGAATTGCGGCCGCATGTCGGGCTGTCGCTCACCTTCGATCACCGTGCTCTCGACGGCGCGCCGGCAGGCGATCTGCTCACCACGATCTGCGAAGAAATCGAAGGTTTTGCACCGTGATCTGTGTGGAATTCCAATCCGCCGCCGACGGTGTGGCGCGGGAAGAGGCGCTGTTTGCAGCTGGAAAACCTGCATTGCTGTTGTGGCGGTCGGTCGAGCGGGGCATCGTTGTGCCACGCAGCCGCGGGCGACGCCCGGGATTTGTGGGGCTCAGCATGGCGGCGGCCCGTGCCGGTTGGCCGCTGATGTTGCGCTCCAGTGGCGGCGGGGCGGTGCCACAGGGGCCGGGGACGATCAACCTTGCGATCATCACCCCGATGCCTGTTGGTGCGCGGGTCGAAGAAGGCTACCGCCTGATCTGCGGCGCGATTTCCGAGGCGCTGATGCGGTTCGAGGTCGCGACCGAAACCGGGTCCGTCGACGCGGCCTTTTGTGATGGTGCGTGGAACGTCACCGTGGGCCAACGCAAGCTGGCCGGTACCGCGCAGCGCTGGCGGCCCATGGGAAACGGCCAATCCGTCGCCCTGATCCATGCCGCCATTGTCGCGGCACATCCGCCTGCTTCGATCTGGCCGGTTCTTTCACAAGTCGAGGCGCAGGCCGGGGGCATCACCCCGCCGAGAAGGGAAGTGCATGTGGCGCTGGACGAGCTTTTGCCCGCCGCAATGGCCCCCCATGCGCTGCAAGGCGCATTGATGCGGGCCGCCGAGGACCGCCTTCACCACCTGCCACGCCGTAGCCTCGACGGCGCAGCTGCAGCCTGACATCACCATCCTGTCCTGAGCAGAGGGCAGGCGCATAATCAAAGGGAGGAAACCCATGACTTACTATTCCGTTCTCGCTGTCACCCCCAACGACGATGGCTGGATCCCCGACTATCTACCTGTTGCCGGGTCGGTCATCGCCAGACATGGCGGCAAATACCTCGCGCGGACCACAAGTCACGAGCAGCTTGAAGGGCAGGACAGCCCGGCCGGGCTGCGGATCATTCTGGAATGGCCCTCCGAAGAGGCTGCCAAAGCCTTCATGGCCGACCCGGAATATGCGCCGCATCTGCAAGCGCGCACCGCCGGTTCCGACAGCGTGCATTTTCTGATCGCGGGCAAGGACGACCTCGCCTGACGCGAAAAAGGCAGCCCGCGGTTTGAGGAAGCCGCGGCTGCCTGCGCCTGACCAATCCCAAGGGGAGGAGACCCTATGAATATCCGTTTCCACCGACAAAAGAAGTCGAAGCAGGACCATATTGGTGTCAGCCGCCGCATGTTCCTGATGACCACGGCCATGGCGGGCGTGACCACCAGCGCGATGCTGGGCAGTGCCACCCGCAGTCTGGCCGCGCCGCTTGACGCGGGGCAGGATGCCACGCTGCTGCGCATGGTGCAGGACATCTATCCGCATCCCGAGCTGCTGGAGGTCAGCCATTACGAAGGCATCGCCGCGACAGTCATCACCAATGCCGAAGCAGATGTGGCGACTGCCAAGGACCTTCGCGACGGGCTGGCCCGGATCGATGCACAGGCCGAAGCTCTGTTCGGCACGCCCTATACGGAAATCGCAGACCCGGACGCCCGCGAAGGTGTGCTGCGCAAGTTCCAGCATGACGGGTTCTTTCAGGGTGTCCGGTGGACCGCCTATTTCGCCATCTACAACAATGTCGATGTCTGGCCGCTGTTTGGCTACCAGGGCTCTTCGGTTGAATATGGCGGTTACATTGATCGCGGGTTCTCTGACATCACCTTTGTTCCTCAGGGCCCGACCCTTGAAGAGCGCATGGCCGCAGTCAAAGGGTGAGGGAGCAGATCAATGACAGAATTTGAGAAAACCGACGACTCTGTGGTCGTGATCATCGGCTCTGGCGCGGGTGGCGGAACGGTCGCCAATGAGCTGGCGAAAAAGGGGATCAAATCCGTGGTTCTGGAAGCGGGCAAACGGCTCGATTCTTCGGACATGGAAAATGACGAATGGACCATGTTCCAAAAGATCTCATGGCTGGACAAACGCTATTCGGCGGGCGGCTGGCACGGATCGGTCAATCACCCGAACCTGCCCGCGTGGATCGTCAAAGGCTATGGCGGGTCTACCGTCCACTGGGCCGGCGTTGCGCTGCGCTTTAAGGAGTTCGAATTCAAGACCCGCAGCACATATGGCGCTGTCGAGGGCGCCAATGTCGAGGACTGGCCTGTCAGCCTTGAGGAAATGACACCTTGGTACGAAAAGGCCGAGATGAAGATGGGCGTTACCGGCAAGACCACCGGCATGCCGCATCTGCCGTGGAATAACGGTTTCCGCGTGCTGGCCGAAGGGTGCCGCAGGACGGGACGTACGGATTACAATTCCGGTCCGATGGCGATCAACTCGGTCGAGAATGACGACAGGCCGGCCTGCCAACAGATCGGGTTCTGCATGCAGGGCTGCGCGATTGGCGCCAAATGGTCGACCATGGTGACCGAATTGCCGCGCGCCGAGGATTCCGGCCTGTCCGAGATCCGTACCGACGCCATGGCGCTGAAGATCGAACATGACGCGAGCGGCAAGGTGACAGGCGTACTCTATGCGGATGCCGAAGGCAACCAGCATCTGCAAAAGGCGCGGGTGGTCTGCGTGGCGGGCAACTCGATCGAAAGTCCGCGTCTGCTGCTGAACTCTGCATCCGAGATGTTCCCGGACGGGCTGGCAAATTCGTCAGGACAGGTGGGCAAGAACTACATGTGCCATACCTCGACCGGGATCTACGCTGTGATGCCCGAAAAGGTGCATATGTTCCGCGGCACGTCTGTCGCGGGGATCGTGGGCGATGACGTCAAACACGAGCCCGCGCGCGGCTTTAACGGTGGCTACTATCTGGAATTCCTCTCATTGGGGCTGCCTTTCATGGGCGCATTCCTTGAGCCGGGCAATACCGGCTGGGGGCGCAGCTTTTCCCGCGCGATGGAGCAATATGACCATATGTCCGGCGTCTGGGCGCTTGGCGAGGATCTGGCGCAGGAACAGAACGGCGTCACATTGCATGGCAGCGAAATGGATCAACACGGGCTGCCGGTGCCCATCGTCGCCAAGACGCCGCACAATAACGACCATGCCATGACGGCGCATATGGTCGAGTCCACGTCGCAGATCTACGAATCCGTTGGCGCGACGGACATTTACGAACTACCGCCCTATCCGGCCAGCCACAATATGGGCACCAACCGGATGCATGCGGATGCGGACAAGGGTGTGGTCAATGCCTACGGGCAAAGCCACGACATCGACAACCTCTTTGTCTCTGACGGCAGCCAGTTCACCTCGTCCGGGGCGTGTAACCCGACGCTGACCATCGTCGCGCTGGCCATCCGTCAGGCGGAATATATCGCTCAGGAAATGAACGCCCAGAACATCTGAGGCAAAGGGTTCCTCCCTGGTGCGGTCGGGTTTTCGGACCCGGCTGCATTGGGAGGCAACAGATCCGAGCGTGCAGCCCAACTGCGCGGCGGTCCCGCTCGGCCAACATCCAAGGAGGAGAGACCATGACCAATTTCCTGAAACCGCTCGCCATTGCTGCGGCATTGGCAAGCCCGCTGGCCGCAAATGCCGAGCTTCCCGGCATGCGCGGCACCCAGCATATCGGCATCACCGTGCCCGACGTCGATGAGGCTGTCGAATGGCTGGTCGATGTCATCGGCTGCGAGTCGTTCTATTCCTTCGGGCCCTTTGGTCCGTTCGAAGATGACTGGATGACCGACAACCTCAACGTCAATCCCCGCGCCGTGATCGAGATGATCACGATGGTCAAATGCGGCAACGGACCGGCGCTGGAGGTGTTCAAATACACCTCGCCGGACCAGAACCCCGAACCACCGAAAAACAGCGATATCGGCGGCTATCACATCGCGCTTTATGTCGATGATATTCGCGAAGCTGTGAAATACCTGCGCGACAATGATGTACGCGTTTTGGAGGATCCGCATCCGCTGACGGACACAGGCTCTGAAGGGCAGGAATGGGTCTATTTCCTGTCGCCCTGGGGGATGCAAATGGAGATCGTCAGCTATCCGGATGGCATGTCCTACGAGCAGACCACCGAAATGCGGTTCTGGGATCCGCGCGGCTAAGACGCGGATCACCCAAAAACCACGCCCCGGCTGGTGACGGCCGGGGATCATGCGTAAAGGAACGGTCATATGAAATCCGCGTCTCGCACCGTGCTGCATGCCGCCCATGGCAGGGTGATGGCATTGATGCTGTCACTTGCAACGATGATTGCGCCGCAAGAGGCGCGGGCTCATTTCAGCTATTCGGATCCGCGCATCATCCATGTGACCGAAAATGCAGATGGCAATGTCGAGATTTTCATGCGGATGCCCGTGCCCCTGGCACTGCTTCCCGAAGACTGGAAAGGCAACGCTGAGACGCGGTTGCCCCCTTTTGCCGTTTCAACCGGTAACAGTGCTGCGTTGGACGTGTCGGCATTGGACCTGACCAATCCTGAACTCGCAGCCGTGCTTGAACGGTCGCTGACTGTTCAAATGGATGGCGAGACCTTGCAACCTGTCTTGCGTGCCTTTCGGGTCTGGCACGACAGTGACCGCCCCCGGTTCGGCACGGCCAAGACGGCGATTGCCGCGTTGGAAAACAACTCAGAGCCCAAGCCGGTCCCCTATTTCGATGCTACGCTCGACATCCGATTGGCGCTGCCCGGCATCAATCTGAACCGCGATATGCGCCTGACGTCCAGTCTGGGCGAGAATTTTCAGGTCATTGAGAAGTTCGGAACGGTCGTCAAATTCCACCGAAGCGAAGGGACCGAAACCAAAGCAATCATCGGCGTTCTGGATGTTTCATTCCCGCCTGTCACGACGCGTTTGCAAACCCTTCGCAATGCAGCGCTTAGCGGGGCGGAACATATCTACCTCGGCTTGGATCATTTGGGGCTTATTCTGCTGATCGCTCTGGCCGCAACCGGCTGGAGACAGGCGCTCGGCTGGGCGTCTGCCTTCACACTCGGTCATATCATCACGCTTGCGGCTGGCCTCTATGGGGTCGCGCCTGCGGCCAGCTGGTTCATTCCCGTGATCGAGATCGGGATTGCCCTGTCCATTGTCCTTGCCGGTGTTGCTATTTTTCTTAAGGCAAACAGCGCGATCGGGTGGGTTAGCCTATTTTTCGTGGGGTTGATCCATGGTTACGGCTTTGCCGCCTCTGCCGCGACCGCGCTGTTTGCAGGCGACTTTGATCCTCCCGTGTTGTTGGCTTTTGCTGCGGGCCTTGAGCTATGCCAATTCGCCATTTACGCGCTGGTTCTGCCAGCGATCCTGATTTTTGACCGATACATGCCCATGACACCGGTTTCTTGGCGGCGTGCTGTGGCCCTCGGGATTGCGCTGTGTGCCGTGTTCGCCACGCTATCTCGCCTGTCAGTAGTGTCGGGCGCATTTGCGGTCGCCTAACCCTGCGCGGGCCGAGGCTTAATCTGGGCGTATGATGCCATGCTGTTTCATCTTTCGGTGGATCGTCGCACGACCCATGCCCAGGGCGCGTGCTGCCTGACTGACGTTCCAGCGCGCACCGGCGAGCGCATCAGTGATCATCGTGGCCTCGTCATATCCATTGTGTGAAATTCGCGCGCAGGGTGCCTTGCTCTGAGGCTGCGGTACGAACTGAATAAGCCCATTCAGATCAACTCCTGAGATCCGACGTCCATCACCTGCGATCAAAGCCTGCTGCAGAACATTGCGCAATTCCCGGGCATTCCCCGGCCAGTGATGGGCGCACAGCCTTTCCATCGCCTCGGGGGCAACTTCAACCTCTACACCGGCCAGTGACGCAGCAAGGTCTGTGGCAAGGCGATCCAAGCGTTCACGCGCCGCAAGAGGCGGCAGTGATACCACTGTCCGAGCAAGCAAGAAATACAGATCGTCCCGAAAAGCGCCTTGTCCAACGGCATCAATCAAAGACCGGCGGCTTGTCGCAATGATCCGTGGCACCCCGTCGCTGGCTGGGATTGGATCGAACGCATCCAGAACCGAACGAAGACCGGCCTGCGCAAATTTTGGCATTTCGTCTACGTTTTCAAAGACCAAAGTGACAGGTCCAAGGATGTCGGCACAAAGAGCCCCGGCAACGCGGGCCTGATCGACCAGCGTCTGAAAATACACCCGATCCTCTGTCGTGTCATCGAGCGATGCGCAGTCAACCGTCATCACCTGTGTCGCATTCAGGCGTTCGCCTTCGACCAGCGCGGCCACGAGGCTTGATTTTCCAGTGCCGGACGCGCCTTCGATCACAAAGGGAAGCGCGCGTCGAAAACAGGCCTTCGCCCGGGCGCATATTGCCGCCATCTGATCGCTGCCCTGTGACAGTCGCCGAAACGACGGCCCAAGCCGTCGGCGTATCGGTTCGGGCGCATCGGCCTTTCTGGCAGGACGCCATCCGGGCTGTGCGCCGACGCCCAACTGATGATTGCGCGCCGTGATCAGCAGCGATGATCCACCTTCCCGGCGTACGCTGACCACACGCTCCGGAACCTTGTCGAGTATCGCAGCATCCGCGCCAAAGACCGTTTCAAACGCTTTGCCCTTCAGCTGTGCCGGGTTGTCCGCGTCTGCCAGCAGATGCGCACGCGCCGTTGATCCAAGGATGATGCCGTCCTCGTTCACAGCCACAAGTTCATCATGTTGCATCAGGTCACGGCCAGCTTGGGGCGCGACCCCCAGGATCATGGCATCCTTGAACTGCCGTTCGAACAGCAGGCGTTGCACCCGGTCCGCGGCAGTCCCCAGCAATTGCCGTGCGAAAAGATAATCCGCCTTGTTGCCGCGGTCGATCATCGAAAAATTCACCGCGCCAATGATCCGGTTTTCCGCATCAAACAGCGGAACCGCCGTGCAGGAGAATGGCTGCAACAAAGCAAAGTAATGGTCTTGACCGCGTACGGTAAAGGCCTCGCCTTCGGACAAAGCCATGCTGACGCCATTTGTTCCCGCAACGCGTTCGTCCCAGCACGATCCAAAGGCAATGCCGTTTTGCTCGAAAATCACACGGCCTTGTTCCGGTCCTTCCAGTCGAACCAGAACACCGTCGGTATCTGTCAGCACCATACAGGCGCCGGTCTCTGCGGCGATGCCAGAGAGTTGGCGGAAGATGCCGTTGCGCCCGCCGGTGCGTTCGATCATCTCCTCCAGCCGGGGCGCGACCTCGGTGCTTTGCATCCGCAAGATCGGGCGCGCGGTGTCACGGGCAAGCTTGTACTTGCGCTCGCAACGCTCCCAAGAGGCACCAAGTGCCGCCTCGACGCCGGGTCGTGGTGAAATCCCTGTCATATCTCCTCCGCTCTGCGAATATACAGGCAGAAGGCCGGTGTTGGAATGATTTCCTCACCTACGGTTTGTAGGCGGTCTCGGCCCCCGATCTATGTTTAGCGGCGAAGGGCGGAGGAGGTTTTATCAATCGTTTGCATGACCAGTCTCGCATGAGACGGATCAAGCGCAGCCGGATGCGGGTCGTTGAAGCGCCCGGCGTCATTGTCGAAATATTTACCCGAGGCGTTGGCGAACTCTGCGCTGGTCGCCGTTGCCGTGAGAATGTCCGCGCCGATCTGAATATCATTGCCTGCGACGCCAAAGCCTTCCTTGACCATCTTCGACGCCAAAAGTGAACCTGGGTTCACCGCAATCGCGACGGGGCCATTCGGATGCTCGCGGGCAAACTCACGTGTCCAGATGGTGATTGCCAGCTTGCTTTGGGCGTAAGCCGCAAAATCATCCAGCTTGGTCTTGCCCGCCATGGCCTTCACGTCAATCGGGGCCTGAGCGGCCGAGGACAGGTTCACAATCCGCCCGTCTGCGGGGATGATGGACAGCAGGGCATTGGTCAGCACATAGGGCGCAAAGGTGTTGACCATGAATCGCAGGTCCAGCCCCTCGGGCGTTTTGGCGTCGGGCACTTTGTAGACGCCGGCATTATTGATCAAGACGTCCAGCTGGTCATGGCGCGCGGTCACATCAGCGGCCAGCTTTTCGACCTCTGCCATGCGGGACAGATCGGCGGCATAGGTTTCGACCCCGCCGCCCAGTTCCTTTGCCGCCGCGTCCAGTTTGGATTGGCTGCGACCGTGCAACAGGATTGTGTGACCCAGATCGGCCAGCGTCTTGGCGGTGCGCAGGCCAATGCCGTCAGTCGATCCGGTGATGAGAATGGTCTTGGACATGGGACGGTTCCTATTCAGCGAAGTCTGGCAACAGATCGTTGGCCAGACGGTTCAATGTGGTTTCGATATCCGCACTGTTAAAGCGCAGGTTCAGGGCAACGTGATTGATGCCCAAAGTTTGAATTTCACGCAGGTAGTCGCGCAAGAATGTGGTTCCGGACTGAAAACCCAGATGGATCGGGCGCGGCGCGGCATCCGCATCTTCCAGCACATCGACATACAACGATTGCATGACCGGTTTGTCCGGCCCGCCGTGTTTCGCGATGCGGCTGCGATAGTCGGCAACGACGCGTCCTTGTGATTGCGCATCACGTGGATAGGTCATCCAACCATCGCCGTTCCGCGCGACCCAAGCCGGGTCTTGTTGGCTACCGCCGGTGATCAGCAGCGGCAGACGCGGGCCGGTTGGTTTCGGCAACATATCCAGCCCACCCGACAATGTGCCGTGGCTGTTTTCGATTCCGGGATAGGGATCGACGAGGCTGCGCATGTATGCGACACTATCGCGGAACCGCGCGCCGCGATCAGGAAATGTCATGCCCATGGCCGGATACTCCTCGGGCCGGTCGCCTGACGCCACGCCCAGCAGCAGCCGACCGCCCGACATCACATCGACCGAGGCTGCCGCCTTAGCAACATGGGCGGGATGGCGCAGCGGCAGCACGACGCTGGCGACGCCCAACGCAATGTTGTGCGTCGCCATGGACAGCGCGCCGAGGTACACAAACGGATCATAAATCTGCCCGGCATCGCCAAAGCTGGGCACGTTGAACGGCACATCCCGCAGCCAGACCGCCGCAAATCCCAGGGTGTCGGCCAGTTGGGCCCGCTCGATATGCCGGTCCATGGTCGGGACGGGATTACTGCCATGTGCTTCAATCGGCGCGACGATACCCACAGTCATCCGACCGGGTTTGAAGGTGGCATTATAGGCGCGGTTGATCGTGGCAAATGGTTTGGCGTCGGAAGTGTCAAGCATAGGGGGCTCCGGTCAATACCGCACCAAGGTGCGGCTTTCGATGCTCTGGCGGATGGTTGTCACCGTGGGGTCTTCGATCAGATCGATGGCACTATGAGCGACCGACGGGCGGCCCGCGTTGTCATAGATGTTGAAAAACACCACCTCATCCGGCGTCATCCGAGACTGATAAATCCACTCGTGTTTGTCATTCGCCGCAAGTCCCATGATAGACCCGCGCCGGTCCGGATAGATCAGATCAAGCGTGATCCAATCCTGTGCGGCGACACTGGCAGGCCGAACAAACCCCAACGGCGCAGAGTTGATCGGGTGGGCGATGGGACGCCAGACATTGACAAAGGCATAGTGGCCCGTTGCCCATTCAGCGGCCTCCTCGGCTCCGAGCAGATCGATCAGCCGCTTTTCCGCGCCCTGAACGCTATAGTCGCTGTGAACGTTGCGCGCGGGTTTGCGGATCGCATCGGGATCATCCGTGCGGACCGTGTGGTCAAAGATCACGACCTCTTGCGCGCCGATCCGGCGTTTCAGCAGATCGGTCAATTCCGCATCATAAGTGGCTTGCCACGCATGCGGTTCGCCAAAGGTCCTCACCGTCGAAGGGCTGCGGTCAAAGGCAACGCCATCGATGGCAAAACTGGCTGCAGCACCTTGGCGCAAGTCATACAGGGCGATTTGTGTTTCCACCAATTCGGGTGAAATCAGATTGCCGACAATGCCGCCCGCGTCGATTTCAAAGGCTTGCCGCCCCGGGGCATGAACGTGGTAATTGACGTGGCCAGTACGTGCCATGGGAGGCTCCTGTCTTTGCGGTGAAAACGAATCCCCGCCCGTTCGGGGAAGGGCGTTTTGCCTGTCAGGCAAGGTCATCTTTGCCTTCAATGATGAAGTGCGACGAAGTCGAGCCCTCGGTGCGCGCCTTGAGGTGGGGCGCATAGTCCGGATCGTTGACGAAAGCCAATGCCGCCGCTTTGCTTGGCCATTCGATGATGATCCGCAAGGCGGCCGGTTGCGCATCGCCTTCGACCTGTTCGTGGTCTGTTGTGCGCGCGATGTATTTGCCGCCATGCTTGGTCATTATTTCCAGGGCCGGGGCAAGATAGCCGGGGATCCAGTCTTCTTTTGTCGGGGTCACGGCGAGAACCGAGTAGCAAGTCATGTCTTTTCTCCCAAGGTGGTTTGGATGCCGCAATCGGCACATCGGAGAAAATACACATTGCGAAGACTCTATAAATGCGCGAATTTGCGATTCATAATATCGATTTTGGATATAAATGATGGATACAGCCAGTTTGCGACTGTTCGTTCGCGCAGCGGAGAAGCTCAATATCGGTGCTGCCGGGCGCGACCTTGGCCTTGCCCCTGCAGTTGCCGGCGCGCATCTGGCAAAGCTGGAAAATGCTATTGGCGCGGACCTGTTGCACCGCACAACGCGCAAGGTGTCTTTGTCACTTGAAGGGGCAGAGTTTCTGCCCTTTGCGCGAGAAATCCTTGCTCAGGAAGACGCCGCACGCGCCGCTCTCGGCAAAGGGCACGCCACCCCGCGCGGCACGCTGCGGTTCACCGCACCCAGTACGTTTGCGCAGCTTTACATCGCGCCAATCCTGCCGGAGTTTTTGCAGCGTTATCCCGAACTGACACTGGATCTGCGGCTGTCGGACAGTGTGTTCGACTTGATCGAGGGCAGCTTTGACCTTGCGATCCGAAATTCCGCGCTACAAGATTCCAGCCTCAAGGGCCGCAAGCTGGCGGATGACACCCGCGTGTTATGCGCATCACCTGCCTATCTAAAGGAACACGGCACACCCTCCCATCCGCGCGACCTTGCGCAGCATCAATTGATCGCATTCAAGAATCAAACGGCACGCCCCTTGATCGGGCCGGATGGTCAAAAAGAGGCGTTCGACCCGAGTGCCGCCGCCTGCCGACTGGTTCTGGATGATGGATTAACTCAAAAGCTGGCAACAATCGCTGGCGCCGGCATTTCGATGAATTCGCTCTGGAGCGTCGGTAAGGAGCTCGCCACGGGTGACTTGGTTCAGGTCTTGCCTGACTTTGAGGTCGCTGAAAAGACGGTCCTTTGGCTGGTCTATCCAAAATCGAACGTCCTTTCGCCAAAAGTCCGTGTATTCATGGATTTTTTGATCGAGAAGGTGATGAAAGCCGCGTCCTGGGGGCGTCTTTAGTCTACCGAGTGTCGGGAAGTATGCAGATCAAGTATCACTTCTCAATCGGTATAGACGGTCTTGTGTATAGAATCTGAGGCAACAAGCCCATCTGTAGAGAATGCACCTGATCTTCCTTGGGCCGTCAAACGGACCAGGTGAAGCCGGTGGCCTGTTCGGACATATCCCACAGTCGGGCCATGACGGGTTTGTCAAACGCGTGCGACTCCAGCGTGCCACGGCCCACGGGGCCGACGAATTCCATCCGGCCGGTCGGGCCATACAGCGCGCGCTGGTCCAGCCCGTTTTCGGTGGCGCACATGACTTCGGGATAGGCTCCCTGTTCGGCGGTCTGCACCATGGGTGTCTTAGTCATCAGCCACCACGTGAAACGCGTCATGAGACCGCCGCTGGTGCTGATCAGCGATGTGGCCGACGAGCCGGGGTGGCAGACGTAGACCTCCACCTCGCGACCGGCGGCATTGACCCTGTCCTGAAGCTCGTAGGCGAACATCATCTGCGCCAACTTGCTCTGGCTGTAGGCGGTGTTGGCGCCGTAATCCTGCTTCCAGTTGATGTCGTCGAACTTGATGGTGCGCAGACCCATCTTGTAGCCAAGGCTGGCGACCACGACGATGCGGCCTTGCGATGCTTCGATCCGGTCGAACAGCATCCCGCATAGAACAAAATGCCCATAGTGGTTGGTGCCCAACTGGCTCTCGAACCCGTCCACGGTCAACTGGCGCGACGGCACCTGCGCGATGGCAGCATTGCAGATCAATCCGTCGATACGCGGGACCGTGTTCAGCACCTCCTGCGTGGCGGCACGCACGCTGGACAGGTCCGACAGGTCCATGCGGATAAAGCTGACGTCGGCCTGCGCGCCGAATTCCTGTTTGAGATCCTTGATGGCCGCGGTCGAGCGTTCGGCGCTGCGGTTCAACATCACCACTTTCGCACCACGGGTCAGCAAGATGCGCGCCGCCTGGAACCCCGCGCCCGCGTTGGCCCCGGTTATGACATATGTCTTGCCGGAGAGAGGGGTAAGGCGTTCCGGCGTCCATCCCCTGGGGCCAAAAGTCATGTCTGCCATGTATCTGTTCCTTTCAAAGATCGCACCGTATGGCGGCCTGGTTGAAATCGTAGATAAATCTCAGGGGATATACGGAACAGGCGCGATCCTCGCGAATACTTGCCTGATTGTCTCGATACCATTGCGTGGAGGTGTTCCCCCGCATTACATGCAGTCCATGAGCAAGCACACCATCAGGCAGATCATCGAAACCCGGATGCCAAGGGATGGCATGATCCAGACCGGCATCAAAGGCGTCCAGTTGTTTCGTGCGACCGAAGCAGTGCCCTGCGCCCCGGCGGTCTATGAGCCTTGTGTCATCGCCATCGTCAGCGGCGGCAAGGAGACAATTCTGGACGGGCAGCGCTATGTTTATGACAGCAGCGAATATCTGTGCTGCCCGATGTCCATGCCGGTAGAGGCCGGGACGCCCACCGCCTCCGCCGAGAACCCGCTATATGGCGTTTATATCGCACTTGATCAGCGCCATATGAGCGAACTGACCATCGAAATGGAGGCTTCCGGCAGCCGCATCCCCAGAGCCGAGAGCACCCCACGGGGCATTCGGCTGGCGCGTTGGGACAATGGCTTCCTCGACGCGCTCCTACGACTGGTGCAGCTTTGGGAAGATGCAACAGACGTTGCCGTGCTTGGCAATGCGAGGCTGCGCGAGCTTTACTATGCCGTTCTGAAAGGCGAAGCAGGAGCGTTCGCCCGGGAGACTTTCAGCCCCGGCAATGCCATCGCGCGTTCCATCGCCCATGTGTCGTCTCAGCCGGAGGCGCCGGTATCCATCGACGACATGGCGAATCGCGCAGGCATGAGTCGCGCCGTGTTCCATCGCAAGTTCAAGCAGGCAACGGCCATGTCGCCCATCCAGTTCGTGAAATCCATGCGCATAAACAACGCCGCGATGAAGATCGCAGGCGGCATGACCGTTTCAGAGGCCGCGATGGAGGTCGGCTACGTCAGTGCCTCGCAGTTCAGCCGTGAGTTCAAACGAATGTATGGCCAGTCGCCAAGGCAATGGAGCGACACGCATCAATTGCCTGTGGGCGAGGAGTGAAAGGGTGATCGGCAAAATTAAGGTTGAGCAAGCTGCGATCCGGAGATCATTTTGATCTGCATGCATCTGCTCCTGACCGTGAAGAGCATGACGACATCCGTGATTGGAAGGTATCCCCCACTCCTGTCTTGGCGCAGATCGAAGAAGCTCACACACTGCTGGTGAAAACTCACCAGAATCAAGACTTCGGATCTGACCGCTTCGCGGTAATTCCCCCGACTTGCCAAACTTTTAGCACAGGAGAGCCAATTTGGCGCCACTCAAGGATCGGCCCAAGTCCGTAGGCTGGTTCCCTTACAGGCCCTACAACGCAACGGCGGCGAAGGGCAGCTTACGCGCGCCGCATCGCGGCATCAGGCTATTCTGCCCAAAGGCGGCTGAGGGCCGTTCGCGTCGATCGACACCAAGGGCGGGAAGCGGCCGTTCTCCGCTTTGCAGCATGAATTTAATAATGCCGCTAAAGCGGACCTTGAAATGACCCGAGAGACCGTTATCAAGCTTTTGGCACATTTACATGAGAATGTGTCGAGATCTGATCAGGTGAAGAAGAGCGCATTCAATATCCGTACTTTTCTTTTCTATCGCGAAACGCTTGTGGTCCACCTTCCATAATTTCTGTGATTTTGTCGCAGACCTCTTTTGTGTCGATTGCCCCCCCACAGGCAACATCTCTTTTTGCGTTTTCACTTACGTCTAAACCAAGAACGAGTTCCGAGGAACCGTTCACAACGATGTTTGCGTTGTGGCTCGCAAATATGATCTGCCTGTTCTTCTTGGCATCGTGAAGCTTCTCGGCAAGGTCCGACACGATCTTATTGTCGAGATCTCCTTCTGGTTGGTCGACCAGAAGTGGCCCCCCCGGTTGTTCCAGCAACATAAACAATAGTGCTGCTGCTCGCTGGCCTTCCGACGCTTTTTCAAATGATATCTTTCGGTCTCCATCACAGTAAAGCAAGGAGATGTCATCGCTTGGAACCGCAGTGGCTATCGCCTCAACCCGCTGAACGTCCATCAATTCAACACATCGTTCGACAGCTCTTGATGTTGCCCCGGTAGCTTCAACCAGCGCCTCCATCTGTGGTGGCTTGCCACTTTCAGATTGCGAAAGGATATGCCACCGCAAAGCGGCCAATGCATCGGTCCTCAAGCTGTCGAGGGATGGCCAAGCCCCTGATTTCTTTAAGTACTCGTCCGTTTGTTGAATTCTCGTTGCCTCTTTTATGTTTGCCTTCGCCGTGAGAGCCTCAACGGCCTCATGAATAGCGGTCCAGTTCGCGTCAGCCTTAAGCTGAGCCTCAATCCTATTGCCCGATAGCGTCTCGATTTTGTTGGCCCATTCTCTGGTTTTTCCGCCCTTTTGTGCGACGGCTTCTTTCAACCCGTCGACTGCTGACTTTAGCTTTTCGAACCATTCATCAGCTGAACTCGCAGTGACTGAAAGTTCAGCTATTTGTTTGAGAACGCCCTGGAGTTCGACTTGGAGATTGGAAATCTGGGCTGTAGCTGATCGGTGCTCAGTGAGTTTGTTCATGGCCAAATCACGCGCGACTTTCGCCTCATCGAGAGCGATGTCGATATCTGCGCCACCCTCCACCATGGCATCTCGGTGTTTTCCAAGCTCAATTCCAAGCGCTTCGATACCACTCGAAAATTCGGCATTGAATTTATAGAATGCCTTTTGAAAGTTTCCAGCTTCTGGCAACTCTGAGCTCAGGTCTACGGGCTTCCTTGACGTCTTCCAAAGCTGGGTGACTTCCTCCATAACCGAAGCCACTTGGGCTTTCGCTTGTTGCCTCTTAGCCTCAAGCGCGGATAGCTTTTCATATCGAGAAACGGTTGCTTTGTCAGCATCGGACAATTCAGGAAGCGTCTTTTGCAATGCCCCAATTCGCTGTTCTAAAGAGGCCTTTGAGGCAGTAAACTTACTAATCTTTGCCTCTATCGCCCAAGCCGATGAAAGCCCTTGGATGGCTTTCCGGACGCGCATTCTGGATGCATCAATTTCTGCATTCAACCGTTCATCTTCACGTTTATACTCTTGGTCAACAAATTGCAGCAGGTCTGAGATGTGCGTACGCTTGCCGGCCTGCTTCCCAAGCTCGGAGAGTTCTCCCTGACTATAAACAACGGCAGGGAAAAGTGTGCGGAGCTCTTTGGTGCTTAGTTTCTGGGTCGTGCCGTCAGGGTAAGTTATGTCAGGCTGGTAAGCGTTCGATCCACCACGACGGACTTTGAATTCTGCGCCATCTTGAGTGACACCAACTGACAGTGTTGCACCTTTTGCGATTAACGTTTGAGAAATAAGTTCTTTTAGCCGGTCTGCCCCAGAAAATGCGTCCTTAGGCAAATCGTAACAACTGCGACCCAGTCCAAACGCCACATATTCAAGCAATGTGCTCTTACCGCTACCCCTCCCGCCGATGAAAGAGTTTAGTTCAGAACTGAGGTCTATCTGCCGATCTGTAAGAATTTCCGACCCGCTCACCTCAATGAAATTAACACTCAGCGTAGGTGTTAGGGGAGGTTCGATTGAGATGCGAGATCGGTGCCCCAAAAACGCTTGCCTGATCGCCTCAGCGGTAGGTGCAGCAAGCTTAATCCAACAGCTATTTGTACCTGCCTTGGAAAAGTCCGCAGACCGGCCATCTGATGTGGGCAAGGGATAAACGAAACGATTTCCCCAGATGTCTTCTTCACCTGATAAGCGCCTCTTGTTCTTTCCGCTTATCGTTTCAATATTCTGCCCTCTATCGAGGTACCCCCCCACATAAGACATAGACTTGAAGTCTGCGTGAGATCCTTCAGTTAAGACGGTGTGCTGACCTCCCTGAGAGACATTTGGCAGAACAATAAATCGTCCCTGAAGTTCCGGGACTACATCAAGTCGTTTAGATATTTCAGGATACGGAAAATCAAGTTGTGTGACTTTAGGCCCCTGCCTTCCATTCACATTCAAGGATGGGATTGTAATTCCCAATTTAGATTGTGCCTCAATGCGCCAAGCCTTCGAAAGATCAGCGTCAAAAAGGATCAAACATTGCACACCGTTGCGGCAGGTCAGCTCCATTCCAGGAAATAGCCATAGGTCAAATTTGGCATCCTCGGAAAGCCTCTGAGATATAGCCAACTGCACATATGGTATCATCACCATTTCATGATGGTCAGTGATCGCTACAGCTCGCAGATCTCTCTTTAGACAAATATTAATGAAATCATTCGCCCATGCTATCCGTGCAGCATCTACATCGGATTGTGTTGCTGGACCATTGTCAGTTTCGTCTCCCAACCCGACAGGTCTCTTCCCATTCCAATTGGGATCTCGTGGAGTATGGAGCTGAAAGTCACATTTTCGCCATGACGCAAAATTCATTGAAGTCTTCTCAACTTTAGAAATTGGTGTTGTCATTAATCGGGCTAATTTCGAGCGCTCTGGTAGTTAAGGCGGCTATTGAGAAGTTGTACCTTTAATCATCCCATCGCGCAAACGACAGCTTGGGACCATTCACCTACTGCTTAAACAGGACGACGTTTGAACCACCGTTCGAAAATGCGACTGCGCCTTCGTTGCGAATGGTGCTGATTGCTTCTTCGAATGCGGCTCGGTCGTCTTCAAAGGGATCGTCCCAGACGATAGATGTCCCGTGTTCTGTCACAACTTCCAGCGACCAACCGTCCCCGCCTTCGAGTTTGTAGATCTCCACCTTAAATGGCACCCCATCCTCAACGATGCGCTGCGAAGCGCTGGAAATGACAAGATTGGGTTCGCGTTTCATCTGAATACCTCTTTGGCCTGCCGCAGATGATAGAAGCACTGATCACGGAAGCCAATGTCCGAAAAGTTGGATGCGATCGCAGCATATTGTACAATCGACGAAAGGCCGCTGTGGGCCGTTCGCGTTGAGCTAAGAATGGGCCAGGAGGAGCCGCGCTCTACTCACGCCACTGTGGGAGGAAAACACCCGCCAAGATATTGATGTTGTTGACCTCCGGTATTCGTTGGGAAAAAGGACCGGAACAACGTCTCCCCAGTAGGGAGCTGACGAATTAATTGCTGAGCACTCGACGTTGCTGAAATGTTCATTGTACACCTCGACGCCGCGACGCCGCGACGCCTAATCGCACAAACGCAGCGCTGATCACTTTATTCCGCCGTCCAAATTTATGGGTTTAGCCAGCGGTCGGGAGCCCCAAAATTCTTTGGCCCCCCGACATCTGCATATCGAAACAGGTTACTTTGAACTACAGGCTATTCTCCTTTGAGATGATTTTAGTATCGAAAGCTGCCATGGTCAGCTTTCTGGGAAAGTCGTGGGCGGGCACAGAGAGTCTCGGGGCTCAAAATCAGGCGGTTTGCGCCTGTCGATCATCGCATATGGGATTGATCAAATCCCGCAGCGCGCTGCTTGTCAGCGATGATTTTTGAGTATCTTGCTTTTGTCCGGCCGTAGTCGGCCAACCAAACCGAACGCCTCCTTTCTGCATGCAAGAGATTTTCCCGAGACCGCTGCGAAATGCTTCACATCGATCTTGATGAGTAGATGAATACGTTTGGTCCGATACGGAAACATTTTTAGACCGAAACGCGCTATGCCCTCCGAACACGCCGTCTCTTGTAAAAGGCAGACCCTCCAAGTGCCCCCCGAACGACAATTCTCCTAAAGGTGCACAAGTGAACCGTGCGGATCGTATTGGTCGGCACACTGCATCCTGATGGTCTTAGACGGCAGTAGAATCGTCTCAGGGAAAGCGAGTTTCCAATTTTTTCAAAAACTTCTTCGTCATGGGAATTTTGGCCAATCTCTTATCCAGAAGCCATCAAGAAGGACGATACGCAATGAAGAGAAAATTGACAGACACCGCCATCGACTGATTTTCGCGCCCTCAGAGTGAGGCGCGCAACTCAGCAGATGACGATCACATGAACCTCCAAAACATCCTGACCGCCGGGACGAAACCTGGCAACTTTTTTCAACAGGAGGCACCATGTACTACAACAAGATCATCCCCGACCCAAAGCTCACCAAATGCCAAGGAAGCGAACACGCGTTTCGGGCGTATTTCCAAGACAACGATGAAGCCCTCGGCCACGCCGCTGTGCTGCTCGGTGGGCGGCGCGGCGCGCGGCTTATCAATGCGGTTCGCGAGGCGCTGAGCCACCACAGGCCATTTACCCGTCGTCTGCGCCGTCAATTGCTTGAGCTGCGGAACCTTCTGTTCCTCGAATACGCTTACAATGACGATTGGGGCGATGACTCGGGTTTTGCACTGCTCGAACCCGACGATCCGATTGTTCCGGAAATCTGCCTCCTCGCGGATGGCTTGGAACAGGCTCTCCAGGATGCGGGGGTGTTCAAATCCGATCCCGATCAAGCAGCGTGATGTATCTCCCCGCGCCTCGTCACCTTGGCGACAGCGTGGGGGTCTCCCAAGAAAGGTGTGAGCACGCGCATTTTTCTTCTTCGTGGATTCGCAAAACGACCAATGTCATTGGTACCAGCAAAAGCCCCCTTCCGATCCAAACACAAGGAGCACATCGGCAAACCAACCACCTCCTCTCATGCCGGATTTCGTGACGCCGCAGAATGGCACCCACCCAAAACAATCCAACCACATGAACAGGAGGTCCCACATGGACACCACTAATGAAAACATCGCACAGGCCGCATATGACCGGATCGCAGATACGGAGCAGCATCTGCGCCGTCATGGCGCTGCCCTGTGCAATCTGTTCGACGCTTTCGACGCGCCTTCGGGCTTTGATGCGCTTTGCGATCTTCATGGCATCTTCGGGAACCAGCACCCGGATGCCAAGATGATCAGGACAGCTCTTCAGGAGATCGAAACATTTCTGGCGAAGCAGACATCGCAAGCTGCAGATGCTGCCGCGCGGGATCGTGGTTTTGACGCGTCTGGTGCCCTGCGCTGGCATGGTGCCCGGATCAGTGAACTACATGCGCGGTTCTGCAATGCCGACTGACACCGTCTCGGGCTGTCAGTTGCAACACGCTCGTCGTCGGGGTCCCGACCCCGACGAGGGCGACTCTCTCCAACAAGATATCTGCGACATCTCAATGTGGCTTCTACAGAAATTTCGGGTGCCGTTTGTCCATCTCTGGGTGGACCGACACCCGTATCAGCAAGGTAGGGAAATCGCATGTATTTCGGTCATGCAATGGCAGCATCACTTTGATCACTTGGCCGCTGCGGCAAAGGAGGCGTTCCTTGCGCTCGGATATCAGCTCCTGGACCTTGGGGATGCCCTGATCCCTTGCACTTGTTGTGATGGTGGACATTCGCGACACGAGGCCCTCATAGCCTATACGCGGATAGAGGCCGCGCTACGCGCACGAACAACAAGCCGTACATAGATCAGACATGACATGACGACAAATGGGGTGGCCTTTGGCCGCCCCATTTGCGTTCCTGCCCCCGAAAATTTTCTCAGATCGGGGGGGGCTTGCCCTTTGAGGCAACTAATCGCCCTGACCTATGGACACGACCGCTCCATTCAACGCGCCTCTCGCATGGCAGCCACACTGTTCCCGACCGCCCACCGGTCAGGTTTCAACTGCGGCACATCCGCCCAGGAGCAATGGGTTTGCCTCCCGTGTTCAGGAGAAATCCAAACAATAGAAGAATTTCTTCGAATTCGGTTTTGGACGACACTCCTACCGCACAATATTCCTTGGGACAGAGTCGAACCTTGGGCATCGTGTTTCAGGGCTTAAACCGCGACAACCGGGCGTTTCTGCCCGGTGGTCACGTTATGCTTCCAAGAATGGCCAAAAAACCACCCAAAAAGGACAATTAGTCCTTTCAGTTACATCTGACAACTGACACTAACCACTACATTTCGAATGTCCGCAACTGGCGCAGATCATGCATCCTTCGACCATTCTCATGTCAAATTGACCACAGCTGGGGCAAGCTGGTCCCCTTGGCTGATCGAGGTTCACGACTTGCGCCTGCGGATCGCTTTTCAGGCCAAGACCTTCGGCTTCGATGACACCGATTGAGACCATGTGCCGCTCAAGGACACCGCCAATGGCTGCGAGTATCGATGGAATGTACTTGCCTTGGATCCATGCCCCGCCGCGCGGGTCGAACACGGCCTTGAGCTCTTCTACCACGAAGGAAACATCCCCACCCCGCCGGAACACAGCCGAAATCATCCGTGTAAGGGCGACAGTCCAGGCAAAGTGCTCCATGTTCTTGGAGTTGATGAAGACCTCAAACGGCATCCGACGGTCCCCAACCATGATATCGTTGACGGTGAGGTAGATCGCATGCTCGCTATCGGGCCATTTGAGCTTGTAGGTCATTCCTTCAAGCGTCTGAGGGCGATCCAGAGGATCGGCCATATAGATTACATCCGCCCCTTGATCGGCCTCTGGAGCCTTGTCAGAGGTCTCAGACACGCTGAGGACCGAGCCAGTCACATCGTTCGGGCGATAGGTGGTACAGCCCTTGCACCCCGTCTCGAACGCTTCCATGTAGACGTCCTTGAATCCTTCGAAGCTGATGTCCTCGGGGCAGTTGATCGTCTTGGAGATCGAGCTATCGACCCACTTCTGCGCTGCCGCCTGCATCTTGACATGCTCGAGCGGCGCTAGGGTTTGGGCATTTACGAAGTAGTCGGGGAGGTCTTTGTCTCCAAACTTCTCCCGCCACATCTGGACGGCATAATCGACCACTTCCTCTTCGGTCCTTGATCCGTCCTTCTGCAGTACCTTGCGGGTGTATGCATAGGCGAATACCGGCTCGATCCCCGAAGATACGTTGCCTGCATAAAGAGAGATGGTCCCGGTGGGTGCAATTGACGTCAGGAGGGCATTGCGAATGCCGTGCTCTGCGATCTCTGCACGCACGTCCTCGTCCATCGCCTTCATTGTCCCGCTCGCAAGGAACGCATCTGCATCGAACAGCGGGAACGCGCCCTTTTCCTTGGCCAGTTGCACGGAGGCCCGGTATGCCGCCCGCGCGATTGCATGCAACCAACGCTCGGTTTGCGCCGCAGCTTCGTCCGACCCATAGCGCTGACCCACCATCAACAACGCATCCGCAAGCCCGGTCACGCCGAGGCCGATCCGGCGTTTCGCCAGCGCTTCCTGTGCTTGCTGCTCAAGAGGGAAGCGCGAAGCATCGACCACATTGTCCATCATGCGAACAGCGGTTGCGACAAGCTCTGTGAGCGCTTCATCGTCTAGGGCAGCGTCCTTTTCGAAGGGATCTTTCACCAACCGGGCGAGGTTGATTGAACCGAGCAGACAAGCGCCATAGGGCGGCAACGGCTGCTCGCCGCAGGGGTTCGTCGCCGCAATCTGCTCGCAGTAGCTCAGGTTGTTGGCTTGGTTGATGCGGTCAATGAAGATGACGCCAGGTTCGGCGTAGTCATAGGTGGCTCGCATGATCTTGTTCCAAAGATCACGCGCCTTGACCGTGTGATAAACCTTGCCGTCAAACTGAAGGTCCCAGCTCCCGTCGGCCTTTACTGCCTCCATGAAAACGTCGGTGACCAGCACCGAGAGATTGAACATGCGCAGGCGTGCGGAGTCGGATTTAGCCGTAATGAAATCTTCAACGTCGGGATGATCACAGCGCATGGTCGCCATCATGGCCCCCCTGCGGGACCCTGCCGACATGATCGTCCGACACATGGCATCCCACACATCCATGAAGGACAACGGGCCCGACGCATCCGCCGCGACGCCTTTGACATCCGCGCCACGCGGGCGGATCGTGCTGAAGTCATAGCCGATGCCACCGCCCTGCTGCATCGTCAGCGCGGCCTCTTTGAGCATGTCGAAGATGCCGCCCATGCTGTCCGGGATGGTTCCCATCACGAAACAGTTGAACATCGTCACCGAGCGTTCCGTCCCTGCCCCGGCCGTGATCCGCCCGGCGGGCAGGAACTTGAAGTCCTCAAGCGCGCTGAAGAAGACCTCTTCCCAATGCTCGGGATCCTTCTCCACCGTCGCAAGCGATCTGGCAATCCGGCGCCAGCTGTCCTCGACAGTTTTGTCGATCGCGGTACCATCGCTCTTCTTGAAGCGATATTTCATGTCCCAGATGGACTCGGCGATGGGGGCAGCAAAGCGGGTCATAGGGGGTGTCCTCTTGGTCGGCGGGGCGTCAGAATAGCCCTGATTGGGCGACGAATCCAGTTCGTCGAGGCAAGGCGTCGAAGGACGCGAGAAACCATAGCTTGAAGGCCACAGTCAAGAGCCTACAATATATGCCATCAACTGTGCAGGAATCTGGGGATAACTCGTGGATAAGATCCATCTGGTGAAACTATGCGTCGGAGCAGAGAGCATTGATGACCTTCTGCACTGGCAAGCCAGCGGGCGATCCGTCTCCAGCGACGGGATGCCACGCCACGTCACCCGCATGTGGCCGAAACAAGAGACAGCTCTCTTGAACGGTGGGTCAATCTTTTGGGTTATCAAGGGGATCATCCTAGCGCGGCAACCGATCCTTCGTCTCGAAGAAGTGGTGCGCGAGGATGGAATTTCCCGATGCGGTATCGTGCTGGATCGAAACGTCGTTCAGACGCGCCCCGCCCCAAGGCGCCCTTTCCAGGGCTGGCGCTATTTGAAGCCCGAAGATGCCCCGGCTGATCTGCCGACTAGCCGAGCCAACGAAGGGAAGCTGCCCGCAGAACTAGACGCGGCGCTCGCCGAGATTGGCGTCCTTTGATCCCGGCGAACGTGGAGTGCTCTAGCTTACTCAGAAATTGAAACTGTTCTGCTGGTTGTTACCAAAAGCAGAGCGGCCCTGCCCCAAGATCTGACCTGCGACCGAAGTCCCCGGAACCGCGCTCTGTGCTGCGCCGCCGATTGGAATGCTGAGACCGAAGCGCACCTCATGGCCGCGGAGATCGTCACCCACTAAATCTGAATTGGTGCGGACAAGTTCTACACTCGCCATTGCATCGAACTCTGTGACCGCAGACAGATCATACCCCATGCCCACAGCATATTTGTAGGTGAAGATATCGTCGTCCTCGTCAGCGAATTCATCGTCGGTCTTAGACCGCAGCAAACCGCCAAAGACATTGGCATCGCCAAAATCATACGCCCAAGCAAGGCCATGCGCGCTCATTGCGGATTCGCCATCGTCATTTCTCAAGACGGTCCGATCGTACCTGAATCCGACCAAAGCCTCAGGAGACAGCCCGTATGTGAAACTGCCGCCATATTCGACCCAATCTTCACTACCCGCTTGCTCAGGGCTTTCATCCAAGGTTCCGATGTAAACCTGCCCGGCAAAAGTGCCGATCTCGTAGCCGCCACTGAGACCATAGGAATGGAACTCAAAATCATCGCTATCGGAGGCAACCCGGTTGAATTCGTAATACGCGCCGACCGAACGCTGGTCATCGAGATGGAACATAGGCGCGATGACGCCATTCGTGACATGGGAATGCTCGTCATCATCGCCAGCGCGTAAACGCATCGCATCGAGGCGAGTGCCCACCGAAAAATTATCCCCGACCGAGAATAGCCCCCCGAGGACAAAGCCAAGTCGGGAAATATCTTCATCCTCGACTTCGCCGAAGCCATATCCCAGCGTGAGGTCGCCTTCCCACGATTGGGCCCCGGCAGATGCCGCCGCTGCTGCAAAGATTGTCGCAATCGTAACTGTCTGGAACCGCATCGGAAACCTCAAGGAGTGTGATTTACCGAATACCCTACGCGCGGTTCTACGCGCTTACGAGAAGAAGCCGATGCGAAACGGCTTTCGGCTACCCCTGTTGCGAGTCTGTCACTCGCCTTAAAGCGGTTCCCGATCAATCTCCAAGCGATCGATCAAAGCAGTCATCGTTTCCCGTTCATCTCCGGCGAGAGGTGCAGTACGAGATTTGAAAAGCGTGGCCTGACTGCGCAGAATGAGGCCATCATCGAGAATCTTCAGGTGGTTGGCGCGCAGCGTTTCTCCCGTCGAGGTGATATCCGCGACAGCCTCCGCAGTCTCATTCTTGACCGTACCCTCCGTCGCGCCCTGGCTATCGACAAGCTGGTAATCCGCAACCCCTTGATCACGCAGGAATTCCCGCACGAGCCGATGGTATTTGGTTGCGATGCGCAAACGGTGCCCATGAACGGCACGAAAGGCACGGGACACCGCATCCAGATCCTCAAGCGTGTTGACATCAACCCATGCATTCGGGACAGCGATTATCAGGTTTGCCTCCCCGAACCCGAGGCCGGTCAGAACCCTTGCTTGCTGTTCCCAGTTCGCGAGCTTCTCCTGCACAAGGTCATTGCCCGTCACACCGAGGTGGATACGCCCTGCGGACAACTCACGCGGGATCTCCCCTGCGGACAACAACACCAGATCTAGCCCGTCAATACCTTCGACCGAAGCAGCGTATTCCCGCTCTGAGCCAGTTCGGCGCAGGCCGATTCCCCGCCGGCCAAACCAATCGAAAGTCTTCTCCATAAGCCTGCCCTTGGAGGGAACGCCGAGTTTTACGGTCATGCCTCTGCCTCCAGTTCAAGCTTGAGACCGGGGCGAATGACCCCACCCACAGCTGGAATTTCCTGCCCGTTCCCGAGCCTCCGGGTCAGGGCATCGTACCGGCCCCCTGTCGCCACAGGTGGAAGGTCAGGACGAAGCGGCGCGAGGAACCCGAAAACAAACCCGTCGTAATATTCCATGGATGTGCGCCCGTAGCTCGCCTCGAAATCCAGCGTCTCAAGAGAGATCCCGCGCCGGGCGAGCGCCTCCATTCGAATCTCCATCGTCTCTACCGCCCGCGAGATTGAGGGCAAGTCGACGGCCAGATCGCGCAGGTGCTCCAACGCGAATGGCAAAGTTTCCCGCGTCGCGAGAAGCGCTTCGATCAGATCGATCTCCTGCGCAGACAAGGGGGGCTCGCTGGCATCAGCGCGCAAAGCCGCTATCCGATCTTCGATTTCCGTACGGGACCGCAGCCCGATCATTGGCCCTGCATGTGCGAACGGATCTTCGGCCTCAAGCAATGCACGCCGAGAGCTTGGCACCGGGGCCCGCCCGGAGAAACGGTCCATCAAGGCGCGGAACCGGCGCGGATGCCAAATGTGACGAGCAAGCGCGCATTTTCGAGCTTCGCTGGTGCGCAAACCGGCGACAGCGGCAGTCAGAATGCCGATATCCCCCGTCGCACGACGAAGGTCCAGTCCGTCAAACGCCTCTGCAATGGCCGAGAAAATCTCGGCATCGGCATCGGCAGGGTTTTCACGGTCAAATACTTCGAAGCCGACCTGCAGATATTCGTTGGCCCGATCCGCATCCGCTTCCTGACGGCGGAACACCTCGCCCGCATAGGTATAACGTGCAGGTTCCGCGCCGCTTTCCATGTGCATCTGAACGACCGGAACGGTGAAATCGGGGCGCAGCATCTGTTCGCCGCGCAGTGCGTCGGACGTCACATATGCGCGGCCCCGGATATCTTCGCCATAGAGATCCAGCAAGGTTTCGGCTGGCTGCAGTACGGGCGTCTCAACAGGCTGCGCTCCACGAGCCTCGAACTGTGCGCGAAGCCGGGCGGCCTCCGCCAGTATTTCAGCACGCGTTACCATCAAACGTAGCTGCCGTCGTCAGCAAGCAGACCGTGGGTCGAGAGGATCTCCCGGACACGTTCCACAAGTTCGGCGCGCGGCGCCTCGATCTGGCTCGGGCGCTCCTTCCACTCTTCGAGAGTGGCGTTCTCGGCGATCTTCGCCCCCAGGATGAGGTCCTTGATCTGCACCACGCCTTTTTCCTGCTCATCCCCGCCTTGAATAATCGCGACTGGGGACCCGCGCCGGTCGGCATATTTCAGTTGGTTGCCAAAGTTCTTGGGATTCCCGAGATAGACCTCGGCCCGGATATTTTCGTTTCGCAGTTCGGCAACAATTTCTTGATAATCGGCCATACGGTCGCGATCCATCACCGTGATTACAACCGGCCCGTTCTGCGCACTGCTGAGCCGCCCCTTTGCCCGCAGCGCGGCAAGCAGGCGATCAACCCCGATGGACACACCCACCGCGGGCACGGTCTGGCCCGTAAAACGCGCGACAAGGTCGTCATAACGCCCACCCCCGGCAACAGAGCCAAATTGGCGCGGGCGGCCTTTTTCATCGGTGATTTCAAAGGTTAACTCAGCTTCGAATACCGGGCCGGTATAGTACCCAAGCCCCCGGACGACGGCCGGGTCGATCACGATCCTATCGGGGCCATATCCTTGGGCTTCGAGCAAGGCGGCCATGTCTTCCAATTCCGACACGCCCGCTTCGCCGATCGTCGAACCTTCGATGGCACTCCGAAGGTTGGCCAAGGTCGCGCTGTTGCCATCCGCACGAGAGGTCAGAAAGGCGATGACCGGATCGGCGCTCTCGGGGGCCAGCCCCACACCGTCGATATATGCGCCCGATGCGTCCAGACGGCCTTTCCCCAAAAGCTCCCTTACGCCACTTTCGCCGACCTTGTCGAACTTGTCGATCGTGCGCAGCACAGCCTCACGGGTCTCGCCTTCGCCGACCCCCATGACCTCCAGCACGCCGTTCAATACCTTGCGGTTGTTGATCCGCACGATGTAATCGCCGCGCGGAATGCCAACTGCCTCAAGGGTATCCGACAGCATCGCGCAGATTTCCGCATCGGCGGCCATGGAGGCGCTTCCGACCGTATCGGCATCACACTGATAGAACTGACGGAACCGGCCCGGACCCGGCTTTTCATTGCGCCAAACCGGCCCCATGGCAAAACGGCGGTACGGCGTGGGCAAATCATTCCTGTTCTGAGCATAGACGCGGGCCAATGGCGCGGTCAGATCATAGCGCAACGCCAGCCAATCGCTGTCATCTTCCTGCCAGGCAAAAACCCCTTCGTTCGGGCGATCGACATCGGGAAGGAACTTGCCCAGCGCCTCGACCGTCTCGACGGCCGAACTTTCCAAGGCGTCAAACCCGTATCGGTGATAGACCGCCGCAATGGTACGGAGCATGTCCGCACGCTCGCTGACCTCCGCGCCAAAGTAGTCGCGAAACCCTTTGGGCGTCTGGGCCTTGGGCCGGGGTTGCTTCTTCACTTTCGCCATTGGATCGGGCCTCATCCGCGGGTGCTGTCGCCGCTGGCTTTATCCAATGGCGCGCGGAGGGGCAACAGGCCCTTGGCGACGGGCGCTTCCTGCCCTAACTCTTGAACCATGAGCAATGACCGTATCGAAAAACTGGAAGAGACCGCCGCGCACCTGTCCAAGTTGGTGGATGACCTGAATGAGGTCGTCACCCGCCAAGACAGCGAGATTGCAAAGCTGACCACTCAGGTGACGATGCTGATGCGCCGAGAAGCCGCACGCGAGGCCGAAAGCCCTGGCAGCGTGATGATCGGCGATGAACGACCGCCGCACTACTGACGACAGGCATTACTGCAGCCGGGCATCATTGCAGTCGGGCATCGTCCGTCAGGAGACGGGTCGGAAGGTCTGCGGTATCCGAGGGGGTCCACTCTTCGGGCACCTCGATGAGCGCCGTAAGAAGCGGCCAATCCGCCATCGTATCTTCCGCCGACGGACGAAGGTTGAACCGCGACGTTTCAGGCATGACGCCCGCCACGGGCGGCGCCATGGAGGGGGACGACGCGATGCAGCCATCAAGCAGCAACGCCGTCGCGAAAAGCATCATGAAGCGAGACATGGGAACACGCAAACCAGTACGAAAAGGGAAACTGTTCGCCGCATAGCGAAGCGCAGCATGGTTAACCAGCGGCAGCTTCCAGATCGGCGAGCCCCCGCCGACAGCATCAGAGATCCTGCACCTCGACCACGCCGGAAAGACTCTTGATCGCGCCCTTGATCTGGGGATTGACCGGGTAATCTTGTTTGAGCGTAACGTCGATCTCACCCAACCCTTCGGGATCAAAGAAGGTGAATGTGATCGGCCCCTTGCCCCCTGATCGCACCGTGCGAGTGGCATCCTCAAGCACCGTTTGCGCCAGGCGCACCGCACCTTCGTCTTCAAAGAAGATGCGCAAACCGGTTGCCCCGACGCCTGCAACTGCGGTGTCAATCGGCGCGACAGAACGACCAAGCAGTTTGAGCTGATCGCTTTCCATCGTGGCCTCGACGGTGACGACAACCTTGGCCCCCGTCTCCAGATGCTCCCTCGCCGTTTCCAGCGTGTCGGAAAACAACGTAACCTCATAGCCGCCGGTCGTGTCGGAGAGTTGGCAGAAGGCAAACCGGTTGCCGCGCGCGGATTTGCGTTCCTGCCGTCCCGCCACAACGCCCGCCATCTTGGCCACATGCGCACCGCGCTCTGCTTTGGCGTGCACCTCGTCCAGCGTCATGACGCCCTTTCGTTTCAGGGCGGTCATGTAGTCATCAAGCGGATGTCCAGAGAGGTAGAACCCGACGGCCTTGAACTCCTCATTCAGGCGTTCCGCGGGCATCCAGTCGTTGACGGCAGAAAGCCTTGGTTCAGGCAGATCGTCGCCCGCTTCACCAAAAAGCGACACTTGGGATGAGTTCTTTTGATCGTGAATTGCGGCGGAATACCCTGCCAGTGCCTCGATGCTCTCGAATATGCGGCGACGGTTCCGGTCAAGTTCATCGAACGCTCCGGCACGGGCCAGCATTTCCAGTGGGCGTTTGCCGATCCGCTTGAGATCCACCCGACGGGCAAAATCGTATATGGTCACAAAGGGTTTGTCGGCACGTCCCTCGACGATCAGGCGCATCGCCTCCACCCCGACGTTCTTGAGCGCCCCGAGCCCATAGACCAGAGCCCCATCCTCCACCTTGAAGGTCGCCTCCGAGCGGTTCACGCAAGGCGGCACCCAAGGCAGGCTGAGACCCTTTTTCACTTCCTCGAAATACACGCTGAGCTTGTCGGTGAGATGGATATCACAGTTCATGACCCCAGCCATGAACTCAACCGGGTGGTTCGCCTTGAGCCATGCGGTCTGGTACGACACCACCGCATAGGCCGCAGCGTGGGATTTGTTGAAGCCGTAGTTGGCGAACTTGTCGAGCAGGTTCCAGACTTCGAGCGCCTTCTCGTCGTCCACCCCGTGCTTCTTGGAGCCTTCGATGAACTTCGGGCGCTCCGCATCCATCGCTTCCTGGATCTTCTTACCCATCGCGCGACGAAGCAGATCGGCACCGCCAAGCGTATAGCCCGCCATCTCCTGCGCGATTTGCATCACCTGTTCCTGATAGACGATGATGCCTTGGGTCTCATCAAGGATATGGTCGATCGACGGGTGCAGCCGGTCGCGTTCCGACAGGCCGTTCTTCACCTCGCAGTATTTCGGGATGTTCTCCATCGGGCCGGGTCGATAGAGCGCCACGAGCGCGACGATATCCTCGATGCACGTCGGTTTCATGCGCTTGAGCGCGTCCATCATGCCCGAGGATTCCACCTGAAATACCGCCACCGTCTTGGCTCTTGCATAGAGGCGATAGGTTTTCTCATCGTCGAGCGGGATCGCGTTGATCTGGTTCTCGGCCCCGTCGGCCGGCTCATAGATCTGCGTTCCATCGGCCGCGATATGTAGCGGGCGGTTCGATGCGTGGATCTGTTCGATGGCGTTCTGAATGACGGTGAGTGTCTTGAGGCCGAGGAAGTCGAACTTCACCAGCCCCGCCTGCTCCACCCATTTCATATTGAACTGCGTGGCCGGCATATCGGATCGCGGATCCTGATAGAGCGGGACAAGCGCATCGAGCGGTCTGTCCCCGATCACGACCCCCGCGGCGTGGGTAGACGCATTGCGCAAAAGACCCTCGACCTGTTGCGCATAATCAAAGAGGCGTTTGGCGGGATTCGCCTTGCCCTCCCGCCGATCCTGTTCCGTCTCCCGGATTTCCTCCTGAAGGCGCGGCTCATCGCGCAGGGCCTTTTCGATGGAAACGGGTTTGACCCCCTCCACCGGGATCATCTTCGACAGACGATCCACCTGCCCGTATGGCAGCTGCAATACGCGCCCCACATCGCGCACCGCCGCCTTTGACAGCAACGCACCAAAGGTGATGATCTGGCCGACCTTGTCGCGTCCGTATTTCTGCTGAACGTAGCGGATGACTTCTTCGCGGCGATCCATGCAAAAGTCGATGTCAAAGTCGGGCATGGACACCCGTTCAGGGTTAAGGAAACGCTCGAAGAGAAGGCTGTAACGCAATGGATCCAAATCAGTAATCGTCAATGCGTAGGCTACGAGAGACCCCGCACCGGAGCCGCGGCCCGGCCCTACGGGGATATCTTCGTCCTTGGCCCATTTGATGAAATCTGCAACGATCAGGAAGTAGCCCGGAAACCCCATCCCCTCGATGATGCCAAGCTCGAAATCGAGCCGTTTGTCATACTCTTCGACAGAGGCCGCATGGGGTATCACGGCAAGCCGATCTTTCAGACCTTGCTTGGCCTGACGGCGCAATTCCTCCACCTCGTCATCGGCAAACCTGGGCAGGATCGGATCGCGGCGATAGGCCATGAAGGCACAGCGCTTCGCGATCTCCACGGTATTCGCGGTTGCCTCTGGCAAGTCCGCGAAAAGCGCCAACATCTCTTCCTGACTCTTGAAGTAGTGCTGCGGTGTCAGGCGGCGGCGCGGGTCCTGCTGATCGACATAGGCGCCCTCGGCGATACAGATCAGCGCATCATGCGCCTCGTACATGTCCGGCTTGGGGAAATAGGCATCGTTCGTCGCGACCAGCGGGATCGCCATAGAATAGGCCATCTCGACAAAGCCGCGCTCGGTCAGCCGCTCGGCTTCTGGCAACCCATTGTCGCCGGGATGCCGTTGCAACTCCACGTAAAGCCGGTCCTCAAAGGCGGCGTGCAGGTGCTGCATCAATGCCTCGGCGGCGGAATGCTGCCCCGCGCGCAGCAACCGGCCTACCGGGCCATCCGGCCCGCCCGTCAAACAGATCAACCCCTCGGAATGCGCCTTGAGTTCCTCCACGGTGACATGAGGAAACTCACCGTCGCCGCGCAGATAAAGGCAGGTGTTGAGCTTCATCAGATGCTCATAGCCGCGCTCCGTCTGGGCCAGCAGGACAACCGGCGCGGGCGGCTGGGCCCGTTCGCCCGGTTGCGGCTCAAGATAGCGCAGATCGACCTGACACCCGATGATCGGCTGCACCCCCGCACCCGCCGCCGTCACGGAAAATTCCAAGGCGGCAAACATGTTGTTGGTGTCGGTGATCGCCACCGCCGGCATCCCCATTCCCGCGCAGATGCCCGGCAGCTTCTTGAGCCGCATGGCCCCTTCGAGGAGGGAGTATTCGGTGTGGGTGCGAAGATGGATGAATCGGGGGGCGTTGCTCATGCCAGCAGGATACGCCCGGCCTTCGGTGGCCGAAAGCCCCAACTCGGCCCTCCCGTCCCGTCAAGAGATCCGCATGGCTGATTTTCCGGGCAACCCGCGCCGCCGATGCGATGCCATGCGACAGAAAATCCTTGCAAACTGCATCTCCCCCCCGCCAAACTGCGGAAAGTTTTTTGGGATCTCCCCCCCTTCTACGCCGCATCGAAGGGGACGCGCGGAGTTCAAACAGTATGGCGGCGGGTTTAATCGCAATGGACATCACGTTTCTTCTCAACGGAGAGACTGTGACCTTGAACGGGGTCGCGCCAACGGTGACTCTGCTCGATTGGTTGCGCGAAACACGCGGACTGAAGGGCACGAAAGAGGGTTGCAACGAAGGGGATTGCGGAGCCTGCACCGTGATGGTGACGGATGCGCAAGGGGTAAAGGCGCTCAACGCCTGTATCCTGTTGCTGCCGCAACTTCACGGCAAAGCACTGCGGACCGTCGAAGGCATCGCCGGACCGGATCGCGCAGGTCATCCCGTGCAGGAGGCGATGGTGGCCGAACACGGCAGCCAGTGCGGCTTTTGCACCCCCGGCTTCGTGGTCAGCATGGCCGTCGCCCATCTGAAAGGCGATCGCGCGCACGACGATGCGCTCGCCGGGAACCTCTGCCGGTGCACGGGCTATGCGCCCATCGTGCGGGCGGCCGAAGCCGCGGCGGAGGCCCCCGTGCCAAACTGGATGCAAGAAACCCCGCCGCAGGTGGAGCCGACCGATGCCGTGCCCGAAACAGCCGACGCGCTGGCCGAATGGTACGCCGCCAACCCTGAGGGCGTGCTCGTCGCCGGGGCCACCGATGTCGGGCTTTGGGTCACCAAACAATTGCGCGACATCGCACCGGTCGCCTTTCTGCATCGCTGCCGCGATCTGCAACAGATCGACATCGCCGAAACCGAAATCCGCATCGGTGCGGGCGTCACCATGGACCGGGTTCATGCGCTGATGCAGGACGAATATCCGTCCTACGCCGAGATGATCCGCCGCTATGGCTCTGCGCAGGTGCGCGCAGCCGCGACGATCGGCGGCAACATCGCCAACGGCTCCCCCATAGGGGACAATCCTCCCGCGCTCATCGCGCTCGGCGCGGTCTTGCACCTGCGCAAAGGGGATGCCCGGCGACAGATCCCGCTGGAATCCTTCTTCCTCGATTATGGCAAGCAAGACAGGCAACCCGGCGAATTCGTGGAGGCCGTCACCCTGCCCCGAGGGGCCGAGGCCCTGCGATGCTACAAGATCTCCAAACGCTTCGATCAGGATATTTCTGCGGTTTGCGGCTGCTTCAACGTCACGGTTCAGGACGGCACCATCCGTTCCGCGCGCATCGCTTTTGGCGGCATGGCCGGCATTCCCCAGCGCGCCCATTCCGTAGAGGAAATTCTCGAAGGCCGCCCTTGGTCAGAGGCAACTTTGGCAAACGCAAGGGCCGCCCTGGCGGAGGACTTTGAGCCGCTGTCAGATATGCGGGCCAGTGCGGAGTATCGGCTCGAAGCCGCGCGCAACCTGCTCACACGCTATTTCCACGATATTTCAGGCACTCAGGTTTCCGTGTTGGGGGTGTCGGCATGAGCGTCGCGAAACCCCTCCCCCACGACGCGGCCCCTCTGCATGTGTCCGGCGCTGCGCGCTATGTCGATGACATCCCTGTTCCGGCGAACTGCGTGCACCTCGCCTTTGGGATGGCGCAAATCGCGGCGGGCAGGATCACGGCGCTGGATCTTGATCCCGTGCGCGCCGCGCCGGGTGTCATCGCGGTCCTGCAGGCTGGTGATCTTCAACGTGCCGCCGATTGTTCGCCCAGCGCCCATGATGAACCGCTGCTGTCCGGCCATACGATCAACTATCTCGGCCAGCCGGTGTTTCTGGTCATCGCCGAGAGCCACCTTCAGGCCCGCAAGGCCGCGCGTCTGGCCCAGATCACCTACAAGGAACGCGACGCCATCCTGACCATCGACGATGCGCTCGGTGCGGACTCCCGTTTCGAAAAGGGTCCCATCGTCTGGGAAAAGGGCGATGCCGGCGAGGCGATCGACGGTGCCCCGCATGTCGTCGAGGGCAAGATGGAGCTCGGTGGACAGGAGCATTTCTATCTGGAGGGGCAAGCCGCCCTCGCGCTGCCGCAAGAAGGTGGCGACATGGTCGTTCACTCCTCGACCCAGCATCCCACCGAAATTCAACACAAGGTCGCCGAAGCGCTCGGCCTGCCGATGCATTCGGTACGGGTGGAAACGCGGCGGATGGGTGGCGGGTTCGGCGGCAAGGAAAGTCAGGGCAATGCGCTTGCGATTTCCTGTGCGCTCGCGGCGGAGCTCACCGGGTGTCCCGCCAAGATGCGCTATGATCGCGACGACGACATGATGATCACCGGCAAGCGCCACGATTTCCGTATCGAGTATCGCGCGGGCTTCGATGATGAGGGCCGTCTTTCGGGGGTCGAATTCGTGCATCTGGTCCGGTGCGGCTGGGCGCAGGACCTGTCTCTGCCCGTCGCCGACAGGGCGATGCTGCATTCCGACAACGCCTACCTGCTCCCCCATGCCCGGATCGAAAGCCACCGGCTCAAGACCAACACCCAGAGCGCCACCGCCTTTCGCGGCTTCGGCGGACCGCAGGGGATGGTCGGGATCGAGCGTGTGATGGACCACATCGCCCATGCGCTTCACCTTGATCCGCTGGACGTGCGCCGTCGCAACTTCTACGGCACCGGCGACGGCGGCGCGCAATCCGCGCCCCAATCCCCCGCCAAGTCCCCAGCGCCCCGCGGCGTGCCCGACAGCACGGTCGACGTCACCTCGCGCGGCGCCGTCGGGGAGGTCCCCCCCGGCCCTGCCGTTCCCGCCCCGCGCGGTGCCCAGACGACACCCTATGGCATGGCGGTGGAGGATTTCATCCTGCACGACATGGTGGAAGAGTTGGCCCGTTCCTCTCAATACCAGGCCCGCCGCGCCGCGGTGCGCGAATGGAACGCCGCGAACCCGATCCTGAAGAAGGGCATCGCGATGACCCCGGTGAAGTTCGGGATTTCATTCACCCTCACCCACCTCAATCAGGCGGGGGCGCTGGTGCACGTCTATCAGGACGGCTCGATCCACATGAACCACGGCGGCACGGAAATGGGACAGGGTCTGTTCCTCAAGGTGGCGCAAGTGGCCGCCGACCGCTTTGGCGTCTCGGTGGACAAGGTGCGGATCACGGCGACGGATACGGGCAAGGTTCCCAACACCTCCGCCACCGCCGCCTCCTCCGGCTCCGATCTCAACGGCATGGCGGTCAAGGCCGCGTGCGACACGATCCGCGACCGCATGGCACAGGTCCTCGCGTCCCGGCACCAGACGGACGCCTCCGCAGTGCGGTTCGAAGGGGGTGAGGTATTCGTTGGCGCCGAAAGCTATAGCTTCGCCGACGTGGCCAAACTCGCCTATGAATCCCGCGTCAGCCTGTCGGCCACGGGCTTCTATCGCACTCCGAAACTCGCGTGGGACCGTCTCAAGGGGGATGGCCGCCCCTTCTTCTACTTCGCCTATGGCGCGGCGGTGACAGAAGTTGTCATCGACACGCTGACCGGGGAAAATCGCATCCTGCGCACCGATATCCTGCATGACTGCGGTGCCTCGCTGAACCCGGCCATTGACCGGGGCCAGATCGAGGGCGGCTATGTGCAGGGGGCTGGCTGGCTCACCACAGAGGAACTCGTCTGGGACAGCGCCGGGCGGCTGCGCACCCATGCCCCCTCCACCTACAAGATCCCCGCCTGTTCCGACCGGCCCAAGGTCTTCAACGTCGCGCTCTGGGATGGGCACAACAAGGAGGACACCATCTATCGCTCCAAGGCCGTGGGAGAGCCGCCTTTCATGCTGGGCATCAGCGCACTCATGGCCCTGTCGGATGCGGTGTCCGCCTGCGGGGAACGCTACCCGGCGCTGGATGCCCCCGCGACGGCGGAACGCGTCCTTGCGGCAGTCACCCGGGTGCAGGAATGAGTTTCGATCTTTCTGCGATCCGGCGGGCGATCGCCGCGCATGGCCCCGTCGCGCGCGTCGTGGTGGCCGAGGTAAAAGGCTCCGCCCCCCGAGAGGTAGGCGCGTCGATGCTCGTCTGGAAGGATGGCCAAAGCGGCACGATCGGCGGCGGCACACTGGAACACGAGGCCGCGCGAAACGCACGAACGGGCCGCCGCGGGCTTTCGCGCCACGCGCTTGGGCCGGACCTCGGACAATGCTGCGGCGGGGCGGTGACGCTCCTGACCGAAGAGTGGGATGCGGATCGGCTGGCGGACATCCACGAGGTCGCGGCCCGGCCCGTGGACGGGGCCGAGATGCCCCTCGCCGTCGCCCGCACGCTGGACCGTGCCCGCGCTCAGGGCATCCGCCCCGCGCCGCACCTGTTGCAGGGCTGGTTCCTCGAACCCGTCCTGCGCCCGACGAGACAGCTTTGGATCTGGGGTGCGGGTCACGTGGGGCGGGCGCTCGTCACCACGCTATCCCCGCTGCCTGACCTGTCGATCACGTGGATCGACACCGCGCCTGAGCGGTTCCCCGCGGAAATCCCCGAGGGCGTGACCGCCCTGCCCGCCGCCGCGCCGGAGCAACTTGCCGCCCACGCGCCGACCGATGCGGAGCATCTCATTCTGACCTACAGCCACGATATCGACTTCGCTCTTTGCGATGCGCTGCTGCGGCGGGGCTTCGGCGCGGCCGGGGTGATCGGATCGGCCACGAAATGGGCGCGCTTCCGGAAAAGGCTGCACAACCTTGGGCATAGCCATGATGAAATTATGCGCATACGCTGCCCCATTGGGCGAAAAGATCTCGGCAAGCACCCCCAAGCCATTGCGATTGGAGTCGCTGCCGCACTATTGAACTCGGAAAAAGACAGGGACAGCACCCAGTGGGACAGCCGCTCATCGAGCTTCGGGGCCTGACCAAGGCCTATCCCGGCGTCGTCGCCAATGACGATGTCTCCTTTGCGATCAAGCCGGGCGAAGTGCATGCCCTGCTCGGTGAGAACGGGGCGGGCAAATCGACTCTCGTCAAGATGATCTACGGGTTGGTCAAACCCGATGCCGGCACCATGACCCTGAACGGCGCGCCCTATACTCCCGAAGAGCCGCGCTTTGCCCGCGAACAGGGCGTGGCGATGGTGTTTCAGCATTTCTCCCTCTTCGATGCGATGAACGTGGCCGAGAATATCGCGCTCGGCATGGAAAATCCGCCCCGCCTTGCCGATCTTTCCGCGCGGATCCGCAAGGTCTCGCTGCTCTACGGCCTACCGCTCGATCCGGAGCGCACCGTGGGGGAGCTTTCCGCCGGGGAGCGCCAGCGGGTGGAGATCATCCGCTGCCTGCTGCAAGATCCCAAACTTCTGATCATGGATGAGCCGACTTCGGTCCTCACCCCGCAGGAGGTGGAAATCCTGTTTCGCACCCTCCGCAAGCTTTCCGCCGACGGCACCGCGATCCTCTATATTTCCCACAAGCTCGAAGAGATCCGCACCCTGTGCGACGAGGCCACCGTGCTGCGCCTTGGCCGGGTCGTCGGCACCTGCACGCCGCGCAAGACCACGGCCAGCGCCATGGCCGAGATGATGGTCGGTGAAACGCTCACCGCCCCCGCGCGCGCCGCCGTCGCAAGCGATGAGATCGCGCTGGAGGTCACGGGCCTCAAGGCGCGCTCTCCCTCCCCCTTCGGCACCAGCCTGCGTGACATCACCTTCACCCTGCACAAGGGCGAAGTGCTCGGGATCGGCGGCGTCGCCGGCAACGGTCAGGACGAACTGCTTGGCGCGCTCTCCGGCGAGTTGCGCAGTGATGCGGACACGATCCGCCTCGGCGGTCAGCCCATCGGCCGCAGGGGCCCCGAAGCGCGCCGCCGGCTGGGCCTTCTCTCCGCACCGGAGGAACGGCTGGGCCATGCCGCCGCCCCCGACATGAGCCTTACGGAAAACGCCCTCCTCACGGGCGCACACCGACAGGCATTGACCAAACGCGGGATGATCAACTGGTCCGCCGCGCAGGGGTTTGCCGAGCGGATCATATCCCGCTTCGACGTGCGCACCCCCGGCCCCCACACCGCCGCCCGCGCGCTTTCGGGCGGCAACCTGCAGAAATTCGTGATCGGCCGCGAAGTGCTTCAGGACCCCCGCGTGCTTGTCGTGAACCAGCCGACATGGGGCGTCGATGCCTCCGCCGCCGCGGCCATCCGCCAGGCGCTTCTTGATCTTGCGACCAACGGCACCGCGATCCTCTGTATCAGTCAGGATCTCGACGAGCTCATGGAAATCTCCGACCGCTTCGCCGCCCTCAACGAAGGTCGCCTGTCGGAAATCCGCCCCGCGCAGGGGCTGAGCGTCGAGCAGATCGGCCTGATGATGGGCGGCGCGCACGGGATGGAGGTCGCCCATGTCTGATCCCCGGCCCTCGCACCCGACGCAGGAGCGCACCCCATGCTGACCCTCGAACGGCGCCCCGAACCCAATCGCCGCGTGGCCCTCCTCACCCCGATCATCGCCGTGGTGACCACCATGATCGTGGGCGGGCTGCTCTTTGGCGCGCTGGGCACCAACCCGATCACCGCCATCGAAACCATTTTCTGGGAACCGCTCTTTGGCGAATTCGCCTTCTACTACCGGCCCCAGCTCATGGTCAAAGGCGCGCCGCTCGTCCTGATCGCCATCGGGCTTTCGCTGGGCTTTCGCGCGGGCATCTGGAACATCGGCGCCGAAGGGCAATACATCATCGGCGCGCTTTGCGGCGCCGGGGTCGGCCTTGCGTTCTACCCCACCGAAAGCTGGCTGATCTTTCCGCTCATGGTGATCGCCGGGGCGTTCGGCGGCTTCGTCTGGGCGATGATCCCGGCCATCCTGAAAACCCGCTTCGGCACGAGTGAGATCCTCGTCTCCCTCATGCTGGTCTATGTGGCCGAACAGTTTCTCGCCTCCATGGCGCTGGGCCTGATGAAGAACCCCGAGGGTTTCGGCTTTCCCGGCTCCCGCAACCTTCAGCAATACGCCTCTGCCCATAATGCCGAACTCTTCACCGGCACGGGCATGCACTGGGGCGTCGTGGCCGCGCTCATCGCCGTGATCGCCGCCTATGTGCTGCTCAACCGACACATGCTGGGCTATCACATCCGCCTGACCGGCGAGGCCCCGCGCGCCGCACGGTTCGCGGGCGTCAATCCCACCCGTCTCGTGCTTTTCTGCCTTGGCACCTCTGGCGCGCTCGCCGGGCTTGCCGGGCTCTTTGAGGTCTCCGGCCCCGCTGGCATGGTTTCGATCGACTTCAACGTGGGCTATGGCTTCACCGCGATCATCGTCGCTTTTCTCGGGCGGCTGCACCCGGTCGGCATCCTGCTTGCGGGGCTGCTCATGGCGCTCACCTATATCGGCGGTGAAATCGCCCAGTCGAACCTCGGCCTGCCCGCCGCCGCCATTCAGGTGTTTCAGGGCATGTTGCTGTTCTTCCTGCTCGCCGCCGACCTGCTCACCAATTATCGGATCCGCCTTGCGCGGACGGAGGCCGCCTGATGGATCTTACCGCGATCTCCCCGACCCTGCTCATCGCGTCCCTCATGGTGGCTGCGACCCCGCTGCTGCTCGCCGCCCTTGGTGAGCTTATCGTAGAGCGGGCGGGCGTTCTGAACCTCGGGGTGGAGGGGATGATGATCACCGGCGCGATCTGCGGCTTTGCCATTTCGGTGGAAACCGGCTCGCCCTATCTCGGCCTCGTCTTTGCGGCGATTGGCGGGGCGCTCCTGTCGTTGCTTTTCGCGCTGCTGACCCAACTGGTCCTTGCCAATCAGGTTGCCTCAGGCCTCGCCCTGACCCTCTTTGGCCTCGGCCTCTCGGCGCTGCTCGGCCAATCCTATGTCGGGGTCAAACCGCCCAGCATGGCGCGGCTCGACCTGCCCGGCCTGTCGGACCTGCCCTTCGTCGGGCGCGTCCTCTTCAGCCACGATCCCGTGCTCTACTTCGGCATTGCCCTGACCATCGCCACATGGGCCTTCCTCAAGTTCACCCGTGCGGGCCTTATCCTTCGGGCCGTGGGCGAAAATCATACTGCGGCCCATGCCCTTGGCTACAAGGTCGTGCGCGTGCGCATCCTCGCCATCCTCTTTGGCGGCGCCTGCGCGGGCCTCGGGGGGGCCTACATCTCGCTGATCCGCGTGCCGCAATGGACCGAAGGCATGACCGCCGGCATCGGATGGATCGCCCTCGCCCTTGTGGTCTTTGCCAGTTGGAAACCGCTGCGGGTGCTGCTTGGCGCGTATCTCTTCGGCGGGCTCAGCGTGCTGCAACTCAACCTGCAGGCGGCGGGCCTCGCCGTTCCGGTCGAGTATCTCGCCATGTCGCCCTACATCATCACCATCCTCGTGCTCGTGCTCATGTCAGCCGACAAGAGCCGCGCCCCGGCCTCGCTCGGGCGCATTTTCCATGCCTCGAGCTGACGCGGCGAACCGCAAACTTTCACACAACCAAAAAATACCAACCAAAGGGGAAACCAATGACATTCACTAGACGCTTCCTGATGGCCGCCTCGGCCGCCGCGCTCGGGCTTGCCACCGGTGCAGCAGCGCAGGACAAGACCAAGGTCGGCTTCATCTACGTCGGTCCCGTGGGCGACGGCGGCTGGACCTATGAGCACAATCAGGGCCGCCTTGCCGTCGAGGAAGAATTCGGCGACGCGGTCGAGACCGTCTTTGTCGAAAGCGTTCCCGAAGGCCCCGACGCCGAGCGCGTGCTGACCCAGATGGCGCTCAATGGCGCGGACCTGATCTTCACGACCTCCTTTGGCTACATGGACCCGACGATCAACGTCGCCGCCAAGTTCCCGAACGTGAAATTCGAACATGCCACCGGCTACAAGCGCTCCGACAACGTCAGCACCTATGGCGCCCGCTTCTATGAGGGCCGCGCGGTTCAGGGCCACATCGCCGGCTCCATGACCGAAAGCAACGTCATCGGCTACATCGGTTCCTACCCGATCCCCGAAGTGATCCGCGGCATCAACTCCGCCTATATCCACGCCAAGAAGGTCAACCCGGACGTCGAGTTCAAGATCATCTGGGCCTACACATGGTTCGACCCGGCCAAAGAGGCCGATGCCGCCAAGGCGCTGATCGAACAGGGCGCGGACGTGATCCTGCAACACACCGACTCCACCGCGCCGCAAGCCGCAGCGCAGGAAGCGGGCAACGTCATCACCTTCGGTCAGGCCTCCGACATGGCGGAATACGCGCCCAAGCCGCGCGTCTCCTCCATCATCGACAACTGGGCGCCCTACTACATCGACCGCGTCCGCGCGGTTGTCGATGGCACGTGGGAAAGCACGGACACATGGGATGGCATCGGCGCTGGCATGGTCGGCATCGGTGAGATTTCCGACGTGGTCCCCGCCGAGGTCAAGGCCGAAGCGCTGGCCCTCAAGGACGAGATCGCAAGCGGCGCGTATCACCCCTTCACCGGCCCGCTCAAGAAGCAGGACGGCTCCGACTGGCTCGCCGAAGGCGAAAGCGCCGATGACGGCACCCTGCTCGGCATGAACTTCTACGTCGAAGGCATCTCCGGCGACATCCCGCAATAAGCGGCCCCCGGCATTCGACCCAGATGACCCCGCCCCACCCGGCGGGGTCATTGCGTTCCGGGCGCTCCTGCGCGCGATCAGCCCCTAGAACAGCGCGACCCCAAGCCGCTCCAGCACCGCGATCTTGTCCCGCTCATCCTTTTCCGAATTGGGATGCAGGATGATCGCATGTCGGGCGGTCTTGGGCTTTGTTCCGTGGCGCTGGTACTAGGAATGCGGCAACGCCGCGAGGCGCAGACCGGTTTTCCGACACTCCCCCAGGATCGGTGCGGTCCAGCCCCCCTCAAGAGAACAGCGCCGCCAGCCTGCGGGCCGTTCGGCCCAGTCCACATCGAAATCCGACAGCAGCACCTCGTTGATCGTCCGCTGGTCGCTTCCGTCGAACCGCTCCACCGCCGCGTGCAACAGCGTCTCCACCGCCGCGCAGGGGCGCATGAAGAAAAACCCGGTACAGACCGAAAACCCCCACGCCTGCTTCGTGCTCTGGGGAAAGGAGGCTGGCTGAAACGCGAAATCCACGTCGAGGGTCAGGATCTGCGCAATGGGATCTTGCCGCCAGATTGCGTCCACGTCGCTATAGATAACCGGCACGCCATCCCTGATCCGGTCCAGCGCTTCGATCAGCTTGAGCGACACCGTGAATCCGCCTTGTCGCTTGGGAAGGTACTGTTTCCATAGACGATCCGGTCATCCGCGGCCAACTCCCCCTCAGGCAGGTGGGAGAGGCATGAAAATCCCTGCCCCGAGAGGAACGCCCGCGCCGTCTCATCCGCACAGACGAAGCTCGGGGCGCGGCCCGTGACGCGCCGAACCTCCCGCCCCCATGCCTCGCCCAGCCGCAGGTAATTGCGGTCGATGACCGAAAACACGAACGGCCCGACATCGCTTTGCATCATGTCATTGTCCTGCCTCGCGCGAACCGGCGCCACGATCACAGCGCCCATAGGCCCCTCCCGTGCCCCCGCAATTGCTTCCCTCCTTCGGGGCCGATGTCAACGCAAAGGCCCCAAAGGACGGCGGGTGCCATGGTCTTCTTGTTGACCCTAGGGAAGACAACGTGGTTAACTCATTTTATTGTTTACTAATTATTTTTTGAAAGGTTTCCACATGACGTCCATTTCACGGACACTTCCCCTCATAGTGACCATCGCGGCAAGCGCCCTCGCGGCCGGGGCTGCAAGCGCCGCGACGATCGTTGCCGACACGGTGATCGACTACAACGTCGAAGGCATCACCGCCGGGCTCGATACGTCGGGAGTGCTAACCGATGACAGCAGCTATGTCTCCCTTCCGACCTATACCGATACCGCGTCTGGCCTGACGCTCAACAGCTTTGCCACCCTCGGTTTCTCCACCGGCTACATCGTCGACGCCGCGGGGCAGGATGATCTCTTTGTCGGAGAGATCGGCAACGGCAATGAGGACGCGGACGTTTTCGTTTCGACCAACTGGGGCGCGACGTTCACCTATCTTGGCGTGGCCTATGGCAACGCGGTCAGCACGTTCGATCTGGCGACACTCGGGATCGCCGGGATCAAGGTCACGGCGGTCAAGGTCGTCGGCCTCGACCGAGGGGGCAGCGCGCCCGGCTTCGATCTCGATTTCATCAGCGGCCTCGAAGGCAGTTCGGTCATCGGGCCGCATGATCCGCTGACAACCGTTCCCCTGCCCGCAACGCTGCCTCTGCTCCTCGCCGGTTTGGGCGGCACCACCCTCTTGCGCCGCCGCCGCAAACAATAGCGCCCGCGCGCCGAAGTCGGCCCCCGCGACGCGGCCCCTGCCAAAGCGCGGGGGCCGCATCGCGGCCTTGCGTCAATCGGACCCGCCGCCGCGCGCTTTTCTTTTCTCCGCACGCCGCTATCCTCCCGTCGCGGAGGCCCCGCCATGCCCTATCAATGGACCCGCAAAGAGCATCGCACGGAACTGGCCGTCTGGCCCTATCGGTCGCTGCCGCGACGCGGCTTCGTGTTGGTGATCGCGGCGACGGCCACGCTGCTCAGCTTGCCGCTTCTCGCCGTGCTCGGCACTCCGATCCTCTGGGGGCTGCTGCCCTTCATCGCGCTCGCGCTCGGGGCGCTTTGGTTCGGGTTCAGCCGGAACTACCGCGATGCCGATCTGCTGGAGGAGTTGACGATCACACCGCGCCTCATCCGCCTGACCCGGCACAACCCGTCAGGCGATGTGCAGGACTGGCAGAGCAACAGCTATTGGGCTCAGGTGGAGATGCACGCCCGCGGCGGGCCGGTGCCCCACTACCTGACGCTCCGCGGCGACGGACCCCGTGAGGTGGAGATCGGGCGATTCTTGTCGGAGGCGGAGCGTCGCACGCTCTTTGGGGAATTGTCCGACGCGCTGCGCGATGCGCGCAGTCATACAAGTGTATGACGCGATGTCATACACTTGTCATACAAAAGTCATACCCACATTTCAAAGACTTGGGGCAATCGCCCCTCAGGAGAGACGGTCCTTCACGAGCGGCCCCGCCGCCCCGAAATCCATCCGCCCGGTGTACTTTGATTTGAGCACACCCATGACCCGGCCCATATCACGAATGGAGCTGGCCCCCGTCTCCGCAATGGCCTTGTCGACCGCCTTTTCGACCTCTTCTTCGGTCAACTGGCGCGGGAGATATTCCTCGATGATAGTGATCTCGGCCCGTTCCCGCTCCGCCAGTTCAAGCCGCCCGCCCTCTTCATAGACACGCGCGCTTTCCTGACGTTGCTTGACCATTTTGCCAAGGATTTGAAGGATATCCGCCTCGGACACCCCTTCGCTTTCCTCATCGCCACGGTTCGCGATCTCGCGGTCCTTGATCGCGGCATTGATGAGCCGCAGCGTCGAGAGACGCTCGACCTCCTTGGACTTCATCGCGGCTTTGAGCCCTTCGTTGACTTTGGTACGTATATCCATGGATCAATTCCCGGGTCGCTTCGGCAAGCCCCAAGTGTTAACGGATCGCCGCGTTGCAGGCAAGGGAGGGCGCCATAAGTTAAGCCCTTGTTTCCACGTGTATTTTCAAAAAACAGAGAGGGGGTTGACGGCGCCCGCGCCGCTCCATAGGTATGCCCCGATCAGCTGAAAGAGAGAGTCGAGCGATGCCCCTTTCCGCCGGGACCCACCCGACCGCCTGCCTTGCCCTCGCAGATGGCACCGTCTTTTACGGACGCGGCTTCGGTGCCACGGGCTCGACCGAAGCCGAATTGTGCTTCAACACAGCCATGACCGGCTATCAGGAAATCATGACCGATCCCTCCTACGCGGGGCAGATCGTCACCTTCACGTTTCCTCATATCGGTAACACCGGCGTCAATCCCGAAGACGACGAAACCATGGATCCGGTCGCCGCCGGCATGGTCGTCAAATGGGACCCGACGCAGCCATCCAACTGGCGCTCCGCAGAGCCACTTTCCGATTGGCTGGCCAAACGGGGCCGGATCGCCATCGGCGGCATCGACACGCGCCGCCTGACCCGCGCAATCCGCCAGCAAGGCGCGCCCCATGTTGCGTTGGAACACAACCCGGACGGCAATTTCGACCTCGCGGCACTGGTCGCCCGCGCCCGTGCATTCAACGGGCTCGAAGGGCTTGATCTGGCCAAGAGCGTGACCTGCGCCCAAAGCTATCGCTGGGACGAAATGCGGTGGGCATGGCCTGATGGCTACACCCGCCTGACCGAGCCCAAGCACAAGGTCGTCGCCATAGATTACGGGGCAAAGCGCAATATCCTGCGCTGCCTCGCCTCAACCGGCTGCGACGTCACGGTGATGCCCGCCACGGCCACCGCCGAAGACATTCTGGCGCTGAACCCTGACGGGATTTTCCTGTCAAACGGTCCCGGCGATCCCGCCGCGACCGGGGCCTATGCCGTGCCCATGCTGCGGGAGGTTCTGGACAAGACGGAACTGCCCATCTTCGGCATCTGCCTCGGGCATCAAATCCTCTCCCTCGCCTTGGGTGCCAAGACCGTCAAGATGAACCACGGCCACCACGGGGCCAACCATCCCGTGCGCGACAATGAAACCGGCAAGGTGGAGATCACCTCCATGAACCACGGTTTCACCGTCGACAGCCAGACCCTGCCCAAGGATGTGATCGAGACGCATGTATCGCTGTTCGATGGCTCGAACTGTGGGATCCGCATGGCCGAACGCCCCGTGTTTTCGGTGCAGTATCACCCCGAAGCCAGCCCCGGCCCGCAAGACAGCTATTACCTGTTTGAGCGTTTCAGCGCGGCGATGGCCAAATAGGGCGGCGTGAGCGCCGCCCCTAAAACGCTACGTTTACCGCTGCTTAACCATGCCCTTGGCATGATCCGTGCGACGTGTCGGATCAGGGGCGGGAATGTCAGACGCAACGCTCAGGCTGGAAACAGCACAGCCGCTTGAAAGATCGGCACCTCACACCCCGCTCGGCGAAGTCCTGATAGGTCAAGGTCTCCTGAACCGAGACGATCTGAACCGCGCGATAGATACCCAGCGATCCGACGATGCTCAGATCGGACACGTACTCGTCGCGTTGGGTTTGATCACCGAGCAACAGCTTTACCGCGCCTTGTCGATCCAGAAATCGGCACAGTTCGTCGATCTCGCCCAAGATCCCCCTGACCCGGAACTGCTGCGAAAAATAGATCCGGCGGTGATGCAAAAGTTCGGGTTCGTCCCTTGGTCCCGGTTGGGCGGCCTGACTGTCATCGCCACAGCACATCCGGCCCGGTTTCCCGACATTCTCGACACGCTGCCCGCCTCCCTGCGTCCGGCGATCCTTGCCGTTGCCCCGGCCTCCACGATTGAGGCGATCCTCCGGAAGGAATGCGGCAATGCCCTCGCCCGCCGTGCAGAGACCCGCGTGGCCGAAGCCGTCTCCTGCCGGGCAATGACGGATCATTCGCGATACGCCGGCATGGTAGCCGCGTGCTTCGCCGCCGCAGTTGTTGCCGCCTTTGCCTACTATCCGGTCCCAACCTTCGCAGTCCTCTCAGCGGTCGCCGCCGCGTCTCTACTGGCGTCCACCGGGCTGAAGCTTGCGGCCTTCTTCGCCGCGATCACGGCCCCCAAACGTGCGCGCCCCGGCGCCGGCCCCGCTGGCTGGCGCAGACCTACCATCTCCGTCCTGGTTCCCCTTCACCGCGAACAGCGCATCGCGGAGGCTCTGCTAGTCCGGCTTGACCGGATCGACTATCCGCGACACTTGCTCGACATCCTGCTGGTGGTCGAAGAGACCGACAGGGTGACCCATGACGCGATTGCCGCCGTGCGCTTGCCGCCATGGTTTCGCACCATCACGGTTCCCCCTGGCCATCCCCAAACAAAACCGCGCGCGCTGAACTATGCGCTCGACTTTTGCCGGGGAGAGATCGTGGGGATTTACGATGCCGAAGACGCCCCCGCCCCGGATCAACTGGAGTGGGTCGCCCGCCGCTTTCGCGATGCGCCGCAGGATGTCGCCTGCCTGCAAGGGGTGCTCGACTATTACAATCCGCGTGAAAACTGGATGGCGCGGTGTTTCACCATCGAATACGCCACGTGGTTTCGCATCATGCTTCCCGGAATTGCGCGCCTCGGCTTTCCTGTGCCGCTCGGGGGGACCACGCTCTTCTTTCGGCGCCACGTTCTCGAAGCCCTCGGCGGATGGGATGCGCACAACGTGACCGAAGACGCAGACCTCGGGGTTCGGCTCGCCCGTCATGGCTACCGGACCGAATTGATCGACACTGTTACGCAGGAAGAAGCCAATTGTCGCGCATGGCCGTGGATCCGGCAGCGCTCTCGTTGGCTCAAGGGCTACATGGCCACCTATGCGGTACACATGCGCAGCCCCCGCAGGCTGCTAAGGGATCTGGGCCTGTGGAAATTCATGGGGTTTCAAGTATTTTTCCTCTCCACCATCACAAGCTTCGTCGTCGCGCCGGTGCTCTGGTCCTTCTGGCTCGTGGTGTTCGGCCTCTCGCACCCTCTTACACCCGCCTTGGGATTTGCGGGTGTGCTGCTGATGGGGATCTGCTTCTTCCTGATCGAGTTGATCGGTCTGTCCATCGCGATGTTTGCCGTACGCGATCCGGCACACCGAAACCTGATGAAATGGGTGCCGACCCTGTCGATCTATTTCCCCATGGCGACCGTCGCCGCCTACAAGGGACTCTACGAGTTGATCGCGCGACCGTTCTTCTGGGACAAGACCGAGCATGGGCATTCCCTGTCCACGATGCGCCCCGAGAAGAACCCGTTCGGGCTCAGGCGCGGCCGCCCTACTCCGCCGCCTCCACAGCGTCGGCATCAGCCTTGAGCCGGGTGACAAACGCCTTGGAAATATGCGCCTTGAGTGCGGCAAAGGCCGCGTCACCATCGCCTTTGGCGATTGCCGCGACGATCTCCCCATGCTCCGCCAGTGCGGTCGCTCCCCGCCCTTCCCGCGCAAGTGAGCTTGTCGCCATCAGCGCCATGGTTCGGTAAACAAGGTCGAGCTGCTGGACCAGATACCGGTTGTGCGAGGCGAGGTGCACCATCTTGTGAAACCTGCGGTTGGTCCGCGCCAGCATCGCAGGATCATGCACCAACTCACGGTCGCTTTCGAGCATGTCCTGAAGCACGCGGATCTCTTCTTCGGTCGCATGCTTCGCAGCAAGGCGCGCGGCCAGCCCCTCCAGTTCCGAGCGGACGACATAAAGCTCTGCAAGCTGGTTGTGATCAAGCGACGCAACAATGAGGCTGCGCCCGTCACGTGTCAGGAGCGATTGCGTCTCCAGCCGCTGCAATGCTTCGCGAATTGGCGTTCGAGACACACCAAATCGCTCGGCCAGTTCGCTTTCGACCAACCGATCTCCGGGGCGATAGACGCCAATGTCGATCGCATCGAGGATCAGAGAATAGGCATCCTTTTGCGGCGCCTGCGCATTCTTCATGTCTCGCTCCTTCAGGGTCGGGCCAGACTATGCTGCGCGCGACCGTCGATCAAGCCTTAGCCATTGCAGCCCCAATCCCGCGGCGCTAGGCATCTTCGCATGATACGTGATCGCTTCTCGCATGTCCGCCACTGGGTGTTTGACCTCGACAACACCCTCTATCCGCCGTCCGCCCGCCTGTTCGACCAGATCGAGGTGCGGATGACGAACTATGTGATGACCGCGCTCGGCGTCGGTCAGGAAGAGGCAAACACGCTTCGTCACGCCTATTGGCGCGACCACGGCACCACGCTGGCGGGGCTGATGCGGCTCCACGGCGTCGATCCCGCGCCCTACCTCACCGAGGTGCATGAAATCGACCTCGGCGTGCTCTCCCCCGATGTCGAACTCGCGGCGCGCATTCGGGATCTTCCGGGGCGCCGGATCGTCTATACCAACGGCTCAGCGCCCTATGCCGAACGCGTTCTTGCCGCGCGTGGTCTCGCCGGGCTGTTCGACGCGGTCTATGGGGTTGAGGAAGCGGGCTTTCATCCCAAGCCGGACCGCGCCGCCTTTGAGGCGATCTTTGCTCAGGACGGTCTGATCCCCGCCCGCGCCGCCATGTTCGAGGACGACGTGCGCAATCTTGCCGTTCCGCACGCGCTTGGAATGCGCACCGTGCATGTCGCGGAGGCCCCCGAGCCCGCCGCCCACGTCGAGCACCACACCAACGACCTCCCCGGCTTTCTGTCGCAGTTGATTTGACCTGCCTTTCCCCTGCGCCCCTCGCGGCCTAGATTGCCAGACATGACACGCCAAGACACAGATATCCTCATTTCCGGCGGCGGCATCGCCGGACTGACCGCAGCGGCCGCCTTCGGGGCCGCCGGTTTTTCCGTGATCTGTGTGGATCCCGCCCCCCCGATCACCGACGCCGCAACGAAAGGCGCGGATTTGCGCACCACAGCCTTTCTGCAACCGGCCAGGGCTTTTCTGGAAAAGACCGGCATTTGGCCAACCCTCGCGCCCTACGCCACGCCGCTAAGGGTGATGCGGATCATCGACGCCGGCGGGCCGGAACCTGCCCCGCGCACGACGCGGGATTTTGACAGCGCGGAACTCGGCGACCAACCCTTTGGGTGGAATCTCCCCAACTGGCTGCTCCGCCGGGAGCTTGTCTCACGCCTGAAGGATTTGCCCCTCGTGGATTTCCGAAGCGGCACGGCCACGAAATCGCTTTTGACCCGCGAAGCGCACGCACTCGTGGGCCTTGGTGACGGGAGCCAGATCCGCGCGCGCCTTGCCATCGCTGCAGATGGACGGGCCTCCCCGTTGCGCGAAGCCGCGGGCATCTCCGTCCGGCAATACCGCTATGGGCAGAAGGCGCTCGCTTTCGCCGTTACGCATCCGATCCCGCATGAGAATGTCTCGACCGAAATACATCGCACGGGTGGCCCCTTTACACTCGTTCCCCTGCCCGACCGGGATGGCCTGCCGTGCAGTGCGGTCGTGTGGATGGAGCGCGGGGCCGAGGCACAGCGTCTTATGGCGCTCGACGATGCCGCATTTGCAGAAGCGGCAACGGAACGGTCCTGCGGTGTGCTCGGTCCTCTGACGCTTGCAGGACGGCGCAGCCTTTGGCCCATCATCGCGCAGATGGCGGAACGCCTCAGCGGGCAGCGTCTGGCGCTTGTGGCGGAGGCGGCGCACGTTCTGCCCCCGATCGGTGCGCAGGGATTGAACATGTCTCTGGGGGATCTCGCGACGCTTCTGGACCTCGCCCAAGAGGCCCCGGCGACGCTTGGGGACGAGGCGATGCTGGCGCAGTATAACCGCGCCCGCCATGGCGATATCCGAACCCGCGTCCTGGGGATCGACTTGCTCAACAGGGCCTCGATCGCCGAAACCCAGGCCCTCCGGGATGTCCGTGCCCGGGGGATCGACGCGCTTTACGCGCTTCCCCCGCTGCGCCGCGCCTTGATGCAAATGGGCCTCGGCGCGCGGGGTTAGGCTTCAGAAGACGCGATCAACGGCCTCCTTGAGGCGCGCTACGGTGCCTTTGACATCATAAAGCTTGTCTAGGCCGAACAGTCCGATACGAAACGTTCGGAAACCGTCCGTCTCCCCGCACTTGAGCGGCACGCCTGCGGCGATCTGAAGCCCTTCTTCCGCAAACTTCCGACCCGACTGCACCTCTGGATCCTCGGTGTAGCAAACGACCACCCCGGGCGCTTCGAAACCTTCCGCGGCGACCGAGCGCAACCCCTTCGCCGCGAGCATCTCCCGCACTTCGGAGCCGAGCCGCCATTGCGCCTCCTTGAGGCGGTCAAGCCCATAGGCACGCGTTTCCTTCACGGCATCCCGGAACTGTCGCAATGCATCCGTGGGCATGGTCGCGTGATAGGCATGGCCGCCCGCCTCGTAGGCCGCCATGATTGCGCGCCATGTCTTGAGGTTGAGCGCGAAACTGTTCGACGAAGTCTGCTCCAGCCGCGCTTCGGCCGCCGCGCTCAGCATCACGAGGCCGGCGGAGGGTGGCGATGACCAGCCCTTTTGCGGCGCGGAGATCAGCACATCGACGCCTGTATCCTCCATGTCGACCCAGATGCACCCGCTTGCGATACAGTCCAGAACCATCAGGGCGCCCACGTCATGCGCGGCGGCGGCCATCGCCTTGAGGTAGTCATCGGGCAGGATGATTCCGGCGCTCGTCTCCACATGCGGGGCGAAGACGACATCGGGTCTTTCCTTATGGATCGCCTCGACGACCTCTTCGATGGGAACCGGGCGAAAGGGCGATTCGTCCGAATTGCCCTCGGCCCGGGCAGACAGCACATGCGTTTCGGCAGCAAACCCGCCCGCTTCGAAAATCTGCGTCCATCGATAGGAGAACCATCCGTTGCGCAGGATTAGGGCGCGCGCCCCTGTCCCGAACTCGCGCGCAACCGCCTCCATAGCAAAAGTCCCACCGCCGGGAACGATTGCGACCCCTTCGGCGGAATACACATGCCGCAGCGACGCGGAGAGATCCGTCATCACCTCGCGGAACGCCTGTGACATGTGGTTGAGTGAACGATCGGTGAAAACGACTGAGAATTCCTGAAGCCCGTCAGGATCTACGGTATCAAGCAGCGCGGCCATGTGGCTCTCCTTCCGGTTATGCGGCGCCTTGCTAACGCGGAAGCGCGCGTTTGGCAAAGGGGCTTGGACTATCCAAGTGGGCCGCGCCGGCGCTCTTCGCTGAGCAGAACGTTCGCCTCCACGCTTCCCGCACCCGGCAGGGTCATGATCCGGCGGCGCAAAACCCGTTCGAAGTCCGTCAGGTCACGGGCCACGATACGCAGACGATAATCATACATTCCAAGAACATGTTCCACCGTTTGAACTTCTGGAATGGCGGTCACGGCGCGTTCGAAATCCTCCAGGCTCACACGTCCCTTTGTGGCCAGTTTCACGCCCAGGAAGACTGTGACGCCAAATCCGAGCGCCTCTGCATCAAGATCCAAACGCCGCCCCGCGATGATACCGCTTTCTTCCAAGCGCCTGATGCGCCGCCACGTTGCCGGTTGCGACAGGCCGAAGCGCCGCCCCAGAGCGCCACTCCCCTGGTCGGCATCCTCGGCCAAAGCCCTGAGCAACTTGTGATCTGTGTCATCGAGTGCGATCAAACCGGAAGCACCTCATCATTCTTGATCCGCGCCACCTGCATCAACGCTTCGATATCCGCGATATGCGGCAGCGCGAGGATGCTTTCGCGGTATACCTGTTGATAATGGGGCATATCGCGCGCGATAACGTTCAACCGGACGTCGACCTGCCCCAGAAATGTTTGGATCTCTGTGACTTCTGGCACTCCCCTCGCCGCCGCGATGAATTCATCGAACGCCAATCGCTGCGTCTTATCCAATGTGAACCGAAGCGAAACTTCGACCGAGTAGCCAAGAGCCCGCCAGTCGATACGTGCGCGGCTTCCACGCAGGATGCCATTGTCCCTGAGATGGGCCAATCGGCGCGAGGCAACCGCCGCCGTTGTCCCGGCAAGTTCGGCAAGTTCGCCCATTGAGATCGCCGGGTTCAATTGTAGGCGGCGCAGCAATCGTCGGTCCAGATCGTCGAGCATGAATTATCGCATTATGACTTCTTTCGCGAATGATTATACACAGATAATCGCAAAGTCCATGAAACTCGAAACCGATATTCTTGCCAACCTACCTATGATGAGCGCATCAAATAACGGAAGGAAGACCCCATGCGCGTTTACTATGACCGCGATTGCGACATCAACCTGATCAAGGACAAGAAGGTCGCGATCCTCGGCTACGGCAGCCAAGGCCACGCTCACGCCCTGAACCTCCGCGACAGCGGCGCCAAGAACCTCGTCGTGGCCCTGCGCGAAGGATCCGCCTCCGCGAAAAAAGCAGAGTCCGAAGGACTTACCGTCATGGGGATCGCCGAGGCCGCAGCATGGTGCGATGTCATCATGTTCACCATGCCCGACGAACTTCAGGCCGAAACCTACAAAAAATATGTTCACGACAACCTGAAGGAAGGCTCCGCGATTGCGTTTGCCCACGGGCTTAATGTCCACTTCGGGCTGATCGAGCCAAAGCCCGGCGTCGATGTCATCATGATGGCCCCCAAGGGCCCCGGCCACACGGTGCGCGGCGAATATGTCAAAGGCGGCGGCGTTCCCTGTCTCGTGGCGGTCAACAACGATGCCTCCGGCAAAGCGCTCGAAATCGGCCTGTCCTACTGCTCCGCCATTGGCGGCGGCCGCTCAGGGATCATCGAAACCAACTTCCAGGAAGAGTGCGAAACCGACCTCTTCGGCGAACAGGCTGTGCTCTGCGGCGGCCTTGTGGAGTTGATCCGTTGCGGGTTCGAGACACTGGTCGAGGCAGGATATGCCCCTGAAATGGCCTATTTCGAATGCCTGCACGAAGTGAAGCTTATCGTGGACCTGATCTACGAAGGCGGCATCGCGAACATGAACTACTCTATCTCCAACACGGCGGAGTATGGCGAGTATGTCTCTGGTCCGCGCGTACTGCCGTATGACGAAACCAAGAAGCGCATGAAGGATATCCTCACGGACATCCAGACGGGCCGTTTCGTCCGCGACTTCATGTCGGAAAACACTGTTGGCCAGCCGATGTTCAAATCGACTCGCCGCATCAACGATGCGCACCAGATCGAAGAAGTCGGCAACAAGCTGCGGGGCATGATGCCTTGGATCGGTTCTTCCAAGATGGTCGATCGCGAAAAGAACTGATGCGATAACAAAGGCATGAGGCCGCGCCCGATTGGCGCGGCCTTTTCAATTCGGCACTTCGACCCGCGAAGAATGAATTTTATTGGTGCGGACGGCGGGACTCGAACCCGCACTCCCATACAGGATGCAGATTTTCATACCACTTCGGCTTTCGCCGCCGCCGCGCACGCGCGCGACGTTCGTGGTCTGGACTATCCCTTCACCATAGCCCGAAAGCGTTAGGTGCCGCCCGTCTAGTCTCTACACCTTCCCCGGCTGGGGCTTGGCTCGGGATTGGCACAAGGGCGATATCACCCTCAAGCGTTCCCCGAATTTGAGCGGTTCTACTCCGCGCGTTTCCCCGCGGGCACTCCAATCAAAGTCTGCTGCGTCTACCATTTCGCCACGTCCGCACCCCCCTTCTTTGCCATAGCAATCCGATCGATGCGAGGGGCAAAACCACACTCAGAAGGGCAAACCGGTATAGTTTTCAGCGACAAGCCGGCGCGCCAACTCTGACTCGGCCAATGTCTGCAACTCCACCTGCTGCATTCTGCGGTCAAACTCGTCGGTCTCGGGAAAGCGATGTAGTAAGGTCGTCATGTGCCAGCTGAAGCGAACGGCCTTCCAGACACGGCTCAACGCATCCTGAGAATACCGGTTCAGACGTTCATCACCGCCCTCAACATAATGTTCGATCAGTGCGCGGGAGAGGTAATACACGTCAGAAACCGCGAGATTGAGGCCCTTCGCCCCGGTTGGCGGGACAATATGCGCAGCGTCTCCGCACAAGAACAGACGCCCCCACTGCATCGGCTCGGAAACAAAGCTTCGCAAAGGAGCGATCGATTTTTCGATCGACGGACCGGTGATCAGCGCATCCGCGACGTCGCCGGGAAGGCGACGGCGAAGCTCATCCCAGAACGCCTGGTCAGACCAGTTCGCGGCATCGTCAGATGACGGGGCCTGAATGTAGTAGCGTGACAGCGCCGGGTTTCGCATCGAGCATAGCGCAAAACCACGCGTGTGATTTGCGTAGATCAGTTCCTCGCTCACAGGGGGAGTTTCCGACAGGATACCAAGCCAACCAAAGGGATAGACCTTTTCAAAGGCCTGCCGCTTTTCACTCGGTATCGCGCTTCGGCTGACGCCATGAAAACCATCGCACCCGGCGATAAAGTCGCAATCAACACGATGGCTCTGCCCATCTCGGGTGAATGTCACATAGGGTTTGTCACTATCGACGTCGTGGGGGGCAACATCGTCCACCCGATGGAGAATGCGCGCGCCGAGCGCATCCTGCGCATCATAGAGATCCCGGGTAACTTCGGTTTGGCCATACACCGTGGATTTTCGCCCCGTACCTTCAAAAGATACACGGATCATTTCATCATCATTCGTCAGGAAAAAACCGTCGTGCGGATGCCCCTCTTTGGCCAGCCGCTCGCCCACGCCCGCTTCGGTCAACAGCTGAACTGTGCCTGCCTCGAGAACGCCGGCGCGAATCCGTGACAGAACATAATCGCGCTCGCGCCGCTCCAGTACGACCGTGTCGATCCCTTGCCGCATCAAAAGTTGTGAAAGCAGCAGACCGGACGGCCCACCCCCGATTATTACCACCTGCGTACGCATGATTTCCCCTTCTCCCGACCGTAGTAAATTGACTGAGCAAGACCATTGAGGAAATGGACCCCACAGACCTCTTCAGGTATTATTCAGACATGGACAGTGTTTCGCAGTACCGTGCCGCCATCCCATCTTGGAACTTGTACGGCGAGCAGGCCCTGTTCCCGGATGTGCTGCATTCCGAGCGCATCCATGACCGTGCGGCGGGGCTGGATTGGCGGATCGATCCGCACCGGCATCCACTGCTGCATCAGTTCTTCTTGATTGAGCAGGGCGATACCTCGCTCTTGGCCGAAAACCAGACATATCAACCTGATCCGCCTTGCATCATATCGATTCCAAGCGGTGTGGTGCACGGGTTCGATTTCGCGTCGGGGACAGAAGGCTATGTCATCACGATCCCCATGGATAACCTGACGGAGGTGTTCTCGCCATCTGCGGTTACCGCGCCCGCTATGTCCCGGCTACAGATTATGCCCGCGGGTTCGGACATCATTGCTGCCTGCGAAAAACTACATGAAGAACACCGGGCGCGTGGCATTGTTCGGTCGCTACACCTCCGCGCACTTGCTACCGAGATCGCCTGCCTTGTGGCACGCAGCATAGCTGACACGCGACAGAGCGGGGAAGCCCGTCTCGACCCCCGCTTTGAGAAGCTCGTGGCGCTGATCGACGAGCATTTGCAAGACAACTGGCAAGCCACTCAATTCGCTGATGCGATCAACCTGTCCACACGCCAACTGGCGCGGCTTTGCGTGAAGGAAACCGGTACGACAGTTACCCATCTCCTTGAGGCCGCTCGCATGCAAGAGGCGCGGCGCAGGCTGGCGTACACCCGAACCACGATAGCAAATATTGCCTACGAACTCGGCTTCGACGATCCCTCCTATTTCTCACGCCGCTTTCGGAAACACTTCGGCCAATCGCCGAAGCAGTATCGTGCCCGGATCGAGATCGACGAGGCGATCGCAAGCACAGCCGATTAAACAAGTCCTGAGATGTCCGATTCCTTGACCGACTGCATCGCCACGAAGGTGGAGGTATGCGCGACATGCGGGAGCGTGGAAATGCGCTCTCCCAATACCGAACGATAGGCACCCATGTCCTGTGTGCGTACCTTGAGGAGATAGTCGAAGTTGCCCGCAATCATATGGCACTGTTCAACTTCGCCTATCTTTGAGACTGCGGCATTGAACTCACTCAACGCACGCTCGCGGGTGTCAGAAAGGCGCACCTCAACAAAGGCGACATGGTCGAGCCCGAGGCGGATCGGATCAAGCATGGCGCGATAGCCGGTAATGACGCCTTCGCGCTCAAGCCGCCTGAGGCGCACTTGCGTAGGCGATTTCGACAAGCCGATCCGGCTCGCAAGTTCTGTGACACTCAACCGCCCATCCTCCGCAAGTTCAGCCAGAATTGCGCGGTCGAAACGATCAATGTCGGACGCATCCATTTTTCCTGTCATATCTGCCAAATTTTATCCCCCTTGACTGCCATACATCCTAAGTCGGGACATTAGGCCCGTCAAACTGGGTTATGTTGGGTTAGAAATTTGGAGGGGCTGACATGGCTTTTGGACCATATGAAATCGATGAGATGACCTACGCGCGGGAAACGGAGGTTCTGAACAGGCTCGTTGTCGAAGCCGATCTTGCTCAGACTGACAGGGAACAGATCTCTGCCCGGGCTGCCGAACTGGTAAGGGCCATTCGCAACAGTGGTCGTCCGGGCATGATGGAATCATTCCTCGCCGAATACGGCCTGTCGACGGAAGAAGGGGTGGCGTTGATGTGCCTCGCTGAGGCGCTTCTTCGTGTTCCCGATTCCGAGACCATCGACGCGCTCATCGAAGACAAGATCGCCCCGTCTGACTGGGGCAAGCACATGGGGCATTCGGCCTCACCGCTCGTGAACGCGTCTACATGGGCCTTGATGCTGACCGGCCGGGTTCTGAAAGACGAAGCGCCCGGGATAGCGGGCCATTTGCGCGGGGCTGTCCGCCGCCTTGGGGAGCCCGTTATCCGCACCGCCGTCGGCCGCGCGATGAAGGAGATGGGTCGTCAGTTCGTTCTTGGGGAAACAATTCATTCCGGCATGAAACGCGCGGAGGGCATGGAAGCGAAGGGCTATACCTATTCTTATGACATGCTCGGAGAAGCGGCGCGTACCGATCACGACGCGCTACGCTATCACGAGAGTTATATGAAGGCCATTCAGGCAATTGCCACGGCGTGCTCTCATGATGACATTCGGCAAAACCCCGGCATTTCGGTCAAGCTTTCGGCGCTGCATCCGCGGTACGAATTGGCCAAGCGGGAGGATGTCCTCGACGTTCTGGTACCCCGTTTGTCGAGCCTAACCCGTGCTGCCGCCGCTGCGGGCATGGGGCTCAATATCGATGCCGAGGAAGCCGCTCGCCTGGCCCTTTCGCTGGAGGTGATCGACGCGGTTCTTGCCGATCCAAAGCTGCAAGGTTGGGACGGATTCGGGGTTGTCGTTCAGGCCTACGGACCGAGAGCCGGCGCAACCATCGACTTTCTTTATCAACTGGCACAAAGGTTGGACCGGAGATTGATGGTTCGGCTGGTAAAGGGCGCCTATTGGGATACCGAGATCAAGAAGGCGCAGGTCAAAGGTATCGACGGCTTCCCCGTCTTCACTTCCAAGGCGACCACCGACGTCAGCTATATCGCGAATGCGCGCAAGCTGCTTGGGATGACCGACCGCATCTACCCCCAATTCGCCACGCACAACGCCCATACTGTCGCTGCGGTTCTCCACATGGCTGACGATCTCGACACGTTCGAGTTTCAGCGACTTCACGGAATGGGCGAGACTTTGCACGACATCGTCGTGAAACGCGAAGGCACGCGGTGTCGCATCTATGCGCCCGTGGGCGCACACAAAGACCTTCTCGCCTACCTCGTCAGAAGGCTCCTGGAAAACGGCGCGAACAGCAGTTTCGTCAATCAAATCGTCGACGAGAACGTGCCCCCAGAAACGGTTGCGCAAGATCCGTTCGGGAGTATCGCAGAGACCACGATCACCACAGGGAACGATCTTTTTCAGCCGGAGCGGGCGAACTCTCAGGGCATCGACCTCGACCACGAGCCTAGCCTTCGCGACATTCTTTTGCGGAGAGACACATTCGCCGACACGACGTGGAACGCGGCGCCGATCCTCGCCGGCGATGCCACTCCCGAAGCCTCGCGTCCGGTCGAAAATCCCTTTGCCCCCGACAAGTCGCCCGGTGATGTTTCTCCAGCAAGCCGGAGCGATGTGGATGTCGCTCTTTCAGCAGCAACCCCGTGGAACGCCACGGCGGCGGACCGAGCGTGTATTCTTGCGAAGGCCGCGGACCTCTATGAGGCAAATACCGCCGAAATATTCGCCCTGCTTGCTCGTGAGGCTGGCAAGACCTTGCCCGACGCAGTGGCCGAATTGCGGGAGGCCGTGGATTTCCTCAGATTTTATGGGGCGAATGCCCCGGATCAGCCGCCCGTCGGACGGTTTGTCTGTATCAGCCCCTGGAACTTCCCGCTCGCGATTTTCACCGGTCAAATCGCCGCTGCTCTCGCTGCCGGAAATACGGTATTGGCGAAACCTGCCGAGCAAACACCGCTTATTGCAGCATTCGCTGTCCGGTTGCTCCACGAAGCAGGGGTTCCTGTCAGCGCCCTTCAACTTTTGCCCGGTGATGGCGGGATCGGTGCTGCGCTAACGGGCGATCCCCGGACAAACGGCGTTGCTTTCACGGGCTCCACACAAACAGCGAAAAAAATCCGTTCGTCGATGGCCGAAACTGGAACGCCAGATGCCCCGTTCATTGCCGAGACGGGTGGGTTGAATGCCATGATTGTAGATAGCACCGCCCTACCGGAACAAGCCGTGCAGGCGATCATGGAAAGTGCGTTCCAATCCGCGGGGCAGCGATGCTCTGCCCTTCGATGTCTCTATGTCCAAGAGGACATTGCTTCGTCGTTCATGGAATTGTTGAAGGGCGCGATGGACACCTATCGCGCAAGTGATCCTTGGGACGCAGCAACAGATCTTGGCCCCGTGATCGACGCCGATGCAAGGCAGAGCATTGCGGATCATATCGAGCGTGCGAAGGAAAAAGGGCGCGTGCTCCATGAAGGCAAAGCGCCCTTGGCGGGGTATTTCATCGCCCCAACGCTCATTTCGATCGACGGGATCCAATATCTTGAAAGAGAAATCTTTGGCCCCGTTCTACACGTCGCAACGTATCGGGCGGGACAGATCGACCACGTGATCGACGCGATCAACGCAACTGGCTATGGGCTGACCTTCGGGCTTCAGACGCGCATTGATGACCGAGTACAGCATGTGACCGAACGGCTTCATGCGGGAAACATCTATGTGAACCGCAATCAGATTGGCGCAATTGTCGGCAGCCAACCATTCGGTGGCGAAGGGCTTTCCGGAACTGGCCCGAAAGCAGGTGGCTCGCAATACCTTCAGAGGTTCATTCGCAGGCCAGCGGAGGCGAGCGCCGAGAGTTGGGGCAATGAGATGCCCGTTGATGAACTCCAAGAAGCAATTGCTGAGGCACAGAAGACCGTAGCGCGCGAGCATGTCGAGATCCTGCCAGGGCCAACGGGGGAATCGAACCGCTATAGCCGCCGCCCGCGGCTGCCCCTTTTGTGCAGCGGACCCGGTCACGACACGACAAAGGCCCAAGCGCAAGCAGTCCGCGCTGCCGGTGGGCTCCCGGTCTGCGCCAGTGGCGAGATTTCTCCGCAACTGTTGGAAACACTTTCCGGAATATCCGGTGTCATTTGGTGGGGCCAGCCAGAAATGGCGCGCAACTACGCCAGATCCCTCGCCCGCCGAGATGGTCCGATCCTTCCGCTCATCACCGGCGTGCCGGATGCAGGGCACGCGACGTCCGAGCGCCACGTCTGTGTCGACACCACCGCGGCAGGTGGCAATGCGGCGCTCCTCGGGGCGGCCGGTTGATACCTCGGCGCGGAAAGGTGTTTCCTCTCCGCGCTGAATTGCCCTAGTTCTTGAGACATGTTCCCGATACGCGATCACAATCCTTCAAGCCGAACCCCGTGGGTGACCTACGCGCTCATCGCGGCAAACATCGTGGTTTTTCTCGCGAACTGGCAACTCTTCGAAACGCCGCGCGCACTCGATGAATTTTATGCCGCTTTCGCCGTGATCCCCGCACGGGTTTCCTATGGCGAAGGGGTGGAGACTCTCGTCACCTCGATGTTTCTGCATGGGGGCGTGATGCATCTTCTTGGCAACATGCTCTTTCTCTACATCTTTGGTGACAACCTCGAAGATGAGATGGGGCATCTTCCATTCGCGCTTTTTTATGTGGCCTGCGGCGTTGGCGCCGGGCTCGTACATGTCGTTTCTGCCCCCGGATCGATTGTGCCAACGATCGGCGCGTCTGGCGCCATTGCGGGCGTCATGGGGGGGTATCTGCTTTTGTTTCCACGGGCGCGCGTGGATATTCTCATCATCCTGATCATCATCTTCCGCGTTGTGCCGATCCCGGCGTGGCTCATGCTTGCCCTGTGGTTCGGCATGCAGTTCGTAGGCGGGCTCGGGTCCGATCCCATGGCGGGCGGAGTGGCCTATTGGGCCCATGCGGGTGGCTTCGTGATCGGGATCTTGCTCACCCTGCCGCTCTGGGTTCGCTTGGGCGGGCCCCGCTATTGGAGCCTTACCGACGGGCACCCACCGCACCCCGACTCGAGGTACCGCAGCGCATGGTCCGATGTTCCAATCGTGAGGCGAAAGTCATGAAAGCAACTTGCCATTGCGGGGCCGTGGAACTGCGCGTCACGCTTGTGGATGGGCTGTCGACAGCGCGCCGGTGTGATTGCACGTTTTGCCGTCGTCGCGGCGCTGCAGCAGTCTCCGCGCCACTTGACGGTGTCGAAGTCATCCGAGGCGCAGACAAGCTGACGAAATACAGCTGGGGAACCCAAACGGCGCAGCACTACTTCTGCTCAGTCTGTGGAATTTATACGCATCACCGGCGCCGCTCCAACCCGAATGAATTCGGTGTGAACATGGCAAATCTCGAAGGGGTCAATCCACGGGATCACGACATTCCGTGGGTAGACGGGATCAACCACCCGTCAGACACCTAGCCAAAACCACCCGCAGCAGAACCGCATATGGCCCTGCTGGGAGAGAACTCACGCGTCCCGAATGATCTTGGAGAACCCGTCGAAAAGCGGTTCGTTGCTACAGACCACTTCGCCATCGGCCAAGATATCGCGGCCCTCGCGGATCGGCTCAACCAAGGCGCCTGCCTCGCGCAGCAAAATCAGTCCCGCCGCGATATCCCATTCCTTGAGACGCCGCTCCCAGAAGCCATCGTAGCGACCGGCGGCCACATAGGCCATGTCGAGCGACGCGGCCCCCCAACGACGAACCCCTGCGCAGACGGGCATCAAGCGCCCAAGATCACGAAGCGTCGCGGGCAAATCTGTCCGCCCGCCGAACGGCAGTCCGGTTGCGAAAATGGATTCGATCATCTTATGCCGACCGGAGACACGAATGCGGCTTTCGTTCATCCAAGCGCCATTGCCCTTCTCGGCGTGGAAAAGCTCATCCTTCGCCGGGTCATAGACCACTCCTGCGATGATCTGGCCCTTATGCTCCAACGCGATTGAAACAGCGAAATGTGGCAATCCGTGAAGAAAGTTCGTCGTGCCATCAAGTGGGTCGACAATCCATCGCCGAGTGGGATCCTTGCCTTCGATTTCCCCGCCTTCTTCGGCGAGAAAGCCATAGCTGGGCCGGGCGGCCATCAATTCTTCGCGGATGATCTTTTCTGCCGCGATATCGGCGCGGCTTACGAAATCACCAGCCCCCTTGACCGACACCTGAAGGTTCTCAACCTCGCGGAAGTCCTTCACAAGCGAGCGTCCCGCCTTGCGCGCGGCTTTCATCATCACGTTGAGATTTGCGCTGCCTTGCATGTTCCGGCTCTCCTTGATCAGTCCGGCCCTATACGCGTCCAAGCCTCACTTGCCAAGAGGCGTTCCACCCCGGCTCGGGTCACTCGGCGATCTCAGGCGGCCTGAAGCCTCCGCGCCTCTTCGCCTGCCAAGCGTATCAGATCGCGCATATAAGGTTTGTCTTGTTCGTCCGTACGAACGGCCGCGTAAAGTTGGCGGACAAGCCCCGCCTTCGTGAGGGGCCGAGTTACATAGTCCGAGGAGTATTTCACCTCCCGGACCACCCAGTCAGGCAAGACTGCGACACCCCGGTTCGATGCCACGAGCAACAGGATCACGGCAGTCAGTTCTGCTTGCCGTATAGAGGCCGGTTCCACCTTGGCAGGTGTGAGAAGCTGGCTGAAGATATCGAGGCGCGATCGCTCTACCGGATAGGTGATCAGCGTCTCCCCGCGAAAATCTTCGGCGTCGATATAGGGTTTGACCGCGAGCGGATGCTCTCCAGAGGCGACGAAGACCGGATTGTAGTCGAAAAGATGGTGAAACGAGACGCCTTGCAATTCTTCGGGGTCCGACGAAATAACCACGTCGACCTCTTCTTTCAAAAGCGCTGGCAGGGCATCGAAGGCAAGGCCGGGCCGGATATCCACGTCCACGTCAGGCCATGATTTGCGGAACTGCTCCAGCACCGGAAACAACCATTCAAAGCATGCGTGGCATTCGATCGCGATGTGAAGACGACCGGATTTTCCTGATCGAAGTCCGCTGAATTCGGCCTGAAGAGCCTCTACTTCGGGCAGGATGCGCTCCGCCGCCCGAAGTAGCCGTTTTCCGGCAGCAGAGAGCTTCAACGGCTTCGACCGGCGGACAAACAGTTCCACCCCGGCCTGATCCTCAAGGGCTTTGACCTGATGGCTCAACGCGCTTTGCGTGATGTTGAGTTGATCCGCGGCACGGGCGACACCGCCAGCCTCGTGAATCGCCTTGATCGTACGGAGATGGCGAAATTCTATATGCATATCGCGGAATGACTCATGTTGATCTTGAGAAGTATGAATTTGTCTCACACTCGCGACGGTGCGACAAGGGATCAACTTCAGACGAGGATTCGCCAATGCCCACCCCAACGGTCTCTTTCGAGTTTTTCCCCCCCAAGGACCTGCAAGGGTCGTTCCGGCTGTGGGATACCGTTCAGGTTCTTGCCCCCCTGGGTCCGCGGTTTGTCTCGGTGACCTATGGCGCGGGAGGCACAACGCGGGACCTGACCCGCGATGCGGTGTCCACACTCCACCACCACAGTGGACTTAACGTTGCGGCCCATTTGACTTGCGTGAATGCGAGCCGGGAAGAAACCCTTGAAATCGCACGGACATATGCCGCCGCCGGCGTCACCGAGATTGTCGCGCTGCGAGGCGATCCCCCCAAGGGGTCAGGGGGCTTTAAGCCTCATCCCGATGGGTTCGCCGATAGCTGTGAGCTGATTACCGCCCTCAAGAATACAGGTGATTTCACAATTCGTGTCGGGGCCTATCCTGAAAAGCATCCGGAGGCGCTAGACGAGGCCGCCGACCTCGATTGGCTCAAGCGCAAGATCGACGCCGGGGCGGACGAGGCCATCACCCAGTTTTTCTTCTCTGCGGATACCTTTCTGCGCTTCCGGGATCGCGCTGTTGCCGCAGGTATCACCGCGCCAATCGTCCCCGGCATCCTGCCCATCGAGAATTGGAAGGGTGTGAAACGGTTTGCCGAAAGCTGTGGCACCTCGGTGCCGACGTGGCTTTCAAACGCATTCGAGACCGCGATCCGGGACGGCCGTGAGGACCTGCTTGCAACATCGCTTTGCACAGAACTCTGCAGCAAGCTTGTCGATCACGGTGTCGAATCGCTCCACTTTTACACCTTGAATCGCCCGGAATTGACGCGCGATGTCTGCCACGCATTGGGCATTGTCCCCAGCATGCAACTGGAAAACGTGGCCTGATTTAACTCTTAGCCGCCTTCGTCCGGCCAACCGAGAACCATCGGGAGGCCGGACGCGCGAGATAGGCGCCCCGGCTTTGAACCGGCACCGTTTCGTGAAACCGCTCGCTGTGATCCCGCCCAACGATCCGCCTAGAACGAAGCAGGAAAAACCTCCCCCATCCGCGCCATTGTCCGATGCTCGGAGCCTGTACGTCGCAGGGGAACTGGGCGCGCCACCCCTGCGGCAATGCAAGACCGCAGCTTTCGGCGCAGGACATGAGCCAGACGAAGGGAATGTTTGCCAGCGGCCGCGAGGCGAGATGTCCGCCAAGTTGCCCCCCGACATCCCCGTGGGTTCCCCGGAACCAGACCTGTTCAATATGCCCGCCCCAGCCTTCTGACACTTCCCACATGACGGGTTCGTAAACGGCTCGGGTTTCGTCCAGCGCCACCGCATGAAACCCATGGCGAACGGTCGGACCGAGATGGTGGTTGTGAAACGCGTGGTTACCTTCAGACCACCGCCAGATCAGGGGCAACCGCAAACCAAGCGCTTTGACCGTATCCCAGACCCCGACCATTTCTATCGACGCATCCGCATGGCAAAACCGTTTCCGGAAACGCTTCGCCCCCTCGCTGCCGGGGGCCAGTTGGTAATGTCGATAGGCCTGTCTGACGCCGCGTTCGGTGGCGTGTTCCTGTTGTAGCAACCCGACACTATCAATCACACCGGCGAGAGACCGCACAGCGAAGGCCCCTCGGGAGTATCCAATAAGGAAGATCCTGTCGCCCGGACGATAACGGGACGCAAGGTATCCATAAGCCCTGCGGATTTGCCGGTTGATCCCTCGTCCCATGAGAACGTCCGGCGTACCGCGCCAATCCTGCCACTGCACGCCCGGTTCATAGTAGACAGAGACAGACAATCCCACTGACGATAAAAGGCGATAGGCCTGTCCGGCGTTGGTTTCATGGCCCTCTTCGAGCGATGACATTGTGCCATCAAGAATGATGACATGATCGACCGGACCGCGACCACGGGCAGGCGACGAATGTGCCGCCGGGCGCCATCGAAACCAGCGTCCCAAGGTCTCGCCGATCCGCCGAATCCGCATCGCTTCTCTCCACCCCTTCTCTACATTGTGGTCAGAATGGTCCACATTCCCTGCTATAAGGTAAGTAGCAATCTGCCACGCGTCCGAACCACCTGCACGTCAACCCTGCAAAATGGCAGCTGTAACGCTCCGACTGTGTGAATGTTGACGATTTGGCAATAAATTGTCGTCAGATTGACGTCATGAAAATGCAACTTGACGAACTTGACACTGCGCTCATCGGCCTCTTGGCCGACGACGCTCGGGCGCCGATCGCGGATTTAGCCAGACGATTGGGGGTGGCCCGAACGACGGTGCAAGCCCGCATCGACCGTCTGGAGCAAACAGGGACAATTGCCGGGTATACCTTGCGGATCGGGGCCGATGCGAAACACCGCATTCGCGCCACCGCGCTCGTCTCTGTCGAACCTCGCACCGGCACTGCGGTGGTTTCCCGCCTGAGTGCGCTCCCTCAGGTACAGATTGTCCATACCGCCTCTGGCCGCTTCGATTTGATCGTTGAGATCGCCAGCGACGAGACCGACTCACTCGACGAAGCTCTTGACCAGATCAGCGCCATCAAAGGCGTGACAGCTGCCGAAACTTTAGTTCACCTGTCGACCAAGGTTGACCGAACACACTGAGAGGCCGCGCAGTTTCTCCGGGCCGCGTCTTTTCCTTCCTGCTCCCTTCGGCTAGATCAAAGGCGATCTAGACCACAGGGGTGCCGGGCCGATGAGCATGGACAAGACATTCAACGCGGCCAAGGCCGAAACCCGGCTTTACGAAGCCTGGGAGGCAGCCGGATGTTTCAAAGCAGGGGCGAATGCCCGCCCCGGTGCGCCAAAGTTCTCCATCATGATCCCCCCGCCGAACGTGACGGGTTCCCTTCATATGGGACATGCGTTCAACAATACGCTGCAGGACATCCTCGTTCGCTGGCATCGGATGCAGGGCCACGACACCCTTTGGCAACCCGGTCAGGACCACGCGGGAATCGCCACGCAAATGGTTGTCGAACGCAAGCTTGCCGAGGAAGGCAAACCGTCACGTCGCGAGATGGGCCGTGAAAAGTTCCTTGAGAAGGTCTGGGACTGGAAGCAGGAGTCCGGCGGGACGATCATCAATCAGCTCAAGCGGCTAGGAGCATCCTGTGACTGGTCGCGGAACGCCTTTACCATGTCCGGCGCTCCGGGCGCACCGGAGGGCGAGGATGGCAATTTCCACGATGCCGTCATCAAGGTCTTCGTCGATATGTACGAAAAGGGTCTGATCTATCGAGGCAAGCGCCTTGTGAACTGGGACCCACATTTCGAAACCGCCATTTCCGATCTCGAAGTCGAGAATATCGAGACAGCCGGCCACATGTGGCACTTCAAGTATCCCCTCGCCGATGGGGTGACTTACCGGTTCGTGGAGCGTGACGAGGACGGCAAAATCATTCTCGAAGAAGAGCGCGACTACATCTCCATCGCCACAACACGGCCCGAAACCATGCTTGGTGACGGTGCTATCGCTGTGCATCCGTCGGATGAGCGATATGCCTCAATCGTCGGCAAACTGTGCGAGATCCCCGTCGGGCCGAAGGATCACCGCCGGCTTATTCCGATAATCACCGACTCTTACCCGGACCCAGCTTTTGGATCCGGTGCGGTCAAGATCACCGGGGCGCACGACTTCAACGACTACGCAGTCGCCGAGCGGAACGGGATCCCGATGTATCGCCTGATGGGGACCAATGCGCATCTTCGCGAAGATGGTGCTCCTTATGCCGAATGTGCCGCACGCGCACAGGCGATCGCCAAAGGGGCGCAATTTGACGAAGGGGAAATCGACACGCTGAACCTGGTCCCCGACGACCTGCGGGGATTAGACCGTTTCGAGGCACGCCGGCTCATCGTTGACCAGATTACCGACGAAGGTCTGGCGGTGATGACCGATGCGAACGATCCTCGCCTCGGCAAATCGAAGGACGATGCCGAAGGTCTTGTTCCCCTCATTGAGGCAAAGCCGATCATGCAGCCTTTCGGCGATCGGTCGAAGGTCGTGATAGAACCCATGTTGACGGACCAATGGTTCGTCGACACTGCCCGTATCGTGGAACCTGCTCTGGATGCCGTTCGCAAGGGACGTGAAGCCGGGGGCACCGACATTCTGCCAGAAAGCGACCGCAAGGTCTATTTCCATTGGCTGGAAAACATCGAGCCCTGGTGCATCAGCCGCCAGCTTTGGTGGGGGCACCAAATCCCGGTTTGGTATGGGCTGAATCTTGAGTTCATGCAGCAAAACCTCGCGGCCGAAGGGTTGGCGCCTGATAGCCCGTTCGAAGACTGGGACGGTATCGACATTGGCACCGCGCTTGCCCTTGATGCTCTGGTCCAACACGGAAACCATGCACGATGCAGCACAAGCTTTGACGACGTTGTTGCGCAATTCCAAAGCGATATTTCCGGCCTCCCTGCCCCGCTCAACCATGCCCGTGTGATTGAAGTTGCCGACCGTGATGCCGCGGTGCGCGCCTTGGCGGGAAGCCTCGCGTCCTTTTCCGTGGATCAGGACCCGACGAAGCTGGTGTACCCGGTCTGGCGCGACCCCGACGTTCTCGACACGTGGTTTTCGTCCGGATTGTGGCCCATCGGGACACTCGGCTGGCCGAACCAGACGCCGGAACTTCAGCGGTATTTCCCGACGGACGTCCTGATCACTGGCTTCGATATCATCTTCTTCTGGGTCGCGCGGATGATGATGATGCAATATGCGGTGGTGGGTGAACGCCCCTTCGATACCGTCTATGTCCACGCGCTGGTCCGGGACGAGAAGGGCAAGAAGATGTCGAAATCGCTCGGCAATGTGCTCGACCCGCTTGAGTTGATTGACGATTACGGCACAGACGCGGTTCGTTTTACTCTTGCGGCAATGGCAGCGATGGGTCGCGACCTGAAGCTCTCAAAAGACCGCATCGCAGGATACCGAAATTTCGGCACAAAGCTGTGGAACGCGATGCGGTTCGCCGAAATGAATGGCGTTTTTGAGGCCAGAAACGTGGATCTGGCAACTCTGCAAGACGATATGCCGCGTCAGACTGTGAATAGATGGATATTGGGTGAGGTCGCCACGGTACGGGAAACAGTCGATGTCGCCCTGAACCAATTCCGGTTCAATGACGCCGCCAATACACTTTATGCCTTCGTCTGGGGAAAGGTCTGCGACTGGTACGTCGAATTCGCCAAGCCTCTTCTTGCGGAGGGGCACGAAGCCCGCTCTGAAACGCAGGTCGTGATGAAATGGGTGCTGGACCAGTGTCTCGTCATGTTGCACCCCATAATGCCGTTCATAACCGAAGAGCTCTGGGGCCTTTCCGGAGAACGGGTCAAGATGCTGATCCACACGAACTGGCCTGAGTACACCTCCGCAGAGCTTCTGGATCCACAGGCGCAGCGTGAGATGAACTGGGTTATATCCGTGATCGAGAACACGCGCTCGGCGCGGGCGCAGATGCACGTACCGGCCGGTTTGTATGTCCCGATGCTGACTACAGAGATTGGTCCCGAAGGGCGTGACGCGTGGAGCCGCAATGAAACCCTGATCAAGCGGTTGGCGCGTATCGAAAGCCTTGAGGAGGTGAGCGCGTTTCCAAAGGGAACGATAACCATCTCCGCCGATGGCGCGATCCTTGGTATGCCTCTTGCTGAAATTATCGACGTGGCCGAGGAAAAGGCACGGCTCGAAAAATCGATCGCCAAGCTCGACAAGGAGATCAAGGGACTGTCGGGGCGTGTGAACAATCCAAAGTTCGCGGAAAGCGCCCCACCGGAAGTTGTTGCCGAGACAAAGGAAAACCTAACGCAGCGCGAGGAAGAACGACGCACACTCGCCAATGCACTGGCGCGTCTCGCGGAAATTGGTTGAGATCCGGGAACTCGGATTGACGGCATTGTCATGCATGATGCAGTCTCACCTAGACGGACGAACCGGGAGCTAGCCATGAATGACCTCCCTTCCGAGCCGGGAACCGACGCTGGGCCATTCGGGCGTCCGTTGTTCAATGATCCCTCGGCTCGGGCCCTCGCCCGCGTCGGAGTGGTCGACGTAGGCTCCAACAGCGTCCGTCTTGTCGTCTTCGACGGTGCGGCCAGAAGCCCCGCGTATTTCTACAATGAGAAGATCATGTGTGCGCTTGGCGCTGGCCTGTCGGAAACCGGCATACTCAGCCCTGAGGGCCGTCGCCGCGCCCTCGCCGCGCTGCGCCGCTTCAAGGCGCTGGCGGATAGCATGGGCGTATCTCCCCTCACCGTTGTTGCAACCGCTGCGGTGCGTGAGGCGCAGGACGGGGAAGAATTTCGTCAGGAAGTCCTGGCTGAAACGGGCCTCAAGATCTGGGTAATCGACGGCGAAGAGGAAGCTCGTCTGTCCGCGCAAGGGGTCCTGTTGGGTTGGCCCGGCGCCTATGGTCTCGTTTGCGATATTGGTGGTTCTTCGCTGGAACTCGCGGAAATCCGGGATGGGCGCGTCGGACGTCGCCAGACCTCCCCCCTCGGGCCGCTGAAACTGCGCGAGGTCAGAGGCGGAAAGGCCGGCCGCAAGGTCCATATCAAGGCCACCCTCGAAGCCATGCAGGAAAAAATGGGCCCGCAACGCGACAGGCTTTTTCTTGTCGGGGGATCTTGGCGCGCCATTGCCCGCATTGATATGGAACGGCGCAATTATCCTCTGCACGTCTTGCATGAGTATCGCATGGACGCAAAGGCGATACGCGATACCGTAAGTTTTATCGAGGAAGCCGATCTTGGCGCACTGCGGCAGGCTTGCTCGCTCTCAGAGGCTCGGATGGCGCTGGTCCCGCTTGCAGCAGAGGTCCTCAAACGGCTTGTTTCCACATTTAGGCCCAAGGACATCGCGATTTCCAGTTATGGCATCCGCGAGGGCATGTTGTACGAGCAGATGCCCCAGAAGCTTCGTGATCGGGATCCACTCATTGAATCCGCGCATTTTGCGGAAGCAAAGGATGCCCGACTACCCGGCTTCGGGATGGTCCTGAACGACTTCGTCCTGCCACTCTTCCGTTCTAGCCCTGAAGAGCTGAAGCGTTTGATCCGCGCATCTTGCCTCCTTCACGACGTGAGTTGGCGCGCGCACCCGGACTATCGTGCAGAAGTGACCTTCGATTACGCCACACGCGCAAACCTTGGCGGGCTCAAGCACTGGGAGCGGATCTTTCTCGGCCTCGCGCTACTGCATCGCTATCGCAACAAGCGTGAGGGTTCGCCCTATGAGCGGCTCTTCGCGCTCCTGCCTGAGGATCGCCAGCAAAAGGCAGAGATCCTGGGCAAAGCGATGCGACTAGGATCGATGTTCTGGATGCAGGCGGAGGCACGGGGCGCAGAGCTTCGATGGTTCCCCAAGAAAAGAGAACTTGAACTGCGGCTGACGCCAGACGCTGCGCCGCTTTTCGGCGAGGTGGTCGAGGCACGACTCAAATCCCTCTCGACCGCTCTCTCAGCGGCATCTACGCGCGTCGTCTACCTCAAAGCCTGAATTCCCGAATGCAAAAAGGGCCCCCGAGGGGGCCCTTTCCGTCTCTAAGTTAGAGAGGCGTTTACATCATGCCGCCCATGCCGCCCATGTCGGGCATGCCGCCGCCAGCGGAAGCGCCGTCCTTGGAAGGCTTGTCGGCAACCATCGCCTCGGTGGTGATCAGCAGGCCAGCGATCGAGGAAGCATCCTCAAGCGCGGTGCGGACCACTTTGGCCGGGTCGATCACGCCGAATTTGAACATGTCGCCATATTCGTCGGTCTGAGCGTTGTAACCGAACTTGAGATCGTCGGACTCGCGAACTTTGCCAGCAACAACGGACCCGTCGACACCCGCGTTCTCCGCGATCTGGCGAAGGGGCGCTTCGAGCGCGCGGCGCACGATGGCGATACCGGCGTTCTGATCCGAGTTTTCACCGGTGAGACCTGTAAGGGTCTTGGCCGCCTGAACGAGGCTGACGCCGCCACCGACCACGATGCCTTCTTGCACAGCAGCGCGAGTTGCGTTCAGAGCGTCATCGACACGGTCCTTGCGCTCTTTCACTTCGACTTCGGTCATGCCGCCGACGCGGATGACTGCAACGCCGCCTGCGAGCTTCGCAACGCGTTCCTGCAGCTTCTCACGGTCATAGTCGCTGGTGGTTTCTTCGATCTGGTTGCGGATCTGAGCGACGCGCGCTTCGATCTCTGCCTTCTCACCAGCACCGTCGACGATGGTTGTCTCATCCTTGGTGATGGAGACTTTCTTGGCGGTGCCAAGCATGTCCATCGTAACGGATTCGAGCTTCATGCCGAGGTCTTCGGAGATAACCTGACCGCCAGTGAGGATCGCGATGTCTTGCAGCATGGCCTTGCGGCGATCGCCGAAGCCGGGCGCCTTGACAGCAGCAATCTTGAGGCCGCCACGCAGCTTGTTGACCACGAGGGTCGCGAGCGCTTCGCCTTCAACATCTTCTGCAATGATCAGCAGCGGCTTCTGCGACTGAATCACCTGCTCAAGCAGCGGAACCATCGGCTGGAGCGAGGACAGCTTCTTTTCGTGGAGCAGGATCATGCAGTCTTCGAGATCTGCAATCATCTTGTCGGAGTTGGTGACGAAGTAGGGGCTCAGGTAGCCGCGGTCGAACTGCATGCCTTCGACGACATCGGTCTCAGTTTCCAGACCCTTGTTCTCTTCGACGGTGATAACACCCTCGTTGCCGACTTTCTGCATCGCGTCTGCGATCTGACGGCCGATTTCGGATTCGCCGTTTGCAGAGATCGTGCCGACCTGAGCAACCTCAGCCGAGTCATTGACCGGGCGGGATGCAGCTTTGATCGCTTCGACGACCTTGGAGGTCGCGAGGTCGATGCCGCGCTTGAGGTCCATCGGGTTCATGCCCGCTGCAACCGACTTCATGCCCTCGCGGACGATGGCCTGAGCCAGAACGGTCGCGGTGGTAGTGCCGTCACCGGCTTCGTCGTTGGTGCGGGAAGCGACTTCCTTCACCATCTGTGCGCCCATGTTCTCGAACTTGTCTTCCAGCTCGATCTCTTTGGCGACAGAAACACCGTCTTTGGTGATGCGCGGTGCGCCGAACGACTTGTCCAGAACCACATTGCGGCCTTTGGGGCCCAGGGTCACCTTGACTGCATCGGCCAGAATGTTGACGCCGCGCAGCATTTTGTTGCGGGCTTCGGTATCGAATTTCACGTCTTTAGCAGACATTCGTTTCTCTCCTCAGAAAGCTTGTTCTAGTCAGCGGGAAAGGTTCAGGCGGCTTTTGCGGCCGCGTCGTCCTCGATAATTCCGAGGATGTCACTTTCCTTCATGATCAGCAGCTCTTCGCCGTTGACCGTCACTTCAGTGCCGGACCACTTGCCGAACAGAACCTTGTCACCGGCCTTAACGGCCATTGCGATCAGCTCGCCGCTGTCTTTGCGCGCGCCTTCGCCGCAAGCAACGATGATGCCCTCTGCAGGCTTTTCCTTGGCGCTGTCGGGAATGATCAGCCCGCCTGCGGTTTTCTCGTCGCCTTCAACGCGGCGGACCAGCACGCGGTCATGAAGCGGTTTGAATGTCATCTCTGAGTCTCCTGATGCCCAAAGTTTCTTTTTTAGGGCTCCCCTCGGGGGCCCGTTAGCACTCATCGGTATCGAGTGCTAACGACGTGTAGCTAAGGAAGCAGGCTCGCCATGTCAACCGATCGGGCCCTAAATTTTCAGCCCCTCCGGTGCAACATCAGTCACCGGGCCTGTTCCTATCGTTTCATGTGGGAGCAAGCCGGGAGGACCCCAAACAACTACGCGAAATCCCGCTTGCTGGAGAACCCCTCTGTCGCTGCGCTGCCGCATCGCGCCACGTGACAAACCCAACTCATCAGCCTATAAGCGCGCGCGATTGCAATGACCTCCGAGGACGGACCCCATGACCACGCGCGTATTTGGCCACAAGTCGCCTGACACCGACTCCACCGGAAGCCCGATCATCTGGGCTTGGTATCTGACCGAGATCAAAGGAGAGGCCGCAACGCCCGCCCTGCTCGGGGAGCCGAATACAGAGGCGGCTTTCGTACTGGACCGCTGGAACCTCGACAAACCCGAAATCATCAGCAGCGTTGCCGCCGATACACCCGTTGTAATCGTCGACACCAACAACCCCGCCGAACTGCCCGCCGACATCAACGATGCGGATATCCGTGCGATCATCGACCACCACAAGCTCGTGGGCGGGCTAGAGACAAAGGGCCCCATCGATATCCGGATCGAGCCGCTCGCCTGCACTGCCACGATCATGTACAAGATGATCGGCTCGGACCTCGCACGCGCCCCCGAGGGCGTTAAGGGTGCGATGTTGTCCTGCATCCTTTCCGATACGCTGGAGTTCCGCTCTCCCACGACCACAGCGGAAGACAAGGCCGTCGCCCATGCGCTGGCCGATGAGCTTGGCGTCGATATTGCGTCCTATGCCGCAGAAATGTTCGCTGCCAAGTCAGATGTCTCGGCGTTCTCTGACGCAGAGTTGCTGCGGATGGATTCCAAGGAATATGCGATCGACGGAACAAAATTCCGCGTATCCGTTCTCGAAACCACCAGCCCCGCTACCGTTCTGTCGCGCAAGGAAAGCCTGATGGAAACGATGCCGAAGGTCGCGAGCGAGGACGGCGTTGATCAGGTTTTGCTCTTCGTGGTCGACATCCTGAACGAAGAAGCGACCCTCTTTGTGCCGAACGACCTCGTATCGCAGGTGGCCAAGAAAAGCTTTGATGCCGACGTGACTGGCGACACCGTCGTGTTGCCCGGTGTTGTCAGCCGCAAGAAGCAGATCATTCCCAACCTCAAGGTTTGATACAGAACAGCCCGGTTTCGACCGGGCTTTTCTCTACCCCCCAGAAAATTGCCGGAGCCCCCATGACCGAGATCATTTCGTCGCTGTCGGAAATATCAAAGAGATACGATGCAATGTTCGTGGACCTATGGGGCTGCGTCCATGATGGAATTCGCGCGATCCCCTCTGCCGTCTCCGCGCTTCAGGCGTATCGCCGGGAAGGGGGAACCGTGATCTTGGTCACCAATTCACCCAAGCCCCGGGCCGGTGTCGCCGAGCAGCTTGTCGGCTTCGGCGTTCCAGTAGACGCCTATGACGATATCGCCTCCTCAGGCGACAGTGCCCGCGCGGCGATGTATGAAGGTGTCGTGGGTACGAAGGTATGGTTTATGGGCGAGGAAGAGCGGGACGAAGGCTTCTTCACGCCCCTGAAACTCCTCAAGAATCCGCTTAACATCGAACGGGTGCCGCTTGCGCAGGCGGAAGGAATTGTCTGTTGTGGGCCATTCGATTCCATGGCGGATCCCGAGGTGAACCGACCAGAGTTTCAGCAGGCCATCGAACGGAATCTGAAGCTGCTTTGTGCAAACCCTGACATCGTCGTCGATCGCGGGGAAGAGCGGGAATGGTGCGCGGGCGCGCTCGCTCGGCTCTACACAGAAATGGGCGGTGAAAGCCTCTACTTCGGAAAGCCGCATCCACCGATCTATGATCTCGCCCGTCGCCGGTTAGCCGACCTCGACCGCAAGGTCGCTGACCGAAATATTCTAGCCATTGGAGACGGGGCGCAGACTGATATAGCCGGCGCCATCGGAGAAGATTTTGATTGTCTCTTCATCTCTGGTGGGCTCGCGGCCCGCGAAACCCAGACGGTGGATCAGCCTGTTCCAGATGCCCTAGAGCATTATCTTCAGAAAGAAGGCGTGCACCCCACCTTCGCGATCGGGCGCCTACGCTGATCAAAAAACCTTGACTCATCGCACCCGCAAAGCAATAAAGTTCCAATACTGAGCCATATAGCATCATCTTATTACTTAGCGATGCGCGATTGGAGGCTTGCATGTTGGACGAACTGCCCCGCGGAACGATCTGTATCGAGGAAATCGAGATAGGGATGGTTCGCCGACTCACGAAGCGTGTGACGGACCGCGACATCGCCCTTTTTGCCGAGGTTTCGACGGATAGAAATCCCGTTCACCTCGACGAAGAGTATGCGCAAAGTACTATTTTCTCTGGCCGTATCGCGCATGGCATGTTGACCGCCGGTCTTATCTCAGCGGTTATCGGGGAGCAGCTTCCCGGGCATGGCACCGTCTACATGGGGCAATCCCTCAACTTTGTGGCCCCCGTTCGCCCCGGCGACGAAGTCACGGCCGAGGTCGAAGTTATCGGGTTCAATCTCAAAAAGCGGCGCGTCACGCTTGATTGCCGATGCCGCGTTGACGAGCGCAAGGTTCTATTTGGCGAGGCAACGGTCCTGGCCCCCTCGCGCACACGGATTTATGCGTCATCCAGCCTGCAACGGCCAGATAACCGGAATGAGCGCAGAGGCGATCAAACCAATTGACAGGTTGAGCGGAATGCCGACCCGCATGAAATCTGTGAACCGATACCCGCCGGGGCCGTAAACGAGCATATTTGTCTGATAGCCGATTGGCGTTGCGAAGCTCGCCGAGGCCGCAACCATCACTGCAATCACCAGCGGACGGGGATCAAACCCCATCGCTTGGGCGAGGCCGATGGCAATTGGGGTAACCACCACCGCGACGGCATTGTTGCTGACCAGTTCCGTGAGGATACTTGTGAGCAGGTAGATGGACCAGACGACGACAAAGGGCGGCAACCCCATGAGACGGGGAGCAATCGCATCGACGAGCAGCGCAACCGCCCCCGATGCTTCCAGCGCGGCACCAACCGCAAGCATCGCAAAGATCAGCGCCAAGAGACGCCCATCAATGAAAGAAAAAGCCTCATCCGCGTCGATACAGCGCGTGGCCAGAACGATTGCGATGGCCAGCACCGTCAGCAGCAGGATCGGGGCAGCGCCAAACGCCGCGAGCCCGACAATGCTAAGCAGCGCGAGTATGGCCACTGGCGCATGCCCGCGGCGAAACGCACGGGCAGAAGGATGGGTAACGTCGACAAGCTCCATCTCCGAAGCGAGCCGTTCAATATCCTCGGGAGCGCCCTCGAGCAGGAGCGTGTCCCCCACCCTCACCACAAGGTCGTCCAATTGGCGTCCGATATTCTGGTTTCTACGGTGAACCGCGAGAGGGTAGACACCGAACCGCCGCCGCAGGCGGAGATCGCCAAGACGTCGCCCGACCATCTTGCAGCCCGGCGTGATGAGCACTTCAACGGTTGTCGTCTCACGGGCAGAGAGTTGATCGACTCGCTTGAGCGATTTGTTCCGCTGCAATGAAAGCAGTTCGGTCATCTGGGTCCGCAGGACAACCCTGTCGCCGACTTGCAACTCAACGCCCTTCAGGTCGCGCCGCAGGGATTCGTCGCCGCGCACAACGTCGACGAGCCGCACGCCCTCGCGTTTGAAAAGTTGGACGTTCGTAGCCTCCCGCCCGATAAGGTTGGAATCCGGAGGAATGACCGCTTCGGTGAAGAACTTCATGCGCGATCTGTCGGACAGCATGTTCGCCATGGTCGGGCGATCCGGCAGAAGACGAGCGCCGAATACCCGTAAATACAGCATTCCCCAAATCACGAGCACGATGGCAAGAGGCGTGACCTCGAATATCCCGAATGGCTCCAACCCTTGGGTGCGGGCAACCCCATCAACCAGCAGGTTCGTGGACGTCCCGATCAGGGTCAGCGTCCCCCCGAGGATCGCGCCATATGAAAGGGGGATCAGCAGCTTGGAGGACGACACCCCGATGCTTCGGGAAAGCTGCACGAAAACGGGGATCATGACCACGACAACGGGCGTGTTGGAGACGATTGCCGATGCGGCGAGGACAAAGGCCATCAGCCCGGCAATGGCCAGACGGGGATTGGTCCGCGCGCGCCGTTCGGTGATCGAGGTAAAGGCATCGAGCGCGCCAGTACGCACCAAAGCCCCCATAACGATGAACATGCCTGCAATGGTCCAAGGAGCAGGGTTCGCGAGCACCTCGCGCGCGTCTTCGTAGGGTAGAATGCCAGTTACCAGCAGGATAGCGACCCCTACGATGGCAATGACCTCGGCAGGTAATGTTTCCCGCAAGAACAGCAGGAACATGAGCCCAACGACACACAAGGCAACGATGGCCTCGCCCGACTGCGAGAGGTGAAACAGGTCGATCAAGCGTTGCCCTCATATGGCCCGGCACGCATCATTGTCGATGAGAGTGCCGCTCGCAAGTATGTAGTCATGGATTGGCCTCCGGTGATCGCAAGGAACAGGGCATTGCGACCAGATCGCGCATTAAGAGACCACATCAGGTCCTGATGCCTCCAGGCGCCCACCTTGGCGGACCATCTTGATCTCTTTCGCCTTCCCCGTGCGATCATCGGTTTCGACAAACACCCCTGAAAGGGTCGCCTCCTCCAGCGCGGGGGTAAACCGCCCCTTGCCCATTCCCGTCACGAAACGGCGCAGCGGCTCGGCTTTGTCCATCCCGATCACACTGTTGTAGTCGCCGCACATACCTGCATCCGATAGGAACGCCGTCCCACCGGGGAGGATCTGCGCATCAGCTGTCGGCACATGGGTATGGGTGCCGACCACGAGGCTTGCCTTGCCGTCGCAGAAGTGCCCCATGGCCATCTTTTCGCTGGTCGCTTCGCAGTGCATGTCCAAGAGGATCGCCTGCGCGTTCCCGCCGAGCGGGTGCTGGCGCAAGACCGCGTCCGCGTGAGAAAATGGATCGTCGAAGGGCCGCTTCATGAAGACTTGCCCCAAGAGCTGACCGACGAGAATCTTTCGACCACGCCGATCCTCAAAGAGCCGAGCCCCGCGCCCCGGCGCGGCTTTGGCATAGTTCAACGGCCGGATAATGCGCGTTTCGGACTCGATGAATTGCATCATATCCTTCTGGTCAAACGCATGATCCCCAAGCGTCAGGCAATCCGCCCCCGCCCCCAGAAGAACCTTGGCGTGGTCAGCAGTCAGCCCGGCACCGTTGGAGGCATTCTCGCCATTGATCACGACGAAATCCAGCCGCCACGCATCGCGCAGAGCGGGCAGCCGATCAACGACCGCTTGCCGGCCTGCGCGGCCCATTACATCACCCAGAAAAAGTATACGCATGAGTTTTGCTTAGGACAGATCGAAGCCGCTCACAAGCCGGGTTGCCCGATCACCTCACGCTCCGTCACGATTAGATCGAGAGGTTGGTCTGTGGGCTCCAACGGGACATCGGCAACTTCCTGAGCTGCATAGGCAAAGCCGATGGCAACCACAGGACCGTTCGCGCGCAACCGCTCCAGTGTTCGGTCGTAAAAACCTCCGCCGTACCCGAGGCGCCCGCCCGCGCGGTTGAATGCCAGCAGTGGAACGACCAGCACTTCCGGCACCAGAAGGCGCTCCTCCTGCGGAACCAATGTCCCGAATGTGCCCTCGACCAGCGGCGATTCAGGCTCCCACACGGCGAATTCCAAAGGCTCGCCCTTGGCTCGGATGACCGGAACGCCCACGGGGCCCCATTCTGCAGCCTTCTTCATAGCTGGGCGTGGATCGATTTCAGTGCGGATGGGTAGGAAACCCGAGAGCGGTTTGCCCCGGTACGCGCGTAGCACGTCGTCCAGAAGGGCCGCGGCATCCCCGTCTCCCTTGGCATGAGCTTCTGCTCGCGCAGCAAAGGCCGCCTTGCGCGCCGCAGCCTTTCGCGCGTTCAGAGTATCCAAAGAACGGCCAATCCGAGGAATGCGAAGAAGCCAACCACATCCGTAACGGTCGTGACGAAGGACCCGGACGCGAGAGCGGGATCGACCCCGACCTTATCCAGAAGCACCGGGATCACGGTCCCGGCGAGCCCTGCGATGACCAAGTTTATCACCATGGCCGTCCCGATGACATATCCCAGAACCGGCGAGCCGAACCATGCGATCCCAATCAGCGCCATGATCACCGCAAAGGCGATCCCGTTGAACAAACCGACCAAGACCTCTCGCCGTATGACGCGCCATACGTTGGATCCGGTAAGGTCGCGCGTAGCGATCGATCGAACCGCAACGGTCAGGGATTGCGTGCCTGCGTTGCCACCCATCGAGGCGACGATTGGCATCAACACCGCAAGCGCCACAATCTGTGTAAGGGCGTCCTCGAACATGGCGATCACGAGCGATGCGATGATCGCCGTGACGAGATTGACCGCGAGCCACGGAAACCGCTGTTTCATCGTCTCAAACACACGGTCATTCAGGCTACCGTCCCCCACGCCCGCGAGGCGCAAGATATCCTCCTCATGCTCTTCATCGAGCACGGCCATGGCGTCATCGATCGTGATCTGACCGACAAGACGACCTTCGGCATCGACCACGGGCGCGGAAATGAGGTGATACTGGTTGAAGGCATAGGCCACATCCCCTTCGTATTCGCTGACGGGGATCGCCTTGAAGACCGTTTCGGCCAGCTCCGCGAGCGGCTTGCTGCGCGGTGACGACATGATCTTGCCCAAGGTGACATTGGCAATGGGATGCATCCGTGGGTCGATCAGCACCACATGGTAGAATTGCTCGGGGAGGTCATCATGGCCCCGAAGATAATCGATGGCGTCGCCCACGGTCCAATGCTCGGGTGCCATGACAACCTCGCGCTGCATCAGTCGCCCAGCGGAGAATTCAGGATAGCTTAGCGCCTGCTCCACCGCGACCCGGTCAGTCTGATCGAGGGCGCCAAGAATGGCGGTTTGCTGCTCCGCGTCGAGATCTTCGACAAGATCCACGACATCATCGCTGTCGAGTTCCCGGACTGCCTCGGCCAACACCTCGGGGCGCAGGATGGAGATCACTTCCTCACGGATGCTCTCATCAAGCTCCGACAGGATGCTGCCGTCCATTTCGTGATGATAAAGATCGAGCAGCGCCTTGCGTTCGGAGGAATCGATTTGCTCCAAAAGGTCGGCGATATCTGCGGCATGGAGAGGTTCCATCAGCAGCGTCAGCCGCTCGGCATCCCCTTCCTCCACAGCCGCGAGGATCGCGGAGACATCGCGGGGCCTCAGGGCATAGGTGCCGTCCTCTTCAACCTCGGGCTCGTGCGTTTCGGCAGGTTCCGTCATGGCAAGCTCCAACCTAGGGGCGGCGTTGGTCGCGAACATAGCAAAGCCCTGAGCGGCGACAATGGCAGCGGAGCGATTTACCTTTGTTTTCCGCCGCCCTACTCTGTTCGGGTTGAATAATGGAGAGATGGATGGGCAAGCGATTGATCCTCGGTCGGGTTCTGCGGTTTGAGGCGTCGCCCTTCGTGCAGGAGCCGGAGACGTCAGCCACCCTGATCAATGGCGGGGGGGTGCTGATCGAGGGCGGTTTGATTTCCGAGGTCGGCGATGGCGCGGCCTTGCGGCGCAAGCATCCCGATGCGGACGTCGACGACACCGGCGGATCCCTGATCTCCGCCGGATTCGTCGATGCCCACGCCCACTACCCCCAGACCGCGATGATCGCGAGTTGGGGCAAACGGTTGATTGATTGGCTGGAAAGCTACACCTTTCCCGAAGAAATGCGCTTCGACGCTTCGGAGTATGCCCGCGACATCGCCGAGAGGTGGCTCGACCTCATCACGGCCAACGGCACGACATCGGCTGCGACTTACTGCACCAGTCATCCGCAAAGTGTCGATGCCGTATTCGAAGCCGCCCGAGCGCGCGGCATGCGCCTCTTTGCCGGCAAGACCTGCATGGACCGGAATGCTCCGAAGGCACTCTGCGATACTGCCCAGCGGGCATATGACGAAAGCCGCGACTTGCTTCTGCGTTGGCACGGTGAAGGCCGGCTGTCCTACGTGATCACACCTCGATTTTCTCCCACCTCAACGCCGGAGCAACTCGATGCCCTAGGCACACTCTGGGCGGAACATCCCGAGTGCCTGATGCAGACCCACCTGTCGGAGCAAACCGACGAAATTGCGTGGGTGCGCGCTCTTTTCCCGAACGCGCGTGATTACCTCGATACCTATGAGAGCCACGGCCTGCTGGGCGGGCGCGGATTGTACGGCCACGCTATCCATCTCGAACCGCGCGAACGTGACCGATTGCACGAGTTCGGGGCCGGGCTGGTTCATTGTCCGACGTCGAACACTTTCATTGGCTCCGGCCTATTCGACATGGGAGGGTTGAAGTCGGCAGGACACCACGTCGGGCTCGCCACGGATACGGGGGGCGGGTCCAGTTTCTCGATGCTTCGTACCATGGCGGCGACCTATGAGATCGGTCAGCTTTCCGGGCGCGCACTACATCCTGCCGAGCTTTGGTGGCTGGCGACAGCGGGCTCCGCCGAGGTTTTGCACGTGGGTGACAAAATTGGAAACATCATACCGGGAATGGAAGCAGACCTCATTGCGCTCGACCTTGCATCCACCCCCGCCATCTCGCAGCGCGCGACAAGGGCGGTTTCCTTCTGGGAGGAGGTTTTCCCGACGATCATGATGGGAGACGACAGGGCAATCCGTCAGGTTTGGATTGGCGGGGAAAAGGTCTAGCCCGCAAGCCTTGCTGCCAAAACGGACTGGCGGGAGATCGCCTCTGCGAGGTCCAATGTCGTGATCTCCCCCTCCGCGACGACCTGCCGCCCTTCGACGAACAGGTCCCTCACCCGGGTCGGACCGGAGAGCAACAGCGCCGCAGGGTCCCAACTCCCCGCAGCCTCGACGCCGCGCATATCCCATATGGCAATATCGGCACGCTTGCCGGGGGCCAGAATTCCGCAATCATCGCGCCCCAGAACCTCCGCCCCACCCCGCGTGGCAAGGCGAAGCGCCTCGCGCGCGCTCATCGCGTCCGCTCCGCGCGCAACTCGCTGCAACAACATCGCTTGGCGCGCCTCGGAGACAATATTGCCGATATCGTTGCTGGCCGACCCATCAACACCGAGCCCAACACGCACGCCTGCATCCCGCATCGCCCGGACGGGTGCGATCCCTGAGCCGAGCCGGCAATTCGAGCAAGGGCAATGCGCTACACCGGTCCGGCTTCGTGCGAAGAGATCAATCTCTGTGGTGTCGAGTTTGACGCAGTGGGCGTGCCAGACGTCCTCCCCGGTCCAACCCAATTCTTCAGCATATTGGCCCGGACGGCACCCGAAATTGGCAAGGCTATAGGCGATGTCTTCGTCATTCTCAGCCAAATGCGTATGCAGCATCACGCCCTTGTCCCTCGCCAAGAGCGCCGCGTCTCGCATCAGGTCGCGGCTGACCGAAAAGGGGGAGCATGGTGCGACCCCAACACGGATCATCGCGCCCGCCTCCGGCCGATGAAACGTGTCGATCACGCGAATGCAATCCTCGAGTATGGCAGCTTCGGGCTCTACAAGGCTGTCGGGTGGTAGCCCCCCGAGGCTTTCTCCGATGCTCATTGCGCCGCGGGTCGCGTGAAATCTCAAGCCAATATCCCGAGCCGCCGCAATACTGTCATCCAGACGCGCGCCATTCGGATAAAGGTAGAGGTGGTCGGACGTGAGAGAGCATCCCGAGAGCGCCAATTCTGCGAGACCGATCACCGCAGAGCTATATATTTCTTCCGGCCCGAACCGTGCCCAGATCGGGTAAAGCGCCTTGAGCCAACCAAAAAGAAGCGCGTTCTGAGCCTCAGGAACGGCGCGCGTCAGGGTCTGAAACAGGTGATGATGCGTATTGACGAGGCCGGGCGTTACCAAGCAACCATTTGCGCTGATCTCCTCGCCTCGTGTCTGAAGGCCATGACCAACCGCTGCGATCACTCCGTCCCGGATAAGGACATCCGCACCGCAGAGTTCCGCGTCCACATCGTCCATAGTCAGAATGACCTCAGCGCCACGGATCAACGTCTCGGGCATGATCGCCTCAACCTTCCTGTAGAAGTCGCAAAGCCTCGGCGTGGATTTCGGCGCTCCCCGCCGCAAGAACCCGGCCACCATCGTGCGCGGGCTCGCCCGTCCAATCGGTCACGATCCCTCCAGCGGCTTGGATGACCGCGATTGGGCCCTGAATGTCATAGGGGTTCAAGCCAGCTTCGATGACTAGATCGATTTGTCCCGCAGCAAGCAAGGCATAGGCGTAGCAGTCCATGCCATAGCGCGCCAGCCGGGCCGTGCGTGCGACGCGCTCAAAGGCCCTTCTTTCATCAGGAGTCCCGACTTCCGGAAAGGTCGTGAAAACTGTTGCATCGCTGAGCGCGACGCCAGTTCGGGCGGCATTGGGATGTGTCCCGCGCGGGCCGCGGAGTTCGGCGATCCCGAACCCGCCAATGAACCGCTCGCCGATATATGGCTGATCGATCAAGCCGAAGATGGGGCCGTCGCTATCAGACAATGCGATGAGGACCCCCCAGGTCGGCGTCCCCGAGATAAACCCGCGCGTTCCGTCGATAGGATCCAAAACCCACGTAAGCCCGCTGGTTCCGTTGGTATTTCCGAATTCCTCACCCAAGATGCCGTCCTGCGGGCGTCTGCGGGCGAGCACATCACGCATTGCTTGTTCAGCATCGCGGTCAGCGACTGTTACGGGGTCGAACCCGTCGGCAAACTTGTTTTCGGCAAATAGATTGGGCACGCGAAAATGCGGAAGAGTAGCATTCCGAGCCACATCTGCCAGCTCAAAAGCGACATCCGCCAGTGCGTGCATTTCAGCATCGGAAAACAAAATCGGCGCGCTCCCTCTAGCCTATACCTTGGCTAAACCGGAGCGCGCGTCTGCGCAAGGACTGTAGCGGTCAGGCGACGTCCGAAAGAACCCGCGCCAATTCGAAAAGGCGGCGGCGCTGTGCTTCGGGGATGGCATAATAGGAGCGTACGAGATCGAGCGCTTCCTTGTCGCCCATGATATCGGCGGGAACGGTGGGCGCATCCGATTGAGCGTGATCTTCGGCGTCGTTCATGCCGTCGAAAAAGAATTTGACCTCGACGTTAAGCGCATCGGCAATATCCCAAAGGCGGGAGGCGCTGACACGGTTGGCACCGGTTTCATATTTCTGGATCTGCTGAAACTTGATCCCGACCTTCTCTGCGAGTTGTTGCTGGGTCATGCCGACAAGCCAGCGGCGATGACGAATCCGTTTTCCAACATGCGCATCTACAGGGTGTGCCATGTCCAATCCTTTCAATTTATTCGCGCGGTCCAAGCATCGGGACAGTCCGGTTCCCTCGCTCTGCCACGAGCTATTGTTGACCGCGCTTCACCATACTCTATGACACGTCAAAAGCAATAAACGGCTTCGCCCATAAACGCCCAGTTGAGTGACCGAGGCCCCAGAAGAACGCACCAATCGTTAATATTTGACAAAAAAGCTCGTATTCACGCAGGGTTGTCGATGCCACTATGCGAAAGAATGACACAGTTTGTGTCCTATTCCAGCAATAATCAGAGACAGAGATGAAGGCATTTAGCATCATCCATGCAGGAGCCAGCCCGCGCCTGACGCAGCGTCCTGATCGCGCGCCCAAGTCAGACGAGATCAAGGTGAGAATCGCCGCCGCGGGCCTCAACTTCGCCGACCTGTTGATGATCGAGGGCACTTATCAGGATACGCCTGCCCCGCCTTTTACGCTGGGGCTGGAAGCGGCGGGCGAAGTAATTGAGGTGGGATCTGACGTGGACCGGTTTTCGGTCGGCGATAGGGTCTCTGTCTATTGCGGTCAGGGAGGGCTCGCGGAGAGCGGCTGCTTCGCCGCATCGCGCGCCGTGCTTTTACCCGATGAGGTTACATATGACGTCGGCGCCAGTTTCCAGATCGCCTATGGCACCTCCCATCTTGCACTTGCTCACCGGGCGCGTCTGCGCCGGGGTGAAACCCTACTTGTTCTCGGCGCTGCTGGAGGCGTCGGCCTCACTGCGGTCGAGATCGGCAAGCTCATGGGCGCGCGGGTGATTGCGTGTGCGCGCGGGCCAGAGAAGTTGAACATTGCTCGCATGGCGGGGGCTGACCACCTTATCGAAGCGGACACCCAAGACATTAGAACATCGGTGAAGGACCTCGGCGGCGCGGATGTGGTCTATGATCCCGTCGGAGGCGACCAGTTCATGTCAGCCTTCCGCGCGTGTAACCCCGAGGCCCGCATTCTCAGCATCGGATTTGCGGGCGGGCAAGTTCCCCAGCCCCGGCTCAATCACCTGCTGGTAAAGAATATCGACATTCTGGGCTTCTACTGGGGAGGCTATCTGAGTTTTGCCCCGGAAAAGCTCACAAACTCCCTTGCGAAGGTGTTGGAGTGGCTCGCCGAGGGCCGCCTTGCCCCCCACATCAGCGCCGTACTCCCATTTGACCGCGTCGAAGACGGACTGGATCTACTGCGTCAGCGCAAGAACACCGGCAAAGTGGTCATCAGGATTTCGGATTGACGGTCAAGCTGCGGCAATGGTCGCGGCGGCCCTCCCCTGCCGGTAGGCACTGCGAAGCAGGTTTGCGAGATGCTCTGAAACCTCGTCATGCTCCGCGCCGCGACTGTAGAGGTTGATCCGCTTTTTCGCCAGTTCGGGGAGCGCTCCGCCATGTTGGATACGCTCAACATGGGAAGATTCCGTCCCTTCCAGCTGAGCCGTTATGGCGAGATCGGCACTAACGGTTGCTTCGATCGTCCTGTCAGCCTCACTTTCTACGGCGATCTCCCACGCTATGCCCGCGGCGTCGAGCGCTTGGATGGCGCCCCCTCGGAAAATACAACTTCTGCAGAAACCCAGCCTGAGCGGTCGTTGCCGCCACGCGATTCCGCCCGGCGCACCGATCCACAGCAACGGTAGCTCAACAAGCATCTCACTTCCCGGCCCGCCCTCGTCTTCGGTAGTAAGCACCAGATCAATGGTTCCCTTCTCGAACCCTTCCTTCAACTCACGGGTGAAGGAAGAGATGAGCTGCACCGTCATCCGAGGGAAATCCGCGTGAAATTGCTGCAAAACCCGCGGGATGGCGGGATAGACAATGTCATAAGGCACCCCCAGAACCACCTCCCCCTCGAATGCGTCATCGGTCAACCGGGCATAGGCCTCATCGTTCAAATCCAGCATCCGGCGCGCATAAGAAAGCAGCTTTTCACCGGAGGCTGTCGGCGCGATCTGTCTCTGCGAGCGATCAAGAAGCTGAAGCCCCAGATTCTCTTCCAAACGCTTGAGCTGCATCGAAACCGCGGATTGCGTGAGGTTCAGCATGCCTGCGGCGCGTGTGACGCCGCCGGCATCGGCCACAGCGACGAATGAGCGCAGGGCGGTCAGATCAATATTCCGGGGCACATCACACTCCTTGATGAATAACGTCACGATAATTCGTTTCAGTAATGGAGCACCTTTCGGCATGTTGATCAACAGAAGTCATACGAAACGCCCCTAACATCACGAAGAGAACAGACCGATGACCCAAAATGTGCTCTATTCCTCTATCCGAGCCCGACGTGACCTGTTTGGCGCGATCCGGCGCATGGCCGGATTGGCCCGACAACGCGAAGCGCTCACCCGTCTTGACGAACACCTTTTGCGCGACGTTGGCATCTCCCGTGATGAAGCTGAACGCGAAGCGGCCCGCGCACCATGGGATCCACCTGCGCATTGGCGGTGAGTTTAGGTGTCCACGTGCGGGAAGTTCTTGAAAAGCCCCCGCACCTTGCCGATATTGATCTATGAACTGGTGCGTGAATTCGCACCCTCAGTGTACCAATGGAGGCATAGATGGCAGAACTGAACCGGATGCGGACGGCGACTGGCGCCCGCACCGCCCATATCGACGAAGGGCTTCGCGCCCACATGAACAAGGTCTACGGCACGATGTCCGTGGGCATGCTCATCACCTTCGCCGTTGCTTGGGCAATCGGGACGTCGCCGCAGCTTCTCTCGATTTTCCGCGACCCCCAAACCATGCAACCCAACATTCTGGGCTGGATCGCGATGTTCGCGCCGCTGGGCATGATCTTCGGTTTTGGCGCAGTGATGCGAAAGGCTTCGGCGGCCGGCGCACGGCTCTTCTTCTTTGCCTTTGCCGCAGCGATGGGGCTTTCGCTGTCCTACATCTTCGCGGTCTATACCGGCATCTCCATCGCCCAGACCTTCCTCGTGACGTCGATCGCGTTCGCCGGCCTGTCCCTGTTCGGCTATGTGACGAAGCGGGATCTCTCCGGCATGGGCACTTTCCTCATGATGGGGGTCATCGGCCTCTTGGTGGCGATGGTCATCAACATCTTCCTGCAGTCACCGGCGATCATGTTTGCCGTGTCGATTCTGGGCGTACTGATCTTCGCCGCTCTCACGGCCTATGACACACAGAAGATCAAGGCAGAGTATGTGGCCCATGCCCACCATGGGGACGCAGAATGGCTTGAGAAGTCTGGTATTCACGGGGCGCTGAACCTCTACCTCGACTTCATCAACATGTTCCAGTTCCTGTTGATGTTCCTTGGCAATCAGGAATAACGAGCTTCAAAGCTCCAGTTGCGAGGCGGCGCATTATGCGCCGCCTTTTTGCATCAAAAGGCAGCTTGCCGCCATTCAGGGCGTTTCCACATTGCTGGAATTGAAAAATGAATGCGCAGTTGCTAAATTGGGGTCAGCCCTGCGCCGGGGTGCATTCGGCGCAAGACAAAGGAGGACAATGTCCTGTCACTCGAAGTTGATGCGGCATCTGCCGCCATTCCGGACACCGCTCACATGAGCGGGTTTTCGGAAGACGATGGTCAGAGCGAACGCCTGCTCGACCGTATTCTATTCTCTCTCGACGAAGACAAAGCCGAAGACATCGTGAAGATCGACCTTCGCGGTAAATCTGCGATCGGCGATTACATGGTGGTTTGCTCCGGTCGGTCTTCGCGTCAGGTTTCGGCAATCGCCGACAAACTTGCCGAGCGGATCAAGGAAATGTTCGGAACCTCCCCCCGCATTGAGGGCAAGGAAACCGGTGACTGGGTCCTGATCGACACCGGCGATGTCGTCGTGCACGTATTTCGTCCCGAAGTGCGCGACTTCTATCAGCTCGAGAAGATGTGGCTCCCCGGTGGAGTGACCAAGACGCAAGCCTGATGCGTCTACATATCTGTGCGGTCGGCCGCCTTCGGGCGGGGCCGGAACAGGTCTTGATTGAAGACTACCTCGCTCGGGCCGAACGTACCGGTCGGGCGCTCGGCTTCAGTTCCTGCACACTCCATCAAATCGACGAACGCAAGGGCGGCGGCAAGGCTGGCGAAGCCGCACTTCTGCGCAAGGCTCTGCCCTCGGGAGCAACGACCTGTGCCCTTGATGAGCGCGGCCGAGTGCTTGACAGCGTTGAGTTCGCCGCCCTGCTTGGGAAATGGCGAGACGAAGGGCGCGGCGACTTGGCGTTCCTGATCGGGGGTGCCGATGGCCTCGCCCGTGACCTGCGCACAGAAGCGGAGGCCACGTTGAGTTTGGGCAAGATGGTCTGGCCGCATATGCTGGCACGGGTGATGCTTTGCGAGCAAATATACCGTGCAACAACAATCCTGGCTGGCCTGCCCTATCACCGGGTTTGACCACCCGCCTGCCAGTGTGACCGCATGACATTTCCGTGCCAATCCTCCGTGGGAATTGTGATGACCGGCTCTTCGGCTAGGCCTTTTGGCTCGTACGAAAGCGCCGCGAGAAACGCGATCGCCGAAATGAGAACGGCCAGCACCATTGCGGTATTTGGTACGTAGCCGGCGGTGACGACTTGATCGGACATAAAGAACTCCTGTGGTTTTGTGCCAGCAAAATACCGCGCTCGGGCAAATCAATAAAACGAATGTTAGTGCGAGGATACATCACCGAATGTGATGCATTCGGGACGCGAGAAATCGCCTGCCCCGTGGTTGCTCCCTGAAGTGCTGCAGCGTAGAAACAGACCAGCAGATGAAGGAAGGGGACCTCATGACCGCGCCCAAACCCGTTGCACTTTGCATCCTTGATGGCTGGGGTCAGAGGACCAGTTCCGAAGGTAACGCCCCCCTTCTCGCGCATACTCCCAACTTCGACCGGTTGATGAACACCTGTCCCCACGCAACCCTGACTACGTTTGGGCCAGATGTCGGGCTGCCCAAGGGGCAGATGGGGAATTCAGAGGTCGGTCACACCAATATCGGCGCAGGCCGTGTCGTCGCCATGGACCTTGGCCAGATCGACCTCGCCATTGAGGATGGGTCATTCCAGAAAAATGAAGCTCTACAGAAGTTCATCGCGACGCTGAAGGAGACAGGCGGTGTCGCACATCTGTTCGGACTGCTTTCGGATGGGGGCGTGCATGGCAGCATTGAACACACCATCGCGGCCACGCGTGCCATAGCCACCAGCGGCGTACCCGTTGTGCTTCACGCTATTACCGATGGCCGTGACGTCGCACCCAAAAGCGCCGACGGTTTCTTGGCTCACCTCGAAAGAGAACTTCACGACAATGCCCGCATTGGCACAGTCATCGGGCGGTACTACGCAATGGACCGTGACAATCGATGGGAGCGGATCGAGCAGGCCTATCGCGCCATTATGCTCGGAGAGGGCGAAACCGCCCCGACCGCCGAAGTGGCCATTCGGCAAGCTTGGGATGACGACAAAACCGACGAGTTCATCCCCGCAACAGTCATCGGTGATTTCTCCGGGATTAAGTCCGAGGATGGCGTCTTCTGCCTCAACTTCAGAGCGGATCGTGCCCGAGAAATCCTGCGTGCCATCGGGGAGCCCGCGTTTGACGAGTTCGATACGACAAACCGACCTGAACCGGCTGCGCTCCTTGGAATGGTGAACTACTCGACGGTTCACGACGCTTTCATGACGACGTGCTTTCCCAAGCAGAAGATCGTCAACACGCTTGGTGAATGGGTGGCAAAGCAGGGACTGCGACAGTTCCGCCTCGCCGAAACCGAAAAGTATCCGCATGTGACCTTCTTCTTGAACGGCGGCAAGGAAGATCCCGAGGCGGGAGAAAACCGTCACATGGCGCCATCGCCCAAGGTTGCGACCTATGACCTACAGCCCGAAATGAGTGCGCCGGAAGTCACCGAGAAATTCGTCGAAGCTATTGAAGCGGGTTATGACCTGATCGTGACGAACTATGCCAATCCGGACATGGTGGGCCATACCGGCGATCTTGATGCGGCGATCAAGGCTTGCGAGGCTGTGGATCAAGGGCTCGGGGAAGTGGTCGCAGCACTAGAAGCTGCCGGGGGCGCTATGATCGTAACGGCGGATCACGGCAACTGCGACATCATGATCGATCCTGAAACGGGCGGGCCACATACGGCGCATACCACCGAATTGGTCCCTGTGATTCTGGTCGGAGGACCAGAGGACGCGGAGCTTCGGGAAGGGGGGCGTTTGGCGGACCTCGCACCTACCTTGCTCGCGCTCATGCAGATCGACAAGCCAGAGGAAATGACCGGGAAAAGTCTCCTTCTTCGATGATCCGCCCGCTTGCTCTTGCTCTTCTTCTCGTCGGTGGTTCCGCCTGGGCGGATGACGTCGGCGAGGCGGCCGCGCGTGCCGCTACCAGCATTACCACAGCAGAACACGCGCTTGAGCGTGCGGAGAGCGCCAAGGACCGGATCCGGGCGCTAAGCACTGCGGTCCGCGGCTTTGAGGAAGGGCTCTCTGCGGTACGTGCCGGGCTTCGCACCGCCTCTTTGCGAGAGGCGGAGTTGAAGGACGCACTGGAGGCCAAACAATCCGAACTCGCCGGCCTGCTTGGGTTGCTGCAAGCTGTTGCCCGCACCCCTCCCCCCGCCGCGCTGCTTCATCCCGGCGGACCGGAGGGCACTGTCCAGGCGGGACTCTTGCTTGCTGATCTGAACCCAGCCTTGCGTGCCGAAGTTGAGGAGCTACGCGCGGATCTCGAAGAGGCCGCCCGGCTCCGGCAGATGCAGACAGAGGCGGAGGCGACCCTGAAGAGCGCACTGATGAGCGCCCAAACGGCGCGCACAGAGCTATCTTCGGCAATGGCCGCGCGCGCGGAATTGCCACGCCGTTTCATTGAGGACCCGGTCAAGACGGCGCTTCTCGTTGCATCCGCGGATACGCTTACCGCCTTTGCGGCCAACCTTGATGAGATCCCCTCCGAGCGCCCGGACCGACTTCGCTCGGATCTGCATGGCCTCAAAGGTACATTGCCCCTGCCCGTGTCGGGCACCGTCTCGCGTGACACGAGGCCCGGCATTTTAATTGAAACCCAGCCTGAAGCGCTTATCACATCCCCGACTGCGGCCACCGTTCGCTATCACGGCCCACTTCTTGACTACGGAAATGTGATTATTCTGGAGCCGGGACAGGAGACTCTTTTCGTGCTTGCTGGCGCGGCGGAGGTATATGCTGAGATCGGACAGGTAATCCCCGCGGGCCATCCGGTCGGACGGATGGGAGGTACGGCAACCGATGGCGCGGACGTGACGCGGGGCGAAACCCTGTATATGGAAGTCAGAGAGGGAACCGCCGCAGTGGATCCGCTGACGTGGTTCGGAATCGACGAGGAATGAGCAAATGAGAAAATTCGCCCTGGCCGCTGCTACTGGCATCCTGACAGGTGCGCTGGCCACCACCCAGATCGCCGGCCCCCTGATGGCGCAAGAAAACGGTCGAAGCAGCGTCTATGAGCAGCTCGACCTTTTTGGCGACATCTTCGAACGCATCAGAGCGCAGTATGTCGAGGATGTCGACGAGAAGGAACTGATCGAGGCTGCCATCAATGGCATGCTGACCTCGCTCGATCCGCACTCCAGCTATCTGTCGCCAGACGATGCGGCCGACATGAGGGTTCAGACACGCGGCGAGTTCGGCGGGCTGGGCATCGAGGTCACGCAGGAAGAAGGGTTCGTCAAGGTTGTCTCTCCGATCGACGGGACGCCGGCGGACGAGGCGGGGATCGAATCCGGTGACTTTATCACCCATGTCGATGGCGAAAGCGTGCTTGGCCTGACCCTCGACGAGGCGGTCGACATGATGCGCGGCCCGGTGGGTTCGGATATCGTGATCACCGTGGTCCGTGAAGAAGAACCTGAACCGTTCGACATTACGATCACCCGGGATACGATCAAGCTCACCGCCGTGCGTATCCGCACCGAGGGTGAAAGCGTCGTACTCCGTGTGACCACTTTCAACGATCAAACCTATTCCAACCTCGAAGAAGGCCTCGCCGAAGCGGTCGAAGAAGCCGGTGGCATGGACGGGATCAACGGGATCGTTCTTGACCTTCGCAATAACCCCGGTGGCCTTCTGACACAGGCGATCAAAGTTTCCGATGCCTTCCTCGACAAGGGGGAGATCGTCTCGACCCGCGGGCGCAACATCGTGGATGGAGAGCGCTACAACGCGAGCGAAGGCGATCTTGCCGAGGGCAAGCCCATCGTGGTGCTCATCAATGGCGGTTCGGCCTCGGCCTCGGAGATCGTCGCAGGGGCCCTGCAGGATCATCGCCGCGCGATCGTCGTCGGAACCAAGAGCTTCGGCAAAGGGTCGGTGCAGACGGTCATGCCCCTTCGCGGCGATGGCGCCATGCGCCTGACCACGGCGCGCTACTACACCCCGTCGGGCCGATCGATCCAAGCCCTCGGGGTTTCCCCCGATATCGTTGTTGAACAACCACGCCGCGCGACGACTGAAGAGGAGGACGGTGATGAGTCGACAGCCCGCCCCCTCCGTTCCGAAGCCGATCTTCGCGGTAGCCTTGATAACGATAGCCTGTCCGAAGATGAGATCCGCCAGATCGAAGAAGAGCGGGAACAGGCCGAAGAGGCCGCGCGCCTGCGTGAGGAAGACTACCAACTCGCTTATGCGATCGATCTCCTCAAGGGGCTGACCGCGCTCAGCACTGCGGACGAATAATGGGTGGCGGCCCGGTCACCCCGGGCCGCTTTTCCAGCGAACAGGTATGACATGACCCCCGAAGAAATTGCCAAACTACCCTACCGCCCTTGCGTGGGCGTCATGCTCGCCAATGACCGTGGCGAGGTATTCGTCGGGCAGCGGATCGACAATCCCGGCCCCGCATGGCAAATGCCGCAAGGTGGGATAGACGAAGGCGAAAGCCCACGAGAGGCCGCATTGCGGGAACTCGGGGAAGAGACCGGCCTGCTCCCCGAGCATGTGGAGGTCGAGGCCGAGACCTCCGGTTGGGTCGCTTACGATCTGCCTCATGACCTTGTTCCGCGTATCTGGAAGGGTCGCTATCGTGGACAGGAACAGAAGTGGTTCCTGATGCGGCTGAGGGCAGCAGAAAAATTCGTTGATATCAACACCCCCCACCCCGAATTTTCGGAGTGGAAGTGGCTGCCCGCGGATGGATTGGTTGAGCAGATCGTCCCCTTCAAGCGCGCCGTCTATGAGGCTGTGCTTACCGAGTTCGGCCCCAAGATATAGCTCTCACCGAAGACGCCTCAGGATTTCCAACGAGGCATAGCCATCGGGCACCAGCCCGATCCGGGCCTGAAATGAACGTACGGCCGCGATCGTGTTGGGCCCAATGCGCCCATCTACACCCTGCGTATCAAAGCCAGCCCGGGTAAGCCGCGCCTGCAACTCCTTTCGCTCGGCAGAGGTCAGAGCTCTATCCTGCCGCGGCCATTGCGATTGGATACGCGCGCCGCCTTTGATCCGGTCAGCAAGATGCCCCACCCCGATGACATAGGCGTCCGCAGCATTGTAGCGCTCGATCACGCTGAAGTTCTTGAAGATCATGAAAGCCGCACCTTGCGCCCCCGCAGGCACCAGAATTGAGGCTGCGCCAAAATCCCTGACCGGACGCCCGGACATATCCGTGATACCAAGACGCGCCCAATCGGAGGGCATCCTATTTTGTTCCCGGTCCGCGAGCCGATAGTCAAAGCCCCGAGGAAGCTGTACCTCAACCCCCCAAGGCATTCCGGGTATCCACCCAGCATTCTGCAGGTATGCTGCCGTGCTGGCCAGCGCATCCGCGGGATCGTCGGACCAGATATCGCGGCGCCCATCGCCCGTAAAATCAACCGCATAAGCTTGGTAGGATGTCGGGATGAACTGAGTGTGCCCCATGGCTCCGGCCCAACTGCCGGTCATGTTTTCCACGGTCGTATCGCCGCTTTGCACAATTTGGAGTGCCGCGATCAATTGCTCTTCAAAAAACTCTCCGCGTCGCCCGTCATAGGCGAGCGTCGCCAGCGCCGGAATGACCTGCGTTTTTCCGCGGAATGTCCCATAGGCGCTTTCAAGACCCCAGATCGCCACGACGATGTTCCGATCAACGCCATAACGCGCCTCGATGGCGTCGAGGACGCGGGCGTGATCTCGCAATGCCGCACGCCCGTTTGCGACCCGTGTGTCTGACGCGGCGCTGTCCAGATACTGCCAAAGGGTCTTTGAAAATTCGCTCTGATTTCGATCCCGTGCGATCACATCGCTCTGATAGCGGATTCCGCGAAACGCGCGGTCAAACACGTCCCCCCGGATACCCGATCTGAGCGCGCGTCCGCGAAACTCCGCTATCCAGGTGGAAAAGCCCGTCTCCGCGACAGGCTGTGCTTGAGCTTCTGGGCGCAGTTTGGGCAGAGGGATGAAAGCTACCCATTGTCCGCTTGGGCGTAGTTGCGGCACAGGCGAGGTTTCAATAATGGGGGCGGCCTCACACAGCCCCGCTCCCAAGGTGAACAGCCCAATGAGGGCAGACTGAATACGCATGTACTTGCTCGATTCTGTTTTGCCTCAGCCTAGCGCGAAAAAAGGCCGCGGAAAACACTCATGGCGGTCTTTTGCCGCTCTTCCGATGGCGGGACTGCGTTGCGTTCGAGCCGAAACAGGTCGATTGGCCCCTGCGCATACGCCCCTCTCTCTTAGCCGCCGGATCGCTTGTAAATCTTGGCCCCTAGGGCCAATAGTTCGCGGCGGCAGTCGTAAAGGACAGGGCATGGTACAGGCATTGGTCATTGGCGGCGGCCCCGCAGGCCTCATGGCGGCAGAGGTGATGGGGAAAGCCGGGCTTTCCGTTCTCGTGGTCGATAGAATGCCAACGATGGGGCGCAAATTCCTGATGGCAGGGAAATCGGGCCTCAACCTCACAAAGGAAGAGAACCCGGATGCCTTTCACGCGGCTTACAGAGAAGCCACTGCGCCCCTCCTGCCTGCGTTGACGGCATTCGGTCCAGCCGATTTACGCGACTGGGCCGAGGGACTTGGTCAAACACTCTTCGTCGGCTCTACGGGCCGTGTATTTCCGAAAGCCATGAAAACCTCACCGCTGCTTCGGGCTTGGTTCCAGCGCCTTGATGACTTGGGTGTAGAACGCAGGACGCGCTGGCAGTGGTCCGGTCTGGAGGACGGGAGCTTCTCGTTCGAAACCCCGGAAGGCGCGCAAAGCCTGCACCCTGAGGTGTGTGTTCTGGCGCTTGGCGGCGCGAGTTGGTCACGCCTTGGATCGGACGGCGGCTGGGCCAAAATTCTGGAATCACGGGGTATTCCCGTTGCGCCTTTCCAGCCCGCCAACGCGGGACTGCACGTGAAATGGTCGGAGCATATGACTCGCCACTTCGGCGCCCCCCTCAAGAACATTGCGCTGAGCGCTGGCGGTGCCCGAGCGCGAGGTGAGATCGTCATATCGAAGCACGGGCTGGAAGGCGGCGGGATCTATACCGTGTTCCGCGATATACGTGAGGGCGCAGCGCTCCATATTGATCTGCTGCCGGACCTACCGACAGACGATGTCGTCCGGCGGATTGCCCGTCCTCGCGGTAAGACAACACTCACCAACCACTTGCGCAAGACGCTCAAACTGTCACCTGCGGCGTTGGCGCTTGCACGGGAAGGATCCCCCCTGCCCACAGGCACAGAAGCGCTCGCCGCGCTCTTAAAACGAGTTCCTGTAGATCATGAGGGTCCGCGACCCATGGATGAAGCGATCTCAACGGCGGGCGGTGTACGCTTTGATGCGCTTGATGACGGGTTGATGCTTCAGGCGATCCCCGGCGTCTTTTGTGCAGGTGAGATGCTTGATTGGGAGGCCCCAACGGGGGGCTATCTGCTGTCGGCCTGTCTTGCGACGGGGCGGCAGGCGGGCCATGCGGCGGCCCGCCGTCTCAGGGCCTAGTGGGACCCGAGCACTCCGGTTCGAACGGAATAGTTCACCGCGAGCCCATAATCTGGATCATCGTCACTATCGACCATGAGGTGCCCGGCCTTGGACAGCAACCGGTGACAATCCCGCGACAGGTGTCGTAGTTGAATGCGCTTGCCCGCCGCGTTGTACTTGCCGGCGATAGCCTCGATCGCCTGCAATGCGGATTGATCGACCACACGGCTATCGGCAAAGTCGACGATCACGATCTCCGGGTCGCCGGTCACGTCGAAAAGTTCGGCAAAGCCGTCAGACGATCCAAAGAAGAGCGGGCCCTGAACCTTGTAGACCTTGGCACCATCTTCGTGCTCCACCTTGGCATGGATGCGCTTCGCGTTATTCCATGCATAGGCCAGCGCGGAGACGATCACCCCGACTACGACGGCAATCGCAAGGTCATACTGAACGGTTACAACAGTGACCAGAATGATGACGAGGGAATCCGCGAGAGGAACTTTGCGCAGGATCTTGAAGGAGTTCCACGCGAAGGTACCGATCACCACCATGAACATGACACCCACGAGCGCCGCGAGCGGGATCTGTTCGATCACAGGCGAAGCGAAGAGAATGAAGATCAGCAGGAACAATGCGGCGGCAACGCCAGCGATCCGCGTGCGACCACCCGATTTCACGTTGATCATGGACTGACCAATCATGGCGCAGCCCCCCATGCCACCGAAGAACCCCGTTACCGTGTTGGCGACGCCCTGCGCGACGCATTCCTGACTTGCGCCACCGCGCTGGCCTGTGATGTCGCCGACGAGGTTGAGCGTAAGCAAGCTTTCGATCAGGCCGATCGCCGCAAGAATGATTGCGTAGGGGAGGATAATCTCAAAGGTTTCCCAGTTCAGTGGAACCATGGGGATGTGAAACGGAGGCAACCCGCCCTGAATTGATGCCATATCACCGACGCGCGGCACATCGAGGCCGAACCCGATCACGACAGCAGCGACGATGCCAATACCCGCCAGCGGTGCCGGGATGACTTTGGTGATGCGCGGCGTGACCCAGATCAGTGCCATTGTAAGCGCGACAAGACCGAGCGTTACCCATAGCTGGATGCCCGACAGCCATTCGCCCCCACCAGTGCCGTGCCCCGTGACCTCAACGGATCCCGGCACCTTGAACTGCGAAAGCTGGGCCAGAAAAATGACGATGGCGAGCCCGTTCACGAAACCAAGCATGACGGGATGTGGCACTAGCCGAATGAATTTCCCCCACTGCATGACGCCCGCAAAAATTTGCAGCAGCCCCATCAGGACCACGGTCGCAAAGAGGTATTCGACGCCGTGTTGTGCAACGAGGCTCACCATGACGACCGCGAGGGCCCCGGTTGCGCCGGAGATCATCCCTGGCCGTCCGCCGAAGACGGCCGTGATCAAACCAACGATGAAGGCCGCATAAAGGCCGACGAGCGGGTGAACACCTGCGACGAAAGCAAAGGCCACCGCTTCGGGCACCAGCGCCAGAGCAACGGTAAGGCCGGAAAGTAGTTCGATGCGCATGCGGCCAACGGTGAGCGGTTCACCGGGCATCCAGCGAAGATCGTTGACAAGACGGTTGGCTACGGAGGCCAGAAGGACTCGGGTCAATGGCTTTTCTCGTATGTTGTATCTTGGGGGTTTGGATGCGCCTTACGGCATTGCGGCGTGATTGACCAGACGCGGAAGCGGGAAGGTTCGATGTGTGTTGCGCAACGCACGCTCCTGCGTTGCTATTGTGACAGGGCAAAGGCACAAAGACCGTGTCAGGATCAAGGAGACACCAGCATGACGGACACGATGATCGGGGTGATCGGCGGCTCTGGCCTGTATGAGATTGACGGGCTCGAAGGGGCAAGCTGGATCGAGGTGGAAAGCCCCTGGGGCGATCCGTCGGATTCGATCCTGACCGGACGGCTCGACGGAGTGCCGATGGCTTTTCTGCCTCGTCATGGGCGCGGGCATGTGCATTCGCCCTCCACGGTACCTTACTGCGCCAACATCGACGCGCTGAAGCGGATCGGGGTCACCGATGTGATTTCCGTATCGGCATGCGGCAGTTTCCGTGAGGACATGGCACCGGGTGATTTCGTGATCGTGGATCAATTCATTGATCGAACCTTTGCCCGCGAGAAAAGCTTCTTCGGGACAGGCCTTGTGGCGCATGTGTCCTTGGCTCACCCCACCTGCGAGCGGTTAAGCGCAGCCTGCGAGGCGAGCGCGCGGGATGCTGGCATCACGGTTCATCGCGGAGGCACTTACCTTTGCATGGAAGGTCCACAATTCTCTTCGGTCGCAGAATCCAAGCTCTATCGTGACGTCTGGAACTGCGATGTCATTGGAATGACCAATATGCCCGAAGCGAAACTCGCCCGCGAAGCCGAGCTTTGCTATGCCTCCGTGGCGATGATCACCGATTACGACAGTTGGCACCCCGAGCACGGCGCGGTCGATATCAACGAGATTATCCGCACCCTCTCGGGCAACGCGGACAAGGGCCGCGAGTTGGTTCAGCGCTTGCCCGCGCTCCTTGGGAAGGACCGTGCACCTTGCCCCCATGGATGTGACCGCGCGCTGGAGTTTGCCATAATGACAGCTCCGGAGAAGCGAGACGTTGACCTTGTGGCGCGTCTCGATGCCGTAGCCGGGCGCGTTCTTTAGGAATCGCTCGGGACCGAGATGGATTGCGGAAGCGGGCGGCGGTCGATCAGGTTGAAATAGCGCCGAACCCGTACATCGGAGGGCCATCCGTCATCTTCGCAGAGTTGCTGTTCCGCGATCTTAGCCGCTTCGGTGTAAGGCACATTGCAGCTCTCATAGGTCTCAGGTGGGACGAATACCGGATGGCGCCGAAGCTGGACCCCAAGCGCCCGCCGAACCGGCCGGGTTATACGCTCCCCGTCTTGCATCACCTGCATTTCGCGGGTTTCTATGAGCGAGGCGCTGACAACACAGACCCGCTCTCCGAATGACATGGATCGGGCGGTGTCGCACTCGCAATTCTTCTGATCGTTGTACTCAAACACCCGTCGCGTCAGGCTGCTCGTGCCACCAACAAAGGGCAAACCGCCCAATTCGGTCACTGCGGAAATCTTGTCCTCATCAACCAGTCCGAATCGGCTCGATATGGCCGCGGCCCAGTGAACGTAGCGGGAGGCCCGATTATAGTAGACATCTGCGGCGTCCTGCATCTCAATGTCAGACGGGTCTACAATTGCATCGCAAAGCTTGGCCAGCCCGCCCCCTTTCTTGAGCACGACCACGTCACCCGCGCTGAGGGGCTGTGCCCCGGGCGCGGAGGTAAAGGCGTTCGCAGCGGCAATATCCTTTGGCGTGATGTCGGCGAACCAAATCGCCAAAAGAACGAACACCACCAAGCCTGCGGCGGCTATTCCAATTTTTTTGAACATGACGCTCTCCCTAGCTGCTTGGGCAGCAGAGATTACCGCAAACAAAGTGGGTGGCGGGGCAAGTCACGGCAGCAGCAGATTGCACAGACAGCAAAAGCAGCACACCGGTTACGCACAGAAATCGTTTCATTGGGAACCTCAAAAAAATTACGGGATACAATGGGTGGACCATAGCATAATCGCCGCGCGGATTGGTTAACGTAACGTTAACCTGCGAATTGGCAGGTTTCGGAGGCCGCTGAAAGACAGGTTTTGCAAGATGCAAAGTGAGTGAGTTCGTGAAACTTCTACCTCACGGTGTCTTTGCTATCGCTTCCATCAAGCGTGTATCCCCTCGCTCTCGGCCAACTGGCTGGCGACCATGCAGGCACCCTCTGCGCGTTGCGTACTGCGATTCGAAAAGCTTGCACGGTGGCGCTTGATACGCCAAACCGAACTTTGGTCGCTAAACTGGAGCCGTTCCATGCCCAACACCAAAACCGTCAAGGACTACATCCGCACCATCGTGGACTTTCCGCACGAAGGGATCATGTTCCGGGACGTGACTACGCTGTTCGCCGATCCGCGCGGCTTTCGAATGGCGATCGACCAGATGCTTCACCCCTATGCCGGCGAACGGATCGACAAGGTTGTTGGCCTTGAGGCGAGGGGCTTCATTCTGGGCGGTGCCATCGCCCATCAGCTTTCGGTGGGTTTCGTTCCCATACGGAAAAAGGGCAAACTCCCCGGCACCACCATCAGCCAAGACTATAAGCTCGAATACGGCGAAGCGATCGTGGAGGTTCACGACGACGCCATCATCGCGGGCGAGAAAATCTTGGTGGTTGATGACCTTTTGGCCACTGGCGGCACGGCGGAGGCGGGAATAAAGCTCGTCGAACGTCTCGGTGGAGAGATCGTCGGCTGTGCCTTCGTGATCGACTTGCCCGACCTCGGCGGTCGTGCCCGTCTTGAGGCTCTTGGCATGGATGTTCACGCGCTCTGCGAATTCGACGGCCACTGATCCCATTAGGGATTCCTTAACCGGTTCATAGCAAAGTAACCTTGCCGACCGGGATGCGGCACCTAATACGGTCCATCGAACGGGGACCGACCCAAGCGCCTCGCCTGTGAAACGGGCGGGGCGTTTCCTTTAGGTTCGCAGTATGACGCCCGGATTCATGATCCCATCGGGATCGAGAGCTGACTTGATGGCACGCATGGCGAGCAATTTGGTTGGGTCCGCGTACCGCTCCAGATCTTCGACCTTCAACCGCCCGATGCCATGCTCGGCACTTACCGATCCACCGAGCGCATGCGTGATGTCGTGTACGGTCCGCTTGATATCGGCCCGCTCCGATTCGTGCTCGGCCCTGCTTCGTCCAGCCACGGGAAAGACGTTGTAGTGCAGGTTGCCATCACCGACGTGGCCAAAGCAATTGATCCGATACGTCGCGATTTTGGCCAAGGCTGGTCCTGCCCTTTCGATGAACTCGGGAATCGCCCCCAGCGGCAGGGAAATGTCGTGGCTGCTGATCGCACCGATATGCCGGTTGGCCGCTGGAATGTTCTCTCGGACTGCCCAGAAATCCGAGCGCTGCGCCTCTGACCTTGCGATCAGCCCGTCGCGGACGAGGCCCGCCTCGGTGGCATCCAGGAATATGGCTTCCAGGGCCGCGGTAGTATCTGATCCGCGGCCAAGGCCAAGGTCCAAAAGGACCGACCACTCGGGATGGGCCGTGAAAGGTAGACGCAGTTGGGGCAATGCTTCGGAGAGGAAGTCAAAGCTTTGGCGGTGGATGATCTCGAACGCGCTGACCCCCTCGCCCACGTGATCACGCGCCAGTTGCAAGAGCTGGAGCGCCGCGACGGGGCTCTCGACTACAAGAAACGCCGTGCCCTGCTCGGCGGGTTGGGCAAATAGTTCCAATGCCGCAGCTGTGATGAACCCCAGCGTACCTTCGGAGCCGATCATAAGATCCCGCAGGTCGTAACCAGTATTGTCCTTTCGAAGGCGGGTAAGCCCGTGCCAAACCTCCCCGGTGGGCAAAACCACTTCCAGCCCAAGGCAGAGCCGTCGCGCGTTCCCATACCGCAAGACGTTCAGGCCCCCTGCGTTCGTCGCCAGATTCCCGCCGATCCGGGCAGACCCCTTGGCCGCGAGGGACAAGGGAAAGAGCCGGTCAACCGCTTCGGCCGCCGTATGGATATCCTGAAGGATGGCGCCCGCCTCAACGACCATCACATTCTCGTTCGGTAGAACTTCCCGGATGGCGGTCATGCGTTCTGAAGACAGGATGATCGGGATCGTCCCACCTTCGGCCACTTGCCCGCCGACAAGCCCGGTGCCTCCTCCATAGGGAACGACCGCGAGTTTCTCGGCGTTGGCATACCGCAGGATCGTGGAAACCTCCGCGGCGCTGCTGGGAGCAAGCAGAAGACCACCCTCGCCCTTGTAGCGCCCTCTCGGCTCTTCGAGATAGGCAGGCGTAATGTCACGGAAAACCGCAGCGGGAAGTCTTTCGGCGAGGTCGTCGCGATGACGATCCGATACGGATACAAGTGGCATGAATTCTCCCCCTTCGGCACTTACACGAATTTGACCGACACGGGGGAGAGTTCAACCCTCGTCGCGCAGTCGTTGCGGTTGCAGGATATGTACTGTGGGACGATCCGGGAGGGTACGAAGAGAAACAACGAGGCTGTTCGCCCCTTCATCCACGACGTCGAAATCTTGCGCCATGCCCGATAAGAAGTAGTCGAGCGTGCCCCGCCCATACCAGTGCATCGGGATGACTACAGAGCTTTTCAGCCGCTTGAGGATTCGTATCATCGTCGGCAGATCGACAGTAGAGCCGCCATCCACAGCCGCCATCACCACATCCAACCTGCCCAAGGCCGCATATTGATTGGCGTTTGGCTCATGGTGCAGATGCCCAAGATGGCCGACGCACAGCCCGCCCACCTCAAAGACAAAAATGGAATTGCCATTCGTCTCGACCCCGCCATAGCCGCTGCGAATGTCTGTTGGCACGTTGCGCACCAGCATTTCGCCCAATTCCAGATGATGATTGGCCATCGTACCCCCCTCTTCCGGCCAGCCACGAAGCACGTTGGCAATCGCGGGATCCGGGAAGGGCGTCCAGTGAGTGGAGTGGGCGTGATTCATGGTGACGACATCGGGGATAAAATCCGCCGTTCCGAGATGGCCGTTGTAATCTGTTACCGCCGAAAGCCCGCCCTCGGTCTGCACAAGGAACATCGAGTGGTCGATGTAGGAAATCCGAACGGAATACTCAGGCACCGGATCGCGAAAGCTGGCTTTATGCACATAGCGCAACTCGGGCGCTGCATCCGCTATGGCGATGCAATGGCTTGGTCGTCGCTCTTGGGCCAAAGCAGGCAGCGCAAGGCAAACGGCGATCAGAGCAAAGATGAAACGGGCCATTGGAGATCCTCCTTCGGAAGAGGATACTCAAAATTGACGCCAAGTAACCACCACTGCGAGTCCCGCAGTTCACCCTTGCGTGAAGCGGTTAGAGATCAGGCGGTTTCGGTGCGCCCGCGCCTATCGCCGCGCAGGTTGGCATAGAGCACGTGATTGCGCCAACGCCCATGGATCTGCAGATAGCTTTGCGCGACGCCTTCGTATTTGAAGCCGCACTTTTCCAGCACGCCGCGCGATGGAGCGTTCTCCGGCAAACACGCGCTCTCGATCCGACTGAGGTCCAACGTCTGAAAGGCGTAATGGACGAGCGCATCAATCGCTTCGCGCATGTAACCTTGCCGCGCAAACGCCTCCCCGATCCAGTACCCCATCGTTCCGGCCTGCGCAGGCCCACGCCGGATATTGTCGAGCGTGATGGCCCCGAGCAGGAATTGATCCTCGCGGCGGATGAGGAAGACCGGTAGAGCCGTGCCCTGCCCCACAGCTCGGCTGGACCAATACACCCGGTTCGTAAACGCCTTGCGGCTCAGATGATCGGGCGCCCAAGTGGGTTCCCACGGTGTGAGAAACTCCCGACTGTGGGAACGGAGCGTGGCCCACGCGCGAAAATCGCCGTGTTGAGGCGGACGAAGCGTCATCCGCTCCGTCTCAATCCGCAACTTCCGACGGGGCAAGAGCATCAGGCTGCGAGCCGGGCCTTGAGCGCATCAAGGTCGCGCGCACGTGCCACGGGGCCGTAGAGAGCCAAAGCAGCGGGAGACTGCGTTGCCGTTCGGGCCGCAAAGTCGCGCACATCGCCGGTGGTCACCGCGTCTATCAACTCTACGGTTTCTTCCACGGTGGGCACCCTGTCCCAGATCTGAACCATCCGTGCGAGCCGTTCAGCACGGCTCGACGGGCTCTCAAGTCCCATAAGCAACCCCGCCTTCATCTGCGCTCTGGCGCGGGCGACTTCTTCCGCGCTCATATCATCAGCGGCGCGTCGGATCTCATCCATGGTGATGTCGGCCAATCCCGGCACCTCGGCCTCGGATGTGCCCGCATAGATGGTCATCATGCCACTGTCGGCATAGGCGCCGGCTTGGGCGAAAATGGTATAGCAGAGCCCGCGCCGCTCTCGAATCTCCTGAAAGAGCCGCGAGGACATCCCGCCCCCGAGGGCCGTGGCGTAGATCTGAGCCGTATAGATTTCGGCGTTGCGGTAGTTCGGCCCTTCGAACGCGAGCGCCATGTGCGCCTGTTCGAGATCCTTGACGACACGCCGCTCACCCCCGTGAAACCTTGCTGGCTCCTGCGCCGTGCTCTTGCCACGGGTCAAGCCGCCAAACAGCTTTTCAGCCGCTTTGACCAACGCATCGTGATCAACCGCGCCTGCCGCGGCGAGGATCATCTGCTCCGGTCCGTACTGCTCTGACACGAACCCGGTGAGGTCTTCGCGGGAAAAGCCGCGAACGCGTTCAACAGGACCGAGGATGGTACGGCCAAGCGCCTGCTCGGGGTAGGCCTCTTCCTGCAGCCAGTCGAAGATCACGTCATCCGGCGTGTCGAGTGCTTGTCCGATCTCTTGCAAGATCACCCCACGCTCTACCTCGATTTCGCTCTGCTCGAACAAGGGGTTCAGAAGGATGTCGGAGATGACATCCAAAGCAAGCGGCACGTCATTCTGTAGCACGCGGGCGTAATAGGCCGTCGCCTCGCGGCTGGTGTAGGCGTTGATGTAGCCACCGACATCTTCGATCGCTTCGGCGATCTGCAGCGCTGTCCGAGTCTTCGTGCCCTTGAAGGCCATATGCTCGAGGAAATGCGCGATCCCGTTCTGCTCACGGCGCTCGTTACGGCCCCCAGCGGTCACCCATACGCCGATAGCGGCCGATTGCAGGCCGGGCATCTGTTCGGTGACGATACGGAATCCGTTGTCGAGGGTATGGGTCTGTACGGTCACTTGGCAATGCGCTCCTTGATAAGGGTCTCGATGGCTTCGAGGTCATTCGTTACACGAGTCAAACGTTCGTCGCGCTCAAATAGGTCCGACATTCGCGGAGGAAGCCCGGGGCGGATACCTGTCGCGGCCTCGACGGCGTCGGGGAATTTTGCGGGATGTGCGGTCGCGAGCGTGATCATCGGGATCTCTCCGATCTGCTGCTCCTCGGCCACCTTGACGCCGACCGCTGAGTGCGGACAGAGCAACTCACCCATCCGGGTCCGCGCTCTTTCGATGGTCGCGCGCGTCTCGTCCTCGGACGCTCGGCCAGAGGCGAATGTCTCTCGCAATGCCTGCAAGGCGCCTTGGCTGACAGAGAACCCACCAGATTGCAGTTCATCCATCAATTGCCCCACAGCAGCCCCGTCACGGTCGTAGGCATCGAAAAGCGCACGTTCGAAGTTCGAGCTGACCTGAATATCCATAGAAGGGCTGATCGACGGGATCACCTCGTCAGTGCGATACTCGCCGGTGCTCATGCAGCGATGGAGAATGTCGTTCTGGTTCGTCGCGGCCACTAGGCGCTGGATGGGCAATCCCATGCGCTTGGCAATGTAGCCTGCAAAAATGTCTCCGAAATTCCCGGTCGGAACGGTGAAACTTACTTCGCGGTGCGGTGCGCCGAGGCTTACTGCGGAGGTGAAATAGTAGACAACCTGAGCCAGAACCCGGGCCCAGTTAATTGAGTTCACCCCCGCGAGGCGGACCTCGTCACGAAACTCGAAGTGGTTGAACATGTCTTTCAGCCGGGCCTGACAATCGTCGAAATGCCCATCAAGAGCGAGGGCATGTACGTTGTCTTCGGTCGGTGTTGTCATCTGGCGGCGCTGCACTTCCGAAACGCGGCCATGTGGATAGAGGATAAACACATCGACATTATCGAGGCCTCGAAAGGCTTCGATCGCGGCCGACCCGGTATCGCCGGAGGTCGCCCCCACGATCGTCACACGCTCCCCCGATCGCTGCAAAGCCGTCTGGAACAACTGCCCGATAAGCTGCATGGCGAAGTCTTTGAACGCCAGTGTCGGTCCGTGGAACAACTCCAGCAAGAAGTGGTTTGGGCCGAGCTGCTTGAGCGGCGCACGGGCATCATGGCCAAAACCGGAATACCCCCTTTCGATGCAGCCCCGAAACTCCTCCTCGGTGAAGCTCTCCCCGAGGAAGGGCCACATCACGCGGAAAGCAGCCTCCTCGTAGGATAGCCCGGCAAGAGCGGCGATATCGCCATGGCTCATTTTCGGAATGTCTCGCGGGACATAAAGACCGCCGTCACGGGCCAGCCCGCTGAGCATGGCCTGCTCGAAGTTCAATTCCGGGGCTTTCCCGCGGGTGGAAATATACTGCATGGGTTCAAGTCTCTTTCCGCGCAAGGCGCCACAACAGGTAACAGCTCATAGCAAACCAAACGGCTGCGAGGCCGAACCACGTGACGACATATTGTAAGTGATCATTGGGGATGCCGGCGGTATCCACCGGGAGGGGCGTGACGCTTGTATCTTCCGACGCTTCTCGCGCGACCACCAGAACGTCTTCGGTGTCGAATCTCTCGGCGAGTTGGTCAATATCCCGCGCGAACCATGTATTGTCTTCCACATCGTTCTCGGGCGTGGACGAATTGCGATCATCGGGCCAGTGGAGATTGCCGCTGACGCTGAGCGGGCCGGAATAGCGAGGGGCGTCCTTCTGTGCGGCCCGTACGAACCCACGATCCAGAAGGATGCGCCGACCATCCTCGGTTTCAAACGGTGAGATGATGCGATAACCGGGGCCAACCGACTTCACCGATACCAGAACACGAGCTTCCCGCGCACCGAGCGTGCCCCGCAAGGCGACAGGCTGATACCGATGATCTTGCACATTGGGTTGGTCGGGCAGTGGCTCAGGGTCATCGTATATGCGGGCCTCAATTTCGGCCAGAACGCCCTGCTTCCACGCCAGTCGCTGCACCTGCCACATCCCGAGCGACACGAGAATCGCAACCCCGACAAGGCCGAAAATCAGCGGTATGATCAGTCGTCTCAACGAGGTCCTCACAAAAGGAAAAGCGCGCCGGGGCGCGCTTTGCTTTATCGGGTTTCTCTGCAGGTGTTCAACCGCAAACCGACCGCGCCTTAGCCGCCCCAGATGTAGACAGCAGCGAAGAGGAAGAGCCAAACGACATCCACGAAGTGCCAGTACCATGCTGCCGCCTCAAAGCCGACGTGGTTCTCGGGGGTGAAATGGCCCCGATAGGTCCGCATCAAGCAGATGAAGAGGAAGATCGTCCCGACAAGAACGTGGAAGCCGTGAAACCCGGTCGCCATAAAGAAGTTGGCGCCATAGATGTTTCCGGAAAATCCGAAGGCTGCGTGCCCATATTCATAGATCTGCAGGATCGTGAAGAAAATCCCCAGAACAACCGCAAGTGTCAGACCTTGCTTGATTTCGTCCCGCTTGTTCCCGTGCACGAGGGCGTGGTGAGCCCACGTCGCGGCGCATCCCGAACACAGCAGGATGAGCGTGTTGATCAGCGGCAGGTGGAACGGGTCAAAGGTTTCGATTCCCGCCGGCGGCCAAACGCCGTCTTTTGCAGGGCTGTCCGGTCCCATCGGATAGAGAGCGTGTTTGAAGAAGCTCCAGAACCAAGCGACGAAGAACATCACTTCGGACATGATGAACAGGATAAAGCCGTACCGAAGGCCGATGCGGACAACCGGCGTATGATCGCCTGCCTGATTTTCGGCAACGGTTTCGGACCACCATCCAAACATCGTGTAGGCAACGCCGACGAATCCGATCAGCAGGACCCAAGGGCCACTGCCATGGAAGAACAGAACCGCGCCGAACAGCATGACAAAGCCGGCGACTGACCCGAGAAGAGGCCAGATGGAGGGGTTCAGGATGTGATAGTCGTGGTTCTTTTCATGCGCCATGATTGTCCCTCGATGGTGCGGTCAGTTTAAGCCTGTTTCAGAAGCGTCAATCGGCAAAGCCGCTTGCTGCTCCGTCTCGGGCAAGTCGATTTCGTAAAAGGTATAGCCCAAGGTGATCGTGTGAATGTACTGTCCTTCGCGGTCGTCGACAATCTCGGGATCGACGTAGAAAGTCACCGGCATGCGCACGGTTTCACCGGGTTGCAGAACCTGCTCGGTAAAGCAGAAACAGTCGATCTTGGTGAAGAACCCACCGGCTTGATACGGGGCCACGTTGTAGCTGGCCTGCCCGGCGATGGGTCGGTCAGTTGGGTTGTGGGCTTCGTAAAAAGCAAGACCAGTCTCTCCGATACGCAACTCCATCTGGCGGACCTCAGGCTTGAACTGCCAGGGCATTCCACGTTCCAGAGAGCCTTCGAAACGGATGGTTATGGTATCCTCAAGGATCTCGTCGGAGCCTGCGCCCACCTGCGTGACGCCACCAAAGCCCGTGACGCGGCAAAAGAGATTGTAAAGCGGAACCGAGGCCCAAGCGAGGGAGCCCATCAACAGGACCACGCCAGCAAGGCGCGCCACCGTTCTGGTTTTCGCGTCCATAGCCATCAGTTGACCGGCTCCGTCAACTCAGGGCGGGATACGTGATCGAACGCCTGCATCGGCTCACCGCGCGTCACCTTCACGACGGTCAAGCCAAAGACAATCACGACAAAGCCCAGCAGGACGATGCCTACGCCGAAGTTGCGGCCCATGCGACGTTTGTGGAGGTCATGCTGACGGGGGAAGTTCATGCGGGCCACCCACCGTAGCCGAAGCTGCGCAGGATCGCCTCTACCCAGAGCGCTCCGAAATGCAGGAAGAGATAGATCAAGGAGAGGCGGAAGAAGGATTTTTCGACAGCATAGCCGTCAGTTTCCGCATCGGCCTCGTCTCGGCGCAGAATCTTCCAAGCCCCAAGGACAAACATCGCGTTCAGGACCACAGCAACTGCGAGATAGAACGGACCACCGATTGAGGTCATGCCCATCCCGATCGCCAATGCGGCGAGCAGCAGCGTGTACGCCCAGATATGGCGGCGCGTTGTACGGCGACCATGCGTCACAGTCAGCATCGGGACACCAGCATTGTCATAGTCGCTCTTCATGAAGAGCGCCAAGGCCCAGAAGTGCGGCGGCGTCCAGACAAAGATAAGCGCAAACATCAAGATTGCCTCGATGCTCACCGACCCGGTCGCGACCACCCATCCGATCATCGGAGGGAAAGCGCCCGCGGCACCGCCGATAACAATGTTCTGGGGCGTGGAGCGCTTGAGCCACATCGTATAGACGACCGCGTAAAAGAAGATCGTGAATGCCAAAAGCCCTGCGGCGGCCCAGTTCGCCGCCAGCCCAAGCATGACAACCGCGAAGCCAGACAAAGCAACTCCAAGCGCAAGCGCTTCATCAGGCGCGACCTTGCCCGCAGGAATTGGACGTGAGGACGTACGCCGCATGATGACGTCGATATCGGCGTCCCACCACATGTTCAGCGCGCCGGACGCGCCTGCTCCGATCGCGATGAAAAGGACGGAACAGAAGCCAACGAAGGGATGAACAGAAACCGGTGCGACGAGGAGGCCGACCATCGCGGTGAATACGACAAGCGACATGACGCGCGGCTTCATCAGGGCGAAGTAGTCCCCGAAGGAACCTTCTCCACGCTGGACCACTGTATCAATGCTGGCGTCGCTCATCGCTGTCTCCGCTGGCCGGGCGCGACCGATGCGCACCCTTTGCTCTTGCCCGTCCGATTACTTTGCCGAGGCAACCTCGATGCTGCGCGGCGTCCCGGCATATTCCTCGATGGCGCCGTCGAGCCAGCGCTCATATTCCTCTTCGCTCACCACCTTGACGGTGATGGGCATGTAGGCATGCGCTTGTCCGCAAAGCTCGGAGCACTGACCGAAGTAAACGCCCTCTTTCTCGGCACTGAACCAAAGCTGGGCGATACGGCCCGGCACGGCATCCTGCTTCACGCCGAACGCCGGGATCGTCCAGCTGTGGATCACATCGGCCCCGGTCACGCTCATGACCACTGTCTTGCCAACGGGAACAACCACCGAAGTATCCGTCGCAAGAAGGAACTCATCTTCAGAGAAACCAGCTTCTTCGAGTTGCGCAACCACCTCTCCCGTCAGCTTGTTTTCACCGCCAGTTGCCGGCGAGCCGATCATGTAGCTGTCGAAACCGAAATCGTGGTCGGTATACTCATAACCCCAATACCACTGATACCCCGTGACGGTGATATGCACTTCACCCTCAGGGATTTCCTGCTGCTTGAAGAGCACGGGAAGAGAGTTGGCGCCGATGAACGCAAGGATCAGGATCGGAACCACAGTCCACGCGATTTCCAGCGGGGAATTGTGCGTGAAGCTGGCCGGCTTCGGGTTGGCTTTGCGGTTGTACCGCAAGATCACATAGGCGAGCAGGCCCACGACGAATATCGTGATTGCCGTGATGATGATGAGCAGCAACCCGTCCAACCACTGCAAATCTCGCGCAAGTTCCGTGCCCGCGGGTTGAAAACCCATGGCGCCCTGTCGCGGCTTGCCTATGATCTCTAGGCCTTCACCGGCATCCTGCGCAAAAGCGGAAGTTGCCGTAAGTCCGGCCAGAAGGCCTGTCAGCTTGGTCAGGTATCGCATGTCATAACCCTGGTCATTTCGACGTTCTTTATATGTTCGGCTCCGGAGCGCAAGGGCGACGTTGGTCGCGGAATCCCCGGTTGTGCTTTGAGCGGTTGAAACCATATTCTGCCCGACAGGACAAGAAAGACAAGCGCGGCAATCGGACGCTCATGCCCGGTTCGTGTGCTCGTTTCAATCCCCAGACACCGGAGAGCCCCCATGACAGACGCACCGTTTCGCCCCTTCGAGACGATGATCGACCGCGAAGCCGCCCTCGAAATCGTGCGCGAAGCCGTGGCCGGTGCCGACGACGGAGAGCTTTTTCTGGAGCGCCGCAGATCCGAGGGTTTGGTTTTCGACGATGGGCGCATCCGTACTGCAAGCTATGACGCCGCCGAGGGTTTTGGGCTGCGGGCCGTGCGCGGGGAGGTTGCCGGATACGCCCATTCCACGGAAATAACCGAAGCCGCTCTGCGTCGCGCACTGGAGACGTCGAGGCTGGCGGTTGGTGCGGGCGGTGGCACTCTTGGCGCCGCGCCCAAGGGGACCAATGCAAGGCTCTATACGGATGTCGATCCGCTTGATGAGATCGCCTTCCCTGCGAAAATCGACACCCTCAAGGAAATAGATGCTTTCTTGCGCGGCCTTGATCCGAGGGTGGTACAGGTGACCGCAACCATCGCCGCCTCCTTGCAGGAAGTGCATATTCTTCGTCCGGAGGATTCGTTGGTATCCGATACCCGTCCGATGAGCCGGGTGACAGTCTCAGTGATCGTCGAAGAGAATGGACAGCGGGAGCAAGGCTCCGCCAGCGGCGGTGGCCGGTTCGGGCTGGGTGACTTGATCAATCGCGCGACATGGGAAGCAAAGGCACGAGAGGCCTTGCGTATCGCGCTGGTCAATCTCACAGCGGAGCCGGCCCCCGCAGGGGTGATGGATGTGGTGCTGGGTCCGGGTTGGCCGGGGATCTTGCTGCACGAAGCTGTTGGCCATGGCCTTGAAGGGGATTTCAACCGCAAGGGATCATCGGCTTTCGCCGGTCTTTTGGGGCAGCGAATAGCGGCGCCCGGCGTCACCGTACTCGACGACGGCACTATCCCCGACCGGCGCGGCTCCATCACCGTGGATGACGAAGGGACGCCCTCGAACAAGAACGTCCTTATTGAGGACGGTATCCTCGTGGGCTATATGCAGGATCGGCAAAATGCGCGGCTCATGGGGGTCTCCCCTACCGGCAATGGTCGGCGTGAGAGTTTCGCGCATGCCCCCATGCCGCGCATGACAAACACCTACATGCTTGGCGGCGGCGCCGATCCCGGCGATATCGTCGCGGACCTGAAAGATGGGATCTATGCCGTCGGCTTTGGCGGCGGCCAAGTCGACATTACCAGCGGCAAATTCGTCTTTTCCTGCACCGAGGCCTATCGCGTGAAGGATGGCAAGGTCGGTGCCCCGGTCAAGGGCGCGACACTGATCGGAGACGGGGCGACGGCACTTCAACAGATCCGCGCCATTGGCAACGACATGGCGCTCGATCCGGGCATGGGCAATTGCGGCAAGGCGGGCCAATGGGTGCCGGTGGGTGTCGGACAACCCACGATGATGATCGGGGGCCTCACCGTCGGCGGGTCAGCATCGGAAAAGGGCTGATCCGTTTGCGCGCGGCGGAGCCCACTTGAATAAAATTGTTGGAAACACGCTGAATCTCCGTGGAACCTTTACGTCCTGTTAACCCCGATCCCGCTAAATCGTCGGTGCAAGCAGGCGGAGCGACGGATGATCGGGGACGATTTCTCTTCCACCACTCACCCCCCACTCCCACCCACCACGGAAGACGACCGGTTACTCTGGCTCCGCCTCTTGCGCTCACGCCGCGTGGGCCCAACCACCTTCCACAGATTGCTGAAAGAACACGGCTCCATCGCGGAGGCTTTTGCCGCCTTGCCGGAGATCGCCAGAGGTGCAGGCGTCAAGGATTACCGTCCTCTGCCCGCCGACGATGCGGCACGGGAATATGAAGCCGGCCTTCGGGCGGGCGCGCGTTTACTCCTCTTCGGAGAGCCGGAATATCCCGAAACGCTTGCTGATCTCACAGATGCACCGCCGCTTTTATGGTGCATGGGGGACGTAAGCTTATTGCGCCGCCCGATCATTGCGCTGGTGGGTGCGCGAAACGCCTCTTCGCTCGGGGTTCGCATGGCACGAAGCCTTGCGCGGGACCTCGCCCGCCAAGGCTTCGTCGTCGGCTCGGGATTGGCCCGCGGGATTGACACCGCTGCACATGCCGCATCTCTCGATACCGGAACGATTGCGGTAATGGCCGGAGGCGTCGACGTGATCTATCCAGCCGAGAATACAAAACTTGGGCAAGACATCGCGGAATCCGGCCTGCGAATCTCCGAGCAACCGATTGGGCTCTCGCCCACCGCGCGGTATTTCCCGATGCGCAATCGCATCGTATCCGGAATGTCGATAGCGACCGTGGTGGTGGAAGCCGCCGCCCGCTCCGGCAGCCTGATCACTGCGCGCAATGCGCTCGACCAAGGCCGGGAAGTGCTGGCCGTGCCGGGTCATCCGCTGGATGCCCGAGCCTCTGGCTGCAACCTGCTGATACGGGATGGCGCCCGACTGGTCCGAAGTGCCGAGGACGTTGTGGAAGCTGTCGCAGAATTTTTTCAACCCAGCCCCGAAGTCACGCCGTCGATGCCGGACGAAGTGGGGACCGGTTCCCGGCCTTCCCCGGCAGATTCTGAACCTTTCCCTCGTGTACATGGCTCTCAGGATAGAGCTGTTTCGCAACCCACGGTCGCGCTGCAAGACGCGATTCTCGGGCGCCTCGGCCCATCCCCGCTCGCCGAAGATCAGTTGATCCGGGACCTCGGGCAAAGCCCCGAAAACCTTGCCCCGGCGCTCCTCGATCTGGAGTTGGACGGCAAGATCTTACGCGGCCCAGGCGGCCTGCTTTCGCTCGTTCCCTAGAAACCCATTCTCGCAAGGGGCGTTGAAAATCACCCCTTGCACCCCAGATCAAGCGCCGCCATACCCGCGTGCCAAGGTCATTGATGAGGTGCCTCCCCATGCCAGTCGTCGTTGTAGAGTCCCCTGCGAAGGCCAAGACGATCAACAAGTACCTCGGCAAGGACTATACGGTTCTCGCGTCCTACGGCCACGTTCGTGACCTGCCGCCGAAAGACGGATCGGTGGATACCGAGCACGATTTCGAGATGAAATGGGAAATCGGTGCGGACAGCCGAAAGCACGTCAAGGCCATCGCCGACGCGCTGGCGGAGGACCCCAATCTGATCCTCGCGACCGACCCCGATCGCGAAGGCGAAGCAATCAGTTGGCACCTCGAAGAGGCGCTCCGCAAACGCAAGAGCCTCAAGAAAGACACGCCTGTCAGCCGCGTCGTGTTCAACGCGATCACCAAGACCGCAGTGACCGAAGCGATGAAAAACCCTCGTCAGGTCGACCGTCCGCTGGTGGAGGCCTATCTCGCCCGCCGTGCCCTCGACTATCTCGTGGGGTTCAACCTCTCGCCGGTGCTTTGGCGCAAATTGCCCGGTGCGAAATCCGCGGGGCGCGTCCAGTCGGTCTGTCTACGGCTGATCGTCGAACGCGAGATGGAAATCGAAGCGTTTCGCGCTCGTGAATACTGGTCCGTAAAGGCGATTCTGCAGACCCCGCGCGGACAAGAGTATGAGGCGCGACTCACCGTCCTGGCCGGATCGAAGCTCGACCGCTACGATATCGAGAACGCGACGCAGGCCGAACTGGCCGTTCAGGCGATCACCTCGCGCGATCTGACGGTAAAGTCCGTTGAGGCGAAGCCGGGCAACCGCAACCCGTCGGCCCCGTTCATGACCTCCACGCTACAACAGGAAGCCAGCCGAAAATTTGGTATGGGCGCGCGCCAGACCATGAGCGCGGCACAACGGCTCTACGAAGCGGGGCACATCACTTACATGCGAACCGACGGGATCGACATGGCCCCGGAAGCGGTCATGGCGGCGCGCGATGCGATCAAGAATCGCTACGGCGAGCAATACGTCCCGAAATCGCCGCGCATGTACAAGAACAAGGCGAAGAACGCCCAAGAGGCGCACGAATGTATTCGCCCGACGGATATGACTGCGGATGCAGCCGCGCTGAAGCTCAAGGAAGCCGATCAGCGCAAGCTCTATGACCTCATCTGGAAGCGGACCCTCGCCTGTCAGATGGAAGCAGCTCGTCTTGAGCGGACTACGGTCGACATCGCGAGCGCGGATGGGCAGGTTGAGTTGCGCGCAACCGGTCAGGTCGTTTTGTTTGACGGGTTCCTGAAGGTTTACGAAGAAGGCCGGGACGATGTGGTCGTCGATGACGACGACAAGCGCCTGCCCCAGATCCATGAGGGTGAACCTGCTGAGAAAAAGGGCATCACGCCCGAGCAGCATTTCACCCAGCCTCCGCCCCGCTATACCGAAGCGACACTCGTCAAGAAGATGGAAGAACTCGGCATCGGCCGTCCGTCGACCTATGCCTCAATCGTCACGACGATTCAGGATCGAGGCTATGTCCGCAAGGACAAGAACCGTTTGATCCCCGAAGACAAAGGGCGGCTGGTTACGGCGTTTCTGACGAACTACTTCCGGAAATACGTCGAGTATAATTACACCGCCGAGCTTGAGGATGAGCTTGACGACGTCTCCGCCGGTGAAGGCGACTACAAGGCGCTCCTCGCCAAGTTCTGGCGTGATTTCCACGCCGCGATCGAAGAGACCTCCGAACTTCGCATCACCGATGTGCTTGAAAAAATCAACGAGGTGCTCGAGCCGCATATCTTCCCCGATGAGGGGGATGGTGTGGACCCGCGTCTTTGCCCGAATTGCGGTGCAGGCCGGCTTTCCGTTCGCACAGCTCGATCCGGGGGCGCGTTCATTGGGTGCTCTAACTATCCCGAATGCCGCTATACCCGGCCCTTCGGCCCTCCGGGTGCCGAAAGTGACGAGATCGGGCCGGATGGCAAGGTCCTCGGTGAAGACGCAGGCGACATGATCACCCTTCGGAAGGGCCGTTTCGGTCCTTACGTCCAGCGCGGCGAAGCCACCGAAGAAGAGCCAAAACCGCCCCGTTCCTCGATACCCAAAGGATGGGAACTCTCAGATATCGATCTGGACAAGGCGCTTCAGTTGCTTGCCCTGCCGCGCGAAGTCGGTAAGCACCCTGAAGACGGGGAGCCGATCGAGGCGGGGATCGGGCGCTATGGCCCCTTCGTCAAACACGGCAAGATCTATGCGAACCTCAAGGAGGTTGATGAGGTCTTTACAATCGGTATCAATCGCGCCGTTGATGAGATCGCCAAGAAAGCTGCGAGCCGTGGGGGGCGCACCGCCGCGAAGCCCCTCCGCGAGCTTGGGGAGCATCCAACCGAAGGTGGCCCCGTCAACGTAATGGATGGGCGATATGGCCCTTATGTGAAATGGGAAAAGGTCAACGCAACGCTGCCCAAAGGCACCGAACCCGATGATGTGACCATGGAACTTGCCGTCGAACTCATTACTGAGAAGGCCTCGAAAAAAGGGACGCGGAAAAAGGCGCCGGCCAAGAAAGCCACGGCGAAGAAGACGACGGCCAAAAAGGCCCCCGCCAAGAAAGCGGCCCCAAAAAAGGCCGCCTCGAAAACGACTGCGGCCAAGAAGACGACGGATGACGCCGAGGGGGAGTGATCCCCCTTTGCTGCGTTGCGGCTAGTTCCATTGACTTCCCCGAAGCCTCGCGCAACAACATGCTCCGAGGAAAAAGGGGAGACGGTTTGCATGAAAAAAGTCTACGGCTCAGCCAAAGAGGCGCTCGACGGACTATTGCATGATGGGATGCTGATTGCAGCAGGTGGTTTTGGCTTGTGCGGCATCCCCGAGTTGCTGATTGATGCAATCGTGGCAAGCAAGGTCAAGGATCTCACCGTCGCATCCAACAACGCCGGCATTGACGATTTTGGCCTTGGCAAGCTTCTTGCGACCCGCCAGATCCGCAAGATGATGTCCTCCTATGTGGGCGAGAATGCCGAGTTCATGCGGCAATACCTTTCCAATGAACTTGAGATCGAATTCAATCCTCAGGGAACATTGGCGGAGCGGATGCGCGCAGGTGGCGCGGGTATCGCGGGCTTCTACACCCGGACCGGCTATGGCACGCAGGTCGGAGAGGGCAAGGAAGTCAAGGAATTTGACGGAGATCACTATATTCTGGAGCGCGGCATCGTCGCGGACCTCGCGATCGTCAAGGCATGGAAAGCCGATACCACCGGCAATTGCATTTTCCGCAAGACGGCCCGCAACTTCAATCCACCAGCGGCGATGTGCGGCAAGGTCTGTGTGATGGAGGTCGAGGAAATTGTCGAACCCGGCGAACTTGATCCAGACAATATCCACCTGCCCGGCATCTATGTGCACCGCCTCATTCAAGGCGAGCACGAGAAGCGGATAGAACAGCGCACGCTGCGCCAGAGGGAGGAAGCCTGATGCCCTGGGATCGAAATCAGATGGCGGCACGGGCCGCGCAAGAACTCGAAGACGGGACTTATGTGAACCTTGGGATCGGCATCCCCACACTGGTGCCGAACTTCATCCCCGAAGGCGTTCACGTCACCCTGCAATCCGAAAACGGTATGCTCGGCATGGGGCCATTCCCCTATGAGGGCGACGAAGATCCCGACCTGATAAATGCGGGCAAGCAGACGATCACCGAACTGCCCCATACGTCATATTTCGACAGCGCTATATCCTTTGGCATGATCCGGGGCGGCAAGATCGCGACCGCCATTCTCGGCGCTATGGAAGTTGCCGAAAATGGAGATCTGGCCAACTGGATGATCCCGGGCAAGCTGGTGAAGGGCATGGGCGGTGCGATGGATCTTGTCGCTGGTGTGGGTCACGTGATCGTTGTGATGGATCACACCAACAAGGCCGGAGAGCCCAAGTTGCTCAAGCAATGCACCCTGCCTCTGACGGGGACAGGCGTTGTCGACCGCATCATCACGAACCTTGGTGTCCTGGACGTCGTCGAGGGCGGGTTGAAGTTGGTCGAATGCGCGGATGGCGTGACAGAAGACGAGATACGCGCAGCAACCGAAGCCAGGATAATCTGATAAGACTGGCCCCCTTCGACGTTTGGTCGAAGGGGGCCAACATAATTTCAAGCACATGATGGCGATTTGCGTGCCTTAAGGTCACTTTCTTTCGCAGTGTTGAACGCGAAAGCCATTCGTTAACAAATTTTCTTGTATTTTCGTCCGCGCATGGACAAATTTGCCGGGTGCGGTTGCATCCTTTTGGAATGAATTAATGTTTCTTTCTGTTTCCGAGTTTCTCGCCCTATTGGGTATGGCAGGGGTCGGCATTTCCGCGGCGGAATATCTACGCAGGCGGTCTTCACGCGTTGCCATAGACCTACTTTCTGGCGCGATCCTCGGGTTCACCGCACTGCTTCTGTCGGGTGTTACCTCGATGCCGGATGCTCGGGCTGGACCGCTGCTTCTGTGTGGCATCATTGCGGGCCCGCTGGGCGCGGCGGTGGCATTTTTCGTCGCGATCTTTGACGTGTCGGGTGGCACCCTAAGCCTCGGGCGTGGGTCCATCCTTGTGACGACCTTGTACCTCGTTGCCGGCCTCATCGCGGTACACCTGTTCCGGCTGAAGCGGGAGCGTATGCTTAGCCCGAAGGATCTGGCCGTATACTTGGTGACATCGCTGCTATGTGCGCTTCTGGCTCATTACGCCTTGCGCTCTCCTGTACCGCTCATTGAGCATCTGACCTCGTCGACGTTGCTTGTGTTGCTCACCGTCATTGTCATGGCTTTCGCAGTGCGCGTAGCCGACAACAGCCTGATGTTGAAAAGAAGTTCCAGACGTCTGGAACTTGCCGAGCGTGCTGGAAACCTTGGGTTCGTCGAATATGATTTGCGGAGTGGTCAGCTCGACTGGAATGAACGTGCGATCCTCTTGCATGGCCTCGACAGGGAGACCTTCTCTAGCACCTATGGAGATTGGCGCGGGAGCATCCATCCGAATGATCTCGAGCGGGTCGAGATCGAGCTTCAGATCGCTATAGAAAGCGAAAACCGTATTGGCCTCAACTATCGTACCAATATGCCCGACGAACAGATGCGCTTCCTGCGGATGGACGCGACGATCCTGAGGGATCGCGGCGGGTTACCGGTGCGCCTTGTGGGAGTCGTGATCGACGTTACCGAGGTACACAATCAGCAAAACGAACTCGTCACAGCTCAGGATATTGCAGCGCAATCGCAACGCTTGGAAACCGTGGGGAAGTTGACTGGCGGCGTTGCGCATGAATTCAACAACATTCTCGCGATCATCACGGGCAACCTGGAATTGTTGCAAGACGAATTCCGCTCAGGTGAGCCGGACAGGCACTCCGCAGAAGAAATGATCGACGCTTCGCTGAAAGCCTCGCAACGGGGCGCGACGCTCACCCGGAGCATGCTTGCCTATGCGCGCCGCGCGAAACTTGATCCCGAACCAACCGACATCAACCAGACCGTCCGGGATACCAAGAACTGGATTCAGCACACCCTGCCGAAGAACATCACCCTCATTTCAAATCTTGATACCTCCCTCAGGACGGCGCGGCTTGACCGAAGCTCGCTCCAGATCGCTCTCGTAAACCTGATCTTCAACGCCTCGGAATCCATGCCCGACGGAGGCCAACTGGAAATCCGAACTGAGAACTACTCGATCAAAGGTAAAAACAACGAATTGGATCTGCCCCCCGGTGATTATGTGCGCCTGAGTGTTCGGGACACTGGAACTGGCATCGCGCCGGAAACCCTGCCCTTCATCTTCGACCCGTTCTTCACCACCAAACCGGTCGGACAGGGATCTGGCTTGGGATTGTCGATGGTTCAAGGGTTTGCGAAACAGTCAGGCGGCGCAGTTCAGGTGTGTTCCCGTACCGGGAAGGGCACTCTCGTGACGCTCAGCTTCCCAGCAGAAGCTGGTATCGCGGCGACCCGATCACCGTCCCGAGAAGAGACGTCCGCGCAGACAGAAGAACAGCCGGCACGCATCCTCTTGGTAGAAGACGAGCCCGAAGTTCTGAAGGTCCTCCAACGGACGCTGACCGGTGTTGGCTATGAAATCCTGACCGCGTCCAGTGGTGACGACGCACTCGCATTGGTGAAGGCGGATCAGTCGAAGTTGGATCTGGTGGTAACGGACATCGTCATGCCCGGCCTTCTTCAGGGGCCTCAACTGGCTCGCGAGTTGCGCAAGATATCTCCTGAACTCCCGCTCATCTTTCTCTCCGGTTATGCCGCCGATACGCGCGGCGAGGTCGAAGGTCTGCAGCCCGGGGACATACGGCTCATGAAACCCGTAGCTCGCGCGGACCTGCTTGCTGCTGTAACGCGGGTGCTCAAGAGCAGGGCTCGGACCTCCGCCTGAGGCGGCTACCCACTGCCCCGAGAATGCGCCCATAGATCGACCGCTTCCGGTTTTGCCCCACTTTTTGCCCCATTTGCGCCGAAATTCTGTGGCCTAAGAAAAGCATCGTAATTTCGTGCGGGTTCGGAGTGGCAAATGTACTATGATGAAAATGGGCACCAGTACGTCGCGCGCGACACACCGTCGCTTTCGATTGATTGGGTTGTCTTTGCCGCTGCGGCTACCGGCCTTCTGATCGGCGCGCTCAGCTCCTTTTCAGGCGCGGCACAACTCCTCGATGTCGCAGGTATGGCAATTTCAAACATGGCTTCCAACTGAAGCAGGCGGCGGCGGTCCTTGCCCCACCTCGTCTAGCGGGCTAGGCAGCATACATGACCCTGCCCTACCTTATCCCGCTCTGCGCAGACCAACAGCGCGATTTCGGCATCGCCGCTCCGCGGCCTTTCGCCATGGCCGATCGGGTCAGGTTTGCTGAGATCGACGCCTTGCGTCACGTCAACAACGTTGCCTACCTCCGCTGGTTCGAACATGCCCGGGTGGAATATTTCCGCGCTTGGGGGCTGCACTCCCATGGCGAAGGTCAGCCCCGCACCGTATTGCGCCACATTACCGTGGATTATCGTGCAGAACTGCTGCTCCACGATGATTATGTTGTGGCTTCGCACTGTAGCGAATTCCGCACCACGTCCTTCACCCTTCGAAGCGAGGTGTGGAAAGGCGATCAGCGCTGCACAGTTGCAGATGCAGTTGTGGTTTTGCTCAAACCCGATCTTTCCGGCCGAATGGCCATTCCAGAAAGGGTGCTGGAGCGCTTCATCAACATCGACGGGGCGAGCAAAGCCTAGTCCGCAAATCGCCTGAAATACGCGACCAGAGCTTGGGTCGAGCCGTCCTTGTTCTCTGCGCTGGCTTCCCCTGAGACGATCGGCCCGAGCGCGGTCGCCAACTCCTTGCCCAATTCGACCCCCCACTGATCGAAGGAGTTGATCCCGAGGATCACGCCCTCGACAAATACCCTGTGTTCATACAGGGCGATGATCTGGCCGAGGATTTCGGGGGTCAGTTTCGGATAGATGAGCGTGGTCGTCGGCCTGTTGCCCGGGAAAACGCGATGCCGCGCCTGACGGTCACGTTCTTCGCCCGTATGCCCCTTTTTCTCCATGATTGCTTGGGCCTCATCGAAGGAGCGACCGCGTAGCAGCGCCTCCGATTGCGCAAAGCAGTTGGCAACCAGCAACTCATGCTGATGGCGCAGTTCCGGCTCGTGTCCTACGGCAGCGACCAGAAATTCGCATGGCACCACGCGAGTCCCCTGATGGATGAGTTGGTAGAAGGCGTGCTGGCCGTTGGTGCCCGGCTCTCCCCAGACAACCGGCCCGCTGTCATAGGGAAGATCCTTGCCATCCATGCTGACCCGCTTGCCGTTGCTCTCCATTTCCAACTGCTGGAGGTAGGCCGGCAAGCGGCCAAGCCTGTTGTCGTAGGGCAAGACCGCGCGCGTGGCGTGGCCCAGCACCTGATTGTGCCAAATCCCCACGAGGGCCAACATCACCGGTACGTTTTCCCCGAGGGGCGCGGCACGGAAATGGCGATCCATCGCCTGACCGCCCCGCAAAAATGATGCGAACGCTTCCGGACCAATTGCGATCATCAACGAAAGCCCGATTGGCCCCCACATCGAATATCGGCCCCCGACCCAATCGGCGAAGCCAAAGACACGTTCGGGCGCGATGCCGAAATCCGAGGTCTTGTCCGCCGCCGTGGAAAGCGCGGCAAACTGCGCTGCGGGATCCGCAACAGCATCGCTCAACCACGCCTTCGCAGTGCGCGCATTGGTCATGGTCTCAATGGTCGTGAAGGTCTTGGACGCGACAATGACAAGCGTGGTTCGCGGATCGCACTGGCGCAGCGTATCGGCAATATCGGCCCCATCGACGTTCGACACAAAGTGAAGCCGCGGCCCATCATGATACGGAGAAAGCGCCCGCGTCGCCATGGCAGGTCCAAGATCAGACCCGCCGATACCGATGTTGATGACATCCCGGATCTGGCCGCCCGCGCCCACATAGTTGCCGGACCGCACATCCCGGGCGAAGCCTTCCATACGGGCCAATGTCGCGCGAATGGAGGGCATCACATCACCTCCATCGGTCATGACGGAATCGCCATCAAGATTGCGCAGCGCTGTATGGAGTACTGCACGATCTTCGGTTTCGTTGATGTGCGCGCCTCCGAACATTGCCTCGCGATGCGCTTCGACATCTTGCGTTCTTGCAAGTTCGAGGAGCGCTGAACGCGTGTCGTCGTCGATATTCGTCTTGGAATAATCCAGCACCATGTCTTCGAAGCTGGCGGAGAAATGCGTGGCTCGTGCCGGGTCGGCATCGAAGAGTTCGAGGATGTGACGATCGGCCACCGCGGTGGCTTTTTGCTTGAGGCTATCGAACATGACTACTCCGCCCAGTGTATCGTTGCGTCGTTCCAGATGGCTTTGACCGGCGCGTCTTCGCTGGAAAGATCACGTGCGCGCTCAAGCGCGTCGCGCTTTTCCAGACCGGTTATCACGATGTGTTTGGCAAGGGCCCCGTCCAAAGCCGGCGCGCTGAACGTGATCCGCGGCTCTGGCGCTCCGGGAGCGCGCATCGGCAGCAGCGTCGGCGCATTGCGGGACAGGCCCTCAAGCAAACGATCCGCACCGGGGAATAGCGATGCGGTATGCATGTCCGCCCCCATCCCCAGAAGCAACACGGAGATCGGCAAAGATGCCTCCACCTCGGCGATGAGTTGGTCGATCACATCCTCGGGATGTTCCGCAGCGCGGTAAAGCGGGACAAGCCGCGCCGCAGCCGCCCGGCCCACCAAAAGCCTCCTTTTCAGAAGCAGGGTGTTGGATCGGTCGTGATCCTCCGGAACCCACCGTTCGTCGCTCAACATCACATCAACGCGGGACCAGTCGAGATCCACGTCGCAGAGATCGTCGAAGATCGGCCCCGGAGTCGTTCCACCCGGAACCACCAGAGAGACACGATCCGATGACCCAAGCGCGGTCTCGAGGTCTCCTGCGATCCGGTTCGAGATGTTCAACATCATCATCTCGCGGTCGGCATAGGGACAGAATGTATAGCTCACGCCTTGATCTCCCGCCATCTGCGTCCGTCGCGATGCATGAGCATCAAGGCATCTTCGGGGCCGCTCGACCCTGGATCATATGGCTTGGGAACATCGCCGCGGCTCTGCCAGCCTTCGATGATCGGATCGGTCCAGGCCCATGCCGCTTCGACTTCATCGCCCCGCATGAAGAGGGTCTGGTTACCGCGGATCACATCCATGATGAGCCGCTCATAGGCGTCGGGCGCTTCGGCATCGGGGCCAAGCGCGTCGGCAAAGGACATGTCGAGCGGGACGTCGATGAGGCGCATCCCGCCCGGTCCCGGCTCCTTGATTGTTACATCGAGGGTCATGCCTTCGTTCGGTTGAAGACGGATAGCCAGCACGTTGCGGTGCTGGCCGGCCTCCGGCCCGAAGATCGAGTGCGGGGTATCCTTGAAGACGACCGCAATCTCGCTGTCGCGTGCCCGGAGCTTTTTTCCCGTACGCAAGTAGAACGGCGTTCCGGCCCACCGCCAATTCGACAAATGCACCTTCATCGCGACGAAGCTCTCGGTCCGCGAGCGCGCATCGCCGACGTCTTCACGATAGCCCGGCGCATCCCCCGCCGGGCCATACTGACCCCGCACGAGTTGATGATAGTCGATGGGATCGAGGGCGCGGATCACCTTGAGTTTTTCATCTCGCACCGCATCCGGATCAAATTTCGACGGCGGCTCCATTGCGATGAGGCACAAGAGTTGCATCAAATGGTTCTGCACCATGTCGCGCATCGCGCCGGATTTATCGTAATACTCACCGCGCCCACCGACCCCGACGGTTTCGGCGACGGTGATCTGAATGTGGTCGATGAATTGGGCGTTCCACAGCGGCTCAAACAGCATGTTGCCAAAGCGGACGGCCATGAGGTTCTGGACCGTCTCCTTGCCGAGGTAGTGGTCGATCCGGTAAATCTGTTCCTCGTCGAAGTGCTGGGCGAGGGTCGCGTTAAGCGAGCGGGCCGATGCGAGATCGTGCCCAAAGGGCTTCTCCACCACGATGCGCGATTGCGCATCCGCCAAGCCAAAGCTGCGAAGCCGCTCCGCAATGTCGCCAAAGAGGCTGGGCGCGACGGAAAAGTAAAATGCTCGGACCATGCCATCGCGCAAAAGCCCCCGGAGAGCTTCCCAGCCCCCCTCGCCTTTCGCGTCCACTGCCTGATACTCGACCCGCTCCAGAAAGGCATCAACAGCGTCGCAATCCACGGCGGAATCGCCTCCGAACTCGCCGATCGCCTCGCCCACCGTCACGCGGTAGGCGGCCGTGTCCATTTCAGACCGTGCAGCGCCGATGACGCGTGCGCCGTCCGGCATCTGGCCATCGCAGAACCGGCGGAAAAGCCCGGGCAGGATCTTGCGGCGGGCCAAATCCCCGGTTCCGCCGAATATGACCAGATCGAACGGCTCTACCGGAATAACGCGTGAGACCATGGCGAACCCTTTCCTTGCGCTGCGGCGGACCTCGCGTTAGCGCTAACCAAATCGCTTCGCGGCAGTCGTAGCCGCCGGATGAGCGCGAGTCTAGCACCTCATGCTGGCTTCACAACTCCGTCAGGGGGCTAGGCGCTCGGCTCCACCTCGTCTAGCTCTGAAGTCGCTGCCAAAAGGAGCGCTTATGAAAGACCTCAGTGCGACCGCGCCTGCCAAGTTCACCGACCCTGACCTGACGGCCAAGGGCGAGCCGCGCGCCCGCGTTGCCCTCTCCAATCCGCAAACGCTTTGGTTCAACACCGGCACGCTCTGCAACATCGAATGTGCAAATTGCTATATCGCATCGAGCCCTTCGAACGACGCGCTGCTCTATATCACCGAAGCCGAGGTACGCGACTATCTGGCACAGATCCGCGAGCGCCGCTGGCCAATTGAGGAAATCGGCTTCACCGGCGGCGAGCCCTTCATGAACCCGGAGATGATTCCGATATCCGAGGCGGCGCTTGCAGAGGGGTATCAGGTACTGATCCTGACCAACGCGATGCGCCCGATGATGCGACCGAAGGTTCAAGAGGGACTTCTGCGGCTCAACTCCTCTTATCCCGGCAAACTCACCATGCGAATTTCAGTCGATCACTGGTCCGAGACCAACCACGACAAGGAACGCGGGAATGGCAGCTTTGCCCGTACGCTGGAGGGGATGGATTGGCTTCGCGATGCGGGTCTTTCGATGGCTGTCGCCGGTCGCACCGTCTGGGGCGAATCCGAACGCGATGCGCGTTTGGGATACGCCCGCCTGTTCGCCGAGCGCGGCTATGCGATTGATGCCAGCGACCCGGCACAAACCGTTCTCTTTCCAGAAATGGATGAGAGCATTGACGTGCCTGAGATTACGATCGCCTGTTGGGGTATTCTTGGCAAATCGCCTGCGCAGGTGATGTGCGCCTCTTCGCGGATGGTCGTGCGGCGGCGAGGTTCGGCACAGGCGGCGGTTCTGGCCTGCACCTTGCTACCCTATGCGCCAGAGTTCGAACTCGGCACCACGCTGGCCGAAGCGGAACGCCCGGTATCACTCAACCACCCGCATTGCGCGAAGTTCTGCGTTCTCGGTGGGGCGTCCTGCTCAGGTTGACCGGCTCTTCGCCTTGTGCGCCTTTTCCTTCTCGACGACTTTTTCCGCCAAGTCGCGCGCCACGCCGAAAGCACCCTTGATCCGGTCCGCTTCTGTTTTCCAATCGCGGCGGACGATGATCTTGTTGTCCTTTACCTTAGCCAGCCCCCGCTGATCCTTGATGAAGGACACCAATCCCTCGGGTGAGGCGAACTTATCCTTGTAGAAGCGGATGGTGGCCCCTTTTGGCCCGGCATCGAGATGCGAGATGCCCGCGCGTTTGCACATGGCCTTGATCCGCACGACCAGCATCAGTGTGTTCACTTCTTTCGGCAATTTGCCGAAACGGTCGATCAATTCGGCGGCAAAACCCTCCAATTCGACTTTCTTCGTCAGGCCACTCAGTCGTCGGTACAGCCCCAAGCGGACATCAAGATCAGGCACGAAGCTTTCGGGGATAAGGACAGGCACCCCTAGATTTATCTGCGGAGCCCACTGGTCATCCGCCTCCAAGATGCCCTCTGCCTCACCCGAACGAATCTTGGCGATCGCCTCCTCCAGCATGGATTGGTAGAGTTCATAACCGACGTCGCGCATCTGCCCGGATTGCTCTTCGCCCAGCAGGTTTCCCGCCCCTCGGATGTCAAGATCCTGACTGGCGAGCGTGAAGCCCGCACCAAGTGAATCGAGCGATCCCAGTACGCGCAAACGCTTCTCCGCGGTGGTCGTCAGTTTCGCGCGCGGCTTGGTCGTAAGATAAGCGTATGCCCGCGTCTTTGAGCGCCCTACCCGCCCTCGGATCTGGTAGAGTTGCGACAGCCCGAACATATCCGCACGGTGCACGATCATCGTATTGGCGGTCGGAATATCCAGCCCGCTTTCCACAATGGTCGTCGCCAGAAGGACGTCATACTTTCCGTCATAAAATGCGTTCATCCGGTCATCGAGTTCGCCCGCCGCCATCTGCCCGTGGGCGACGATATAGCTGAGTTCGGGAAGTTGTTCCTTGAGAAACGCCTCTATATCGGGGAGATCGGAAATACGCGGCACCACGTAGAAGCTTTGCCCACCTCGATAGTGCTCCCGAAGCAATGCCTCCCGGAGCGTCACAGCGTCGAACTCGCTAACATAGGTGCGGATGGCGAGCCGGTCGACCGGCGGCGTTCCAATGATCGACAGATCGCGCACCCCCGAAAGGGATAGTTGCAGCGTTCGAGGAATGGGCGTCGCGGTCAGGGTCAGAACGTGAATATCGGTGCGCAGTTGCTTGAGCCGTTCCTTGTGCCCGACACCGAAATGCTGCTCCTCATCGATCACGAGTAATCCGAGGTTCTGGAACCGGATCCCCTTGGCCAAAAGCGCGTGCGTCCCGATGACGATATCCACCGTACCGCGCGCGATCCCGTCGCGTGTCTCGGCGGCCTCCTTTGCCGAAACAAAGCGGGAGAGTTGCCGCACATTGAGGGGGAAGCCCCGAAAGCGATCTGCGAAACTCTTGAAATGCTGCCGGGCAAGAAGCGTCGTCGGCGCGATGACGGCCACCTGCACGCCGGACATGGCTGCAATAAACGCCGCTCGCATCGCCACTTCGGTTTTGCCGAATCCAACATCGCCACAGATCAAACGGTCCATCGGTTGACCGCTCGTCATATCCGTCAGGACGTCTTCGATCGCTCGTAGTTGGTCGTCGGTCTCTTCGTACGGGAAGCGGGCGCAAAACTCTTCCCAAGCATGCGGTGGGGGATCGAGGATCGGTGCCTTGCGCAACGCGCGCTCGGCTGCGACCCGGATAAGCCGCTCCGCCATCTCGCGGATGCGCTCCTTGAGCTTGGCTTTCTTGGCTTGCCACGCGCCGCCGCCCAACTTGTCGAGCAGCCCTTCCTCATGGCCGAACTTGGATAGCAACTCGATATTTTCGACGGGCAGGTAGAGCTTTGCCTTCTCAGCGTACTCCAGCACGAGGCATTCATGCGCCGCCCCGAGCGCTGTCACGACCTCCAGCCCCAGATAGCGCCCGACGCCATGATCGACGTGGACCACCAGATCGCCGGGATTGAGGCTCTGCGCTTCGGTAAGGAAATTCTCCGCCTTGCGCTTCTTGCGAGGTGATCTGATGAGCCGATCACCAAGAACGTCCTGCTCGGAGATGACCGTGAGGTCGGGCGTTTCGAACCCGTGCTCAAGCCCCCAAACCGCCAGATGCAGGCCACGCTTGCCTATCCGGGTCCCGTCCATGATCGGCACCGCTTCGGCCAGACCTTCGTCTTCGATGAGACCGGTCAGACGTTCGCGCGCGCCCTCGGAATAGGATGCCACCACCACAGGGGAGTTCGCGAGCTTCTTGCGGATATGGTCGGCCAGAGCACCAAAGAGGCTGATGCTTTCCTGCTGACGCTCCGGTGAGAAGTTGCGCCCGATGCGGCCGCCACCGTCGATCACCCCGGGGCCTGATGCCTGTGGAAGAGCCGAGAGTTGCATCACTCTGCGATCCGCAACCGCCTCTTCCCACGCGTCATCGTCGAGATACAGCAAATCGGCCGGGGCCGGCTTGTACACGCTGTCGAGACGCCCCTTCTGGCGCAGCGCATGCATCCGTGTTTCGTACTGATCCTTTACGCTTTCCCATCGTGCGAGACGCGATGGTGTCACGTGATCATCGAGCGTGACGGTGGCTTGGGGAAGGTAGTCGAAAAGCGTCTCCAGCGTCTCATGGAAGAAGGGCAACCAATGTTCGATCCCGGCATGTTTACGGCCGGCACTGACCGCCTCATAAAGGGGATCATCCGTTCCCGCCGCGCCGAACTCGATGCGGTAGTTCTGCCGGAACCGCGTGATGGCCGCCTCATCGAGGATCACCTCTGAGACGGGTGCAAGCTCCACCACATCAAGCTTCTCGGTAGTCCTTTGCGATACCGGATCAAATCGCCGGGCACCGTCGAGAACATCCCCGAAGAGATCGAGTCGAACCGGGCCGCTCTCGCCGGGCGGAAAGATGTCGATGATCCCGCCGCGCACGGCATAGTCCCCCGGCTCCATGACCGTCGGTGCCTGCGTAAAGCCCATACGCACCAGAAAATTGCGCAAGGCGGCCTCATCGACCCGCCCATCGACCCGCGCGGTAAAGGCCGCTTCGCGCAAGACGCTTCTGGCAGGCACGCGCTGTGTCGCGGCGTTGAGGGTCGTCAAAAGGACGTAGCGCCCCGGCATCTCATGGACCAGCCCGGCCAATGTCGCCATGCGTTGGGCCGAGATTTCGGGATTGGGCGAAACCCGATCATATGGCAGGCAATCCCAGCTTGGGAACGTGATCACCGGCATGACCGGCGCCCAGAAGGCGAGCGCGGATTGCATCGCCGCCATCCGCTTGTCGTCGCGGGCAACGTGAATGACGGGACCGCGCTCCGCGACCTCCCGCAGGATGAGCTTGGCGTCGAACCCCTCGGGGGCGCCGCCAACGGTGATATGCTTGGGCTGGACCATGCGGGCGAGTTACGGCACGGGACGAAGAAGTCAACCGCCGAAGGGGTTGGAGACCAGATTCTGGTACATCCCGAAGAGGGCCGTCGCAAACAGGGCGATCACCGAGAGCACTTGCACGCGGAAGCGATGCGCGCCGATAACATCGTGCAGAGCATCCCCCTGAAGATTTCCTCTGAGGATACGATGCGCCGTCCGTAGCGCCATATAACGAACCAGAATGAGGGGAAATATCAGCAGAAACACCGCCTGCCCCAATTCCCACCCGTAGAGAAACCCGAGCAGAGCCAGCATGGTGGAGACAAAGGCGAGAACCCCCAATGTCACAGGCCCCCCGGCAAGGCGGATCTGGCGGCGACTCTGAATTGCAACAGAAGTCTCCAACTCATCCTGCGCGCCCCCCCCGAGCCGGCGCGCTCTCAAGAGCATGTCGACGGGCGCGCCGAGGCCCCAATTCGCCGCACCTGTCCATACCAGAGCCAGAAGCAGCCAGTACCAGAGAGAGGCAAAGCTGCGCGTGTCGATAAGCTCTATGAGGGAATTCACGGGCTCACTCCGGGGATCTGTCCGAGGAGGGGTTTAGCGCGTGTGGCGGAGCTTGCCCAGACTTGAGCAATGCTGCCAATCGTGGCACTCCGGGCTTGTTCAGCGAAAGGCCCCTGCCATGCACCCTACTGTCGCCCCCTTCCCCACCACACGTCTGCGCCGCACCCGTATGAAAGCGCCGCTCAGAGCGTTGGTACAGGAAAACGCCCTCAGCGTGGGAGATCTCATCTGGCCGGTGTTCGTGCGCGAAGGTCAGGACGTTCTGGAAGAAATCCCCTCCATGCCGGGTGTCTTCCGGCGCTCCGTCGATCAGGTGGTTGAGGCCGCGCGAGAAGCGGCGGACCTCGGCATCCCGGCCATCTGCATCTTCCCCTATACCGATCCCGCCTTGAAGACCGAAGACTGCGCCGAGGCATGGAACCCCGACAACCTGAGCAATCGCGCCATTCGTGCCGTCAAGGCCGCTGTGCCGGAGGTTGCGGTAATGACGGATGTCGCGCTCGACCCCTACAACATCAATGGGCATGATGGCTTTGTGGAGAACGGCGAAATCGTCAATGACCGCACGGTCGAAGCGCTGGTAAAGATGACCATTGTGCAAGCGGACGCAGGCGCGGATATCATCGGCCCGAGTGACATGATGGACGGGCGCGTGGGCGCGATGCGTTCCGCGCTGGAGGCATCTGGGCACCACGACGTCACCATCCTGAGCTACGCGGCAAAATACGCTTCGGCCTTCTATGGCCCCTTCCGCGATGCCGTGGGTGCCTCCGGCGCGCTCAAGGGCGACAAGACGACGTATCAGATGAACCCCGCGAATTCCGACGAGGCCCTGCGGCTGGTCCAGCGGGATCTGCAAGAAGGCGCGGATATGGTCATGGTAAAGCCCGGAATGCCCTATCTGGACGTATGCCGACGGGTGAAGGAGAGCTTTGGCGTGCCGACGTTTGCGTATCAGGTTTCGGGCGAATACAGCATGATCGCCGGAGCCGCCGCGCAAGGATGGATCGACGGCGACAAGGCCATGATGGAAAGCCTCATGTGCTTCAAGCGTGCCGGGTGCGACGGTATCCTCACTTATTTCGCGCCTGCGGTCGCGCGAGCATTGTCATGACACTTTACCGGTTCGCTGCTGCCCGATAGGAACGACGGAAAAAGTGAGGGCAGCATGATCTATGAAAACGCGCAGGGATGGCGGGATGCTTCGCGCAAACGCGTGGTTCTTTTCGCCATGTCGGGTTTGGGAAAAACCCATGTTTCCTCAATGCTGCGCGATCAGGGCGAGTGGTTCCACTACTCAATCGATTACCGCATCGGCACACGATACATGGGCGAATACATCGCCGACAATGCCAAGCGCGAAGCGATGAAGAACCCGTTTCTGCGGGACCTTCTCCGCTCGGATTCCATCTACATCGGCTCGAACATCTCTTTCGACAACCTCACGCCCGTCTCTACTTATCTCGGCAAACCGGGCGCGGTGGAAAGCGGCGGCCTGACCATCGAAGAGTTTCGCCAACGGCAGGAACAGTTCCGGCGGGCGGAGATTCAGGCGCTTCTCGACACACCCTATTTCATCGACAGAGCAGAAGATCTCTACGGCTATCCGCATTTCGTCTGTGATACCGGCGGGTCGATCTGTGAATGGGTTGATCCATCGGACCCCGGGGATGAGGTGCTGGCGACGCTTTCGCGGCACGCACTGATGGTCTGGATCGAAGGAACGGAGGCCCATACCGAAGAGTTGATCAGACGCTTTGACCGGGCGCCAAAGCCCATGTCCTACAGTGCGAATTTCCTTGATGCCTGCTGGACCGGATACCTCGATGAGACGGGTCTTTGCGAAGGCCAGGTCGATCCAGACGCCTTCATCCGCTGGACCTATGCCCGTGCGCTTGCCCACCGCCAGCCGCTTTATGAGGCGATGGCGGCAAACTGGGGCGTAACGGTGTCCGCATCCTCGATGGCCGAGGTCCGTGATCAGACAGACTTCACGGACGTCATCGCGAAGGCGATCAGCGAGCGCGGGTAAACCTTCCGGCGAATACAGAACTGGCCACATTGGGGTGTTGCGCATTCAACGCCGAGCCTAGCGTACCGTTGCGCGCGCTGCACCGGGGGGTGGAATTGTAGGCACAGACCGCTTATTTCAGGGCGCCTGAAGGAGACCTGTTATGCCGATCAAGTTCCCGTCCGACCTGCCTGCCTATGACGTTCTGACGCGCGAGGGTGTCATGGTCATGGCGGAGGATCAGGCCGCACGGCAGGATATCCGCCCCCTGCGCATCGGGTTGCTGAACCTCATGCCCAAGAAAATTCAGACGGAAAATCAGTTTGCCCGGCTGATTGGTGCGACTCCGCTACAGATCGAATTGTCCCTGATCCGTATGACCGAACACCAGACGAAGAATACGGCCGCCGAACATATGGAAGCCTTCTATCGCCCGTTCAGCGAAGTGCGCGACGAAAAGTTCGACGGGCTGATCATCACCGGTGCTCCGATTGAACACCTGCCCTTTGAGGAAGTGACCTATTGGCAGGAATTGCAGGAGATCTTCGACTGGACCCAAAGTCATGTCCATTCAACCTTCGGGGTGTGTTGGGGCGGGATGGCCATGGCCTACCATTTCCATGGCCTGCAAAAGCACCTGCTCCCCCACAAGGCATTCGGATGTTTTCGGCACCAGAACCTGCAACCCTCTTCGCAATACCTCCGGGGGTTCTCCGACGATTGCGTGATCCCTGTGTCCCGCTGGACCGAGATGCGGCAAGACGAAATAGACGCAATCCCGGAGCTTTCTTCGCTGCTTGGCTCCGAAGAAGTCGGCCCCTGTCTGGTAGAGGACCCCGGGCATCGGGCGCTCTATATCTTCAACCATTTCGAATACGACAGCGACACCCTCAAGCAGGAATATGATCGTGACGTCGCACAGGGCGTGGCGATAAACGTGCCGTGCAACTACTACCCCAATGACAATCCTGCGATGACCCCCCAGAACCGGTGGCGAAGCCACGCGCACCTTCTATATGGCAATTGGATCAACCAGATATACCAGACCACGTCATATGAGATTTCCGCGATTGGCCAATAACCTTCTAGCTCTCACTGCGATTGGGATCGCCCTCGCCGGCTGTGGTGCAATAGCCGACAAGCGTACCGCAAAAGCCGCGTCAGAATTCCAACCGACCGGGCAACTCATCGACATCGACGGCACGACAGTTCATGCGCATGTCGAAGGGAACGGCCCCGATCTCATCCTGATCCACGGGGCCTCGGGCAACACGCGCGACTTTACTTTCGACCTCGTGGACCGCCTCTCGGATCGCTACCGGGTTATCGCCTTTGACCGACCCGGCCTTGGCTGGACCGACAGGCTTCCCGGTAAATCCGGCCCGTCGAACACCACGAGCGAAACGCCCGAGGAACAGGCCATTCTTCTCGATGCCGCGGCAGAGGTCCTCGGCGTCGAGCGCGCGGTCATACTGGGGCATTCCTATGGCGGGGCAGTTGCATTGGCTTGGGCGCTGGAGCGGCCGGAGAAGGTTGCGGGGCTAACTCTTGTCTCCGCTGCGTCGCAACCGTGGGAAGGCGGGACGGGCACGTTTTATACAATCGGCTCGTCGCGGCTGGGCGGGGCAGTCGTGATCCCGGCTCTGGCCGCCGTTATCCCACGCAGCTATGTGGATGTGGTCCTGAAAGACATTTTCAAGCCGCAAACCCCGCCAGCGGGCTATGCCGAACGGATCGGCGCGCCCCTCACCCTGCGCCCGGAATCGTTGCGCGCAAATGCTCAGCAAATCGACGCCCTCAAACCCTTGGTCCGGGAAATGAGCCCGCGGTATTCCTCGCTGCACATTCCGGTAGAGATCGTTCATGGCGACGCGGATGAGATCGTTCCGCTGGAGGTCCATTCCCGTCCATTGGCAAACCAGATTCCCGGTGCGAACCTCACGGTACTCCCCGGAATTGGCCATATGCCCCATCACGTCGCCCCCGAAGCGGTTACCGATGCGATCGACCGAACCGCCGCCCGCGCCGCATTGCGCTAGACGCCGCGAATGACCATATTACCCCGACAAGGCAAGGGGATGAAGCTCATGGATAAACCGTTTGGCGGCGCAATATCGACGTTCTTCGAGGACGAAGCCCCAGCGGAGATCCGCAACGCGATTCGACGTGCTGAAAAAGGCGAGATCCTGAGCACAAGCTACCCCTATTCCGACCGGATGCCGCGCAAGGCTTATGAAAAGGAGATGGACGCGCTTCAGATCGAACTGGTCAAAATGCAGTCTTGGGTGAAACAGAGCGGCGCGCGTGTGGCGATCCTCTTCGAAGGACGCGACGCGGCAGGCAAAGGGGGAACGATCAAGCGTTTCCGCGAAAACCTGAACCCACGTGGCGCGCGCGTTATCGCCTTGGCGAAGCCAACCGACCGGGAAGCGGGGCAATGGTATTTGCAACGCTATGTTTCTCACCTCCCCTCTGCGGGGGAAATCGCGTTCTTCGACAGATCTTGGTACAATCGCGCCGTCGTGGAACATGTCTTCGATTTCTGCACCCCGTCCGAGCGAGAGCACTTTTTTGCGCAGGCACCATTGTTTGAGCAGATGCTCGTTGATGACGGCATCATTCTGGTCAAGAACTGGCTAAACGTCGGGCGGGCTGAGCAGCTGCGCCGGTTTCTGGATCGCGAAAGCGATCCGCTGAAGAACTGGAAACTGAGCAAGATCGATGTCGACGGCCTGTCGCGCTGGAACTCCTATTCCCAAGCCATTGAAGAGACCTTTGAGCGGACGCATACCACCCAGGCACCCTGGACGGTCGTGCGCTCCGACGACAAGCGCCGGGCGCGCCTTGCTACGATCCGGCACGTTCTGTCTCGGATCGACTATGACGGCAAGGATGCTCGGGCAGTCGGTACGGTAGATACGACTATCTGCGGTGGTCCCGACATCTGGAATGCCTAAACGCGGCTATCATCACGGCAATCTGCGCCAAGCGCTGGTGGATGCTGCGCTGGAGTTGATCGAGGACAAGGGGCCGACCGGTTTCACCTTGTCGGAGGCCGCCAAGAAAGCTGGCGTCACTCCAGCCGCAGTCTACCGGCATTTCGATGGCCGGGACGACCTCATCGCAGAGGCCGCGCGACAAGGGTATCTGGTGTTTGCAGACCTCATGGAGCACGCCTATCAATCCGGCCAGCCCTCGGCGCTCGCCGCATTCGAGGCCACAGGACGCGCCTATCTCGCATTTGCCCGCAAACATCCCGGCCACTACATCGCGATGTTCGAAAGTGGGATTTCGATCAATCGCGATCCCGATCTGGCCGCTGTGGCGCAAACGTCATGGGGCGTTCTGGAAAAGGCCGCTGCCGATCTTTCCAAGCATATTCCACCGGAGAAACGCCCCCCCGCCGCAATGTTCAGCGCTCATATCTGGGCGATGAGCCATGGGGTGGTGGAGCTTTTCGCGCGCAATTCGCCCGGCAACCAGAGCCCTTTCCCACCGGAGGACCTGCTGGAAACAGGGATTGGTGTTTACCTGCGCGGCCTGGGCCTCATCGACCCGGACTAGGCTTTGCGTCAAGCAGTGCCGCGCGGTGGGCGATCATTTTCCTTGGTGAAGATCATCCCGTCGAGCAGTTCCTCAAGATCCGGTCGCGCCGAGGGGCCGTTCGAGATAGAGATGAGGAGGATGGTGCCGTCCGGGCGAAGCACGAACACACCGGGTTCCGCGAAACGGCGATCTGTTTCTGTCGGGCTTAGCGGATCGGAGACATAGACCCCAAGGATCGCCATTTGCGCTTCGGACAGGCTATAGCCAATATCGAATTCCCACCCAAATTCCTTTTGGTCAGCCTCTGCTTTTTCCAAGGTGTCCGCCGATACTACCGCAATATCGAAACCCGCATCTTGCCACTTGCCGCGCATCTCATTGAGGATTTTGAGATACTTTTTGCAGCGTGAGCAATGCTTGCCTCGATAGACGACGACAAGAGACCAGTTCTGCCGCTCACCCCCAATCGTGATTTCCCCGCCTCCCAGCTTGGGAAGGGCAAATGGCGAGAGCGTGTCGCCGGCGGTGGGTTTGGGCGTTGGCATGACGATCCTTTCGTTTGGAACTAGTATCTTCGTAACCCCGCCATTCTCTGAAAGCAATTTCAGTTCGAGGGCTCGACCTACGCAATCAACTCGGTCCCTCGTTTCCCGTCATGCACGTCATCCAAAATGAAAAAGGCGACCCGAAGGCCGCCTTTCCCGAAAACATATGCTGTAGATATCAGCGCTTGGAGAACTGGAAGCTCCGGCGCGCCTTGCGCTTACCGTATTTCTTCCGTTCCACAACCCGGCTGTCGCGTGTGAGGAAGCCAGCGGCTTTGAGCGACGGACGCAAGGAGGGATCATAAAGCTGGAGCGCGCGGGAAATGCCGTGCTTGACCGCACCCGCTTGACCGGAAAGACCACCGCCCTTGACGGTCGCGGTGACGTCAAACTGGTCCTCGACACCTGCCACGGAGAAGGGCTGCCGCAGGATCATTTGCAGAACCGGACGGGCGAAGTACTTGTTGAGTTCCTTGCCGTTTACGACCACTTTGCCCGAGCCCGGCTTGATCCAGACACGTGCAGTGGCATCCTTACGGCGGCCTGTTGCATAGGAACGACCCAACTCGTCCCGGACAGGCTCGCGCGTGATTTCGATCTGCTCGACAGAGCCGCCTTCGGTGCCGGTAGCAACCTGGCCGAGTTCTTCGAGGGAATTGATTTGGTCAGCCATTATTTCGCCACCCGCGTGTTCTTTTTGTTCAGAGACTTGACGTCGAGCACTTCGGGCGATTGCGCCTCGTGGGGATGCTCGGCACCGGCATAGACGCGCAGGTTCGTCATCTGGGTGCGCGACAGGCGGTTGCCAGGCAGCATGCGCTTGATCGCTTGGGTCACAACACGCTCAGGATGCGCGCCCTCAAGGATCTGCGCCTTGGTGCGCGACTTGATCCCGCCGGGGTGGCCGGTGTGCCAGTAGAAGTGCTCTTCGCGCTTCTTGCCGGTCAGCTGGACCTTGTCGGCGTTGATGATGATGACATTGTCACCCATATCCATGTGCGGAGTGAAGGACGGCTTGTGTTTGCCGCGCAGGCGCATGGCGACGATCGACGCAAGGCGGCCCAGAACGACGCCTTCGGCATCGATCAGGATCCACTTCTTGTCGACGTCGGCCGGCGTTGCGGAAAAGGTTTTCATTGCTGGCTCTTTTCTTTGGGTCGGGACGAGGGGCGCAAAAGCGGCGCCCGCATACTTGATGGGCGGGTTATAGAGAACCAAACAGCACAGTCAAGCGGAACATATTTGAAATTTCCTAGCTAAAATATACACTTACAATTAAGGTATCATGATACCCCAACAAATCCCCGCGAATTTTCGAGTTTGCGACATCTTGCGCATGGCGGGACCGAATTCCGCTGGGTAAACTATGCTCCATGACCCCTAAACTGCTGACGACTCTCCCAGGCTATACCCGCTCGGCGTTCGTATCGGACGTGATCGCGGGCATGACCGTTGCCATGGTGGCGTTGCCCCTGAGCCTTGCAATTGCGATCGCCTCGGGTGCGGATCCATCCAAGGGTATCGTGACGGCCATCGTAGCCGGTTTCCTGATTTCGCTCCTCGGCGGGAGTCGTGTTCAGATTGGCGGGCCTACCGGGGCCTTCATCGTCGTGGTGTTCGGCGTGATCGCCGATCATGGATACGACGGGCTGGTTCTCGCCACCTTCATGGCTGGGTTGATCCTTCTTGTGGCGGGGTACTTCCGAGCGGGAAATCTCATCGCGCTGGTGCCGGAGCCGGTCATCAACGGCTTCACAATCGGCATCGCCATCATTATCGCCACGAGCCAGCTAAAGGATGCCCTTGGTCTGCAAATCGACGCGGTACCGGCAGAGTTCCTCGCGAAGGTTGAGGTATTGTGGGCGGGACGGGCCGGCACATCCGGCGCGGCATTGGCCATCGCACTCGCCACAATGGTGCTCATACTAGCTCTACGCCGGGCGGCACCGAAGTATCCCGGGCTGATCGTTGCCGTGGGGCTTACTTCGGCTGCGGTCACACTGGCGCACCTCCCGGTTGAGACGATCCAGTCCCGCTTCGGCGCGCTACCGAGTAGCTTGCCCATGCCAAGCTTGCCGGAGATAAGTGTGGAGCGACTCCGCGAGCTTTTGCCTTCGGCGTTTGTGATTGCCTTCCTCGCGGGGGTCGAATCCCTGCTGTCGGCCATGGTGGCGGATCGCATGATTGCTGGACGCCACAGACCGAACGCCGAGCTTCTGGCGCAAGGTGCGGCCAATCTCGGCTCGGCGCTCTTTGGCGGGCTGCCTGCCACAGGTGCCATAGCACGGACCGCCACAAACGTGCGGGCCGGGGGGCGCACCCCAGTCGCCGGTTTGGTCCACGCCCTTACGATACTCATCGTCATGATGCTCGCCGCGCCTCTGGCGGGTTATCTGGCGATGCCTGCGCTGGCGGGATTGTTGATCCTGACGGCGTGGGACATGAGCGAGCCGCACAAGTGGCGCAGCTACCTTGCGCAAAGGCGGTCGGACCAGATCCTACTGGCGCTTACGCTTCTCCTGACGGTGGTCGCTGATCTGACGGTTGCGATCGGTGTGGGCGTGGCCTTGGGGCTAGCGCTCCGCCTGCATCGCCGCGGCGCGCCACCTTCGGATTGGACGCCGCCAGACCGCTGAGACTTATCCTCAGCAGCGGCGCGAGCGGTCCTTAGCGACGACGATCCCGGCGCGAACTCATCGGTTGGAACGCAACGCCGACATGGGCTTCGCAATAGGGCTTGCCAGCTTGGGCCGGCAGCCCGCAAAACCAGAAATCCTCGGTCGCAGGATCGCCAACCGGCCATTTGCAGGTCCGCTCCGTCAATTCCATGAGCGACAGCTTCTTGGATTTCTTTTCAATCTCGCTGACCTTGGCAAGCGCCGCTGGATCAATCTCGTTCGCCGAAGGCTGCGGCGGCAAAGGCTGCCCCGCCGGAATAATCTGTTTGCGCGCCGGTATCGGAGACGAAACAACCGGTTCGGGCCGAGGGGCCGGTGCCTCGCGCACTGGCTTGGGCGCCGGTTTGGGCGCTTCCTTTGCCTTGGGCTGCGGGGCAGCCGTGGCCTCTGCGGGTTTCCCCGTAGCTTGCGGCGCTGCGCCACCGGTGCGGTTCGATAACCCAAGCCGGTGCACCTTGCCGATCACCGCGTTGCGCGTCACGCCGCCCAATTCCTTGGCGATTTGGCTGGCCGATTGGCCCTCGCCCCACATCTTCTTCAAAAGTTCGACGCGCTCATCCGTCCAGGACATCCCATCCCCTTAACTGAAAAAGCGGCCGCATCAGATGGGCCGCGCTGGTCATTTCTGTCAGAGAGCTATTCTATGCATCCGCGCCCCGGTTCACAAGGCCCGGCTCATGGGTCATATCGAAGGCGGCGCAAGAAGGAACCGATATGCACGATACCAATCACCAGATCGACATGGGCACCCGCCGTTTTGGCCGCTGGAACACGCTTGGGCTTTACACGCTTGCTTCTCGCGAGGTGCAGAGATTTCTGGCCGTCTGGACACAGACGCTGATGGCGCCGCTCGTGACCGCGGGCCTCTTTCTCGTGATTTTCTCAATCGCTATCGGTCCGCAGCGCGGGGACGTGATGGGTGTCCCCTACACCCATTTCATCGCGCCCGGCCTTTTGATGATGACCGTGATCCAGAACGCCTTTGCCAACACCTCGTCGTCCATCGTGATCTCCAAGGTGCAAGGAAACATCGTCGACACCCTCATGCCGCCGCTATCACCGCTTGAGATGGTGATAGGCTATCTCGCGGGCGGCGTTGCGCGCGGGGCCTTCGTCGCCGTGGCGATCTGGCTCGGCCTTGCGCTGGTTCTCGGGATCGGCCTTGCCCATCCATTCTATGCGCTGGCCTTCATTGTGATCGGTGCGTCCCTGGTCGGCGCGATCGGCATTGTTGCCGGCATCTTTGCCAACAAATTCGATCAGATGGCTGCAATCACCAACTTCATCATCACGCCGTTGGCTTTCCTTTCGGGCACTTTTTACTCTGTCGAATCCCTCCCCAAGGGCCTTTACGAAGTGACCCACTTCAACCCGTTTTTCTACATGATCGACGGCGTGCGATATGGGGTGCTGGGCGTCTCGGATTCCTCCCCTGCCCTCGGCCTCGCCGTCGTGACCGGCACCGCCGTTGCGATCTCCGCGCTGGCATGGTGGATGTTCAGGACAGGCTACCGGCTCAAGGCCTGAATACCGGGATCCCAGGTTTCGAACTCATTTTCTACGGTTTCGAAGGCGAGCATGCCCTTCCCCGGGAACTCGAGAAGCTCTCCCGGTTTCCAAGCTGCCACGGCGGAACGCACCTTATCAAGAAAGTCCGTTTGGGTAGTAGAGCTATTGCCAAGCTTATTTTCGAGGTCATATCTTACGAGATTCATGTGGAACATCGCGACTTCCTGCACGGGGAAGTGGTGATGCCGCCTTGGCCACACCGCAATCTTGCGCGTCGAATCCACATGAGCGACGGGATAGCGCTTTTTACTTCCTAGCCGAGTGAAAGGCGTTATTTTGGTGATAAATGCGCAGTTCGTTAAATCTTGCGTGCGATATTGTGGCCTCGCCACGTGCATAAAGCTGCCCACACTTGAACTGGTGATCCGATTTTCCAGAACGAATTTCCGAGCCGCGAGCATCTCACCCTCTCGATAAAATTCGTCGGCATCAAGAGTCATGAAGTGTGTGGCCCTTACGCGCCGTGCCGCTGATAGACCCAATTTTCGCTTCGCAAGTTCGTTCACCCGGCGCGGGAGAGAAAGATCCGGCATGTACTCGATGAAATCGTCCACCAACCCGAGATTACGCGCCGTTGAGAGCGCTTCCAGTGCGGACGGACTGATCGCCACTCCACTGTTTGATACCCCTTGCCAAACCAGGCTGATATGCTCGAAACTCCCGCGAACGCTGCGCAGCGAAGCAACAAGATGCTCCTCACCGTTAAAGAAGTTGTAGCTGCCGGAAAGGATCATACCCTTTCTTTCTCGCCCCCTAAGTCGCTGCGGCTTTGGGCAAACCTCCATCGATCGCCGGAAAGCTTCTAGAGCACCGGAGGCAGGGACCAGATGAGGATAACTGTGACCTTCTCGCGGCCCACCGCTGTCGCAAGTTGGCTTATCATTAACACGTGAGCAGTTTTGGCCCCGCCTTGCCCGCAAGAAGTTGCAGCGTGCAGCCCAGAGCTTCGCGAGTGCGGTAGTTTCTGACCGCAGGGTGCCCGCAACGAGTAGCAGCTTACTCTGTCTCATCTCAATATGTCCGATGCGTCATCCATGCCCTTCGCCCGTCCTTCCCATAGGCTGCACCACTTGACAACCTATCGGAACCCTAGGTTTCGTAGGGTGCTGCGCCATCTGTCATGCCCGTTTGGCGGGCTCCCTCCCCAAGATTGACTTCTCCACCCGCATCATGCTCTGAAAAGGGCCTCTTGTTCGAGGACAATTCATGATCCCTGCCGTCTTGCCGACCTACAACCGCGCGCCACTCGAATTCGTGAAGGGCGAAGGCTCTTGGCTCATTGAGAAGGATGGCCGACGCTTCCTCGATCTCGGGGCGGGCATTGCCGTCAACGCCCTCGGCCATGCGCATCCGGCCCTTGTTACGGCACTGACCGAGCAGGCGAACGCGGTCTGGCACGTGTCCAACCTGTACCGGATTCCGCAGCAAGAGGCGCTGGCGCAAAAGCTCGTGGATACGAGCTTTGCCGACACGGTGTTTTTCACCAATTCCGGTACCGAGGCTTGCGAACTCGCCGTAAAGATGGCGCGCAAGCATTTCTCCGAAACCCCGCCGGAACGGACCGAGATCATCGCATTTGAAGGCGCCTTTCACGGTCGGTCCTCCGCCGGGATTGCCGCGGCCGGATCAGAGAAGATGACCAAGGGCTTTGGCCCACTTCTGCCGGGGTTCAAGCACCTGCCATGGGGCGACATTGACGCCGTTCGGGCCGCGATTGATACACGTACTGCCGCGATCATGATCGAGCCCATTCAAGGTGAAGGCGGAATTCGCCCCCTCCCCGAAGCAGACTTGAAAGCGTTGCGGAGCCTTGCAGATGAGGCCGGTATCCTGCTGATCTTCGACGAAGTGCAATGCGGTATGGGCCGCACGGGCCGTCTCTTTGCCCATGAGTGGGCTGGCATCGCGCCTGACATCATGATGGTGGCCAAGGGCATTGGCGGCGGGTTCCCCTTGGGCGCGGTCCTCGCCACGGAGCGTGCAGCGGAACAGATGACCGCGGGCACTCATGGCAGCACGTATGGCGGCAACCCGCTCGCCTGTGCGGTGGGGTGCGCCGTGATGGATCATGTCGCGGACCCGTCCTTTCTCGACGGTGTCTGCCGCAAAGCGGGTCTGCTGCGTCAGAAACTTGAGGGGCTTGTCGCCCAGCACCCCGACGTGTTCGAAGAAGTCCGCGGGACTGGCCTGATGCTTGGCCTGAAATGCCGCGTGCCCAACACCGATGTCGTCAAAGCTGCATATGATGCTCTTTTGATCACTGTTCCGGCTGCTGACAATGTCGTTCGGCTTCTCCCGCCACTCACCATCACGGATGATGAGATAGCCGAGGCCGTGTCCCGGCTGGAGACAGCGGCGGGGCATGTGGAGCCTGCGCCACAAACCTGAATACCTTTTTTGAAATTTACTCCGGTGGTCCGGGGGCGTTGTTCCCGGACAGACCACAAAGAAAGCCTGACCGATGCCCCATTTCCTCGACATTCATAAAGTTGATCCTTCCGACTTGCGGAACATGCTCGATCAGGCGCGCGAGATGAAGAACGCGCGCAAAGACCGGCCCAAAGGTGCTCCCGACGACACTGCTCCGTTGGCTGGCCGCATGGTTGCACTGATCTTCGAGAAGCCCTCGACCCGGACCCGCGTGTCCTTCGATGTTGGCGTGCGTCAATTGGGTGGCCAGACAATGGTTCTCGCAGGCTCTGAGATGCAACTGGGGCATGGAGAGACCATCGCCGATACGGCGCGGGTGTTGTCGCGGTATGTAGATCTCATCATGATCCGGACCTTCGACGAAAGCGTTCTTCTGGAGATGGCCGAACACGCGAGCGTCCCGGTGATAAACGGCCTTACCGACCGCACCCACCCGTGCCAGATCATGGCTGATATCCAGACCTACGAAGAGCACCGTGGCTCAATCCGGGGGCGCAAAGTCGTGTGGTGCGGAGATGGCAACAACGTTTGCGCATCCTTCCTTCACGCCGCCGGGCAATTCGGTTTCGACCTGACCTTCTCCGGCCCGGAAAAGCTTGATCCCGAAGCGGCTTTCATCGATCTGGCCCGGGAAAGCGGCGTGACCGTGACAATCGAGCGAGATCCCGTCGCCGCCGTACAGGGGGCCGATCTTGTGGTGGCCGATACTTGGGTGTCGATGCACGACAGCCAGTCCACCAAGGAACGGCGCCACAACCTTTTGCGCGCCTATCAGGTGAATGACGACCTGATGCGCCACGCCAAGCCAGATGCGCTGTTCATGCACTGCCTGCCAGCGCACCGGGGCGAAGAAGTCACCAGTTCAGTCATGGACGGGCCACACTCCGTCATCTTTGATGAAGCCGAGAACCGCCTGCATGCGCAAAAGGCGATCATGCGGTACTGCCTCGACGTCTGAGCACTCTCAACGCGCGGTGAGCCGCTGCGTCTTGGCCGGCCCGTCCGGCGCGTAAAGAGTTGCTCGCCCAAGAATTTCCGCCCGGCCAGCACCGGCGCGCATTTGACCGTTTGCACCCGTGGCCAGTTCGGGTAGGTCGCACGGATAAAAAAGGAGCCCCGCATGACCACCCCCCTCATCGGCCTTTACGGCCTCGGCACCATGGGCGCAGCCCTTGCTCTCAATATGGCCGAGCATGGAATTCATGTGCATGTTGCCAACCGGACCACAGCAGAGGTCCCGGTTTTCCTCGACCGCGCGGGGCCCCTCGGGACGAACATCACAGCGCATGACGATATCGACGCGCTGATCGCAGCTTTGCCCAAGCCGCGGACAATCCTGTTCATGATCCCGTCCACCAAGCCCATGGACGACATGATCGATTTTGTGATCCCCAAGCTCTCTCCCGGCGATACCGTGATCGACGCAGGCAACGCCGATTTCAACGACACCCGCCGACGCGACGCGCTGCTGCGCGAGCATGAGCTTCACTTCGTTGGAATGGGTGTTTCGGGCGGCGAAGAGGGTGCACGGCACGGCCCGTCGATCATGGTCGGCGGCACGGAGCATTCGTGGGCCCAGCTGGAGCCTGTGACCAAGGCCATCGCCGCGCAGCACGAGGGCGATCCCTGTGTTGCCCATCTCGGACCGGACGGCGCGGGACATTTCGTCAAGACCGTGCACAACGGCATCGAATACGCTGACATGCAACTCATCGCGGAAATCCACGGGCTTCTGCATCACGGCGCAGGTCGTAGCCATGCGGAGATCGGCGATCTTTTCACCGAGTGGGATCGCGGCCCGCTCAAAAGCTATCTCGTGGAGATTACCGGCCGCCTTCTGCATGAGGTCGATCCCCAGACCGGCCGCCCAGTCGTAGACATCATCAAGGATTCCGCCGGCCAGAAGGGCACTGGCCGATGGACGGTCATCGAAGCCATCCGCATGGGCCAGTCGGCGACCATGATCGAAGCGGCCGTCGCCTCCCGTGCTTGGTCTTCCGAAGGAGATCTGCGCGCGCAGGCCGCTGCGCTCTACGGCGAAGACCGTGGCACGCTTGAGATTGACGACGCGGAACTGGCGAAAGCCTTCTCTGCGGCTCGCGTGCTCGACTATGCACAGGGCTTCCGTATCCTGCGCGCGGCCTCTGCCGAATTCGGCTGGGATCTGGACTATGCCCGCATCGCGGAAATCTGGCGCGCTGGCTGCATCATTCGATCCGCGTTGCTTGATGACATCTCTGCTGCGTTCCGGAACGCGGATACCGGCGGAGAACTCATTCTAGCGCCCGCCATGGCAGAGATTCTGAAAGACGGCATTCCGGCGCTTCGGGCGCTCATTTCCAAGTCGCTCGCCGCGGGTCACGCCACGCCAGCGCTCGCCTCCGCGCTCGGCTGGTTCGACACGATGCGACAATCGCGCGGACAGGCCCACATCATTCAGGGGCAGCGTGATATCTTTGGTCGCCATGGGTTTGAGCGCATCGACGCCACCGGCCCTCATCATGGCCCATGGTGGGGCTGAACGCTCCGCGCTGAAGGCCGAAATTCCCGGACATAGCGCGCGGCACCGCTCTTGGAAGTGCCGCGCGGCTCTCGACTGACCAAGGCCAAACAGCTACCTGTGCGGGCACCCGTACAAGGCGTCATCGCTCGTGGCCGCTCCCCCGCACTTGCAGGCGAGCCTGCGCGGCGCTAAACGCAATCCGATCAGAGAAACCGGAGAGTCACATGTCGATCGACAAGGACACCGCCGCCCGCGTGGCAAAGCTTGCCCGTATCAGGGTCGAGGAGGACGCGCTCCCCGATTTGGCAAACGAGTTCAACAACATCCTGACCTTCATCGAACAACTGTCCGAAGTTGACGTCGACGGGGTCGAACCGATGACCTCCGTGACGCCGATGGCCCTGCCCCGCAGGGCGGATGTCGTGACCGAAGGCGGCGATGCTGGCCCCGTTCTTTCCAATGCCCCGGACGCCCGAGAAGGGTTCTTCGCCGTGCCCAAGGTTGTGGAGTAATCGCGTGACAGACCTCAACAAACTGACCCTGGCAGAGGCGCGCGACCAACTACGCGCCAAGGAATTCACCTCCGTCGAATTGACGCAAGCCTGCCTTGATGCGGTCGAAGCCTCCAGCGCTCTGAATGCTTTCGTGCACAACACGCCCGAAATCGCCATCGCGCAGGCAGAAGCCGCCGATGCGCGCCTTGCCTCAGGCGATGCGCCGGCGATGTGCGGCCTCCCCCTCGGGATCAAGGATCTGTTCTGTACCAAGGGCGTCCCCTCACAGGCGGCCTCTCGCATCCTCCAAGGGTTTCTACCAGAATACGAAAGCACCGTTACGCAAAACCTCTTCGATGCGGGTGCGGTCATGCTGGGCAAGCTCAACATGGACGAATTCGCCATGGGGAGTTCAAACGAGACTTCGGTTTATGGCAATGCCGTGAACCCGTGGCGCCGTGGCAACGACGATACCCCGCTGACGCCGGGCGGCTCTTCAGGGGGGTCCGCCTCTGCCGTCGCGGCTGACCTCTGCCTCGCGGCCACGGGCACCGATACCGGTGGCTCTATCCGCCAACCCGCTGCATTCACCGGCATTACGGGCATCAAACCGACCTACGGGCGCTGTTCCCGCTGGGGCGTTGTGGCTTTTGCCTCCTCGCTCGACCAGGCTGGGCCCATGACGAAATCCGTGCGCGATTCCGCGATCATGCTGGAGACGATGTGCGGCCATGATCCCAAGGATTCCACTTCCGCCAACCTTCCGGTACCGAATTTTGAGGCGATGCTGACCGGAGATATCCGCGGCAAGGTCATCGGGATCCCCAAGGAATACCGGTTGGACGGCATGCCCGAGGAGATCGGAGCGCTGTGGGATGATGGCATCGCGATGCTGAAGGCGGCGGGTGCGGAAATCCGCGAGATCTCCCTGCCCCACACGAAGTACGCGCTTCCCACCTATTACGTGATCGCGCCTGCCGAAGCCTCATCCAACCTCGCCCGGTATGACGGGGTCCGTTATGGCCACCGCGCGACCCTCGCCCAAGGCGACGGCATCACCGAGATGTACGAAAAGACCCGCGCCGAAGGCTTCGGCCATGAGGTTCAGCGCCGCGTCATGGTCGGCACCTATGTGCTGTCGGCTGGGTTCTACGACGCCTATTATAACCGCGCCCGCAAGGTTCGGACCCTCATCAAGCAGGATTTCGAAGCGGTGTTCGAGGCCGGTGTCGACGCAATCCTGACACCCGCGACGCCCTCTGCTGCCTTCGGACTGGGCGAGATGTCAGAGGCCGATCCGATCCAAATGTACCTCAATGATGTTTTCACCGTGACTGTGAACCTCGCCGGGCTGCCGGGGATCTCCGTGCCTGCGGGGCAAAACAAGCAAGGCCTTCCGCTTGGTCTCCAACTCATCGGCCGGCCGTGGGAAGAAGGCGATCTGCTCAACACCGCCTATGCGCTGGAGCAGGCCGCAGGATTTGATGCCAAACCCGGGAAATGGTGGTAAACCCCTATCATGATACATATGCCGCTTACTCGTTTCCTCTCCGGTTGCGCCCTTTTGGGGGTGATGGCCGGGTGCGCCCCGACGATCCCGGACAGCGGGAATCCTGTCATCTATCAGACCTCGCCACAGCGCGAGGCTGCCCTTGCCGGCGAAGATTTCGACACAGCAGCACCGCAGGCAGGGGCTGAAGCCGTGGGTGCTTCGGGGATTTCCGCGGAGAACGACTTCGAGCGTGTGGGGGAGCTTCGGACCATCGAATCCGACGCCCAGCGGATGGAGCGGCTTCGCCAGCAGTATCAGGTGGTACAGCCGACCGCCGTGCCGTCCCGGACCAATAGTGGCCCCAACATCGTGCAATACGCCGTGAGCACAAGACATGCCCCCGGAACGCCAATCTATTCCCGGCTGAACCTTCGGACCGCTGCCGCGCACCAACGCAAATGCGCAAGCTATGCCTCGGCCGATCAGGCGCAACTGGCTTTCCTCAGCGCTGGCGGACCGGACCGGGACAAGCTGGGCCTAGACCCGGATGGCGATGGCTTTGCCTGTGATTGGGATCCCTCGCCCTTCCGGCGCGCGGTGGGCGGCTAAAGGGCGGTGACGCCCCTCTGGCATCCCTCCCCCAACTTCGGCCCCCGGCGAGATGGCCTGACACCGCAGATCGTCGTGATCCACTACACGGCGATGCAATCCACCCAAGCCGCCCGAGATTGGCTCTGCAACCCCGCCTCCGAGGTGTCTGCCCATTACCTGATTTGCCCGGCGGGCAGCGTGGTGCAGATGGTGGAGGAAGGCATGCGCGCGTGGCATGCAGGAGCGGGGCGCTGGCGCGATTTCACGGATGTAAATTCCGCGTCCATCGGGATCGAACTTGCCAATACCGGCGACGCGCCCTTCCCCGAGCCGCAGATAGCCGCGCTTGAGCGGCTTTTACAGGGCATCGTGACGCGGCACGGAATCAAGCCGGACAATGTCATTGGCCATTCCGATATGGCACCGGGCCGAAAGATCGACCCCGGCCCGCGCTTCGACTGGCGCCGGTTGGCCTATCGGGGACTTGCGGCTTGGCCGCAAGCGGGCCGCACCGACGGGGATTTTCGCGCAGCCGCCATGGCGGCGGGGTACACGGCAGAGGTGGATGACGAAACAATGCTCGCCGCGATACGTCTTCGTTTTCGGCCATGGGCGGAAGGGCCCGCTGCGCCCGAGGATATCGCCTGCCTGACAGGCCTCTGCGCCTAGAGCCGGCCTGAGATCAGTTGACCCAGCGTGCCCGGCGCTTGTTGGCCGAGACGCATCCGATAGACCATCATCGCTTCGGTAACGCGCATGACATAGTTGCGTGTTTCACGGAAGGGGATCGTCTCGATCCAATCAACCATCACTTCGGGCGTACCGCCACGCGGATCGCCATACTCCTGCATCCACCGCGTTGGACGAGAGGGGCCAGCGTTGTACGCGGCGGCGATCATGATCGGGTTGCCATCGAACCGCCCGTGCAGCTTGCGCAGATAGGCCGCGCCAAGGCGGGCATTATACCGCCAGTCTGCGAGCAAGGCCTCCTCATTATACTGAACGCCGACCTCGCGGGCCATGTCCTGTGCCGTGCCGGGCATGATCTGCATGAGACCCCGCGCACCCACAGGACTGACAACGAGCGGATCGAATTCGCTTTCCCGCCGCGCGATCGAGAGCAACAGATCGGAAGGCACGCCCAGATCCATGGATTCCAGCGGATGGCGAGCGAAGTATGGCCCGGGCAGCACCGCACCTTGCCGCGCCCCCTGTTTTCCGAGCATGACGGCGATATGGGGAGAGCCGAGTTCTATGGCCATGTTCCCGAGCGATCCAAGCTCTTCGGGCGACAACCGTTCAGCCAGATGAACGAAGAACCGCTCCGCGAGATAGTGTTCGCCCGCCGCGAGCGACAGAACCCCCGCCTGAAACACTGATGTCGACACGAACCCCGCACCACGCCAGGAGGGCATCTCGGTATCGCCGCGCAAAACGGGATCAGGCTCCAGCCCGGCCTTCTCCGCCGCGAGCAACCCATAGAAACTCGTCTGATGCAGCGCTGCTTCGGAATAAGCGCGATCAGCCGCTTCGGTATCGCCAAGCGCGTCATACGCCCGCCCGATCCAATAGCCTGCCCTCCCCAGAGAGATGGGCGATTCCACCCCCACAGCGAAGGCCTTGAAATGATCGAGCGCGCGCGCCGGGTTTTCGAGCTTCAGCGACAGATAGCCGGCCAGCCATTCCAGATCGGCATAGTCCGTGCCCTCCAGAAGAAAGTGTTGCGACGCGATGCGGTAGGCGAGGCCAAAGTCCCCCGCACGCATTTTCTCGCGGGTCAAAATCCGGCGCCAGTTTCCCCAAGCACCCGGATTTCCAAGGGCCGTCGCGCTGCTGCTCTGGGCAAGGAGCAGTTCCACCGCGCTGTCCGTCCGTCCCGCGCGTGCACGCCACAAGAACCGTTCGTATGCCAGCCCCGCGTGCTGAGACAGCGCCTGAGGCACTGCTTCGATCAACGTATCGACACCGTCCTGACGGGCCCGCAGCGCGATCCGCGCCTTGGCAAGCGACCGCCATCCTGCATCGACTAGTGGCAGCATCCGTTCCGCATTCGCGGCCTCGCCTCGCCACAGCATGGTATCGAGACGTGCCGTATGGTGATCAGCCAGTATATCGCCATACAGCGCCAGAATCGCCGTTTGCGTGTCCTCACCCATGGAGAGGCTGCGCCAAGCGAGGATGATGGTGTCGTGGGCCGCCCGTTCATGCCCCCCTGCGAGCAAGGCACGGGCATGGGCCATTGCGCCCTCAGCGGTCTGAGGCAACCCCTCGGAGAAGAATTGCAGGATCTGCGCATCGGGGGCCTTGGCCATCGCCTCTTCGGACCGTCGGCGCAGCAGGTCTATCCCCGGCCAATCGCCGTTCCGGTCGAGAAAATCGACAACTTCCTGCCATGTGCCGCGCCCGGCACGCAGCCGTTGCCACTCGATTATGTCGCCACCCACAACCCCGTCACGCCCGGCCAGCTGCGCCGCCATGGTCCAATCGCCCTGTCGCATTGCCGCCATACCCGCACTCAGCGGTCGCGGCGGTTGCTGCGCCTGCGCCGTTGCGGCGTTGCATAGCAACGCCAGGATTAGGCAAAGCCTTGCGATCATCTCTTGCATTTCCGGGACCTGTGGATATTGAGCGCCACCATATCGGCGCGTACCAAACCCGCAACTCTCAAACTTGGCAAAGTTGTACAAGGGCGTTACACCCGCCGCCGATCATCAGGGGCTTTGCGGCCCGGCAAACAAAGGAGCGTATCATGTTCAGAGGATCATTTCCTGCACTGGTTACGCCGTTCAAGGACGGCGAACTGGATCTGGCGACGCTCAAGAAACTTGTCGAATGGCACATCGATCAAGGGAGCCACGGACTTGTGCCCGTCGGCACCACCGGTGAAAGCCCAACCCTGAGCCATGGGGAGCACGACACGGTCGTCGCCACCGTCATCGAGGTCGCGGCCGGGCGCGTGCCGGTCATTGCGGGCGCTGGCTCCAACAGCACGCGGGAGACCCTGCGGCTCTGCGAGGCGGCCAAGACAGGCGGCGCGGATGCCGCGCTGGTTGTGACCCCGTATTACAACAAGCCGACCCAAGCGGGCATGATCGAGCATTTCAGCGCCGCTGCGGATGTTGGCCTGCCGATCATCATCTATAACATTCCGCCGCGCTCGGTGGTGGACATGACCCCCGCGACGATGGGCGAGTTGGCCAAGCACCCAAACATCATCGGGGTCAAGGACGCGACCGGGGATCTGGCGCGGGTGTCGGCACAGCGCATCGCCTGCGGCAAGGACTTCGTCCAACTCTCGGGCGAGGATGCCACCGCGCATGGCTTCAACGCCCAAGGCGGTCAGGGCTGTATCTCTGTCACGGCAAATGTCGCGCCCAAGCTCTGCTCCCAGATGCAAGAGGCCACCCTGGCAGGTGATTATGCCAAGGCCTTGGAAATCGCGGATAAATTGATGCCGCTGCATTTCGCGATCTTTGTCGAGCCGGGGCTGGTCGGGGCCAAGTACGCCATGTCGCGGCTCGGGCTCTGCGGCGAGGAAGTGCGCCGTCCGCTGCTGCCACTCACAGACCCGACCCGCGCCAAGATCGACACGGCGCTGGATCATGCGGGCCTGCTCTAAGCGCTCCAGACAGGACAGACATCGCCCGGCGCAGGTCGGGCGCTGAAAACGCCGCGCGCGATGGCTCTGGCGAGGCATATGCTTGCGGTGTGACCGATCAGAAGCAGGTCCTCAGGCGGGGTCTGCACTTCCCTCGAACCGGTCGACACGGCAAAGATCAGATCCCCGTCCAGTGGCGTATGGCTGGGCAAAAGCGCGCGGGCCATACCGTCGTGGGCGGCGGTTGCAACCCGTGTACATTGCGCTTGAGTGAGGGCGGCATCCGTGGCGACGATGGCGATTGTCGTATTGGCACCCTGCCCTCCCAACTTGGTTTTTATCGTTTTCGGATAATGACTTGCGGGGCCAATCCCCCCAAACTCCTGCCCCTCTTCCCATGGGGCCGCCCAGAACTCCCGCCCCTCCCCGACAGTGGCCGAGCCGAGGGCGTTGACGGCCACGAGGGCGGCGACGGTGGTGCCGTTGGGGAGGCGGCAGGAGGTGGAGCCGAGGCCGCCTTTGAAGGTGGCGGTGGTGGCGCCGGTGCCGGCCCCTTCGGAGCCGAGGGCGAAGTCGGGGGCGGCGGCGTCGAAGGCGGCGCGACCGAGGGCCGGATAGGGGTTCGCCGTCCAGTCCTTGGCACCGCCGTTGAGCAGATCAAAGAGGATCGCGCCGGGCACGATGGGCACACGAACGGGCCCCACCGCAAAGCCGCGCCCCGCCGCGACCAGCCCGTCCGAGACCCCATCGCAGGCCGCGAGGCCAAAGGCGCTGCCACCGGAAAGTACAATAGCATCAACCTCTTGCACCGTCTTGTCGGGCGCGAGCAACTCCGTCTCTCGGGTGCCGGGCGCGCCGCCCATGATGCTGACCCCGGCGACGAAAGGGACCGTGGAGGTGAGCACGGTAACCCCCGATTTCAGCGCCGGATCGGAGGCATTTCCGACCAGAAGCCCCGGCACATCCGTGATGAGATTGCGTGCGCCCCTGTCCATCCTTACCCCTCCTGCGGGTCATCCCGACGGGGCCGAGGCTAGCAGGTGCGGACTTGCGTGAAAATGGGCTAAGCCTCTGAAAAGCGGGTATGACTTTTGTATGACATCTGTATGACTCCGCGGCATACACCTGTCATACCCCACAGCGGGGCGGCGAAGCCGCTTGTCTGACCCGCGCCGCGCCACTAAACGGGGGCCGACCGCAAGACGTCTGGAGCCACAAATGCGCCTGTCCCGCTACTTCCTTCCCGTCCTCAAGGAAACGCCCGCCGAGGCGCAGATCGTCTCGCACCGCTACATGCTGCGCGCCGGCATGATCAAGCAGGCGAGCGCGGGGATTTATTCGTGGCTGCCGCTTGGCTTCAAGGTGCTGCGCAAGATCGAAAACATCATCCACGAGGAACAGGCCCGCGCGGGCCACATCGCGATGCAGATGCCGACGATCCAGTCGGCGGACCTGTGGCGCGAGAGCGGGCGCTATGACGCCTATGGCGAGGAGATGCTGCGCATCACCGACCGCCACGACCGCGAAATGCTGTTCACGCCCACGGCCGAAGAGCTGATCACCGACATCTTCCGCAGCTATGTGAAATCCTACAAGGATCTGCCGCTGACGCTCTATCAGATCCAGTGGAAGTTCCGCGATGAGATCCGGCCGCGTTTCGGCGTGATGCGGGGCCGCGAATTCTATATGAAGGACGGCTATAATTTCGACCTGACCAAGGAAGATGCGCTGCACGCCTATAACCGGCATCTGGTGTCCTATCTGCGGACCTATGAGCGGATGGGCCTTCAGGCGATTCCCATGCGCGCCGACAGCGGACCGATCGGCGGGGACAACACGCACGAATTCCTCGTGCTGGCCGAAACGGGCGAGTCGGAGGTTTTCTATGATGCGCAGATCACCGATCTGAAGTTTGGCGACCGCGAGATCGATTTCGACAGCCATGAGCAATGCCGGGCGGTGCTTGACGAGTTTACCTCGCGCTATGCCCGCACCGACGAGACCCATGACGAGGCCGTCTGGGCCGAGGTGCCCGAAGAGCGCAAGCGGACGGCGCGCGGCATCGAGGTCGGACAGATCTTTTATTTCGGGACCAAGTATTCCGACGCCATGGGCGCGACGGTGCAGGATTCCGAAGGCGGCAAGGTGCCGGTGCACATGGGCAGCCACGGCATCGGGGTGTCGCGCCTGCTTGGGGCGATCATCGAGGCGAGCCATGACGACAAGGGCATCATCTGGCCCGAGGGCGTGACCCCGTTCCATTGCGGGATCGTGAACCTCAAGCAGGGCGACGACGAGGCGGATGCCGCCTGCGAATCGCTCTATGCGTCGCTGACAGCACTCGGGCTGGAGCCGCTCTATGACGACCGGAACGAGCGGGCGGGCGGCAAGTTCGCCACGATGGATCTGATCGGGCTGCCATGGCGGATCACGGTTGGGCCGCGCGGGCTCAAGAACGGGGTGGTCGAAGTGACCAGCCGCCGCACCGGCGAGAGCGAGGAATTGCCGCCCGAACAGGCGGTGGAAAAGATCGCCCGGATCTATGGTGTGCTCGGTGCCTGACAAGGGCATGGCGAAGCGCATCGGGCTTGCCGTCGTCTGCGGATTGATGGGCATGGTCCTTGCCCCGCTGTTCGGGGTCGGCGGCGGCATTGGCGCGATCGTGGGCGTGGTGTTCTTTGCCCTGTCGCGGATCTCTGCTTCGGGCGGTAAGGACGAGTGAGACGCCCTGCGCCTTTTGCTGCCTATGAGTGGATGATCGCCTGGCGCTATATGAATGCGCGGCGGGCCGAGGGCGGCATTTCCGTCATGACATGGATCAGCCTGATCGGGATCACGCTGGCGGTGCTGGCGCTGATCGCGACGCTGTCAGTGCGGGCGGGATTCCGGGCGGAATTCGTCGATACGATCCTTGGGGCGAATGCCCATGTGACGGTCTATGAAAGCGGTGAGATCAACGCGGCGGGCGCGCTGGACCGGCGGATCGTCGAGTTTGGGGCGATGGCCGAGCGGCTGGCGGCGGTGCCGGGCGTGACGCGGGCGGCGCCGTTGATCCGCGGACAGGTGATGGCCAATGCGCAGGACGCGAATGCCGGGATCGAGGTCTATGGCATCGCGCAGGCGGATCTGGCCGAGTTGCCGCGCATCGCGGACCCATCGACGGGGCGCGGCGATCTGGCCCGTTTCGCCGAAGGGATCGCCATCGGGTCCGGTGTGGCGCGGGAATTGAACGTGGCCGTGGGCGACCGGGTGCGGGTCATCTCCCCCAACGGGGTGCGCACGGCCTTTGGCACCTCGCCCCGGACCAAGGCCTATGAGGTCGTCTATATCTTTACCGCGGGGCGCTATGACATCGACCGCACGCGGGTCTATATGCCGTTCACGGAGGCGCAGGATTTCTTCAACAAGCCCGGCGCGGCGGATGAGATCGAAGTGATGGTCGAGGCGCCCGAGGCGGTGGACGCGATGGCGCCTGCCTTGCTGGAGGCGGCGGGACCAAATGCGCTGCTTTGGACATGGCGGGATGCGTCGGGGGCCTTCTTGCGGGCGCTCGACATCGAGGACAACGTGATGTTCATCATCATGGCGATCCTCGTTCTGATCGCGTCGATGAACATCGTGTCCGGCCTCGTGATGCTGGTCAAGAACAAGGGCCGCGACATCGGCATCCTGCGGACCATGGGCCTGACCGAGGGGTCGGTGCTGCGGGTGTTTTTCATCTGCGGGGCTTTCACGGGGATTTTCGGCACCTTGGGCGGGGTCGTGCTTGGGTGTCTGTTTGCGATCTATATCGATCCGATCTTTGCCTTCGTGAACTATCTGTCGGGGGGCGGCGTCTGGGATCCGCAGATCCGGGGGATCTATGCGATTCCGGCCAAGCTGAACGCGAGCGACGTGCTCTCGGCGGTGGCGCTGTCGCTGGGGCTGTCGTTTGTGGTGACGATCTTTCCGGCGCGGCGGGCGGCGCGGATGAACCCGGTGGAGGCGCTTCGCTATGAGTGAGCCGGTGCTGGAGCTTCGCGGGATCGAAAAGGTCTATCTGCGCGGCGAGGCGGGTGAGGTGCGTGTGCTCGACGGGGCCGAATGCCGCCTGACGCCGGGAGAGATGGTCGCGCTTGTGGCGCCCTCGGGGGCGGGCAAGTCGACGCTGCTCCATATCGCGGGGCTGCTCGACACGGCAGATGCGGGCACGGTCGCGATCGGCGGCACGGATTACACCACCGCGTCCGACCGGCGGCGAACGGTGGCGCGGCGGCGCGATGTGGGATTTGTCTATCAGTTTCACCACCTGCTGCCGGAGTTCAGCGCGCTGGAGAATGTCGTGCTGCCGCAGCTTGCCAACGGGGTGCCCCGTGCGGAGGCCCGCACCCGCGCCGAGGAATTGCTGGACCGTGTCGGCATCCTGCCCCGCGCCACGCATCGCCCCGCCGCGCTTTCGGGTGGAGAGCAACAGCGGGTGGCCTTCTGCCGGGCGCTGGCCAATGCTCCGCGCTTGCTGCTGGCCGATGAGCCGACCGGCAACCTTGATCCGGCGACCTCGGAGACGGTGTTTGACGCGCTGACACGGCTGGTACGGGAAACCGGGCTGGCCGCGCTGATCGCCACGCATAACCTTGACCTCGCCGCGCGCATGGACCGGGTGCTTGTGCTCCGCGAGGGGCGCCTCGTCCCGCAATGAGCGCCGCGACGAAACCGCCCTTGTGATTGACTTCGCGCCCGGCGACACTCTTTTGAAATGCGACAGACCCAATCGGAGACCCGCCTTGGCTTATGTGAAATGGATCCTGCTCGCGATTGTCGCCATACTGGTGGCGTCCGTGGTGCACTATACCCTGCCCCAGACCGACATCGTGCGGATCACCGACACCTATGAAAAGCGCGTGGACGTGGGCGAAAACCGCCTGTTCTGGTCCAACGCCAGTTCCGGGTTCAGCACGAGCCAGCCGGGGCGGGATGTCTTTTTCATCCAGACGCGCCGCGACGATGGTGACGTCATGGTCTATCGCAACGAGGATACCGGCTGGGGCTGGCCGCCGTTCTTCAAGTTCAACACCTCCAACCTTCAGGCAGAGGCCAACGATCTGCGCAGCACCGGCGAGGCCCCGCAGTGGGTCCGGCTGCGGCACTATGGCTGGCGCAACGAGATGTTTTCGATCTTCCCCAACGCGCTGTCGGTGGAGCCAATCGCAAGCCCGGCCGAGGGCAAGGGTTGGCCCATCGGGACAATCGTGGTCCTGACCCTGCTTGTCGCGGCGATCTGGGCCGTGACGGTGCGCATTCGCCGCTTCTTTGCCCGACGCCGGGCGCGCCGCGAGGCCTGATGCACCGCGTCGATGAGCTTGCGAGTTGTGACATCGGCCCGAGCGGGCTGCTGCGCATATCGGGGATCAAGGAGCGCTATCAGCGGCCCGGCTATCTTGAGGCGCTGGACCGCACCACGCTTTGGTACGATGCGCTGGCCACGGACAAGAGCACGATCCTGATCTGTCCCAAGCTGCGCAACCTTGAGGCGCCGCTGCGCACCGGGGTGGCAGTGGACGGCGAGCGGGTCTGGCCCCGCATCAAACGCTTTGCACGGCACGATATTGTCACCCTGCCCCGCGCGGGGCGGGAGGTGTCGGTCACGATCGAAGGCCAGCGGTTTGCCAGCGCGGTGAGCGCGCCGGGGCGGGATCTCTTTCGGGGGAGCAACGCGGCGCTGTTCATATCCAAGGACAACGACCTTGGGTGGATCGACGAATACATCCGCTATCACCGGCATTTCCACGATCTGCAATCGCTCGTGGTGATCGACAACGCCAGTACCGCCTATTCGGCGCAGGACCTGTCGGATTGTCTGCGGGATGCGGGGCTTCGGGCCTCTGTCGTGTTGCGGGCGCCGTTCCTCTACGGGCCGCGCGGGCGGCGGCCCTTTGCCCGAACCGAAAAGTTCCTTCAGACGGCAATGTTCAACCTCGTACGGCTTCGGTATCTGGCCGAGGCGCGGGGGGTGCTGTCGTCGGATATCGACGAATTGCTGCACACGCCCGGTGTTCGGATTTTTGACCATGTGCAACGGGGGGCCGGGTTCGTCGTGCTGCCCAAGGCGTGGCGCTATACGGAGGCCACCGGCCCCGCCCCGCAGAGCGCGCACCGGTTCAAACGGGACGACAGCCGCGACCACGCCCCCAAATGGGCGATCCGCCCGACGGGGCCGATGGGCCGGTTTTCGTGGGATACCCACCGGCTGGAGGATTTTCCGGCCAACGGGCTGTTTCGGCGGCGCTTCGGGCTTTTCTGGCACTGTCACAGCACCACGACCGGGTGGAAGGAGCATCGGCTTGGCGGCAAGGCCCGCGCGCTTGTGCCGGACCCTGAGATGACCGCCGCGCTGGGCGCGGTGTTTGGTGACGCTACGACAGACTTGTAATGATTTTCGCGCCCAAGCAGGGCATAGTCGGAATTCAGGAGGCCCCGCGATGACACAGACGACCAGCGCCATGACCACCGGAGCGGAGCAATTGCCGCAGGTGCACGAGCCGCGCAACGAGGGCGTGCCGCTCGATCTTGATGTGGTGCTGTCGGCCCGGGCCAACACTTCGGCCATCGAACGCCGTTGTGCCACCCTGCCGGGGCGGCGGACGGTGAAGAAGGACTATCAGGCGGCCTGGCTTGCGCGGGCGATTTCCTGCATCGATCTGACCACGCTGGCGGGAGACGATACCGAGGCGCGGGTGCGGCGGCTTTGCGCCAAGGCACGCCAGCCGGTGCGGGCCGATCTGCTGGAGGCGCTTGGGCTTGAGGGGCTGACGGTTGGGGCGGTCTGTGTCTATCACGACATGATCCCCGCGGCGGTGCGCGCGCTGGAGGGATCGGGCATTCCGGTGGCGGCCGTGTCCACCGGGTTTCCCGCGGGCCTGTCGCCGTTCCACCTGCGCGTGGCCGAGATTGGCGAGAGCGTGAAGGCAGGCGCGCGTGAGATCGACATCGTGATTTCGCGGCGGCATGTGCTGGAGGGCAACTGGCGGGCGCTGTATGACGAAATGCGCGCCTTCCGCGAGGCCTGCGGCGAGGCGCATGTAAAGGCGATCCTTGCCACGGGGGAGCTTGGCACGCTGCGCAACGTGGCGCGAGCCTCCATGGTTTGCATGATGGCGGGGGCCGATTTCATCAAGACCTCGACCGGCAAGGAGAGCGTGAATGCCACCCTGCCCGTGTCCCTCGTGATGATCCGCGCGATCCGCGAGTATCAGGCGATGACGGGCGTAAAGGTCGGCTACAAGCCAGCGGGGGGGATTTCCAAGGCGAAGGACGCATTGGTCTATCTTGCGCTGATGAAGGAAGAGCTGGGGGACCGCTGGCTGCGGCCCGACCTCTTCCGCTTCGGCGCCTCGTCGCTGCTTGGCGATATCGAGCGGCAGTTGGAACACCACGTGAGCGGGGCCTATTCGGCCTCGTGGCGCCATGCGATGGCCTGAGCGCGACCTCTGCGCTGCCATTTGCGAATTTTGAGACAATGCAAAGAGAAGACGCCATGACCATCAAGGACATCTTCGAGACAATGGATTACGGACCGGCACCCGAGAGCGGGGCAGAGGCGATGGCGTGGCTTGACGGCAAGGGGCGCAAGTTCGGGTGCTTCATCGGCGGATCGCACACCAAGCCGGGCGCTCTGTTCGGAACGGCCAACCCGGCGGCAGGGGACCTGCTGGCAGAGATCACCCAAGCCTCGGCGGGTCAGGTCGATGCAGCAGTTTCGGCAGCGCGCAAGGCCCTGCCCGGCTGGCAGAAGCTTGGCGGGCACGGACGGGCGCGGGTGCTCTATGCGCTGGCGCGGGCGTTGCAGAAGCATTCGCGGCTGTTCGCGGTGATCGAAACGCTCGACAATGGCAAGCCGATCCGGGAGGCGCGGGATATCGACGTTCCGCTGGCGGCGCGGCATTTCTACTATCACGCGGGCATGGCGCAACTCATGGAAGCCGAGCTGCCCGGGCGGGAGGCTATCGGGGTTTGCGGACAGGTGATCCCGTGGAATTTCCCGCTGCTGATGCTGTCGTGGAAGATCGCGCCCGCGCTGGCGATGGGCAATACCGTGGTGCTGAAGCCGGCGGAATACACGCCCCTTACCGCGCTGCTGTTTGCGGAGATCTGCACCGAGGCGGGCGTGCCGCCCGGGGTCGTGAACATCGTCACGGGCGATGGCGCGGTGGGCGAGATGATCGTGACCCATGAGGGGGTCGACAAGGTTGCGTTCACCGGATCGACGGCAGTTGGCCGCCGCATCCGCGAGGCCACCGCCGGAACGGGCAAGGCGCTCAGCCTCGAGCTTGGGGGCAAATCCCCATATATCGTGTTCGACGATGCCGATCTGGATTCCGCGGTCGAAGGGCTTGTCGATGCGATCTGGTTCAATGGCGGTCAGGTTTGCTGTGCCGGGTCCCGTCTTCTGGTGCAGGAAAGCGTCGCCGAACGGTTCCACGAGAAACTGAAAGCGCGCATGGCCAAGCTGCGCGTGGGCGATCCGATGGACAAATGCGTGGACGTGGGCGCCATCGTGCACCCCGTGCAGCTTGAGAGCATCACCCGCATGGTGGAGGCGAACAGGGCCGGAGAGGTGTACCGCGCAGAGACGGCGATGCCCGCCACGGGCAGTTTCTATCCCCCCACGCTGATCACCGGGCTCGACCCAGCCGATACGTTGATGCAGGAGGAAATCTTTGGCCCGGTGCTTTGCGGGACGACGTTCCGCACCCCGGCCGAGGCGGTGCAGATCGCCAACAATACCCGCTACGGCCTTGCGGCGACGCTGTGGAGCGAGAACATCAACCTCGCCCTCGATATCGCGCCCAAGCTGGTGGCCGGGGTCGTCTGGGTCAACGGGACCAACATGTTCGACGCGGCGGCGGGCTTTGGCGGGGTGCGCGAGAGCGGATTCGGGCGCGAAGGCGGTTGGGAAGGGCTTGCGGCCTATACCAAGCCATCGGGCAAGGCGAAGCCCTTGGCGCGGATCGACGCGCTTGGGGGCAACGGTGCCACGGCAGAGGGGCTCGACCGGACGGCCAAGCTCTATGTCGGCGGTAAGCAGGCGCGGCCCGACGGGGGCTATTCGCGCGGCGTGCACGGCAAGAGCGGTGCGCTGCTTGGGCAAGTGCCGGTGGCAAACCGCAAAGATCTGCGCAATGCCGTTGAGGCCGCCCAAAGCGCGGCAGGCTGGGCCAAGAGCACCGGCCATCTGCGCGCGCAGATCCTGTATTACATCGCGGAAAACCTCGAGGCGCGGTCAGTTGAGTTTGCCGAGCGGATCGACGCCATGACCGGCAAGCGCGGCGGGCAGGATGAGGTCGCGGCGAGTGTCCGGCGGCTGTTCACCTATGCGGCGTGGGCCGACAAGTTTGACGGACAGGCACATGGTGTGCCCATCCGGGGCGTGGCGCTTGCCATGCGGGAGCCGGTTGGCGTCATCGGGGCGCTCTGCGCGGATGAGGCACCGCTGCTGGGGCTCGTGTCGGTGATGGGCGCGGCGATGGCGATGGGCAACCGGGCGGTCCTCGTGGCGTCGGAGCCATTCCCACTGGCCGCGACGGATTTCTATCAGGTGCTGGACACCTCCGATGTGCCGGCGGGCGTGGTCAACATCCTGACCGGCGCCCATGCGGAGCTTGCCCCCGTACTGGCGTCGCATCTTGATGTGGATGCGGTCTGGTCCTTCTCGTCGTCGGATCTCTCCGGGATCATAGAGCGCAAGTCTGCGGGCAATCTCAAGCGCACATGGGTCAATCATGGCCGCGCGCGGGATTGGACCGGCGAGGATGCGCGCGCGTTTCTTGAGGCCGCGACCGAGGTCAAGACGGTCTGGATTCCCTACGGCGAATGAGCTGATCGGGCGGGCCGCGCCCGATCAAATCGTGCGATCCCTCTGGCAAGGGCTGCGTTTCACGCCCTCAACAGGCGGAATTCACATGCCTGTCACCTCTGCGTTACGAGAACGTCACGGAGAGGCGCGATGCCCGGCGCGAGACAAACAGGGAGCTTTTGATGAGCATTCGTCACATCTGCCTCACCTCCGCGCTGGCGCTGGCCGCCGGCGGGGCGTGGGCCGAGAATTTTAACCGCATCGCCTCGTTTCCGGTCGTGGACAACATGGCCGAGGGCGAAGACCGCAACCGGGAAACCTCGCCGGAGATCATCGCGACCTCTGCCGATGGCATGACGCTGATTTATACCGACAGCCCCTTGGGCGTGGTGGGTCTGATCGACCTGACCGATCCGGCGGCCCCTGCCCCCGGTGGCAAGATCGACGTGGGCGGCGAGCCGACCTCCGTGGTCGTCGCGGGCGGCATGGCCTATGCGGGGGTCAACACCTCCCCCAGCTTTACCGAGCCCTCGGGCAAGATCGTGGCGATCGACCTCGCCACCGGCGAGATTGCCGAAGCCTGTGAGCTTGGCGGTCAGCCCGACAGCGTGGCGGCGGCGAAGGACGGCAGCTTTTTGTCGATCGCCATCGAAAATGAGCGCGACGAGGATCTGGGCGATGGACGCGTGGGCCAGATGCCCGCGGGTTTCCTTGTCATGGTCGATCTGGAGGACGGCCTTGCCTGCGACACGCTGCGCACGGTTGACCTGACCGGGTTGGCGGAGGTTGGCGCAGAGGACCCCGAGCCGGAGTTCGTCGACATCAACGCGCTTGGCGAAACCATTGTGACCTTGCAGGAAAACAACCACCTCGTGGTGGTGGACCGGGCGGGCAACGTGCAGCACCACTTCTCCGCCGGGGCGGTGGACCTGACCGGGATCGACACGCAGGACGACCGTGGATCGCTGCTGTTCACCGACAGCCAGATGGGGCGCAAGCGCGAACCCGATGCGGTCAAATGGATCGACGACGCGCATTTCGCCACCGCGAATGAAGGCGACATGGACGGCGGATCGCGCGGCTGGACGATCTTCAACAAGGACGGCAGCGTCGTCTATGAGAGCGGCGCAAGCTTTGAGCATGCGCTGATCGAGATCGGCCACTATCCGGACAAGCGATCCGATGCGAAGGGCGTGGAGCCTGAAAGCATCGAGTTCGCCGAATTTGACGGCGTGCCGATGGTTTTCGTCGGGTCAGAGCGCGGCTCGGCCGTGGGGGTCTATGACGTGACCGATCTGGCAAACCCCGTGCTGCGCCAGATCCTGCCCTCGGGCATCGGGCCAGAAGGCTATGCCGCGATCCCGTCGCGGGGCCTGTTGGTGTCGGCCAACGAAACCGACCTCATCGAGGATGGCGGCGTGCGCGCGCATGTCATGGTCTATGCCTATCAGGATGCCGATGCGGCCTATCCGACGCTGACCTCCGCCGGTTCGGAAGAACTGATCGGGTGGGGTGCGATCTCCGGCATGGTCGCCGGTGATGGGGACACGGTCTATGCGGTCAACGACAGCTTTTACGGCTATCAGCCCACGATCTTTACCATCGACGTGAGCGCGACCCCTGCCCGTATCACCCATGCGACCCCGATCACGCGCGGGGGCCGTGTGGCACAGAAGCTCGACCTTGAGGGAATCACGCGCGATGGCGAGGGCGGGTTCTGGCTCGCCTCCGAAGGGCGGACCGACCGGATGATCCCGCACGGCCTGTATCATGTGAACGCCAAGGGTGAGATCCTGGAAGAAATCGCGCTTCCCACCGAATTGCTCGCGGTGGAGAAACGTTTCGGCTTCGAGGGCGTGACCAAGATCGGCACCACGCTCTGGATGGCGGTGCAGCGCGAGTGGGCGGACGATCCCGCGAACCGGGTGAAACTCATTTCCTACGACCTCGAAACCGAGGAATGGGGCGCGGTGCATTACCCCAAGGCGGCCTCGGACGAGGGCTGGGTCGGGCTGTCGGAGATCACGGCCCATGGCAACAACGTCTATGTGGTGGAGCGCGACAACCAGATCGGCGCCGCGGCGAAGATCAAGAAACTCTACCGGATTCCGCTCGACACCATGACCCCCGCACCGCTTGGCTCTGAGTTGCCCATGGTGGAGAAGGAAGAGGTGCGCGACCTGATCCCCGACCTCGCCAACTATGGCGGCTATATCGTGGACAAGGTCGAGGGACTTGCGATTTTCGAGGACGGACGCGCCTTTGTCAGCACCGACAATGACGGTGTCGATGACAGTTCTGGCGAGACGTTCTTCTGGCAGATCGACAACCTCTGATCCGCGCCATAGCCCCGCCCGCAGCCAATGCGGGCGGGGCTTTTTCGTGCCCGAAGACAGCGCGCGGCTCCGCCGAGGCGGGCCAGTCGGCTCCGCCGGGCCTAGCGATAGCGCCAGAAGTCGGCCTTTTCCTCGATCCGAGGTGGCAAGCCGATGTCCCGCCGCAAATGGTTGCTCAAGTTCGAGACGGGGGCACGGCTACGCTTGAGGCTCGCGAAAATGGCGGTGCGCAGAATGGTCCATGCACCATATTCAACAACGAGTTGCTCGACGAAAAGAGACAAGGCTCTGCTTTGCGGCGCAGCAGGAGAGTGCGTCATGGGGATACCGTCCGGTGCCAATGGCCCGGTCCTATGTGATAAGTCATGAAAATGCGCGGAATGCGACCCCGGGTGCCAAAGGCACACAGATTATGTCAGTCCGAACTTGAGGGGGTTTTGGGGCGGATCAGCCTTGGAGGCGTCGCCATTTAGTCCCACGGACGGAGCCGAAATCAGGGCGATATGTACAAACATGCAGTGTCGTCATGAAGCGCCCTCCTTCGACTGGCGTTGCGGGATGGGCGCAATCTGCTCCGATTCCAGCATTTCGCAAAGTCAGGATTGCCGCACCCTTCAGAAACGAAAAAGTAGTTGCCTAAATGCAACAAACCCTCCCCAGCGGTGCTGGAGAGGGCAGAATCAGGATATGGGGACGGGATCAGTTGACCTTGTCGGCCTCTACCACGTCCTTTTTCGCTTCGATCGTCTCGCCGCGGGCGATTTCGATCCGGCGGGGTTTGAGAGCTTCGGGAACTTCGCGCACCATGTCGATGTGCAGCATTCCGTCCGCGTGGCTCGCGCCCTCAATTCGGACATGATCGGCCAGGGTGAACCGGCGCTCGAACGCGCGGGTTGCGATGCCGCGGTGCAGGTAGGTACGGTTTTCATCGTCCTCGGCCTTGCGTCCGGATACGACGATCGCGTTTTCCTTCACCTCGACCGACAGGTCCTCGTCGGAAAATCCGGCGACGGCGAGAGAGATGCGGTAAGCATCCTCGGCGGTCTTTTCGATGTTGTATGGGGGGTAGGTCGGCTGGGCCACGTCGTTGGCCAGCGCCCTGTTCATCATGTCGGCAATCTGATCAAAGCCGACGGTTGCACGATAAAGCGGTGCAAGATCGAATGTACGCATGGGTCATCCTCCATTGAGCGACAACTGATGTAACGCCGTCCATCTCGGACCGGCGCGGTCGTTTGCGGGGCCCGTTTGGCACCCCGGTGCTGATAATTTGGGAAAGCGCGGCGCAGGTTTCAAGGCCCCGCGCCGCCGTTTTCAGCGCAGAATCGGGACCGTCGGCGCGGCCTTTCGCTCAGCGCTCATTGCGGGGGGCTTTGGTCCGCCCGTCGCCCAATCGAGCAGTTCGACGGTATGCACGATGGGGATTTCCGTGGCGCCACCGATCTGCATCATGCAGCCGATATTGCCCGCCGCGATGACGTCGGGGCGGCGCGCTTCGAGGGTGCGCACCTTGCGGTCGCGCAGCTTGGCGGAAATCTCTGGCTGCATCAGGTTGTAGGTGCCTGCCGAACCACAACACAGATGACTGTCCGCCGGTTCCACGACCCGAAAACCCACACGTTTGAGCAGGTCCTTGGGGTATGTCTTGATCTTCTGCCCGTGCTGCAAGGAACAGGCCGCATGGTAGGCGACGGTAAGCCCCTGCCCTTCGGCGGGCGGGGCGGTTTGCGGCGCCTCTGGCCCATCCGTTCCGGCGACGCCGAAGCGCGCGGGATTGTCCAACTCGTGGGTCGCCCCGTCCGGCAACAGATCAATCAGCAGCTCGGAGACGTCTCTGGCGATCCCGCTCACACGCGCGGCGTCCGCGGCGAGGGGCTCGTTGCGGAACATATGCCCGTAGTCCTTGACGGTGGTGCCGCAGCCGGAGGTGTTGATGACGATGGCGTCCAGCCCGTCGCCGTCCATCTCCGCCACCCATGAACGGATGTTCTTTGCCGCCGTCGCATGGCTCTCGTCGGTCTTGCCCATATGATGCGTTAGCGCGCCGCAGCAGCCCTGCCCCTTGGGGATCACCACCTCACAGCCCAACCGCCGCAGCAGCCGGATCGTCGCGTCGTTGATATCCGTATTGAGCGCCCGCTGCGCGCACCCCGTCATGAGCGCCACGCGTTTTATGCGCGGTCCGGAGGGGGCGAAGCTTTGAGGGTCGTCGTTGCGCGACACCGGCGGGATACGCTTGGGTGCCATGTCGAGCATCGCCCGAAGCCGCGCGTCGGGAACCAGATTTCTGAACGGCCGCCCGATCTTGGCCGCCAGAAGGGCCACCCGGAACCGCCCCGGATAGGGCAGGATCCGCGCCAGAACCCAGCGCAGGGCACGGTCGGAAAGGGGGCGCTGGTAGTGCTTCTCGATATAATCTCGGGCGTGATCGACGAGGTGCATGTAGTGCACCCCCGACGGGCAGGTCGACATGCAGGCGAGACAGGACAGGCATCGGTCGATGTGCTTGACGGTGGTCACATCGGGGACACGCTCATTCTCCAGCATATCCTTGATGAGATAGATCCGGCCCCGGGGGCTGTCGAGTTCGTCGCCGAGCACCTGATAGGTCGGACATGTGGCGGTGCAGAACCCGCAATGCACGCAGGCCCGCAGGATCTCGTTGGAACGGGCGATGCCGGGATCGGCAAGCTGCGCTTCGGTAAACTTGGTTTGCATGCCCTACCCCATAAGGCCCGGATTGAAGATCCCCTTGGGATCGAATTTGGCGCGCAAGCCCGCGGTGAGGGCGGCGATGGGGGCGGGTTCCGGGTGAAACCGCTGACCGCTGCCCCGGACGAGGGTGGCGTGACCGCCGAAATCCCCCAGCCGGGCACGCGCGTCCGCCCCCTCCGGCAGCAGCGCCCAAATGAGCCCACCACCCCAGTCGTACAGCAGACCCGCCGCGTCGAGCCGAGACGCGATCTGCGGCCCCTCGGTGGGCTTGCAGGAAATACGCCAGACGTCGCCCGCCGTGTCGTGAAACGGCGCCACATCGCGGACCCATCTCCAGATCGATGCGGTTTCTTCGGGGTCCCGCAGGATCTCGACCTCACCAAAGGGGGCGAGCACGCCCTGCAATTTCCCAGTGCGATAGCTCATCTGCTCGGCGAAGCCTTCGATCCGCAACCACGTCTCGGGCTCCCCGCCCGGCCCCTGCGGCGCATGCGCGGCACCCGTCACTTCGAAGGGCGAGGTCAGCCCCGCAGAAAGCGCGCGGACCGCGTCGGCATCGCTCAGCCCGCGCAGCCGCAAAACAGCCGTTTCCGCAGGCGCGGGCAGGACCTTGAGCGCCACTTCCGTCAAGACGCCGAGTGTTCCGTAGCTGCCGCCCATCAATTTCACGAGGTCATAGCCGGTGACGTTTTTCATCACGCGGCCCCCGTTCTTGATCACCTGCCCGGTGCCATCGACGAAACGCACGCCCAGCATGAAATCGCGGCATGCGCCGGCATTGATGCGGCGAGGACCGGATATGTTACCAGCGCAAACTCCGCCGATGGTCGGGGTGCCTCCGCCCCCGATCAGACCGCGATGATCCATCGGCTCGAAAGCGAGCCGCTGCCCCTCGGCGGCAAGTGCTGTCTCCACCTCGGCGACGGGTGTTCCGGCACGCACGACAAGCGTCAGGGCACCCGGCTCATATAGCTCGATCCCGGCAAGCCCCCCGGTTTCCAGAGGCGTGCCCGCCCCGCCCATGCCACGTGTCCCGCCGCCGACAATCCGCAGTGGTTCCGTCGCCGCGCGAACAACCTCGGCCAGGTCCTGCTCTGTTTCCGGTCTTGCCATGATCCGTCTCTTTCCACCTGCCCCGTTGCCCGAGGGTTTGCCTCTGCCGCGCTTGCGACGTCGCTATTCCGCCGCCACGGCACGCCGCGTTTCGGACACTGCAAGCGGAAACACCTTTGCCGGGTTCAACAGCCAAGCAGGATCGAACACATCCTTGACCGCCATTTGCGCCAGAAGGTCCGCCGCCTCGTATTGCACCAGCATCAGATCGCGCTTTTCAATTCCGACGCCGTGCTCCCCGGTGAGACAGCCGCCAAGCTCGACGCAGAGGCGCAGGATATCCGCACCGAACGCTTCGCACTTTTCGAGATCGCCGGGGGTGTTGGCGTTGTAAAGAATGAGGGGGTGCAAGTTGCCGTCGCCCGCGTGAAAGACATTGGCCACATCAAGGCCATATTGCTTCGACAGAGCCTCCATTCCGCGCAGCACTTCGGGCAGGGCCGACACCGGGATCGTGCCATCCAGACACATGTAGTCGTTGATGTTGCCCATCGCGCCAAAGGCGGATTTCCGACCCAGCCAGATACGCGCGGCCTCATCCGCGTCCTGCGCCTCGCGCAGCTCCACCGGGTCATGCTTGCGCGCGATCTCCTTGATCATCCCGAGCTGGACGTCGATCTCCTCCGGGGAGCCCTCCACCTCGATGATCAAGAGCGCTTCGCAAAGGGGATATCCCGCCCCGGCAAAATCCTCGGTCGCCTCGATACAGGGTCTGTCCATGTACTCGATCGCGACCGGAAGGACCCCGGCCTTGATGATATCCGACACACATTGCCCCGCCACCTCGGCGGAGTCGTATCCGACGAGGATGGGCCGGGCGCCTTCGGGTTTGGGCAAGATACGAAGGGTGGCTTCGGTCACCACCCCAAGCTGCCCTTCAGACCCGCAGATCACGCCCAACAGGTCCAACCCGCCAGCATCGAGATGCGCGCCCCCGATCTCGACGATGGTGCCGTCCATCATGACAAGGGTAACACCCATCAGGTTGTTGGTCGTCACCCCGTATTTCAGACAATGCGCCCCGCCGGAATTCATCGCGATATTGCCCGCGATGGCGCAGGCAAGTTGGCTTGATGGATCGGGGGCATAGAAGAACCCATCCTCCTCCACCGCGCCCGAAACGGAAAGGTTGGTACGTCCCGTCTGCACCCGGATGACGCGATTGTCATAGTCGGTTTCGAGCACGTCATTCATGCGCGACACGCCAAGGATGACGCTGTCTGCCGTGGGCAGCGATCCGCCTGCCAGCGAGGTTCCCGCCGCGCGGGGCACCACCGGCACCCCCTCCTCGTGACAGATCCGGAGGACCGCGGAGACTTCGGCCGTACTGCCCGGCAGCACGGCGATCATCGGTGGGCAGGCATAGGCCGAGAGCGCATCGCATTCGTAAGCGCGCGTTTCCGCCTCATCATGGATCACCGCATCGGGAGGCAGCACCTCTGATAGGCGCTGTACCATCCGCGCCTTGCGGGCGAGGATCGCGGGATTGGGTGCCGGCATGTCCATCAGGTGCCTCCTCCTGCATCTGGTAAAGAAATATAACCAATTTGACCGGCTGACAAGCCCCTTGCCGGACAGCTAAGAGTACGCATGACTTTTCTGGACCGCATCGGCCTGTTCGGGCCTCTCGATTTCGGCGCACTCGGTTTGCTGCTCACTGCTTTGATCGCGGTCGGTCTTCTGATCGAAAATCCCCCCTCTTCGCGACCCTCCGTATCCGCGCTCATGGCCGACGTGCGCCGCGAATGGATGCATCAGATGACACTACGCGAGGCGCGGATCTTTGATGCGCAGATGCTCTCGACCCTTCGGCAGGGGACCGGCTTCTTTGCCTCCGCATCCCTCATTACCATCGGCGGGGTGCTGGCCGCCCTTGGAAACACCGAGCAACTCATCGGCGTGGCAGAGGATTTTACCCTTGATGCCGCGCCCGCGATTGTCTGGGAGGCCAAGCTGCTGGTAACGCTTCTCCTCCTGACCAACGCGTTTCTCAAGCTCGTCTGGTCGCACCGGCTTTTCGGCTATTGCTCGGCGCTTATGGGTGCCGTGCCGAATGATCCGAAGGATCCCTTGACCAAGCGCCGTTCCTCCCAAGCGGCGGAGATCAACATCACGGCGGCGCGGGGGTTCAACCGCGGCCTGCGCGCGCTCTACTTCTCCCTCGCATCGACGGCATGGCTGCTCAGCGCCGAGGCGTTGATCATCGCGACCTTGGTCACGGTGGCGATCCTTGCGCGGCGGGAATTTGCCTCCCGCTCGCGCCTCGTGCTGCTCGAAGGGATCGGCACGGAAAAGTGAGGCGACAGGTTCGCCCTGCCAGCCTACCATTCTGACCATGCGATACCCCCTTGCCTTGGCACTGCTCTATCTGGCCGCCACCCTGCCCCACACCGCTTTGGCGGATCCGCCGGAAATTCGCGCTGCGATGGCGACGCGAACGGGGGATACATGGCGCATCGACGTGACCATCGCCCATCCCGATACAGGATGGGATCACTACGCGGATGGGTGGGAGGTGATTGCCCCCACTGGTGAAGGGATCGGGTTTCGCGAATTGCTACATCCTCATGTCAACGAACAGCCCTTCACCAGAAGCTTGCAGGTGAGTGTGCCCGAGGGAGTAGGCAGCCTTTTTATCCGTGCGCGATGTTTGCAGGACGGGTGGGGTGAGACGAAGGTGCCTCTCGCCCTCGAATGATCAGCTGCGGCCTTCGCGAAGCCATGCACCGATGATCAACCCCGAAGCGATAAGCAGCACGAGCCACGGCGGCAGAAGCGCCGCTTGAGTCACATCCTCCGTCACGTAGGCACCGCGCGGCGTCAGCCCCAACCAGCCGCGCCCGGCCGCTGGCCGCCCCGGCCGCACGTCGCGCAGCGTCGGCAGGCCCTCTTCGATGCTGCGAATACCGCCCCGCGTGCGCTCAATCGCGGGGGCCAGAATTTCTCCGGTGGCGATGGTCTGCTCGAATTCGCGCGGAGCGGCCGGACCAAGCCCGATCACGGCGTCCTTGTCGCCCTCCTCAAGGCGATAAAGCCCGATCTGCGGCCCGTCATAGAGCGCCTCGTACCGCCCCGGAGAGACTTCTTCCAGCGTCACCGCGACTTCCTCACCTGAGGGCGTGGTCACGGTTACATCGCCAACCTCTCCTTCGAGGGATCGGCGAATGATACGCATCTGTTGGCCCGTCGCCTCAGCCCAGAGGGCCTCTTCCTCCAGCTCCGGCTCTTTCATCATCCAGTGCGAAAGGCGGCGCAGAAGCTCAAGCTGCGGGCCGCCGCCCTCAAAGCCACGATTCCAAAGCCATGCGTGGTCGGAGGCCAAAAGCGCGACGCGTCCTTCGCCGACCCTGTCAAGGACCAGCAAGGGTCGATCATCCACCCCAGACATCACAACGTTTCCAGAATCGGGCGTGACATCGATATGGCGCATCCAGCGGCCCCATTCGGGGTCTTCCTCGGATGACAGCCCCTCTGTTACCGGGTGCTTCTGGCCCAGATCGGTGATGCGCGGCTTGAAACCCTCCTCAAGCACGCGTGCGGTTGGCGCGGCGGGCAAGACCCGATCGAGCGGGGAGCGGTAGAGGCTGTCGGCGCTGGCGTAGTCCGGACCGGCGGCCACAAGAACCGCACCGCCCTCCTCGACATAGTTCGACACGTTGTCGAGGTAGATCGAGGGGAGAATTCCCCGGCGCTTGTACCGGTCAAAGATGATCAGATCGAAGTCGTCGATCTTTTCGAGAAACAACTCGCGCGTGGGAAAGGCGATGAGAGACAACTCATCAACAGGCACGCCGTCCTGTTTCTCTGGCGGGCGCAGAATCGTGAAATGCACCAGATCCACCGAGCTGTCGGATTTCAAAAGGTTGCGCCACGTACGCTCGCCGGGATGCGGCTCCCCCGACACCAACAGGACGCGCAGCCGGTCGCGCACGCCGTTGATCTGGATCACCGCTTCGTTATTGCGGTCGGTCAGCTCTCCCGCTGCAGCCGGAACACGGAAGTGCAGCACGTTGCGCCCCCCATGGGGTAGCGTGACAGGCACGTCGACAGGTTCACCGACCGGGACTTCGAAGCTTTGCGGCGGAGCGCCATCGATGCTGATTTCCAGCGGGGCCGTTGCGGCCTCCGGTGCCGCGCCCATATCCTCGACCCGAAGCGTCAAGGTTACCGGTTCCCCGAGGATCGCGAAGGCCGGTGCGTTTCCGACCACCAATCGCCGATCCCAGTCATCCGCGCGGCCCGTCGCCAGAAGGTGCATGGGCGCGGGCAGATCGGGGGCCAGTTCCATATCATGAATCCGTCCGTCTGACACCAGCAGAACACCGGCGATGCGGGCCAGCGGCTCTTCGGCGAACGCCTCTGCCAACGCTGTCATCGCCCGCGTGCCTGTGTCCCCCTCGCCGTCGGGAATGACGATCCGGCGTAGTTCGGTATTCGGGCGCGCCTCGATACGAGCGGCCATTTCCGTGGTGGCGGCGTCCGTCGCGGCGGCGCGGTCCGCCAGCCCCTGACTGGCGCTTCGGTCCTCCAGCAGGATCACGATATCTGAAAGCGCCCGACGTTCTTCGGACTGGAGCGAGGGGTTGAGCAAGGCACCAAGCACGAAGGCCCCTGCCAACCCGCGAAGCCACCACCCCGAAAGCCCGCGCCAGACGGCAAGTCCGGTCACCAACACAACCATCGCGCCGATAATCCAGATCAAGGACAAAGGCAAAAGTGGGTCCAGCAGAATTTCCCGGGTCATTGGCCGAGCCTGTCTAGCAGTGCGGGGACGTGCACCTGATCGGATTTGTAGTTGCCTGTCAGCACATGCATGATGAGGTTCACTCCAAACCGATAGGCCACCTCCCTCTGGCGCTCTCCCGCATAGCCGCGTCCCACGGGATAGAGAGGCACGCCATTTTCGTCGGTCGCCCACGCGGCCGCCCAATCGTTACCGCCAATGATGACGGGCGTGACGTTGTCGTTGAGATTGCGGAACGGCATGCCTTCGATCAGTTCCGCGTCCTGGGGGGCGGCCTCGACCCAGACATCGCGTGAATTATGGCGACCGGGAAAATCTTGGAGCAGGTAGAAGGTACGGGTCAGCACATGATCATCCGGAAGCAACTCCAATGGCGGAATATCGAGCGGCGCGGCGATACGCTGAAGGCGCCGACTTTCGGGGCTGCCGCCGCCAAAGCCGGAAACATCGGCATCCCGCGTGTCAAAGAGGATGAGGCCGCCGGTTCTCAGATAATCGTTCAACTTGGCATAGGCGATGTCCGACGGGATCGGCTGATCCGCCGAAATCGGCCAGTACAGAAAGGGAAACAGCGACAGTTCGTCGGTTTCCAGATCGACCCCCATGGGCGCGTCAGGCTCCACCGAGGTGCGGAAGAACAGCACGTCAGAGAGACCGGCCAACCCCTGTTCGGCCATGCGGTCCAGCCGTTCGTCGCCCGTGAGCACATGCGCGAGCACCACCCCGGCACTGGCCTGAAGAGCGAAATCGTCGGAGCCTTGCGCCTCGGGCAGCCCCGGAAGGGCAAGCGCGACGCCGACGAGCGCAGCGCGAACAAGCCGCCCGGACAGGCCCAGCGATGCCACGATATCCACGCTCAGAAGGGCCAGCGCCAACGCAAGTAGCCAGCCCTGCAACGGTGTCTCTTCGGCGGTGTCCAGCCCGTCGACTCGCACGTCATCGGGCCAACCTGCGGGAACAAGGAGGGTGCCGTCGTCCATCACATTGCGCGCAAGTCGCCGAGATTCCCCCTCATAAAGGCCGGGCGGCAGGGCCCGCCCCAATGTGCCCGAGACGAGATCGGGGCCGGGCACGCCGGCCATGGTGCCGGCATCACGCAGATCACCAAACCCGTCCAAGACCTGTATCGGCTTCCAGACGGTGCCTTCGAGTTCCTCGGCAGTCGGTCGTGCCCCGGATGCTGTGACGGAAAGCCTCTCCAACATCTGTACGAAAAGCCCCGAAAGCGGCAAGGTCGACCAATCGGCGTTGGCGGTAACGTGGAACAGCACGATCTGACCGCCACCCATTCGCTTGCGCGTCACGAGCGGTGTGCCGTCCGTCAATTGGGCAACGACGCGGTCGGCAAGTGTCGGGTCGGGCTGGGCCATGACCTGGGAGGTCACGGTAACATCATCGGGCACGGCCAACCCGTGGAAGGGGCTCTCTTCGGCAAAGGGCGCGAGTGTCTTTGGCTCCCCCCAACTCATCGCCCCGCCGACGCTCCGCCCCCCGGCGCGGAGGCGTACCGGCATGAGCGTGTCTTCCTCGGTGCGGCTAAGATCGCTCGCGGCGACGCGAGGTCCGGCAAAGCGCAGGAGCATTCCGCCCGCTTCGACCCACTCGACAATGGCGGCCTCTTCTGCGGGAGCAAGCGTCGCGACATCGGCAAGGACGATCACGTCCGGATTGGCCGGTATCACATCCAGCAGCGCCCCATCCAGAATCTCCGCAGTCGGTTCAAGCGCTTGCTGCAGATAGTGGAGCGGGGACAGCAACGTAAGCCCTTCGCGATCCTCTCGCCCGGCAAACAGCGCGATTTCCCGGCGTTGCAAGCTATCATCGGTAAGGGCGACAGCGCCGGCGGAACGCCCGCCCGCCAACTCAAACCGGGTGATGCGCGCGCGCAGCTCGGCGGGAAGCGACAAGGCAAGTTCGCTTTGCAGTTCCCCTTCGGCGAAGGCGAAATGCTCAGCCACGAGAATACGCTCAATCCCTACCGGGTCACGCCCGAAACCCTGCACCTGCATGGTCTCTGCTCCGCTGCCCTCGCTTCGCCGGGCCCGAAGCGTCAGGACTCCGTCCGCATAGGTCGCGGGAACAAGCCCCTGCGCGCTGATCGGGGTTTGAAAAATGCGAACGTCGCCCGCGTCTCGAAGCGCACTGAGGATCTGCTCGCGGCCTTCGTAATCCAGGCCGTCCGACATCCAATACGTGTCAAAGGCGCCAGCCGCTGAAATCTCCTCAATCGCGCGGGCAACCTCATCCGGCCCAGGGCTCCACGGTTCCGGCACCAGGCCCGGAAGCCGGGTGAGCGCAACATCCGCCGATTGAAACGCGATGGTGGCGGGATCGGTGATCCGCAAGGTGGCGAGCGGCCTGCCCGCCTGCCCCGCCTCTTCGATGAGAGCGCGCATCCGCTCCGCGCGGCGCGGGAATTGTGGTGCTCCGGCCCAACCGGAATCAGCAAGGATCAACACCGGCCCGCTTCCCGATACGCGATCCTGCGGGTTCAGGACCGGTCCTGCCAATCCGATGATCACCGCCGCCACCGCCAACACGCGCAACAGCAGGAGCCACCAAGGGGTTCTGTCGGATGTACTCTCCTCATCAGTCAGGCCCAGCAAGAGGGCCACACCCGGAAACCGCCGCCGGATGGGCGCCGGGGGAACGGCGCGCAGGATCAGCCAAAGTATTGGCAGAGCGACCAACCCAAGCAGTAACCAGGGCGCGGCAAATCCTATGGGTCCGAGGGCGAACATCAGGCCTGACCCGCCAGCGCGTGCCAGAGCCAGAGCAAGGCCGCCTGGGTGCTGTCGCCGGTGTGATGCGTGCCGAATTGCCATCCGGTCGTCCGCGCGAGGCGGTCAAGGGCATCCTTTCGTTCGGCAAGACGACCCAGATACCGGTCCTTCAATTCGTTCGCCTTGAGCGTTTCGTGCCGCAAGGACCCGCCCACGCTCTCAAAAATCGTACGGCCGGAAAAGGGAAACGCTTCCTCGGCCGGATCGAGGACTTGCAGGATCACGCCCCGCACACCACGGTCCGCCGCCTTGTAGAGAGCGGCCTCAACAGGTGGAAAATCCCCCATGAAATCCGACATGAAAAGCGCTCGCGCATGGGGCAGCATTCCGCGCGCTTCGGGAATGCCGTAGTCGGCCTCCTCATCCCGTGTGAAAGCGTCGGCCATGCGCAGAATCTGGGCCTCACCGCGCCGGGGCGGCAAACCGCTGCCCGACAGGCCCACACGTTCCCCGCCACGGACCAGCAGGATCGAAGTGGCCAGCGCCAGCACACGTGCGCGCGCGGCCTTCTCCGGCAGGTTATTGTTCGACGCGAACCGCATGCTCGCGGCCTGATCGAGCCAAATCATTACCGATTGCGCAACCTGCCATTCCCGCTCTCGCACGAATTGATCGTCGCCCCGCGCCGACCGACGCCAGTCGATCATGCGTGCCTCGTCCCCGGAGCGGACGGGACGGTATTGCCAGAAATCGTCGCCAAGACCTGCGCGCCGCCTGCCGTGCTCCCCAAGAAGAACCGTACCCGCCAGATGCTCAGCCTCTGCGAGAAGCGCCGGAAGGGGGGCTGCGGCGTCTTCTGAGCGAGCGCGGAGATCGGCGGCAAGGCTCACGCAGCAGCCTCGACGCGCGTCACGCTTTCACTCACCTTGGCAATCACATTCGAGAGCGTCTCCCCTCGTGCCCGCGCGGCAAAGCTCAGTGCCATGCGATGCGACAGGACGGCGGGGGCCATGTCGGCCACGTCGTCAATCGAAGGGGCAAGCCGCCCGTCGAGCAAGGCCTTGGCCCGCACGGTCAGCATCAGGGCTTGGGCCGCGCGTGGCCCGGGGCCCCATGCGACGGTCTCCCGGACAATGTCGGCGGCCTCCGGCTCTCCGGGACGGAAGGCGCGGACAAGATCAAGGATCGCTTCGACCACGCTCTCGCCCACCGGCATCCGCCGCAGCAAATTCTGGGCCGACATGAGTTCGGCCGCGCTGAACACCTGACGCGATTGGGCCTCTTCTACGCCAGTTGTGGCGACGAGGATGTCGCGCTCGGTATCCCGCGTGGGATAGACCACCTCGATCTGCACCAGAAACCGGTCGAGTTGCGCTTCGGGGAGCGGATAGGTGCCCTCCTGCTCGATGGGGTTCTGCGTGGCCAACACGTGGAATGGCGCCCCGAGGGGCCGGTCCTGCCCCGCGACGGTGACCACCTTTTCCTGCATCGCCTGCAAAAGTGCTGATTGTGTCCGGGGCGAAGCGCGGTTGATCTCGTCGGCCATGAGGAGCTGACAGAAGATCGGACCCTCTATGAACTTGAACATGCGCGTGCCATCCGCGCCCGTCTCGAGGATCTCGGAGCCGAGGATGTCGGCAGGCATGAGATCCGGCGTGAACTGAATGCGATTGCCATCAAGTCCCATGACCGTGCTAAGCGTATCGACAAGCCGCGTCTTGCCCAGCCCCGGCAGACCGATCAGAAGCCCGTGGCCCCCGCACAGCAAAGCTGCAAGGGTCAGGTCCACGACCCTCTCCTGCCCAATGAACCGGCGGTTGATGGAAGCCTTGGCCTCGGCGAGCTTTTCGCCCAGAGATTCGATCCCAGCTACAAGATCGGCAGAGTCGCTCATGACATTTCTCCTTGGGCGCATATGTTGGTAGAAATGTATCGCCTAAAATCGAAATAGCAAAATCCATGTCGCCACAAAAAACCGTGACCTCTCTCCCGGAGCAGTTTGCAGCCGCGGCGCGCGCCGCTGGCAAGGCCAAAGGATTGCCGCCGGTGCACAAATGGAATCCGCCATTCTGCGGGGATCTGGACATGCGCATCGCCCGTGACGGGACGTGGTTCTATCTCGGAACGCCAATCGGTCGTCCGGAACTTGTTCGGCTTTTCAGTACGATCCTGCGGCGGGACGGAGACAGGTACTTCCTTGTGACTCCTGCGGAAAAGGTCGGGATCACTGTCGACGATGCCCCTTTCGTTGCGGTCGATTTCAGCGTCGAGGGAGAGGGTCCGATGCAGGAGATCACCTTTACCACCAACCTCGGCGACAGCACCATGGCGAGCCCCGACAATCCAATTCGGGTCGTGCGTGATGCAGAAACCGGCGAACCTTCGCCTTATGTCCACGTCCGCGCAGGGCTTGAGGCGCTGATCGACCGCAAAAGCTTCTACAGGCTGGTGGATCTTGGCACGCGCGAGGACGTCAATGGGGCCATATGGTTTGGCTTGCGATCCGGGGGGGCGTTCTTCCCGATGATTCCCGACAAGGACTTGCCCGACTGATGCCGCGGTATGCTGCAAATTTAAGCATGCTTTTTACAGAGCACCCTCTTGCGGGTCGTCCCCGTGCGGCGGCGCATGCAGGGTTTCACAACATCGAAGTGCTGTTTCCCTATGCGCTCACCATCGGCGAATGGTCCATGCTGCTTAAAGACAACGATCTCAACCTCGTCCTGATCAACACGCCAGTCGAAGATTGGGAAGAAGGTGGACGTGGCCTCGCCGCTGTTCCGGGTGCCAGCGCTGAGTTTCGCCGCAGCTTTGAACAATCCGCACGCTATGCAGAAGCACTGGACGTGCCGCGTATTCATGTGATGACCGGCATCGCCGAAGGGGCGCGGGCCAAGGAAACCTTACTCGAAAACCTCGCGTGGGCGGCAGATCAGGCACCGAACCGTGTTCTGATGCTGGAGCCGCTCAACCCCCTCGATATGCCCGGCTACTACCTGAACGGGTTCGACCTCGCCTGCGAGGTTCTCGACACGCTTGGCCGCGCGAACCTCTCTTTGCAATTCGATCTCTGGCACGCCTTTCGGCTCGGCCACGATCCTGTCACCCTCTTCGAGACGCTGCACGCCCGCGTAGGTCACATACAAATCGCCGGCATCCCCAAGCGTGGCGATCCAATGAGCGGCACGTTCGATATGGTTGCATTTCTCGGGCAACTGGAACGGTTGAACTATCGGGGGATCGTGAGCGGTGAATACACGCCGCAGGGACGGACCGAAGATGGCTTGGCCTGGGCCGGTCTTTAATGCCCCACGACCCGAGCGTCGGCACACACATCAGGGGCGGTCTCAAGTTCCAGAACGCTATGAGTGATGCCGTGGCGCTCCTCCAGTATCGCACGCAAGTCGCGCTTCATGCTATGCGCGCCCTCCGGGCTCGACGTCACGACGTGGGCCTGTAACGATATGTCCTTCTCACCCATATGCCACAGATGGACGTGGTGCAGGCTTTCGACCCCATTCACTGCCTCCAGATCGGCAATCACATCGGCGAGGTCTACATCCTCCGGCGCGGCGAGCATCAGCACCCGGATGACCGGTTTTAGCCCCATGGCAGCATGCCAGAGGATATAGCCCGAAATCCCAAGCGTCACGAGCGGATCCACCAATCGCCAATCATAGAGCAGCACCGCGATACCCGATACAATCACCGCGACGGACGCCATGGCATCGGTGAGATTGTGCAGGAAGGCCGCGCGCATGTTCATGCTCGATTTCGACATCCCGAAAATCAGCAAGGCCGTGACCGCGTCGACGATCAGAGCGATGCCTGCCACGATCACGACGGTCCACCCCTCCACCTCTGACGGTGACAGGAGGCGCTGGACGCCCTCTGCCATCAGGTAGAGCGCAATGACGATCAGGGTGGTATAGTTCACCAGCGCCGCGACGACCTCCGCCCGGCCATAGCCAAAGGTCATATCGGCATTCGCCGGTCGCCGCGAGATACGCCGCGCAAAGAAGGCGATGACCAGCGACAGGGCATCGGAAAGATTGTGAATCGCGTCGGCAATGAGCGCAAGAGACCCCGCGAAGACACCGCCGATGATCTGCGCCACGGTGAGAGCGAGGTTGACGAGGATCGCAAGCGCAACACGGCGGTCGCCCGCTTCTTCTATGTGATCATGAGAATGGTCGTGCGGCATACCGAAGACATGGGGCGCTCCGCGCAGGTTGGCAAGTTGAGTCGAAGCTTTCCGCGCCAAGGGGGCAGTCCTGTGCCTATTCGGTGCTCAGCGCAGGAATTTGGTCACGGAAACCGAGCGTGTCGGCTTGCCGCCAAACTAGCCCTCGACAATACTCAAGCAGGACTCGTAGTTCGTCGCAGTGCGTGATGGTCCGGAACACAGGTTGCCCATGAACTCTTCGATCTCTGCCCGATCTTCGACGCCGGCGAGGCGGCTTGAGTGGATCGATGCGACCAAGGGCGCGATGATAATTCTTGTTGTGGTCGGCCATACTTGGCGGGGACTTTGGGGCGCGAACCTTCTGTCCCCCAATCTGTTCGCCGCAGTCGATATGCGGATCTATGCCTTCCACATGCCGGTTTTCTTTGCGGTATCCGGCTGGTTCTTCCTCGCCTCACTATCGAGAATGTCCGTAGCAGAATTCCTTCAGTGAAGGCTGCTGCGCCTTTTCTGGCCCATGAGACTCTGGACGTACATTTTCCTTGGCGTGAAGTATCTGGGAGGACAGGCTGCCAATACACCCGTGCGAGGGGCCGACCTCTTCATCCTGCCGATCCCGGGTGTCTTGCACCTTTGGTTTTTGTGAGCGCTCTTCGTGTTGAGTGTCGCCTTTGCGCTGCTCAAGCCCTTTACGCGGGGCGGCAAGGTTCCCGCATCGGTCCTGGCCGGAGCGGGTGTTGTGGTCACGTTGCTACAGTTCATTCGCATGCCAACAGGGCTGGAAGAATGGTTTGTGCCGGCGATTGCATGCGCACCCTACTTTTGGATCGGCGTAGCGCTCGGGCAGACGGACATCCTTGCCCGTTTGTCCAATTCAGCGCGGGCCGCCGCAGGCTTCGTTTTCTGCGTCCTTCTCGCGATCTGGCCTGTCATCGATGACTACGGCGTTGGCACCTTGGGATCGGTCATCCTGACACTTTGTGTACTGGCTGTGTTCTCAGGCATAGCGGAGATGGAGCGGACCCCAGTGATAAACGGGCTCTCCATTCTCGGTGCGGCCTCGATGGCGATCTATGTCGCCCACACAATCATCTCCGCCGCTGTGCGGGAGGCGCTTCTGGCATTCGGAATCGATCGTTTGCCCCCGCAACTCATCCTGGGGGTCGCTATCGGGATACTAGGGCCGCTGGCGCTCGTATGGGTTGCCAACCGGACGCGAACCACGCGGCTTCTCGGCCTCTAGAGCGCACTGCAACGGGTTTGCCTCAGTGCGCCTCAGCCCAGTTCGCGCCCTGACCTGCGTCAACGATGATCGGTACATCGAGCTTGACGACCGGCTCGGCCGCGCCCTCCATAACTTCCCGCGCGCGGGAGATGAGATCTTCGGCGGCGCCCTCGTCCACTTCGAAAAGAAGTTCGTCGTGGACCTGCAACAGCATCGTGGCAGGCAGACCCTCAATGGCGCGTTCCATCCGGATCATGGCGCGGCGGATGATATCGGCGGCCGTGCCTTGGATCGGGGCATTGATTGCCGCGCGTTGAGCGAAACCAGCACGAGGGCCGCGGGCGTTTATCTCGGGGGTGTGGATGCGGCGGCCAAAGAGGGTTTCGACGTAGTCATGCTCCTTGGCGAAGCTCTTGGTCGCGTCCATGTAATCGCGGATGCCGGGGAAGCGCTCAAAGTAACGGTCGATGAAACCCTTGGCCTCTTCGCGCGGGATACGCAGGTTGCGAGCAAGTCCAAAGGCGGAGATGCCATAGATCACGCCGAAGTTGATCGCCTTTGCCTGACGGCGGATATCCGGCGTCATCTCTTCAAGGGGCACGTTGAACATCTCAGACGCTGTCGCGGCGTGAATGTCCTGCCCCTCACGGAAGGCTTCCTTGAGCGCGTCGATATCCGCGATATGGGCGAGGATGCGCAGTTCGATCTGGGAGTAGTCGAGCGACACAAGGGTCTTGCCCGGCTCTGCGACAAAGGCTTCGCGGATGCGGCGGCCTTCCTCTGTGCGGATCGGGATGTTCTGCAGGTTGGGATCGGTAGATGCGAGCCGGCCCGTGCTGGCCCCGGCGATGGAATAGCAAGTATGCACCCGGCCGGTCTCGGGGTGGATATGGGTCTGGAGCGCGTCGGTATAGGTGCTTTTCAGCTTGGAAATCTGGCGCCAGTCCAGCACCCGGCCCGGCAGGTCGTGAAGCGTGGCGAGGTCTTCGAGCACATCGGCACCGGTGGCATAGGCGCCGGTCTTGCCGCGCTTGCCGCCCTCGAGGCCCATCTCGTCAAAAAGGATTTCGCCGAGTTGTTTGGGGGAACCGACGTTGAACTTGCGGCCGGCAAGCTCATGGATCTCCTCCTCAAGTTGCGCCATCTTCTGGGCGAAAGCGCCGGACATGCGGCTGAGCGTGTCGCGGTCTACCTTGACGCCCGCACGCTCCATCCGGGTGAGGACCGGCACCATGGGGCGCTCCAGCCGCTCGTAGACGCGGGTGACCTGCGCGCGGTGAAGCTGCGGCTTGAAAAGCTGCCACAGGCGCAGCGTGATATCGGCATCCTCGGCGGCGTATCTGACGGCCTCGTCGATCGGCACACGGTCGAAGGTGATGGCGGATTTGCCACTTCCCAAAAGGGGTTTGATCGGGATCGGCGTATGGCCGAGATAGCGCTCTGAGAGGATGTCCATCCCGTGACCATGAAGGCCCGCGTGCATGGCATAGGACATGAGCATGGTATCGTCGATCGGGGCCACATCGATGTTCAACCGGGCAAAGATCTTGGCGTCATACTTCATGTTCTGGCCGATCTTGAGGATCGCTTCGTCCTCAAGGATGGGCTTGAGGATCTCCAGCGCTTGGTCAAAGCCCATCTGCCCCTCGGCACGAGCATCGTCACCAAAGAGATCGTCGGCAGCGCCCGCGCGGTGCGCCAGCGGGATGTAGCAGGCCTGTCCCGGCTCGACGCAAAGGGAGATGCCGACCAATTCGGCGGTCATGTCGTTGAGGCCGGTCGTCTCGGTATCGACGGCCACATAGCCGCGCTCAAGGATCTGGTCGATCCATGGGGCGAGATCATCGGCGCTGCGCACGCATGCGTAGGTCTCGGGCTCGAAGGGGATATCGGCGGGGCTCGGGCCATCCTCAACGACGGGTTTCGGCTCTTCGATGACTGGCGCTTCAGCGCCGAACCTATCGGCCACGCGCTTGGTCAGGGTACGGAATTCCATCTCTGCGAGGAAGGGCATCAGCACATCTGGGTCCGGGTCTTGAACCTCCAGATCGTCGATGGTGAAATCCAGCGGCGTGTTTTCGTCGAGCAGGACCAGCCGCTTGGACATCTCGATCTGTTCACGCTTCTCGATGAGAGTTTGCCGGCGCTTGGGCTGCTTTATCTCTTCCGCGCGGTCCAGAAGCTCCTCCAGCGAGCCGAACTCATTGATCAAAAGTGCCGCCGTCTTGATCCCGATGCCGGGGGCGCCGGGCACATTGTCGACCGAGTCGCCGGCCAAGGCCTGCACATCCACCACACGCTCGGGATAAACGCCGAACTTCTCAAAGACGCCCTCACGGTCGATGCGGCGGTTCTTCATAGCATCAAGCATCTCCACCCCGTCGCCGACGAGTTGCATGAGGTCCTTGTCGGAAGAGATGATCGTGACATTGCCTCCCGCCTCGCGGGCCTGCCGGGCCAACGTCGCAATCATATCGTCAGCCTCGTACCCAGCGAGTTCCTTGCAGGCGATGTTGAACGCCTCGGTGGCGCGGCGGGTCAACGGGATTTGCGGGCGAAGATCTTCCGGCATCGCATCCCGGTTGGCCTTGTACTGGTCATACAGATCGTTGCGGAACGTGTGGGAGCCCTTGTCGAAGATAACGGCGACATGGGTCGGCGCGTCGGGGCCGGCGTTGTCCTCCACGTAACGGAAGATCATGTTGCAAAAGCCCGCGACCGCCCCGATGGGAAGCCCGTCGGACTTGCGCGTGAGCGGCGGCAGCGCGTGATAGGCGCGGAAGATGAAGGCCGATCCGTCGATCAGATGCAGGTGACAGCCTTTGCCGAATGCCATGGTTTCTCTCCGCTTGGGTCCGGCGCGGTATTGCCACGAAGCGCGCCCGGCTTCCAGCCCTCAGCAGGACAGTGGCGCGCGCTCGTTCCGTTCGAGGTCGACAAGTTCGTCCAAGGTATGTTTGCTCACCCGGCCCAGAGCCGCGGTACGTCCGACCACAAGCGCTGGCGTTCCGACAAACCCGAAAAGGTCGGCCAGCGCTCGGGTAGTGGCGAGTCGCCGATCTACCTCCGGGCGCTGCATATCTGAGAGAAGGCGCGCCGTGTCGATCCCCGCGTCCTCGGCGAGTTTCAGCAGATAGGCCCGTGTCGGCACAACGGGAGACCCCATGAGCCGATGGTGGAAGGCCGAGTGCGCGCCTTGAAACCCCGCAGCGATGGCGGCGCGCGCCGCAAGCTCGGACGGTGGGCCATAGATCGGCAGTTCGTGAAAACTCACCGTCGCGCCATCAACCTCTCGCAATAGCGGGGAAATTTCGCGACAGATTGAGCAGCGCACGTCGGAGAAATACGCGAGTGGGACTTTTGCTCGACCCGCCGGGAAGAGCGCCGCGCAAAGATCGGGGATTTCCGGCCTGAGGGGTGCTGCCTCAAGCCCCGTGAACAGGGCCGCTCCCGCCGAGATTGCCCCGCCCGGTATTCGGCGAAACCCCGGAACACCAGGGATCGGCTCCAACTCAAGTGGGGGCCGTAATGCCCACCGCAGCGCACCCGCCCCGCCATAGGCGCCGGCGACAAGCCCGCTGAAGACACCAAGGTTCAGAAAGGTACGGCGATTCAGACCTTACCCTCGAATTCCTTGTGGATCAGTCTGGCATCGCAATAGGGACACTCTACATAGCCCGTCTCATGCGGAATCTGGAGCCAGACGCGCGGATGCCCCAAGGCCCCTTCCCCTCCGTCACAGGCCACGCGCCATGTGTCCACGATACGGGTCTCAGGGGGTGGGGTCGTCATGGGGTCATTTCCTTTGCGGCGTTACTCCACTAGATCGGGTTATGCGCGATCACGGAATGAGGGACAAGACACAGTGGCCGGGAATGCGATTGAAATTGAAGGTCTGACCAAGACATACGCGGGCCAGAAGGGCGAAGCGCCCAAACAAGCATTGCGCGGGGTGGATCTTTCTATTCCTGCCGGTTCGGTCTTTGGCCTTCTGGGGCCGAATGGCGCGGGCAAGTCCACGTTGATCAACATCCTTGCCGGTTTGGTCAGGAAAACCGATGGGCGCGTGACGATCTGGGGGTTCGATCAGGACGTAAACCCACGCCAATCGCGCGCCGCGATCGGCGTGATGCCCCAAGAGCTCAACCTCGATCCGTTCTTTGCGCCCCGCGCGGCGCTGGAGGTGCAGGCAGGGCTCTATGGCGTGCCCAAGACGGAACGACGCAGCGATGAGATTCTTCGCATGGTTGGCCTTGAGGACAAGGCGAACGCCTATGCGCGCACCCTGTCGGGAGGCATGCGGCGGCGTCTCCTGCTTGGAAAAGCGCTTGTGCATAATCCGCAAGTCCTCGTGCTCGATGAGCCGACCGCGGGGGTCGACATCGAATTGCGGCAGATGCTGTGGGAGAATGTGCGTCGCCTGAATCGCGAACGCGGCATGACGATCATCCTGACAACACACTATCTCGAAGAGGCCGAGGAAATGTGTGATGAGATCGCGATCATCAACCACGGCGAAGTGGTTGCCCGCGACAGCACCGCGAACCTGCTGGGCGCGCTTGATGCAAAGACGATGGTGATCCAACCCGAAGGAGGGGTTTCCCGCTTGCCCGAGGGCTTGGGGCTGGAGGTCGAGCGGCGCGAAGGCGGCGCCATCGCCATTTCCTATCACTCGCAAGCCACGCCGGCAGAGGCCGTGCTGCAATCAGTGCGCGATGCGGGGATTCGAATCGATGACGTTCGGACCGAACAGGCGGATCTAGAAGATGTTTTCCTCGCTCTGACCCGGTCGCGCTAAGGGTTTCGTCACGGTTTGCTGCCATGGATGAATCCCAATTACGCGGATGAGGGCCGATGCGACCATTCTATCTCCATATCGGCACGCATATGGCCGGGACCGCAGGGCTGCACGGATGGCTGCACGATGCCGCACCGCGTCTTGCGGCCAAGGGCACGGGGCTTTTCATCGAAGGCCCTGCCGCCTCCGCCGGAACGCTTCCGCTTGCAAACGCAGTGCTGCGCCCCAGCCTTCGCACGCCTGCGCGCATGGCTGGACGAACCAAACCGCCGGGTCTTTGGGGGCGGCTGAAAGTGCTGGCCCGGCTCCGGGGCCTCTGCGCCAATCCAGACATCAAACGCTTTGTGGCAAGCGCAGAGTCGCTCTGTTTTGCCCGTGAAGATGTAGAGGCCGAACGCCTCCGCTGGTTTTTCAAGGTTGCGGATGTACAGATTGTTCCCGTCGTCTGCTTTCGCAACGAAATGCATTGGCGCGCCATGTGGGAACGCGAACTCCTGAAACATGGCAGTCACTGGCGATACGGCCTTGGCATGGATGATATCCGTGAAGACTGGGTATTTGATCGCGAGGAAATCGTGCGTTTCTGGCGTCGCTTCGGCTCTGTCCGGGTGGTTGATTACGACCGGGAAATTGAAGAGCGCGGAACAGTCCTCCCTGCTCTGCTCAATGCCGTCGGGGTAATGACCGAAGCCGACCAAGGTCGCATGTACTTGGATCGAAGCGCCTGACCACCTTTTTGCAAAGGTTCCTTTGACGAAGCCGCTGCAAGGCTTATTCTCGTTGCACGACCCCGGTGCAAGGAGCCCGACCATGCCCAACTTCAACAAAATGTTCGAACTCGACTTAGAGGATATCCGGCTGATCGAAACCGCCCTTCGGCATGCTGCGTCATCCGAGCGGGAAGACGGCATCGATCCCAAGGCAGCGCAATCCCTGCTTGGCCGGTTACACAACCAGAAAATCTTTTATCGACCGAAATCCGGGGTCTATATCTCCGGATAAAGGATCAGAGCCCGGCGTCAGCCTCGATCGCCTTGCGCGACTTTCGCGCGCGTTCGGTTGCGGACTTGAGCTGCCCGCAGGCCGCCATGATGTCTTCTCCGCGTGGCCTGCGAATGGGGGAGGCATATCCGGCGTGATAGATGATGTCGGCGAATGCCTTGATGCGATCCTGATCGGAGCGAACATAAGGGGCGCCGGGCCATTCGTTGAATGGGATGAGGTTGATCTTGGCCGGAATGCCCTTGATCAGGCTGACCAGCCGACGCGCATCAGCATCGCTGTCGTTCACATCCTTGAGCATGACATACTCAAAGGTGATCCGCTCGGAGTTGCTCAGGCGCGGATACTCCCGAAGCGCATTCAGCAAGGCTTCGATGTTCCATTTCTTGTTGATCGGCACGAGCTTGTCGCGCACTTCGTCCGTCGTGGCGTGGAAACTCACGGCCAGAAGGCACCCGATCTCCTCTGCGGTCTTGGCAATTTCGGGCACAACCCCGGAGGTAGACAGCGTGATGCGGCGGCGGGAAAGGCTGATCCCCTCCCTATCCATGGCGATTTTCATCGCGTCGCGCACGTTGTCGAAATTATAGAGAGGCTCCCCCATGCCCATCAGGACGATATTGGAGAGAAGACGCGTTTCATCCTTGGGCGCGCCGGGCTCTGGCCACTCCCCAAGATCGTCACGGGCCATCATGACTTGACCCACGATCTCGCCGGCTGAGAGGTTGCGCACCAGTTTCTGCGTACCGGTATGGCAAAAGGAACAGGTCAGCGTGCAGCCCACCTGCGATGAGATACAAAGCGTACCGCGATCCGTCTCGGGGATATAAACCACCTCGACCTCATGCCCCCCCGCAATCCGGACGAGATATTTCCGCGTGCCATCATTGCTGACCTGACGGGAAACCATTTCGGGGATCTCGATGACGAAGTTCTCCGCCAGTTGCGCGCGAAACCCCTTGGCGAGATTGGTCATGGCGTCAAAATCGCGTACGCCCCACTGATAGATCCATTGCCAAACCTGATTGACCCGCATCTTGACCTGTTTCTCGGTCACGCCAATCTCCAGCAGCGCATCCCGAAGCTGGGGCCGGGTCAGACCCACAAGATTGCGCCGCCCGCCCTCTGGGGACTTGCGGGGAATGGTCAGGACATCCTGCGTGATGGGGGCGCTGGCGGTCATGTCGGTCCTCCGGGACGGCGTGCAAAATGCCCCGGCGAGTATGCCCGGGCGCTAAGAGATAGCTCACATATAGGATTCGATGGGAAAGTCCAAAGGGAAACAGGTCAGGCCAGCGCGACCCCAAGCCCGACCTGCTCATCAAGATGGCGAATTGCTGCTTCAACTTTTAGCAGGTGAACGGCATCCAGGGGAAGAACAGGGCGCGGGGGCGCGAGACCCGTCAGGCCGACATGGGGCGCAATCGCGTAATTCACGCGGAAGCTGCCGAATTCCCGAAAAAGCGACCAGAGAGGTTCAAAGCCAGCTTCAAGCCGCATCACCTCCGCCCGATCTTCCGCTATGGCGGCCCGCGCCAAAGCAACGGCGGGCACCGGCAGCATCCCGGCAATTACGCTGAACCAAGCATCCGCACCAGCCAGCAGTGCCTTGGACGCCTCCCAATCCCCGCTGTAGCCGATCGTAAAGCCCTCTGGCAGGCGCGCGCGGAGCGATCCGATCTCACCGCGCACATCGCGCGAGGCGGGAAAGGGCATTTTCACAGCAACGACGTTAGGAAGCTCCGCCAGTCGGCCAATCAGCTCCTCGCTGAAAGTAAAACCAGTGGTCGTGGGATTGTTGTAGATGCAAATCGGCAGCGACGTCGCCGCGCTCAGATCGGCGAAGAGGCCATGGACTTCGGCACTCGTGAGTCGCTGATATGAAACCGGTGCCAGCAACACGCCATCCGCGCCGCCCTCTTCGGCATCACGCGCAAGGGCCGCGGCGTCTTGCGTGCCCATCGCCCCCACCCCGACGATGAGCGGAACCTTGCCGTCAATGACTTCGGAGGCGACCCGCAGGACCCGGCGTCGTTCCTCGGGGGTGAGGTAGACGTAACTTCCGGTGCTGCCCAAGAGTCCGACGGAATCAGCGCCGGCCGCCACAATACGTTCAAGGAGGATCGCCAAGCGCTCGGGGCGCAAGCGAAGCCCCTCGTCGCTTGGCGTCATCGGAAAGGCGGAGAGGCCGCGAAACAAAGCGGCCCCTTTCGTGCTCACTTGCACCGGCCTTGTGCTTCTTCCAACGCTGCGGTGAAGCCAAGAAGGGAGAAGGTGTCCTGCGTCTGGGTCCCACGGGAGGACCGCGCCGTCAGCACGGCTTCTGCCCCGCGCTTCATCGCCGCGACCATTTTGGCATCTTCTGCCGGCGACGTGGGCCAAGCCCATCCCACCAATTCGCCGCCCTTGTCGCGAATGTTTTGGGTGAACATCTCAAATTTCGTTCCACCGATATCGACCGTGACATTGGACCCGTCCGCGAAGGGATATCCGCCGGTGAAGGTGACCTGCCCCTCGGCCCCGGCTTCGGGACGATAGAAGACGAACAAGAGGATGTCTCCACGGCTCACCGATACGACGTTGCCGTTGCGGGTGTTGACCGTCTTTTCCGGTGCCGACACGCTCCAGCATGCCTTGGGGGTTTCTTCCATGAAGACCGCCCAATCGGTCTTGGCGGCGACTTGGTTGTCGCTCTGCTGCGCCCCAGCGATACTTGCCTGCAACCCAATGGTCGCCGCGACCACCGCACCTGCCACTCGTGACATCATGTGTCCTGCCTCCGCTGCCTTGCCTCAAATGTCGGGCCCGGCGCAGATATGCCGTTTGGCCCCTTTGCTCATTGCCATCGTTTGAATAGCCTGAAACACCGGAACTGGAAAAGGGCGATTGGCAGAAAATTGCCGAGCACGACGGAAAGGTGGCACATGACCGATTCAGTACCCCTCGTAGAACTCTGGCGCGGTGAATTTCTCGAGAGCGTGCACGCAGGCCATGCCGTGATAAGCGATGGCTCCGGCACCGTCGTGGAGGCTTGGGGGAACGCGGATGCGGTCATCCTGCCGAGGTCATCGGTAAAGATGATCCAAGCGCTTCCCCTTGCGACATCTGAGGCGGGACGAGGGCTGTCCACCCGCCAACTCGCCTTTGCCTGTGCTTCACACGATGGTGCCGCCCTCCATACAAATCAGGCCCTCAAGTGGCTGGAGGATTTGGGCCTTGCAGAGAGCGATCTTCGTTGCGGCCCGCAATTGCCCGCCGACCACAAGGCACGGCGCGATTTGATCTGTTCGGACGGTGCGCCGAACCAGACCCACAACAACTGTTCGGGGAAACACTGCGGGTTCCTGATGCTGAATCAGCACTTGGGCGGCGATGCAGAGTATGTCGACCCCTCCCACCCGGTTCAGCGCGCCGTTCGTGACGCTTTCGAAGAGGTTACTGGCGAAAACAGTCCCGGCTTTGGGATCGACGGATGCTCCGCCCCGAACTTCGCGACGACAATGACCGGACTTGCACGGGCGATGAGCCGGTTTGCCTCAGCCCGCGAGGGCTCCGGCGCGATGGCTGACGCCATGGTACGGTTGCACGGCGCCATGGCGCTTCATCCCGACCTCGTGGCCGGCGAGGGCCGCGCCTGCACCGAATTGATGCGGGCGATGGATGGGCGCGTTGCAATCAAGACCGGTGCAGAAGGTGTCTATACTGCCATGATCCCCGAGAGAGGGCTTGGCATAGCGGTAAAGATCTCCGACGGCGCTACCCGCGCGGCCGAATGCGTCATCGCGGCGCTACTGGTTCGGCTCGGGGTTCTGGCCCCGGATCATCCCGCGACCTTGCGGAGAATGGATGCCCCCCTCGTCAATCGGCGGGGGATCGACTGCGGTGCGATCCGCCCTGTGCAGGGCCTGTGGCCCTAGGCTGCAAACTCGTCGCGGGAATAGCCCTGTAGATAGAGCAGCGCCGACAAATCACCGTGGTTCACCCGCACGGCGCACTGTGCGGCAACGCTAGGCTTGGCATGCAGAGCCACACCCAATCCCGCCCGGCCGAGCATCCCCAGATCATTGGCGCCATCGCCAACTGCAATCACATCGGCGGGACCAATTCCAAGGTGTTCCGTGCTCTCGACCAACGCAGCGACCTTGGCATCGCGCCCAAGGATCGGCTGGGCGACCTCTCCGGTCAAGTATCCTTCTTTGACAAGGAGCGTGTTTGCGCGGGTCTCATCGAACCCGAGGGACGCGCCCACATGAGCGGTGAACGCTGTGAAACCGCCGGAGACGAGTACGCACCGCGCGCCGCGCGCCTTCATAGTTCCCAACAGCGCCCGCCCGCCGGGCATGAAGCTGATGCGCGTGGCAAGCACGTCGGTGATGATGCTCTCCGGCAGCCCCTTCAAAAGAGCGACCCGCTCGATCAGGGCCCCTTCGAAATCGAGTTCACCGTTCATCGCGCGGGCCGTGATCTCCCGCACCTTCGGGCCCACGCCCGCGACCTCGGCAAGCTCATCGATGCACTCCTGCTCGATCATCGTGCTGTCCATATCCGCGAGCAACAGGCGCTTGGCACGGCCCTGCCCGGTCACGATATTCAGGTCGATCCCCTGCCCGTCCAGTTCGGCGCGAACCGTATCGACATTGCCGGGGACCGCGCCGATTGCGAATTCGGCGGCTTCATCCGGCGCGAGCCAGATCAGATCACCGCCTCCCCACGCATTGCGCAGCGCCTCCGCCATTGCAGGGGCAAGCTCGCCGGGTCGCGCGATCATTGAAACCATATGCATGGGGCATCCCTTCCTCGTCACATCGCGGGACGATAAAGCACGCGCTCCGCGTCAGGACCAGACCCTGTGCAACATTCCCGCGTAGACCCTCTTGCAACCTGACCACAGTTGCGGATAAAGAGCGCCCCACGGACAGTTGGCCGAGTGGTCGAAGGCGCACGCCTGGAAAGTGTGTAGGCGGGAGACCGTCTCGAGGGTTCGAATCCCTCACTGTCCGCCACCTTTATCTCTGTTCCTCTTACCGCATACCTGCTCGCGCCCAGCGGCGGGGCGTTAAACTCGGCTGCACGGCTGAGGATGTAAACCAAGACCGAGCGCTAGAGAGATTTTCGATCCCAGTTCGAAGTGACATGGGCGCACCACCATGTGAACTCGTGAAGCGCCCACCGCCAACAGCCTCCGCTACACTCCCCTGACTTATCTATGCGGCACATGCTACCGGCAGCGCGGGTGTCGATCGCCAAGCGAACGCGCGCGATACTGTGCCGTCTATAGATTGCTCGCGCTTTTGTGCGCGTCTCGCGTCGCGCCGCGCTGGCATTTGGTAAACATTGCGGCGTATGGCATCACGGCATTCTGGTGCACAACCGCGTTGCCATCATGCCTAAACCGACACTCACGCGTCTTAAGAATTTTCGACGGAAGTGCCATGGGGCGGCGTTAAATGCCAGGTTTCAGACCGCCCTCAGGCGGAGATAGGTATTTGTCCGTTGCGAAAATTCGTCCTACTTCCCGTGTCACTCGGCATCTTGGTCGTCGCATACTTTGTGACTTTCGGCCTCCCGGATCAGGTTTCTCGTCTGATTGGGATCGCCACTGAGGAAACGGCTTCGGCGGACGGCGCGGCACAGGGCCGCGAGGGGGCGAGCCAGGGCCGGATCGCGCGGGCAACATCGGTGGTCATGGAACCGCTACAGTCCAGCAGCTATGCCCTGACCTTGCGCACCGTCGGCAACGCGACCTCGGCTCAGCGGGCCAACGTGACCATGAGCGAAACCGGCGAGGTGGTTGAAACCTTCCTGGAGGCGAATGCCGAAGTCGAAAAAGGCGATATCCTGCTTCGGCTCGACGATCGGACCCAGCATCTCTCGCTGGACATTGCGCAGGCCGAACTGGATCAGGCGCGGGATACGGTCGAGCGCTACCAAGCGCTTCAGGCGGGCGGCAACCTGACCATTACCGGCGTAACGCTGTCCGAGGCAGAGGTCGCCCTGCGGCTGGCCGAAGCAAACGTCGGGATGGCGGAACTCGCGCTCGAAGAACGCACCGTACTTGCGCCGATCTCCGGACGGCTGGGCCTGAGCGATGTGCAGGTGGGCGATCTGGTGTCCTCGGGCGAGGTCATCGTGACGATCGACGATTCCACATCACTCGTTGTCGAGTTTGAGGTGCCCGAACGCTCCATCGGTCTGCTGTCTGTCGGAAAGACCGTCCTTGTGGGAACGCCGACCTATGCAGGGCGCGTATTCGAGGGTCAAATCACCGCCTTCGATAGCCGGCTGGACAGCGTCACCCGAAGCGTGACCGTCAAGGCCTCCATCGACAATTCCGACAAGTTGCTCTGGTCAGGCATGACCTTTCTGGTGCGCATGATCGAAGAAACCGCTCCCCTCCCCTCCCTCCCGGCGACCGCCGTCACTTGGGACAGATCCGGGGCGGGTATCTGGGCTGTCGAAGATGGTCGCGCGATCCGTCATCCAGTCACCATCCTCTACCGCGAGGGCGATCGCGTCTGGCTTCAAACCGAGATTCCTGAGGGAACACAGATCGTCACAGAGGGCGCGTCGAAGCTACGCGAGGCCTCGCCAGTTACCGATGCCGATGCTCCCGAAGGTCCGAGCACATGAGTCTGGAACGACAGGCCCGAAAGGCCGGGTTCGCGGATATCTTCGTCGCCCGCCCGATCTTTGGCATTGTACTGAATCTTCTGGTCATCATTGCGGGTCTGGCGGCCCTGAGCAGCGTTGATGTGCGTGAGATGCCCGATGTGGATCAGCCGGTCCTATCCGTCCGCACCGATTATGAGGGGGCCGTCCCCTCCACCGTGGATACCCAAGTTACCCAAGTGCTGGAAGACGCGCTCAGCGCGCTCGAGGGGCTGAGCTATATCGAGTCTGAATCCGCGTCCGGGTCGAGCCGCATCACGATCGATCTTTCGGACGGCACCGATGTAGACGTAGCGGCCAACGAGGCACGAGAGATTGTCTCGAACACAATGAGATCGCTGCCGGACGATGTGGATGATCCAACCGTCTCCAAAAGCGACAGCAACTCCGACGCGATCATCCGGCTCGCTCTTTTGGGTGACGCGAGTTTTGATGAACTGACCCGCCTTGCGGAAGGTGCCGTCTATGAAAAGCTGTCAACCATCGACGGCATCGCCGAAGTTACGGTGCGTGGCAATCGGGCAAACGAATTCCGCGTGACGGTGGATATACCGTCGCTGATGAGCCGGGGCCTTACCGTTTTCGACGTCAATCAGGCCCTCTCGAGCCTGCGAGACGATACGCCTTTGGGTGAACTGGAAAGCACATCCCAGACGCTCGCCCTGAGTGTCGGCAATGAAGACGTCACGGTCGATACCATCAAGTCCTTGCGGATCAACGCCGCCACGTCGATCGCGGACGTGGCCTTGGTCCAGCTGTTGCCTGAAGAAAGCACGGTTTTCACACGGGTGAACGGACAGTCTGCCGTGAGCCTCGATATTACGCGGCAATCCGTCGGGAATACGCTGGATATTTCACGCGCGGTCAGTATCGCCGTGGAGGAACTGCAAGCGCAATTGCCTCAGAACGTCCAACTGGTCACGACCTCCGATGATGGTATCTTTATTGAAGGGTCCATTCAGGAGGTGGTCAAATCCATCCTGCTGGCCACCTGTATCGTGATCGCTGTAATCTTCCTGTTTTTGCGGTCAGTCCGCGCGACGCTTATTCCCGCGGTTACGATCCCCGTCGCGCTCATCGGGACGTTGGCGGCAATCTGGCTCGCAGGGTTTTCCGTCAACACCATCAGCCTGCTCGCCATGGTTCTGGCCACTGGCATGGTGGTGGACGACGCTATCGTTGTAATCGAGAACATCGTGCGTAAACGTAAAAGCGGCATGGGCGCCTACGCGGCCGCGGCGGCGGGTACGAACGAAGTTTTCTTTGCCGTCATCTCAACTACCGCCACGCTTGCTGCGGTGTTCATTCCGATTTCCTTTCTGCCCGGCCAAGCTGGCGGCGTATTTTCCGAGTTCGGCTTCGTCCTTGCCTTTGCCGTTACGCTTTCATCCGCCACGGCTCTGACGCTCGCGCCCGTGTTGGCCGCTCTTCTTGATCCCGGAAAACCCGGGAAAGGAGCCCCGATCGAGCCTGCCCCTCCGACCCGCTTTGCACGCGGGTTTGATGCCGTGATGGATTGGGCGATCAGGACACCGCTGTTTGTCTTGGCCGTTGCGATTGCTTTTGCGATCATCGCGTTTGGCGCTGCCTCCTCCCTGCCGTCCGCTGTGACCCCCTCGGAGGATCGCGGGTTCTTTCTCGTGCAGGCGCGGGGCGCTTCCGATACCACCGTGGACTATCTCGACGAACAGGTTGCCCAGATCGAGGAAATCCTCGCCCCGTATCAGGACCGGGGTGAAATCAGAACCGTGCAGAGCATCGTCGGCATTGGTGGCGGCACCAGCGCCTTCATCATCGTGCGCCTGCCCGACTGGCAAGAGCGTGATTTTGCACAGCAGGATCTGATCACCAAGATCAGCGGTCAGCTCAACTCTGTCCCCGGTGTTCAGGTCAGCGCACGCTCAACCAACTCCCTCAACATTCGCGGGGCGGGCAGCGGCCTTGGACTCGCGGTAACGGGCACCGATATTGAAGATATCACGGCGGCCGCGGATGCCCTCGTCGCGGCGATGAGTCAGGATCCGACATTCCTGAACCCACAACTGTCGAACGACAGTGTGGATGCCCAGTTGGAGGTAACCGTGGATGACGACGCAGCCAATGACATGGGCCTGTCTCCTTCCGAGGTCACGTCCCTGATCAGCGTCTTGGTTCGCGGAAACGAGGCCGTGACCGTATTTCAGGATGACACCGAAATCGCCGTCAACGTCGTCCCGGGCGGCCCCCCGATCGATGATCCCTCAGACATCGAATCGATGTCCATACGGCTCGATAACGGCTCTTTCGTGCCCCTTTCCACACTCGCAACACTGGAGACCGTAGTCAGCCAGGCCCAGATCGAACGGCACGGCGGCGCACTCTCCGTGGCGCTGCAGGCCAACCTCGGAGCGGGCGCGGACCTGTCAGATGCGATGAGCCGGGCGCAGCAGATTGCACAGGAGGTTCTGCCAGAGGGGATGGCCCTCATCTTCACCGGTGAGGCCGCGACACTCGATGAGAGCAACTCCTCCATCTACGTGGTGTTCGGGGTTGCGCTTCTGGTGGTGCTGCTTGTTCTTGCGGCGCAGTTCGAAAGCTTCGCCAGCGCAGTAGTCATCATGATGACAGTGCCCTTCGGCCTCGCCGCTGCCATTCTTGCGATTTCGATCACGGGGGGATCCCTGAACTACTACAGCCAGATCGGCCTCGTGATGCTGATCGGGGTGATGGCAAAGAACGGTATCCTGATTGTCGAATTTGCCAACCAGCTCCGCGAAGCCGGAGAGGATATCGACACCGCCATTCGGAGCGCACTGCGCTTGCGCATACGTCCTGTGATGATGACGATGGTCTCTACCGTCTTTGGCGGCCTCCCGTTGGTGCTCACCTCCGGCGCAGGGGCGGAAGCGCGCGTCGCCGTGGGCTGGGTCATCGTCGGTGGGCTTGGGTTTGCCACGGTTTTCACGCTGTTCCTGACGCCGATCTTCTATCGCTGGATCGCGGTCTGGGGTGCCGAACCCGGCGCGGCCGCCAGCCGCCTGCGCGCAGAGACGGAGCGGCAAGCCGCGCAAATTCCCGCCGAATAGCGCACGGGACTATGGCGGCTCGTCCCCGATCGGGCCGCCACCTTACCGGTCGGCATGTGGTGTGAAACCCTGATGCTGAATCGCTGGGCGACCACTGCTTGGCCGCCGGCATCGCGATCCGGCTTATCTTGCCTTCTCTCCTTGGCTACACGATGATGAAGTGCGGCCGGGCGATGGCGTCGCCAGCACCTTGGTGCGTTGCCGCAATCTCTTTCCTGAACGCCGGGACCTTTCTTTGCTGCAGGCATCGCGGGGCAAGGCTGGCTCCTTTGATGCGACAACAGCATTCGGATCTAGGGAGCCATGCAATGGATCGTCCAGAATTTCTCAGATTTCACCAAGGGGAAAAGGTACTCCCCTTCGCGCCGGCGGAGTATGAGGCGCGCCTCTCGACGCTGAGAGCAGAAATGAATGCGGCCAACGTTGATGCCTGCGTTTTCACGTCGATGCACTGCGTCGCTTACTATAGCGGCTTTCTCTACTGCTCGTTCGGAAGGCCATACGCGCTGGTCGTAACCCCATCTGAATCCGTCACCTTCAGCGCGGGGATCGACGCGGCCCAACCGTGGCGTCGGTGCCACGGGGACAACATCACCTATACCGACTGGCAGCGAAACAACTATTGGCGGGCTATTCGTTCCGTCGTCGGGACCGGCAAGCACGTTGGGTACGAAGCCGATCATCTGACCCTCGCGCAAAAGTCGCTTCTGGATGAATTGCTAAACCCCAAGTCAACGACCGACATCGCCCCTGCCGCCATGCGACAGCGCATGCATAAATCCGCCGCAGAGATCGCCCTGATCAAAGCGGGGGCTCAAATCGCCGACGTCGGGGGCTATGCAATCAAGGAGGCAATCAGGGTCGGTACGCGCGAGATCGATGTGGCGATGGCCGGGCGCGACGCCATGGAACTGGAAATCGCCAGACGTTTCCCCGACGCGGAATACCGGGATACCTGGGTTTGGTTCCAATCCGGCATCAATACCGATGGGGCGCATAACCCCGTCACCAGCCGCAAGTTGGAAACGGGCGACATCCTGAGCCTGAATGCCTTCCCGATGATCAACGGATACTACACTGCCCTCGAACGCACCCTCTTCGTCGGCACCGTCGATCCCGCGAGCCTCGGCATCTGGAACGCCAATGTCGCGGCGCATGAATATGGGATGAGCCTGCTGAAGCCGGGCGTGAGTTGTGCGGAGGTCACCGAACAGATCAACGCCTTCTTTGCGGAGCGTGACTTGCTGTCTTTCCGAACCTTCGGCTACGGGCATTCATTCGGCGTCCTTTCGCATTACTACGGGCGTGAAGCGGGGCTTGAACTGCGCGAGGACATCGACACGGTTCTGGAGCCGGGAATGGTGATCTCCATGGAACCGATGCTGACGATCCCCGAGGGCACTCCGGGCGCGGGGGGCTATCGGGAGCATGATATCCTCGTGATCACCGAAGACGGCCATGAGAACATTACCGGGTATCCCTACGGTCCGGAATTCAACGTGATCTAGGAAAGCGCGTGAGGGGGCAGTGCCCCGTGCCCGGCCGTTAATTGTCGTTTTCTTCCAGCCGGTTGTATCGGAGCATAGCTTGCCATACGCAAAAGGCCACGCTCAGTGCGTGGCCTTTCTCGAATACTTGGTCAGAACTGTCTGGGGGGCCGGGCTACGCGTCGCCGCCGATGCCGGTAGCGGCGCGTAGCGCCACCAAATCGGTCTTGATGTCGACAGACAGCCCGCTTTCCTCTTGGGGGGCGGGTGTCAACGTGATGCGTCGGATCAGCGCCGACATGTGCTCGTTGGCTTGAACGACGGTTTCGGGGCTCCCCAGGAGAGCTTCGAGTTCCTCAAGGGCCTGCGCAAAGAGCGCGGGCATGTCCGGAGCCGAGCGCGCCTTGGCCGCCTCGCGAACTTTTAGGCTCTCGAGATGGGCTTCCAGCGCCTTGCCCTCGGCTTTCAGCTCCTTGTCGCGCTCGCTATAGTCCGCGAAATCAGCACCGCCTTCGATGGCGGCCATGATGCCGCGGCGCGCTTTCTGGACGCCGGCGAGCTTGCGCGCAGTTGTCTTCAGGGCGGCCTTCGTGTCCTCACCCTCGAGTTGTTGCATTTCGGCGCGAAACGCTTGTTCGAAATGCTGTATCAGGTCCGGCGCCGACAGCACCTCCCTTAGCTGCTTGAAGGTCTGTCCTTCGATCGCAGCCTGAGCAATGGTCACGCGATTTCCACAGGCATGCTTGCGCGCCTCGCGGCATCCAAAGCGGTACTTGCCGACTTTCACGTAGCTATGCCCACAGGAGCCACAAAACATCAGACCCGACAGCAGATGCTTCGAACGGCGCGCCGACTGTGGGTTGCCCGAAACCCGGGCGCTGCGCGTTCGTTTTGCAGCTTCTGCCTGCGCCGTGTCCCAGACCTCCTGCGGAACGATGCGCAGGGCCTCAAACACCTTCACCTCGGCGTCTTTGGTGGGGAATACCGCCTTTTCGCCCGTCTCGGGATGGTAGCGTCGTCCGATTTTGCAGACTGACGCTTCACCTATGTAGAGCCGGTTGTTCAGGATGCCTTCGTGACGCGCCTTGTTTCCCCGGATCGTCGAAGCATCCCAGGTGCCGCCCCGCGGCGCCGGGATGCCGTCCTTGTTGAGGGCCACAGCGATGGACTTGGCGGAATGGCCCTCCGCGGCCTCGCGGAATATCCGACGCACGATTTCGGCTTCGGCCGGATCGACCTCGCGGTTCAGGCCTTTGTCGGTTTCAATTTTCCGATAGCCATAGGCACTGGTATGCAGTCGGCCGCGGGTGAGGCCGCCCTGCATGCCGCGCCGTGTATGCTCGCCGATCATTTCGGAGAACTGCTGCGCGGCATAGCTCCGAAGCAGCACGTTGACGAAATCCTGTGGGCCCTCGTCGAGGGAATAGAGTTCGACACCGCCAAACTGCGTCAGGTCGAAGAAATTCAGAGAGTCGACAACGCGCCGTCCGAGGCGGTCCATCGCTTCGACGATGATGATGTCGATTTCGCGACGCACGAGGGCTCCCTTCAGCTCAATCAGGCCCGGGCGACGCATGTTGCGGCCACTCATCTCGCCATCGGTAAAGATGGATACGAGTTCGTAGTTCTGGGCAGCGCAGTATTTTTTGCCTTTAGCGATCTGGTCCTCGAGCGAAGTCGGCTGTTGCAGTTTGGACGAATAGCGGGCGTAGAATGCGGCGCGCTTCATGGCTGCGCACTCCGAGAAGACGGTGCGCACGTCAGGTTCGCCGGCTCGATGGCCTCAGCAAGACGGCGCGCCTGGCTGCGCGCGAGAAGCCCGATGAGGCCGGTGATCGCGAGAGTGGCATCGCATGAGGGGCCAACGTCATTCGCGGCGAGAAGGGTGAGGGGCTTGGCATTGGTCATTGGTCTTGTCCTTTGGGTTCCGCCACGCTCACGGCGTGGCGAACAGGAGTTCGGTTCATTGGCGAAGAAGCGGAAAAGCTATGGTTCCGAGGGTCATGTGAGCTTCGACATCGTCAGAAGCAGAGCGATCCATCGGAGCGCCGGGCGCATGTCAGGTCCTTTTGTGTCGGCCACTCCAATCGGTGGCAGACGGAAAATCGGACCTCGGTAGCGATGACGTCGGAAGTTTTTCGATGGGGTGCAGATCTCCCCTCCGCCGTGCGCCCCATGACTAAATTCAGCTACAATTCAGTCAGCAGGAGCGCCGCGTGAGCCAGAAGAAGAATGAGGATCGCCACGCGGACGACGACATTGGGGCGGCGGCGAAAACAGAGGCGGCTCCGCCGGATGAAGTTCTTCATGAGAAGCTCCATGTCAGAGGTCAGATGGCGCGCCGGCGTCCTCGTAGCAGCGAAGGAGTGGTGATCATCACCGGCGCGCCGAACGACGGGGGATCCAATCCCGGCGCCCGGGGGCTTTGCGGCCCCTCAAGGAACGGCGCCCGAACGGGCGCCGTCGGTTTACTCGGCCTTGATCATCCGAATGCTCAGCCTGATCGCCTCGGCGAAGTCGACCGCCCTCCGGGCGGCCTGGTGCAGCTGCTCCAGACGCGGCAGCGCTGCTTGAAGCGCTTCCGCCTCGGGCGTGAGCCGCCGGTGCCGGTCGAAGGCGACAGAGCATCCGATCAGGCGCTCCGGAGGAATCGCGACCTTTTCCTCATATGTCCCGGCGGTGATCTCCTGGCGGGTTGCCCCGATGGCGTGATCGAGAACTGAGGGGAGGCTGCTGTCGATCCCGGTCTCCTCGTCGAGAAGCGCGATCACTTCCTCGACTGCCGCACGGGCGTCAGCCCCGACATGCGGCAGGACCTTGCTAGCCAGGTGCCGCGACATGCCAGGCCGCAGCTCGAGAACGACACGCACGAGTTCGACCTGCTGCTCGACCAGCGTATTCGGCGGAAGCGCGGTCATTGCTGCACCGCCTTCCGGGCCGCGGCCCCGCGACGCGGGGTTCGGCGCTCGGCCGTAAAGCTGTGCCCCCGCGCCACGGCCGCCCGGGACCGGCGCTCGGCCCGGCGGTCGGAAGCAATGTCGCGCTCCGCATGGATGCGGCCGCGGACCGCGTTCATCGCCGTGAACGGCGCCCCGCTGATGCGCCCGAGCACCGCCGAACCGGTGGCCCCGCACACGGAGAAGCCGCTGTGGTTCAGCGGAACGAGGAGCCGGCGCGCGCCGACGAAGCGGGTGGGCTCGTTGAGCCCCGCCGCGAGGTAGTCCGCCCGGCGACGGACATGCACCTCGTAGCCGATGTTGGACCGGCGCCGGGAGGTGGTGCCGTAGGCGAGTAGCGCGTAGCGCTTGCCGCCGTGCTCCTCCAGATCGAGCACGAGGCAGGGACGCGCTTTCGGGCGTCCGCTGTGGCCCTCCTCGGCCAGCGGGAAGCGGAACGAGACGATGTCGCCCGGGGTGATGAGATCGCGCCAGGCCGGCGTCATGATGAGGGTCGTCTGAATGCAGTCGAGCATTGTCGGTGTCCTTTGAATGGTTGGTGTCCGACGCGCCCGATCTTCTCCCTTCCTATCGGCCGGGCCCGTCCGTCGTGCGCGTCACAAGGCGCGCGCACGGCGGAAGGGGCTGGCCCTGCTCCCCTGCGTCGTCTTCCTGCGTGTGCTGTCGGGGAGAGCGTCGAGAGGGTGTCCCTATCGACCTCGTCTGGAGACGAGCAGAGATGGGCTCGGGAAGAGGTGCGGAATGCGCTTCCCGGGAGCGGGGGAGGTTCGGAGGCGAGCGCGGAGCGGCATCCTCCGGGAGCAGGGGGTGTTGGGGGAGTGCGGAACGATGACCCGAGCCTGTCAGGAGACGCCAGGGGGTGCAGGGGGAGTGGCGAACGACGACCCTGTCCTGGGTGTCCAGAGGGGCGGCGCGTCTTCTGGTCCGGCTGAGGGCCCCTGGCGGGTTCGGGAGGGCGGAGCGCCTCCCGAGCGGCGTGTCAGCGCCGCTGGGGTCCGGGGGCGTCAGCCCCCGGCGAACGGGTAGCCCGAGCACAAAGGCCCGAAGGGCCGACTGCGCGGGCTACTTAGTGAGTAGACAGGGAGGCGCAGCTATCGCTGCCGCAGAACTCTCCGACCAAGGTTTCCGCACTAGAACGGCCGCTTCGTTTGCCTGGATCGATGTTCAAATCCGTTTCCCGGTCGGCGGGGTAGATCGGACTAGACTGGCCAAGCCGGATGTGGGTCGTGTCCGCAAGGTGGGAGAGGGCGGGAAGCGGACCTTCTCTGCGTGTGCGAACGCTCCCTCGCCGGGATATGGAAGCGGCCCTTCCGCCAGGATCACGCCGCTGAACCCGGTGTGACCTACATGGCGGGCGGGAAGAGGAAGTTCGCTCCAAGCGCGAGCATGCTGGCGGTAAGAGTGTAAGGACATCTGGCAGTGAACGGATTTGCGCAACCGAACCGCTCTCCACTAGTAAACTATCGCTTGATTTCCAATACTCGCCAACGGAAGAGTGGTTTTGAATTGGACTGAAGGATAGTGTCTTGCCGCCGAAGAAAGATTTGAAGCTTGAGCTGCCGCATGCCCTGGTTGAGGCCGTGAAGGATAAGCGAGTTGTTTTGGTATTTGGCGCAGGGTCGTCAAAAGAAAGCACAAATGAATTTGGAAGCACGCCACCAGATGGCAACCAAATGCGGGACAAACTGGCCAAAAAGTTCTTGGGTAAGAATAAAGACGAAAGAGACCTGCAAACTGTTTCGGAGATCGCAATTTCAAGTGGCGCGGGGCAACCTCAAGTCTTTGAAGAAATTGCAAAAATGCTGTATGGATTCAAATCTTCTGCTGCGCATAGGTCAATTTCACAGTTCATGTGGCGCGGGATCGCTACTACCAATTATGATAAACTGATTGAACTCGGGTATTCTGACAGTCCAGATAGTAAACAAGTGTGCTTGCCGTTCGTAAAAGATCTTGAACCATACGATGATCGTTTAGATGCCGAGCAAAATCCCGTTGCACTACTCAAGTTGCATGGGTGCATAGACCACCGGTTGGACCGAGAAATACCTCTAGTGCTCTCACACGCTCACTATCATCGCCTTTCAGATAACCGCAAACTGCTAATGCAAAGATTACAAGGCTGGGCACAAAATTCGGTTCTAGTCTTCATAGGTTACAAACTTGCCGACAGTCATGTTCGGGCTTTGGTCTACGATATTGATCCCAAAAATCGCCCGCAGTGGTTTATGGTAACCCCGGGAGCGGACGAATTCGACATCAAAGATTGGGCAACTAGGGGCGTAGATGTAATACCCGCAACCTTCGGTGAATTTGCGAATGCACTCGAACGCCAGATCGATCCACTCTTCAGATCACTTTCAGCATTAACTTCTCAGGGTGATCAACCCTACCAAAAACACTTCCGAACAGATGACAAAGGCTCCGACTTTTTTCGCCAGTCTATTGTGGATGACTTAGAATATGTCTCTTCGGGTATACCGTTTGATGAGGTCGAACCAAAAAAGTTTTATTCCGGCTTCGATCACGGCTGGTGCGGGATTGTCAGGCAGTTGGACTTTCGTCGCATAGCTTCGGAGCGAATGCTCTACACGGCTTTAGCCGTCGAGAAAGACGAGCTGCTAAAGTTTGTTCTCCTCCAAGGCTCCGCAGGTGCCGGAAAAACGATTGCCCTCAAACGAGCGGCTTACGATGCGGCCACCGCGCTCGACGAAATGGTCTTTTGGCTGTCGTCAAATGGTAGCCCAAGGCCGGAGTTCTTTTCAGAATTGTTTAGCTTGACCGGAAAACGAGCCATTTTATTTGTTGACCAGATTTCATTGCACTCTGAAAAAATTCGGAGGTTGCTAGAGAGTGCTTCTTCTACGGGCATCCCACTCACAATCATTGCGGCAGACCGGGAAGCAGACTGGGGAAGCTACTGCAACGAATTAGAAGCAGAATTCCCCCCAGAAATTTTCAGCTTGCGCGGTTTGTCGGAGACAGAAGCAGAGGATCTTGTCGAACTGCTTTCTCGACACAAATGTCTAGGAATGCTGAAAGACAAAGAAAAAGGCGAGCAGGTCGCTGCATTTTTGGATGCGGATCGGTCCGATCGTCAGCTACTTGTGGCGCTTCATGAACTCACACTTGGCAAACCTTTTGAAAACATCATTCTCGAAGAATACCAGCGGGTTTTGCCCGCTGCCGCGCAGCGTCTCTATCTAGACATTTCGACCATGCATCAGTTTGGAGTTACCGCACGTGCTGGTGCAATCTCAAGGATAAGTGGAGTTCGATTTGAAGAATTCGAGAGTGATTTTTTCGAACCACTTCGAGACATTGTCAAGGTTACAACGAATAAAGGAACGGGTGACCGTGGATACCAGTGCCGCCATTCTAGGGTGGCTCAGATTGTTTTTGGTGTCGCTTGCGAAACCGATGAAGCAAAGGCAAGTCAGCTCAGTCGAGTAATCTCGGGCCTTGACGCTGGTTTCTCCTCTGATGCCCGAATAATAGAGGGCGTTTGTCGTGGTCGAGATATTGCTAATCAATTTACATCGATTGTTCCAGCGCGTCGGATATTTGAGATGGCATGCGAGACGTCGCCAAACTCTGCATTCCTTTTCCAGCAAGCAGCTATTCTAGAATATTCTCATCGACATGGTTCGCTCGTTGCTGCCGAGGCTCTGGCCAAGCAGGCACGAGAGAAAGATGATAACAATCATATTTACATTCATACTCTTGCGGAAATCTCGCGGCGCCAAGCGGTCGATGCCGATACGCGTGTTCGGAAAGATCAACTTCGCAGTCATTCCCGGACACTTCTTAACGAGATTTGGTTAAAGAATTCCCGCAAGGACCTGACATTTTGTAAATTGTTGGTGGATGAAGCTATCGATCTCCTCTTGGCACTGTCTGATGAACCAAAAGATCATGAGATCATTGAATTCGACGCCAAGGTAGATGATGCATTGGAGAGGCTGCAGCGGGCGTCACAGGACTATCCCGATCACGCCGAGTTCTCCGCTGAAGAGGCGAGATTATGGGAGCGACTGGGAGATGGTTCGAAAGCCAAGGGTGCCCTGAGAAAAGCGATCCGAGCTAGACCACGTAACGCCGGGGTTTTTCTAAGGTTGGCTAAGCTAGAGAAGAAAGAGGACACTGCGGAAAAATCTCTTACAGCCCTGCGGGAAGGTCTCGAGAAATTTCCAAATGACAAGTCGTTGCACCTCCAAATGGGGCTGAGGTTGCTGGAATTATCAGATACCCCATCTCAAGATGTCGAATTCCATCTCCGGTCTAGTTTTTCTGCAGGAGATCACAACTTTGACGCCCGCTTCTACTACGCAGGATACTTGTTTTGGACTGGTCGCGTTGATGAAAGCCAAATATTGTTTGAGGAAATCGATCGTAGATCAAATCAAGACTATCGAACTTCGGCTCCACGTTACGAAGATGTGGTTACAGTAAAGCTTGGAAATTTCTATGGGACGATTGAAAAGAAGAAGGAACGTTATTTCTTTGTTAGGTATGGCGGGTATCCTAAAGCTCTGTTCGGGCATTGGCGCTCTTTGCAAAATGAAGCGTATGACCTGTTGGCCGTCAATGACCCAGTTGCATTTCGAATAAGGTTCAATCGTAAGGGACCGGTAGCTGTAGAGGTAAAGAAGAACCCGACACCGAGAACTTAGGGATTTTAGAGGTCATGAAGCTGCGATGCCTTGTCTTTCGTGCGCCCCATCGACCTTGCTACTGTGAGACAGGCACAGACGTTGTGCTTTCCTGTGTCAAATACGGTGGGTCGTCCGCCCTGCCGTTATTGACTAATCCAAAATGCTGCGCCATCCACTGACCTGCCCGCCGGAAGGTTCCTCGATCTGATGTAGAGTCTGCCCAACCTGAAGGAGCAGACGAGATGAGGAAAAGCCGTTTCACCGATGCGCAGATAATCGGGATGATCAAAGAGCAGGAGGCTGGTTTGCCTACCGCTGATCTGTGCCGGAAGCATGGCCTGAGCCCTGCGACGTTCTACAAGCTGAAGGCCAAGTATGGCGGGATGGATTTGTCCGACGCCAAGCGGCTGAAGCAGCTCGAGGATGAGAACGCGAAGCTGAAACGCCTGGTGGCAGATGTCATGCTGGACAATGTTGTGCTGAAGGATCTCTTGGGAAAGCCCTGACGACGCCGATGCAACGGCGGGACGCAGCGCTGCGGGCGATGCGGGATCATCCGATCTCTCAACGCCGGGTCTGCGTCCTGATCGGTGTCGATCCGAAAACTGTGCGGCGCGAAAGGCCGCCCGATAACCCGGAGATCCGTCTGGAAATGAACAAGATTGCTGAGAAGCGTCGCCGGTTCGGTTACCGGCGCATTGGCGTCCTGCTGGAGCGCGTGGGCTTGATTATGAACGAAAAGAAGCTCTATCGGATTTACCGGGGAGAGGGCCTGTCAGTGCGCCGCCGTAGAGGCCGGAAACGGGCGCGAGGCAGCCGCACACCAATGCCAATGCCATTGCGCCCGAACCAGCGCTGGTCCTTGGACTTCCTGTCCGACACTTTCGGGGCCTGTCGCAAATTCCGCATTCTGGCGGTCAATGACGATTGCTGCCGCGAAAACCTATGCCTGGTCCCCGACACCAGCATCTCTGGGGCCAGGGTCGCACGGGAATTGCATGCGCTGGTCCGGATCTATGGGAAACCCGCTTGTATCGTTTCCGACAACGGAACGGAGTTCACCAGCAAAGCGATCCTGAAATTGGCAAACGACAACAAGGTCGAGTGGCATTACATCGATCCCGGCAAGCCACAGCAGAATGGTTACATTGAGTCGTTCAACGGCAGCTTGCGTGACGAATGCCTCAACGGAGAAATCTTCGACAGCTTGGCCGACGCACGCCGAACGCTGGCCATCTGGCGCTACGATTACAACAACGTCAGGCCGCATTCATCACTCGGCAACAAGACCCCCGCAGAAGCGCGCCGAGCGCTTGAGCTACTTGATGGCACCGCGCCCGGCGCGCTTGCCACAAGCGAAACCGACGAATATCAAACCCAAGGACTCTCGTTATGAACGAGGGACGAACGGGGGGCAGGTCAGGGGCAACGTCAAAGGCTATCCTGTTTTGATTTGTAGCTATCAAGTCTTCGACGATCATCTGAATTAATTCTCTTGTCTGTAGCTTGCTTGCTTTGAGGCATATCGCAGTGCAAGTGGCGCTGAGAGGTCGGTAGATGTTCTACATCCACTTAGGGCTGACACGGGTCATCCGCCGCGTCTGGCACGAATGTCGGCTCAGGGCCGAATTTACTTCGTGCCCTTGTCGGGGCTCTGCCTGCCATACGCTTCCAGAACCATCTTGAAGTAGGCCGTTGTCTTGTCAGTGTGCGCGCCGATACCCGGCCAGGCGAACGGGAAGGTTCCACTGGTCATCGACCAGTCAATCTCTAACCATAGCATTTTCGCGATTGCCTCGGCCTCACGTGCCTCTTTGTCTTCGGGCCAAAGGTCCATGTCCAAAGCTATCCAGGCATCGCCGTCATCATCGACATTGATTTCAGCGCTCAAAGCAGCGAACCGTTCTTCTACGTTACTTGCGTCGTCCAGTAATGCTGCGCGCAACAACAATTCGGCCTTTTTTGCGTCCATGTCCATTGTAAGTGCCATGTCTGTCGTTTCCCTTTAGATTAGAAATATGTATCGCATGGCTCAATAAAAGGGCATAATGGTCAAGGTCTGCTTCAGTGAAGTCGCCCCGTGGCGACAGCCCCTAAAACGAGTTACATCTCCGGGCCGTTAGGTGACCAGCCGTTCAAGATAGGTTTCCTGCTCCTCATACGCAATCTGAATCCACTCGTCAGCATCTTGAAACGATGGATATGCAGTATTTCTTTTTGGGCCGATTGAACGAATTAGTAGAGCCTCGAGGTCACCGATTGTAGTATTGGTGTCATCCGTTAAGTCTTCTGGGGGCTGGTTCAGTTCAAGAATGCCGCTTTTTTCGGATCGGCTCCCCAATGGGGCGAAAGCCAAACCAAGAGAAGCGGTCCCACTTCCCAGCTAATTTATCATCGAGGTGATCTTTCAGACGTTTTCCCAACCCCTGAGATCTCGTCAAGCCGACGTAAGACGGTCCATATTCATCGTAGAGAATATAGATGCCCTGCTGAAATCGAAAATCAGTAATCTGGATTGTGCCGCGATTGGCACCTTTTCTACCAAGTAGACGAAAGCTATCCTTGTATCCTTGGCCGGGGTTCCAATCTATTTCGCTTTCTCGCCAAAATAATCCGAAGCTTGTTACTTTCATTTGATCTCCTCGTGGTTTGGTGAAGAATATCCACGTGGAATATGAACGCAACAGTCAAATGGGAGCCTTCGGGACATGTCCGCTGTGGGGAAGCGGCGGGCGCTGTGTCGAAAGTCCGCAACGGGCCGATTTTGTGGAAAAACACCCGTTCGCGAGCGCAAAAGATCGATGGCTGAAAGGGGCGGGATCGCCTTTCGTATCAGGCATTCCGCGTTCGCTGCGGCGCAGGAAGGATCTTGGCCAGTTTCCGGAGGTTCTGGGCGGTGGCGGCGAGGAGGAATTCGTCGTTTGCACCACATGGTCCACGTAATCGGAGCCGGTTCAGTCCAAGTATCCGTTTGAGGTGGGCAAAGAGCATCTCGACCTTCTTCCTCAGCCTCATCGAGATCACGTATTGCTCGGTCTTGGCGATGTCGCGAGCGACCTGGCGGGCATCTTCATGTTCCTCACGGGTGATTTTGCGGGCATCCGCGTTCGGGCAACACTTTGCCTTTGAGGGGCATGCCTGGCAGATCTCTTTCAGGGCCCGATACCGGGCTGTGCCCTTGCCTGTCGGGCCCCGGTTGGGGTCCGAATAGTTCCGGCGGAATTGCTTCAGCTCGTGCCCCTCGGGGCAAATGTATTGGTCGTTCTCCGCATCCCATTCGAAGTCTGCGCGGGTCCAAGTCCCGTCGCTGCGCCCTGACTTGTCGAAGACCGGGATGTGCGGGGCGATCTTGCGCTCGACAAGCCAGCCGAGCATCGGTGCCGTGCCATAGGCGGTGTCCGCGATGAGCCTCTCCGGGTGGAGATCGAACCTGGCCTTGGCCCGCTCCAGCATGGTCTTGGTCGAGCCGACCTCGGCCTGCCGAATTGATCGGGTCGCCTCGACATCCACGATAACGCCATGGTCCGTGTCGATCAGATAATTGTCGGAATAACTGAAGAATGCTGGGCCCTTGCGGGCCGCTGTCCATTGGCTGGCCGGGTCTGAATGCGAGGTGAATTTGGGCTCGACCTCGCTGGCCGCACCAAACGCCGCCTTATCCAAGGTGTGGAGATACTCTCTGACCGCACGGGACGCGGCTGCGGGATCGACCTGCGCGGCGTCCCACTCCTCCTTTGGCGTCGAGTTCTGCTTGTTGGCATCCGCCTCGATCAGACTTGCATCCACCGCCATTCGCTGCCCGCTGACCAAGCCCTCTTCGATGCACCGCGCGACGGTCGTCTCGAACAGGTGCCGCAGCAACTCGCTGTCGCGGAAACGGCCGTGTCGGTTCTTGGAGAAGGTGGAGTGGTCCGGAACCCGGTCGCTCAGATCAAGGCGGCAGAGATGGAGTAGGCGGGCGGGTCCGCGCGGACCATCATCACTCTATCTAACTGGAGACCCGGAGGAAGAACCATGGCCTACTATGTGGGGATCGACGCATCCCTTGAAACCGTGAACATCTGCATCGTCGATGAAGACGGGGATGTGGCATTTGAGAGAAAGATCGAGGCCGAACCATCCGCGATCGTGGCATGGCTGAAGCGATTTGGGCGGCCAGTCGCCCGGGTCGGTCTTGAAGCGGGACCAACAGCTTCCTGGCTTTTCGCCGAACTTCGCGCCGCCGGATTGCCGGCCATCTGCATGGAGTGTCGGCACGTGAAAGCCGGACTGGGTGCGATGCGGAACAAGACCGACCGCAATGACGCACGCGGCATCGCCCAGCTTGTGCGCCTTGGCTGGTTCCGCCACGTCTTCGTCAAGAGTGACGAGGCACAACGCATTCGGATGCTCTTGGTCGCTCGCACCCACCTTGTGAGCAAATCGCAGGATCTGGAAAACTGCATCCGCGGATCGCTGAAAGTGTTTGGGTTGAGGATCGGCACTGTGACCCGCCAAGGCTTTGAAGCACGTGTTCTGGACCTGATCGACGGCAGCGCGGGCCTTGCTTTGATCGTGGAGCCACTGCTCCGGGCCCGCCGCGCAATGATCGAGGAGTTCGAGCGGCTCGATCGGCTCTGTCGAGAACTTGCCAGACGAGATCCCGTCTGCCGTCGGCTGATGAGCGTTCCCGGCGTCGGGGTGATCGTGGCGCTGACCTACAGGACCGATGTCGATGTCCCCGAGCGGTTCAAACGGTCCCGAGATGTCGGCGCCCATTTCGGTCTGACGCCCCGCCGATACAGCTCCGGACAGACAGACTACGACGGCCGGATCAGCCGATGCGGGGATGAAATGGTCCGCACGGCACTCTACCAAGCTGCCCATGTTCTGTTGCATCACGGCCGATGGTCATCGTTGCGGGCGTGGGCAATGCGGATCGCCAAACGCCGCAGCCTGAAGGCCGCGAAGGTCGCACTCGCGCGCAAGCTGGCAGTCGTGATGCACCGCATGTGGGTCGACGGGACCGACTTCCGCTGGTCGGACACAACCCCGGCCTGCGCTACGACAGCGGCTACCTGAGGAGAGCAATTACGTAATTCAGAGACCCGGTTCCGCCGTTCCGGCGGGAAACAGCGCCCGGGAGGGTGCGAGGGTCGGATGAGCCCGTATCGCTGGTTGCGGCAGCATGGCCCGGCGTCATGTGAATCGCGCGGCAGAGCTCGGCCATCCGATCCTTCCCAACCCATCCTGTCCGCCGGCACCTCCAAGGCGTCGAGCACGAAAAGAAGCCTGAACTCTCCCGCGCGCAATTCCCGAAGGAACGCTCAACAAAGGGATTGACGAACGATGCCCGCCTAAAGAAACCAGCGATACGCCAGGTTCAGATGCACTTCCTCGCAGAGCCGTCGTTCCGACCGGATGCCGAAGCAATAGCCGACCAGCAGCATCCGGATCAGCAGCTCAGGATCGACGGAGGGACGGCCGGTGTGGCTGTAGAAATCTGCAAGATGGGCGCGGATGCTTCTCAGGTCCACAAACCGGTCGATGGAGCAAAGCAGGTGGTCTTGCGGGACGTGATCCTCAAGCGAGAACTCGTAGAACAGCGCCGGCTGCGCCTCCTGCCGTGGTCCCATCATCGCAAATCCTCCCACCCATTGGCAGAATCGAATCAGCAGAATTCCCTTCGATCAAGCACGAGTTTTTCAACAAAATAGGCCGAAAGCGGTCGATTTCCGTCGCTACGTGCAGTGCCCGGTGCGGACCTGGGGCAAGCCGAGGCGGGTTCGGCAATCTGGCAATTTGGGCAGCCGACTGACACGGTATGCGCCCTATTCGGATCGCTATCGGTTGTTGCTGGGGAAGCCATAGCCCACATCCTCCCTCCCCCCGAAACCTTGCGTTTCCGCTCCCAATGCGATGATCCGATCTCCCGACCTCCCAAGCAGGAGGTCGAGAGATGGAAGCGGCGCAGCAGGAGCATCCGGTGGTCATGCGGATGCAGGGTCTTCGGCCGGAGAATCTTCCGGGCTACGAGAAGCATCGCAAGCGCGAAGGCGGTGATATCGGTCATGTTGATCGATCCCGATCGAAGCTGAACGAGCGCCTCATCGGGCGCGAGGACTGGGCGCAGTTCGTTCGCCGGGAGATCCAGCGGATGCGCCTCGCGAACTTCGATCGCGAGCTGGCGCGGCTCCGGAAACGGCGGCGCACGAGCGAGATCGAGCGGCGCCTCGTAGAAGGCGCCAAGGATCCCTGGCGACCGACGCGCCATGGTCCCCTGCGGGAAGTCATCCTGACGGCCAATGCCGAGTGGTTCGAGGGGACCAATGGTGATCCCTTCGACGAAGGCTACGAGACCCGCGAGCAGGCCTTCCAGAGGCTCGGTGTTGCCTGGCTCAGGAAGACCTTCGGAGACGACTGCGTCCATGCACGCGCTGACCGTGACGAGCAGGCCTATCACATCCATGCCGTGATCCTGCCGCGCGCCATCGCCAAGGACGGGCGCATGATGCTTCAGCCCTCGCAGCACCCGGTGATCCGCGACTACGAGAAGGGTCAGGACGATGTCGGCGCTTGGTTCGCGGCGGCCGGGATCGGGCTGAAGCGGGGCGAGCGCCGGAAGGAAAAGGTCCGCGAAGCCATCGCGCACAACATGCAACTGCGAAAGGACCAGAAGAAGGGGCAGCGGCTGGAAGAGGCCGAGGAGCCTCTGCTGGAGTATCGGCAGCATGTCAGCCCGCGCAAATGGCGCGAGGCACAGGAGCGCAAGCTCGCTGAGCGCGACACCAAGGTCCAGCGCCGCGAGGAGAGCGCCCTCAAAGCCGAGGCCGCCGTCGCCGAGCGCGAGGAGCAGGCGGAGCAGAAGGATCGCGAGGCGGACGAAGTGCTGGCGGTGGCGCAGGCCGTCGCGGACGGCGACCTCGCCGGGCTGGAACAAGACAAGAGGGGCGAAGGTGATGAAGGTTCCGACTCGGGCAAACAGACGCTGGCGAAGCGTCTCTTCGGAAAAGCGATTGATCTCCTGCGGACAGAACAGCGGACCGAGGCACGAGAGGAAGTCGCCGGGGCGTTCGAGGACATTCGCCGGGCGGACAATGCGATCGTGAAGATCGCGAACCTTTTGCCGATAGGCATGCGCCAGCAGGTGGCAGCAGCCCGCAAGTCGCTCATCCAAGCTATCGCGGCGCTGGGCGGAAAGGTCGATGACCCGGTGGAGCAAGGCAGGCCGCCGGAAGAATGATTTTTTTTCCCGGAATCGCTTCCGGACGAAATCGATCAGAACAAGATCATTCTTGGGTCGGGATGGCCCACCCCATATACCCCGAACGAGGAAGACCTGATGAACGACGAACCGAAGAAACAGCCCATGCCGGGCTCCCCCGAAACCGCACAGCCGCAGCCCGAGGCGAAGAAGCGCCGCAAGAAGCCGCCGCTCATCGACTTCAACGCGCTCGATGCCCACCAGCAGAAGACGATCCACAACATCGCGACGGCCGGTGCACGCGTCGCGAACGCACAGCAGAAGGTCCGAGAGGGCCAGCTGCGCGCGATGAAGGCGACACTCGCCGAGATCCTGGTCGATCCCGAGGGGACTGATCCGCGCTTTCTCGGCGTTCTATTCCGTGAACTGCTCGCAAACGCGACCGCGGCGAATGCGAAGAAGATCGCTGCGCACCCGCTCTGCCCCTCCGACCTGGCCGAGCGCCCCCAGCCCGCTGCCTGATAGGCCCGCCATCCCGTTCCGAACAGGGGCGCAGCGCTTGCTGCGCCCTTTTGCGTTGACGACTTCGTCCTCGCCCATGCACGCCACGTCGAACCCGCTGCTCAGCCGGCGCCGCCCCACGGGGTCGGCCCATCGGGCATGCCGCGGCCGAAGACGTTTTCACGGTGCCAGCGCAGGTTCTCTGGATTGGGCGCGTTCCGTGGGTCCTCAGGCAGCACCAGTTTGCCGTCGGGAGCAAGAAGCCGTCCCACGACATCGCCCGGCACCTTGTTGTGCGACACGAGGATCGTCTCGCAGTCGTCAGCGACGGAGACCAGGCCGCGGTCGAACATCCAGTGCAGCGTCCCCGACAACGCCAGCCCGTTGCGCACCGAGTCGCTGCCCTGGCTTTCCACCGGGCGAATATGGGCCGCCTGCACCTCGGGACGCCCACCGCCATTGCGTAGCATCAGGCCGGACATTGCGCAGCGGTGGCCGTAGGCCTCGCGCACCTTCCGGCGGAACGCCACATCGCGATAGGGCCGTCGGGTGAGCCGCTCAAGCACCGGCCGCTCGAAGGTCTGAGTCCCCTCGGCGAGCTCGGCAGGCTGCGGATCATAGCGGGTCGCCTCAATCTGCTCCAGCTCCTGAGGCAGGCCGCGGTTCACGATGCGGGCGAAATCCGCCTCCGGAAGACGGCGCACGGCAAGCTGCACGGCCCCACCCTTCTTCGGCGAGCCATCGGGCTCGGTCAGCGCGGCCTCCATAGGCCGGCCCTGCATCAGCCGCGGCACCTCCCGGTCGAAGGGAAGGAAGCTGCCGGGCGCGATCATCGCCAGAAAGCGCCCCTCAACCCCGGGCTTCGGGATCACACGGTCGATCTTCGCCACCGCGAAGTAGCCCCGTGGCCCGGCCTTCACCGGCTCGTAGTAGACAATCCAATCGCCAACGGCCGCCTCAACCGCCTTCAGGTAGGAGCGCGGAAAGTCATAAACGACGTCAGGCTCGTCCTCGTAGATCGAGTCGGCCTTGTGCAGGAGGACAAGCTTCACCATGCGCCCAGGAAAGCCGTAACCAGCAGAGATGCAAGGATTTCCTGTCGGCGCACGTGCATATGGCGCTGTGATTTTTTGAATGAGCCGCCCGCTGCCCCCCACAATCGGGCACCGGCTCAGATTAGCGCAATTAACGGCCGGGCAGCGCCCGATGCCCCCTTTCGAACCTCCGCGCGATAGATTGCGAGAGCGACGCCTCCGGTTCGAAAAATACAGCAGGATCAACAACTAACGGTCGGGCACTGCCCCTTCCGCCTCAAGCTTGGCGGCGCAAACGTGCCCAAAGATCACATTCGTGATCGTCCCCGAGCGCGGGTACCGGGAACCCGCGGCACAGGTGCACGTTGATGGGGTGACGCCGCATGACCGGCGAAACCCAAAAGGAGATGGACATGAAAGATCTGACCACCGATCAAAAGGATACGTTCTGGACGCGCCTCGACAAGGTACGCGCCGGTATGCTTCACACCGACCCGGATCGCGTCGTGCCAATGTCGCACTATGTCGATGTCGAACGGGGCGTCCTGTGGTTCATCACGGCGCAAGGCAATGATTGCCACGATGCGGCCGAGGCGGGCAAATCCGTCCATTTCGTGGTGGCGGATGCGTCCGCCAAGATCTACGCCCGCGTCGATGGCAAGTTGAGTTCGGAAAACGATCCCGACAAGCTGGATGAATTGTGGAGCCCGATCGCGGCGGCGTGGTTCGAAGATGGCCGAGAGGATGAGGACGTTCGCCTCGTGAAGTTCACCCCTTCCAAGGCAGAGGCGTGGCTGACAGACGGGGCGGCCGGGTTCCTCTATCAGATGGCTCGGGCGAACCTCGTGGAAAATGCGACCCCGGACATGGGTGAGCACGGTATCATCCGGTTCTAAGCGTATCGCCGGCCCTCACGGGGCCGGCCTGCTTCGGTGCCGCGACGCGTGCGAAACCCACACGTGGTTACAGTCTGACGTCGCGGCCCATGTGGCGCGATCAGAGCTTAGCCTTAGGGCTGCGGTCCCTTCGACCGCCCGATGCCTTCGACGCGGCCTGTCATCTCGCGAACCCCGCCTCTTCCAGCCTTCCTACCTACCCCAGCCCGATCTCTCGACGGATCGCCTCATCGCGCAGGGAAATTTCATCCCCAAGGAACCTGTCCGCCTCTGGCCCGCACATCCACAGAAGGGCCTTTGCCGGCCACTCGGCGGGGATATGGACGGACCAATCGAGTTGACTGACCGGATTGACACCGCTCGTCTTGATCTCTCGCTGCATCTGCGTGGCAACCGTTCCCGGCGACAGCCCGATGGCGCGAATCCCCTGCTCGCGCGCCTCGGCATCGAGGCACCGTGTCAGCATGGCCGCGCCCGCCTTGGATGCGCAATAGTGGCTCCACGCTTCGACCGGCCCATGTGCAGCCCCGGAGGAGATCGTCAGGATCGTCCCGCCCCCCTGCTCCAGCATGACGGGCATCGCCGCGCGCATTCCATAGAAGACACCCTTGAGGTTGATGTCGATGACCTTGCTCCACGCTTCGGGGTCGGCATCCGCCATGTGTGAAATCGGCTCGATCACGCCTGCGTTATTCACAAGAACGTCAAGCTGCCCGAAAGCCGTCATGCAGGCATCCACCGCGGCCTGCATCTCATAGAAGCGCGAGACGTCGCACGGTATCGCTATGGCGTCCGGTCCGATTTCACCCGCAATATCAGCGATGGCCCGTGCGCCGCGTGCCACCAGAGCGACTTTCGCGCCCGCCTGTGCGAAAATCCGTGCGGTATCCGCCCCGATCCCCCTGCTCGCACCCGTGATCAGAACCACCTTGCCGTTCATGTCCTGCATCTCGTGACTCCCTTGTACCGTTCTACAAGTTTCGTACTCTTGGTCGGAAGGACGGTCCAGCCCCTTGACCCTGCCCCTGCGGCGGTCGAAGTTCCCCCACAGACCAACATGAGGGAGATACACAATGCGCGCCTTGTCAGCGACCGTTCTGCTCGCACTGAGCCTCGCTGCGCCCGTGCGCAGCGAGGTGTCCGTAGAAGAGGTTTGGGAGGCCTGGCAAGCGCGGATTGCCGCCCAAGGCAGCAGCGTTGAGGGGTCCGTCTCAATCGATGGCGAGTTGCTTACGATCACCGATATGCGGATCGATCTCGACGTTCAGGATGGTCCCGATGTGGTCTTGGAAACCTCCGGCGTAGTTCTGCGCGATCTCGGCGACGGCAGGGTTGCGGTTGAGTTGCCGGAGACCTTGCCCATGACATTGACGCATGGTCTCACCAAAAGGACTGCGAACCTTAATTTGCGTCAGATCGGCCTTCGTATCATCGTCTCGGGCGAGCCGGACGATTTGCAGCAAGCTTATTCGGCGGAAGAACTCGCCCTCGACGTTCCTCCGGCGAGCGACCAGACGGGCGATACCCAGTTTGAAGGCGCGGAACTGATCATTCGCGAATTGGTTGGCGCGACACAATTGAAAGCTGAGGGGCAGTCAACCGATCTTCGCGCCGTGACTGCGCAAGCGCGGCTCAATTTCCGCTCGAAGCGGGAGGGAATACCTCTCACAACAGCAATCCGTGCCGGTTATCAGCGACTCGCGGCCTCCTCGTCTGTCTCGGCCGCGCCCGAGGGTGCTCCGGCCTCTGCCGCATCGCAAATGGCCCGTGTTTCCTACGACGGCGCCGAACTTGGCGTGATCGAAACCGGTGCGGATGCGACCTCGACCATCTCCCTCACCTCCGGGAGCGGAACGTTGGAGGCATCGAACGGCAATGGCCGGCTAAGCTATGAGTTGACCTCCGAGCAGGGCTCGCTCGATGCAGCCATCGCAGACGCTCCTTTCCCTGTCTCTGTGAGTTTCGACAACTCGCTCCTGCGAACCTCTTTCCCTATCGTCCCAAGCGACGAGGCCGAGGATTTTGACATAGCCCTGCAACTTGGTGCGCTTCAGGTTTCTGACATGCTCTGGCAGGCTCTTGATCCTCAAAACGCGCTCGATCACGGGCCTGCCTCTCTTGCCGTTGACCTGTCGGGCAAGATGAGAACATTGGTGAACCTGCTAGAGCAGCAGCAGCCAGTTCCGGGCGTGCCGCAGGCAGAAGTCTATGACCTCTCCATAAATCAGTTCGATTTCGCGATCGCAGGTGCATCTCTTGCCGCTGCGGGTACCTTCAGCTTTGACCATGACGACAAGAGCACCTTTGAGGGGATGCCGCGCCCCGAAGGTTTTCTCGACGTGACGCTGGAAGGGGCAGACAAGTTGCTCGACGGGCTGACCACGATGAAATTGCTGCCTGCGGATCAAGCGGCGGGAATCCGCATGATGCTTGGAATGTTCTCCACCCCCGCAGGAGAAGGGCGCGTGACATCACGTCTAGAGATCAACGAAGCCGGAGAAGTCAGCGCCAACGGTCAGCGATTGCGCTGAACCGTTGGCGGAGGCGCTTTAGGCCGTGAGCCCTTCGGGTTCGGACAAACCATGCGCACGGCAACAGGCCGTGACCGTGTTGGCCAGAAGGCAAGCGATGGTCATCGGCCCCACGCCCCCCGGCACTGGCGTAATGGCGCCCGCAACGGCGGCGCAGCTTTCATAGTCCACATCTCCGACGAGACGGGTTTTCCCCGCTTCGCCCTCGATCCGGTTGATCCCCACATCGATCACCGTCGCGCCCGGTTTGATCCAATCACCCGGCACCATCTCAGGGCGGCCAACCGCCGCAACCACGATATCCGCACGACGCACCACCTCTGGCAGATCCTTGGTGCGGCTATGGGCGATCGTTACGGTGCAACTGTCCCCAAGCAAGAGTTGCGCCATGGGTTTCCCAACGATATTCGAGCGCCCGATTACAACCGCGTCGAGCCCCGAAAGAGAGCCGTGATGCTTGCGCAACATCATGAGACACCCAAGCGGCGTGCAGGGTACCATGCTCTTTTGCCCAGTGCCGAGCAGCCCGACATTGGAGATGTGAAACCCGTCCACGTCCTTCGCCGGATCCACTGAGTTGATCACCAGATCCTCGTCTAGGTGCCCCGGCAGGGGCAGTTGCACGAGAATGCCATGCACCTTGGGATCGTTGTTGAGTTGTTCGATCAGCCCAAGAAGCGTTGCCTCATCGGTTTCAGGAGGCAGCTTGTGCTCGAAGCTTGCCATACCGGCTTCGACGGTCTGTTTCCCCTTCGAGCGAACATAGACCTGACTCGCAGGATCCTCACCCACCAACACCACGGCAAGACCCGGCACGATGCCATGCTCTTCACTCAGCCGTGCGACATGGCGTGCCACATCCTCACGGATCTCCGCGGCAAATGCCTTGCCATCAATAATCGTAGCGACCATTCCGCCCCCCCTTGCTGTCCCTGCGCAATACCGTCGCCAGCGTCCGATTGGAAAGCAAGGGATCCAGATGTCGCAGTCCCCCCGCTGGTATTCTCTCCAACGGCACCGGCGACGGTGATCATTCGTCGGGCTGCCACGCGCGTTGGTCGGGCAAATGCAGTCTGAGGGACGCACCGATCTCCAACTCTCCCGGCCGTTCGACCCAAGCGGTCACGCCGCGCAATCCTTCGGCCGCCGCCTTGAACTTCGCGGCCGCCTCCGGCGCTTCGGGCTTCATGGTGATCGCGGGCAGCTTGCACGGCCGGTTCTGCATATCGACCACCAATGTCACCCCATCTGGCCCTTGCAACCGCGCCGAGGGCGAAAGATGGCTGAGATCCGGCAAACCTTCGATCACGATGGAGGCGCCAATCCATTCGGGCAACAAGCGCTCCACGCCAATCTTCTCCGCGATCCGCGCCATTTCCTCAGCTGAGACGATGGAAATCTGCCGCACATTGGCGATCTCGGTTCCCTTGGGATGCTGCGCCAGAACCCGCGAGCAGGATGGCCGCGTGACGCCGGAATGCACGTCGCCCTCATACCCCCCAAAGCCGAGTCGCATCGTCTTGAGCGGTGTCGTGACGATCTGCGGGGCGTCTCTGTGCGGCACAACGCCAAGCCAGACGACACGCGCCTCATAGGCGGTCGGTTTCAATGCGGGCATATGGAAGGCTCCTTTTCTTCCTTGCGTCCTATCGCCTCGCCCTGCGCTAGGCCAGTCCCAGTGCGCGATTCGGGGCTTTCCAAACACGTCCGTTCCGTCTAAGGCAGGCCCTTCACGCGGGGATACAGCCTTGGAGGATCCCCGCCCTAGCTCATGGAGAGACAATATGGCTGGAGAAATTCCTGATCTTCACGCCCTGGAACGTACGGGGACAGGCAAGGGCGCCGCTCGTCAGGCTCGTCGCGACGGGATGGTTCCGGGTATCGTTTTTGGTGGCGACAACGATCCGCTGCCGATCAATATCCCGTTCAACGAACTGGTCAAGCGCCTGAAGGCCGGCCGGTTCCGGTCCACCTTGTTCAACCTCAAGGTTGAAGGGCACGACGACGTTCGGGTGATCTGCCGCGATGTACAGCGGGATGTGGTCAAGGATCTGCCGACACACCTCGACCTGATGCGCCTGCGCCGCACGACGAAGATCAACCTGTTCATTCCGGTTGAATTCATCAACGAAGAAACAGCGCCCGGCATCAAGAAGGGTGGCGTTCTGACCGTGGTTCGCCCCGAAGTCGAACTTATCGTGACGGCTGGCGACATCCCCGAGAAGCTCGTTATCGACCTCGGCAACGCTGACATCGGCGACACGCTGACGATCTCCGCGATCGAACTTCCCGCCGGCACCAAGCCGACGATCGACCGTGATTTCGTAATCGCCAACGTCTCTGCCCCATCCGGCCTCAAAGCCTCCGACGATGACGGCGACGAAGCGGATGCGGACGAAGTTCCGGCCATCGAACAGAACGACGACTGATCGCAGTTAGCCGTTTTACGGAACGCCCCGCCTTTGTGCGGGGCGTTTTGCGTTTGGGCGCTAGTCCTCGACCAGAACCGCACTGAAAACTTCAAGCTGCGGCGGGCCGACATACATCTCGCCACTGGATTTCGCACCCTTGTGCGCGGCTCGGAACGCCTCCGATTTCGTCCAAGCGACAAAGCTCGCCTCGTCCTCCCATACCGCATGGGAGGCATAGAGCACATGGCCCTCGCTTTCGGCTCCCTTGAGCAGATGGAACGCCCGAAAGCCGGGCACCTCCTTCAGGTGGCGATCACGAGTGCGCCATACCTCCTCGAAATCGTCTGTCGCCTCCGGGCGAACTTTGAAACGGTTCATCGTAAGATACATGCGCGGCTCCTTGTCGGTAGCGTGGGTTTGGCGTTATCACTGGCGGAAAGCTGGATCGGAGGCAGAGTTGCAGATTTTCGTGGGCCTCGGCAATCCCGGGGCGAAATATGCGGGGAACCGGCATAACATTGGCTTCATGGCGCTGGACCGGATCGCAGAGGATCACGGCTTCGGCCCATGGAAATCGAAGTTTCAGGGTCAGATTTCCGAAGGCCTGCTTGGGCCGGAAAAAGTCCTGTTGCTCAAGCCGGAAACCTTCATGAACCGTTCGGGGCAGTCAGTGGGTGAAGCCCTGCGGTTCTACAAGCTGGAACCGGGAGATCTGACCGTTTTTCATGACGAATTGGATCTGGCGCCCGGTCGGCTGAAGGTCAAGCAAGGCGGCGGGCATGCGGGCCACAACGGGCTGCGTTCAATCCATGAGCATATCGGCGACGCCTATGCCCGTGTCAGGCTCGGGATAGGTCACCCCGGCCACAAGGACCGCGTCGCGGCCTATGTGCTGCACGACTTCGCCCGCGCCGATGAGACATGGCTGGATGACCTGCTGCGCGGAATTGCCGATGGCGCGCCAGAGCTGGCCGCAGGGGATTCAGGCCGTTTCATGAACGCTGTGGCGTTGCGCACCGCGCCGCCCCGCTCGGGAACCGGCAAAAAAGCCGACCCCGTACCTCCTCCGCCGCCAAAGCAAGCGTCAATGCCGGAGGACAATCGCAGTCCGCTGCAAAAGCTTGCGGACAGGTTTCGTTGACCATGGAAAAAGATGACCCGATCAACGTGCTCGGCACCGCGCTCTCGCCCTGCTCCATGTCACCGGTCACGGGTTTCTTCCGTGATGGGCACTGCAACACTTGCGCCAATGATACCGGTAGCCACACCGTCTGCGCCGTCATGACCGCAGAATTTCTGGCCTTCTCCAAATACGTGGGAAACGATCTTTCGACCCCCCGGCCCGAGTTCGGTTTTGCCGGCCTCGTGCCAGGAAACAGCTGGTGTCTTTGCGCGTCACGGTTCCTGCAAGCGGCCGATGAGGGGTGCGCCCCCAAAGTGGATCTGGAGGCTACCCATCAGCGCGCATTGGACATCGTACCGCTTGAGGTACTGAAGGCCCACCGGGCCTAGCGCCCTTCGGTATCCCCCATGTCAAAGCCGAGATGCTTGGCGACGGTATAGATATCCTTGTCGCCCCGGCCACACATATTCATGATGATGAGGTGATCGGCCGGAAGCTCGGGCGCGATCTTGGCCACATGTGCCAGAGCGTGGCACGGCTCAAGCGCGGGAATGATGCCTTCGGTTTCACACGAGAGCGTAAATGCCTGCAGCGCCTCGGCATCGGTGATCGAGACATATTGCGCACGCCCCGTATCGTGAAGCCATGAATGCTCGGGCCCTATGCCCGGATAGTCCAGCCCCGCAGAGATCGAGTATCCTTCGAGGATCTGCCCATCGTCATCCTGCAAGAGATAGGTTCGGTTGCCGTGCAGCACGCCGGGCCGCCCGCCTGTGAGAGAGGCGCAATGCTCCATCTTGTCGTCGACGCCCTTGCCGCCAGCCTCGACTCCGATGATCCCGACATCCTTGTCGTCGAGGAAAGGATAGAACAGACCCATGGCGTTTGACCCGCCACCGATCGCCGCGATCAGCGTATCGGGAAGACGCCCTTCGGCCTCCATGATCTGCTCTTTCGCTTCCTTTCCGATGATCGATTGGAAATCGCGAACCATTGCCGGATATGGGTGCGGCCCTGCAACCGTGCCGATGCAGTAGAACGTATCGCGCACGTTGGTCACCCAATCGCGCAGCGCATCGTTCATGGCATCCTTCAATGTGCCGCGCCCAGAGGTCACGGGGATCACCTCGGCCCCCAAGAGCCGCATACGAAAGACGTTGGGTGCCTGTCGCTTGACGTCATGCGCGCCCATGTAGACCACGCATTTCAGGCCAAACTTGGCACAGACGGTCGCCGTTGCCACCCCATGCTGTCCCGCGCCCGTTTCGGCGATGATCCGGCTCTTGCCCATCCGGCGGGCAAGGATGATCTGGCCCAGCACATTGTTGATCTTGTGCGCGCCCGTGTGATTCAACTCATCGCGCTTGAAGTAGACTTTCGCGCCGCCCAGACGCTCGGTCAGGCGTTCGGCGAAGTACAGCGGCGAAGGTCGGCCCACGTAGTGCTTCCAAAGGAAGTTCATCTCATCCCAGAAACTCTGGTCGGTCTTGGCGTGCTCATACTGCTCCTCAAGCTCGAGGATCAGCGGCATCAGCGTTTCGGAAACAAACCGCCCGCCGAAATCGCCGAAACGACCCTTTTCGTCGGGACCGTTCATGAAGGAATTGAAAAGATCGTTCATCGCTCGGGGACCTCCATCGGTGGCACGCGCTCTTGGATAGGCGAGGCCGTGGGGCATTACCAGTCGAAAGACAATGGGGATCGTTACAGGGTCTTCTTGAAGCCGATATGCGACGCCTCGAAACCATTGGCTTCGTAGAAGCGCAAGGCGTCATCGCGGCTTTGGTTCGACGTCAACTGAAGTAGCTGGCATCCGGCGGCACGCGCCCGCGCCTCAGCATCCGCGAGGAGCGCTCGACCAAAGTTCTTCCCCCTCTCGCCGGAGGCCACCCGAACGCTTTCGATCTGCGCCCGGCGCGCCGCCCGCAATGACAAGCCCGAAATAAAGGTTAGCTGATATGTAGCCACCAAGCGGTTTTGGATTTCGCCCACGATTACGGTGTTGAAACCTTCGTCCGCCATTTGATCAAACGCCGCGTAGTAGAGCGCGATGTCGCGCGCCTCGCGGGTCTTCCCCAGAGTATCATCCGCGAGCATCGCGACAATGGCAGGAACATCCTCTCGCCGCGCGTCCCGGAACGTGATCACTGGCCTACGGCGGCGACAAAGGCCGCAATCTTGGCTGCATCCTTGATGCCCGGAGCGCTCTCCACACCCGACGAGACATCCACCTGACGAGCGCCGGTTTTCTGTACTGCCAAAGCCACGTTGTCTGGCGTCAGCCCCCCGGCGAGCATCCACGGTACAGCCCAGCGGCGCCCCGCGATCAAGGACCAATCGAAGGCGAGGGCATTGCCTCCGGGGCGATCCGCGCCTGCGGGCGGCTTGGCATCGACAAGGATTTGATCCGCGACTGCCCCGAAGGCATCCAACTGCGGAAGGTCGGCCGCCGTGGCAATTCCCACCGCTTTCATCACAGGCAAACCATATCTTCGGCGCACCTCGGCGACACGCTCTGGCGTTTCTGTCCCGTGAAGCTGGAGCATATCAAGCGGAACAGAATTCAGAATTTCATCGAGAGTGGCATCATCCGCATTCACGACCAGCGCGACTTTGGCCAATCCGGGTGGTGCGGAAATCGCCAGTTCGCGCGCCTGAGCGACACTTACATGGCGCGGTGATTTCTCGAAGAACACGAAGCCGCAATAGGCCGCCCCCGCATGGGACGCGGCCTCGACATCCGCCGGGCGACGAAGCCCGCAGATCTTGACCCGAACACTACCGCTCACTGGGATCAGCCCGCATCCTCAAGCAGCGCAAGCACATCGTCACGCTCCTTACGCGATTCGCCCTTCAGCTTGGTGACCTCACGGCGGAGCGTGTCGACTTCCTGTTCCTTGCGGCGCTTCTCTACGCGCAGGGCATGCTCCCGGAACCATTCCCAAACGAAACCGACGAGCAGGCCGGTGAGGATCGAGAAGAAGATCACCACAAAGAGCGGAAGCTGCACGGAGGGAGCGACCGCTGCGACCCCCATGAGTTCCTCAGGGACGAGTTGGAGAGTGACCGCGCCGCGATTGGCAAGGCCGATGGTGATGAGTGCGATGGCAAAGATCGCAATGCTCGCGTAGCGGATATAGCGCATCAGTCCTCTTGTCCGTTCAATCTGTCTCGGAGCAGCTTCCCGGTCTTGAAGAACGGCACATGCTTCTCTTCGACATGCACCGATTCCCCGGTCCGTGGGTTGCGCCCCGTCCGCGAATCCCGTTGCTTCACCGAAAACGCCCCGAAACCTCGTAGCTCGACACGATCCCCCCGCGCCATGGCCTCTGTTACCTCGTTGAAAACGGTATTTACGATCCGCTCCACATCGCGGTGATACAGATGCGGGTTCTCGTCGGCGATCTTCTGGATTAGCTCCGACCTGATCATCTGGTCCTGTCCCCCCGGGCGGTGAATTACTTGGTGTTTTGCCCGACTATAGGCAGAAAAGCTACAAACAGAGAAGCACAAGGTTGAGGGAAATCAGATAATTCGGGTGCTTGCCCCGCCTTTTTCCCCGTCACTCCACATCTCATGCCCAAGCTTCGCACTCAAAGGATGCGTTCAACATGCGCTGTGGGAGAATCGAAAAAGGGCCCCGCGGTTAAGCGGGACCCTCCGGTCATTGGTATCGAGAGAGCGGAAACTCAGTCGTCGCCCTTGAGCGCTGCGCCCAGGATATCGCCGAGCGAAGCACCGGATGCAGAGGAGCCATACTGCTCAACCGCTTCCTTCTCTTCCGCGATTTCACGCGCCTTGATCGACAGGCCCAGACGGCGGGTCTTGGCGTCGATGTTGGTCACGCGAACATCCAGCTTGTCACCGACCTGGAAGCGCTCGGGGCGCTGTTCGGCACGGTCACGGGACAGATCGGAGCGACGGATGAAGGATTTCATGCCCTCATACTCGACTTCGATGCCGCCGTCCTCGATCGCCGTCACTTCGACGGTGATGATGGTGCCGCGCTTCACGCCACCGACAGCCTCGGCAAAGGGATCGCCGTCAACCGCCTTGATGGAGAGCGAAATGCGCTCCTTCTCGACGTCGACTTCGGAAACCACGGCCTGAACGATATCGCCCTTGCCATAGTTGCCGATGACATCCTCGCCGCGGCCTTCCCATGTGAGGTCGGACAGGTGAACCATCCCGTCGATCTCGCCGGGCAGACCGACAAAGAGACCGAATTCGGTGATGTTCTTGACCTCGCCCTCGACCTGAGTGCCCTCGGGATGCGTTTCCGCAAAGACTTCCCACGGGTTGCGCATCGTCTGCTTGAGGCCGAGAGACACGCGGCGCTTGGCCTCGTCGATCTCCAGCACCATGACTTCCACTTCCTGCGAGGTGGAGACGATCTTGCCCGGGTGAACGTTCTTCTTGGTCCAGGACATCTCGGAAACGTGCACGAGACCTTCGACACCTGCCTCAAGCTCAACAAACGCACCGTAGTCGGTGATGTTCGTCACGCGGCCGGTGTGAACCGAATCGAGCGGGTACTTGGCAACCACGGTATCCCACGGATCTTCCTGCAGCTGCTTCATGCCGAGGCTGATACGGTGGGTGTCCTTGTTGATCTTGATGACCTGCACCTTGACCGTTTCCCCGATCGAGAGAATCTCGTTGGGGTGGTTCACACGGCGCCACGCCATGTCGGTCACGTGCAGCAAGCCATCCACGCCGCCGAGGTCGACGAATGCGCCGTACTCGGTGATGTTCTTGACCACACCGTCGACCGTCTGGCCTTCGGTAAGGTTGGCGATGACTTCGGCGCGCTGTTCGGCACGGCTCTCTTCGAGGATCGCACGGCGGGACACAACGATGTTGCCACGGCGACGGTCCATCTTGAGAATCTGGAACGGCTGCTTGAGACCCATGAGGGGGCCCGCATCGCGCACGGGGCGCACGTCAACCTGAGAGCCGGGCAGGAATGCCACGGCGCCGCCAAGATCAACGGTGAAGCCACCTTTGACACGGCCAAAGATCGCGCCTTCGACGCGAGCGTCGTCCGCATAGGCCTTCTCGAGACGATCCCAAGCTTCTTCACGGCGTGCCATCTCGCGGGAGATGACAGCTTCTCCGCGGGAGTTTTCAGCCGCGCGGAGGTAAACCTCGACTTCGTCGCCAACGGAGATGTCGGGCGTCTCGCCGGGGTTTGCGAATTCTTTGAGTTCGACACGGCCTTCCATCTTGTAGCCGACGTCGATGATGGCTTGGCCCGCTTCAATCGCGATGACCTTGCCCTTTACGACAGAGCCCTCATCGGGCGTGTCCATTTCGAGGCTTTCGTTAAGGAGGGCTTCGAATTCCTCCATAGATGTGTTCTGAGCCATGTGGCGGTCTGTTTCCTTTTAACGTCTATTTTCTGGCCGTGCGGTTGTCTCCGCCGGTCTTGGGTTGGTCAGGGGACGATCCCCGCAAACAAAGAAGGGCCGGTGCTCCCGACCCTGCTCGTTGTTCGCGGCTTTTTCGCCTTGTCGACGCGCGCTCTATAGGCCCATGGGACGCCCAAGGCAAGCCCCGCGTCCCATGTCAGCCCCTCAGCCCGCGTTCTGCGTCAGCTCCTGGATGCGGCGGACGATCTTGCGATTCAGGTCCTGATCCGTCGTCGCCGCGCGGTTGATCGCCATGTACTTGTCGAGCGAAATGCCATCCACTGCCTCGATCGCGGCCTTCATTTCGGCGTTTGCCTCTTCGACGATGGCCTTCTGATCCTGCTCATTTTGCGCCTTCTGCATCTGCGGCGCATATTGATCGCGGATCTCGGACACATCGATCACGGCCTCTGCGAACGCGTCGATCTCTTCTCCGGAGTACTCAGCCACCTCGACGCCGCCGGGCATTGAGGGTGCGGCACCATCAGGGCTCTGCGCCGTCTCATCACCAGTGGGCGGGGTCACGGGCGCTTCCTGCGCCGCCTGCGGCGCGCTCGGTGCGGTTGTGGCCTGCGCCATTGCGCCCATAGGGGCGGCTGCAATCGCCAGCACGGCGGCGGTTCCGGTCATCAGTCGCGGGAAAGTCATGATTGCTCCAATCTTTACGGTTTCTCGCTGTGCGTCCTCTCGGGACACGGCATCGATCTAGGCGCGCCCGCCGCGCACCCCAAATACCCCAGCGAGGACCCGCCGAAACCGCCGGCCCCGTTGGCGTCAGCCCGCCAATCGGGCGTCAATCGCCGCCACTGCCGCGGCGACGGCCTCTTCTATTGAAAATTCGGAGGTGTCGATGCGCACCGCATCCTCAGCCGCCAGAAGGGGCGCGGTCATGCGGGAACTGTCCCGGGCATCCCGCGCCTTCACTTCCGCCAGAACCTCGTCAAAAACCGCCTCGATGCCGCGCTCGACAAGTTCCTTCCAACGGCGGCGCGCGCGGACTTCGGCGCTTGCGGTCACGAACAGCTTTGCTTCGGCGTCAGGACAGATCACCGTGCCGATGTCGCGCCCATCAAGAACCGCGCCGCCCGACCGACGGGCAAAGGCCCGCTGGAAATCTACCAAGGCGGAACGCACATCCGGGATCGACGCCACCTTGCTTGCCTCGTCAGCAATGGCTTGGGTCCGTAGCCCCTCCGCCTCTAGATCTTCGGCAACAAGCGCCTGCGCTGCGGCGATGGGATCCTCGCCCGCGAGACTGCGAAAGGCGACGGCACGGTACAAAAGGCCTGTATCGAGATGCGCGAATCCGAAATGCGCTGCCACCGCCCGGCTGACAGTACCTTTGCCCGCCGCCGCCGGGCCATCGATTGCCACCGTGAACGCCATACGAGCTACCCCTTTTCAATCCGCGCGCCGAGCGCGCTCATCAAAGGCTCGAATATCGGGAAAGAGGTAAGGATCGGGCCTCCGTCATCGACTGATACCGGCGCCTGTGCCCCCATGCCCAGCACGAGGAAAGACATGGCGATGCGGTGGTCCAAGTGGCTTGCCGCGGTTGCGCCGCCGGGGACGCCCCGTGGCCCCCGCCCTTCGACAATCCACCAATCCTCACCCTCTTCAACCACAATGCCATTGGCACGAAGCCCAACGGCCATTGCTTCGATGCGATCGCTTTCCTTGACCCGCAATTCCTTGACGCCCCGCATTTCGGTCCGCCCTTCGGCAAAGCTCGCGACGACAGACAGGATCGGGTATTCGTCGATCATGCTCGCCGCGCGCTCCGGCGGTACAGCAATCCCGGACATCTGGGGAGAAAACCGTGCGCGCAGATCGGCGACCGGCTCGCCGCCCTCTTCACGTTCGTTCTCATAGGTCAGATCCGCCCCCATCTCGCGCAGCGTGGTAAAAAGCCCGGCCCGCGTCGGATTGAGGCCGATATTGGGAACCAGCACGTTGGATCCTTCGGTGATCAGTGCAGCACATACCGGAAAGGCAGCGGAGGAGGGATCGCGGGGAACGGCGATCTGTTGCGGGCGCAACTCCGGCTGCCCCAGAAGCGTGATCACTCGGCCCTCTTCCGTGTCTTCTACCGTAAGCGTCGCGCCGAAGCCCGCCAACATGCGCTCTGAGTGGTCCCTGGTCGCCTCCTTCTCGATGACGATCGTCTCACCCGGCGCATTGAGGCCTGCCAAAAGCACCGCTGATTTCACCTGCGCCGAAGGAACTGGGGTCACGTAGCGCACCGGGACCGGATTGGACGCGCCCACGATCGTCATCGGCAACCGCCCGCCAGAGCGGCCATGCGCCGTAGCCCCGAACAGGGCAAGGGGGTCGGTGATCCGGGCCATGGGGCGTTTGTTCAGGCTGGCATCGCCCGTAAAGGTCGCGGTGATCGGTGTCGTCGCCATCGCCCCCATGATGAGGCGCACGCCCGTGCCGGAATTGCCGCAATCGATTACTTCGCCGGGTTCCGCAAAACCGCCCGTGCCGACGCCGTGGATCGACCACTCGCCCTCCCCATGACGTGTGACTTCGGCCCCGAAGGCGCGCATGGCCTTGGCCGTATCCAGAACGTCCTGCCCCTCGAGCAAGCCCGTCACCCTCGTCTCGCCCACGGCCATGGCCCCGAGGATCAAGGCGCGGTGAGAGATCGACTTGTCACCGGGCACCTCCGCTGTGCCGACTAGCGGCCCGGAGGGATACGAGGTCATCGGGGTCGGAATGCCGTGGGAGGACATGGGCGGGCCTTCTCTTCGGGAGTGTGTCGGCTGCCTGATAGCGCAGGCCGGTGCCTGCGTCCATCCGAGGTGACTACAGCCGGCGGAAGGTCAGGTAGTGGGGCACCCGCCCCTCTCGCAGCGCCTTCTTCTCATAGCGCGTGCTGATCCAGTCGCCCCATGGCTCACGCCAATCGCTCGCGCGTTCCCCCAGCCATTCGAATCCGTGCCGTGGGACTTCTTCGAGCGTTTGACGTACGTAATCGGGAATATCGGTCGCCACCCGGAATACCGCCCCGGGCTTCATCACGCGCGACAGCGGCTCCAGATAGTCACTGGTCACGAACCGGCGGCGATGATGACGTTTCTTGGGCCAAGGGTCGGGATAGAGAAGAAACGCTCTTTCGATGGATGCATCGGGGAGAACATCGAACAGATCCCTCACATCACCAGGATGCACCCTGAGATTGTCCACCGCCGCTTGCCGAATCTTGCCGAGCAACATCGCGACGCCGTTGATGTACGGCTCGCAGCCGATGATCCCCACCTCTGGGTTCTGCTCGGCTTGATGCACCAGATGCTCGCCGCCGCCGAAACCTATTTCGAGCCAGACGGGGCGACCGCCAAAGAGCCCCGCGAGGCCAAGCGGGAACCGCTCAGGATTCACATCCCAGTCCACATTTCCCGGCGAGAGAGCCGCAAGGTCCTCTTCGAGATAGACCTCCTGCGAAGGGCGCAAGGTTTTACCCTTCATCCTGCCATAGAAGTTGCGCCACGGTGCGCCTTTGGGGTGCTTTGTCTCGGTCATGGCGGGCCTCGTAGCGCCTTGGCTCACGTATCGCAAGCCACAGCACGTGTGAGGCCGCGCGCAGCAGGCCCCGCCACTCGCGGGGTCTGCACCATTTCTACGGCCGCAAAATCAGACGGCTTTCTTCAGCGCCTCGGTCAGGTCCGTCCGCTCCCAAGAGAAACCACCGTCCGCTTCGGGCGCGCGGCCGAAGTGGCCATAAGCAGCGGTGCGGGCATAGATAGGACGATTGAGATCAAGATGGGTGCGGATACCGCGCGGCGTGAGGTCCATGACCTGATTTACCGCCCGCTCGATCGCCGCAGGATCCACCTCACCGGTCCCAAAGGTATCGGCATAGATGGACAAGGGCCGTGCCACACCAATTGCATAGCTAAGCTGGATCAGGCAACGCCGCGCCATCCCGGAGGCGACAACGTTCTTGGCCAGATACCGCGCCGCATAGGCCGCCGAGCGATCCACCTTGGTTGGATCCTTCCCCGAAAACGCACCTCCGCCATGCGGCGCGGCGCCTCCGTAGGTATCGACGATGATCTTACGCCCCGTTAGACCTGCATCCCCATCCGGTCCACCAATGACAAAGCGGCCTGTGGGGTTGACCCACCATTCGGTTTCGGCGGTGATCCAGCCTTCGGGAAGGACTTCGCGGATATAGGGCTCCACAATCTCTCGGATATCCGCGCTCGTCTGGCCCTCGTCCGCGTGCTGGGTCGACAGCACGATCGAAGACACACCGACCGGCTCGCCGTTTTCATAGCGCACTGAAATCTGGCTCTTGGCATCGGGGCGCAGCGTCGGTTCGGTTCCGTCTTTGCGCACCTCGGCGAGTCTGCGAAGGATGCGATGCGCGAACTGAATGGGCGCTGGCATCAACTCATCGGTTTCATCCGAGGCATAACCAAACATGATACCCTGATCGCCCGCGCCCTCTTCCTTGTCGTGCGCGGCGTCGACTCCTTGGGCGATATGAGCGGATTGCTCATGGAGCAGGTTGGTCACCTCGCAAGTGGCGTGGTGGAACTTGTCTTGCTCATAGCCAATGTCACGGATGCACTCTCGCGCAATCCCTTCGATCCGGTCCATATAGTCAGCAAGTTTGGCCTTGTCGGAGAGGCCGACCTCCCCGCCGATGACGACACGGTTCGTCGTGGCAAAGGTCTCGCAGGCGACCCGCGCCTCCGGCTCTTCGGCGAGCAGCGCATCAAGCACGGCATCGGAAATGCGATCACAGACCTTGTCTGGATGCCCCTCGGAAACGGATTCCGAGGTAAAGATATAATTCTGGCGAGACATGAAGGGCGCTCCAATGGATTGACGCCGTCACTTCAGGAAGCCGTTGTGACGGGGAAACACAGCGATTAAGGGGAATGCCGCCCGTCGTCAACGTTGCAACCTACGCGAGCGCAACACCACCGTACCGCACATAATGAAAAGCAACACCCCGTATGGCCCGTCCCCGGTGCGCGAATAGAGAGTGGGAGGCCGTACGTCCGGCAGAGGCAGATCGACATACCCCGCCTCATTCAGCGGTATTGCCCCCCGGATACGCCCGCGCCCGTCGATCAGTGCGGACACCCCGGTATTGGCCGCTCTGGCGAGCGGCAGCCCCTGCTCGATGGCCCGCATGCGTGCCTGCGCTAGGTGCTGATAAGGACCGGAAAAAGACCCGAACCAAGCATCGTTCGTGATCTGCAAAAGCAACCTCGGTCGACCGCCCTCAGTTCGGGCATGTTGCGGGAAAACGGCCTCGTAGCAGATGAGAGGCAGCGCGGCCCCAATCCCTTCGATATCGATCAACCTAGGACCGGGCCCCGGGCTGTATCCACCAAGCCTGTCCGTCGCCAAACCAAAGATACCCATCCGCGCGGCGAGTTCGGCAAACGGAACGTATTCGCCGAAGGGCACGAGATGGTGTTTGTCATAAAGCGGTGCGGATGGCCCACCCCCGACCACGCGGAGCGAATTGTAAAGCTTACCCTTTTCCATGCGCATCACCCCAACGACCACAGGAGTGCCGTTGGCAGCCTCCGCAATCCGCGCGAAGATTGGCTCCGCATATTCCATCAAATACGGCACCGAAGTTTCGGGCCAGACGATCAGATCGGGGCGGGGCATTGCGGCAGTATAGTCAAGCTTGCGCTGGAGAAAGCGCTCGGTAAGCGCCGGGTCCCACTTCTCGTGCTGCGCAGCGTTCGGCTGCACGAGGCGCAGGATCGGGCCGGTGCTCGGCTCTGGTGCAGGAAGGGAAACCAGACTTAGCGCGGAGACGGCCGCAACAGCCAGCCCCCCTCGCCGTCCGAAAAAGGCGGGCAAGGCTGCAACCGCAAAGAGAAGTATGTTCGCCCCGTGCGGGCCGACCCAAGCCAGAAGTTGACCGGCCTGACCGTCGATCAATGCCTGAGCGGGCATGGCCCATGGAAACCCAGTAAAAATATACGCTCGGGCCAACTCCAGAAGGGCCCAGAACGGCACGATAGCCCACCCGCCTCCGGCAAGACGTGCCGCACCAAAGGCCGCCCCCCAAAAAAGCGCCATTCCCCCCGACATCAAGACAAGAGCGAAAGGGGCCATCCACCCGTGACGCGCCACATCGACGAAGAAGGGTTCAACAATCCAAAACAGGACAAGCGCGAAATACCCGATGCCGGTACAGAGCCCCAACAGCGTCGCCTCGCGCACGGAGGTCGCACGATACCAGAGCCAGATTGCAGCGGAAAACCCCAATAGGCCAAGCGGCGGCAAGTCGAACGGGGCTTGCGAAAGCCCCGCCACCAGCCCCGCTCCAGCGGCCATCACCGCCTCGTGTCGTTTCACGCGGCGGGCACGTCAGGCAGCAGGACCCGCATACGCTTGATCCGCCGAGGGTCTGCGTCGATCACCTCGAATTCGACCCCGGACGGATGTTCGACCACTTCGCCGCGCGCAGGTACGCGCCCCGCAAGCATGAAGACGAGACCGCCAAGAGTGTCGATCTCTTCCTCATCGATATCCTCGTGCTCCGTCAGGGCCATTCCGATCGCTGTTTCGAAATCGCTCAGTGGAGTCCGCGCCTGAGCAAGATAGCACCCCGGCCGTTCCTCGCTCCAGAGTTCGTCTTCCTCGAGATCGTGCTCGTCTTCGATCTCACCGACCACCTGCTCGATCAAGTCCTCAATGGTCACCAAGCCGTCGACGCCGCCGTATTCATCAATCACGAGCGCCATGTGCCGCCGCTCAGTCTGCATCTTGGTGAGCAAGACGCCCAAGGGCATCGATGGCGGGACATAAAGCAGCGGCCGGAGCATCTTGGAGATGACAAACCGGCCGCTATCCCCGTTGAACCCGTGGCGCAGCGCAAAATCCTTCAGATGCACCATGCCAATCGGGGTATCCAATGTTCCCTTGTACACGGGCAGCCGGCTCATCCCGCTTTCGCGGAACACTTCGACAAGATCTTCGCGCGTGATGGTCGAAGGGACCGCAACGATCTCGACCTTGGGAATGGAGACGTCTTCAACACGCTTGCGTCGCAGGTTGAAAAGCCCGTGGGTCGCTTTCGGCTTCGGCGCCTGCTCGGCCCCGTTCACCTCGCCCGTCTCATCGGTTTCGGACGTGCCACCAAAAAGGCGGCGGAGGAATCCCCCTTGCGGAACGTCTATCTGGCCTTCCGGCTGCGCGCTTTGCGCAGCGTCAGAAGACTCATCAGTACTGTCGCCCATGAATCCTTTCCGTCGGGGGCATACCCCGGTTACATCGAGTATGGGTCAGGCAGACCCATTTTGCCAAGTATCTCACGTTCAAGCCCCTCCATCAGGGCCGCATCCGCGTTTCGAGTGTGATCATAACCCAACAAATGCAACGTGGCATGAACCAGAAGATGCGTCACATGGTCCGAAAGCGGTTTGTCGCCCACCTCTGCTTCGCGCACGCAGGTTTCCCAAGCGATGGCGATATCTCCCAGCTCCGTATCGCCGTCCGGATCGGGGGGGGCCGGCTCGGCCCCATCATCCTCTGCCCCCCGCTCCTCTGAGGGCCACGACAGGACATTCGTTGGTTGAGGTTTCTTGCGGAAGTCACCGTTGAGAGAGGCGATACGAGCGTCGTCACAGGCAAGCAGAGATACTTCCCAATCGTGCCCCAAACCCAAATGCGCCAAAGTTGCGGCAACGGAGCTCTCCGCAAGCGTTTCGAGCGCAACCTCTTCCCACCGGGCATCTTCGATCATGGTTTCGACGATCATCGCACTTCCTGTCTGTCGCGCATCCCCTATATGGCATGACGTAGAGCGCTAAGGAGTTCAGGTCATGGGATATGTCAAGACTGCCATGCTGATGGCCGCCATGACGGCCTTGTTCATGGGGATCGGCTATTTGATGGGCGGGACCGGCGGCATGGTGATCGCGCTGGTCGCGGCGGCTGCGATGAACGGTTTCACCTGGTGGAATTCCGACCGGATGATTCTGCGCATGCACAACGCCCAAGTGGTGACTCAAGGCGCGCTTCCTGATCTCGTCGCGAGCCTGGCACGAAACGCAGGATTGCCGATGCCTGCCGTATACCTGATCGACACGCCGCAACCCAATGCCTTCGCAACCGGGCGTAATCCCCAAAACGCGGCGGTGGCGGTGACCACCGGGTTGATGAGGACGCTGTCGCGGGAAGAGTTGGCCGGGGTCATCGCCCACGAGTTGGCCCATATCCGCAACCACGATACGGCGATCATGACCGTAACGGCGACCTTCGCCGGGGCGATCACCATGTTGGCCAATTTCGCCATGTTCTTTGGGGGTCGGCGCGACAACGGTGTGGGCCTTATCGGAACTCTCGCGCTGATGTTCCTCGCCCCGCTCGCAGCGGCACTCGTTCAGATGGCCATTAGCCGGACCCGCGAATATTCCGCCGACAAGGCCGGTGCGGAGATTTGCGGGCACCCGCTTTGGCTTGCCTCAGCGCTGGAGCGGATACAGATGGGCGCGTCGAGAATCGACAATGAGGCCGCGGAGCGCAATCCCGCCACCGCCCATATGTTTATCATCAATCCACTTCACGCCCACAAGCGTGACAATCTCTTTTCCACGCACCCAGCCACGGAAAACCGCGTTGCGGCGCTCCGTCAGATGGCGGGTGTGGCACGGACCCAAAGTGCGGGACCGTGGGGCTGATCAGGCCGGGTTGTCCGCGTCGTAGGCTTCGATGATTCGCGCGACCAGCGGGTGACGCACCACATCCTTGGCCGTGAAATAGCTGAAGCTGATGGCAGGAATATGCGCGAGGAGCCTCTCTGCATCGCTAAGGCCAGACGTGACCCCGCGGGGCAGATCGACCTGACTGCGATCACCGGTGATGACCATGCGGGATCCTTCACCCAACCGGGTGAGGAACATCTTCATCTGCATCGTCGTGGCATTTTGTGCCTCATCTAGCACCACAAAGGCGTTGGCCAGCGTGCGCCCGCGCATGAAGGCGAGCGGCGCGATCTCTATCTTCTTTTCTTCGATGAGTTTCGCAACCTGCTTGCCCGGAAGGAAATCGTTCAGGGCATCATAGAGCGGCTGCATGTAAGGATCGACTTTGTCCTTCATGTCACCGGGAAGGTAGCCGAGTTTCTCACCCGCCTCTACCGCCGGGCGGGACAGAACGATCCGGTCCACGTGGCCCTCGATGAACATCGACACGCCCACGGCGACGGCAAGGTAGGTCTTGCCCGTTCCCGCCGGTCCGATCCCGAAGGCCAATTCCTTCTCGAAAAGCGCCCTCACATAGGCTTTCTGAGCCTCTGTTCTGGGTTCGACCCGCTTCTTGCGCGTGTGGATCTCAATACGCCCGCCGCGGAACATCTCCAACTGATCGCCGTCCTGCGCACCTGACTCTTCGGTACTGGCTCCCATACGGATTTCGCGGTCGATGTCCCCAGTTTCTATGCCACGCCCGGTTTCCAAGCGTTCATAAAGGGCCTGCAGGACTTCGGCGGCCTCTCGCTGGGTGTCTTCGTCGCCATGGATCGCGAGCAGATTGCCGCGCCTGCGAATCTGTACCCCGAGCCTGCTTTCAAGCTCCGCGAGGTTACGATCAAACTCACCACATAATTCAATGAGTAGCCGGTTGTCGGCAAATTCAAGGAGGGCTTCCGGCGGGGTGCCGGTTTGCTTCAGCGGGGGCAGCACGGTGGTCGGCAATCAAAACTCCAGTGCGATAACCGTTTTTCTGGATCGTGCCCGGCGCAACCTCGTCTGGCAAGCGCCGGGATCGATTTGTTTTCGTTGCGAAGGCTGTTTTGGTCTCTTTCGCTCATCTAAGGCTCAACGGCGCGCTTGGCGCGGGCCGGAAATGGTGTCGGTGACACCGGCGGACCCTGAATCATAGTCGCCAAGGACAACCCCCGCAGGATAGCGCGAGTTGCAAACCGGCATGCCCGTGCTGGGATTGAACCGCTCCGTGGCATACCCTTCGACGCCATCATCGATCAGCCACACCTGACAGCCATCCGGCGTGATCGCCAGCGCGGCGCGTCCCTGCGCCAGCCCGCCCGGATCATTCCCTTGGTCCTGTCCAACGGCCACAATCGAATCCGCACCGCCATAGCTCTGGGTGCCTTCGATGGAGCATCCCGCCAAGGTCGCGCCGAGGCCCAAAATCATCCCGGATCGTGTCACGAGGTTCACCAGCCGTAGCATTGGATTTCCGTCCCTCCGCTCGCCGTTGCAGCCGCGCCTTCGTACGCGACGACTTTGCCAGATGCCCGGGCGAGCGCGCTGACCGCCTCTGCCCTTGCTTGCGAAATACGTCTGCGACGCTCGGCAGAGCCTTGGCTTGCGGAGCTGTCATAGATGGATATGGCAGAGTCTTTGCGGCCCTCAAAGAAGCGCCCAAGTTCCGCGCGACCCGTTTCGGAAAGGGTCGTAGCATCTCCCTGAAAGAGGGTACCGCTGACCAGACAGCGTGTTGGTTTCGAACAGATGGGGCGCCCAGAGCGGGGATTTCGCCGAGGGACCATATAGCCTTCGACACCGCCATCTGCCCACCAGTGCTGGCACCCGTCAGCATCGATCCAGAGGCTCCAGTCGATGCGGCCCGTCACACGGAGCCCCTCGCCTGTGGCCGAAATCGCCGGCGCGGCCATACCAAGCGCCGCACTGGCCCACACGGCCATGACAGCGATCTTTGTCGCAAATTTCATGATGTCCAGCCTCACAGTCTTCATTGCCGGGTCTTCAGCCTGCGACAGGCATCGGCATTCGGTCAATCGCTTTTGCGGTACATATGTGTCGAATGCCATCAATCGCGGCATAGCTCTCCGAAGAGGGAGTTGGTCCCGCTCTCGGTGATGCGCGCGCGTACCGTTTCTCCCTGAGCGGCCGTGCAATCGGCGATATGCACAGCGTGCAGGTAACCCGTCTTGCCAACCATCTGTCCGGGCTTCCGTCCCGGCTTTTCGATCAGCACGTCAAGCTCCCGGCCCACCATCGTATCCTGCACCGCACGCTGTTGCCGTGTGATCAATGCCTGCAACCGCTGAAGCCGTTCGGAGGCGACATCGGGATCTACCTGCGAGCGCTCGGCCGCGGGCGTGCCGGGCCGGGTCGAATACTTGAAGGAATAGGCATAGCCGTAGTTCACCGCCTCGACGATATCCAAGGTTGCCTGAAAGTCTTCCTCCGTCTCCTCGGGAAACCCCACGATAAAATCGCCGGACATCAGGATGTCGGGCCGCGCGCCGCGGATACGTTCGATCAGGCGCAGATATCCCTCGGCGGTATGTTTGCGATTCATTCGCTTGAGAATGCGGTCGGAGCCTGACTGTACGGGAAGGTGCAGATAGGGCATCAGCTTGGCGCAGGTCCCGTGGGCCTCGATCAGATCGTCCGACATGTCGTTGGGGTGCGAGGTCGTGAACCGGATACGCTCTAGCCCGTCGATCCCGTCGAGCGCCCAGATGAGACGCGCGAGCGACCAGTCGGCCCCATCAGGCCCCGTGCCATGGTATCCATTGACGTTCTGCCCAAGCAGTGTGATTTCCCGCACGCCGCGTTCAACGAGTTCGCGCGCCTCGTCGAGAATTCGCCCGACAGGACGGGAGACTTCCGCACCGCGGGTATAGGGTACGACGCAAAAGGCACAGAACTTGTCGCACCCCTCCTGCACCGTCAGGAACGCGGTGGGTCCCCGCTTTGATTTGGGGCGGCTTTTCAGGTGTTCGAACTTGTCCTCTTCGGGAAAGTCCGTATCGAGCGCCTTCTCCCCGCTGCGGGCCTTGGCCTCCAGCTCAGGCAGGCGGTGATAGCTCTGCGGACCCACGACCAGATCGACGAGCGGTTGCCGCCGCATGATCTCGGCGCCTTCGGCCTGAGCCACACATCCCGCCACACCGATCTTGAGGTCGGGCCGCTCGGCCTTGAGGCCCCTGAAGCGGCCAAGTTCGGAATAGACCTTCTCGGCGGCCTTCTCACGGATATGGCAGGTGTTGAGCAGGATCATATCCGCGTCATCGGGCGTAGCGGTCTCTACATAGCCTTGCCCGCCGAGTGCCTCGGCCATGCGCTCGCTGTCATAGACATTCATCTGACAGCCATAGGTCTTGATGAAGAGCTTCTTGGGGGCCGTCATTGGTTGGGCTCCTGCGGACAAGGGGATTGAGCGCGCGTTCTAACGCCTCGGCCTTGACCTTGCAATGGCACGCCCGTTGCCCCTATGTCGAAGCCTCCAGCAAATGATATGATCCAGATGTTGCGCCGATCAGACCCCATCTCCAACCCCAGCCTGCTCCGGACCCTGCAACGCGGGATCGCGGCTGGTCCCGTGGCGGTCTTGCTGATGGAGGACGCCATAGAGGCGACCAGCACCGTGGCGCATCACCTCAACCTCGGTTTCGGCGCCGTCCTTGTGCTTTCCCCCCCCGATCTCGCGCTCGACCTACCCGACGATCCACGGGTGCACCAGGTGGAATTCGACACCCGCGCAACCGGAGCATTGCCCGATGCGGTCAATCTGGCCGCGAACGCACTACCGGGCAGGTGGATATACTATGGATACAACGCCGAATACCTGTTCTTCCCCTTCAGCGAGACCCGCAGCATCGGAGAATTGCTGACGTTCCATGGAGAGGAGCGCCGCGAGGCCATGCTGGCCTATGTCGTTGATCTCTATGCGCCGGACCTTTCAGACCACCCCAATGCCGTGGATCTCCCTACTGCTCATCTCGATACCGCAGGGTACTATGCTCTCGCCCGTCAGGATGCGGTCACTGGGGCAACGCTGGAACGGCAGCTCGATTTTTATGGCGGCCTTCGCTGGCGCTTTGAAGAACACGTGCCGCAGGAGCGTCGGCGCATCGACCGCATTTCCCTGTTCCGCGCTCGGTCAGGTGTCCGCTTGCGCGCCGATCACACGCACACGGATGAAGAATGGAACACCTATGCATGCCCCTGGCATCATAACCTCACGGCGGTGATAGCGTCCTTTCGGACGGCCAAGGCGCTGAAGCGCAATCCCGGCAGCACCTTCGATATTCCCAGTTTCATGTGGCGAAATTCGGCCCCCTTTGAATGGCATTCCCAGCAACTGATGGACCTTGGCTTGATGGAACCGGGGCAGTGGTTCTGATCGGGGTTTCCCTCCGCTAGAAGACCCCTATGCTGACGCGGATTCAATGTACGGATACACCATGAGCCAAGACCCCCTCGTCATCTTCACACCCTCCGGCAAACGTGGTCGGTTTCCCGCAGGCACGCCAGTTCTGACGGCGGCCCGGCAGCTTGGGGTCGATCTCGACAGTGTGTGCGGCGGGCGCGGGATCTGCTCGAAATGTCAGGTGCAGCCCTCATATGGCGAGTTCTCTAAGCATGGTGTCACCGTACACGAGGACGCCCTCTCTGACTGGAACAAGGTCGAGGCTCGCTATGATGAAAAACGGGGGCTGAAACCGGGCCGGCGGCTTGGCTGTCAGGCGACCATTCTGCGTGACGTGGTCATTGACGTGCCCGCCGAAAGTCAGGTTCACAAACAGGTTGTCAGAAAGCGTGCCGAAGCGCACGACATCATCCTAAATCCCACCGTCCGGCTCGCCTATATCGAGGTGGCGGAACCCGATATGCACGATCCCGCTGGCGATCTTGAGCGGGTCAAGGCGGCGCTTGCGGAGCAATGGGACATTCCGACTGTTGACGCGGACCTGCATATTCTTGGACAATTGCAACCAGCGCTCCGAAAGGGCGCGTGGAAGATTACGGTGGCGCTGCATCAGGGGAATTCCGACCCGGCGCCGCGCATCATGCACCTTTGGCCCGGCTTTTACGACGGCACCATCTATGGGATCGCGGTCGACCTCGGCAGCACCACCATCGCGGCCCATCTGTGTGATCTGCGCACCGGCGCGGTGACTGCCTCCTCCGGCATCATGAATCCGCAAATTCGTTTCGGCGAAGACCTCATGAGCCGCGTGAGCTATGCAATGATGAACGAAACGGGTGCGGCGGAGATGACCGCCGCGGTCCGCGAGGGCATGAATACGTTGTTCGCGCGTATCTCCGAAGAGGCGGGGATCGAAACATCGCTGATCATGGATGCGGTTTTTGTCTGCAACCCGGTCATGCATCACCTCTTCCTCGGGATCGACCCCTATGAACTCGGTCAGGCGCCCTTTGCCTTGGCGACCTCCGGCGCGCTCCGCCTCATGGCCCGAGATCTGGACCTTTCGATTCATCCCGCCGCGCGCACCTATATCCTGCCCTGCATTGCGGGCCACGTCGGGGCCGATGCCGCCGCCGTGGCGCTTTCCGAAGCGCCTGACAAAAGCGAAGACCTCGTTCTGATCGTCGATGTAGGCACCAATGCCGAGATCCAGCTTGGCAATAAGACCCGCGTTCTTGCCTGTTCCTCCCCCACCGGCCCTGCCTTCGAAGGGGCGCAGATCAGCTCGGGTCAGCGCGCCGCACCGGGCGCCATCGAACGCGTCGAAATTGACCCCGTGACAAAGGCGCCGCGCTTCAAGGTGATTGGGTCCGATCTGTGGTCGACCGATGCAGGTTTCGCCGAGGAAACGGCCGTCACCGGTATCACCGGCATCTGCGGGTCGGGCATTATCGAGGCGATTGCCGAAATGCGAATGGCGGGCATCGTCGATGCTTCGGGCCTCATTGGCTCTGCGGAGCAAACGGGCACCCCCCTCTGCATTCCCGACGGTCGCACACATTCCTACGTGCTGCACGATGGACGCGCAGAGGATGGGCCGCTCATTACGGTGACCAACCCCGACATCCGCGCGATTCAGATGGCCAAAGCCGCGCTCTATGCCGGGGCGCGGCTTTTGATGGACAAGATGGAAGTGGAGACCGTCGACCGGGTGGTTCTGGCCGGTGCCTTCGGCGCACATATCTCCCCCAAGCATGCCATGGTGCTTGGCATGATCCCCGATGCGCCGCTTGAAAAGGTCACCTCGGCGGGAAACGCGGCGGGGACCGGGGCGCGCATCGCATTGCTTAACCGCGACGCACGGGGCGAAATCGAGGAAACGGTGGGCCGTATCGAAAAGATCGAAACCGCGATCGAGCCGCGGTTTCAGGAGCATTTCGTGAACGCCTCGGCCATGCCCAACGCGGCGGAGCCTTTCCCGTTACTGCGCGCGCTCGTTCCCCTGCCAGATCTGTCGTTCAATTCGGGCGGCGGAGGTGACGGCGCACCGACCAGACGTCGCCGCCGCGCACGCTGAGGCGGCGGGTTCAGGCCGTCTGCCTTTCTGCCTCCACATCCAAGTGATCGAGCAACCTGTTTACCATGGAAATGGCATAGGAGCGGCTGCCGTGTGTCGCATCCGTTTCCTGATTAGCGGCATCCTTTGGCGCACTCAGATACTCGCGGGCCTGAGGCCGTGGCAGCACCTCGCAGTTTAGCGCGTCGCCCAATTGCCCCACATACTGCGCCTCTGCGTCACAGAACCGCGTCCAATGCTCCATGCTCATTCCTGCGGGCAGCCGGATCGGGCGGATCCACGGCTCACAGATCACCCGCCCCTCAAAACCCGCACTCCGCAAAGCCTCAAGGTTGCCGCGATGCCATCGCATATTCTCATGCTCCCGCACCATGGAGTTCAACAACCCCTCCGAGACTGGCATCTTGGCCAGTGCGCGGGCGGGATGGGACTTGAGCACACCGACAGGGCGCAGACCGATCGCCGAATAGATGATGGCGTCGTAGTCGCTTGCAAAGATCCCCTCGTCGCGCCCACCGACAACCACGGTTCTGTTAGACTGGGCACGCGAAGAATAGGCCGGGGGGGAGGAGATTTGCGTGGTGTTCTGATCGATCTGGAATTCCAGATTGGCGGGCGTCACGAACCAATCCACAGTCACCGAAGGCCGTTGCGCAAACACCTCCTTTGCCAGGTAAAGCGTTGCAGCATGGCTGCTGCCAAGCACGAGAATCCGGCGGCTCATCGACCGAATGCCTCAAGCACAGCCTCTTCGCACTGCACGTCCTCTTCGGTTTTCTCGGCGGATTTGCCCGCTTTCGCGGGAAGCGCGGACAGACGCGGATGCTGGCTGAAAAAGACCTTCATGACGGTTTCTACCCCGTCGTTGCGAACGGAACGCAAGTTATTCTCATAGAAAACGGACCTCGCCGCCTGATTGGTGATGATCTCGTAGGATGGGAAATAGTCTACGTAGCGGTGATCTTGCGCAAGTTGCCCTGCCACGGCCCGCAACACCGACTTGGAATAGACCGTCGCGGGCAACACATGCTCCCCCGATGCCGTTGCCGTAAGAGGCACAGGCGAGACCGTCAGGAGATAGCGCAGGGGCCGTTTACCCCGGAATTCCACCAGTTCCTTGTGAAACTGCCGGAATGCGCGGAGGTTATCGGCAAAACCGATGTTCCGAAACTTGTACACCTCGGGATCGAAGGTCCCCCCGAACACCCCCGGCACGCTCGGATAGACCAAGGATGTCGCTGCATTCTCCCATGTCTCGGTCAGCCCCATGGTGAAGACGAAGATATCCATGTTCTGGAACATCTCCCGCACACGGCTCAGGTGGTATTCCCGATGTTTACGAACCTCCGCGACCGTGGGTAGGCCGTCCGGCTCCACGGCGGGACGGAAGGCGTCGATATACGCGCCATCGGGTCGTTGCCACGCGAGATCCTCATCGTCGATCTGAATCGTCCCGGCGGCCTCCCGCAAAAGCTGAAGCAGTTGAAGGAGCGTGTAGATATTGCCGTATCGGGCCGAATACATCGAATACCCGTATTTCTGCGCAAGCTCCTGCGGAAGTCCACCGGGCGTTGGCTCCACGTTCAGCACCTCATAACCTGACCGATTCATGTACCGGGAGATATGCTGCGCAAAGCAGCTGCCCGCGGTGGCGATCTTGTGCCGGCGGGCGATACTCCACTTCTTCGTATACAGGTTTTCGATCTGAAACGGGTTCGAACGCTCCACCCCAGTCTTCCAAAAAGCTTCGGGGGGAAGGGCGCTATATGGGTTCATGATTTCGGCTTTGTCTGGGGAGGGGTATCCGATGGGAAACACGTTCAGTTTCGGCGGTCAACTGATTTCTGGGCCCCGCCTGCGCCCCCATGCCGACCTGCGCGGTAGCGCTCCCCTTCTCATCAGAACCCTCCGCCGATCACTCACCTGACGTTTATGTTATCCGCTCGTGAACGCTAAATTTGAACCTTCCGGGGTGGCCCGTGTTGTCACTGCATCAGCGCATACGAACCGCGTATGTGCAGCCACTACTGAGAAGGAATGTCACATGAACCGCTTCAGCAAAGCCGCTATCCTTGGTACCACGATGTTTGTCGCCGCCGGCGCAGCCAGCGCGGAGATTGTAAACGCTGACCAACTCAACGCGAACGAAACCGTCGTTGAGAACGCGATGAAGATTTCCAACTTCTCCACACTCGTGGCCGCCGTGAAAGCTGCCGGTCTTGCAGAGCCGCTCATGGGCGAAGGCCCCTACACCATCCTCGCGCCAACCGATGCCGCGTTCGACAAGCTCGACGATGGCGCCGTAGAGTCGCTGATGGCCCCTGAGAACCGTGAGCAGCTGACAGGTCTCCTGCAGGCGCACGTCATCCCCGGTCTGCTGACGCAAGCCGACATCGAGAAGCTCATCCTCGAAGAAGACGTGGCCAACACAGGCGTGACAGTGAACACAGTCGACGGCGAAGGCTTCACCGTTGATACCCTGTCTTCGGCCACCGACATCAGCTTCATGAAAGAAGGCTCCGGCACCTACGTGAGCACGACGCTTGGCGGAAGCGAAGCGGGCATCAAGATCATCGAAGGTGACATCATGGGCTCCAACGGTGTTGTCCACGTCATCGACGGCGTGCTGATGCCGGGCAAGTAAGCCCAGCTCCGAATTAGTTTCCAAAGGCCGTCCGGTATGTCCGGGCGGCCTTTTTCATGCGACCCCCGCGAGACCATCTTGACGAGGTGCGCCGCCTTCATTAGGTGATCCCGACACGCGGGTATGGTGAAAAGGTATCACGCGAGCTTCCCAAGCTTAAGTTACGAGTTCGATTCTCGTTACCCGCTCCAGAAAACCCCGGCCTTGTGCCGGGGTTTCTTGCTTTCGCGTGCCGCAATCCCACAGTTTTTCTCGCAGAGCGCCGGACCGTGTGCCCGGCGCTCCTGGAAACGGTCAAGCAGTGGCGGTGGTCAACGCCTGATCCAGATCGGCAATGATATCTTCCACATCTTCGATCCCGATTGAGATACGCACGACATTCGGGGCAGCGCCGGCTTCAATCTGCTGCGCTTCGTCCAACTGGCGGTGCGTGGTCGAGGCAGGATGGATGATAAGGCTTCGCGTATCCCCAAGGTTGGCAACATGGCTCAGCAACTTGAGGCTATCCACCAGTTTGACGCAGGCGTCATAGCCGCCCTTCACGGACACGGTGAAAAGCGCCCCTGCCCCCTTGGGCGTGATGGTCTTTGCACGTTCATACCAAGGTGAGGACGGCAACCCGGCATAGGTCACGGCCTCGATCCGGGGATCTTTTTCCAACCACTCCGCGACCGCTTTTGCGTTCTTCACATGCCGCTCCATCCGCAGGCCGAGCGTTTCAATCCCCATGAGAGTGTAATGCGCGCCCTGAGGGTTCATCGTCATCCCCAGATCACGCAATCCGATCGCAATGGAGTGGAAGGTGAAGGCCATGGGACCGAGTGCTGAGAAATTGAGCCCGTGGTAGGCAGGTTCAGGCTGTGACAGGGAGGGGAACTTGTCGCTCGCCGTCCAATCGAATTTACCGGAATCAACAACTACGCCGCCCGTGACGGTCCCGTTGCCCGTCAGGTATTTCGTCGCCGAATGAACCACGAGCGTCGCACCGTGGTCGATTGGGCGGCAAAGCCACGGCGTTGCTGTCGTGTTGTCCACGATGAGCGGAATGCCCGCACGCTCAGCGATCCGCGCCATCGCGGGCAGATCGGTTACGTAGCCACCGGGATTGGCGATAGTCTCACAGAAAAGGGCGCGTGTATTCTCGTCGATAGCTGCCTCGACGGCATCGAGGTCATCAGTATCGACAAAGGTCGCCGACCAGCCGAACCGGCGGATTGTCTGACTGAATTGTGTGATCGTGCCGCCATAAAGGCGGGAGGAAGACACGATATTGCACCCCGGTCCCATCAGCGGAAACAGCGCCATGATCTGCGCCGCATGGCCCGATGAACAGGCGATCCCCCCCGCGCCACCCTCAAGCGCTACGACCCGGTTCGCGAGCGCGGACACTGTTGGGTTGGTCAAGCGCGAGTAGATATACCCCACCTCTTCGAGATTGAAGAGCTTGGCGGCGTGGTCTGCATCCCGGAAAACATAGGACGTCGTTTGATAGATCGGAACTTGCCGCGCGCCGGTTGCCGGGTCCGGCTCCGTCCCGGCGTGGACGGCGAGGGTGTCAAATCCAAGGGTTTGATCGCTCATCGGGTATCTCCTCCATTTTTCACGGACCCTACGTAAATAGAACCCCCATTGGAAGAGTGCCCGCACTGCGAAAGATGAAAGAAACCGGCCCCTTCGATGGGCCGGTTCCCGAGCTTATGCCGCCAGTTCGCCCGCGAGGCCGCGATCGATCAATGCGACAGTCTCACTGACCCCATAGAGCGCAATAAAGCTGCCGAAACGGGGCCCCTGACTTGCGCCCAGAAGCACCTCGTAGAGCGCCTTGAACCAATCGCGCAAGGGATCGAACCGCTCACGCCCGCAGGCGAACACCAAGCCCTGAAGCTCTTCGCCGTCCTCTGGCCCTTCCCACGCCGCCAGCCCCGCGCGGAGCTCTTCGAGAGCCTCCCGCTCCAACTCGGTCGGCGCGCGGAAAACCCGCGCCGGCTTCACGAAATCGGTGTAGTAGCGCACCGCAAATCCGGCCGCCGCGTCGAGGTCCGGATGTGTTTCCGGGCTCGCCTCGGGGGCATATCGCTGGATGTACCCCCAGAGCGTTTCCTTGTCGGCAGCACCAGCCACGGACGCGAGGTTAAGCAACATCGAAAACGACACGACCATCTTGGATTCAGGCACATCACCGCCGTGGATATGCCAGACCGGGTTGGCGAGTTGCGCCTTCGTGTCCTGATCCTGATAGGCGCGCAGCTGTTGATGATACTCGTCCACCATCTTGGGGATGATATCGAAGTGCAACCGCTTGGCCGTCTTGGGCTTGAGATACATGAAATAGCTCAGGCTCTCCGTCGAGGCATAGCGGAGCCAGTCGTCGATCGACACGCCGTTCCCCGAAGACTTGGAAATCTTCTGTCCGCCCTCGTCGAGGAACAACTCATAGGTGAAATGCTCCGGCGGACGGACTCCCAGCGCCCGGCAAATGCCATCGTAGATCGGCGTGTTGGTGCTGTGATCCTTGCCATACATCTCGAAATCGACACCCAGCGCCGCCCAACGCGCCCCGAAGTCAGGCTTCCACTGCAGTTTCACGTTCCCGCCGGTGATGGGGAGCGTCCACTCACGGCCGTCCTCGTCATCAAAGGTGATCTCGCCGCGCTCCGCATTGACCTTCTTCATGGGCACGTAGAGCACCTTGCCGGTTTCCGGATGGATTGGCAGAAAGATCGAATAGGTCTGTTGGCGTTCCTCCCGGAGCGACTTCAGCATGATCTTCATGATATCGTCATAGCGCTCTGCCGCGCGCAGCAGTATCTCGTCGAACTGCCCCGAGCGATAGAATTCCGTGGCCGAATAGAACTCGTACTCAAAACCAAAAGTATCGAGGAACCGCCGCAACATGGCGTTATTGTGGTGGCCAAAGCTCTCATGCGTGCCGAACGGATCGGGGACCGTGGTCAGTGGTTCCTGCAAGTGCTCGCGCAGTTTGTCCTGATTAGGAACGTTGCCAGGCACCTTGCGCATCCCGTCCAGATCGTCGGAGAAACAAATCAGCCGCGTCGGGATTTCGGAGAGCGTCTCGAAGGCGCGGCGGATCATCGTCGTCCGCAACACTTCGCCAAAGGTGCCGATGTGCGGCAACCCGCTGGGGCCATAGCCCGTCTCGAAGAGCACGTAGCCCTTTTCCGGCGGCGCCTTCTCGTAGCGTTTGAGAATCCGGCGGGCCTCCTCGAAGGGCCAGGCTTTCGAATTCATCGCGGCATCGCGCAGCTCAGACATCACGTCTCTCCGATCGGTTTGCGCACCCTTTGCGCAGGTGTCGCTTCCTATTGCCCCGCCGGGTCCGCGTCAATATTCTGCGCTGCAACGTGCATAAGGAAGGAAACGCCAATGTCAGATGAGACACCACATCCGCTGTCGCCGCAGGATTGCCTCGTGGCTGTCATGATCGCGGTTTCTGCATCCGATGAGCAGATGCGCACTTCCGAGCTGGTAAAGATCCAGTCGCAGATAAATCACCTGCCGATTTTCGCCGAATATGACGTGGATCGCCTGGAAACCATCGCCCAACTCGTCTTTGATCTCTTTGCGGAGGAGGACGGTCTGGATGCGCTTTTTGGGCTCGTGCGGGAAAACCTGCCTCAACATCTGTTCGAGACGTCCTATGCCTTGGCCTGTGATGTGGCCGCCGCAGACGGAAACCTCAATGAAAGTGAGCTTAGGCTGCTGGAGGAAATCCGCTATGAGCTGAGCATAGACAGGCTACATGCTGCGGCGATCGAACGGGGTGCACGCGCGCGGCACCTGCGCGACTGATCTGCGTCAGGCCGCCCGAACACCGCTTTCCTGAATGAGCGTGCCTGCTGCGTAGAGTTCCCGCAGGCGCGGCAGGGGGAGTGGGCGTTGAAACAAGAAGCCCTGCATCTCTGCATATCCCTCCTTCGCGAGGAAATCACGTTGCGCGGCCGTTTCCACCCCCTCAGCTAGAAGCGTCTGCCCCGTTTGCCGCGCGAGGGAGGCGACACCTCGGATCACGTAGCGAGCGCGGGGCATGGTTTCCAGCCCGCGGACGAATGTCTGGTCCAGCTTGATCTTGTCGAAATCGAACTCGAAGAACACCTCAAGCGTGTTGTGGCCTGTTCCATAGTCGTCCAGCGATACCCGAACCCCAAGCGCGTGAATTTCTTCGATCACGCGCTTGGCCGTCGCCTTGTCGTGAATGATCCCCGTCTCGGTAACTTCCAACTCCAGCCGGTTCGCTCCAATCTTGGTCTCACGCAAAATGCGGCGCAGAAGCGACGGGAAGCCCGGATCGGTAAGCTGGCTCGAATCGACGTTTACCGCCACGTGAAGGTCTTCTCCCCAACCGACGAAATCCGAACATGCGCGCCGGAGCGCCCATTCGCCCAATCGGCTGAGCATGCCCGTTTCCTCTGCCAATGGAATGAAGACACCCGGAGAGATCATCCCATGCTCAGGATGCCCCCAACGCGCCAGCGCCTCAAACCCGATAACCTGCGGGGTACCGTCGCTATTGATGCGGATTTGGGGCTGATAGTGCAGATCCATCTGGCCAAGTTCCATGGCCACGCGCAGATCGAGCGCCAGCGTATCGCGTTCACGCTTTTCGCTATGGGCCGAGGCATCGAAGAAATAGACGTCGCCGAGGCGCTGCGACATCGCCTGATCCAGCGCGAAGTCAGCGTGCAGCATGGCAACTTCGGTATCGGCAACCCCAAGCGGATTGGTCACGACGCCGAGCACGATCTCAAAGCGGTAGATCCGGTCACGGTGCATGAACTCCACTGGCGACAGGGAACGAACAAGGGTTCTGACCGCTTCCTGCGCGAAGGATGCCTCGTTGCTGTCGACCTTCAGAATAAGATAGAAACACCCCCCCTGCCCGTAGCCCACGGCGCAGTCCTCCCCCAGCGTTTGCGCCAGAACCTCACCCAAGGTTTGCAACCACTGCCGGGTCGTGCGGGGGCCGACGGTGCTGCGTGCCTCTTCATAGCCTCTCAAGCTCAGACCAATCAGCAGGATCTTTTCATTCCGCTCGTCGCGGGTGCGCATCTCATGCATCATGCCTGCCCTGCTCAGGCAGTTGGTTTCAGGATCCGTCAAAAGAATCGTGTCGTTGCGAAGGGCAAAGAGCTCGGCGCTGCGTTTGTCCATAAACGTGCCGGCGATCCCCATGCTCAGGATAAGCCCTGTCAGGATCATGACGAATTCGGGCAGCATCTCACGCCCCATGAAACGCACGGGAATCGGGCTGGCGATACACATATCCGTCATCATCGAGGCCATGCCACCGAAATGCACAATCCCCACAGAGACGGCAAAACATGCCGCACGCCCCCACATCGCGAGATTGCTGTCCCGCCGGTCAAAGCCGGATGCGAATACCAGTGCCGGGATCGTCGCGAGTACGATGGTCAATGCGACAATCCCGCGATTGTGCATCATCCCGTGTTCCATGATGAGCCCGGTCATCCCGACGTAGTGCATCGTGGCGACGGTCCCCACCTGCACCAAGCCCGCCACGAGATGGGGCCTTCTCAGGCGATGCTCGCGCAGAACAGCGGCAGATACACAGAAGCCTGATATCGAAATGAGGAACGACAGGAAGGTCGGTGCCGGCTCGTATCCGGTGACCAGTTCAGGGGTATATCCGATCATGGCGAGAAAATGCACCGACCAGACAGATCCGCCGGTTACTAGGCCCGCAAGCCAAATCCAGTAAAACGCCGTGGAGCGTACGGATTCCCGCGCGCGGGCAAAGATCGGCAAACTCGTGCGTGCAGCCAGCACACCCACGGCAAGCGCCAGTACCACCAGCACTGGATCATGCGCGCTCACCAACTCCCAAGCTATTTGCATTCGCCCGTCCCATTCATCAACTTGATGGGACGCTAAGCCTGAATTGGTTTCAACTTTGACAAACCGGGCCGCCAAAAACCGTTCGAATTGTCAATAAGCAACGTCAAAGGGCCTCAGCCGGCGTCCTCGCCTAGGAATCCGCCCGATTGGCGTTCCCAGAGCCGGGCATAGACACCGCCCATTGCCAGGAGTTCGCTATGGGTTCCATCCTCGGCGACGCGCCCTTCATCCAGCACCACGATCCGATCGAGTTGCGCAATTGTCGACAGCCGATGCGCAATGGCGATAACCGTTTTACCCTCCATCAAACCGAACAGCGTCTGTTGAATCGCGGCTTCCACCTCTGAATCCAGTGCCGAAGTGGCTTCGTCCAATACGAGGATGGGCGCGTCCTTCAATATCACCCGAGCGAGAGAGATGCGCTGCCGCTGCCCGCCAGAGAGCTTCACACCACGTTCGCCCACATGCGCGGCATAGCCGCGCCGCCCCCGAGGATCGGAAAGCTCCTGAATAAAACCATGCGCCTCGGCCCGTTTCGCCGCCGCGATCATCCGCTCATCGCTTGCGCCGGGTTCGCCATAAAGCAGGTTGGCGCGGATCGAACGGTGCAACAGGGAACTGTCCTGACTCACCATGCCGATCGCCTGACGCAGGCTCGTCTGGGTTACCTGTGCAATATCCTGCCCATCGATTTCGACATGACCGCTTTCGATATCCCGAAATCTGAGGAGCAAGTTGACAAGACTGGACTTTCCCGCACCGGATCTCCCCACGAGCCCAACCTTTTGACCCGGCTCGATCACCAATGACACGTGATCCAGACCGCCCCGTCCCTTGCCATAATGATGCGAGACATCGTGGAACTCTATCCTTGCCCGCGACACCTTCAGTCTGGGCGCGCCAAGCCTGTCCACAACTCTGTGTGGCTGTGCAATGGAGCGTAGCCCCTCTCGCATCGTTCCGGCTTGTTCGAACATCCGAACGGCGACCCACATGATCCAACCGCTCATCCCGTTGATCCGCAACGTCAGGGCAGAGACCGCCGCGACCTCACCGAGGGAAACGAACCCACGAGACCACATCCAGATCGCCGGGCCCATCATCCCAGTGATGAGAATGCCGTTTATCACGTTGAGACCAAAGGATAACTCCGTCATCAGGCGCAGGAACCTCTGGAACCTCAGGCGCAGACGTTTCATCGCGGAAAGCACATAGCCCTCTTCCGCGCCGTCCCCTGCAAAGAGCTTGATCGTCTCGATGTTGGAATAGGCATCGACCACGCGGGCGGTCACCATGGAACGCGCATCCGACCACTTTTCCGAGGCCGCGCCGACCCGCCGCGCGATATTCCGTACATAGAGCCCATAGAGCACGACCCACGCCAGCAGCGGGAGCGCCAGCACTGGCGCGATCCCTGCGAGGATCACCGCCGCACCAAGCACGTAGGAAAGCGAGTACCAGACCCCCTCAAAGGCCATGTAAGTTACGTCCTCCACGGACTCGCCCTGCTTCATCACCCTGTTGGCAAGACGGCCAGCAAAGTCGTTCTGGAAAAACCCGGCGGATTGCCCAAGCATGTGTTTGTGCGCCCGCCACCTCACCTGTTCCTGCATGTTGCCGGCCAACATCTGTTCCAACAGGAGGTGGTTGAACATGAACACACATGGCCGCAGCAGCAAAATGAACAGGGCCGCCAAAAGCAATTCGGTCCCGTAACTGGCGAAGAATTGCTGCGGCTCCGCGCCTTCCATCAGGTCGATAACCCGCCCCGAATAGAAGATCAGCCCTGTCTCGATCAGTGCCACCACAACGCCCGATAGCGCCAATACCATCAGGCCACGTCGAAATGGGCGAAGCTGAGATTTCAGATATGGCCAGAGGGCTTTGGACGGGGTTTCAGCGGGCGCGGACGCGAACGGATCCACGAGATTTTCGAAAAAGCGGTACATGACGGAGTCCGTAGAATTTGGCAGGGAGCAAGGGCAAGCGGGGCGGGCCAAACGGCCGCCCGAAACGGGATCGGCCGCGTCAGACGCGCTCGGTATAAATCCCGTCGTTCATGCTTACACCTCCGTCATGAGTCGGATCTTTCCTACCGTAGCTGAGACAAAATGTCACCACTCGGCTTATGGGGACGATTATCCTCTCTTGGCCTGCCCACCATGGCCTCTGCCACGGATCGGCGTTCCAGCCACACCACTCGCCGAAAACGCTCTGCGCTACATTCAAGCGGTGCTCAAAATGAAAAGGGCGGCACAAAGGCCCAGCCCCTAACGGTAAATGTTGAAGCCCACAGCAGAAGTTGTGGGCTTCTTCCGTCTATGCGGATCAGCAGAGACATTACTCGGAATCGGACGACCCGCTGAGTTTGCAGGTCGCAGTTAGCCGGGCCTATTTCATTGGAATAGGAAACGCGTCAGAGCGGTCGAGTCGGGCCGTAATCGTTTTTGGTCTGGGGCTGGCGGTGAAAGCGGAGGGCGAGGAGTGAAGTTCTGGTCGATATACTTCGGGAGCATCTTGACGCCGCCTGTCATCCTGCTTGTTCTATGGGAAGTCTGGGGCTTGTCTCTTCATGCACTCTGGTGGCTCGCTGCCATCTATCTCCAGATCTTCGGAATTATCCTTCTTTCCTTGCTATTGTTGTGGCCAGTGGCCGGTTTTCTCGCAATCCCTTTCGTAGCCGTGGCTCGTAGGAAGCGCAACGACAAGCAATGGACCGGCCGATACCCCAATAATCCTTCGCCGGAAGGACCTAAGTCGTGATGACTTGATCTCGCCGCACCTACAGCAGATCCCGCTCATAGACCCGACCTCGCGCCAGCCCGATCCGCATCGCGGGCGTCTGTCTGTCCACGCCGGGCTCCATCCAGTTGTGGTAGAAGCGATAGATCTCGACGAGCTTCGACAGCACGACGGGGTCGTAGAGGTGATGCCGAGCCCAGACACGGCCGTGGCCGTTCGTCGTGATCTGCGGTCGGCTGGCGAAGCGCACATTCGAGCGGAAGCGGTGGAAGTAGCTGTCGACGCTGCGGAGCGTGGCCAGACGCATCAGCTTGGCCTTCTCCCTCGCTCCCAGGCCCGGATGGTCCGTGAGCAACAGGACGCGCTTGTTGGGCTCGCTCTTCGTGGGGAACGGATACTGGAACCAGGCGCCGACTGGCTCGCCGACGAGGCGGACAGCTCCCTCTTCATCGACGATCTGGCAGAAGAACTCGGACGGGATCAGGCTCAACTCGGCGTGGGTCAGCCCTGTCGCGGCGCAGAGGTCGGTCCGACCGTCGGCGACCACGCTCATGCGCGCGTCGTTGGTCATTGCCTTCTCGAAGTCGATGACGGCGAGATGCGCGCGCCCGGCCGATACCTCGGGCTGGAAGACTGTCGTGAACGATTGCTTGAGACCAGCGTCCCACCCATCACGAAGATCAGCGGGTCGTCCGTCTCGCCGATGTGGTCGCGTAGCCGCATCGCGTGGGCGAACTGCATCACATCGTAGCGCAGCATCGAACCCGTGGCAGGCAGCCCGTAATCCTCCACCTGCGGCAGCCCAGCGGCCTTTGCGAGCCGGGTGAGATAGGCGTCGAACTCAGTCTTCGTCCAGATGCGGGCGTGGCGCCGGAATGCTGTGGAAACCTGATCCTCATTGGCCGCGAGGGCTTGCGCTTCCGCTTCCTCCGGCGAGATCGCCGGGTCGAGCTGGAACGAGGCCTCCATGATGAAGCCCGAGCGCGCGTGTGCCGTGCAGAGATGCTGGAACACCACGGGGAAGCGACGCTTCCGGCTGGGCCAGTTGATGGTCAGCGCCTGGCTGTCGGTGGCGAAGCGAGAACCCACCTCCGCGAAGTCGATCCGGGAGAAGTCCTCCCGCCGCGACACGAAGCTTCTGACCTGGTCGTGATAGAACCCGATCCGCCGGTAGATGTCGCGATAGGACAGCCCGGAGATCTTCGCGGTCTTTGCCAGCGACAGGTCATTGCAGAGCATGTCGAGGACCAGACGGTTCTTGTCAGAGCGCTTGTGTCGGCGGGCCGGTCTGCCGGTCGAGAAGGTCTTCGCGCAGCCCTTGCATCGCCACCGCGGGTCTCCGCCTTTGGTCTTGCCGAAGCTCTGGTAGAGATCTGGATGCTCGCTGACAGGGAGATCCTGGTTCGCACAGCCCGCGGTGCGGCAGGCCGGTACGCACGGACCAATGTCGCTCAGGCGGCGCACCCGCTCGTGCTCCTCGAAGACCGCCCGGTTGTTCTTTACGCGGGAGGTTGTGCGACAGGCAGGACACTTGTAGAACTCTTTGTGCTTACCACCCGGAACCGCTCCGCGCGGCACGCCAGGTGGCGCGGGCGGAGACCCGTTCGGCCGCTTGAATGGATCTGGCAATAGGCCATACTGGGCGCAGGCCGGGTTGCGGCAAAAGTTGAGATCGACATCTGCTACAGGCGCAGGCAGTCTTCGGACCAGTGGCACGACCACTGCCCCCGAAGATATCTTCGAGACGCTCGACACCTTTTTTCTCCATTCGGATGACGGTCAAGCGTTGTGTCGAAGAGAAAGTTGGCCGCATTGCGGCCAACCGAAGTACTTTTTCAACATTTAGTGTCAGGGGCTGGGCACAAAGGCCGCCCCTCTTCTTAGGTTATATCCTGTAGCGCCGGATCAATTACGCTCGGCAAGCTCCGGATCAACACCCGTCCAGGCGGTGCGATCGATGTCGAGATCGGGAAACTCCTCCGGGTGCAGAACAGGACGATCCACCCCGGCTGCCAGTTGTTGGCGAAAGTCCTTGAGAAGCCGCAAGCACGTCGGCAACAGCATCATGATCACCACGAGGTTGACCACAGCCAGCACGCCCATCAGCGGATCGGAGAAGAAGAAGACCGCCGTGGCTCCGGGTGCGACCGCGCCAAGGAAGACGATGCCGATAATTGCCACCCGCAGCACATTAAGTGCCATAGGGCTGCGCGTCATGATCGTCAGAGCGTTCTCCCCCAGATAGTAGTTGTAGATGATCGAACTGAAGGCAAAGAGCAGGATCATCGCCGACAGGAGATACTGCGACCACTCCCCGAGATGCGACACCAGTGACTGCTGTGTAAGAGCGATCCCGTCGATCCCTTCGGCACCGGGCACGTACACATCCCCGAGCAGGATGATGAACGCCGTGCAGGAGCAGATGAAGATCGTATCGATGAACACCGAAAAGCTCTGGGTTATGCCCTGACTGATCGGGTGACGGACATCCGCGGTGGCGGCCACGTTGGGTGCGGAACCAAGCCCCGCTTCATTCGAGAACAGCCCGCGACGCAAGCCTTGAGCCAGCGCGGCACCCATACCACCGCCGACAGCTTCACGAAAACCAAAGGCGTTTCCGACGATATCGGCAATGACGCCGGGCAGCGATGTTATGTTCATCAGGATGATGATGAGAGCCATCAGAATGTAGCCAAGCGCCATGACGGGAACGACCACGTCAGCCACCTTGGCGATCCGGTGGATGCCCCCAAAGACGATGAAGCCCGCAACCACGGCCAAGACACCACCAGTAATGAAACGGCTGATTCCGAGGCTATCCTGAACCGCGCCCGCGACCGTGTTGCCCTGAAATGCGTTGAACCCCAATCCGAAGGCCGCGATCAGGCAGACGCCATAGATCACCGCCAACCAGCGGAACTCTCCCCCCAGACCGTGCAAGATCGACCGTCCGGGCCCGCCGCGAAAATCACCGGTCGGTTCGCGCCGCTTGTAGAGTTGGGCAAGGGAGCATTCCACGAGGCTGGTGGCCATGCCAACCAACGCGATCGCCCACATCCAGAAAACCGCACCCGGCCCGCCAAGGGTAATCGCCACCGCGACGCCCGCGATGTTGCCACCGCCCACGCGTCCACCGACAGAGATGAGCAAAGCCTCGCGTGCGGAAATGGCGTTGGGGTCGCCCGATTGGTTCTTCGAAGACAGCACACGAAACATGCGGGTAAAGAAGCGGAACTGCGAGAATCCAGTCAGTGCTGTGATGAAAATACCAAAGATCACCAGCAGGGGAATTAGCGACCATCCCCACGTCAAATCGCCGATGAGGCCGAAGAAAGATTCGAGTAAGCCCATATGCCTGTCCCCTATTGTGGTTGTCTTCGTAACGGAATGTTAACGCAAAAGTTGGGGAGGTCACGCAGGCATTTGCCGCAAAGTCCGTCTTTCCCCTCAATTCAATGCGTGGGGCCGCGCAGTTGTGTCATGATCTCCCGCGCGGCCATGGCCGAACTGGTCTCCCCCAATGCAACGGCGGTTCCGAGACGCGCCAACTCCGCCCGCATTGCGGGGGTTTGCAATTCCGAAAGGAGCGCGTGCCGAACCTCCTCCGTGAACCAGTACCGCGCCTGCTCGGCGCGCCGCGCGTCGAAGTGCCCCTCCGCCCTGCGCCAATCGGCAAGGCGCTGCATCTCGGTCCAGGCCACGTCAAGTCCCGTTTGTTCCACGGCCGAAACCATCATTGCCTTTGGGAAGCCCTCCGGGTCCTGAGGGCGCTTGCGCAGCAGCCGTAGCGCACCGGCATAATCGCTGCAGGTCCGCGTGGCCGCAGCCCGCAAATCGCCATCCGCCTTGTTGACGAGGATAATGTCGGCAATTTCCATAATCCCGCGTTTGACACCCTGAAGTTCGTCGCCGCCGGCGGGCGCGAGCAGCAGCAGGAAGAGGTCAGACATCTCTGCAACCACTGTCTCCGACTGCCCGACCCCCACCGTTTCGATTATCACGACGTCGTATCCCCCCGCCTCGCAGAGTGCCACGGCCTCTCGGGTGCGCCGCGCGACCCCGCCCAGATGCGTTTGCGACGGAGAGGGGCGGATGAATGCATTCGGATCACGGGACAGACGTTCCATGCGGGTCTTGTCGCCGAGGATCGAGCCGCCCGTACGCGCGCTGGTCGGATCGACCGCCAAAACCGCAACGCGCAGCCCCTGAGCCGTCAGCATCTGTCCGAAGGCCTCGATAAACGTGGATTTGCCGACGCCGGGGGTGCCCGACATTCCGATCCGCAGGGCTTGCCTCCCGGACCGCGCGAGGATTTCCAGAAGCCGCGCCGCCTTCTCGCGGTGGTCGTCCCGCAGACTTTCCACAAGCGTGATGGCACGGGCCAACGCCCGTCGGTCGCCCGCGAGGACATTTTCGGCCAGGCTCTCGATCTCCATACGCGCCTCCTTTTGGCCCGTTATCCCGCGCGGCACCGCGCCATGCAAGGTGCCCCCTATACCCGCCCGCGCCCTTCCCGCATAACACCCCCCATGACGACGACCTTGCCCATTCATGACGCATTGCCTGACCTCATCGCGGCGCTTCGCAAGGACCGTCGCGCCGTGCTGCAGGCCCCGCCCGGAGCGGGCAAGACGACCGTCGTTCCGCTCGCCCTTCTGGATGCCCACCTGACATCGGGGCGCATCCTCATGCTGGAGCCGCGCCGTCTTGCCGCCCGCGCGGCAGCAGAGCGGATGGCCCAGACGCTCGGCGAAGAGGTTGGCGGGACCGTGGGTTACAGAATACGCGGCGAGGCCCGCACCTCCCGAACCACCCGGATCGAAGTTGTGACCGAAGGGATCCTCACTCGGATGATCCAGAGTGATCCCGGTCTGGACGGTATCGGCGCCGTGATCTTCGACGAATTTCACGAGCGCTCCCTCAACGCGGATTTCGGCCTCGCCCTTTGCCTCGAGATCGCCGGCGCCCTGCGCGAAGATTTGTTGCTCATCGCCATGTCAGCAACCCTTGATGCCGGTCCGGTGGCAGAGTTGATGGACGCGCCGCTCATCACCTCAGAAGGCCGTAGCTTTCCAGTGGAAACCCGCTGGCTCGACCGCCCCTTGCCTCCGCGGGCGCGGTTCCCCGAGGCCGTATCGGATCTCGTCACATCCGCCGCCGCGGAGACGGAGGGCGGCATACTCGTCTTTCTGCCCGGAGAGGGTGAAATCCGCCGCGTCGAATCAATCCTGAAAGGTCGCCTCCCGCAGGGTGCGAACGTGCAGCCTCTCTTTGGCGCGATGGCCTTCGAACGACAGCGCGCTGCTCTCGCACCCTCCAAGAGCGGCCGGAAAGTGGTCTTGGCAACCTCGATCGCGGAGACATCACTGACCATCCCCGACATCCGCGTGGTGGTCGACGGCGGACGCGCCCGCCGCGCGCGCTTCGACCCCGGAACGGGAATGTCGCGCCTCGTAACCGAGCGAGTAACCGCCGCAGAGGCGACGCAGCGCGCCGGACGCGCAGGACGGGTGGCGCAAGGGATCGCCTATCGGCTCTGGACGCGCGGCGAAGAGGGCGGACTTCTCCCCTTTCCACCTGCGGAGATAGAGTCCGCCGACCTCACTGGCTTGGCGCTGGAACTCGCTCTTTGGGGAGCATCGCCCGAGGAGTTGCCGTTTCTGACCGCGCCCAATCCCGGCGCATTTGCCGAAGCTCAAGCACTTTTGCGGATGCTGGGCGCGCTCGATCCCAGAGGGCTGATTACCTCGCATGGGCGCGCGCTGGCCGCGTTGCCGCTTCATCCGCGCCTCGCACATATGCTGAGCATCGCCGGGAAAGATGCCGCGCCACTGGCAGCTCTCCTCGCGGACCGCGACCCCTTGAAAGGCGCGCCGGCGGATCTCTCCTTGCGTCTCGAAGCCCTCCGCGATCCCTCGGGGTTCGAAGCGCGAAGACCCTATGGGCTGAACCGTGGCGGAATCGAACGCATTCGGACCGAAGCGAAGAGACTGGCTCGGAGCGCCGATGCGAAGCAAACGGCCGATGCCGCGCAGATGGCCGCGCTCGCCTATCCCGACCGCATTGCGTTGCGCCGAAAGGGTGATACTGCGCGCTTTCATCTATCGGGGGGATCGGGGGCCTATTTGCCCGACGACGACCCACTGGCGGGGCAGCAACTTCTGGTTGCCACCGACCTCGACGGCGATCGAAGAGAAGCCCGTATTCGGCAAGCCATTCCGATCTCCGAGGCGGAACTACGTGATCTCTTTCCCCAAGACATCGCGTGGCAGGACGATTGCAGATGGTCGCGGCGCGACAGACGCGTGGTCGCGCGGCAGCAGGAACGGTTCGGCGCGATTGCCCTTGATGATCGCATCTGGCGTGATGCTCCCGAAGACCTGGTCGCAAGGGCGATGCTCGATGGGGTCCAGGATCTGGGCCTGAAATGGACCCCCGCTGCTCGTCGTTTCGCCGCCCGCGTGGCGCTCGTGCGAGAGGCGGATCCAAACCTGCCCGATCTGAGCGAACCGGCCCTGATGAAAACGCTCGAAGAGTGGCTCTTGCCGCATCTTGGAGGCGTGCGAACGGCAGAGGATTGGAAAGCCTTCGACATCCTTCCGGCGCTCCAAGCACGCTTGGACTGGCCTCAAATGCAAGCCCTCGACCGAGCGGCCCCGGCACATTTCACCACGCCTCTAGGCCGCAAGATTCCCATCGACTACTCGCCTGAGAACCCTGAAATCTCCCTGCGCATTCAAGAAATGTTCGGCCAGACGGAGCATCCGTTGGTCGGCCGAACGCCCTTGCGGGTTACGCTGCTCTCGCCTGCGGGTCGCCCGGTACAGACCACGATGGACATTCCGGGCTTCTGGGACAGTTCCTATGCCGACGTGCGCAAGGATATGCGCGGGCGCTACCCGCGCCATCCGTGGCCCGAAAACCCCCGAGACGCCGACCCTACCCTCCGGGCGAAGCGTCGGACCTGAACCGTGGTCAGGATCGCCGTGCGGCAAAGAACCCGCGCAGGAGCGACTCCGATTCCCCCGCGCCGATTCCGTCATAGACCTGCGGGACATGATGACACTGGGGATGCTGAAAGATCCGTGCCCCTTGCGCGACGCCGCCGGATTTCGGATCTGCCGCCCCATAGTAGAGGCGCGCAACACGCGCGAAAGAGATCGCCGCCGCGCACATCGGACAGGGCTCCAGCGTGACGTAGAGATCGGCCCCCTCAATCCGCTCGCTCCCCAAAGCGGCGCAGGCTGCCCTGATCACCAGAACTTCGGCATGAGCGGTCGGATCGCTCAACTCTCGGGTGCGGTTGCCCGCTGTCCCCAGAACCTCCCCATCGCGCACGATAACGGCGCCCACCGGCACCTCGCCCCGCTCGCCTGCGGCCCGTGCCTCCCTCAATGCCATCTCCATGTAAGATCGAAACACGCAGCGCTCCTGCTTTTCAGCCCGCGCGTTTTCCTCTATCGCATCGTGCATGAGCAAGGACACCCCCAAAGGCGAGCGTATCGCCAAGGTACTCTCCCGCGCCGGCATCGCCTCGCGCCGGGAAGCCGAACGCATGATCGAAGCCGGCCGGGTTTCCGTCAATGACGAGATCATCGGGCGCGCCGCGCTCAATGTGACGGATGCCGACAAGATCACCGTCGACGGCAAGCCGATCGACGCACCGGAACCCCCGCGCCTCTGGCTGTACCACAAACCCGTGGGCCTCGTGACCACCACGAAGGACGAACAGGGGCGCCCTACGATTTTCGACGAACTTCCCGATGACCTGCCACGGGTCATGTCGGTCGGCCGGTTGGACATCAACTCCGAAGGATTGCTGCTGCTGACGAACGACGGTGGATTGAAGCGCAAGATGGAACTGCCTTCCACAGGGTGGCTGCGCAAATACCGTGTGCGGGTCAAGGGGCGCCCACAGGACACCGATTTCGAAGCGCTCCGCAAGGGTATCGTGATCGAGGGCGAACGGTTTCAACCGATGACCGTGACGTTGGACCGACAGCAGGGCGCGAACGCTTGGATCACCGTGGGACTGCGCGAGGGCAAGAACCGGGAAATTCGCCGTGCAATGAACTCCGTCGGGCTGTCGGTAAACCGTCTGATCCGGATCTCTTATGGCCCCTTCCAACTCGGCACGCTGAAGACTGGCGATGCCGAGGAAATCCGCCCAAGGATCCTGCGCGACCAACTCGGGCTTGGCCCGGCCCCCGAAGCGCCGCCACCGCGTACAGTTCGCCGCCGAAAGCGCTGATCCGGCCCAAAGAGCGTTTTATTTGGGGGTTGCCTGCTGTATTTTGATGGATAACTGATACATGCAAGGCGTCACGAACAAAAAGGGGTGGCGAGGCAGATGAGCGGACCGGGCCTTCAGAAGATCGCCTTTGTCGTATTGATCGCACTGATCCTCTACGTCTCCTTCGGCGGAGGGGCCTGATCCATGGCCCAGCGTTTTGGCGGGCGCTATAGCCCGGACAAGAATGCCGCTGCGGGCACAGGACCGAAACCCGGCCCCTTCCAAGGTGCTCGTCGGAATCGCGCTGGCGGGCGGGTGAACCTGCTTTTTCTGGCACCGATCCCCCTTTTGTTCCGGGCGTTCACCTCAGAGCCGATGGTCATGGCCCTCTATCTGCTGTCATTTGGGGCGCTCATCCTCGCGGCTTGGCTCACGCGCGAAGGGTTGAAGGCCGAAGCCGCCTTCGAAGCGCGCAAGGTTGCCCGCCGTCCCGCCATGCCGCGCAAGATCGCCGGATCGTGCCTCACCGGGATCGGTCTCGGGCTTGCAGGCGCTGCTGGCTTTGGCGCGGTGGAAGCAGGGATCTTTGCCGTGATCGGCGGGGTGGTGCATAGCTTTGCCTTTGGTCTCGACCCGCTACGCAGCAAAGGCATGGATGACGATCACTTTCAATCCGACCGGGTCGCCCGCGCTGTGGATGAGGCGGAAGCTGAGCTTGCCGCGATGTCGGAGGCCGCCATCCGTGCCGGGGACCGGTCGGTCGAGGCGCGGGTCGAGCAATTTCAAGCCACGGCACGCGCGCTCTTTCGTACCGTGGAAAACGATCCACGCGATCTGAGCGCCGCACGAAAGTACCTGTCCGTTTACCTACGCGGCGCGCGGGAGGCCACAAGCAAGTTCGCGGACCTTTATGCCCGGCGCAAAGACCCAGAGGCATTGGCGGATTATCTCGCGCTGCTCGACGATCTGGAGCGGAATTTCGCGGCTCGTACAGAGCGGCTCCTACTGGATGATCGTACGGATCTGACCGTTGAAATCGATGTATTGCGCGAAAGGCTCGCCCGCGAGGGTATTCGCGCCGAAAAGACTTAGAGAGAGGACCCCTCATGTCAGAGACCACCCGCAAGGAAGCCGAGAAAACACTCGGCATGGTGCAGGAACTCAACGCGACCGTACTGCCCGATCCGGCGGACTCATCCGAGGTCGTCGCGCTGCAAGAGGCCGATGAGGCGTCGCAAGGCGAAATTCGCAAGCGCATGGACGAGATCGACATGGGTGACACCAACTCTATTGTGTCCTTCGGGAGTGCGGCGCAAGAAGAGTTGCAACAGATCAGTCAGTCGATGCTTGCTGGCGTCCGCAACAAGGATGTCGGGCCAGCGGGTGATTCCTTGCGCGATATCGTGAGCACGATCCGGGGTTTCTCCGTCTCCGAACTCGATATGCGGCGCAAGCGCAGCTTCTGGGAAAAACTGCTTGGACGCGCCGCGCCCATCGCAAAGTTCACCGCGCGCTATGAAGAGGTTCAGGAACAGATCGACCGGGTTACGAACGACCTGCTCCAGCATGAGCATGCCTTGCTGAAGGATATCAAATCCCTCGATCTGCTCTATGAAAAGACGCTCGCCTTCTATGATGAGCTTGCGCTCTATATCGCGGCGGGCGAAGCCAAGTTGAAGGAACTCGACGAGGGCGAGATCCCCGCAAGAGAAGCGGAAGTCGAAAGCGCGCCAGAGGGCGAGCAGGTGATGAAAGCTCAGGAATTGCGGGACCTGCGCGCCGCGCGTGACGATCTCGAACGCCGTGTCCACGATCTCAAGCTCACGCGACAGGTCACGATGCAATCCCTCCCTTCGATCCGCTTGGTGCAAGAAAACGACAAGAGCCTCGTGACCAAGATCAACTCGACGCTCGTCAACACTGTCCCGCTTTGGGAAACGCAACTGGCGCAAGCCGTGACCATCCAGCGTTCCACCGAAGCGGCCACGGCGGTCCGTGAGGCGAACGACCTGACGAATGAACTGTTGACCGCGAACGCCAAGAACCTGCGCGACAGCAACCGCATCGTGCGTGAAGAGATGGAGCGCGGCGTGTTCGACATCGAGGCGGTCAAACAGGCGAATGCCGATCTCGTCGGCACGATCGAAGAAAGTCTGCAGATCGCCGATGAGGGCAAAGCCCGACGTGCGGCCGCTGAAGAAGAGCTCAACAAGATGGAAGTGGAGTTGCGCAACACGCTCGCGGCGGCCAAGGCCCGCAAAACGGGACTGGGCGATACGGCCTCCACATCCGTGCCCGGAGCCTGAACCATGCGCGCGGGATTGTCCGGACGTTTCCTCGCGGTGGCGCTGTTCGCGCTTGCCGCGTGCGAGACCGTGGCGCCCCCGCCGCCCCCAACCGAGCCTCCGGCACGGCCTACTCCGCCCGTTTCCGCAACCCCGGCTGAGCCATCTCAGGCCAGCAAGGACCTGGCGACCTATTACGCCCGCGTTCAGAATGATCTTTTGACCCGCGGATTGCTGCGCAAGGATGGCGGCGGCCCTGACACGCCCTTCAACGCACGCCAGCTTGCCGAGAACTTTGAGCGCATCGCGCTTTACGATGAGTATGGTGGGGGAACAGGGACCTTGTCCGGCCGCACCACCGCAAGTGTGCTGCGTCGCTGGGAGAAGCCGGTGCGGATCTCGGTGGAATTCGGCGCAACCGTGTCAAAGGACCAGCGCAAGAGCGATACCGCTCTTATCTCACGCTATGCCGCCCGATTGGCCCGCGTCACGGGGCACGACATCCGGATGGATGCGCACGCGCCCAACTACCACGTCATTGTCGCGGGCGAAGATGACAGGCCCGCCTTTGCCGCGCGCCTGCGAGAAATCGTTCCGGGCATCAACCCGGCATCGGTCTCGACCTTTGTGAACCTGCCGCGGTCCGTGTCCTGTGTCGTCTTCGCCTTTCCCGGAAGGACGGATTTTTCCTATGTAAAGGCGATTGCCCTGATCCGCGCGGAGCACCCGCCGCAGATGCGGGAAAGCTGTATCCACGAAGAGCTTGCCCAAGGCCTTGGCCTCGCCAATGACAGCCCCGAAGCGCGCCCGTCCATCTTCAACGATGATGAGGAATTCGGCTTGCTGACGAGCCATGACGAGTTGCTGCTCAAGATGCTCTACGATCCTCGCCTGCGTATGGGCATGACCGCCCGGGAGGCTCGCCCAATTATCGAAACCATAGCCGCCGAATTGACCGGCGGCCCCGTCTGAGGAGAGAGCCCATGGGCATTTTCGACTTCCTGTCCGGTGAGTTCATCGACGTCATTCACTGGACGGACAATACCCGCGACACCATGGTCTGGCGTTTTGAACGCGAAGGCCATGCGATCAAGTATGGCGCCAAGTTAACCGTACGAGAGGGACAAGCCGCCGTGTTCGTTCACGAGGGCCAACTCGCCGATGTCTTCACGCCGGGTCTCTACATGCTTGAGACCAACAACATGCCAGTGATGACGACGTTGCAGCATTGGGATCACGGGTTTCGCTCCCCCTTCAAATCCGAAGTCTACTTCGTCGCCACGCGGCGTTTCACCGATCTGAAATGGGGCACCAAGAATCCGATCATGTGCCGGGATCCGGAATTCGGGCCGGTACGGCTGCGCGCCTACGGCACTTATACCATCCGTATTTCGAACCCCTCTTTGTTCATGACTGAAATCGTCGGAACCGATGGGGAATTCACTGCGGATGAGATCACCTATCAGATACGCAATATCATCGTCACCAAGGCATCAGCGGCGCTCGCGGGTTCCAACCTTCCGGTGCTCGACATGGCGGCCAATACTGGCGATTTGGGTAAACTCATCGCCGCGCAGGTTTCCCCCCAGCTTGCGGAGTACGGGCTGGAGATGCCCGAATTCTATGTGGAAAACATCTCACTTCCTGCTGCCGTCGAAGACGCGCTCGACAAGCGCACCTCCATGGGAATCGTGGGCGATCTTGGCCGGTACACGCAGTTCAGCGCCGCCGAGGCCATGAGCAAGGCCGCTGAGCAACCCGGAGGCGGCGGCATGGGCGCGGGAATTGGCGCGGGTCTCGGCATGGCGATGGGATCGCAGATGGCGCGACAAGGTCCGTGGGGCGCGGCCCCACAAGCACCGGCGGCACCTCCGCCACCGCCCCCTGTGGAGCACGTCTGGCATATTGCGGAGAATGGCGAGACGCACGGACCCTATTCCAAGGCGCGCCTCGGGCGCATGGTGACAGAGAACAAGCTTGGTCGCGATACGCATGTCTGGACGGCCGGACAGGACGGATGGAAGCGTGCAGAGGACGTTGCCGAACTGGCTCAGCTTTTCACGGTGATGCCGCCACCCCCACCGGGATCATAGGCGGCCGGGAGCTTTGGTTTACCCTCTGATGCCGGATTGAAGCCCCGGAGCGCGGGATGCCCCAATGCGCTTGCCTCCGGCTTTCATGCACGGCGATGGGGCACCGATGTGAGCGATGCCGATCGCTATCTTTTGACCGTAGCCAGGGAGTGCGGACAACGTGAATGACACGGACCATCGTTTTCCATGCGAGAACTGCGGCGGCGACTATCGCTATGATCCGGCGGCATCGGCGCTCGTTTGTGTCCATTGTGGGCATCGCGAAGAGGTCTCCGAAGCTTCGCCCTGGCCCGGCGCTATCCCCGAACTTGATTTCAAGGCGGCGCTCAGGGACCAACTCGGCCGCGCGGAATTTGAGGAAACCCGTGTTTCCGCTTGCCCCAATTGCGGGGCTCAGGTCGAATTCGATCCCGATGTCCATGCCGCCGAGTGTCCCTTCTGCGCGACCCCGGTGGTGACGGATACTGGTGCGCATCGGCATATAAAGCCCAGGGGTATTCTGCCCTTCGCCCTCGCAGAGCCGGTCGCGCATGAGGCGATGGACAACTGGCTTGGCTCATTGTGGTTCGCGCCAAACGGTCTTGCACAGTATGCTCGCAAAGGGCGCAAGATGCAGGGGATCTACGTTCCCTACTGGACCTTCGACGCTCAGACACGCTCGGATTATTCCGGCCAGCGAGGGATCCATTACTATGACACCAAGACAGTGGTTCGGGACGGCAAGCGAGAAACAGTTCGCGTGCGCAAGACCCGTTGGCATCGGGCAACGGGGCGCGTTGCCCGGTTCTTCGACGATGTTCTGGTACTGGCGTCGCGAAGCCTGCCCAAGCGATACACGGATGCGTTAGAGCCATGGGATCTGTCCGCGCTGGAGCCGTATAAGCCAGAGTTTCTCGCCGGATTTCGAGCGGAAGGCTATCAGGTCGAACTCTCCGACGGGTTCGATCAAGCGCGCGAAAAGATGGATACGGTCATCCGACGTGACATCAAGTTCGACATCGGCGGCGATGCGCAGAAGATCGACTCGGTCCGCACTCAGGTCGAGGATGTGACCTTCAAACATATCCTGCTGCCTGTCTGGCTCGCCGCCTACAAGTACCGGGGCAAATCATTTCGCTTCGTCGTCAACGGCCGGACAGGTCAGGTACAGGGCGAGAGACCGTGGTCCTGGGTGAAAATCACTATCGCTGTGATCATCGGCGCGCTGCTTGCGGGGATCGTCGGCTTTTTTGCCGCTCAGGCGCAGTAGGCTTGCGCCAGCCACAGCCGGCGGGTTACGTGGAGCGAAGCAAAGAAGGAGGCCGTCATGATACTCAGCTGTGGCGAAGCGCTGATCGATATGCTCCCGCGGGAGACGGGCCAGGGCGAAGCGGCGTTCGCGCCCTTTCCGGGTGGAGCGGTCTTCAATACCGCCATCGCGCTCGGGCGGCTCGGCGTACCGTCGGCGTTCTTCTCAGGGCTGAGCGAAGATCTGTTCGGGGAAATGCTCTCCCGTGCCTTGATCGAAAGCCGGGTGGATGCTGCTTATGCGGCTGTCAGTGACCGGCCCACGACGCTCGCCTTCGTGACGCTCAAGAACGGTCAGGCGAAATATGCCTTCTATGATGAAAATACTGCTGGAAGGATGCTCCAGACGACTGACCTTCCCGTCCTCGGAGACGAAGTCGAAGCCGTGTTCTTCGGGGGCATCTCGCTTGCCGTCGATCCTTGCGGGGCCACGTATGAGACCATGATGGAGCATGAGGCCGCCCACCGGGTGACCATGATTGACCCCAACATTCGGCCCACATTTATCCGGGATGAACCTGCCTATCGCGCTCGCATCGGTCGAATGATCGCCGTCTCCGATATCGTCAAACTGTCGGATGAGGATCTGCATTGGCTCGAAGGCGCGGGGGATATTTCCGATCTGGCAAATGGCCTGCTGGCGCGGGGGCCAGAGTTGGTCCTGATCACGCGAGGGTCGGATGGTGCTTCTGGCTTTACCGCGTCCGGAGAAGTGCGCGTCGGCGCCACAAAGGTCGAGGTCGTCGACACTGTGGGAGCAGGAGATACGTTCAACGCAGGCGTTCTAGCGTCGCTGCACAAGGCGGGCGCGCTCACCAAAGCCGCGCTGGCGAACCTTGACGACGCCACTATCGAGGCCGCGCTGACGCTTGGCTCACGTGCTGCGGGAATTACCGTCAGCCGTGCAGGCGCCAATCCACCGTGGGAGAGCGAAATTTGAGAGCACTCCTGCAGCGCGTCACACGTGCGGCGGTCGATGTAGGGGAGGAGAGGATCGCGGAGATTGACGCGGGTCTTCTCATTCTGGTGTGCGCTATGGCCGGCGACTGTCCGGCCGATGCCGAACGACTTGCGGCCAAGATCGTAAAGCTCCGGATATTTCGCGACGACGATGGCCGGATGAACCGGGCCCTGAGTGACACAGGTGGTCATGCCCTCGTGGTCAGCCAATTCACCTTGGCCGCCGACACCCGCCGTGGCAACCGGCCCGGTTTTTCGGCCGCCGCCCCTCCCGAGCAAGGCGAGATGCTATACACCCACTTCGCCGACGCGCTTGAGGCGATAGGCATCAGCACGCAGCGCGGCAGGTTTGGGGCCGACATGGCCGTATCGCTCGTCAACGACGGCCCCGTCACAATCTGGTTGGACACGTCCGAATAGGTCCGGGCCGGCGTGGGAGAGCCACCGGCCCGGGGCTCCGCACCTCGCAACAGCGGGTCGCGAAGTTCTCCCAGCCTAGCTCAAACCGGCCCGAAATTGGTTAACCGGCTGTCAGGCCCTCAGCCGAGAACCGCCTTGACCGCACGCGCCGTTTTACCCGCGATCTCATCGGCTTCTTCCTGTGAGAGGCAGAAAGGCGGAGCAAAGCCCAGAATATCTCCCTGAGGCATCGCACGGGCGATCACCCCTTCGGCAAGAAGCGCATTTGCGATTTGCGGCCCGACCTTTTCAGAGGCGTCGAAGAATGTCCTGCTTTCGCGTTCCTTCACAAACTCTACGGCGCAAAGCATCCCCTCGCCGCGAACCTCTCCGACATGGGCATGGCCCCCAACAGCCTCCGCCATGGCGTTATTGAAATAGGCCCCGGTCTTGCCGGCCGCGGTGACAAGATCCAGCTTGTCGATGAGTTCCAGATTGGCCACACCGGCCGCTGCACCGATAGGATGGGCGGAATAGGTCCAACCATGGCCAATGGGGCCGTTCTCATCGGTTCCCTGCTCCAACACCTTCCACATCTTGTCGCTGACGATGCTGCCCGAGAGCGGCGCGTAGGCAGAGGTCAGGCCCTTGGCGATGGTGATAAGGTCGGGTTTCAGCCCATAGTGTTCAGAGCCGAACATCGTCCCTAGACGGCCAAATCCCGTCACGACCTCATCGGCCACAAGCAGAATGTCGTGTTTGGTCAGCACGTTCTGAATTGCCGCCCAATACCCTTCGGGAGGAGGCACTATGCCGCCCGTTCCCAAGACCGGCTCCCCGATGAAGGCGGCAATGGTGTCCGCGCCCTCTCGCTCGATCATGGCCTCAAGCTCCTGCACGCAATGAGCAACAAAAGCCTCTTCGCTTTGCGAGACATCCGTACGGCGGAAATAATACGGCGCCTCCGTGTGGATCACCTGCGCCAGCGGCAGGTCAAATTTCTTGTGAAAGAGGTCAAGCCCCGTGAGTGACCCCGTCACAAGACCGGAGCCGTGATAGCCACGCCACCGGGAGATGATCTTCTTCTTCTCGGGCCGCCCGAGAATGTTGTTGTAATACCAGATCAGCTTGACGTTGGTCTCATTGGCGTCCGAGCCGGATAGACCGAAATAGACCTTGGACATATGATCGGGGGCCCGGTCGAGGATCATCTTGGCGAGTGTGATCGACGCCTCGGTGCCATGGCCGACATAGGCGTGATAATAGGCCAGCTCGCGAGCCTGCTCGGCAATTGCCTCTGCGATTTCCTGCCGCCCATACCCAACGTTGACGCAATACAGCCCGGCAAAAGCATCCAACAGGCGAGTGCCGTCACGGTCCTCGATATGGCACCCCTGCCCGCCCGTGATCACACGTTGCGGCGCATTCCCCCGAGCGAACTCCGCAAGGTGTGTCGAAGGGTGAAAGAAATTCTCTCGGTCCCACTGTTCGAGCAAATCGTTTTTCAGCATTCTCAGTCCTTTCTTCGCGCCGACAGCCGCCCCCGGGGCCCCTGCGCCATTATCAAACTCTTGCCTCGCCCGCTCGCCCCATGGGACGGCGTGGCGGGGAAAATCAACCCCAATCGCGGCAGACGTACTTGATCTCGGTAAAAGCCTCCATCCCCTGACGCGCGCCTTCGCGTCCGAGGCCCGATTGCTTCATGCCCCCAAAGGGGATGGGCGCGCCGGTGACCTTCGTACGGTTCACCGCCACCATGCCGAATTGCAGGGCCCGTGAGACCCGATAGATCCGGCGCGGATCCATGGCGTGCACATAAGCGACCAGCCCGTATTCCGTGTCATTCGCGCGCTGCACGACCTCTTCTTCGCTATCGAAAGGCGCGATGCCCGCGACGGGGCCGAACGTTTCTTCGCGAAAGATAGCTGCCCCTGCGGGCACATCCGCCAATACGGTTGGTTCGAAGAACAACGGACCAAGCTCATGCCTCCCGCCTCCGCAAAGTACCTTCGCGCCGCGCTCCACAGCATCCGCGACATGCGCCTCTTGCTTGGCTACGGCGCCCTCATTCATCAGCGGACCTATATCGCAGTCGTCCATACCCCGGCCGATACTCAGGGCGCGGGTCGCCGCTGTGAACTTCTCGCAAAAGGCATCGTAGATCTCGCGCTCCACCAAAATCCGGTTCGCTCCGAGGCAATCCTGGCCTGACGTGGCGAATTTCGCCTTGATCGTTTCCTCCACCGCTTGGTCAAGATCAGCATCCTTGAAGATGATCACGGGGGCATGGCCGCCAAGCTCCATCACCAGACGCTTTATGGTTCCTGCACATTGGCGATAGAGAAGTCGTCCGATCTCGGTTGAGCCGGTGAACGACAAAACACGGACCCTCGGATCCCTGGTCCAGGGCTCAACAATCTCCTTCGCCTCGCCTGTCACCACGTTGAAAACCCCGGCCGGAAAGCCAGCCCGTTCCGCCAACTCCGCCAGCGCCAGAGCGGAAAAGGGTGTTTCCGCCGAGGGGTGCGACACAACGGTGCAGCCTGCCGCCAACGCTGCCGCGGCCTTGCGGGTGAGCATTGCACAAGGAAAGTTCCACGGGGTGACGAGCGCGGCCACTCCCACCGGTTCGCGCCAGAGCTCCACCTCTGCGTCTGGAAGGTGCGAGGTGACCCCCTCTATGTTCGGACGGCGCGTTTCCTCCGCATAGAATTCCACGAAAGAGGCCGCATAGTCGATCTCTCCCCTTGCTTCGGAAAGCGGCTTGCCCTGCTCCATCACCATGATGCGAGCGAGGTCTTCCTTGTTCTCCACGATCAACTCGAACCAACGCCGCAACAACGCGGCGCGCTCCTGCGGCAGCGTTTGTGACCACTGCGTGAAGGCCGCCTGCGCTGCGTCGACCGCCGCCCCCGCTTCGGTGCCGGAGAGGCGCGCGACATCTCCGAACCAACTGCCATCCGCCGGGTTGGTCACACTGATGACTGTGCCGTCGGCACCCGCGCACCACCGTCCTCCGACATAGGCAAAGGTTTTCAGCAGGCGCGGGTCGGACAGGGCGCTGCGATCAACTTCGGGAAGCTGGGGGTGATCTTTCATGGCGTGATCCTCACGTTCGAGACATGCCACCACAATAGAACCCGCGTTGCGGAAGGTGCTTCTGAAGGCTGAGCGCTTCTCAGAAGAATTCACGGCGCGGTGCGCCTCAATCAGTGGAAATCACTCCGGCTCGGGGAGCGGGTCGGGAATGTCCTTGACGGATTTGGTCACGATGTAGCCGAAATAGCGTTCGATCCCGGCGTCGCTGTCGAGCAAACCGTCCATAAGCCGTTGGTAGGCATCCACATCGCGCAAAACCAGCCGAAGGATATAATCGACACCGCCGCCCGTGGCCCAGCAATCGCAAACCTCCGGAATTTCCTTCACTTGCGCCTCGAACCTGCGGAAATCCTCGGCCTTGTGCCCTTCGAGCGTAATCTCGACCAATACCACGGTCACCGGGGCGAATTTTCGGATGTCGATCATCGCGCGATAGCCGGTGATCAAACCACCCTCTTCGAGCCGCTTGAGCCGCTCCCAGCAGGGGCTGGGGGAGAGGTTCACCGCCTCGGCCAGCGCTGTCTTTGTCATGCGACCATTCGCCTGCAATTCCCGAAGGATCGCGAAATCATAGCGGTCGAGGCGCGGTGAACGACTCATGCAGGAGGCTGAATCAGAATCGCCCTGAAATCGTTCACGTTGGTCAGGGTCGGGCCGGGAACAATTTGCGCACCGATTTTTTCGAAGAATGTATGGGCATCGTTCTGGGCCAAGGCGATTTCAGGATTCAGATCAATCGCCCGCGCCAATCCAAGCGTCTCAGGCCCGGCAATCGCGCCGGCCACCTCCGCCGCGCCATCGACGCCGTCGGTATCACAGGCGATGACGTGAATACCGGGCAAACCTTGCAAGGCTACGGCGGCGGCGAGGGCGAATTCCGCGTTCGGCCCGCCAGTTCCATTGCCCCGCCGCGTCACCGTACACTCGCCCCCGGACAGCAGGACGATCGGGGCCTGCCCCGCGCTCATACCCGCCTGTACAGCCAGAGCTTCAGCCGCCTGCGCATGGGCGAGATCGCGCGCTTCGCCCTCCAGATCATCGCTCAGAATACGAGGCTCCAGCCCGGCCGCCCGCGCCACCTCGGCAGCCGCCTCAAGCGATTGCGACGGCGCAGCCACGATACGGTTCTCTACCTTCGACAGTTGCCGGTCTTCCCGCGCCAAGGCGAGCGGTGGCCCATCAAGCACGGCTTGCGCGCTCTCCGGCAGTTCGATCCCGAATCGCCGAATGATCTCTCTAGCGTCATCGGCTGTGCCCGCACGACCGACAGTCGGCCCCGAGGCGATCAATGCCGGATCATCCCCCGGTACATCCGAGATCAACAGCGTAAGCATCCGAGCGGGATAGGTACGGGCCGCAAGTTGCCCGCCTTTCACAAGGCTCAGATGTTGTCGGACAACATTCATCGCACCGATAGGTGCTCCGCTCGCCAGAAGTGCCGAGTTGACCCCTTGCTTTTCCGCCAGTGTCATCTCTCCCGCCGGAGCGCACAGGAGGGCCGAGCCCCCGCCGGAAATAAGGCACAGCACGAAATCATCCGCGCTGACGCCATCGAGCAAACCCAGAAGATGGGTGGTCGCATCTACCCCTGCCTGATCCGGGACAGGGTGCGCGGCCTCGACGATTTCGATCCCCCGACAAGGGCGCCCATAGCCGTACCGGGTAATCACATAGCCCTCACACGGGCCCCATGCTGATTCCACCGCTTCGGCCATCCGGGCCGAGGCCTTTCCCGCTCCGACCACCAGAACCCGGCCCGCGGGCTTTTCGGGAAGGAGCGGCGGGATCACCTTCATCGGGTCTGCAGCGGCGACCGCCGCATCGAACATGGCACGAAGTAGGGTCGCAGGATCTTGGGGGTCGGTCACGGAATGGCGCCTCAGGCTGAAATCGCGGTGTCTCCCGCAAGGCTACTGGGCATTCGTGATGGTTTAAACCGCTATTCGTTCCGCACGCGTGCTTGATGCTGGATACAAAAAAGGCGCGGCCCCAACAGGGGCAGCGCCATTCGCGTGATCGGTCCGGGCGAACTACCTGTTCGTCATCGGCCCAATCATCATGACCATCTGACGGCCTTCCATCTTGGGCATGTTCTCGACCTTGCCCAATTCCTTGACGTCATCGGCAACACGGTGAAGCAACTCACGTCCAAGGTTCTGGTGGGCCATTTCGCGGCCCCGGAACCGAAGCGTCACTTTGACCTTATCGCCGTTCTCAAGGAATTTGACCACGTTACGCATTTTGACTTCGTAGTCATGCGTGTCGGTGTTCGGTCGGAACTTGACCTCCTTGACCTCGATCGTCTTCTGCTTCTTTCGGGCTTCGCTCTCACGCTTTTGCTGTTCGTACTTGAACTTGCCGTAGTCCATGATCTTGCACACGGGCGGGGCTGCATTCGGTGAGATTTCCACGAGATCGAGACCGACCTGCTCGGCCATCTCCATTGCCCGAGTAGGTGTGACGACTCCGACGTTCTCCCCTTCCGCGCCGATAAGGCGGATTTCAGGGGCGCGGATCTTTGCGTTTACGCGTGGCCCGGTATCGCGGGGGGGCGGCGCATTGTGAGGTCTGCGGGCTATGGTCAGGCTCCTTGTTTTGTTTCCTACACTTGGGGAGCTAAATTAGTCCTCGCAGTGGGCCGGTTCAAGCGGCAAATGGGCCGCTGCGTGCCGAAAGCGAGTCTTTTACGGCGAAGCAGTTTGCAGTCGAGGCGGGTTCGGGCAAGTGTCCGACTAGACGAATCGGGCTTCGAGCCCCGCCCGTAGAGAGAAAAGGACGCGATGGTCATGAGAAACCTTGTTTGGATTTTGTTGGCTGTGGTCGTGCTGGCCGGCGGTTATTACCTGCTGACGGGACAGACGCCCCAGGATGTGGTCGAGGCTGTTTCCGAGGAACCTGCCGTGCAGGAAATCACTGAGGGAGCCGGCGAAGCCCTCTCGGAAACGGGCGCCGTGCTCGAAGATGCCGCAGATGCTGTGGCCGAGACAGCACAGGATGCCGCCGGCACAATGGGCGAAGCGATGGACGCTGTCGCTGAAACCGCCGAGGAGGCCGTGAACACTACCCGCGAGGCCGCAGGCGACATGATCGACGCGATTGGTTCTGCCGCGTCCGACGCACGGGCCTTGGCGGAAGACACCGCAGAGGATGCGTCAGAAGCCGTGCAGGAGACGGCTGAGGACGCGGGGGATGCGGTGACGGATATGACCTCCACCATCGAATCCGAAGCGGAAGCCGTGGAAGAGGAGACTGAGGCAACAGTCGATGACGCTACAGAGGCCACCGATGATGAGGCGGACAGAGCGGCGGTCGAGAGCGAGGCCGCTGTAGAACCCGCGGGCGACGACGCGACTGTGGCCGCGGACGAAGTTCAAGCCTCCGAGGAAGCTGCACCAGCAGAAGAGACGCCCGGCAGCACAGAGGAAGGCGTGGAGGCACAGAACACCGACGCGCTCGACCCTGCCAGCTTTGACTACGATGAAGCTGTTTCCCTGATTGACGGGTCCGAACTTTCCCAAGCGCGCAAAAGCCTGCTGACGAGCGCATTGGATCTTGCCCGCGAAGATTCGCCCGAAGTGCTTGCATCGGTACTTGAGCGGGTACGCGAAGCGATCGGACAACCCGCAGCGGAATAGCTCCCGCAGCAAAACCGATGATCAGAGCGCCGCTTCGGGCGCTCTTTTCGTTTCTGAAGGTAGGCCTAGTCCAGCGCTTCGATCTGGCTGAACGAGGTTCGCAAGGCGTTCGACCAATCTTCGCTCATCCTCGCAAAAGCCGGATCGTTATCCTCGATCCGGCGCTGCTCAGAGATGCGAAACTCGCCTTCCCTCATAACTGCAAGATCGAGCGGCATGCCCACAGACAGGTTTGACCGCAAGGTACTGTCCATGGACAGAAGAACGGCTTTCTTCGCATCGGCCAAGGAGGTTTCGCTGGTCACGACGCGGTCGAGTATGGGCTTGCCGTATTTGTGCTCTCCGATCTGGAGATAGGGTGTATCGCGCGTGGCCTCGATGAAGTTGCCCTCTGGGTAGATGAGGAACATCCGCATGGGTCCGCCCTTGCGCTGCCCAGTCAGGATCATGGAGGCAGAGGCTGTCTGGCTCATCCGGTCAAGCTTTGTGGCCACCTCGCGGCGCACTTCCCCGAGCATGTTGCCCACGATCTCGGCAACGCCCAGCATGGTCGGCACCTTCATGATGGAGCGTGTTGGATCCGCGTCGGGATCTTCGATCGCATCCGTCAGGCGCGCGATCACCGTTTGCGTCACGGACAGGCTGCCCGCCGTCATGATACCGATGACCCGCTCGCCCGGCTCTTCGAAAGTGAACATCTTGCGATAGCTGGATATATTGTCGAGACCCGCGTTTGTGCGGGTGTCCGATAGCAGGACTATGCCCGCGTCCAGCAGCAAACCCACACAGTATGTCATCGACTCAGACTCCGGCCCGCGATGGGCGGCCCCTCGCTACGTCGGAACATAGGCAGAGTGCAAGCGCACAAAGCCATATGCCGAAAACGTCATTGCTGTTGTGCGTCCACTGCCACATGCACGTCGAGCGCTTCGATCCCTTCGCCCTGCAGAACGCCCCGGATCGGAGCCGCCGTCAGAGCATCAAGGCCGGAGCCAAGCCGAATGTAGCGCTCATCGGGGCAACACCGATTCGCCGGGTCAAAGCCGACCCAGCCCAACCCCGCCACATGCAGTTCCGCCCAAGCATGCGCCGCTTCATGCTCCTGCCCGCCGTCCTCGGTATATAGGTAGCCGCACACATAGCGGGCGGGCATCCCTACAAGGTGCGCCAATGTAATGAGGGCATGGGCATGATCCTGACAGACCCCCTTGCCAAGGGCGAGCGCCTCGGCGGCCGTACCCGTGGCCTGCGTCTGACCCGGCGCGAAGGTTATCGCCTCCGACACCGCTGCCGAGAGCGTGTGGGCGCGCCGCAGAGGGCTGGCGTCTTCGAAGTCCTTGCTCGTATCGGCGGCCAGCTTGCGCAGATCACCATCGGGCCATGTCTGCCGTGTGTGGCGCATATACATCCCCGGCACCGAGCGTTCCTGATGCCCGCGCAGAACCCCAGAGGTTTCATGGGTTTCCACCACACCGCGCACCGTCACGGTCACTTCGTCCAGCGGTCCGCGCCACGAGACATTGGAAATGTTATCTCCCGCGGCATCGCGATAGCTGCCGCCCACGATCCCCTCGCCGATGTCGATGCTCCAATCCGCGATTCGCTGATTGTCGGAATCCGCCGGCAAGAGACGGTGGACCTGAATGACCCGCCGCATTGGTACTTCAAAGCGGTAGTGGGTCCGGTGTTCTACGGTCAGCCTCATGCCGCCTCCCCCTGCAGGTAGACTTCCTCGACGCAGCCCGCGAGTGCCGCATTGTCCGCGATGAACCGCAGCAGAAATTCGTGGAGCCCTTCGTCGAAAACGTCTTCGACCTGTAATTCGGCCAGCTCGGCGACGATGTTCCGGATCCGCTGCTGCGCCTCCGTGCCGCGCCCGTAGCCGCGCGCGAGGTGGTCAAGGTGGTCGGACGCCATTTCCATGCTGGTCAGCAGCGAACGTGGGAAAAGACGGTTGAGGATCAGAAAATGCGCGATCTTGGCCGGGGTGACTTCCCCATCATAGGTCCAGATAAACGCCCGATGCGCCGACATGGACCGCAGCAGCGTGACCCACTGATAGTTGTCGAGCCCGGAGCCGACATACTGCACCGAGGGCAGCAGCACATAGTATTTGACGTTGAGCAACCTTGCAGTGTTGTCCGCCCGCTCGATAGCATACCCCACGTTGAGGAAATGATATCCGTCGTTGCGAAGCTGCGTGGCCTCGATGGCGCCGCGAATCTCGGCGCAGGTCCGCATGGTCCAATCGGTCAGGTCAGTGAGCGAGATCTGGCTTCTCTCGGTCCGGCTCATTTCCTGCAACTCCTGATAACAAGAGTTGATTGCATCCCAGACACGCATGGTGAGCGCCGTGCGTACGACCCGCGCGTTTTCCCGCACCAGATTGATACAAGAAGCGATGGAGGACGGGTTGTCCCGGTCAAAGAACAGGAAGGTTTCGATGTTTCGCTGTGAGGGATCGGAATACTTCGCCCGAAAGGCTTCAAGCCCATTGTTGGCCTGAAGCACAGCCTCCCATTCGTTGCGGTGCCCGCCACTGAGATTGGGCAGAAGCGCGTTGCGCCCGCCCACCTCAAGAAGCCGCGCGGTTGTTTCGGCGCGCTCAAGATAGCGCCCCAGCCAATAGAGATGATTTGCAGTCCGGCTCAGCATGCGATCACTCCGCCAGTACCCATGTATCCTTGACCCCGCCCCCTTGGCTGGAGTTGACCACGAGCGAGCCTTCTGTGAGGGCAACGCGGGTCAGTCCGCCGGGTACGAGTTCGATCTTTTCGCCCACGAGACAATAGGGCCGCAGATCGACATGGCGCGGTGCGATTCCCTCCTCGACGAAGGTGGGACATGTCGAGAGCGCCAGCGTCGGCTGTGCGATGTAGTTTGAGGGGTTTTCCTCAATCTTGGCGCGAAATGCCTCGATCTGGCTGGCATCCGCCTTGGGGCCGACCAGCATGCCATAGCCGCCGGAGCCGTGCACTTCCTTGACCACCAGTTCCGGCAGGTGGGACAGCACGTATTTGCAATCGTCCTCCTTGCCGCACTGCCACGTTGGTACGTTTTCCAGTATGGGTTCTTCACCAAGGTAAAAGCGTATCATTTCAGGTACATAGACATAGATCGCCTTGTCATCCGCAACGCCCGCTCCGGGTGCCGAACAGATCGAAACGCCGCCGGAGCGATAAACCGACATAAGGCCCGGAACCCCCAGCATCGAGTCGGGTCGGAAACAGAGCGGATCAATGAAGGCGTCGTCGAGCCGGCGATAGATTACGTCCACCTTCTTGGGGCCTTCGGTGGTCTTCATATAGACGAAATCGCCCTCGACGAAGAGATCCTGACCTTCGACAAGTTCCACGCCCATCATATCCGCGAGGAAAGTATGCTCGTAATAGGCTGAATTGAAATGGCCGGGTGTCAGGATCACCACACGCGGATCGGTCTCGCATTTACGCGGCGCGACGGAGGCCAAGGTTTTCTTCAGGAGGCTGGAATACCCGTCCACTGGCGCGATCCGGTTTTGCAGGAAAAGCTCCGGGAACATGCGCATCATGATTTCACGGTTCTCGAGCATGTAAGACACGCCCGACGGAGTGCGGCAGTTGTCTTCCAGAACATAGAATTGGTCCGGCCCGGTGCGGACCAGATCAATACCTACGATATGGCTGAACACACCGCGCGGGGGGCGAAAGCCCAAAACGGCGGGTTCGAAGGCTTCGTTGCGATATACAAGATCAGCGGGAATGCGACCGGCCCGGATGATCTCCCCGCGATCATAAACATCAGCTAGAAAAGCGTTGAGCGCAGAGGCCCGCTGTTTGATGCCGCGTTCAAGCTTACGCCACTCTCCGGCCGTGAAAACACGGGGAAACATATCGAAGGGAATGAGCCGTTCGGGATCGCCGCCTTCGCCATACACGGCAAACGTAATGCCGATGCGGCGGAAAAGCGCTTCGGCCTCATGCTGCTTGAAATTGCGGATATCGACCGGCATGTCGCGATGCCAACTGTCGAGGCCGGAATATGGTGGGCGGATCGTCCCGCCCCCGCCCATTTCGTCGAAGTAAAACGAAGACTTCTGCCTGTTCATAGGTACTCCCTTCGACGCGAGACAATCACCGGATCGCCCGGGATGCAATCTGTCGAGAAGCCACTTTCGAGGCCCGACAGACGCATTCTTCGTCAAGACGTAGCGCGCGCCTGCATTTTAGGCAATCGCGTTACGGTTTGGGGGCGCAAGAGAGGCCGCCGCAAGGATCGCAACGAGCGTTTCCTCGTCCAGTGGTACCGGGTTTCCCTTCATCGAAGATGAGGTCCTTGCCGCCGCGGCTGCAGCGGGCACATCACTTGCCTGAAGGCCAAGCTCCCCGAGTGTGGCTAGCCCCTGTTCATCCGCCCACGCGGCAAGCCCGTCCGCCCCGTCGAACCCCGCTTCGGCAAACCAGCTATCCAGTTCGAAAAAGCGGCTCGTATCGCCCTGCCCCCGCGCCATCGCCGCAGCATTCGCAGAAATCACCGGTGGCAAAAGAACGCCGCAGATGGCCCCATGCGCCGCGCCCGTCATACCGCCCACGACCCCTGCAAGACCGTGCACGGCACCAAGACCCGCATTGGCAAGCGCAAGCCCGCCGAATAGGGAAACCAGCGCCATTTCATCGCGCGCGCCGCTGTCTTCACCCTCTAACAGACGTCGAATAGCCTGCAAACCGCGCGGAATGGCCTCGCGGCACAGCGCGTCCGACATCGGGTTGGCGAGACGGGAGAGAAACGGCTCAATGACTTGGGTGATCGCATCCAATCCGCTGGCAAGCGTCACGTCGCGCGGGCATCCATCCGTCAGCGCGGGATCGATAATCGCAAAGTTTGCAAGCATCCTGTCGTCGCGCAGCGATACCTTGCGGCGATGCTCCGGTATGCCAATCACGGCATTCTTGGTCACCTCCGCCCCCGTCCCGGCCGTGGTGGGGATAGCCACGAAGGGCAACGGATCGGCGTTCAGTGGCAGACCCTTTCCTACCACTTCGAAGTGGTCCAACGGATCGGTTGACGACGGCAACAGCGCCGCAATTGCCTTGGCCAGATCAATCACCGCGCCCCCGCCAAGCCCCACGACGGAACGCGCGCCCTGTGCCGCAGCAAGCCCTTCCTTGAGCATCGGCAAGTCCGGCTCGCCGCCACAGAACACCGAGATAACCGTAAGCCCCTCTGCCTCCAGCCCTTGCTTTAGCCAAGCGGCCCGCTTAGCGGAGCGGCCATGCACTAGCAAAACGGGTCCGCCCATCGCCACCAATGCCGGAACAGCCTCGGATGCGGTGCCTCTGCCGAAGCGGATCTTGCCCGCGCTGGCAAACCCGAAGGGGCTCATCAAAACGCCATCGTGGCTTTGATCGCGGATTTCCAACAGGCATACAGCTCATCGCGCCGCTCAGCTTCCATCTTCGGCTCAAAACGTCGCTCCAACGCCCAGCCTTCTGCGAATTCCTTCATGCCCGGATAGATCCCAGCCTTCTTCCCAGCAAGCCACGCAACGCCTATGGCGGTCGTCTCCAGCACCTCGGGGCGGTCCACGGGGGCACCGCTGATGTCGGCCAGAAACTGCATCGCATAGTCCGACGCGCTCATGCCGCCATCGACCCGCAGCGTTGCCTCTTCTCCCGCCGCTTCTTTCCAGTCGGAATGCATTGCTTCAAGCAGGTCGCGCGTTTGGTACCCCACGCTCTGCAGGGCGGCCCGCGCCATTTCCTCCGGGCCCGTGCTCCGGGTCAGGCCAAACACGGCACCGCGGCAATCGGCTTCCCAATAGGGCGCGCCGAGCCCTGTGAAGGCGGGCACCAGAATGACGTTCTGGCTGTCATCGGCAGCCTCCGCGAGACTTTGGGTTTCCTTCGCCTCCTTGATGATCTTCAGACCATCGCGCAGCCATTGCACAACCGCCCCGGCGATGAAGATAGACCCCTCCAGGGCATAGGTCCTCTCGCCCCCCAGTTGATAGGCGATCGTCGTAAGAAGGCGGTTCTTTGAAACGACAGGCTCGGTTCCGGTATTGAGCAAGGCGAAGCAGCCGGTTCCGTAGGTGCTCTTGAGCATCCCCGGCTCAAAACAGGCCTGTCCCAATGTCGCGGCCTGCTGATCGCCTGCAACACCGAGGATCTTGATTTCGCCGCCAAGATACTCCGCATCAGTCGTGCCAAACTCGGCATCGCAGTCGAGCACGTCGGGCAGGACGTTCATGGGAACGTCGAGCAGAGCGCAAATCGTGCTGCTCCACCGCCCCTTTCGAATGTCGTAGAGCATGGTGCGGGAAGCATTCGTCGCGTCCGTCACATGGCGCTTGCCGCCCGTGAGCTTCCAGATGATCCACGCGTCCACTGTGCCGAAGGCGAGCTTTCCCGCCTCAGCCTTTTCCCGTGCCCCTTCGACATTATCCAAAAGCCACTTCAGCTTGGTACCAGAGAAATAAGGATCAAGCAGCAAGCCGGTCTTGCTCGCCACGGTGTCCTCATGGCCCGCCTCGCGCAGATCGCGGCACATCGAGGAGGTTCGACGATCTTGCCAAACGATCGCCCGGTGCAACGCTTCGCCTGTCTCGCGGTCCCACAGAAGGGTAGTCTCCCGCTGGTTCGTGATGCCGATGCCCGCAATATCCTCCGCAGCCAAGCCCGTCTTCTTGAGAACGTCCCGACAGGTGCGGAGCGTGGTTTCCCAAAGGTCCTCGGCTTCGTGTTCGACCCAACCGCTCTGGGGGAAGTGTTGGTCGAATTCTTCCTGTGCGGTGGCCACGATCTTCATCGATGCGTCGAAGATGATGGCGCGGCTGGATGTCGTGCCCTGATCAATGGCGAGGATATGGGTCATGCGGCTCTCCCTCTCGTTTCCGGAAAGCCTAGCCCTCCGGGTTCGGAACGGAAAGGGGCCGGGCATTTTGCGCCCGGCCCCCTCCTTGGTTGCTTACTTCCAGGATGCAATCAGCTCGTCATAGGAAACCGTCTTGGGCTCCTCTTCCGTAGTCTCCAGCGCGGCTTTCGGTGCGCCGGGCTGGCTCAGCCAATAGTCGGCTTCCTGCTCGTCGTTGAGCTTGGGGCCGATATCGCCCTGAATGCCGGCACGCTCCAGACGCTCAAGCACGCGCTCCATGTCGGAGCAGAGGCTGTCGAGCGATTCCTGTGCCGTCTTCGCACCGGACATCGCATCGCCGATGTTCTGCCACCACAGTTGCGCGAGCTTCGGATAATCCGGAACGTTGGTGCCCGTGGGCGACCATGCAGTCCGTGCAGGCGAGCGGTAGAATTCTACCAGACCACCAAGCTTCGGCGCGCGCTCTGTGAAGCTCTCGTGCTGGATCGTGCTTTCGCGGATGAAGGTAAGACCAACATGCGCTTTCTTCACATCCACCGTCTTGGAGGTGACGAACTGCGCATAGAGCCACGCGGCCTTTGCACGCTCTTCGGGAGTGGATTTCATCAGCGTCCAGGAACCCACGTCCTGATAGCCGACCTTCATGCCCTCTTCCCAATACGCGCCATGCGGCGAGGGAGCCATGCGCCACTTGGGCGTGCCGTCCTCATTCATGACCGGCAGGTCTTCCTTGACGGACGCCGCGGTGAATGCGGTGTACCAGAACATCTGCTGAGCGACGTTGCCCTGCGCGGGGATCGGGCCCGCTTCGGAGAATGTCATGCCCATCGCCGAGGGGGGCGAGTACTTCTGGAGCCAGTCAATCGCCTTTTCGACAGCATAGACCGCCGCCGGGGAGTTCGCCGCACCGCCGCGCGCCACACAGGCACCCACGGGCTGGGACTGATCATTTACGCGAATGCCCCACTCATCGACGGGAAGGCCGTTCGGCTCGCCCTTGTCGCCCATTCCTGCCATGGACATCCACGCATCGGTGTAACGCCAGCCGAGCGAGGGGTCTTTCTTGCCGTAGTCCATGTTACCAAAGACTTCGCCTTCGACATCGAGGTGCGACAGGTCGCGGCCCGTGAAGAATTCGGCGATGTCCTCATAGGCTGTCCAGTTGACCGGAACGCCAAGCTCATAGCCGTACTTCTCTTGGAAATCGGCTTTGTTCTTCTCGTCATTGAACCAGTCATAACGGAACCAGTAGAGGTTCGCGAACTGCTGGTCGGGCAATTGATAGAGCTTGCCGTCAGGTGCCGTGGTGAACTGCGTACCGATGTAGTCGTCGAGGTCGAGACCGGGGTTGGTCACGTCCGCGCCCTCATTGGCCATCCAGTCCGACAGGTTGCGCACCTGCTGATACCGCCAGTGCGTGCCGATCAGGTCGCTGTCGTTGACATAGGCGTCGTAGATGTTCTCACCCGACTGCATTTGTGTCTGCAGCTTCTCGACAACATCGCCTTCGCCAATCAGGTCGTGCGTGATCTTGATCCCAGTGATCGCAGTGAAGGCCGGGGCCAGAACTTGCGATTCATAGGTATGCGTGTCGATCGTCTCGGAGACGACCTTGATTTCCATGCCCTGGAACTGCTCCGCCGCGTCAACGAACCACTGCAGTTCAGCTTCCTGCTCTTCGCGGGTCAGAGCGGATTGTTCGCCGATCTCCGTATCGAGGAACTGTCGGGCTTCCTCCATCCCGGCCCAGCCGGGGCTTCCCGCCACGCCAAGCGCGAGCGCCAGGGCCGTGGTGGATTTCAGTGAAATGGTCATGTTTTTCCTCCCATTTACAAGAATAGTTGTCGGTCCACCCACCCGGCCCTGTTCACCGGGGGGCGATTTGCATCACCTAGACCCAGCGGAAGACCGCTGCGGCATAGACGAAACATACGATGAGCGCGTAGGGCTGGTTCTCCCCAACCAGACCGAGCCACGCGAGATTGATGAAGGCCGATCCCAGAAGAGTGATAAAGAGCCTGTCGCCCCGTGTCGTCTCTATCTGAAGAATGCCCGTCCGCGGCGTTTCAGGAAAGCGGATCGCGAGCACCGTGAAGGTGATCAGCAAGATCGCGATGACCCCGAAGAAGGCTGCCGTCGGCCAAGTCCATGCCATCCATTCCATAGGTCTAATCCTCCATGCGCCGAAAAAGCGGGTTCACCGTGCCGTCAGTTTCGCCAAGGATCATACGCGACTGCACGCGATGGAAAACGGGGTCAACGCAATTGGGATAACTGATCATCCTTCTTGCAAACTCGCGCGTCGGCTTCAGATAAGCGCTCGCAACTTCGTTCCAAGCTTCCGCAGATACAAGATCTCTGAGATCAAACAGAGCGTCTTTGCCGCTCGTTGGTCTCTCGTCGATCGATCTCTGAATTTGCTCTTTGTAGCGATAAACCCAATCAGAAGAACGAGACATCACACCCTCCCCAGGGCAAAGCCCTTGGCGATGTAGTTTCGGACAAAATAGATAACGAGCGCACCGGGCACGATGGTCAGCACACCTGCTGCCGCCAGCACCCCCCAGTCAATCCCTGAGGCCCCTACCGTGCGGGTCATCGTGGCGGCGATTGGCTTGGCATCGACCGATGTCAGCGTACGAGACAGCAGCAATTCAACCCAAGAGAACATGAAGCAGAAGAAAGCTGCGACACCGACGCCCGACGCGATCAAAGGCATGAAGATCTTGATGAAGAACCGGCCGAAGGAATAGCCGTCGATATAGGCCGTCTCGTCGATCTCCTTGGGCACGCCGCGCATGAACCCTTCGAGGATCCAGACCGCGAGTGGCACGTTGAAAAGACAATGCGCCAAGGCCACGGCAATATGCGTGTCGAAAAGCCCGACAGACGAATAAAGCTGGAAGAAGGGCAGCGCGAAGACCGCCGGCGGGGCCATCCGGTTCGTCAGCAGCCAGAAGAACAGATGCTTGTCCCCGAGGAAGTGATACCGCGAGAAGGCATAGGCTGCGGGCAGCGCGACAACCACGGAAATCACGGTGTTCATCACCACATAGATGAGCGAATTCACATAACCCATGTACCACGACGCATCCGTGAGGATCGTCAGGTAGTTGTTGAACGTCAGGTTATCGGGCCAGAGCGTGAAGGTGTTGAGGATCTCCGTGTTGGTCTTGAGGCTCATCATCAGGAGCCAGTAGATCGGCAACAAAAGGAACAGCAGGTAGCACCCCATCACCACAGCAGATCCATTGACCCGCATACGCGGTTTGCGAGCCTTCGCGGTAAAGGATGTTTGTGTGACTGTCGCGTCGCTCATCGAATCAGCCCTCCCGCTTCTCTAGATTGGTCATCACTGTGTAGAACACCCAAGAGATGAGCAGGATCACCAAAAAGTACATCAGTGAGAATGCCGCCGCCGGGCCAAGGTCAAACTGTCCCAAAGCCATTTTCACAAGATCGATGGAAAGGAAGGTGGTGGCATTTCCGGGGCCGCCGCCCGTCACGACGAAAGGCTCGGTATAGATCATGAAGCTGTCCATGAAGCGCAGCAGGATCGCGATCATCAACACACCCATCATCTTGGGAAGTTCGATGTAGCGGAAAACCTTCCACCGGCTGGCCTGATCAATTTTGGCCGCTTGATAATAGGCATCCGGGATGGATTGCAGGCCCGCATAGCCCAGCAACGCCACAAGCGACGTCCAGTGCCACACATCCATAACGATAACGGTGATCCAAGCGTCAACCGCATCCTGCGTGTAGTTGTAATCAATCCCAAGCGCCGCGAGCGTATAGCCCAGCAAGCCGATATCGACCCGGCCAAATATCTGCCAGATCGTCCCGACGACGTTCCACGGGATGAGCAACGGCAAGGACATGAGCACAAGACAGAAGCTGGCCCAGAAACCTTTTTTCGGCATGTTCAGCGCGACAAAGACCCCGAGCGGCACTTCGATGGCAAGGATAATCGCGGAGAATGCGAGTTGCCGCCAAAGAGCGCTCCACATCCGGTCCGAATGCAGGAGTTCCTCGAACCAACCGATGCCCCACCAGAAGAACTGATTGTTGCCGAAGCTGTCCTGCACGGAGTAATTCACCACTGTCATCAACGGGATGACGGCAGAGAATGCCACGAGAAGAAGCACCGGCAGGACCAGAAACCACGCCTTTTGGTTGACTGTCTTTTCCATCAGGCCGCCTCCCCGTTCACACGCCAGTCGTCGGCGTAGACATTCACATGCGCCGGATCAAAGACCACGCAGGTCTTGTCTGCGCCGATGTCTTCACCCTCTTCCGCAATGATATTGAGCGCCTGACCCATAAACTCGGCGCGCACGATCTTGTGCCGGCCAACATCTTCGACCCGGCGCACCTTGACCGGTAGCCCCTCATCGGACAGCCGCGCGAATTCGGGGCGTATCCCGATCTGGACGTTCCCCTGAACGCCGCCATAGGCCCGGCCCAATGCGATCTCGTTTCCGTCGACATAAGCCTTCGTCCCGTCGATACGCGCCGGCAGCAGGTTCATCCCCGGCGAGCCGATAAAATAGCCTACGAAAGTATGCTCCGGGCGCTCAAAAAGCTCCTGCGGTGTTCCAATCTGAACCACACGGCCGCCATGCATCACCACGACCTTGTCGGCAAAGGTGAGCGCTTCGGTCTGATCGTGGGTTACATAAATCATCGTGTGACCGAATTGATGGTGCAGCGCCTTCAACTGGGTTCGAAGCTCCCACTTCATATGGGGGTCGATCACCGTCAGCGGCTCATCAAAAAGCAGCGCGTTCACGTCTTCGCGGACCATCCCGCGCCCGAGGGAGATTTTCTGTTTGGCATCCGCAGTCAGCCCGCGCGCCTTGCGGTCAAGCTCGGCCTCCATGCCGATCATCTGAGCAATACTGTTGACCCGCTGGGCGATGTAATCCGCCTTGGCGCCTCTGTTGCGCAGCGGGAAGGCAAGGTTATCGCGCACCGTCATGGTGTCGTAGACAACTGGAAACTGAAAGACCTGCGCAATGTTGCGCTCCGCCGTCGGGGCGTGGGTTACATCCTGCCCGTCAAACAAGATCCGGCCCTGGCTTGGCTGCAACAGCCCCGAGATGATGTTGAGCAGCGTGGACTTGCCGCATCCCGATGCGCCCAGCAGCGCGTAGGCCTCACCATCCACCCAGTCGTGGTTGAGTTCCTTGAGCGCGTAGTCATCCTCGCTCGCCGGATTGGGCAGGTAGGAATGCGCGAGATTGTCGAGCGTGATCTTGGCCATCGTCCCCTCCTCCTCAGGCGGCTAGCGCGTAGGCCGCAGGGGCAACAAGCGCACCATCCTCGGCAAAGACATAGACATGGGCGGGATCGAGAAACACCTCGAGTTCCGCGCCCAAACTGAGGTCGTGAACCCCCTGCACCAACCCGACCCAGCGTTCGCCGGCGTGGTCGAGGTGCACGAATGTTTCCGACCCGGTAAGCTCGGTCACGACGAGCGTGGTGCGAAACGCGACCGCTTGGCCGGTATGACGCCCAATCTCCAGATGGTTGGGCCGGAAGCCCGCGATGTACCGCCCATCGGGCAACGCCGAGAGCTGGTCCGTCGCGGGGGCCTGTTGCCCTTCGCCAAAGTGAAGCACACTGCCCGACTTGGTGACCTTGAGGAAGTTCATCGGCGGATCGGAAAACACACGCGCGGTCGTGGAATCCACTGGCTGGCGATAGACCGACGGGGTCGGTCCGAACTGTGTTACCCGGCCCTCCCAAAGCGTGGCCGTATTGCCGCCAAGAAGCAGCGCCTCTTCCGGTTCGGTCGTCGCGTAGACAAAGATCGCGCCGCTTTCCTCGAAAATCTTGGGGATCTCGACCCGCAGCTCTTCACGCAGTTTGTAGTCAAGGTTCGCCAGCGGCTCATCAAGCAGAACGAGCCCCGCACCTTTCACCAGCGCCCTCGCCAAAGCGCACCGCTGCTGCTGCCCGCCCGACAATTCCAATGGCTTGCGGTCAAGCATGGGGGACAACTGCATCATTTCAGCGGTCGACTTTACCGCGTGGTCGATCTCGGCCTTTGAACGCCCCATCAGGCGCAGGGGCGAGGCGATGTTGTCGTAAACCGTCATCGACGGGTAATTGATAAATTGCTGATAGACCATGGCAACGCGGCGGTCTTGCACCCGCATACCGGTAACGTCCGCGCCTTCCCAGATCACCCGGCCCGTAGTCGGAACATCGAGCCCCGCCATCAGACGCATCAGGGAGGTCTTCCCCGCCGACGTCGGCCCGAGAAGCACGTTCATCGTGCCCTTTTCCAGCGTTAGGGTGGTGGGGTGAATATGGGTTTCCGCCCCTGCCTGCTTCGATACCCCGTCAAGTATCAGCGTCATGTTCTTCCCCCAAAATTCACCTCGGCGCGGCGTTGCTTCATCCAGCCGTCGAGCCGCGCGACTTGCTCCGCATCGAGCCGCAACCCAAGCTTGTTGCGCCGCCAGATCACATCCTCTGCCGACCGCGCGAACTCCCGCTCCATGAGCCAGTCAATTTCGCGTGCCGTAAGTGTCGCGCCGAAGGCCTCACCAAGATCCTCGGCCTGCTTGGCATCCCCGAGCATATCACGGGCCTCGGTGCCATAGGCCCGAAACAAGCGCCGCGCCCAGAAATCCCCGAGAAACGGAAAATCCTTCTTGAGGCCCGCCATCATGGTATCGACAGCCGAAACCTCGAAATCCCCTCCGGGAAGTGCAACGCCCGCCGTCCAGGCCCCCTTGGTGCCCGGAAACAGCGGCGCGATCTTTTCCAAGGCATGCTCGGCGAGGCGTCGATATGTGGTGATCTTGCCGCCAAAGACATTGAGAATCGGCGCGCCTCCGTTGTCGTCGAGCTTGAGCGTATAGTCCCGGGTGGCCGCGGTGGCGCTGCTGGCCCCGTCATCATAGAGCGGGCGCACACCGGAATAGGTCCAGACGACATCCGCGCGCGTGACCGGACGCTTGAAGTACTGCGATGCGAAATTGCACAGGTAGTCCTGCTCGGCTTCGGTACAGACGGGTTTTTCGTCGGGATTTTCGTGTTCCTGATCCGTCGTCCCGATGAGGGTGAAATCCGTCTCGTAGGGGATGGCGAATATGATGCGACCGTCAGTGCCTTGGAAGAAATAGCACTTGTCGTGATCATAGAGCCGCTTGGTCACGATGTGACTACCCCGGACGAGCCGCACACCCTCCTGACTGTTAAGTCGCACCTTGTTCTGAATCAGATCGCCAACCCACGGGCCGCCCGCGTTGACGATCATCCGGGCGCGATGCGTCACCTGTTCGCCCGTTTCCAGATCCTCGGTGGTGATCTGCCAGATCCCATCGGCCCGCGTGGCCGAGATGACCTTGGTACGCGTCATGATACGCGCCCCACGGGCCTCCGCATCACGCGCGTTGAGCACTACAAGCCGGGAATCCTCCACCCAGCAATCGGAATATTCGTAGGCCTTCTCGAACTTTGACTGGAGAGGCGCGCCCTCGGGCGATGAGCTCAGATCAACCCGGCGCGTTCCGGGTAGGATCTTGCGACCACCCAAGTTGTCATAGAGGAAGAGTCCAAGGCGGATCAGCCACGCGGGCCGCCTGCCCTTCATCCATGGCATAACCATATTGAGCAATTTGGACGTGGGCGTCTCGCTCTCGAAACGCATGTCGCGATGGTAGGGCAAGACAAAGCGCATCGGCCAGGAAATGTGCGGCATTGCCCGCAGCAAGGTTTCCCGTTCAATCAGCGATTCCCGCACCAGCCTGAATTCGAAATATTCGAGATAGCGCAATCCACCGTGGAAAAGCTTGGTCGAACTGCTGGATGTGGCCGATGCCAGATCGTTCATTTCGGCGAGACGAACGCTCAAACCACGACCTGCGGCGTCGCGCGCAATCCCACAGCCGTTGATCCCGCCGCCAATGACGAAAAGATCATCTACATGTGTTGAAGTCTCGGCTTGCGACGACAATCGGACCTCCCCTTCCAATGTTCGCTTTGACGCGTACCGAACCACGAGGCGCGCGACTCGTCAATGGTTTGCGTTCGTTTTTTTTCGTTTTCCACGCTTTGATTTTCGGCCATACTCGCTCGCAGGTCGCCCGGGGAGGGGCGACGGGAGAAGAAACATGGCTCAGACCTTCCGGCATCCGGAAATTCTAGAAATCGCAAGACAGCGCGGAAAGGTGGTCGTCGAAGACCTCGCCGCGCATTTCGAGGTAACGGTCCAGACGATCAGGCGGGATCTTGCGGAACTGGCCGAGGCCGGCAAACTCGAACGGGTTCACGGCGGGGCAATCCTCGCATCCGGGGTCGCCAACATCGGCTACGAAGAGCGGCGGACCCTGCATACCGAAGCAAAGGCTGAAATCGCACGGCGTTGCGCTCGGGATATCCCGGAGAACTGTTCCGTCTTCATCAACATCGGGACGAGTACAGAGGCCGTGGCGCGTGAGTTGCTCTATCACCGCAATCTGATGGTGGTGACCAACAACATGAACGTCGCCAATATCCTCGCGGGCAATCCCAACTGCGAAGTGATCGTGGCGGGCGGAACATTGCGCCGGTCCGATGGCGGGCTGGTTGGCAATCTGACCGTCGACACGATCCGCCAGTTCAAATTCGACCTCGCGGTGATTGGCTGCTCGGGGCTCGACGAAGACGGCGACATGCTCGACTATGACATACAGGAAGTAAACGTCAGCCGGACGATCCTGAACCAGTCACGCCGGGCGTTTCTCGTCTCCGACCACTCGAAGTTCCAACGCTCAGCCCCGGCACGAATTGGCCCGATCTCTGAACTTGATGCGCTCTATACCAACAAGCCCCTACCCGGCGCGCTTGCGCAGAAATGCATCGAGTGGGACGTGGATGTCATCCTGCCCGAACCCGAGATGCACGCCGCGTCTGGGAAAGCCGCCAGATGAACGCCACGAGGAACAGCGCCGTCAGGATCAGCACGATGGTGGGCGCTGGTGCGCTGTCGATGAAGAAGCTGAGATAGGTTCCAGCCAGCATTGCCCCGGCACAGACGAAGGTTGCGACGACAAGCATGGCACCGAACCGGCGCACCACAAGAAACGCGATTGCCCCCGGAGCGATCAACAGTCCAACCGCAAGGATAAGCCCAACCGCCGAGAGGGTCGCCACGATGGTGAGGGACAGCGCCGCCAGCAATCCGTAGTGCAACCAACCGACGCGAAGCCCGCTCGCGCGCGCCTGCGTTTCGTCGAAGGCAAGCAGCAGCAGGTCGCGCCAGAAAAGCCCTATTCCCACCGCCACCACCAGTGCAATGGCAACCGAGGTCCACAGGTCATAGGCCCCGACCCCAAGCATGTTTCCGAAAAGAATGTGATCAAGGTGTTGTCCACTATCGACCGCGACAAAGAGGACGATACCGATCCCGAACATCCCCGAAAAAACGACACCCATCACGGTATCGGCCTTCACACGGCTGTTTTCCGCCAGATATCCAGTCCCGATGGAACAGAGCATTCCCGCCGCAAAAGCCCCTATGATCAGCGGAAACCCAAACACATAGGCGAGCACGATACCGGGGAGGACCGCATGGCTCACCGCGTCCCCCAAAAGAGCCCAGCCCTTGACCACCAGAAAACACGAGAGCAGCGCGGCTGGGATGGAGACGATCAGCGAGATCAGGAATGCGTTCACCATGAAGGGGAATTGGAACGGCAGGAGCAATTCCGTCATCGGAGAGCCTCCCGCGCATTTCTAAGGGCGGCGAGGTGGCCATACTTCGGCGCAAACAGGAAGGCCGCGAGAAAGATCAGCGTCTGAAGGGTCACAATGATCCCGCCAGTCGCGCCATCTAGGAAGTAACTCGCATAAGCACCGACAAAACTGGTAAGTGCGCCAATCACGACGGACAGCATGATGAGACGCGGGAACCGGTCACATAAGAGATAGGCCGTCGCGCCGGGTGTAACGACCATGGCGATCACGAGAAAGGCCCCGACGGTCTGCATCGCCGCCACGACGCAGGCTGAGAGCAGGACGAAGAACAGCGCCTTGAGCAGGCCCGGACGCAGGCCAATAGACCGCGCATGGGTCTCATCAAAGAAGGTGACCATGAGATCGCGCCATTTGAGCAGCAGGACAAAAAGCGAAATCCCGGCAATCAGCACCAGTTGGAGCGTATCGCCCGGGGTGATGGCGAGAATGTTCCCCATGGTGATGCTCTGAACGCTGATCGCCATCGGGTTGATCGAGATGAGGAAGAGACCGAGGCCAAAGAAGGCCGTGAAAATAAGCCCGATGATCACGTCTATCTTGAGGCCCGAGCGCTCTGACAGGAACAGCATGGCTCCGGCTGCCAAACCGCCCGAGATGAAGGCGCCCAGCGCAAAGGGCAGACCCAGCATGTAGGCCCCCGCAACCCCCGGAACCACCGAGTGCGAAAGCGCATCCCCGATGAGCGACCACCCTTTGAGCATCAGAAATGCAGACAGGAAGGCACAGACCCCGCCGACGAGCGCGGAGACGAACATGGCGTTCGTCATGTAGCCATAAGCGAATGGCTCCAGCATCAGGCACCCCCCTCTCGGGTGTGCGTCTTGTCACCGTATTGCACGAAGGGTCGTTCGTCGTCAGTGAAGATTGTCACCGCGCGGGCGTCTTCATCGTCATGCAGATCTTCGCCGCCCAAGGTCACATGACGAAGCACACCGCCAAAGGCCGCCTCAAGGTTCTTGCGGGTGAATGTGGTCTCCGTCGGCCCATAGGCGAGCACGGTTTCCTTGACGAGGATCGTTCGGTCGCAGAACTCCGGTACGGATCCGAGGTTGTGCGTCGAGACGAGCATGACCCGCCCTTCGTCGCGCAACTCCCGCAGGAGAGCAACAATCTGATCCTCGGTCTGGACGTCGACGCCGGTGAAGGGTTCATCAAGCAGGATGACTTGCCCTTCCTGAGCCAGAGCGCGCGCGAGGAAAACGCGCTTGCGTTGCCCGCCGGACAATTCCCCAATCTGCCGCTTGCGATAGGCTGTCATGTTGACGCGTTCCAGCGCGGCATCCACAGCGGCATGATCCGTACTTTTCGGGCGGCGCAGGAACCCCATGTGCCCGTAGCGGCCCATCATCACCACATCTTCGACCAGCACCGGAAAGGCCCAGTCGACCTCCTCGGACTGCGGGACATAGGCCACAAGATTGCGGCGCAGTGCGTCCTTGACGCTCATTCCCAAGAGTTGGATTTCTCCGTGGCCTGCCGGGACAAACCCCATGATGGCCTTGAACAAGGTCGATTTGCCCGCGCCGTTGACGCCCACAAGCGCGGTGACCGTCCCGCGCGGAATCTCGAACGTAGCGTTTTTGAGCGCGGTATGGCCGTTGCGATAGGTGACAGTCACATCCCGCGCGACAATTCCCGCCCCCTCTAGGTCAAACGGACTCATTCGGCTCTTCCTTCCAGCCCGTCGGCGATGGTGCTGGCGGTGACTCTCAGCAGGTCAAGGTATGTCGGCACAGGGCCGTTCGCTTCGCTCAGCGAGTCCACATAGAGAAGCCCGCCAAACTCTGCTCCGGTTTCACGGGCAACCTGTTGGGCGGGGCGCGGACTGACCGTGCTTTCACAGAACACCACGGGAATATCGTGATCCCGGACCCCGTCGATAACCGCGCGCACCTGCTGCGGCGTTCCCATCTGATCCGCGTTCATTGGCCAGAGGTACAATTCCTGAAGGCCAAAATCACGTGCGAGATAGCTGAACGCACCCTCGCAGGTCACCAACCAGCGCTTGTCTTCGGGAATGCTCTGCACACGATCGCGCAGAGGGCCGAGTGCCGCGCGCAACTCTTCTTTATAGCGCGTGGCATTCGCCCCGTAGGTTTCCGCATTTTCGGGATCATGTTCGGTGAAAGCCTTTGCGATGTTGTCGATATAGATCTCGGCGTTAGACAGGCCCATCCACGCATGAGGATTTGCCTTCCCCTCATAGCTGCCGCTGGAAATGGGGATGGGATCGATACCCTCGGAAAGCGTGACTGCCGGTACATCGCCGAGATTACGCAGAAACTGCTCGAACCACAGTTCGAGGTCCAGCCCGTTGCGCAACAAAAGGTCCGCGTCGTGCACCCCGACGATATCACGGGGCGTGGGCTCATAGCCGTGTATCTCCGCGCCGGGCTTCGTGATCGAGACGACCTCTGCGGCATCGCCCGCCACGTTCCGCGCCATATCGGCAAGGACAGTGAAGGTCGTTGCGACCTTCATCTCCGCTGCGGCGGGCGCGGCGAACAGAATTACAGTGAACGCAAGCAAGCGGGTCATCGATATCTCCATGCGACATGCGCCTCGCACCTGTAGATGCAACTCATTCTCAAAAGTCAACATAGTTGCGATCTATTCTCATTAAAGACCCAAAGCAAACCCCGGCTCGCACTAACGCAAGCCGGGGCCCGAAATTCAGTTCAGCGCTTTGTCGGTGATTTCGTGCGTCCACGCGCCCACCGGCTCTTTGGTGATGACCGGATCAGACCCCCCCGAAAGCAACGATTGCACCGTACGCTCATAATCAGCGGTATCGAGTGCGCCATTGGAACCGGAGGTCAACTTGGCGACCTCACCCATCATGCGGATCTGATGCTCTTCGGTCTGGGCCCCTGTCATATCGTTATCGAGCACGATCATCGCGGCATCTTCGGGGTTCTCCTCTGCCCATTTCCACCCCTTCATGGAGGCACGAACAAAGCGCGCCATCGCATCGACAAATTCGGGGTCTTCTAGCCGGTCTTCAAGCACATAGAGCCCGTCCTCAAGCGTCGCGACGCCCTGATCCTCATACTTGAAGGTGATCAGCTCATCCTCCGAAATCCCCGCGTCGATCACCTGCCAGTATTCATTGTAGGTCATGGTGGAGATGCACTCGGCCTGCTTTTGCAGGAGCGGGTCGACGTTGAAGCCTTGCTTGAGCACGGTCACACCGGCATCGCCGCCGTCGGTGGGAATGCCAAGCTGGCTCATCCAGCTCAGGAAGGGGAACTCATTGCCAAAAAACCAGACCCCAAGGGTTCGTCCCGGAAAGTCTTCGGGGCCGGTGATGCCGGTTTCTTGCAGGCAGGTCAGCATCATGCCCGAACTCTTGAAAGGCTGAGCGATGTTGACGAGCGGCAGACCCTTTTCGCGTGCGGAGAGCGCCGCCGGCATCCACTCGACGGTCACATCGGCCCCGCCGCCCGCGATCACCTGGGTGGGGGCGATGTCTGGCCCGCCGGGTTTGATCGTGACGTTGAGATCCTCTTCTTCGTAAAAGCCCTGATCTTGCGCGACGTAGTATCCCGCGAATTGCGCTTGCGTCACCCATTTGAGTTGCAAGGTGATGTCATCCGCAGCGGAGGCGCCGCTGGCGAGCAGGCCAAGCGCTGTGGCCCCGAGCATTGCCGTTGTTTTCTTCATTGGTAGTCTCCCATGTTGTACAGACCGTTTCGGTCCTTTTGTCATTCACGCTGGGAGGGGTGCCAGAAGGTCAACACGCCTTCTAAAAGCGCCACCGCCCCATAGAAAATCGAGCCTACGACTGCTGCAACAACGATTTCAGCCCAGACAAGATCAAGTGCAAGCTGACCGACGGAGGTCGAAATCCGAAAGCCCATCCCCAGCACCGGTGAGCCGAAAAATTCAGCAACGATCGCCCCAATCAATGCGAGGGTCGTGGTGATCTTGAGCCCGTTGAAAATGAAGGGCATCGCCGCGGGCAGACGCAGCTTGAACAGCGTTTGCCAGTAGCTTGCCGAATAGGTCCGCATGAGGTCGCGCTGCATGGGCTCGGAAGCCTTCAGCCCTTCGACCGTGTTCACGAGCATCGGAAAGAAGACCATGATGACAACGACTGCCGCCTTGGATTCCCAACCAAAGTTGAACCACATGACCATGATCGGCGCGACACCGACAATGGGGAGCGCCGCCACAAAGTTTCCCACCGGAAGAAGGCCGCGCTGTAGAAACGTCGACCGGTCGATGGCAATGGCGGTGAGCAACGCCGTGCCGCATCCCATGACATAACCGGTGAGCGCCCCCTTGAAGACGGTCTGCACGACATCCGCCCAAAGGATACCCCCGCTGGTCGCCATACGCGCGGCAATCGCGCTTGGCGGCGGCAGAATGACGGAAGGCACGGCGAAGAGATGCACCGCCAGCTCCCAGAGCACCAGAAGGGTCAAGCCGAATAGCGTCGGAGCAGCCATGCGCGCCAACCGGGACTCATGCCCCGCGACCCACGAATTCACGTGCCAAGCGACGAGCCACACGCCCACCAGCAGCGCCAGAGAGCGGTCGATCAATGCGGCGGCGACGAACGCCGCAACCGACCAGACTATTTTGCTCATCCCAACAGGCCGCGCGAAGGGAATCTGCTTAAACATGATCGCACCGCCATGGAAGAGCCCGGCCGGGGATGCTTCGCGCCGCGAATGCCGCGCCCCTGCCCTTCGATATCCTCATCGTGCCATGCCCATACGTGTGAGTGTCCGTTTCTGCACAGCGCCCACAATCCCGACGAGAACCGCCGCCAGCGCCGCTGCGGCAAAGAGAGCGGCCCAGATCTGTGCCGTTTGCCCATAATAGCTTCCTGCGAGAAGGCGCGCGCCAAGGCCGCCTTGCTGGACCGGAAGTTCCCCGACGATGGCCCCGACGAGCGATGCCGCCACTCCGACCTTAAGGGAGGCAAAGAAATAGGGCATCGATGCAGGAAGGCGCAGTTTCCAGAACGCCTGCGCCGGACCGGCGCTGTAGGTCCGCAACAGATCAAGTTGCATCGCATCGGGGCTTCGCAGCCCCTTCACCATGCCAACGACGACAGGAAAGAACGACAAATAGGCCGAAATGATTGCCTTGGGCAGCAGGCCCGAGATGCCAATCGAGTTGAGCACGACGATGATCATCGGCGCGATGGCGAGAATGGGAATGGTCTGGCTGGCGATGGCCCATGGCATGACGCTCTTGTCCATCGCCCGGTTATATACGATCCCGACCGCGAGAAGCACCCCTGCGCCAGTCCCGATGGCAAAGCCCACCATGGTCGCAGAAAGCGTCAACCACGCATGATACACGAGGCTACGTTGCGAAAGTGACCCACTCTTGATGAGGCCCCGGCGCCCTTGGGTTTCCTCTACCCATGTGCTTTGCCAGATTTCTGCTGCGACCTGATGCGGCGCGGGAAGTTTGGGACGTGATTGCGAAAGCGTCTGACCCACCAGTTCGGAAAACCCAAGCTCAGTGCCCGCGCGTGCGGCCTGATCCCGTGCCCAAGCCGCGTTCAGCCCCACGGCCGCGACATACCAGATCACGAGGATCACGGCGACTACGGTAAGCACCGGACCGAGGTTACGCATCCTGATGGCCCGCCCGAAGGCCCTCCCGCACCCGATGCGCCACCGCGATGAATTCCGGCGTGTCGCGAATGTCGAGCGGCCTCTCCTTTGGCAGGGGGCTTTCGATGATATCGGTGATCCGCCCCGGTCGCGGGCTCATCACCACGATCTTGGTCGACAGATAGACGGCTTCGGGAATGGAATGTGTCACGAACCCGATGGTTTTCTCTGTGCGCGCCCACAAAGCCAGAAGTTGTTCATTCAAGTGATCGCGGACAATCTCATCCAGAGCACCGAACGGCTCGTCCATAAGCAGAATGTCGGCGTCAAATGCCAGCGCCCGCGCGATGGACGCGCGCTGCTGCATCCCACCCGAAAGCTGCCAGGGGTATTTCTTCTCGAACCCGGCCAGGTCGACCAGTTCAAGCACGCGCGCGACCCTGTCGGCCTGCTCCGCCTTGTCATAACCCATGATTTCCAGCGGAAGCCGGATGTTTCCCCCGATCGTGCGCCACGGATACAGACCCGCAGCCTGAAAGACATAGCCATAGGCCCGCGCCCGCCGCGCCTCGTCCGGGCTCATCCCGTTGACGGTTAGAGTGCCGCCCGTCGGGGTTTCCAGTGCCGCGATGCAGCGCAAGAACGTTGTCTTGCCACAGCCCGAGGGACCGATGAAGGAGACGAATTCACCCTTGCCGATAGCGAGATCCACGCCCTTGAGTGCGTGAATCGGCCCATCCGCGGTCTGGAACGTGAGATCGACATTTCGCGCTGAAATGATGTTTTGAACGGGAGCCGCCATGGGTTGGGTTTCCACCTGCCTGAGCGCCACGGACCTCAGACCCCGCTTGCCGGAATGCCCGTCCGCTCGACCTTGCGCGGCGCCGTAAGCTCCTTCCACGTGCTGAGCGCGCGGCCCACAGAGGTGTTCGGCTCTCGCTTGACGAATTCGCCATGCCCCTCTTGTCCGCGCAGTTCACCGTCGTGGACCGCGACCCGTCCGCGTGTCAGCGTGAACCGGGGCAGTCCCTTGACTTGCTTGCCTTCAAACACGTTGTAGTCGATCGCGGATTGCTGCGAAGAGGCCGTGATCGTCTTTTCCTTATCGGGATCCCAAACCACCAGATCGGCATCCGCCCCCACGAGCACCGCGCCCTTCTTTGGGTAGCAGTTCAGGATCTTGGCGATGTTTGTGGACGTCACCGCGACAAACTCATTGGGGGTCAGGCGACCGGTGCCCACCCCATGGGTCCAAAGCATCGGCATACGGTCTTCGAGACCGCCAGTCCCATTGGGGATCTTGGTGAAATCTCCAACGCCGAAACGCTTCTGCTCGGTGGAAAAGGCACAGTGATCCGTCGCGACGACGGACAGAGACCCGCTTTGAAGTCCCGCCCAGAGGCTATCTTGATGCTGTTTGTTCCGGAACGGGGGCGACATGACGCGCCGGGCGGCGTGGTCCCAATCCTGATTGAAATATTCGCTTTCATCGAGCGTCAGATGCTGAATGAGCGGCTCACCATAGACGCGTTTGCCTTGCATGCGCGCGCGCCGGATGGCCTCATGCGCCTCTTCGCAGGACGTGTGCACCACGTAAAGCGGGACTCCGGCCATGTCAGCGATCATGATCGCGCGGTTCGTGGCCTCCCCTTCGACGGCGGGCGGCCGCGAATAGGCATGGGCCTCCGGGCCGTTGTTTCCTTCGGCGAGCAACCGGGCGGAAAGGTCGGCGACGATGTCGCCATTCTCCGCATGGACGAGCGGCATGGCTCCAAGTTCGGCGCATCGCTGAAAAGACGCGAAAAGCTCATCGTCATTGACCATCAAGGCGCCCTTGTAGGCCATGAAGTGCTTGAAGGTATTGATGCCTCGCTCTCGGACGACGGTCTCCATCTCGTTGAAGACCTGTTCGCTCCACCACGTCACCGCCATATGAAACGAGTAGTCACAATGCGCACGGGTGGATTTGTTATCCCACATCTGAAGCGCGTCGAGCAGGCCCTGCCCCGGCGACGGCAACGCGAAATCAACCACCATGGTGGTGCCGCCCGCCAATGCGGCGCGTGTCCCGCTTTCAAAGTCGTCAGAGGAATACGTGCCCATGAACGGCATCTCGAGGTGGGTATGCGGATCGATCCCGCCCGGCATCACATAGCATCCGGCGGCATCCAACACCTCATCACCCTTGAGGTCCCGGCCAATCTCGATGATCTGCCCGCCTTCGATCAGAACGTCGGCCTCATACGTCAAGTCCGCCGTTACGATCGTTCCGCCCTTGATTACCGTGCTCATATCAGTCTCCCTGCGGGGCAAAGCCCCTCGTCTTTTTCTTGGTAAGATACTCGGACATCTTGGGGGCGCGGGGCCCCCGAGTGCGATCCTACTCCACGATCTGCGCCGTCTCCAACACCGCGTGCAGCAACACGTCCGCGCCAGCTGCCGCCCATTCCTTGGAGATGTCCTCGGCCTCGTTGTGCGAAAGCCCGTCGACGCACGGGCACATGACCATCGCAGTCGGCGCGACCTTATTGATCCAGCATGCATCATGGCCCGCGCCCGAAATGATATCGCGGTGGGAATATCCCAGCCGATCCGCAGCATCGCGCACCGCCTTGACGCAGGTCTGATCGAACTCGACCGGATCGAACCCGCCGACCTTCTCGAACTCCACGGAAAGCCCCATCTCTTCGCAGATATCTGCTGCTCCGGCGCGCAGCCGCGCCTCCATGTCTTCGATGACCGAAAGCTCCGGGGACCTGAAATCGACGGTAAACACGACCTTGCCGGGGATCACGTTGCGGGAGTTGGGATAGACGTTGATCTGTCCCGCAGCGCCAACCGCGTGGGGCTTATGGCTCCAGGCGATCTCATCGACCAGTACCAGCACCCGCGCCATGCCAAGGCCCGCATTCCGGCGCATCGGCATCGGGGTGGAGCCGGTATGCGCATCTTTTCCCATGATCGTCACCTGGGTCCAGGAAAGGCCCTGTCCGTGTGTGACGACGCCAATATTCTTGCCCTCGGTTTCGAGGATCGGCCCCTGCTCGATATGCAACTCGAAGAAGGCGTGCATCTGACGCGCGCCCACCTCCTCATCGCCTTTCCAGCCGATCCGCTCCAGCTCATCGCCGAAGGTCTTGCCCTCGGCATCCTCGCGGTCATAAGCCCAATCTTGGGTATGCACCCCTGCGAAAACACCGGACGCCAGCATGGCGGGGGCAAAGCGCGTGCCCTCCTCATTGGTCCAGTTCGTCACAACGATGGGATGCTTGGTCTTGATCCCCAGATCATTGAGCGTGCGCAGGACTTCCAGCCCTCCGAGCACACCAAGGACGCCATCATATTTCCCACCCGTCGGCTGTGTATCCAGATGGCTGCCCACGTAAACCGGCAATGCCTCGGGATCGGTGCCCTCCTTGCGGGCAAACATATTGCCCATCTGATCGAGACCCATGGTACACCCTGCGGCCTCGCACCAGCTTTGAAACAGGGCGCGCCCCTCGGCGTCGGCGTCAGTCAGTGTCTGGCGATTGTTGCCTCCAGCAATGCCGGGGCCGATCTTGGCCATGTCCATGAGGCTGTTCCAGAGTCGATCGCCATCGATGCGCAGGTTTTCACCCGGTGCGGCCATGTTCTTTCCCCTGTCGTCATTTCCGTTATGGTCAGCCTTGCGCCGCCGTCGGATGTTTTTTACCGTTTGGTCAAGGCACGATTGCAACGCGATGGGGGTCTGTCAAGGATGGTTCCAACCCGCGCCCAGCCCGATTGCCTCCAATCAGGCACCTTTGCCGACAAAGGCAGCAATGCGGAGATACCATGGACGACAGCCCGCCCAAGACAGCACCACGCAAGACGACCCGAATCCAGAAACTGAACCGCAAGCGCATCCTCGATGCCGCATTGGAAGTTTTCTCAAGCAACGGTTTCAGAGGCTCGACCCTTGACATGATTGCGGGCGAAGCGGGGCTCTCCAAGCCCAATATCCTCTACTATTTCGACAGCAAGGAAGCGATGCACGTCGCCCTGCTCAACGAACTCATGGATGCGTGGCTGGAGCCGCTCGAAGCGCTCAATCCGGACGGAGAGCCGCTTGATGAGCTTATGGGCTATGTTCAGAAGAAGATGGAGATGAGCCGCAAGTTTCCGCGTGAAAGCCGACTCTTCGCCAATGAGATCATCCAGGGTGCACCGCGCATGGCTCCGCATCTGGCGAAACGGCTGAAACCGCTCTTTGACGCCAAGGCCACCCTGCTGCGCAAATGGATGGCCGAGGGGCGTATCGCGCAGCAAGACGCCGAGCATCTCATCATGTCGATCTGGGCCGTGACACAGCATTATGCAGATTTCGAAGCGCAACTCGACGTTCTGATCCCGAAAAAGGAAATCGCCTGGCGCAGAGCAAGCGATCACGTGGAGGCGATCTTTCGCAAGCTTCTTCATCCGTGAGAAACCATCTCCGTAGTTCGTGGCCGCAAAAGCTGGCGAAATGCTTTAAGTCGTACCGCAGTGGGGGCGCAAGGCCGCAAGGCCAAGCGCAGGTACGTCAAATATGATCAGTTCAATTCTTCCGGTGTCGCAACAGCAATCCGGCAATAGCAAAGCCTCCGCGGAAACGACCACGGAGGAAACGTCCGACACCCAGACAAGCTCGGGAAGTTCGGAAAATTCGTCGTCCTCTTCCGCAGGGGCCGCGGCGCAGCCCGTCAAAACGACCACCGCGGCTGAGGCAGAGGTTGCCCGGCCGGTCGAGCCACTGGCCAGCGTTCAATCGGCTGTGGAATCACGCATGGAAGCGACAGAAGAAAGCGATGTCAGCGAAGACGCGGCGCGGGCAAAGGCGCTCGACATGCAAAAGCAGCTTCAGCTTGAGAGCCTCATTGAGACAGTGTCCGGTCCTGCGGCTGCTTCGGCAAAACTTGTACAAACTGCCGACACCAGCCCGGTCTCAAACGGAGAACTGGGTAGCAGCAGCGAAGGCGCCTCTCTCGACAAGGTAGCCTGACACATCGTTCTGATGGCGCCGCGAAGTACCGCGGCGCCATTTTTGTTATTCCGCCGCCGTAGCCGTGGCCATTGGATTGTTCGGATGGGTCGTCCAATCTGCGGGCTCCGCCTCGACGACCTTGCCCGTCCGCTCATCAACAACTCCGGGCGCGAGACGCTCCATGGTGATGCAATCCTCAACCGGACAAACGTTGACGCACAGGTTACATGCGACACATTCGTCGTCCTTCACCTCAAACACCCGCTCAGGCGACATCGCGATGGCCTGATGGCTGGTATCTTCGCACGCGGCATAGCAGCGCCCGCATTTGATACAGAGATCCTGATTGATCCGGGCTTTGCTGACATAGTTGAGGTTGAGGTTCTTCCAGTCCGAACAATTCGGAACTGCGCGCCCCGTCACCTCTTCGATGGTAGTGAAGCCCTTGGTGTCCATCCACTCCGACAGGCCTGAGATCATCTCTTCGACGATCTTGAACCCGTAGGTCATCGCAGCGGTACAGACCTGTACAGAGCCTGCCCCGAGGGTCAGAAACTCCGCCGCATCGCGCCAGGTGGTGACCCCCCCGATACCACTGATCGGCAGACCGGCAGTCTCCGGATCGCGCGCAATCTCCGCAACCATATTGAGCGCGATGGGTTTGACCGCGGGTCCGCAATAGCCCCCATGGGCGCCGCGCCCGTCAATCGTTGGCTCCGGCGCAAAGAGATCAAGGTCGACGGACGTGATCGAATTGATCGTGTTGATAAGGCTTACCGCATCGGCACCGCCACGCTTGGCGGCCTGCGCGGGTTTGCGCACGTCGGTAATGTTGGGTGTCAGCTTCACGATGCAGGGCATCCGAGTGTATTGCTTGACCCACCGCGTCACCATTTCGATATATTCGGGCACCTGCCCTACGGCCGATCCCATCCCCCGCTCGCTCATGCCGTGTGGACAACCGAAATTGAGTTCCACCCCATCGGCGCCGGTTTCCTCCACCAGCGGCAGGATCGCTTTCCATGCTTCCTCTACGCAGGGCACCATGAGTGAGGCCACAAGCGCACGATCAGGATAGTCTCGCTTGACCGCTTTCATTTCCCGCAAGTTTACCTCAAGCGGGCGATCCGTGATCAGTTCGATATTATTCAGGCCGAGCAAGCGCCGATCCGCCCCCCAGATCGCGCCATAGCGCGGCCCGTTGACGTTGACGACCGGAGGCCCAGCTTCGCCAAGCGTTTTCCAGACGACACCACCCCATCCCGCCTCAAAGGCGCGCCGAACGTTGTATTCCTTGTCGGTGGGCGGCGCAGAAGCGAGCCAGAATGGATTTGGGCTCTTGATACCGACAAAATTCGTGCTGAGGTTCGCCATGTCTCAGGCCTCCTTCGCTGCGCTGGCCATCAGGCTGGCATGGATATCTTCGGCCGCATCGCGCCCTTCGGCTACGGCGGTCACGGTCAGATCGTCGCCACCGGCGGCACAATCACCCCCGGCCCAGACTCCCGGCAGGCTCGTGCGGCCCGCACCGGTTATGGCGATCTTGCGGCCATCGAGGTCCGGCAAGCCGTCGCCGAACAGCGTTTGACCGATCGCGCGGAAGACCTGATCCGCAGGTAGGCGGAACCGTTCGCCTGTCGGCAACAACGCATCGTCGGTATATTCGAACTCGACTTCGCGCACCGCGCCGTTTCCGTGAATCGCGATGGGCTGGGCATTGGTGATGATCCGGACGCCCTTGCTCGCTGCAAGATCCTGCTCGAATTCGCTCGCGTTCATCCGCGCACGGCTCCGGCGATAGACAAGCGTGACGTTCAGCGCCCCAAGCAGACGTGCCTGAACTGCGGCGTCGATTGCGGTCATGCCGCCTCCGATGACCACCACGTCGCGTCCGATGGGAAGCGCCGCGAGGTCTTCGGATTGCCGCAGGTCCGCGATAAAGTCGACCGCGTCGTGCAACCCATCGCGCTCTTCGCCCTCAAGCCCAAGCGCATTGACCCCGCCAAGCCCCATCGCGAGAAAGACCGCATCATAGTCAGCATTGAGCGCTGCGAGCGTAACGTCTCGCCCAAGCATGCTGCCCGTTTCGATGGTAATGCCGCCGATCTTCAGCAGCCAATCAACCTCACGCGCGGCAAAGCCCGCAACGCTCTTGTAGCTGGCAATGCCATATTCATTGAGACCGCCCGGCTTGCCCCGCGCGTCATGGATCACCACGTCATGCCCATTCATCGACAGCCGGTGAGCGCAGGCCAGACCCGCCGGGCCGGCACCCACAACCGCAATCCGCTTGCCCGTACCCGGGGCGCGCTCAAACGGATGCACCCCCTTGGCCATGAGTGTATCGGTGGCGTAGCGCTGCAGGCGACCTATCTCTACTGGACGATGCTCTGCGGTCATCCGCACACAAGCTTCTTCGCAAAGCGTTTCCGTGGGGCAGACGCGTGCACACATGCCGCCGAGAATATTCTGGCCGAGGATCGTCTTCGCAGCAGCGTCCGGCGTTCCTGTGGCGATCTGGCGAATGAAGAGCGGAATGTCGATGGAGGTGGGGCATGCCGTGATGCAAGGCGCATCATGGCAGAAATAGCACCGATCGGCCGCCACCAACGCTTCGTGATTGTCGAGCGGAGGGTGCAGATCGGCAAAGTTTTCAGCGTAAGCCTGACGGGCTAAACGCCCGGCGACCACTCCTGGTTCCAAGGCCTTGGCTTTCATGGCTGTCTCCCTGTTGTTCTAGGGTCACTATTCCACACTTCATTTTTTTATCAAACGGTAAATTTTAGGCACCTTGAGAACTTTCACGTGCTTGTTTTCAGTGAGTTTTTCACTCCCGCGAAACTCCGCCGACACGCTGAGCGGAGTTTGGCCTATTCAACATTCCCCAAGGAAACCACGCATTGCACTCGAAGCGGAGCACAAAAGGAATATGTCACTCCTCGTAACGGGGACGCATCGAATCGAGCCCCCGTAGACGGGTCCCACACATGTTCGAAGGCGGCCCGGGAAACGAGTTCTAGAGGAGTTCTGTACATGAATACCAAACTTTGGCTTTCCGCCGCCAGCATCGTCGCACTGACCGCTGGCGCTGTGTCCGCCCAGTCCGTTTTTACCGGTACTGACCAAGCGACCGACCGCAACGAAGACCTGCGTGATGACATCGAAGATGACTTCGACCGTGATCTCGACGCATTCGGCAACACTGGTCGCGCAACCGGCTTCAGCGGCTCGCTCGCGTTCCGCTCCTCGATCGCAAGCGGCAACACCGACAGCGCAGACGTAGGCCTCGGCACCGACTTCGGCTACTACGATGGCCTCAACGGCTATGAGCTGCAGTTGAACTACGCCTATGCCGAGGACGACGGTGACACCACCGAAGAGAGCCTCTTTTACGATTTCGAATACAAGCGTGACTTTGGTGATCGCTGGTACGGCTTCGCGAAGGTTCAGGGCACCGTAGACGAGTTCTCCGCCTATGAATCCGACACGTTCGTTGGTCTCGGCGCAGGCTACCGCGTCATCTCCACGTCCGAAGTTGAGTGGACCGTTCAGGCGGGCCCCGGCTACCGCGTCGCGTCCTTCGACGACTTCCTCGACGAAGTTGACGATATCGACGAAGCAGCATTCAGCATGTCGTCCAACTACTCCAACCGCATCAACGAGCAGTTGGTCCTGACGAACGACACCGACATCATCACGTCTGAGTCCGATACAGCCGTCATCAACGAATTGGGCCTCAACATGTCCATGACCGATACGCTGGCCCTGCGGACCGAGCTGAACACCGAGTACCACTCGGAGCCACAGTCCGGCTTCGACGACTATGACAATACCTGGGGCGTTTCCCTGGTTTATTCCTTCAACTGATTTCAGTTGATCCGAACGGGCGGGGAAACATCTTACTTACCTCGTGATTGCGACCCCGTTACCGTTTCAGAGATGCCGCTCCTCCGGGGGCGGCATCTTTCGTTTGCCGCGACCTATTTTGCGCCGCGCAACGCTGGAAGGCCGACCCCGGTGGCCTCATATCCACCATCAACAGAAATCACCTGCCCCGTTACATAGGACGCCTTCGTCGAGCAAAGGAACACGATCACCTCGGCGACCTCTTCCGGCTCCCCGAACCGGTCAAGCGGCAGGACATCGTGATTGGCCTTGCGAATTTCCTCGGTCACGACCTGGCGCGACATTTCCGTCAGGATTGGCCCCGGATTGACGCAGTTGACCCGAACGCCATGCATCCCAAGCTCCACCGCCTGCTGTTTCGTCAGGTGCATCACCGCCGTCTTGGATGTGCCATAGGCCACGCGCAGAGTAGAGGCCCTCAGCCCCGAGATGGAACCGATGTTCACGATGGCCCCGCGGCTTTCCTTCAGAGCGGGAATGAACGCTTGGGTCATAAGGAACGTCCCATCGAGGTTCGTCGCCATGATCTGTCGCCATACTTCAAGACCGGTTTCCTCGATCGGCGCGAAATGAGCGAAGCCCGCGTTGTTGACCAGCGCATCGAGCCGCCCCTTCCAGCCTAGCACCTGCGCCGCAACGCCCGCGATCGCCTCCGGGTCAGAGATGTCACATGCGATAGGCAAGACATTCTCACGTGTGTCTGCCGCCCCGCGCAGGCCGCGCTCATTGCGGTCAACCATGACCACCGCATACCCCTCGGCGAGGAACAGATCCACACTGGCAAGCCCGATCCCGCTTGCTGCTCCGGTGACAAGCGCCACTTTTCCGACCATTTTTGTCTCCTTTTATACCGGGCGTAGTGACACGCCATTGAGCCGCCGATGACAAGTGAAAAATCCCCCTTTCCCACCCGGCGTTCACGTGGCACCAATTGGCCATGACCAATCCCCTCACAAGCCCCGACGGAACCGCGGTACGCCGCTTTGCCTTTGGAACCATGCAGTTCGGAGGACGTGCAAGCGACGCGGACTCCGCCGAGATGTTCAACGCGTGCCTGGCAGCAGGCATCACCCATTTCGACACGGCATGGGTCTATAACGACGGGCGCTCCGAAGAGATTCTCGGACGGCTGGCGGCGGCGCATCGCGACCACCTCTTTATCGCCACCAAGGTCGGCATGCGGGTTCCGGCAACCCGAGAGACACTGCTTCGACAGTTCGACGAAAGCCGCCAACGACTGAACATGGATATGGTCGACGCCCTCTATCTGCATCAATTCGATCCGCAAACCGAACTCGGGGATATCATGGAGGTCTTCAACGACCTCAAGGATGCCGGCAAAATCCGGTATATCGCCCTGTCGAATTTTGCAGCGTGGCAGGTCATGAAGGCGCGTCAGTACGGCCCGGTCGATCTGCTGCAGCCGATGTACAGCCTTGTCAAGCGACAGGCAGAGGTAGAAATCTTGCCCATGTGCGCCGATCAGGGAATAGCCGTGGCCTCCTATTCGCCGCTTGGTGGCGGCCTGCTGACGGGCAAATATCTCGATGGGGGAGACGGGCGCCTGACCGAAGTCGAGATGTACGCACAGCGGTACCGGCTCGACTGGATGCACCGCGCCGCTTCTGATCTGGTGAAACTGGCGCTGGAGGTAGGGACCCATCCCGCGACTCTCGCGGTGGCTTGGGTCGCTGCACATCAGACGACACCGATGCCGATCATCTCTGCGCGAACGGCAGGACAACTCAAGCCGTCGCTGGATGCCTTGAGTTTTGAAATGTCCCCAGAATTGTATCGGCGCGTCTCCGACATCGCTCCAGCCCCGGCCCCTGCCACCGACAGACTTGAAGAAGCATGAGCGATATCATCATCATCGGCGGGGGCGTCGCGGGCCTGTCCGCTGGGTATCGACTTGCCCCGCATATGAAGGTGACAGTGTTGGAGGCCGAGGACGCGCTGGCCTATCACGCCTCGGGACGTTCCGCCGCGCTTTTTGAAAAGAGCTATGGGCCACCGGCGGTCGTCGCCCTGAACGAGGCCTCCGAGGACGACTACAAGAAGAGCGGCTACCTCACCCCGCGCGGTATGATGCTCGTGGCAACCGCCGGTGAAGAAGATCAGTACAACGCAGATTGCGTCACTCTGAAGATGAGCCCCCTTTCGCCTCACGAAGCGCAGGAAATCGTTCCCGTACTGAACCTCGACGCTGTAGCGCTCGCGGGCTACCACGAGGATGCGTGGGACATCGACACGGACCGAATGCTTCAGGATTACGCCAAGGCGATACGCCAAACTGGCGGTACGGTGCAGACTCGAGCAAAAGTGCGCCGGATTACCAGAGGGGGCCAGTGGCGTGTGGATACCGACGCGGGCACATTCGAGGCGGATATCATCCTGAACGCCGCTGGAGCATGGGGAGATGAGGTTGCCGCCATGGCGGGCGTCACCCCGCTTGGGTTGGAACCCCGGCGCCGATCCATGGCCCGAATACCGGCGCCGGGAGGCCATGACATTTCCCGCTGGCCCATGATCATGGGCGCGGGAGAAAGCTGGTATTGCAAACCTGATGCGGGGCAACTCATCGTTTCCCCTGCGGATGCGGACCCGGTGGAGCCGCATGACGTCTGGGCCGAGGATCTTACGCTGGCCGAGGGGTTGGCGCGGTATGAAGCGATGGTGACAGAGCCTGTCACGCGCATGACATCGAACTGGGCCGGGCTGCGCACCTTTGCACCCGATGGGGTCCTGTGTCTTGGTCCCGCGACGGGTCACCAGGGCTTCTTCTTCTCGGCGGCACAGGGTGGCTATGGGTTCCAAACCGCCCCGGCAGCCAGCAGGCTCATCGCCGATCTGATCCTCGGCCGCCCCAGCGAGCTTGATGCAACGACGGTCGCCGCCCTGTCTCCGGGTCGTTTCGCCTAGATCCGGCGCACCAGCGCCACGAGCCCCAGAAGCATGGCGACGGGAAGAACGACAAGCCTCACGAGATAGAGTGAGAGCAGCCCCACATAGGCGGCAATCAGTTCGTCCGCGCGGTTCCAGATCGTGCGGGCAAGATCCCCGTAGCGCTCCATGCCTTCGACGGTTTCGCGCGCCCTCTCCCACCAGCCTTCTGCAGGTGAGGCATCGGATAGGGTCACGGCGGCGGTGATCTCGGCGATCGTTGCCTGATGGCGCGCCAAGGTCGGATCCGTCAGGAAAGTAGCGGCCTCCTGTGCGGCGACGAAGGTGAGGGGTAATCCAACCCAGAGCAGCAACCCATAGACCGCAAGTGTGCCGGAAAGACGCCGCGCGGGAAGAGCGATCAACAGAACCGCGCCTACCGCAGCAAGCGCCGCCCCCACGGCACCCAGCGGTCCCAGCCCGACTGACAAAACCCCCGTTGCCACCATGACGGCGAAAACGGCGGAGGAAATCTTCTCGATGGTATCGTCGAGCGGTTCGAGGGCGCGAAGCGGTTTCACCGTCCCTTCGGCCACAAAGACGCCCGCCGTCACCTCCGCTTCAGTCGCGCTCGACAGGACCGCATTCATGGTGCGAAGCGTCACATAGGTTGCCGCGCTCGCGACGGCGATTTCCGTTGCCCGTGCCTCGGCAGATCGGGTCAGCGGGTTCTGCTCGTGAAACAGGGTTCCTCCGATTGCCAGAAGCGCGATGACCGCCAGTATAAGCTTAGCCGTCCATCCGGATACGGGCGTTTTTCGGGTCGTAGGGGCTGTCCTCGACAATCTCGGCCTCCCAAAGCTTATCGAACATCTTCACCTTCAATGTTTGGCCCGGCGTTGCAAGGTCCGGCTGCACGTATCCCATGCCGATACTCTTTCCGAAGGCCACCGAGTAGCCGCCAGACGTCAGACGCCCGACCAGATTTTTCCCCGCACCGTCATAAAGCGCCTCGCGCCCCCAAGGATCGGCATCCGCCGGACCGTCGATCAGGAGCGTGACGCATTTCGACCGAATGCCTGCGTCGAGCATCGCCGCCTTCCCGTGAAACTCCTTGGAGAGATCGACGAAACGCGGCAGATCGGCCTCTAGTGGCGTGGCATCGCGGCCCAATTCGTTTCCAAACGCGCGGTATGACTTTTCCTGCCGGAGCCAGTTCTGCGCCCGCGCCCCGACAAGGCGCAAGCCATGTGGCTCTCCCGCCTCCATCAGCCGGTCCCAAAGGTAGGTTTGCATCTCCATTGGATGGTGCAACTCCCACCCAAGCTCCCCGGTGTATGCGACGCGCACTGCGCGAACGGGGCAAGCACCAAGCTCAATATCGCGCACCGACAACCACGGGAACCGCGCGTTCGACAGTGCCGTTTCAGGCTCTGGATCACGGATCAAGGCCTTGAGTACATCCCGGCTCTTGGGCCCGGCGAGCGCGAAAACCCCCCATTTCGTGGTCACATCTTCCGCGTTGATACGCCCGAACTCCGCTTCCTTTTCCATGACGGCCTTGTAAAGGAAATCCTCGTCATAGGCGTGCCATGCGCCCCCGGAGATGAGGGTATAGTCATCCTCCGCCGTTCGCAGGATCGTGTATTCCGTCCGCGTGGTGCCGGCAGGCGTCAGCGCATAGGTCAGGTTGATCCGGCCCACTCTTGGCAATCCGTTGCAGGTGAACCAGTCGAGGAAAGCAGTGGCACCCGGCCCGCTGATCCGATGCTTGGCAAAGGCCGTTGCGTCGATAAGCCCGACCCCCTCCCGAATGGCGCGGGCTTCCTCGACCGCATAGGGCCACCAGCCTCCGCGCCGGAAACTCCGCGCATCATGGTCGGAGAAGCCTTCGGGGGCATAGTAGTTCGGGCGCTCCCACCCGTTGACCACGCCGAACTGTGCCCCGGCTGCTTTTTGTCGGTCATAGGCAGGGGCGGTCCGAAGCGGACGGCACGCGGGTCGTTCTTCATCCGGATGGTGCAGGATGTAGACGTGTTCATAGGCCTCTTCGTTTTTGCGGGCGGCATATTCAGTCGTCATCCACGGGCCGAAACGCTTGGGATCAAGCGAAGCCATGTCGATCTCCGCTTCGCCCTCGACCATCATCTGGGCAAGATAGTGCCCGGCCCCGCCCGCCGCAGTGATCCCGAAGGAAAAGCCCTCGGCCAACCACATGTTGCGCAATCCCGGCGCCGGACCCAGCAGCGGGTTGCCATCAGGGGTGTAACAGATCGGCCCGTTGTAATCGTCCTTGAGACCTACTTCTTCGGAGGAGGGAATACGGTGGATCATCGACATGTATTCCTCTTCGATCCGATCCAGATCGAGGGGGAAGAGGTCGGCGCGAAAGCTCTCGGGCACGTCGTAGAGGAAACGGGCCGGGGCGTTCCGCTCATAGGGGCCGAGGATCCAGCCGCCCCGCTCTTCGCGGACGTACCATTTCGCATCCGCGTCGCGTAGAACGGGATGCTGATCATGCGTGGCCCGCCATTCCACAAGCGCAGGGTCGGGTTCAGTGACGATATACTGGTGTTCAACGGGAATGGCCGGGATCTTCAGCCCCAGGAGGCGTGCTGTTCGCTGGGCATGGTTGCCCGTCGCGGTCACCACATGCTCGGCGGTGATCACCGCTTTTTCCTCGGAGGGGACGAGGTTTCCGCCCCTCTCCACCATCTTGGTCACGGAAACACGCCAGGCCTCCCCCGTCCATTCATAGCCATCCACCTGCCATTTGCGGGCTATGGTGACGCCACGCTGCCGCGCGCCCTTCGCCATCGCCATGGTCACGTCGGCTGGGTTGATGTAGCCATCGGTGGGATGGAAAATCGCGCCTTCGAGGTCTTCGGTGCGAACCAAAGGCCAGCGGTTCTTGATCTGGCTGGGGGTCAACCACTCGAAAGGTACCCCGACCGTCTCTGCTGTGGCGGCATAGAGCATAAACTCATCCATGCGCGCTTTTGACTGCGCCATACGCAAATTGCCCACGACGAAGAAACCCGCATCAAGTCCCGTTTCCTCTTCCAGCGTCTTGTAGAACTTGATGGAATGGTCGTGGATATGGGTCGTGGCGTAGGACATGTTGAAATAGGGCAGCAACCCGGCGGCGTGCCAGGTGGAGCCGGACGTCAGCTCATCGCGTTCCAGCAGCATCACATCATCCCACCCCGCGCGGGCAAGATGATAGGCGATGGATGTTCCGACGGCCCCGCCGCCGACGACCAGTGCCTTGACCGTGGTTTTCATGAGCGTCCCCTGCGTTTTCTCCTGTTTAGCGCACTCACCGTTCGGCGCGCCCCGCATCCGACCTTTGGCGGCAGGAAACCGACCTCACCTGAGTGGTTGTCGCTCGCCCCCGGCCCAAGTATCAAGGCGCGGGAACAATGAGGGGCGGGCATGAACATCTGTCAGACCGTCGAGGAAATCCGAGCGGAAGTTCGCGGCTATCGCGCCGCGGGGGAACAGGTCGCGCTGGTGCCGACCATGGGCTACCTGCATGCTGGCCATATGCGGCTGGTGGAAAAAGCGCATCAGATTGCCGATCGCGTGATCGTCTGGGTCTTTGTCAATCCGACGCAATTCGAACGCGCCGACGATCTCGCCGCTTATCCGCGCGACCTGGAGCGGGACCTGTCGATGCTTCGGGATGCCGAAGTGGATGCGGTGTTTACCCCGGATGCTGGGGAAATCTATCCCGAAGGCGCAGAGACCATCGTAGAGACGACACGCCTTGCCGGTATGCTGCACGGCGCGGTGCGCCCCGGGCACTTTCGCGGAGTGACCACGGTGGTCGCCAAATTCTTCAATATCATTCAGCCGGACTTCGCGCTTTTTGGCGAGAAGGACTATCAACAGTTGCAGGTGATCCGCCGGATGGTGCGCGATCTGCACATGCCGGTGGAGATCGTACCCGTTCCAACTGTCCGGGAAGCGGACGGGCTGGCCATGTCCTCGCGCAATGTGCGGCTCTCTGCCACAGATCGCAAAGCCGCCATCGTACTTTCACGGGCGCTCGACACCGCGGAGCGGACCGCGAAAGAGGGCGGTACAATCGCCGGTCTTCGCGATGCGATAGAGCGGGTCGTTGCCTCCGAACCACGGGGCGAACTTGCCGGTCTTGATATCGTACGGGCCGAGAGCCTCGAAGAGATTGACGGCCCCCTTGATGGGCCAACCGCAATCATGATTTCCGTCAACTTCGGAGACGTGATGCTGATCGACCAGCGCGTCGTCACACCTGGGAAGGAATAAACATGTCGAGCCAGACCAAGATCCGCCGCAACACCGTGCCGATGATTGCCGCGCGAAAGGGGGGCGAGCCCATCGTATCCCTTACATCCTATCATGCGCACACCGCCGCCATCGTCGACAAATATGCCGACTTCATCCTCGTGGGTGACAGCCTCGGCATGGTCATGCACGGTATGGATAGCACCGTTGGCGTGCCTCTCGACCTGATGATCATGCATGGCCGCGCGGTCGTCCGCGGCACGCAGAAGGCGCTGATCGTGGTCGATATGCCCTTTGGTTCATATGAGGAAAGCCCCGGCGTCGCGTTTCGCAATGCGGCCAAGGTCATGAAGGAAACCGGCTGTGGCGCGATCAAGCTGGAAGGTGGGAAACGCATGGCGGAAACCATCCGCTTCCTGACGGAACGCGGCATTCCCGTGATGGCGCATATCGGCCTGACGCCTCAGTCGAGCCACGTCATGGGCGGCTTCAAGACACAAGGGCGCGACGAGGACACATGGCCTGCGCATATCGAAGATGCATTGGCGGTAGCAAAGGCGGGTGCCTTTGCCGTGGTTGTCGAAGGTGTCGTTGAGCCTTTGGCGGACGAGATTACCGCAGCGGTGGAAATTCCAACCATCGGCATCGGCGCATCAAAAAATTGCGACGGACAGATCCTCGTGCTGGAGGACATGCTCGGCCTGAACGAATGGACACCGAAATTCGTCAAGGTCTATGGCGATCTGGGCCCGTCGATCGAGAAGGCCGTAAGCGATTACGCCGAAGAGGTTCGGGACCGGTCGTTCCCCGGTCCCGAACAAGTCTACAAGTAGGGATCAGGCGGCCCGGCGCCGCCCACCTCCACCACCGTTGCTCGCACCGCGACGCGGCCGGCGGCGATTGCCACCCGAGGGCTTGCGCGGCTCATCCAATGGGCCCCAGCTTTCGCCGCCGATGACCTGAATGGCGTTGCCGATGGTTTTCTGAATCGCTTTCAATTCGCCCATCTCCGCAGGGGCGCAGAAGGCTACAGCCTGACCGCTTGCTCCGGCGCGTGCGGTCCGGCCGATCCGGTGGACGTAGTTGTCCGGCACGTTCGGCAGATCGTAGTTATAGACGTGGCGAACGTCAGGAATGTCGAGCCCCCGCGCGGCGACATCAGTCGCGACAAGGACGCGCAATTCGCCGCCCTTGAAGGCCTTGATCGCCCGCTCACGCTGCCCTTGGCTCTTGTTGCCATGGATCGAGCCTGCGGCGAAGCCAGCCTTCTCGAGGTTCTTCTTGATGCGCTCCGCCCCATGTTTGGTACGGGCGAACACCAGCGCAAGTTCCTCGCGGTGCCGATCGAGATAGTTGATCAGCAAGCCGGTCTTCTTCTCCTGTTCGACGAAGTGCAGCGCCTGAACAACCTTGTCTGCGACCTTGCCCGGAGGGGAAACTTCCACGCGGACAGGTTTGGTGAGGTACGCGGTCGAGAGTTCCGCCATCTGCTTGGGCATCGTCGCCGAAAAGAGCATCGTCTGGCGCTCTTTGGGCAGCAACGGAGCGATGCGGCGCAATGCATGGATAAAGCCGAGATCCAGCATCTGATCAGCCTCGTCGAGCACGAGATATCGGGTTTGATCCAGCCGGACGGCCTTGCGATCCAGAAGGTCGATGAGGCGGCCCGGGGTCGCGACCAACAGGTCCGTCCCCTTGCGAAGCCGTTCGATCTGGGGATTCAGCGAGGCGCCCCCGACCACGAGGTTGATCTTGAGGTGCGTGCCCTTGGTATAGGCGCGCAGGTTCTCGGAAATCTGCTTGGCCAATTCGCGTGTCGGCGCAAGGATGAGCCCGTTTGCTGCCTTGGGTTCGGGCGCTTCGCCCGTGCCGAGCAACATGTGGATCATCGGAAGGCCGAATGCAGCAGTCTTGCCGGTTCCGGTCTGGGCAAGCCCCATCACATCGCGCCCGTTCAGGGCATGAGGAATGGCTTGCGATTGGATGGGTGTGGGGTCCTTGATGCCCTGCTCGGCGAGTACACTCACCAGACGGGGTTTCAGGCCGAGTTCTTCAAACGTCATATAGTATCCTTGAGCGCCAACCGTCGGGTCGCCGCATAACCAAACGCCGCCGCCCATACTCGGACGGTCGGTCGCAATCGGGTTGCACCATGCGCTGGCCGCGGGCCGAATTGCCTGCGGGGCCGTCATGGGGCCGGACCCCTGCGTGATGTGGGAACCTTGGGAGAGTGGCGGCGCTCGGGGGCATCGGACTTGCCCATGCCATCTGCTCACGCGGCAGAGAACGCCTGTGCGAGCCAAGTAGTTTCTGCGGCGCGGAAAGTCAACCCGCGCCGCAACGTATCATTTGGATATCGCCTTACATGCCGCAATCGCCGGCGTAGGCATCCTGATGATCTTCTAGCCCGACCGAGACGATGCGGTTGGTCAGCACATCGCCCTCCATCACCACCTCGCGGACATAGATGTCTTGAATGGGGTGATGGTTGTTGCCAAAGGAGAAATCCCCGCGCGTGCTCTTGAAGTCAGCGGCTTTCAGCGCCGCCCGGAAGGCATCCCGGTCCGCGATATCGGCGGTACTCATTGCGGAGAGAATGAGATTGGCCGTGTCGAACCCTTGGGACGCATAGAGCGACGGCAGACGCCCGTATTCCGCCTCAAAGCTCTCGACAAAGGCGCGGTTCGTCTCGTTGTCGATATCCTTGGACCACTGCGAGCCATTTTTCACGCCAAGCGCGGCCTCACCCACAGCACCGAGAATGCCCTGATCAAACGAGAATGCGGGGCCCATAACGGGCAGATCAATGCCGGAGGCGGCGAACTGCTTCATGAAGGAAATACCCATGCCACCCGGCAGGAAAAAGAACAGGCTGTCCGCGCCGCTGGCCCGGATCTGTGCGATCTCCCCCGCATAGTCGGTCTGACCAAGCTGGGTATATAGCTCCCCCGCCAACTCACCTTCATAGAAACGCTTGAACCCGGTCAGAGCATCTTTCCCCGCAGGATAATTGGGAGCGAGGATGAATGGTTTGCTGTATCCCTCCCCGGTCGCATGAGCGCCCATGACTTCGTGCAGGTTGTCGTTTTGCCATGCGACGTTGAAGTAATCCTGATGACAGCCGCGTCCCGCCAACTGCGACGGGCCTGCGTTCGGAGAGATATAGAATTTCCCCTGCGCTACAGCCGAAGGCACAACAGCCATCGCAAGGTTGGACCAGATGATGCCCGTAAGGATGTCAACCTTTTCGGACTGGATCATCTTGTCGGCCAGTTGAACGGCCAGATCGGGTTTGCGTGCATCATCCTCGATCACGACTTCAAGATCCGGGTTGCCCGCCTGTTTCACCGCGAGCATGAAACCGTCGCGCACATCGACGCCCAGCCCCGCGCCGCCACCCGACAGTGTCGTGATCATACCGACCTTGACCGGTTCGGCCATCGCCGCGCCTGAGATCGCGAGGGCGGTTGCCGCCACAAGCAAGGTTTTTTTCATGGATACTCTCCCAATTGGTCCGCGCCCAGTGTTGCGTGAGGGAGGGATACTGACAAGTCTCCAGATTTTGGCGAGACAAGTTTAGGACGGCGTTCATTTTTTGCTGAGACCCAACTCAGAGCTTTTTTCGATACGATTGGCCTCGGGCGACGGCACCCCGCGGGCTGGAACGGGTCCGCCAACACATTCTATGGATATAAGACGATGCGCATTTTCACAGCACTGCCCCTTCTCCTCGCCGCCGCTTTTCCCGCCGCGGCCGACGTACACCGTGCCGGTGACTGGAGCGCGGCACTCATTGGACAGACCTGCTACGTCTATAGCAACGCGGCGGCCCGCGACACATCCGGCAGCCTCATCTTTTCTTTCGACAAGAAAGGGTACAACGCCAGCTTTCACTATGAGTATGCGCCTTACCACAACGATTCCGGCAAGCCATGGGATGCCGACGACTATGCTGTCATCGCGGCAGATGGACAGGAAAGCTGGCTCGGGGATGAGGTCTTTCTCGAAGCATGGGAGGCGGCTGGCGAAGGCCACATGACCGGCGGTTTCGTCGCCGACATGGTCCAGTTGGTGGCGAATGCGCAGCAAAGCGTAGATTTCATGGTCTACCGCGCGGCGCACAGCGAAGAGTGGCTCTATGGGCGGTTCTTCCCCGGCGGCTTCAGCGAGGCACTTTCCCATGCTGCAAGCTGGTGTGAATTCAATCCATCCGCCCTGCCCTCGTCCTGATCGGTCACAAACCGAGATAGCGGTGCTGTATCTCCGGGCCAAGCTCTGAGGGGGCACCGCCCCATGCAGCACGGCCCTTTTCGATCAGCATGATCCGATCGGCGATTTCCGCGATTTCGGCGACCGACTTGTCGATCAGCAGGATCGAAAGGCCGGTGTCGCGCAGGGCCGCCAGCCCCGAACGGATTTCCGCACGGACCGTGGGCGCAAGCCCCTCTGTCGCCTCGTCGAGGATGAGCAAGCGCGGGTTGGTCATCAGCGCCCGCCCGATGGCGAGCATCTGTTGCTCACCCCCGGACAGGGTTTCGGCGCTCTGCTCCCGGCGTTCCGCGAGGCGCGGAAAAAGCGTGGCGACGCGGCTCAAGGTCCAATGGCCCGAGCGCGCCGCCACGGTGAGGTTTTCCTCGACCGTGAGCCCCCTGAAGACCCGCCGCCCTTCTGGCACCAGCCCGATTCCGAGCCGCGCCGCACGATGTGGCGGGAGGCTCAAAAGATCCTGCCCCGCAAATACAATTCGCCCCTCCGTCCGGGGCAGAAGCCGGCAAATGGCGCGCACCGTGGTGGTCTTGCCCATCCCATTGCGCCCCATGAGCGCGAGGACCTCTCCTTCGCTGAGCGCCATATCGAGACCGAAGAGCGCTTGTGCCCCGCCGTAAAACCCCGTGACCCCTTCGAGGGTAAGCAAGCTCATGGTGCATCCCCCAGATAGGCCGCCCGCACTGCAGGGTCTCTGCGGATTTCATCGGGGTGCCCTTGGGCAATGATCCGTCCGGCAACAAGAACGGAAATGCGATCCGCGAGGCGAAAAACCGCGTCCATGTCATGTTCAACCAGCAAGATCGGGGCCTCATGGCGCAACCCTTCGAGCAGGGTCGTCAGCCTCGCAGCCCCCTCCGGGTCCATCCCCGCCATGGGTTCATCCAACAGAAGGGCGCGCGGACCGAGCGCCAAAGCGGCGGCGATCTCCACCTGACGGCGCTCCCCGTGGGAGAGATGTGCAACACGCGCCCCTGCGCGCGTAGAGAGGCCCACGCGATCCAACGCCGCTTCGGCGACATCGCGGAGCGGACCGGGTGCAAGCACGGGGCGAAAAAACCGGTACGGGCCGCCTTCTTTCACCATCGCGGCCAATACGACATTCTGGAGCGCAGACATCTCGGGCATGAGCGCTGAAACCTGAAAACTGCGCCCCAATCCGGCGCGGGCGCGCGCCTGTGGGGTCAAACCATCGAGCGGTTTTCCTGCAAATTCGATGGAGCCGGAATCCTGCGTCAGCTCTCCGGTGATCTGTTTGATGAGAGTCGATTTTCCCGCCCCGTTCGGCCCGATCAGAGCATGGATTTCGCCGTCATTCAGGGTAAGCGAAACAGAGTCCGTGGCGACGACCGCCCCGAAGGACTTCACCAGCCCGCCCGCTTTCAGAACCGGCTCAGACATGGCCCCGTTCCCCCGCCAGCAACCCGATGAGCCCGCCCCTCGCAAAAAGCACTACCGCAAGAAGCAAAAGGCCCACAAAGAATTGCCAATGGTCGGTTAGTCCGCCTGCCACATGCTCTATTGCGACGTAGAGCATCGCGCCCGCAAGAGGCCCAAAGAGCCGCCCCACCCCGCCGAGGATCACCAGAACGATCAGCTCTCCGGAGAGATGCCAAGACATCATGGACGGGCTCACAAAGCGGTTGAGATCGGCAAAAAGTGACCCCGCCAGCGCCGTCAGCATCGCCGAGATTACAAAAGCCGTCATGCGAACCCCGAAGGGTCCGATCCCCGCAGCCACAAGCCGGGCAGGAGTTTGGCGCGCACCGTGAAGGGCCAGCCCAAAGCGCGATGCGGAAAGCATTCCGCAAAAACCGATAGCGAGGATCAACACCACAAAGACCAAGGTGAAGAACGGCAGCGGTTGGAGGGTATTCATCCCCGGAAAGGAGGAGCGGAGATACAGTGGCAAGCCGTCTTCCCCGCCGTATGCGGGCCAAGAGATGGCGAAGTAATAGAACATCTGGGCAAATGCGAGCGTGATCATGATGAAGTAGACACCGCTCGTGCGTAGAGAAAGCGCCCCGATCACGAGCGCTGCGCACCCCGCCGCGATCATGCCCACCGGCCAATGAATGAGCATGGCCTGCGTCCCTTCGATCAGGAACGGTGACTCCATCAGCGGGGTGTAATCTTGCGCGTGTGACGCAAGAATGCCCGTCGCATACCCACCAATCCCAAAGAACGCCGCATGCCCGAAGCTGACCAATCCGCCGAAACCCAGCGCGAGGTTCAACCCGGTCGCGGCGAGGGCAAGGATCGCGGCGCGCGTGGCGAGCGTGATCAAGAAGGGCTCCTCGGCGACATAGGCGGAGGCGACAAAGGCTGGCAACGCAAGCGCGAGCGCGAGATTGAGGGCGGTTTCGCGCGTCATGTATTCTGTCCGAACAGGCCCGTGGGGCGCATCACCAACACCGCGGCCATTACAATATATACCAGCATCGATGCCAGTGCCGCCCCGATGCCCGCGGCCGATGAAGTATCGGTCAGAAGAGCGAAGAGATGCGGCAGGGCAAACCGGCCCATCGTATCCACCAACCCCACGAGAAGCGCGGCCCAGAATGCACCCCGTATCGATCCAATCCCACCGATGACGATGACCACGAATGCAAGGATGAGGACCGGCTCCCCCATGCCGACCTGCACCGATTGCAGGGTTCCGACCAGCGCACCGGCCAGTCCTGCAAGCGCCGCCCCCAAGGCGAAGACGGCTGTATAGAGCTTGTTGATGTCGATCCCGAGAGCCGCCGCCATTTCGCGGTCGGCCTCCCCTGCGCGAATGCGCGTCCCGAGGCGGGTGCGCCCGATGAGAAGGGCAAGCCCGACCGCGACAACTCCGCCGGCCAGAATGATCGCGAGGCGATAGGCCGGATAGTCTAGCCCACCCGGAAGCCGGACAGGACCGGCGAGCATCGCAGGCGGCGACAGATAAAGCGGGAAGGACCCGAAGATGAACCGCACACCTTCGGAGAAAATCAGGATGAGCGCGAAGGTCGCGAGAACCTGATCGAGATGATCACGCGCGTAGAGACGGCGCAGCACGGTTCGTTCGATCAGCGCACCCGCCGCAGCGGCGGCAGCAAGTGCGGCAACCAGACCCAGCCAGAAGGATCCCGTGGCCCCCGCCGTGGCAGCGCAAGCGAAAGCTCCGACCATATAGAGTGACCCGTGGGCGAGGTTGATCAGCCCCATGACACCAAAGACCAACGTCAATCCCGCCGACATCAAAAAGAGCGTCATGCCGAATTGCAGGCCGTTGAGTACCTGCTCGGCAATGAGTTGCGCCATGAACCGTCCCCCGTTTGTGACGGTTTTACCGGGCATCTCGGGGGGCACAAGTCCTTTGGGGGCGTGGCCTCCGCGCCACCCTAGGTCCGGACCGTACGAGCGAGACCTTTGGATGCTTGTGCGATCACTGGCACTCGGCTAGGCGGAATGGACCGGAGGGGTACGAGGTCTGCCAAGGTGCTGTTTTATCAGATCCTGATTACGTTGGCCACGCCCGCGCTATTGAGCCATGCGCTCTGGCAGCGGTTGCGAGGCCGTGAGGATCGCGCAGCTTTCCGCGCTCGCATAGGTCTCACGCGTTCGCCCGAACGCACCGGCCCGACCCTCTGGATCCACGGAGCGAGTAACGGGGAGCTTGCCTCTGCCCGCGCCTTCATCACCCTGCTGCAGGCACGTTATCCCAAGTATCGATTGCTCATCACCTGCAACACCGTCTCGGCGCGCGACATGGCGGCGGGATGGGATCTTACTGAGACCACCGTGCAACTAGCGCCGTTCGACCTGCGCTGGCTGGCGCGAAGCCTCATCCGGGCTCGCGACGTTCGGGCGTTGATCGTGCTGGAAAATGAATTCTGGCCCAACAGGTTCCTCGCAGCCGCCGAAGCGGCCTTGCCTGTCATCGTACTCGGGGCGCGAATCTCCGGGCGCTCGGCGCGGCGTTGGTCCCAGCTTGATTTCGTGGCGCGTACGGTGCTCGAGAGCGTGCGCCTCCTCTCGGCGCAAGACGGAGACAGCCAGGACAGGTTCGTTGCCCTGGGCCTGTCGAACGCGCGTGTGGCGCCTCGGGTCAACCTCAAGGCGCTCTATACCCCGCCCCCCTTGGCCGGTGCGGGACCGCTGGACGGCATTTGGCACCGCAGCACGACATGGCTGGCAGCCTCGACCCATGAGGGAGAGGATGAGAGCATAATCGCGGCCCATTGTCTGGCCCTGAAATCACAACCGGGCTTGCGTTTGATCCTCGCCCCGCGCCATCCGCGCCGGGCCGAACGCATCACATCACAACTCATCCGCGCGGGCCTTTCCTTCGCCCGCCGCAGCAAAGGCGAGCCCGTCACCGCCGAGACTCAGGTTCTGCTTGCCGATACAATGGGTGAGATGCCGCTCTGGTACACCGCAGCTGCGATTTGTTTTGTCGGGGGCTCGTTGGTGGATCAGGGCGGGCATACACCGTTTGAGCCCGGCGCGTTCGAAACGGTCCTGTTACACGGCCCGCATGTAGCGAATTTCGACCGGATCTATAGCAGGCTTGATCGCGAGGACGGGGCTTTGGCGGTCTCTGACGCTGAAAGCCTTGCCAACGCGCTGACAGAGGCGATGCGTCCCGCGCGGGCTCTTTCCCTCGTGCGCAACGCGCGACGGGCTCTTGCCTCCGATCAGGATATCGAAGGGCTCTTCGCGCGGCTTGATCCGATGTTGCGTTGACTCGGCCATCGATGTGGAGCGACGCCGAAGCCCCCGGTCTTGATGAGATCGAAACGCTGGCAATCGCGGCACGGGACTCTCTGCCAGAAAGCTACGCCCGCGCGGCACAAGGCGTTGGGCTCCGCGTGGAGGATTTCGCCCCCGAGCACATCCTCGAAGAGGTAGGCGCCCCCGATCCCTTCTCGCTCACCGGTCTTTATGATGGCGTTCCGCTTACCGAGAAATCCGTGATGGATCAGCCGACCGGTCCCGACACGATCTGGCTGTTTCGCCGGGCGATCCTCGACGAATGGGCCGACCGGGGGAATGTCACCTTGGGCGATCTCGTGGCGCATGTCTTTGTCCATGAACTCGCGCATCACTTTGGCTGGTCCGATGAGCGTATCGCCGAGATAGGCCGATGGTGGGACTACGACTGAGTCTCAGACCCACGGGATGAGGCGCGCCTCCAACCGCTCGACACGCGCGCGCACCGTATCGCGTACAGGCCCTTCACGCGGCGCATCGCGAAGTGTTGTGAACCAATGCGCAGGTGGAGCACGGCCCAGTCGATGCCCCGGAAACTCCAACCCCCGCAGCACGGTCTCAGCCTCAGCCGGCAACCGCTCGGGGATTTCAAGGTTGTTGAGGATCGCCCAATTGCCCGCCCAAAGCCGGCCCGCCGACCACGGATTATACCCGCCTCCGCCCAACACCATGATCCGGTCCGACATGGAGCGGAGAGCGGAAACGACGGACCAGTGGGCGTTGTTGGACAGCGAAAGACGCGACTGCGGATCTTCAGTTACCGCATCCGCCCCGCATTGCAGCACCAATGCTTCAGGCCGGAATGCGGCCACGGCGGGTAAGATCATCCTGTCCCGCACCAATGCCATTTCATCGTCGTGAAATTCCCTCGGCACAGGCAGATTGAAGACCTGCCCCGCCCCTTCATCCTCAAGAGCGCCCGTACGGGGCCATCGGTTTTCCTCGTGGATGGACACCAAGAGAACGTCCGGATCATTGGCAAATGCGTATTCGACACCGTCAGGATGGTGCGCATCAATATCGACATAGGCGATGCGCCGAAGGCCCTGTGCGCGGAGCGAGAGGATGGCGATCACCGGATCATTGAGATAGCAAAACCCATTGGCCCGGTCGGGCATGCCATGGTGCGTTCCACCGCCCGGCACATGCCAGACACCCGGGCCCGCCCCAAGACCCGCAGCCGCAAGCATGACCCCGCCAACGCCCGTTGCAGGCCGGCGAAACACTTCGGGAAAGATCGGATTGGCCGCCGTCCCGAGAGCGTGGCGCGCCCGCACAGCGTCGGAGACAGCCTGAACTCGCTCAGCATCTTGCAGCGCGGCGAGATAGTCAGGATCATGCCAGACTGAGAGCGCTTCGGGCTTGGCGCGCGGACTGGTCAGGTACTGGTTCGGCGCCAGCCACCCCATCGCCCTCACCAGATCCATCACCGTCGACACTCGCGGCACACGCAGAGGATGAGCGGGCCCATAGCTCGATCCGCGGTAGATCTCCGACCCGACAAAACGCGGGATCAACTGATCACCGCCGACTTTTGTGATGTGAAATCGGGACGCGTTCCCGACGCTGACGGGCCCCCGTATGGATTTTTTGCCTTCGATAGGGCCATTTGATGGCATTTCCGCATCATTTTGTTACAGTTCGCCTGCAGACACGCTAGGTATAGACAGTAGCACGACCCAAAGAGGATGAAACCGCAACCATGACGTTCCACCGTACCGCGGAATTACCCATGTCGCTTCGCAAGGGGCGCAAACGCGATGTGCGGGTACAGTTCGCGGCTCTTCCATACCGTGTGGAACATGGTCAACTGGAGTTCCTTCTTATCACCAGCCGCGAAACCAAGCGCTGGATCGTTCCCAAGGGGTGGCCGATGAACGGCATGACACCTTCCGAAAGCGCACTCATCGAGGCTTACGAAGAAGCGGGCGTCAACGGGCGAACCCATGAAACCTGCGTTGGTGTCTTTCCTTACGTGAAGCGGATGAAACGCAAGAAGGACGACCTCAACGTGCTGGTGATGATCTACCCCATCGCCGTGTCGCGGCTTGCGAAGGACTGGCCCGAAAAGAACGAGCGTCGGCGCAAGTGGATGTCGCGCAGCAAGGCGGCCGCGAGCGCCGATGATCACGGGCTGGGCGAAATCATCAAGGCCTTCGACCCCGACCTTCTGAAGTAACCCTCTCGCCCCGTCGGCGCTTGATCCCCGCGCCAGTCCGTATATTTACCGTCCATGGCCTGTGCCAAGTGGGCCGCGACCGCGGGTCGGGATAACGAGATGATACAATACGCGCTCAAATGCAGCGATGGACACCGCTTCGAGAGTTGGTTTCAGTCCTCCGGGGCTTTTGAAAACCTGCGCGCCGCGGGACACCTTGCTTGTTCTGTCTGTGGCTCCGGCGATGTTGAAAAAGCGATCATGTCGCCCCGCGTCAAGGCCGGCGAGAGCGATGAGCCATCCCCGGGCCCTCTGGGCAAACCGGCAACCGAGGTCGAAGCATCGCTTACCCAATTGCGGCGCCACATTGAGGCCAACACCGAAGATGTGGGCAAGACATTCGCCAGCGAAGCGCGCGCAATCCACGATGGCACTGCACCTGCTCGAGCCATAAGAGGAGAAGCCCGACTCGAAGAGGCGCGCAAACTGATTGAGGATGGCGTCGCCGTGACCCCTCTGCCCTTCATTCCGACGCGTCGGACGAACTGACCCTCCATGGAGCAGCCCGAGGAGATTGTCCCTCGCTTCACGGCCGCTTGGATGGAGCGGGACGCCGCACAGCTGGCGAGCCTCTTTGCTGCGGACGCCGAATTCGTCAACGTGGTGGGCCTATGGTGGCACGACAGAGAAGCCATTGAGAAAGCCCACCACTACGGCCTCTCCACCTTCTTTGCCGAAAGTACGCTCACGCCCGGCGCCATTCGCATCCGGCGCGTCGGATCGTCAGCGGCAATCGTACAGTGCCGCTTCACGCTGACGGGTCAGATCGCGCCAGATGGATCTATTGGCGGGGCACGGCAGACGATCCTGACCTTCGTGCTCGAACGGCAGGGGGCGATCTGGCACTGCGTCGCGGCCCAAAACACCGATGTCGTACCAGGGGCAGAGACGCAGCTTGCCCACCGAGACGCGTTACGCCCTGCTGACTACCGCGCCTGACCTGTCGAGAAAGTGCCGCCGCGAACCATTGTTCCGGGAATGGTGAAAATGACCCGCGCGCTTTCCTGTCTTGCCTATTCTTGCGCTGAGGCTTAGACCCCGCGCAACTTGCGACGGGGAGTACAGATGCCCATTCTCGTGATGAAATTCGGCGGCACGTCCGTCGCGACGCTGGACAGGATCCGGCGCGTAGCGAAACGCGTAGGCGTGGAGGTGGCCAAGGGCTATGACGTGATCGTCATCGTCTCGGCCATGTCGGGTGAGACGAACAAGCTCGTCGGCTATGTCGAGGAAACCTCCCCGCTCTTTGATGCGCGCGAATATGATGCCGTTGTATCGTCGGGCGAAAATGTGACGGCCGGCCTCATGGCGCTGACCTTGCAGGAAATGGATGTGCCGGCGCGCAGTTGGCAAGGGTGGCAAGTGCCTCTCAAGACGACATCCGCGCATTCTGCGGCACGGATCACCGAGATCCCGACCGACAACATCACCCAGAAGTTTGCCGAGGGTATGCGCGTTGCGGTCGTCGCCGGCTTTCAGGGGATCAGCCCCGAGGGGCGCATCACCACACTCGGCCGAGGAGGCTCGGACACCACCGCGGTTGCCTTTGCCGCCGCTTTCGAGGCGGAGCGGTGCGACATCTATACCGATGTCGATGGTGTCTATACCACTGATCCGAGGATCTGCGAGAAGGCCCGCAAGCTCGACCGGATCGCCTTCGAGGAAATGCTGGAACTTGCCTCGCTCGGGGCCAAGGTGCTGCAGACTCGCTCGGTCGAACTGGCAATGCGCTACAAGGTTCGGCTGCGGGTGCTGTCGAGCTTTGAGGAACAATCCGACGAAGCCGGAACGCTCGTCTGCGATGAGGAGGAAATCATGGAACTCAACGTTGTCTCCGGGGTCGCCCATTCGCGAGATGAGGCCAAGATGACGCTCATCAGCGTGGCCGATCGCCCCGGCATCGCCGCCGCGATCTTCTCCCCCCTGTCTGAGGCGGGGATCCACGTCGACATGATCGTCCAGAACATCTCCGAGGATGGCCGCACCGACATGACCTTCTCCTGCCCCGTGAATCAGGTGGCACGCGCGGAACAGGCGCTGGAGAAAGCTAAAGAAAGCGGGTCGATCAACTTCCACGATCTCGTGGCTGATACCGGTGTCGCGAAGGTGTCGGTCGTGGGGATCGGAATGCGCAGCCATACCGGCGTGGCGGCGACGATGTTTCAGGTGCTTGCCAAGGAAGGCATCAACATCAAGGTCATCACCACCTCCGAGATCAAGATTTCCGTGCTGATAGACCGGAAATACATGGAACTCGCGGTCCAAGCCCTGCATGATGCTTTCGAACTGGAGAAAGCCGCCTGATCACGCAAGCCTGAGGGCGGCGTCGGCGCGGCGCGGGTGGGCAGAGCGAGATAATGGCTGAAACGCGCGAATCTGAAAGCCGGAAACTGCTTGGTCGGCTGCGCGATGTCATGGCAGATCGCGCAGCGGGTCAGGAACGGCTCGACCAGATCACCCACCTGATCGCTGATAGCATGAAGACCGAGGTTTGCTCGATCTACCTCTTCCGCGACGACGAAACGCTTGAACTCTGCGCCACCGAGGGTCTCAAGGCGGAGGCGGTGCACCAGACACGCATGCGGCTTGGTGAGGGGCTCGTTGGACGGGTCGCCCGCACATCTACGCTTGTGAACACCCCTGACGCGCCCAAGGCGCGGGGCTTTCGCTATATGCCCGAAACCGGCGAGGAGATTTATTCCAGCTTTCTCGGCCTGCCGATCCAGCGCTTGGGGGAAACCTTGGGCGTGCTGGTGGTGCAATCGAAAGCCGCACGCGAATTCTCCTCCGATGAGGTCTATGCGCTTGAAGTCGTGGCGATGGTGCTGGCCGAAATGGCTGAGCTTGGCGCCTTTGTCGGTGAGGGTGCTGCACTCAAGGCGCGACATCAACAATCCGTTCTGCTGCGCGGAACCACAGCGCAGGAAGGTACGGCAGAGGGCCACGTCTGGTTGCATGAGCCGCGCGTTGTGGTCACCAACCCTGTTGCCGATGACCCGGTCAAGGAGAAATCCCGGCTCGAAGAAGCGGTGGACCTGCTCCGTGTAAGCGTCGACCAGATGCTGGAAGGGGCCCAGAACGGGGATGGCGAGCAGCTCAAGGTGCTGGAGACCTACCGGATGTTCGCCAATTCCAAGGGCTGGATGCGGCGGATGGAAGAGGACATAGACAACGGACTGTCCGCCGAAGCCGCTGTCGAACGGGAGCAGTCGGTCGCGCGCACCCGCATGGCAAAGGCAACGGATCCCTATTTGCGAGAGCGGTTGCACGATCTCGACGATCTGTCCAACAGATTGCTGCGCATTTTGACAGGTCAGGGCCGGGAGACCGGCGCCGAGATGCCGCCCGACCCGGTGTTGATTGCCAGAAACATCGGACCTGCCGAACTGCTCGACTATGGCCGCGCGCTCAAGGGCATCGTATTGGAAGAGGGCAGCGTCGGCAGCCACGCGGCGATCATCGCCCGGGCCCTCGCCATTCCTCTTGTGATCCATGCGACCCGGATCACGACCGAAGCGCTCAACGGCGACCATATCATGGTGGATGGGGATCAGGGCAATGTGCACCTGCGCCCTGACGATACGGTGACGGCCGCTTTTCGCGACAAGATCGCCATGCAGGCCGCCGCGCAGGAGCGCTATGCCTCCATCCGAGAAAAGAAATGCGTCACGCTCTGTGGTCAGCGGATTGAGCTTCACATGAATGCCGGCCTTATGGCCGACCTGCCCTCTCTCGAAGGTTCAGGCGCGGAAGGTGTGGGTCTGTTTCGCACGGAGCTGCAGTTTCTGATCCGCGCGCAGATGCCCCGCCGGTCTGAGCTTTCGTCGCTCTATGCCCGCGTGCTGGACGCGGCGCAGGGCAAGCCTGTCGTGTTCCGCACACTCGATATCGGGTCCGACAAGGTCCTGCCCTATATGAAGACGATCGACGAGCCGAACCCCGCCCTTGGGTGGCGCGCCATTCGCGTCGGGCTCGACAAACCCGGCGTCATGCGCATGCAGTTGCAGGCGCTTCTGCGCGCTGCGTGCGGGCGGGACCTGCACATCATGTTCCCGTTCGTCGCGCAGTACGAAGAATATACCCGCGCGCGCGCCGAGGTGGACAAGACGCTTGCCCGCGAAGCACGTCTCGGCCACACACTGCCGGACAAACTGCGCGTCGGTGCCATGTTGGAGACCCCCTCACTCGCCTTCGCGCCGATTCAATTCTTTCGCGATGTCGAGTTCATCTCGATCGGGGGCAATGACCTCAAACAGTTCTTTTTCGCCGCTGATCGCGAGAACGAACTGGTACGTCGCAGATATGACACGCTGAACGTCTCCTTCCTAAGCTTCATCGAACGGATTGTGGAGCGGTGCGACGCGACGAACACGCCGCTCAGCTTTTGCGGTGAGGATGCGGGCCGACCTGTTGAGGCACTCTGCTTTGCGGCCATAGGGCTGCGCTCGCTGTCGATGCGCCCCGCCTCGATCGGGCCGGTGAAATCGTTGCTCATGCGCTGTGACCTGCGCGAGGTGCGCAAGGTGATCCACGATGCACGGCACCGTGGGGCACAATCGGTTCGACCCGCTGTTATGGACTGGCTCCGAGAAAACGCTGGTTGAAATTTTTGCATCTGTGGTTTTTGTTACCGCAACGGCAAGCAGAGTGTAGACTTATCGTTAATGTTTCTCTCCAGCGTAATTTTTCAGTACAGGATTTAAGCGATGCAGTGTTCAAGCTTACTGCCCCTTGTGGGTGCGCTTGCTGCCATGGCCACCGGCGTCGGTGCCGCTACCTTGACAAATGGGGTCGACGACGGCTCGGTCATCATTGAGGTGGATGAATACGGAACCTTCGGGACATGGGCCATTGGCAGGGAAGGCGATGGCGATGGCGATGACAGTATCGTACCCCTTGCTATCGCCATATTCCCGAGATGTTCTCAATTTTCAATCCGGTAGGCGATATCGGCCCCGCTGAAACGGTCTACCAGAGCTTTATTTACGCCCCGCAGATTGGCGGCGGACGCGCCCCGCTATCCCAAATTTTACGCGCAGCGCTTCGATAGTTTCCCAAACTGACATACCCTTCGTGACAAATTTCGGACTCGACGCGCTGAACATCACACTAACTCGAAGCCTTACCGTGTCCTTCGATGGTGATGTTCGCCTTGGGACTGTTCTGTCGCAGCAGTTCGTCATTGAAAACGCCGGCGCAACCACAAACTTCGATTTCATACGCTACCTAGACGGTGATCTCGAATTCGACGACTCGATCGACGACGCGGGCGGTCGAATTACTGTTGGGGGAAGCGAGGTACTTTTCGAAACAGACTCAGCTTCTGACGGGACCAATACGGATACTTTCGTGGGTATCAGTCGATCAGTCGGAGGCATGACCGAGCCGACCGAGGCCCAAAACTTCGAGATCGATGTTTATTCCGACCTCCAGAACAAAATCCTAAGCGGTCAGAATCTTGGCAACACGATCGAGGGCGACGATGACAACGATGGGTTTACCGATGAAAATTACGATGTAACCCTCGCGCAGCAGAATTTCTTTAGAATTCTGGAGAACCAGACTGTCGTCTATACGACCAACACGCTTTTCGGGAACGCAGTGCCACCTGCGCCCGGCTCAATCGAAGCGTTGCCGCTTTTGCCTGATAGCGTCGGCCCCGATGGCGGATTTGTGTTCGAACTGGACGCTCGGGAAATCGTGGTAGGTGAGACGATCTTCATCGATCCCATCATCGCCATGGGCTACACTTCGGGCACGACCTTCGCGTCGGTTACGGCCCCATCCTTTGGGGTGGTACCTGATCCCGATGGGTATACCCTCACCTTTGGTGCAACCTCTGTCTTTCTCGCTTCGGGGAGTACCTACAACTTCGGGGCAGGCGTCACGAACTTCACCATCACCGGGATCGACACCGGTCTTGCGCTTGATCCAACCAATCCAGCAGCCTTCGTAACGGGGGTATCTCTCAATACCTTTTCGTCCACGTCGATTGTTATCACGCAAACGCCGATCGAAACCTACATCCCCGATCCATCACCCGTACCGCTGCCCGCTGGCGTCTGGTTGATCGGGACCGCGCTTGCCGGACTTGGCTTTGTATCGCGTCGCCGGCGCGTTGCCGCTTGATGGTATCGCACGAAAAACAGTCCCCGGTCCGTTTCGGGCCGGGGATTTTCATTGCGGCGACGGTTGTCTCTCTTCTCGCCACCCCAATCCTCGCCGCGGATGACCAAGGACGCTTTGCCGTAGATGGTGTGGGGCGTCAGCCGTGCTCTGTGTTGGTTGAGGCAGTGCGAAGCGAAAACCGCGAACAGATCATCGCATTCGCCAGTTGGACCGACGGATTTCTGACCGGCGCGAATGTCTATGGTCTCGACACTTTCGACATCACCCCATGGCAACCCATTGAATTGCTGCAAGCCAAACTGCGGCAGTATTGCGAAGCGAACCCTGACGTCGCGGTCATCAATGCGCTCGGTCGGCTCGCCTCGGTTCTGGAGCCGGACCGTCTCGCCGAGGCGGATGAACTGGTTTCGGTGCGCAATGATGGCCAAGGGGTCTTTATCTATGGCGCGATGCTCGACCGGGTGCGCCAAGCTCTTGCCGAGGCCGGGCACCCCGCACCAAGCGAGGGGTTCGATGCGAAATTTGCCGACGCGTTGGTCACTTATCAGGCGGCGAACGACCTACCCCAAACCGGACTTCCCGACCTCGCGACGCTCAATTCACTTTTTCCCTGACTTATTCCACCTCGCGTATTGCATCGGGGCTGAGTTTCTGGATCGCGTCGTACTGCGCCAAAAAGACCTCACCTGTCAGTTCGTCGAGGAAGTGACTGCGGCGCAAGCGATCCATGACCGGGCCTTTGACTTCGGACAGGTGTAGCGTGATCCCCATATCCTTCAGCCGGGTGTTGATCGCCTCAAGCGTCTCCAAGGCTGACAAGTCGATCTCATTCACCGCAGAACACATCAGGACGACGTGCTTGATCGCCTCATCGCGTATCACCCGGTCCAGGATCAGATCCTGCAAGAAGCTTGCATTGGCGAAATACAGGCTTTCGTCGATGCGCAGGGTGACGATCTCGGGATGGGTACTCGCTTCGTGGCGCTTGATATTTCGAAAATGCTGGGTGCCGGGGACAAGACCAACTTCGGCCACGTGGGGGCGGGATGTCTTGTAAAGGAACAGCCCGATGGAAATCATGACCCCGGATGAGACGCCGACCTCCACCCCGAACCCGAGGGTCAGCACGATCGTGGCGGCGACCGCGGCGAAGTCGACCCGGCTATATCCCCAAGCCCGCGCGAGGATGGAAAAATCCACGAGACTCAGCACCGCCACGATGATCGTGGCCGCCAGCGTCGCCTTTGGGAGGAAAAACAGCAGTGGTGTCAGTAACAGCGCCGCGAAGAGTATCCCAATCGCAGTGAAGGCCCCGGCGGCAGGCGTCTCTGCCCCGGCATCGAAATTGACGACCGAGCGGGCGAACCCCCCGGTAACCGGATACCCCCCCGTGAGTGACGCCGCGATGTTGGAAGTGCCAAGCCCGATCAACTCCTGATCCGGCTCGATCCGCTGTCGGCGTTTGGCGGCAAGCGTCTGCGCGACGGAAACGGATTCCACGAACCCGATGATGGAGATCAAAAGCGCGGAGACGAAGAGCCCCTGCCAGATGTCGGGCGAAAAGCTGGGCAGGGTTAGCGGCGGCAAACCTGTGGGCACCTCGCCCACGATGGCTACGCCGCGCTGATCCAGTCCAAAGAGCCAGACCGCCAACGTCGTTGCCGCCACGGCCAACACTGGCCCGGCCTTCGCGAGCAAGTCCGCGCTACGTCCGGCAAGTCCAGCGGAGAGCAGAAGCGGCTTGAGCCCCTTGCGCACCCAAAACAGGAAAGCTGTGCTGAGCACGCCAATAACCACTGTTATGAAGTTCGTCTCGCTCAGGTGCGCGCTGAGCGACCCAAGCAGATGGATGAGCGTGTGCCCCTCCGCTTGGATGCCCAGAATGTGCTTGAGTTGACTTGCCGCGATGAGAATGCCCGAGGCGGTGATGAAGCCCGCAATGACCGGATGGGATAGAAAGTTCGCCAGAAAGCCCAAGCGCAGCAGGCCAAGTACCGTGAGCATGACCCCCGATATGAAAGCCAATGTGATTGCCGCAACGGCGTATTCTGCAGGCGACTCAAGGCCAAGATTTCCAACGGCGGCGGCTGTCATGAGCGAGACAACCGCAACCGGCCCCACCGCCAACGCACGAGACGTGCCGAAGATCGCATAGGCAAGCAGCGGAGCGATCGAGGCATAGAGGCCCATCTCAGGCGGCAGCCCCGCCAACAGGGCATAGGCAAGCGACTGCGGGATAAGCATGATCGTCACGATCACCGCAGCCACCAGATCGGAAGTCAGCGTGGTCCGATCGTACCGCTTGCCCCATTCGAGCACGGGGAAATATCGTTTGATCCGCGCGCCCGTCTTATGGCCGCTGCGCTCAGATGGTGAGGTCGGCTCGTTCTTACTTGTCATGTCACTGATCCCGGTATTACGTATTACATATATTGAATACGTTTGCCGGGATCAAGGCCGAGTTCAGTGCGACTCGTATCCATGCCCGGAGGCTTTGCCGCCAAAGATGGTATAGGCGAGGATGGTATACCCCAAGATACACGGCAAGACGATACAGGTTCCAACCAGAATAAAGATCAAACTCTCAGGCGCGCTTGCCGCTTCGTATATCGTGATGCGGTCGGGGACCACATAGGGATAAAAGCTATAGGCCATGCCCGCGAAGGCCAGCACGAATATCCCGATGATAATCGCGAAAGGCAACCACTCCCGCCGCCCGACTTCGAACCGGTTCAGGACCACCCAAAGCGTAAAAATGAGCGCGATTGCTATGATCGGAAGCGGGACGAGCCATAGAATCTGAGGCAGCGCGAACCACTTGTCGAAAATACGCGTGGACACAAGGGGGGACGCGGCGGAGATCGCCGCCATACCCGCAACTAGCCCCCAGATGCCCCCCTTTGCCCAGCCGAGAGCTTTGAGTTGAAGCTCCCCTTCGGCCTTGATCAGCAACCAAGCAGAGCCGATCGCGCTATACCCCACGACGAGAAAGGCCGACGTGACAGCAGCAAATCCCAGCGTGGCGAGTTCTATCCGCAGCCCCATGATATAGAGCCCGAGCATCGCCCCTTGTGACAGCGCAGTGAGCAAACTGCCCGCAAAAAAGAGCCAGTTCCAGAAGTCCTTGCGCGATTCCGCCGTCTTGAGACGAAATTCAAAAGCCACTCCGCGCAGGACCAACCCGATCAGCATGACCGCTACCGGCAGGTAAAGCGCGCTGAGGATCACCCCATGGGCTACCGGGAAGGCGACCAGAAGGACACCGATCGACAGCACCAACCACGTCTCGTTGGCATCCCAGAATGGACCGATGGAGGCGATCATCTCATCCTTTTCCTTTCTCGAGGCGAAAGGGAAAAGCAGCCCCACCCCGAGGTCGAACCCGTCGAGTACGACGTAGATCAGGATCGCAAAGCCCATGAGGCTCGCGAAGACAAAAGGAAGCCACACTGCGGGGTCACCGAATTGTTCGAACATGCCTGTCTCCTCAGCTTGCCGCGACTTCGGCCGCTGCCGAACCCGAAGTCGGTACATCCTGCTCGGCATCGATGCCGTCGCTTTTGGCCGCTTTCCACGCGATGCGGAAAAGAACATAGACGTAGGCCGACAAAAGCGCCGCATAGAGCAGCAGATAGGCGATGAGCGTGGATGCAACCATGCCCGCGCCGACCCCCGTAACAGCCTGTTCAGTCTTCAGCACGCCCTGCACCAACCATGGTTGCCGGCCAATCTCCGTCGTGTACCAGCCCGCGAGCGTCGCGAGCCAACCGGAGAAACTCATGGGAACGAGGGCCCAGAGAAACCACCGGGGCAATGCGTGATCTCGCCCCCGGAGCAACAGGGCCGACGCAAGCCAAGAGATCCCAAGCATCGCAATGCCCGTGCCCACCATGATGCGAAACGCGAAAAACACAGGCGCCACCGGCGGATGCAGCACGTCTCCATCGTCCGACACGAAATCATTGAGGCCGGGAACCTCCCCATCAAGGTGATGCGTCAGGATGAGCGACGCGACGTTCGGGATTCCGATCTCAAGCCGGTTCTCCCGCAATTCCTCATCCGGAAGCGCGAAGAGAACAAGAGGTACACCCTCGTGGGTTTCCCAGTTGGCCTCCATCGCAGCGACCTTCTGGGGTTGATACTCCAACGTGTTGAGGCCGTGTTGGTCGCCCACGAAAATCTGCACGGGAATGAGAATGGCGGCCAGAAACATACCGGTTCGCAGCGTCGCCGCGACCTGTGCGGAGCGCTCGCCCATAAGTTGGCGGAAGGCGGAAATACCGGCAACGAGGAATGACGCCGTCAGGCCGCTGGCGATCAACATGTGAACGAGGCGATACGGCAAGGAGGGATTGAAAATCACCTCGACCCAACTCGTCACATGCGCAACGCCGTCCCGCATTTCAAACCCTGCGGGCGTATGCATCCAGCTGTTGAGCGAGATGATCCAGAAGGCCGATAGGGAGGTACCGGTCGCGACCAGTACCGTCGCCGTCATGTGAAGCCACCCCGGAACGCGCGCCGCGCCGAACAGCATAATCCCCAGAAATACCGCTTCGAGGAAAAACGCCGTCAGAACCTCATAGGCAAGCAGCGGTCCCGCGACATTGCCGACCGTCTCCATGAACCCGGGCCAGTTCGTTCCGAACTGAAACGACATCGTAATGCCGGAGACGACCCCCATCGCGAATGTCAGGGCAAAGAGTTTCACCCAGAAGCGATAGGCATCCATAAAGTGCTCGCCGCCGCCCCTCGCGTAGCGGACACGGAAGTATACCAGGATCCAAGCAAGAGCGATCGTGATCGTCGGGAAAAGGATATGGAACGAGATGTTCGCGGCGAACTGAATACGCGAGAGCAGGAGCGTTTCCATGGCGAATTCCTGTCTAGTGGCAGTGCAAGAACATACTTAGCACGCATCGGCGAAACGTCCTCCCCCTGCGACAGCACGGCACGGCATTGATCGCCCACAGTCGCCAATCCGCCGCTTTTCCCTCCAAGAGACGAATTTCTTGTCAGATGGATCGCCCCGGCGAAAAAAAAGGGTCACCTGCCCCGCAACCCTGAGTTACGCTCAGTCAATCTTTGGCTGCATGAGACAGCCGGGGAGAAGGCATCAGGAGGTATGAAATGTCTGGAAAATTCGTCGTCGGCTATGACGGCAGCGAGATGGCAAAGCGCGCGGTAAGTTTCGCCGCGGCACGTGCCAAGGCGCAGGACGGTACGATCGTCCTGGTGCATGTCCTGGAATGGTCCCCCTATTCCTTTCTGACCCCGAACGAGGTCGAAGAACGCCACAAACGCCGCAAGGAGGAGTTGGTCCGTGCGGAGACGGCCCTGATGGACCCTGTCGCCGCCAAACTGCGCGAAGACGGCATCACGGTCGAGACACAGATCAAGTACGGCCATATCGCCGAAACGCTTGCGGCGATCTCCAAGAGCACTGGCGCGCTGGAGATCATCATCGGCCGCAATGGCCATTCCCCCATCGGCAGCAGGGTTTCTGGATCCGTCGCGGGTAACCTCGTGCAGACCGCCCCGGTGCCCTGCACAATCGTGCCGTAGAGCACCAAGGGACACAAAGGACAGGGACATGATGAAACACATCACACAACGCGCAGGCCTTGGCGCCGCGCTCGCCCTCGGAGCGCTTCCGGCACAGGCGCAGGGGATCGACGAGACGATCAACCGGGTCTTTGCCGACTACACAGGCTGGTATGTCGGACTGATCTTCGCTGACCTGCCGGGCACGAACTTTTCGTGGATCGCGCTCTGGCTCGTGGTGGCCGCGCTGATTTTCACATTCTACTTTGGATTTATCCAACTCAAGGGTTTCGCCCATTCCATCCGGTTGGTGAAGGGCGACTATTCCGATCCCGACGACGCGGGCGAGGTCAGCCACTTTCAGGCGCTGACAACCGCTCTGTCGGGCACGGTCGGTCTCGGCAATATCGCAGGTGTCGCGGTTGCCGTGGGGATCGGCGGGCCGGGGGCTACCTTCTGGATGGTCATGGCCGGCCTCTTTGGCATGGCCACCAAGTTCACCGAATGTACGCTGGGGGTGAAATACCGCAACGAGTATCCAGACGGCACGGTCTCCGGTGGGCCGATGTATTATATCACCAAGGGCTTCAAGGAACGCGGTTATCCCGGTGGAAGCTTCCTTGCGGTGCTATTCTGCATCTTCACGATCCTTGGTGCCTTGGGCGGCGGCAACATGTTTCAAGCCAACCAAGCGCACGCACAGATCGCGAATGTGGTTGGGGACTACCCGGGATGGATCACCGGGATCATTCTTGCCGTCGTCACCTTCACGGTGATCGTTGGCGGGCTGCAATCCATCGCCCGCGTGACAGAGAAGGTCGTTCCTTTCATGGGCATTTTCTATGTCTTGGTCTCTCTCCTCATCCTTGTGATGAACGCGGATCAGATCCTCTGGGCCTTTGGTCGCATCTTTGAGGGCGCATTTACCGGGCTCGGCGTCATGGGCGGCTTCACCGGGGCGTTGATCCAAGGCTTCCGCCGCGCGGCATTCTCGAACGAGGCCGGCATCGGTTCCGCCGCCATTGCCCACTCCGCCGTGCGCACGAAAGAACCGGTAACAGAAGGCTATGTCGCTCTGCTCGAGCCGTTCATCGATACGGTCGTGATCTGCACCATGACGGCGCTCGTCATCGTCATCACGGGCGTGCTCAACGTCGATGCGGAAACCGGGCTCTATATCTGGAACGCAGAAGCGGGCCGCATTTCCACCGACGGCGAGGTTGCCGGCGTGGCGCTAACCTCCGCTGCCTATGCGCGGGCCTTCTCATGGTTCCCCGTCCTGCTGGCCATCGCGGTGGTGCTCTTTGCCTTCTCCACGATGATCAGCTGGTCCTACTACGGGCTGAAGGCGTGGACCTACCTCTTCGGCGAGGGCAAGACCAAGGAGACGGTGTTCAAGGTCATATTCTGCCTCTTCATCGTGATCGGCTCCGCGGCCAACCTTGGCCCGGTAATCGACTTCTCCGATGCCATGCTCTTCTCCATGGCGGTGGTGAACGTTATTGCGCTCTACCTGTTGATGCCCATCGTCAAGCGCGAGGTGAACTCCTACGTCACCCGCCTCCGCGCGGGCGAGATCAAACGTTTCAAGAGCTGAAAATGGCGAGGCCCCCGGCGCAGTCTGGGGGCCATTCCAGAATCAGGATGCCGAACAGGACTAGGGAAACCACGTAGGATAGGTCGGACTTGACGCAATTGAGTTCTTCGGGAAGCTTAGAAGGCATTTTCGACTGGATGAGATTACGATGTTCAAACTACTTCGCCGCCTATTTCAGCGGCCTCGCAATCAGCCTGAACCCCCTGACCCCATATCGCCCAGAAGTTTCTCTCAATCTATCCCGGCGAAACCTATTCGAGTCGAAGACACAAGGCCGCCTTCCCGCGTCTCCACGACCAAAAGTCTCGAAGGGAAATGCTATGTGATCGACGGGGACACGATAGTTATCAGTGGAACCAAGATCAGGATCGCAGGAATCGATGCTCCCGAGCTTGATCACCCTTGGGGGAAAAGATCGAAATTCGTTTTGGTCAACATGTGCAAAGGCAAGATCGTCACCGCCGAAATCACGGAGGACATATCTTATGATCGGATCGTGGCCAAATGCACATTGCCGGACGGCACCGATATTGCAGCGGAACTGGTGAAACAAGGGCTCGCCTTGGACTGGCCGAAATTCTCTGGGGGTAAATACGGCCACCTCGAACCAGAAGGTGTGAGGAAAAAGCTGTGGCGCGCCCACGCCCGTCAAAAAGGAGCCATGCGAGCTTTCAATTCATAGCCTCTTGCGCCTCAATGCCCCTCGTGAGAGCTGCATCCCCCATGAACCACCCCTTTTTCTTCGGCTACGGCAGCCTCGTGAACCGTGCCACGCATGACTATCCTTCGGCGACGCCTGCGTCGGTGGCGGGCTGGCGCCGGGTCTGGCGCCACACTGGGCTGCGCCCCGTTGCGTTTCTGTCCGTAGAACCCTGCGCCACGACCGAGATCTCCGGCCTCATCGCGCAGGTGCCCGGAGGCGACTGGGCAGCGCTGGACGCCCGTGAGGCCGCCTACGACCGGCTCGATGCCACCCATCAGGTTCGCCATGACTTGCCCGCCCCCGCGCCTGTCGCGATCTATTCTGTCGCACGGGCACACCGAGCGCGCACCGAGGATCGGCATCCGATCCTGCTAAGCTACCTCGACGTGGTCGTTCAGGGATTCGCGCGCGAGCATGGGGAGGCCGGCGTCGCCGACTTTTTTGCGACGACGGATGGCTGGGATGGTCCGGTCTATGATGATCGGGAAAATCCGCTCTATCCTCGCCATCAGATCCTCAGCGCCGAAGAACGCGCGCTGGTAGACGAACACCTCACACGCCGCAAGGTCCTCATTATAGATGAGGCCCCCGCGCTCATGCGGTCAGTTCAACCCTTGCCCGCCCCCTGAGGACGGCTCCAAACGGATTGGATCATCCCCGCGCGCGGATCACCTGCAACAGCGGGAGCACCTTGCTCATGTCCGGCCCGTTCGCCCGGCCGGTCAGCGCCTTGCGCAGCGGCATGAACAGCCCCTTGCCCTTGCGCCCCGTCGCGTCCTTGACCGCAGCGGTCCAGGTTCCCCAAGTGCTTTCGTCGTGCGGACCTTCGGGCAGCAAGCTGAGCGCCTCGGCGATGAAGGCCTCATCTTCGGCGTCGATCAACGGCTCGGCCCCGTCGCGGAACAAGGCCCACCATTCTTCAAGGTCGTGCCGCGTGGTGATGTTGTCACGCGTAACGGTCCAGAAACGTTCGGCTTGGTCCGCAGGCACGCCCAGAGTCTCGATCTCGGCTTTCACTGCGGGGAATTCCGTCTTTTGCAAGACATGGGCGGTCAGCGGGAAAAGATCCTCCACGTCGAACTTTGTCGGCGCAGACCCGAAATGGTCCAGATCGAAGCCTTCCGCAATCTCCTCGAGGGAGGAGAAGACCTCAACCGGCTGGCTGGAGCCCAGCCGCGCCATAAGCGAAAGCAGCGCCATCGGCTCCACCCCGCGTTCGCGTAGATCGCGCAGCGCCAGAGTGCCAAGCCGCTTGGACAGGGCCTCACCTTGCGGTCCGGTCAGCAAGGAATGGTGGGCAAACTGCGGAACATTGCCCCCCAGCGCGCTGATGATCTGAATCTGCGTCGCGGTGTTGGTCACGTGGTCGGAGCCGCGCACCACATGCGTCACACCCATCTCGGTGTCGTCCACCACGGAGGCAATCGTATAGAGCACCTGCCCGTCCGCGCGGATCAGAACCGGGTCCGAAACGGACGCCGCATCAATGGAGATATCCCCGAGGATGCCGTCGGCCCATTCGATCCGCTCCTGATCGAGCTTGAAACGCCAGAACCCGTCGCCTCGCTCCGCCCGCAGCCTGGCCTTCTCTTCGTCCGAAAGTGCCAGAGCGGCGCGGTCATAGACCGGCGGCTTGCCCATATTGAGCTGTTTCTTCCGCTTGAGATCAAGCTCCGTCGGGGTCTCGAAACACTCATAGAACCGGCCCATGTCGCGCAAACGCTGCGCGGCATCCTCGTAGCGGTCAAGCCGTTCCGACTGCCGCTCCACCCTGTCCCATGTCAAGCCCAGCCATTCGAGGTCTTCCTTGATGGCGTCGACATAGTGCTCCTTGGAGCGTTCAGGATCCGTGTCATCGATCCGCAGGATGAACTGCCCGCCGGCCTTGCGCGCGATCAGGTAGTTGAAAAGCGCAGTGCGCAGGTTGCCGACATGAATGAAACCGGTGGGCGACGGGGCAAAACGGGTGGTGGTCATCGGATAGCCTCCTGTTGCGCGCTCCATTCCACAGCGACCCGGTTTTGTCCAGCAGGGGCGGCATTTCCGTCAAATGCAACTCTTAACTTGGCGGAAAGATGAGGTCGCTAACGCTGAGCGCTGAAAAATCGTGGTGACCATGTCAAACGCCGTTCCAATCTTCCTCGCGCTGGCCCTCAGCTTCGGCGCGCCGCTTCTGTCGCTCGCGGCTCTTCCCGCCGCCACGACGGAAGAGGGCCCCGTGCTCGTGGTCGGGGCGCCGTGGCGTGATCTGACTGAATTGGTCCGTGCGAGCGGTGCCCGGCCCATCGGACCGGTACAGGCCCCCTTCGCGGTTCTCGCCGATGCCGACGCCGGTGCACGCGAGCGCCTTGCCAGTAGTCATACCTGGGCCGTTCTGCCGGCCCGGGCTCTAGCCAAACTGTGCGGAGCATAGATCAATGCCGACTGAAACTCATCAACCACGCGACAGCGCCCGTACGGCTCTCAAGGCCTTGGCACTTTGCGCTATGGCCGGCCCCTTTCACACCGTTGGCGCGGCGGTTTTCGCAGGCAACGATATACTGCCGATCCTTCTGGCCTCACTCGCTCTATCCGGGTTCGCACTTGCCGCCCTCAGGCTCAGCCCCGCCTCCGGGCGTATGACGGTCGCACTGGCAAATGTCGGGCAGATCATGGTTTTGACCGCGGCCTTCGCCGGGCACCCGTGGCAAATCGACAGCCACATGGCCTATTTTGCGACCCTTGCGATGTTGATCGCCCTGATGGATTTCTCGGTGGTCCTCGCTGCGGCGGCCGCGGTGGTCGTGCAGCACCTCGGCCTGACGGTTCTGCTTCCGGTGCTCATCTATCCCGATGGCGATCTCTTCGGGAACGTCGCCCGGACCTTGATGCACGGCGCAATCGTGGCGGTCGAAGTCGTCGTCATCGTGGTGACGATCCGCACAATGCGCCAGCTGAACCGCGACAATGCCGAACAGCTCGCACATGCTGAACAGATGTCTGCCGAGATGGCCCGCGAGAAAGCCGACGCAGAAAACGCGCGCGCACTTGCGGAAAAAGCCGAAGCCGATGCCATGAAATCGCTGGAAGAGTCCCGCCGCGCCACCGCTCGGGCGGACGAAGAGCGTTTGCGCAAGGAAGCAGCCGAGGCCGACGCCAAGCGCCGCGACGCCGAAGTCATGGCCCACCGGGAGCGCACCGCGGCGGAGCTTCGCAAGGTGATGGAGGAGTTGCGCTTCGGCCTTAGCCAGCTTGCCGATGGCCGGCTCGATATTCGCATCGAATCGCCCTTCCCGGAGACCTACGAAGCGCTTCGCATGGACTTCAACACGACGATGGAGGGCCTCGCCCAGACGATCGGGGACGTGACCGCCCACATTCTCTCGGTCGAAACCGATGTCCGGAGCATCAGCGAGACAACGACAAACCTTTCGGATCAGACCGAATCGCAGTCGAGCAGCCTGCAGAGCACGTCGAGTTCCATCGACGCCCTCACCACGGCGGTGCAGCACGCGGCGGCGCAGGCGCGGGAGGCCAACGAAAAGGTACGCTTCGCCCGGCAAAGCGCCAATGATGGGGAACGCATCGTGGGCGATGCCGTCGCCGCCATGCGCGGGATCGAAGAAGCCTCGCAGCAGATTTCCCAAGTCACCTCTTTGATCGACGATATCGCGTTCCAGACGAGCCTTCTGGCGCTTAACGCCGGGGTCGAAGCGGCCCGCGCGGGAGAAGCCGGCAAGAGCTTTGCCGTCGTTGCCTCCGAAGTTCGGGATCTGGCGTTGCGCTCTTCGGATGCGGCGCGAGAAATCGGCACGCTGATCGCACAAAGCGATGCACAGGTGAAAAACGGCGTTTCACAAGTGGAGCGCACCGGCGAGGCCCTTGAGGGGATCATCGCCAACGTGGCCGACATCGCCACGCTCATCGACGGCGTGCAATCCTCGGCGGAAACGCAATCCACCGGGATCTCCGCGATCAATGAAACCGTGTCGCAGATCGGTAGCGCCACTCAGCACATCGTCGCCGTGTTCGAGGAAACCTCCGCCGCAAGCATTTCGGTGAGCAACGATGTCATGCATCTGCGCTCTCTCGTCAGCCAGTTCAGAGTGACCCCAACCAAAGCCCATGAGCGCCGGGACGCGAAAGCGTCCTGACGACCTAGCTGGGATCGCGCCAGCGGTTGACGATCGGATAGCGCCGGTCGAGCCAGAATGCACCCTTGCTGAGCCGCGTGCCGGGCGCGGATTGAAACCGCTTGTACTCACTGAGATAGAGCAACCGCTCCACCTGTTTCACGACCTCCCGATCATAGCCCGCCGCCACACAATCGGAGACCGAAGCCTCCTGATCCACCAGCAGGTCAAGAATGCCGTCTAGGATATCGTAGTCCGGCAAGCTGTCGCTGTCCTTCTGGTCTTCCCGCAACTCGGCCGATGGGGGCTTGTCGATGATCGCCGTGGGGATCACCTCGCCCGCAGGGCCGTTCATCCACGGGTGGTGGTGTGTGTTGCGCCAGCGTGAAATCTCGAACACCCGCGTCTTGTAGAGATCCTTGATCGGATTATAGCCACCCGCCATGTCGCCATAGATCGTCGCATAGCCCACGGCCACTTCGGACTTGTTCCCGGTCGTCAGGAGCATCTCACCGAACTTGTTCGACAGCGCCATCAGAAGCAAACCGCGAATGCGCGATTGTATGTTTTCTTCCGTGAGGTCCGGTTTCAGCCCCTCAAATAGGGGCGCAAGCGTCTCCGTCACCGCGCCGCGCACCGCACCGATGGGCACAGTCTCATAGTGACACCCCAAAGCCTCTGCCGCCGCCCGCGCGTCCGTCAATGACCCCTCCGAGGTGTATTCCGATGGCAGCATGACACAGCGCACGTTCGCAGGGCCCAGCGCATCGACGGCAATTGCCGCCACCAGCGCGCTATCGATCCCGCCAGACATTCCCAAGAGCACCTTGGTGAACCCGGTCTTGCGGCAATAATCCCGCAAAGCCAGAACCATCGCGTTGTAATCCTGCTCCAGCGCGCCGGGATGAACCGCAACCTCGCCGGGAAGGATACGCCAACCGTCCGCCTCACGCGCCAGATCGAGATGCGCGATCCCCTCCTCGAACACGGGCATCTGCATGGCCAGTGCGCCGCCGGGGTTAAGCGCAAAGCTTGCCCCGTCGAACACCTGATCATCCTGCCCGCCCACCATGTTGAGATAGATCAACGGCAAACCCGTCTCTACCACACGGGAAACCATGTGGTTGAGCCGTACCTCCTGTTTTTCGCGGTAGTAGGGGGAGCCATTGGGAACGAGCAGGAATTCGGCCCCCGTCTCGGCCAGCGTCTCTGCGACATCCTCAAACCACGCATCCTCACAGATCGGGCTGCCGATCCGGACACCATTGATGCTGTAGGGCCCCATGATCGGGCCGGAGTCAAAGATCCGCTGTTCGTCGAAAACTGTCTCGTTGGGCAAGTGATGCTTGAGCACCGTCGCGCCGATCCGCCCCCCGTCGAGCACGTAGTAGGCGTTGAAGAATTCCGCCCCCTCCAGCGCCGGGCCGCCAATCCCGAGCGCCGGCCCCTCGGCACATTCGCGCGCCAGCGTCTCGATCGCGGCGATGGCTGCCTGATGGACCACGGGTTTGCGCACCAGATCCTGCGGGTTGTAGCCAAGGATGAACATCTCCGGCAGCGCCACGAAATCCGCCCCGGCCTCGCGCCCGGTCTCCCATGCGGCACGGGCCTTGGCCGCGTTTCCTGCGATGTCTCCCATCACCGGGTTCAGTTGCGCCAGTGTGAGCCTGAATGTGTCGGCCATGGCCTGCCTCTCCTGTGTCTTGCGGCTCTTTATCAGATTGGCCCGCCGGGAAAACCCGCTTCGGGCAAAAGAGATTGCCCCTCCCATGTCCGTCGATTACCGTGCGGCCCATGCGATTGATATCCGACCGGTCCGGGCAGTTCGAAATCGACAAGAAACGGTGACAGGCATGCGAAAGACAATAGCGGTTGGCGCGCTCCTCATGGCGCTTCCCGTCGCGCTCGCGGCGCAGGACGATACGGTCCTCACGAAGCAATACGACGATGGCGGTGTCTATGAAGGCACGTTCAAAGGGGGCCTGCAACACGGCACCGGCACCTATCGCCTTCCCAACGGCTATGAATACACCGGTGACTGGAATGAGGGCAAAATCCAAGGCGAGGGCGTCGCGCGCTTTCCCAACGGATCAGTCTATGAAGGCGAATTCCTGGACGGCAAGCCCGAAGGTCAGGGCAAGATCACCTTCGCCGATGGCGGCACTTTCGAAGGAAGCTGGAGCGACGGCAAGATCAACGGCGAGGGTGTCGCCGTCTATGCCGATGGCTCCCGCTATGAAGGCGGCTTCAGCAACGCCCAGCATCACGGCACGGGGCGGCTCGAAAGCCCCTCCGGTTATATCTACGAAGGCGATTGGGCCAACGGCGTCAAGCATGGCGAGGGCCGCATCACCTATCCCGACGGATCTGTCTATGAAGGCAGCATCGTCGAGGGAGAGCGCGAGGGCACCGGCACCCTCACCATGGCCGATGGCATGACCTATGTGGGCGACTGGGCCGACGGACAGATCGACGGCACCGGAACGCTCACCCAACCCAATGGCGATGTCTACGAGGGCGAGCTGTCCGCAGGGCGCCGGCAGGGACAGGGGCGCGTCACCTATGCCAATGGAGATGTCTACGAAGGTGGGTTCGAGGATGATCGCCGGCAGGGCGAAGGCCGCTTCACCGGGACTGACGGATATGTCTATTCCGGCGCGTGGTCCGATGGGAAGATCGAGGGCGAAGGTCAGGTCACCTATCCCGACGGATCGGTCTATACCGGCCACTTCAGCGACGACCTCGCCGATGGGATTGGCCGCATCGTTTACCCGGCGGGCAACAGCTATGAGGGTGATTGGGAACGCGGCGTCATCTCTGGCAAGGGCCGCGCCGAATACGCCAATGGCGTCGTCTACGAAGGCAGCTTCAAAGACGCCAGAAACCATGGCTTCGGCATCATGACCTATGCAGATGGCTATCGGTATGAGGGGAACTGGGCCGAGGGCCAGCGTTCCGGCGCGGGCAAGGCCACCTATCCCGACGGAACCGTCTATGAGGGCAATTTCGCAGGCGGGCTGCGCCACGGCGAGGGCAAGATCACGATGCCCGACGGATTCGTCTATGAGGGCGCGTGGCAAGAGGGCGAAATCACCGGACGCGGAACCGCAACCTATGCCAATGGCGATGTCTATGAGGGCATGTTCGAGGGCGGCAAGCGTCAGGGCGAAGGCACGATGCGCTACTCTACGGGCGAGGAAGTGACCGGCATCTGGGACAACGGCGTTCTGACCGACTGACCCTTCAGGCGCGCCGGATCACTCCGGCCCGCCGCAACCAGCGTCCTTTCACGGATCAGGGTACCGATACACTCTCGGAGTCAGAATGTGACACGGTGCACTTTCACCCCAGCAGGTGAAAAGGCCATGTCTGTTTCGCTGTCAGTTACGATGTGGGCAATTTGGTCCAACCCACAAATGGCAACGCGGCTCTCGGCGCCGATCTTGCTGGCATCGCACAGCATTATACAGGTGGCCGAACATCCGATCATCTTGCGTGCTACTTCCGCCTCGTGGAGTTCGTAGTCGGTCCCGCCCCGCGTCAGACTGAGACCTACCGGGCCAATGACCGCAAAGTCCGCCAGGAACCGGTCGATTTCCGATAAGGTCAACTCCCCGAAAGTCGCTGGCACCTCACCATGCGGCCTGCCACCCAGCAACAGCACGTCGACACCCTCTGAAGGGGCAAGTATTTGGGCGATCTCGATGCAGTTTGTAATGACGCGCAGTTCGATGCGGCGCACCAACTCTAAGGCGAATGCCCGAGTGGTCGTGCCGGCATCCACGAAAACAGTCGAACCGGGCGGGATCAACTCTGCTGCGCGGCGGCCGATGGCCAGCTTTGCCTCTGCTCTCTCCGCCAATCTGTCCCGGAATGCCGGTTCGGGGCGCACATCCTTCACCACGGGCACTGCGCCGCCATGAACGCGGGTCAAACTGCCACGGCGATCCAGTTCCAGGAGGTCACGCCGTATCGTCTCTCGGGATACGGCAAACCGCTCAGCTAGCGCATTCGTCTGTACTTTGCCGTCCCGGAGCAGATCCGCGAGAATCTGTGACTGCCGCTCATGCGACCACATGGTCGTGGTCTCGTTTTCTGCTGACATCATGCTCCGGTGCTCCTCTCAGCCAGGCTCCCTTTCCAATGCTGTAGGCACGCACCCTCCGAAGTCCACACAAAAACACAGGTCATGTGGATCTTAGACTGATTTAGACTTAAGTTCGCCCAATCAACCACCAAACAAGGGCAAAGCTTGCCGATTTATTTGGCATAAGTTGCTTTTTATTGCTTATGCTTGGATTTGATTGTGCATTTACGACCGACTCGCCGCTAATGGTTTCAACACCGGCCGAAATGGCCACTTAGGAACCAACAAGAGGGTCACATGCTCGACCTCGCAGCAGCACTAGAATTCGCGCAAACCGCCGCCGATGGCGCGAGCAAGCTCGCACTAAGCCATTTCCGTCAAGCACTTAGTGTGGAGCATAAGGCGGATGATAGCCCGGTTACCATCGCTGATCGCGGGATAGAAACGTTCCTGCGTGACCGCATTTCCGCACACTACCCGGATCACGGAATCTACGGCGAAGAGCATGGCACTGAGGGGCTAGACCGCCGCTTCGTTTGGGTGATCGATCCAATCGACGGGACCAAGAGCTTCGTTACCGGCCATCCCCTTTTCGGTGGATTGATGGCACTGTTGGACGACGGCACACCGCGACTTGGCCAAATCGACATGCCAGCGACTGGAGAAAGATGGTGTGGCGTCGAGGGTCAGCGCAGCACACTCAACGGTTCACCCATTCGAACCAGCGGGTGCACCGATCTCGCCCAAGCCTACGCCTACACTACCGACCCGATGCTTTTCAGCGGCCCCCGTGCGCCGATCTTTACCATGTTGCGCGACCGCGTGAGGCTGCTTCGGTTTGGCGGAGATTGCTACAACTATGCCCTCCTTGCATCCGGCTACTGTGATCTTGTGCTGGAATGTGGGCTGGAACCCTATGACTACCTGCCTGTCGTCCAGATCGTCCAAGGCGCGGGGGGCTGCATCTCCGACTGGCACGGCAACTCTCTGCACACCGGGTCTTCGGGCGACGTCGTCGCCTCGGCAAGTCCTTACCTTCACTCGCAAATTCTCGACGAATTGGCGCGCCTGCGCGCCACCCAAGCGGCCTGAAGCTGCTCAACAATAAAACTCGAAAAAATGAACCGACAGGAGAAGAAAATGGATAGAAGAACCTTCCTTCGAAATTCCGCGATGGCCGGACTTGGGGTCGGCGCAGTACAACTGAACACCAGCCTGCTGGTAGGCCCGGCGATGGCTCAAGCAAGCCGCCCGCTTGTCTTCCTGTCGGCCGAAAACATTACCGGCAACTGGGATCCGATGGCCCATACCACCCTGTCGCAGTTCAATATCGAAGGCTTCGTTATGGGGTTTCTGACGCGCGCGCCGATGATGCCCGAGAACCCCGATGAGGTCGTCTACGAACTTGCGACCGAATTGAATCTTCTTGATGCCACGCACCTTGAGATCAAGCTGCGCGAGGGCGTGACGTTTCACGATGGCGAGCCATTCAGCGCCAAGGATGTAAAGGCCACGTTCGAATACGGCGCTCAGCCGGAACGGGCACGTCAGGTATATCCCGGCTTTGCCGACACTTTCGAAGTGACAACGCCGGATGACTACACGGTGATCGTGGACACCACAAAGGGTGGCTACGGCGCGGCGATGTTCATCTTCCTCGCCTCATACCTCCCCATCTTGTCGACGAAGGACATCGCAGGTGGCCCGCAAGGAGTGCTGAACCAACGCCTGAACGGCACTGGACCCTTCAAGTTCGTCGAACAGCGCGGCAACGACACGGTCATGGAGGCGTTTCCTGACTACTTCCGCGGCGCTCCGCAAATTCCGGGCGTTACCTTCTCCTATGTAGGCGATGCCACCACTCGGATGCTTTCTCTGATGAACGGCCAGGCTGACGTCATCGAACGCCTGGAGCCCGAGCAAGTCGACACACTGAGCAAACAGGACGACATCGTTTTGAACCGAGCGGTTTCGGTCGAGAACAAGTACCTGTGGTTCCGCTGCTCGAAGCCGCCGTTTGACAATCCGCTAGTGCGCAAAGCCGCGGCTCACGCGATCGACCGCTCGCTCATTCTGGAAATCATGGGTACCGCAGGCGAGCCTTCCTCGAACTTCGTATCGCCGATCAAGTTTGGCTACGCGGATTTGGACAACTACCCCGAGTACGACCCAGAAGAGTGCCAGAGGCTGCTGGCAGAGGCTGGCTACCCCGGCGGCGACGGGCTTCCGGATCTCGAATACATCACCTCGACCGGTTTTTATCCCAAGACCAAGGAATACGGCGAGGTCATCACGGCCCTCTTGCAGGAACAGGGCTTCCCGGTAACGTTGAACGTGATGGAAACCGCCGCCTGGAACGAGCGGCTATATGACCGTCCCGGTGGCGGCCCCGGCCACATGATCGACTGTGGTTGGACTTCGGCATCGCCCGAACCCGATCTGGTTCTGCGGACCCATTTCCATTCCACGTCGAAGCGGATCTGCGGCATCGAGGATGCGGAGATCGACGCCGCGCTTGATGAAGAGCGCGACGCGCCCGACCTCGAAGCGCGCCGAGAGAGCCTGCAGACCAATCTCATGCCGATGCTCGCCGACAAGGTTCCCGCATATAGCCTGTTCACTTCGGTGCTCATGCATGGCGTACGGGCCGATGTGCAGGATCTCTTCATCTATCCGGACGGCACGGCTGATGCCTCCCGGACCACGATGAGCTGATCCATCAAAAGGGGGCGGCATAGCCCCCTTTTTCCTCTCCTGACCACCCGGAGGTGCCCATGTCACTCGTCAGATATCTTGCCAGACGACTTGCGCAGGGAGCGCTGATCGTCTTCCTCGTATCGGCGCTGATCTTCACTTTGCTGAGGGTTGTGCCCGGCGATCCTGTACGACTTATGGCTGGCGGAATGGCCCCAGAGGCGCTGATCGAGGAGATCGCTGCCGACATGGGTTTGCGAGATCCGATCTACGTACAGTTCGGCCGCTATGTTGCGGGCATCTTGCAGGGTGATCTCGGTCAAAGCTTTGTGCGGCCTGCGAACGGAGCCGCCGTGGGTGGGGCCAGTTTCGACGATAGCACCCGCGGGGAAAGGGCCAAGGTCTGGTCATTGATCGCGAATTCCGCGCCCATGACCCTGCAATTAGCCCTTCTCGCGATGATCTTCGCGCTTGTCATTGCGCTGCCAATCGGCGTCTGGGGCGGGCTGAGGCCGGGTGCGTGGCCGGACCGGTTTGCCCTATACATATCTTCTGTCTTCGTCAGCCTGCCGAACTTTTGGCTTGGCATCGTTCTTGCACTGCTCCTTTCGGTAAAGCTGCAACTAGTTCCTGCCATCGGATACAACGGGTTCGCCTATACGATCCTGCCGGCCTTCGTTCTGGCAATCGAGATCGCCCCATTCATCATTCGCACCCTGACCGTTTCGGTCGCAGGCGTCATGAGCCAGAGCTTCATCGACATTGCTGCGGTCCGAGGACTGACCAGAAATCAGATCGTGTTTCGCCATGTAATGAAGAATTCAGCGGTGCCTCTCCTAAATCTGTTGGGCGTTCAGTTTTCGATGTTGCTCGGCGGCGTTCTGGTGATCGAGTTCATCTTTGATTACCCGGGCCTCGGCCTGCTCACGATCAACGCCGTGATGCAGCGGGATTTCCCGCTCATCCAAGGCATCGCCATCGTCACCGCCGCCGCTTTCGTCCTGATAAACATCGTCGTCGACCTTGCTGCGACGACCATCGATCCGAGGCTCGAATACTGATGAGCGCCATAGACATCTCCCCCCCTGCCCCGAGCCAGGCCCGCGCGAAGAAAATCTCTGCACGCATATGGTCCGAGGCGTTTTCCTCTATCGAATTCCGTATCGGACTGATCGTCTTTGCGCTTCTCGTAGCCGCCGCGGGGCTCTACCCGTGGATTTCCGATATCGACCCGACGAAGATGAACATACGCGGCAAACTCTCGCCGCCCGTGATGATGGGCGAAGGTTGGAGCTGGGCACATCCACTGGGGACCGATCAACTGGGTCGCGACATGCTCGCACGAACTCTGGTGGGTCTCCGCTATTCGCTTCTCATCGGGATCTCGACGACGATCCTGATGGTGGCGGTCGGCGCGATGGTCGGCTTGTTTGCCGGTTACTTCGGGAAACGCATAGACACGATCCTGATGCGTTTGACCGACGCGCAGCTTTCCGTCCCCATGATCATCCTCGCGATCACAATCCTGGGCGTATCACGCCCCACCATTCCGTCGATCATACTCGTCTTGGGATTGGCCGGTTGGCCGGTCTATGCCCGTGTGATGCGATCCACCGTCATGGCCGAACGCAAGAAGGAATTCGTCAGGGGCGCCATGGTGCTCGGCGCTACCGATTGGCGGATCATGTTCACCCTGCTGCTGCCTTTGGTCCTGCCACCCATCATGTTTGTCGCGGTGCTCGACATCGCGCGAATGATGATCTTCGAATCCGTCCTTGGCTTTCTCGGGCTTGGCGTGCAGCCGCCCACACCGACCTTTGGCAACATCATCGCGGACGGACGCAAGTATTTGATGAACGCTTGGTGGATTGCCACCATGCCCGGTGTCTTCCTCGTCCTGACCTTAACCTCGGTCAACCTGATGGGGGCTTCGTTAGAACGTGCCCGCAACAAGATTTACGCAGGAGCCTGAAATGTCTCTCGATATGCTGCAGACCAAGACTCTGCTTTCCGTACGCGACCTGACCGTGACACTGACAACCGAGGGCTGTGACGTTCTCCGCGGCGTGTCCTTCGACCTCGCTCCAAGGCAGATCCTTTCAGTGATCGGTGAGAGCGGTTCGGGAAAGACTGTTTTGGCGCGGGCGCTGGCGAGTTGGTTGTCGGAGCCGCTGGAGATAACCGGTGGCGAGATCCTCTTTGAAGGGCGAAACTTGGTGGAGGACCCAGCTTTCGCCCGGCATCTCGGCGGGCGCGAGATCGCCTATGTGGGGGGGAACCCGGCTGGCGCACTGGACCCGACCATGACGGTGGGGGCGCAGCTGGTCGAGAAATTACGGGCCGTACGGCCAGAGATAAGCACGCAAGAGGCCCGCAGGAAAGCCATTCGGCTGCTCGAAGCCGTCAAGATCCCAGCGGCAGAGCGGCGGTTCCACGAGTACCCCTTCCAGTATTCGGGTGGCATGATGCAGCGCGCGATGATCGTCGACGCCCTGATGTCGGATCCGGCCCTGTTGATCGCGGACAACATCACCCAGCCTCTGGACGTAACCGTCGCCGCCCAGATCCTGAAACTCATGCGCGACCTCAATAAAGATTTCTCGACCGCTATTCTGTTCATCTGTTCCTCACTGCCAGTGGCATGTGACGCGGCTGACGAGGTTATGGTGCTGCACGGTGGCCGGGTGGTTGAACGACAGGTGCCGAGTGGACTGATCGCCAGTCCCGAGCACGCCTATACCCGCACCCTCATCGAAGAACTGCCAACTCTCTGGACAGGCACGCGGGAGAGCGCGCCCCCGCCAAGCCGGGACCAACAGGCGATCATGTCCGTGCGCGGCGTCGCCAAGCATTATGAGACCCGCGGCGCGTCGGGCAAGGCGCAGGTTCAGGCGGTCCGCAATGTGGAATTCGACGTCTTCCCCGGTGACAATTTCGGGATAGTCGGCGAATCCGGCTGCGGAAAGTCCTCGCTGATGCGTCTTCTCACCGGACTTGAGCGTCCCGACGCCGGCACGATATTCTTCGAGGACGAGAACATCGGTCAGGCCAGCCCGAAGCGACTGCGAGCGCTGCGCCGAAGATTTCAACTGGTCTTGCAAGACCCCTACGGCTCGCTTCCACCGCAAAGCCCGATTGGTGCGATCATCGAGGAGCCGTTGAAGATCCACGGGTTGGGTAATCGTGCGGAGCGCCGCGACCGGGCCCGCGCGGCAATGTCAGAGGTCGGCCTGAACGTCGCATCCTATGACAGCTTGCCCACGGGACTCTCGGCGGGGCAGCGACAGCGTCTAAATGTGGCTCGGGCCATGGTGCTTGAGCCGCGCTTACTCATCATGGATGAAACCCTTTCGGCGCTGGATCAGACCGAACAGGGCAAAATGCTGAACTTGTTCGAACGACTGCAGGCTCAGCATGGATTCACCTACATCTTCATCAGCCACGATCTCACGATGGTGCGTCAGGTGTGTTCCCGTATTGCCGTAATGTACCTTGGGGAGACCGTCGAGGTGGCCCCCAACGAGCGGCTCTTCTTCGACCCCGGTCACCCTTACACCCGTGCCTTGCTTTCGGCAGCCCCCACACTGGAGAAGCGGCGCTATCTTCCCGAGGAGTGTCTGCTCGAAGGCGAGCCGCCCTCACCCATCGACCTGCCGCCGGGATGTGCCTTTGCGGGACGATGCCCTCACGCGTTCGACCGCTGCCTGTCGGAAACGCCACGGCTGCAGACGCGCAACGCGCAGGCCCTCGCCGCCTGCCACCTTATTGACGGGGGAGTCGCGCAATGACCGATACGCTCGATATGTGCCGCATCGATGCGGGCCTCCTGTATTCGCTTATGGAAACACAGGCGCGATACGGGGACACAGGCGATGGAGGCATCGACCGGCAGGTACTCACCGACGCGCACAGGGATGTTCGGAACTGGTTCCGTGGAGAATTGGATGCCCGCGGCTACAGCGTCCTGGTGGACGATATTGGCAATCTCTTCGGTCGGATCGACCTCGCAGGCCCGGATGCTCCTTTGGTCATGGTGGGCTCTCACCTTGACAGCCAGCCGAAGGGAGGGCGCTTCGACGGAGCCTATGGTGTGGTCGCTGCACTCGCCGCGATTGAGACGCTACGCAACGAAGCAAAGACGCGGCACCTTCAGCCCTCATGCAACTTCGTTATCGTTGACTGGATGAACGAAGAAGGTGCGCGGTTTCAGCCCTCCTTGCTGGGGTCATCGGTCTATGCTGGAGGCGTGACCCGCGACTTCGCTCTCAGCCGCGAAGACAGCGACGGCAAGACAGTAGAGAGTGAGTTGCGCCGGACCGGCTATATGGGATCCGACGCCGCGCCGCAGTCGGACATCTACCTCGAAATTCATATCGAAGGCGATGTCAAGATGGAGAAAGCCGCGGCTCGGATCGCGCCCTTCGTACGTCACTGGGGCGCGCTGAAGCTACGTATCGAAGTCAGGGGTGAGCAAAACCATACCGGCCCCACCCCCATGGAGGCTCGCCGCGATGCGTTGCTGGGCGCGGCCCGCATCATCACCGAGGTGCGTGCGCTTGCCGACAAGGCAGACGATACGCTCTACACCTCCGTAGGTCGGCTCGATGTATCGCCCAATTCTCCAAATATCGTGCCCGGCAACGCGGTCCTCTTTAGCGAACTTCGCGCGCCCGAACCGGAGATACTGGAACGGGCCGAAGCTGAATTGCGCAGCGCACTACCCGCGATTGCAAAGGCCTCCGCCGTCGAGGTGGAAATCGTATCGGTTGACCGCCGGCCCGCTGGCAAGTTCGACTCCCGCCTCGTCGAGCTGACCGAACAGGTCGCGCGCGATTTCGATCTGCCGACCATGCAACTCGACACGACCGCCGGCCACGATGCGGTGGCGGTGAACGCAATCATGCCGTCCCTCGTTTTCGCGGTTCCTTCCGTGGGCGGGGTAATTCACCGGAACGACGAATACACCGCCCCCGAAGATATCGCCGCCGGAGGCGACGTCTTGGTGGAAATGCTGCGCCGGATCGACGCCGCCCGCGGCGACCTCGACAGACTGGGAGAGAGCATATGACCGACCTCGTCACCGATGCCATGTTGGCAGAAACATTGAGCGCCGCCGGACTGGACCCGCGGGATGCGCGCCCCGGCCCAGAAGCACTGGCCTCGCCCAGCTATCGGGCTTTGGAAAGCCAATCGGCTTTCGTGGGCGAAACCTTCGTCAAACGCATGCATCCGGAAATGATGCCCTGGTTCGATCTGGATCTGGCCTTGCGCGGCGCCGCCACATCCTTGGCGGGACCAAAAGTGGTGTGGGGTGATGCCGCGACCGGTGCCATAGCCATGCAGGCAGCGCCAGAAAACTGGGTTACCGCGCGGCAGCACCATCTACAGGATGCGGATACGATGGCCGCCATCGTCGCTGCGCTCAAGACGCAGCATGCCGGTCCTGCCCTGCCTACCCGTTTCGACCCATTCGCACTGATCGACCGGGTGATCGAAGAACACGGCGCAAGACGCATCCCGTTGCCGGACGACATCCTGTATCTGCGTCGCCTGATTGCTCAGGCCGAAGGGCTGGCCAACGCCTCGGTCCTTGTCCCCTGCCGCAACGACGGTAGCGCCTCCAACATCCTGCTGGGACCGGACAATGCCGTGTGGCTGGTAGATTTCGATCGATGCGGCATGAACGACCCGCTCTACGACTTGGGCGTCCTGATGGCGGAAGTCACCGATCTGGAAACCGACATGGCCACTGCGTTTACCGCTTACTACGGCACCTTCGACCCCGTGAACTTCGCCCGCGCACGGTTGTGGTCGCACGTGGATGATCTGCTGCACGCACTTTGGGCGCGTCTGATGGCCCACATTTCTGAGCGGAATACTGTGGAATGGCTGAAATACGGCGAGTGGCGGTTGTTGCGCTTGCGAATGATGCTCCGTCATCCGGCCTTCGAAGAGAAATTACGCATAACGGAGGTGGCGGCATGATGATGAAACCCCTTGGCTCTGCGGTACACGCAATGGAGCAGACCATCGAACTGGTCATCAAAGACGCGCCGCTGTTCGGTGGCGGCGTGGGCATCACCTATGGCCCTGTATCGGGGGGGATTTCGAACGAGAACTGGCGTGTCCGGCACGTTGATGGCGGAGATTGGTTCGTAAAGGTACCGGGCAACGGCACAGAAATGTTCATCGACCGCGCAGCCGCAATGGACGCCTCGCGCAAGGCCGCCGCCGCCGGCCTCGGCCCTCGGGTACACGACGATCTTGCCGATAGGGGTGTAGAGATCAACGACTTCCTTCCCGACCGTCGAGCCACCACTCATTCGGACTTCATTGATATCGACAAATGCCGGGCCGCGATTGCCGCCTATCGGACCATGCACTCCCTCCCGTCATTGGGTTTGACCAAGACGATCTTCGACATGATCGACGAGCATGCAGGCCAGGTCGCAACTCTTGGCGGACGGCACTATCGCGAGAACGTCTGGCTGATGCTGAACACCAGCATGGCGCGGGAGGCAATCGAGGCGTCTGGCTACGACCTTGTGCCCAGTTTCAACGACCCGATGCCCGGCAACTTCATGATCGGGGAGGATGGATCGATCATGCTGATCGACTACGAATATTGCTCCATGAATGATCGTTGCTATGATCTGGGTATCTGGTTCGGTGAGATGTTCTTTTCCCCTGAGAAGGAGCTTGAACTGATCGAGGCCTACTTCGGTGAGGTTCGCCCCGAGATCGTCTCCCGCGTGATCGTTCACAAGGCTCTGGCGGATGTGAAATGGGCATTGTGGTCAATGGTACAGATGAAGGTCTCACGGCTGGAATTCGACTTCCACAAATATGGCATGTGGAAAAAGATGCGAGCCCGGTCGATCATGGAAGACCCCGATTGGGCGACTCATCTCCGGAGGCTGTGATGGCCACATACTCTGGTACGGTACGCGGCGAGCGTTTTACCTTCAACTCGCTCGCGCGGCTTCTGGCGGCAGCTACGCCGGAGAAATCTGGTGATCAACTGGCCGGGGTTGCCGCATCCTCTGCGCGAGAGCGTGTCGCGGCTCGGCGCGCGCTGGCCGATCTTCCACTGCGAACATTCCTGTCAGAGTCCGTAGTACCCTATGAAATCGATGCCGTTACACGGCTCATAATCGACAGCCACGACGAAGCCGCCTTCACGCCCTTCTCGTCGATGTGCGTGGGCGATCTCCGCGACTGGTTGCTCGGGGATATGGCCGACACCATGAGCCTGCAGCAGGCTGCCGCTGGCTTCATCCCCGAAATGGTCGCCGCAGTCAGCAAGCTCATGAGGAATCAGGACCTGATCCGCGTTGCGCGCAAATGCGAGGTGGTGACCGCCTTCCGCAACACTTTGGGGGGGCGCGGTACCCTCTCCACGCGGCTCCAGCCCAATCACCCGGCGGATGATCCTCGCGGGATCGCTGTCGCGATCCTTGATGGGCTTCTGTTTGGTGCGGGAGACGCGGTGATCGGGATCAATCCGGCGACCGATAATCTGGGCAACTGCTACGACTTGCTCTGTACTCTGGACGATATTCGCGCTCGGCTACAGATGCCGGGGCAAACCTGCGTCCTCACACATGTCACAAACGCGATGGAGTTGCTGAAGCGCGCAGCACCGGTGGATCTGATCTTCCAATCTGTCGCTGGTACCCAAGGGGCCAATGAGGGCTTCGGCGTTACTCTCGATATTCTGCAAGAGGCGTGGGAGGCTGGTTTGTCCGCGCAGCGCGGCACCATTGGCAACAACCTGATGTATTTCGAAACCGGTCAGGGAGCGGCGCTGTCTGCCGACGCGCATCACGGTGTGGATCAACAAACGCTGGAAGCGCGGGCCTATGCCGTTGCCCGCGCCTATGACCCTTTGCTCGTCAATACGGTCGTCGGGTTCATCGGTCCGGAGTATCTCTATGACGGGCGTCAAATCATCCGTGCCGGGCTGGAAGACCACTTCTGCGGCAAACTGCTTGGCCTGCCGATGGGCGTAGACGTGTGCTATACCAACCACGTTCAGGCGGATCAGGATGACATGGATGTGCTCGCCACCTTGCTGGCCAGCGCGGGGGTAAACTTCCTTATCACGGTCCCCGGCGCGGACGACGCGATGCTGGGGTATCAAAGCCTTGGATTTGAGGATCTCGCCTATCTGAGGGAGATAACCGGATCGCGCGCCGCTCCTGAATTCGAGGCATGGCTCGAGGCCGCCCATGCAGGGGGTGGCCTACTGGAAGGTCCCGGCGGCATTCTGGAAAACATGGGTTTGGTGGCATGACCCGGACCCTCTCCAAACTGTCGGAACTCACGCCCGCCCGCGTCAGGCTTGATGCGAAGGCGACCCCCTTGCCACTTCGTAACCTTCTGAACTTTCAGGAAGACCATGCCAGCGCACGGGACGCGATATTTGAAAAGGTGGATTGGACGCAACTCGAAGCGACCGTCGGCCCCTTGCACCACGTCAGGTCTCGGGCTCACTCCCGTGAGGAGTACCTGCGCCGCCCGGACCTCGGCCGGACACTTTCACGCGATGCATCGATTCCTTCAAGCAGGCCAAAATTGGCAATCGTGCTGGCGGACGGTTTGTCGCCGCCCGCTCTTGTCAGACAAGCCCCACTGGTGATCGCCGCCCTGCGGGAGCAGAATGAAGATGCCCGCGACGCCCCAGTGTTCGCGGCCTCTGAGGCCCGCGTGGCGCTTGGCGACGCGGTCGGCGAGGCCGCCGGGGCTGAAATGGTGCTTGTCCTGATCGGCGAAAGACCGGGCCTGAGCGTTTCAAGCAGTCTCGGCGCCTACCTGACATATGCTCCCCGTCCGGGCACCAGAGACAGCGCGCGCAACTGTGTCTCCAACATTCACGACAAGGGCGGATTGACAGCGGAAAAAGCGGCGTCGCGTCTCTCTTGGCTCATCGTGGCGGCCCAGAGAGCTGGCCAGACCGGAGTGGCCCTCAAAGACGAAAGCCCGGTCGATCCGTCGCTTCCCTCGCCCACGCAAGATATCAAAGAGACCTGATCCTCTGACGGGTCATACCAAGAGGGATCTCTCGATGCCGGCTCAAGGCTTGGCTCAATCGCTGACCAAGCCACAGATTCATTGATCCAACGATTTGGTATTAGACACCCAAGTCGTGCCCTCGGTTCGTCAGTCAGCCAGAGAAGATCGCCTCCTACGTCGCCCGAATCTTAAGGGCCTTACTCAGCCTGTCGCCCAAACCAATGGGTTCAGAGCCTCATCTCCCGAAGAAATCGCTCGGCTGAACCTCACGGCCCTTTCGGTCGGAACGTGATCCCGATCTACTGCCCTAGTGGGTCCAGGCGCCTCGGCGGTTGGTGGCGAAGTTTTCGCCATAGCCCATGGGCCGCACGTTAGGTTTGCGCCGCTTGGGTTCCATGACCTGAACCTCGATGCCGTTTTCCTTGGCATAGGTCAGCGCTTCTTCCTTGGTGTCGAAACGGATGCGCACCTGAGAATCCATGTCGCTGGAGGAGGTCCAGCCCATCAGCGGGTCGATATCGCGCGGCTCCTGCGGCGCGAACTCCAGGATCCATTGCCGCGTGCGGGCCATGCCCGATTGCATGGCGTTGCGGGAAGGCTGATAGATGCGCGCGTGCATGGCTGGCTCCTGCTCAAATGGACCTCGGCTGTTATCGGCAAAAACCGCCCGCGCGGCAAGGGGGTTCCACCGCTGCGGGAAGTTTACGGTTGAAGCCCGCCCGGAACGCCCCAATCTAGGGACAAACAAGGAACTCCGCCCATGCCCTATAGCCACTCCGACAAATCCATGCCGTTGATGCACGCCCCGGCGCCGGACGTGAAAGAGCGGGACAAGCTCGAAGGCGGCAAAGCGTTCGTCATGGCCACCGATTTCGAGCCAGCCGGCGACCAGCCAACCGCCATCACAGAGCTTGTGGCCGGCGTGCGCGACGGGGAGCGGGATCAGGTCCTTCTCGGCGCGACGGGCACGGGCAAGACCTTCACCATGGCCAAGATCATCGAGCAGACCCAGCGCCCCGCGATCATCCTCGCCCCTAACAAGACCCTCGCGGCCCAGCTTTATGGTGAGTTCAAGAACTTCTTCCCCGAGAACGCGGTGGAATACTTCGTTTCCTACTACGACTACTATCAGCCCGAAGCCTACGTGGCGCGTTCCGACACCTTCATCGAGAAGGAAAGCCAGATCAACGAACAGATCGACCGGATGCGCCACTCTGCCACCCGCGCCCTGCTGGAGCGTGACGACGTGATCATCGTGGCCTCGGTCTCCTGCATCTACGGCATCGGTTCGGTCGAGACTTACGGCGCCATGACGCAGGACCTGCACGCCGGCAAGGAATACGACCAGCGCCAGATCATCGCCGACCTCGTGGCCCAGCAGTACCGCCGCAACGACGCAGGGTTTCAGCGCGGCTCCTTCCGGGTGCGCGGCGACGTGCTGGAGATCTGGCCCGCCCACCTAGAGGACCGCGCGTGGCGCCTGTCGTTCTTCGGAGAGGAGTTGGAGGCGATCACCGAATTCGATCCGCTCACCGGCCAGAAGACCGGCGATTTCGACCGCATCCGCGTCTATGCCAACTCGCACTACGTGACCCCGAAACCGACGATGAAACAGGCCGTCGTGTCGATCAAGAAGGAGCTTCGCCAGCGTCTCGACCAGCTCGTGAACGAGGGGAAACTGCTGGAGGCCCAACGGCTTGAACAGCGCACCAATTTCGACATCGAGATGCTGGAGGCCACCGGCGTCTGCAACGGAATCGAAAACTACTCGCGCTATCTGACCGGCCGCGCCCCCGGCGAGCCGCCCCCCACCCTGTTCGAATTCATCCCCGATAACGCCATCGTCTTCGCCGATGAAAGCCACGTCTCCGTCCCCCAGATCGGCGCGATGTACAAGGGCGACTACCGCCGCAAGTTCACCCTCGCCGAGCACGGCTTCCGCCTGCCGTCCTGCATGGACAACCGCCCCCTCAAGTTCGAGGAATGGGACGCGATGCGCCCGCAGAGCGTCTTTGTCTCCGCCACCCCCGCCGCGTGGGAGCTTGAACAGACCGGCGGCGTCTTTACCGAACAGGTCATCCGCCCTACCGGCCTGCTCGACCCCCTTATCGAAATCCGCCCCGTAGAGACCCAAGTCGACGACCTGCTTGATGAGATCCGCAAAGTCACCGCGCAAGGCTTCCGCACGCTCGTGACCACGCTCACCAAGCGCATGGCCGAGGATCTGACCGAATACCTGCACGAACAGGGCATCAAGATCCGCTACATGCATTCCGACATCGACACGATCGAGCGGATTGAGATCCTGCGCGATCTGCGCCTCGGCGCCTTTGACGTGCTGGTGGGCATCAACCTGCTGCGCGAGGGGCTCGATATCCCCGAATGCGGGCTGGTGGCGATCCTTGACGCGGACAAGGAAGGCTTCCTGCGCTCCGAGACCTCTCTCGTCCAGACGATCGGCCGCGCCGCGCGCAACTCCGAAGGGCGCGTCATCATGTATGCCGACCGCATCACCGGCTCCATGGAACGCGCCATGGCGGAAACCGACCGCCGCCGCGAAAAGCAGATCGCCTATAACGAAGCGCACGGCATCACGCCCGCCACCATCCAGAAGAACGTCGAGGATATCCTGCAGGGCCTCTACAAGGGCGACGTGGATATGTCCCGCGTCACCGCCAAGATCGACAAGCCGCTGCACGGGGCCAATCTGGAGGCCGTGCTCGACGGGCTGCGCACCGATATGCGCAAGGCCGCCGAGAATCTCGAATTCGAAGAGGCCGCCCGCCTGCGCGACGAGGTCAAACGGCTCGAAGCAGTCGATCTGGCCATCTCCGACGACCCGCTGGCGCGACAACAGGCAGTGGAGAAGGCGAGCGAAGAGGCCACCAAGGGTCGCGGCCGCTCAACGGCCGGGCGGGCCGGGCAAAGGGGCGGGAACAAGAGGCGGGGGAGGTAAGGTAATGACCGACAAAGAAACCATTCGAGCCATTTCAGAAGCGTCAAAAGAAATTGCTAAAACAACCGGCAAAGCGTTTGAACTAGCTGCTAGCTTTGGTCAATTCCTTCATCGAGTTGTAGGCGAACCCGTCGAGGTTGCATCAAGCACATTTTTAACTGATCCCCTCAAAGAATATAAGGTCCGACGACTGCATAGACTGCAAATTCGAACTGAAGAGATTCTTTCCAGCAAAGCAATACACGAGACCCTCTCTGTATCACCCAAATTGGCAAATCGGATATTCGAACAAGCCTCGATTGAGGACACTGATGAAATCCATGATTTCTACGCAAAACTTCTTTCCGAGTCGATGATACCTGGCGGTGAGGATGTAGATATTCGGTTCATTTCAGCGGTCCGCGAGTTCACCCCGGAATGCGCGCGCATGGTAAAATACATTTACCAAAATAGATATGGTGGGCAAGATCACACCTTGGGCGAAAAAGAGATAGAAAAACGTTTCGATGAAGAATCATGGCGCCCATTTCGGCGAAGCGAATTCGTTAGAGAGGGTTTCGATGTTTCACATGCTGACTACTTGGTACGGTTGGGCATTCTGGAATACCCACATGGGCCAGTTGCGAATCCAGAAGTAGTCAGCAGGCAGCGTCATCCTGAGATAGAGGTCGTATTTAGAGTACCTCCAGACAACACGGATCGTGATACCTTTGACGTGGCTGATTTTGGTCGGAAATTGATTTCGGCACTGGAAAGCCCGTAGGTTACAATCGATCTGCCTCGCAACATTGTTGGCTTGGAGAGTTCTCTTATTGCCCGGGCGACCAGCCCGGGCCGCGCCCTCCCCTCCCCGCGGGAGGGCGCATGGCGATGCCGCGCACCGCTAAGCCCTCGTCCGGGGCTTTCGAGATAAACCGCTGACCACAGGCCGCTCGAAGCGCCCACCCCAGGTGAGGGCGCGCCCCTTTTCTCCCATGTCCAACTGCCCCCTGCGCTTCGCGCGCTCGAACCTCGATCCGTCCACAGGCCACCTCACCGCTGCGCGGACCGGCTCCCACCCCAAGCGAGGGCGCGGCCCTTTTCTCCCATGTCCAACCGCCCCCGCCCTTCCACGCGTTCCACCCTCGATCCGTCCACAGGCCACCTCACCGCTGCGCGGTCCGGCTCTCACCCCAAGTGAGGGCGCGGCCCTCGTCGCTCCGACCCAATCGTCCCCAGCGCTCCGTGCGTTCCACCCTCAATCCGCCTAAAGGCCACTTCGCCACCACGCGGGCGAACTCTTGCGATGACCCGGGCCGCCCCAGCGCCCCCTGACCACCGGCGCGGCGCTCTCTGCTCCCGCGCCCTCCCGGCCCTCCGCCCGCCCAGTTAACCCGCCCCGTGGCATACGCGGCGTGTGCACAGGAGTCATACAAATGTCATACGCGAGTCATACGCCCCGAAACGCCGCCAATCCCTTGTTAATCAAGGCGTAGCGCCGCGATTCGCCCCCGGCCCGCCCGGTCCCGGTGCGCCGCGTTTACCTTCCGAAAATTCGCCCTCTCGAAAAATTTCACGGCGCACTCAAATACCCACTTGAACGACTCGATGTTCGGGCGCATATGCGAAAAATCCGGCGCGTGAGGCTCCGCCCCGGAGGCCGCAAGGAGTGGTCCCCAAGGCGTCCCCTCGACATTTGGAACCCGCCCATGCGCGCCCTTCTCGCCGCTCTCGTTGCGCTTGCCGCCACCACCGCCACCGCCGATCAGACCACCGGCAAGGTCGTCTCCTTCGATGCCCGCTCCAAGGTGCTCGTCATGGCCGACAAGACCGTCTGGGAACTGGGTTCCGTGGCGCTTCTGCCCGAGGGCATCACCACCGGCGACACCCTGCAACTCACCTATGAGACAGCGGGCGAAGACGGCCTCACCTCCATCGATCTCGTGGAAAAGATCGGCGGCTGATCCCAGACGCCCACCCGGAGGCACGTTCTTGCCGAGCGCCACGGCCTCCGGGGATTTTTTCCGGCAAACTTGCACGAAACGGGAGGTTTTCCCGTGAAATTCCCGTGCATTTGGGGATTACAGACTCCATTCTGACCAAAACAGTAGGAGCGGCCCCATGAGTCGACACGATGTCGCGCTCACCTCAGGAAACTTCCTCATCGTGCTGCGGCAATTGCTCGTCGCCGAGGATATCGCCGACACGCTCTGCGACCGGTTCCCCGGCGCGCAGGTAGAGCGGACACGGGGCGCGGAAGAGGCGCTGCAGAGGATCGAGGCGGGCCTGCGCGCCGACCTCGCCTTTGTCGAAATGTCGCCCGCTGAATTCGACCGCTCAGACTTGAAGCAAGCCTTGCTGCTGCAAGGCGCGCGCATCATCCTGCTCGGGGACGCGGCCGAACTGGCAGAGGAGGCCGAGGGGTTTCCCGTGCTCAGGCGTCCGTTTTCAACGGTGGCTCTTCTGAGGGTGATTGACGGTCTGGATCTGCGCCGAGATCCCTGATCCGGCCTTCCCACTCGATGCGGGTCTTCTCCCACAGGATGAACATCTGCGGCAGCAACGGATCGATCCCCTCCCCGCCCGCCTTGCAGCAGGTTTCGATCTCCTTGAGCGCCTGATGAAACTTCAGGGCGCCGTACATCCCCGTCATACCGCCTACCGCATGGGCCCGGCTCGCCAGATGATCGAGATCGGAAGTATCCGTGAACTCCGGCAGCGCCTCTTCGACCTCCGCAATCACCAGTTTCAGGCGATCTACAAAGGTCTCCTCCCCCACCAGATCGATGAGATCGGAGAGTTGCCGCTCATCCAGCACCCCCTCCGCGGCCTTGGTCGCCGGGGCCGCGCTTTGGCCCGCAAAGACCTCCGCAAGGCACTTGGCCAGATCGGCGAGGCTGAGCGGCTTGCCAAGGAAATGATCAAGCCCTGCGGCCAGAAATTCGGCACGTTCCTCCGGCATCGCATGGGCGGTTACGGCAACCACCGGCGTGCGCTTGTTCGGCCCGTCTTCCGACCGGATCGCGCGGGTCGCCTGTATGCCGTTGATGCCCGGCATGGAGATATCCATCAAGATCACGTCGAAGGGCGTGCTGCGGGCCGCTGTAACGGCCTCCGCCCCGCCTTCGGCCAAGACCACCTCGTGGCCCTGACGATGCAGCATCGCCTCCAGCAACTCCCTGTTGATGGCGTTGTCATCGACCACCAGAACGGACTTCGAAGGAATCCGCGGGCTAGGAGAGTTGCGCGCCTCAGGCAGGGACGCCGGCGCGTTCGCAGGCTCCACCGGAAGAGCCACGACAAAGCGCGCGCCCCCCATTTCCGCCGCCTCACAGCACACCTCGCCGCCAAGCTGCTCGACCAGCCGCCGCACGATCCCAAGACCAAGCCCCGTGCTGCTCTCCCTCCGGTCGAGCCGCGCCTCCAGCGTGACAAAGTCCCGAAAGATACGCGTCCGGTCGGCTTCGGGAATGCCAGGGCCGTTGTCCTCGACCTCCAGCATCAGCAGCGGCTTTTCCCCTTCGGCCTTGTGACAGACAGCGCGCAGCTTGACCTGTCCACCGGGGGTGAACTTGATGGCGTTGCTCACGAGGTTGACGACGATCTGTTGCACGGCGCGCGGATCGGTCACCACGGTGCAGGCATCGATCCCGTCGGTCTCCACAGTCAGACGCGTCCCCGAGGTGCGCGCAAGTGGGTCCAGCACGTTCTGAAGCCCCGTCGTCAAAGCCTTGAGATCCACCGCCTTGGGCCGGACCATCGGCGCGCCCACCTCGTCACGCTCCAGCGTGAGCACATCAGTGATATGGTCGAGCAGGATCTCTCCCGAAGTGGTCGCCGCCGTCAGAAATCCGCGCTGTTCGGCATCCAGCGTGGTGCCCTCAAGCAGTTGCAGCGCTGAGAGCACCCCGTTGAGCGGGGTCCGCATCTCGTGGCTCATCACGGCGAAAAAACGTGATTTATCGCGATAGGCGGCAAGGGCGGCATCGCGCGCCATCATGATCTCGCCCTCGCGTTCCTTCTTCTCGGTAATGTCTCGGATATAGGACACGATCACCGGGCCAAGCGATGTGCGGGTGAAGGACATCGACAACTCGGCCGGGAACCGCGTCCCGTCCTGTCGAATCAGCTCGCCCTCGCGGCGGCCTCCTTCGGCATCCGTGCCGTCCCCCGCCCGCCGCAGACGCTGCAACCCGCGGGACCGGCCGATCCGCTGCGCTTCGGGCACGAACAGCTCGGCGAAGCTCCGACCGTACGCATCTTCCCGCCCGATACCAAAGATGTCTTCGGCAGAGCCGTTGAAATCGAGGATGCGGTCGTTCTCATCCGTCACGACAATCGCATCGAGCGAGGCCCGCAGCGTGGTCCGCTGGCGCAGCAGGCTCTGCTCCGCCTCGCCCGACGCGCGGTGCAGCGCCTTTGTCTGGACCCAGAGCCACAGAACCGCTCCGATCAGCGCGAGGGTCACCAACAGGATCACCGCCGCCAGAACCTTGACCAACCGGGCCACCCCGTGACGTTCCGCCTCCACCCGCTCGGCCCATGTGGCGATGGACGACAGTGCGATTTCGCGGGGCATGTCGGACACCCGCGCAATGGCCGCCGTCAAATCGTCGAACTGCGCCATCAGGCGGGCATCGCTGGAATCGATGATCGGGATCATCTCGTCGAGGGACCGGCGAAGCTGCAGGATGTCTTCGGAGTCGGAATCGGTCAAACCTTCGATGATCCGGGCGCGGCTGTAGAAAATGTCGAACCGCTTGCGCAATTCCTCCAGATCCTGCGTCACCCCGACCCGCGCCTGCGTCAACGCCTGTTCGAGCTTCAGGAAATCCACTTCCAGCTGCGAAAAGGCCCAATCGACGTTGTCGCGCGACGAGGTATCCAGCCACACCGCCCGCTGCCACAGCGCATTCCCGAGATAAAGCGAAAGCGCCACCCCGCCCACCAGCACGGCGACCAGCAGGTTCCGCAGCCAGATGCGCCCGGCGTCGCTGCCGGGTTTGGTATCGGGCTGAGGGGTCATTGCACGTCCAGACGTACCAGCTGCCAGATGGAGCGGCTGTAGATGGTTTCGGTCTGATAGGCCGGGATCATATCATAGGGATAGACGATCCAGAGCGGCCCCTTTTCGCGTCGGGGCATCGGCTCCCCGTCGATCTCATAGGCGATGATCGGACCGGGGGTGACGGCATCCTCCAGCGGTATGGTGATGTGATAGTCGTTGATTGCCGTCGCCAGAAGCTCACCCGTCACGATCCCCAGATGCGCCGCGAGATCCGCGAGCGACACGCCGGTGAACCTGTGCGACCCAACGGTCCAGATCGTGGAGGTTTCAAAGCTCGTCACCGGCAGCAACTCAAGCTGCGCCAACGTGAAGCGGTGTTCAGTCTCTCCGACCTGCACCGTCAGCAGGGCCTCGTCGGCCTGCACGCTCGACGCACCGATCCAGAGCGCCACCGCGATGAGCCCCGAACGGAGAAGTCTGGTCATCAAATTCATCTTGGTTCCTCGGCGTACGACAAGCAAGCGTTCGGGCCACGGCCCCGACATATCGGCCGAATTCTAACTTGTGGGTTGCAACTTGCCAGAAATCGGTAGCACATCACCTATATACGCAAGAATAGTGAGACATTCTGGCACACTAGGCCAAAGTTCCGTTTGCACCCGGCACCGCGGCCTGTGAGACTGATGTTCCGGACGGGGAGCCACGGGAAGCTGAGACGATGCTCAAGATCCTGATAGCGGATGACCATGACCTGGTACGCGAGACAATCGCCCTGTTTCTGGAAGCCGACGGCGGTTGCCAGACAGAAGCCGCGCGCGATCTTAAAGAAGCGCTGAAGACGATGGAGGCCGAGGGCCCGTTCGATCTTGTGCTGCTCGACTACACCATGCCCGGCATGAAAGGTCTCGAGGGGCTCGACGCCGCGCTCAAGGCCTCCGGGGGGCGTCCCGTGGGGCTGATCTCCGGTACCGCCACCCGCGATGTGGCCGAAGAGGCGCTGGCGCGCGGCGCGGCGGGTTTCCTGCCCAAGACCCTGCCTGCCCGATCATTGGCCAATGCTGTGAAATTCATGGCAGCAGGAGAGGTGTTCGCCCCGCTCAGCTTCATGTCCGCCGCCGAGGGCCCCGGGGAGACCCCCTTCGCCGAAGTGCTTTCCCCGCGGGAGAAACAGGTGCTTCGCGGCCTCATGAAGGCACAGTCCAACAAGGAAATCGCCCGCGACCTCGACCTGCAGGAAGTGACCATCAAGCTGCACGTCAAGACGCTCTGCCGCAAGCTGTCGGCCAAGAATCGGACCGATGCGGCCATGATCGCGCGGGACGCCGGCTTCGCCTGATCGTTCACGGTTGCGCGCGTGCCGGTGGACATTCGCCGTTCCAAGTGTATCTCCGAAAGCGACAGGAAAAGGAGCGCAACATGAGTGATACTGGCTGGACCCCGCCACGCATCTGGACTTGGGACGCGGAGAATGGCGGCGAATTCGCCAAGACCAACCGCCCCATCTCCGGACCGACCCACGACAAGGAGTTGCCCGTCGGCAAGCATCCGCTACAGCTTTATTCGCTGGCGACCCCGAATGGCGTAAAAGTCACGGTCATGCTCGAAGAATTGCTGGAGGCCGGTCACGACGCGGAATATGACGCGTGGCTCATCCGCATCGGCGAGGGCGATCAGTTCGGCTCCGGCTTCGTGGACATCAACCCGAATTCCAAGATTCCCGCCCTGATGGATCACGGCACCGGAACGCGGCTTTTTGAGTCGGGTTCGATCCTGCTCTACCTCGCGGAGAAGTTCGGCGCGTTCCTTCCCCAAGATCCCAAGGCCCGCACCGAGGCGTTCAACTGGCTCTTCTGGCAGATGGGATCGGCCCCCTATCTTGGCGGCGGCTTCGGGCATTTCTACGCCTATGCCCCTGAAAAGATGGAATACCCGATCAATCGCTTCACCATGGAGGTCAAGCGCCAGCTCGACGTGCTCGACAAGCGTCTGGCCGATAGTGAATGGTTGTCCGACAGCTATTCCATCGCCGATATCGCCAACTGGCCATGGTACGGACAGCTTGTGTTGGGCCGTCTCTACGACGCGGAGGAGTTCCTCGATGCCAAGAGCTACACCCATGTGAACCGCTGGGCGCGCGCGATCGACGAACGCCCCGCCGTGCAACGCGGGCGCATGGTCAACCGCACATTTGGCGAGCCTGAAACCCAGCTTCACGAGCGTCATTCCCCCGAGGATTTCAAGACGCGCACGCAAGACAAGCTCGACGCGGCGGAGTGATCCAACAGAATCCCTGTTGACACCGGGTGCCACACCTTTAGAAGGCGGGCTTCAGGATTTTCGGAACGGGCCACCGGGCCCGCGACCAGGAGAGTGACAATGGCGAAGCCGACGACCATCAAGATCCGTCTGAACTCGACCGCGGGCACGGGCCATTTCTACGTGACCAAAAAGAACGCCCGCACGATGACGGAAAAAATGTCGATCAAGAAATACGACCCCGTCGTGCGCAAGCACGTCGAGTACAAGGAAGGCAAGATCAAGTAAGCCTTCCTTGATCGACCGGATTTGAGGGCCGCGCCGAGGGTGCGGCCCTTTTCTCATTCACGCGCCAGCTTTATGATCGGTCCATGTCCCAGAACCCGCCCGACCTTCGCCCCGACCTTGCCCCGCGCGCCCGGATCACCGGCGCGCCTCGCTCCGGCCAGCCGACCATCGGCATGGTCTCTCTCGGCTGCCCCAAGGCGCTGGTCGACAGCGAACGCATCCTGACGCGCCTGCGCGCCGAGGGATACGGCATTTCCCCCGACTACACCGGGGCCGACGCCGTCATCGTCAACACTTGCGGGTTTCTCGACAGTGCCAAGGCCGAATCCCTCGATGCCATCGGCGAGGCGCTGACCGAAAATGGCCGCGTGATCGTGACCGGCTGTCTCGGGGCGGAGCCCGATTATATCCGGGAGCATCACCCCAGGATTCTCGCCGTGACCGGCCCGCACCAGTATGAGCAGGTGCTCGATGCCGTGCACGTGGCCGTCCCGCCAAGCCCCGATCCCTTCATCGACCTGTTGCCCGCCGCGGGCGTCAAGCTGACCCCGCGCCACTACAGCTACCTCAAGATCTCCGAGGGCTGTAACCACAAGTGCAAGTTCTGCATCATCCCCGACATGCGCGGCCGCCTCGCCTCCCGACCGGCGCGCGCCGTGCTGCGCGAAGCCGAAAAGTTGGTCGAGAGCGGCGTGAAGGAATTGCTGGTCATCAGTCAGGACACCTCCGCCTATGGCACCGACTGGAAAGACCGCGAGGCGAAATTCCCGATTCTCGACCTCGCCCGCGATCTGGGCCAACTCGGCGCGTGGGTCCGGATGCACTACGTCTACCCCTACCCCCATGTGCGCGAGTTGATCCCACTCATGGCCGAGGGGCTCGTGCTGCCGTACATGGATATCCCGTTCCAGCATGCCCACCCCGACACGCTCCGCCGCATGGCCCGCCCGGCCGCCGGATCGCGCACCCTTGATGAGATCGCCGCCTGGCGCGCGACCTGCCCCGACATCACCCTGCGCAGCACCTTCATCGTCGGCTATCCCGGCGAGACGGAAGAAGAGTTTCAGACCCTGCTCGACTGGCTGGATGAGGCACAGCTCGACCGGGTCGGCTGCTTCAAATACGAAAACGTCGAGGGCGCCCGCTCCAACGCGCTGCCCGACCACGTGGCCGAAGAGGTCAAGCAAGACCGCTGGGATCGCTTCATGGAAAAGGCGCAGGCCATCTCCGAAGCAAAGCTTGCCGCCAAGGTGGGCCTGCGTATGGAGGTACTCATCGACGATATCGACGAGGACGGCATCGCCACCTGCCGCACCAAATCCGACGCCCCGGAGATAGACGGCAACCTCTTCATCGACGAGGGCACCGAGGGACTCTCCGTCGGTGATCTTGTCACGGTCGAAGTGGACGAGGCGGGCGAATATGATCTGTGGGGTCGCACACACCGCTAAGCAAGCTGGTGGTTTTGTCTAGTTCTTCATCGTCTCTAGCTGCGTTCTTAAAGCGCGGATGCGCTCCTCAAGCAGCGTCTGAGAATAGGCATTGTCTCGCATTAGATGATCTGGTTGCATCACGAACTGCACTTCGACAGACGCGTCGTCTTTATCCTTGGCTAGTTGAACCAAACGCTGAATCTCACGAGCAGGTCGCCCCTTCAAGTAATCTAGCTCGATGCTTCCGTACGCGGTATCCCCGATACGATATACGTAGGTGTCAGACCCCGGTTCCATTGCAAGCTGCTCGAACCGCTCGAACAACTCACTCTCAACCCGCATGTTTGCCAGCCGCACAGTGAGGTTTTCAGTGGCTCCATCCAATTTCGAAAGTGCCATGACCACTTCGTCGGTTCTAGCTTCTAGCCCGCTGCCGACGATCGACTTAATCTCGCTCGAAAGCTCCGAAAAGGCAGTCTGCAAATCGTTACGCTCCCGAGACCCGACGGAGCTAATGCTCTCTATCTGGCCATCGAGTCTCGCTTCCGATGCTTCGATTTGAGCTTCAGAAATCAAGTAGTTGGAGCCTGTCACAGCCAACATCAAAGCGGCTAACGCTGCGTAGTCTCCTAATGAAAGATTGAACGCTGCCATTGCAAAAACCAAACGCAGGACTCTAAGTGTGTAGTAAACACCACGTTATGAATATGTGCAAGAGAGCCAAAATCACAACGGTTTGAAGGCCAAGTCTTGTCACTCTCAGTCTCCACGTCGGGATCAGGTTTAGTCTCACGAACTATCTGCGAAACTAGTTTACAGATTCTTACGACAACCGCGCGCCCTCTTAATCCCGGCTCCGATCATACGGGCGTGTGACACAAAGTCATACATATGTCATACGAAAGTCATACCCGCTTTTCAGCGACTTGGCCCATATTAACCTGACCTTCGGGCCGATTCGGGATGATGCCGGACGCGGCGGCCCGATCCGGCTCTATCCACCGCGACCTTGAGGCCACATATGTCTGTGATGAAGCCCTATCCGATCTACACCCGCGCCGAGCGGGTCGCCGATGTCGCCGTGCACCTGTTGGGGCTCGCAGGCGCGATCATCGGCATCATCCTCGTGTTCTCCCATCTGGGCGAGAGGATGGGCTGGGGCGCGCTGAGCGCCACGCTGGTCTATTTTGTTGGGCTTATCCTGATGATCAGCGCCTCCATGGCTTATCATCTGGGGGCCTATACCGCCGCCCGCCCGATCCTTCGGCGGCTCGATCATGCCGCGATTTATCTCAAGATAGCGGGCACATTCACGCCCCTTTCCGTCCTGCTCGGCACCGCCTTCGGCTATGCCGTTCTGGCCTGTGTCTGGGCCGCGGCGATCGTCGGTGTGGTCTTGAAATTCCTGACGGCCGCGCATCGCTTCGGGCATTCGTGGCTGCCCTATGTGGCACTCGGCTGGGCGGGGGTTCTGCTGTTCATCCCGCTGGTCCCGATCCTGCCGTGGTCAAGCCTCCTGCTGCTCTCTTCGGGCGGCCTGCTCTATACCGGCGGCGTCGTCTTCTATGTTGCTGAAAGCCTGAAGTTTTCCAACGCGATATGGCACAGCTTCGTCATCTGTGCCTCGGCCTGTTTCTTCCTCGGAATCGCCCTCGCGCTCGCCGCGCTTCTCTGACTGCGAGCCACCCTTTGACCATGCTTCAACGCAGCGCCTTTTGGCGGGCAGAGAAGGGCGCGTCGCCCCCTGAAGCAACACTCGGTTTACCATAGGTCAGGGTTTCCCGACCTGCGCCAATACTTGCTCTCGTGATATGGCTGTTCTTGTTTTCAGACCAATCAAATTCCCGGAGTCGCTAATGGCGCAAAATCTTTTCCCTCACGCGACCCTCTTCGAAGTCGCTGGCATGGTGGGTTTTTTCTGCTACGTGACGAATTACCTGCGCCTGACCTTCAACCGCGTGTCGAGCGCATCCCGCAGTTACTTCGCGCTCAACATCATCGCCTCGGCCCTCGTGCTCGCAAGCCTGACGGCGAACTTCAACCTGCCTGCAGCAATGCTTCAGAGCTTCTGGTTGGTGGTGTCGACCTTGGGTTTTGGGCTTCGCTCTCGGCGCGGCCCCGCGACCTAAAGCCCGCGCGCGGTTCTACGCACCGTATCCATCCGCGCCGCGTTGGGCGGATGGGTGCCGAGGAAGCGGTTGCCGGGATCGGGGATGCGCGCAAAATACTGGGCACCACGTACGGGATCAAATCCCGCATTATGGGCGATGATCGTGCCCAATGCATCGGCCTCTAGCTCGTAATCCTTTGAAAAGGTTCGAGCTCCGACCGTGGCACCAAGATCTTGCGCCGTCTTTACCGCGCTGGAATCCGCCCCCGTCGCGCTCGCGAGGCTGCCGAAAACGATGGCCCCGACTGTTGCGACACCTCGCTGCCGATCAATATGACCTGCGATATGGTGCGAGGCTTCGTGCCCCATGACAAAGGCCAACTCATCGACGTTCTCCGCCTCTGCGATCAACGCCTGCGTAAACGCGATCACCGGACGATCGTTGGCGTCACGCGTCTGATAGGCGTTCGCAGGCTGGTCCGGGCGACTGTCCACCACGATCTGGAAATCGCAGTTCACGTTGCGCGTGCGCGCTTCGCATTCCCGTTCCGCCACAGGCTCCATGATACGCACAACATCCGCAAACGTACGCGCAGAAGGACGGGTTGGAGTTGAGATTTGCGAACCGCTCTGGCTCGGCAGCGGAGCGGGAGAAGTGACCGGCACGCAGCCGCTCAGGGCCAGGCCGAAGAGGACGATGGGAGCGGTCAGACGCAAGAGTTTTCTCACTTTTCAAAATTCGGGCGCTTGCGCTCACACATAGTCCCTCCCTCCCGTCAAGACCAGTGCCGAGCAGATCTCCGTTTGCATCCGGCGCCGGCGCGCTTAGTCTGCAATCATGTTCAGCATCGAGCACGAATTTGATTCCACCGTTGTAACCCTCGTCGACGAAGGCCCCGCCCCCTTGCAGGAGGATGTGGCCATCAACGCATTTGAGGAATGCATCACGATTGAGCAATACGACCCGAGGACCGACAGGATGCAGAAGATCACCCTGTCGATGAGTCAGTTGCGAGATCTCGGAGCGGCGCTCGACCTGCCCGAAGGGGTTTACAAGTTCGCCGAAGCGGTGCGGTAGAGGCGGCGCTCACGCCGCAATTTTGTTTGGCCGCGACCCTCGCCAAGCGCCTGATCCGCCCCTGAAAGTCGAGAAATGGCCGCCACGCCTTGACGCCGCGCGGCCAACAGCCGACATCTCCCGCAGACTGATGAAAGGCTACCCATGACCAAGACCGGCTCAGACGCGCTCGATTTCCTGCTTACCCGTCGCTCCCGACCCGCCCGTATTATCGGGGCGCCCTATCCCACGAAAGAGGATCTGCTGCCACTTCTGACCGCTGCCGCCAGAAGCCCCGATCATGGCAAGCTGGAGCCTTGGCGCTTCATCGTGCTGAGCGGCGGCGCCCTGTCCCGCCTCGCGGATGAGGTGAAGGTCGCCGGCGAGCGTTTGGGGGAGCCTGCGGAGAAGATTGCGAAATCTGCCGAAGCCTTCTCGGATGCAGGCCTCGTGGTGGCCGTGATCGAGATCCAGAAGGAGTCCGACAAGGTTCCAGCGCTGGAGATGACCTACTCAACCGGTGCCGTTTGTCTCGCCCTGTTGAACGCTGCACTTGCGGCAGGTTGGGGAGCAAACTGGCTTTCCGGCTTCGCGGCCCACGACCGGGGTTTCGCGACCGCCGCGCTTGGCCTTGCACAAAACGAGCGCGTGGCGGGTTTCATCCATATCGGCACTGGCAAATCGGTTCCGCCGGACCGCCCGCGCCCGGAGCTTGACGCGATTACGGAGTGGGTGGAGGCATGATCCTCCGCGCGATCCTGCTCTCTCTGGGGCAGATCGGCGATCCACGCTTTAGGCGCGTGCTTTTCCTTGGCGTCGGGCTGACGCTGGCCCTGCTACTTGCCGCGTATCTGGCCGTTTTCTGGCTGGTGGGGTGGCTGGTGGGCGATGCGATCAGCCTGCCGTTTCTGGGGGAGGTGTCATGGGTCGACGACGCGCTGAGTTGGTCATCGCTCCTGCTGATGATCGTGCTGTCGCCGTTCCTGATGATCCCGGTCGCCTCGGCTTTCACGTCGATCTTCCTTGATGACGTGGCACAAGCGGTAGAGGACCGGCACTATCCCGGATTGCCGAAGGCGCGCTCTACCTCATTGAGCGCAGGAATTCGCGACTCAGTGGGGTTTCTCGCACTTCTGATCGTGGTCAACATCGCCGCGCTGATCCTCGCCCTGATCTTCGCGCCTTTCGCCCCGTTCATTTTCTGGGGCGTGAACGGCCTGATGCTCGGACGCGAGTATTTTCAATTGGCCGCCATGCGCCGGCTCGGACGCGAAGAGGCCCGCGCCCTACGCCGCGAAAATCAGATTTCGATCTGGATTCTCGGCACCCTCATGGCCGTCCCCCTGACCATTCCGATCATGAACCTCGTGGTTCCCATCATAGGCGCCGCAGCCTTTACTCACCTCATCCATCGACTGCCAGAGGCGCCATCCGCCCGAACCAATCCATATCCCGAACAGTGATCATTCCCGATAGGATGATCCATGCGATGATGACCCACAGCACCGTTGTCACGGCTGTCGTGACAATGGCCTTGCGGCGGATTTTCGGATCCGAAGGTGAGGAGGAATGTGTGCCGGGAACAATCTCTCCCGCTTCTCCTTGCGTCACGAGCCGCAGGGGAAGCACGATCAGAAAGACCATGAACCAGATCACGGCATAGAGGACGATTGCGGACGTAATTCCCATGAGAGATCCTTGTTGCTTGCCTCAGTCAATTGTGTCCGATTGCACCCCGGCGCAACCCCGTCAAACCTCTTCCAACTCGACAAGACACCCCTGAAAGTCTTTTGGATGGAGAAACAATACTGGTTTGCCATGCGCCCCGATCTTCGGCTCCCCGCTCCCCAGGACACGCGATCCGCTCGCCACAAGCTGATCGCGGGCGGCGCGGATATCGTCCACTTCGTAACAGATGTGGTGAATGCCTCCCGATGGGTTCTTCTGTAAAAACCCGTTGATCGGGCTGTCCTCGCCCAAGGGATGCAAAAGCTCGATCTTGGTGTTGGGCAGCGTGATGAAGACGACCGTGACCCCATGCTCTGACTCGTCCTGCGCAGGGCCGACCTCCGCACCAAGCGTGTTGCGATATTGCTCTGCCGCGGCCTCTAGGTCAGGCACCGCGATCGCCACGTGATTGAGCCGTCCGATCATTTTCATCTCTCCCCTGCCACCCGTCTCTTATCCTGTCAGAGACCTGTTGTGGCAAGCGGACACAAGGCCGCGTCAGGTAACGTTAACGGCTCGTTAGGCATGGCGGGATACCTCTTGAGTCGTAACCTTGTTTGAGGACTGTGCCATGGACGATCTCGATCCACTCGCCCTTACCCGTACGCCGACCCCCGCTCGCCCGCTTCTCGGGCTCACGGTCCTCGTCGTCGAAGACAGCAGGTTCGCTTGCGAAGCAATGCGCCTGCTCTGCCTACGAAGCGGCGCACGGATCAGGCGGGCCGACAGCCTCACCTCCGCCCGGCGCCACCTTCAGGTCTACCGTCCTTCGGTCGTTATCGTGGATCTCGGCCTCCCGGACGGCGCTGGCGAGGATCTCATCGAAGAGATGGCCTCCATGCCCGGCCGGACCTGTGTCATTCTGGGGATCAGCGGTGACGAAAGCGGATCGACCCGCGCCATGAGTGCTGGTGCCGATGGGTTCCTCGCGAAACCGGTCAAGAGCCTTGCGGTTTTTCAGGAAGCCGTTCTTGCCCATATCCCCGCAGAGCATCACCCCCGCGGCCCGCGCGTCATCAGTGAAGATGTCATCTCGCCCGATCCCATCGCCTTTCAGGACGATATCGCCCACGCGGCTGAGGTCCTTTCGGGTGCGGATGGAGAATACGTCGTGGACTACGTCTCTCAATTCCTCGCGGGCCTCGCGCGCACGGCGGAGGATGCCCCCCTCGCCAATGCTGTTGCCCAGCTCGAAGAAAAGCGTCAGGCCGGACAGCGATCCGGTCAGGATGTTGAGTTGTTCGCATCCTTCCTCAAATCCCGCCTTGATCGCAAGATCGCGATCTGAGGCTAGCTGAAGTCGGGATAGGTCGCGAGGATTTCATACTCCGCGCCTTCCCGCCTCAGATGCGATCGATAAAGCGCGATCTCTGCAATCTCCGTCGCAGATAGCGATACATCCCCGAACGCTTGAATATCCCTGCCGACCCGTTGTTGTTGCTCTGGTGTCGCCGCGCTACTCATGCGGGCGACGGTCACGTGCGGGCGAAATCGCCGTCGGGGCAAATCGACTCCCGCCATACGGACCGCCTGCGCGACGCGCCCTTGCAGCGCCACGAGGCCCGGACCCGCGGTTGCACGCAATGCAACCGCGGGCCCGAACAGATCAAGCCCGCCAAGCTGCAACGTGATCGGGTATATCGCAAGGCTGCGAAGCATCTCATCGACGTCCTGCGCCAGCGGAATTGAGCACTCCCCGAGAAAGGCCAGGGTCAGATGCAGGTTGTCTTCGTCAACTGGCCGCCCGCCACGGAGCCTGCTTTGGAGCGCAACGACAGGCTGCAACAGCTCTTCGGGTAGCGGCAGACCGACGAAGAGCCGCAAATCACCCGATCCCCGCTGCCGTCAATCGCGCCGAAAGACGCAAGGCATGAACCGGGTCATCTGTCACGCCGGGCAGAACCGGATCGTACGCCGCCCGCAGTAGCGCGGCAATGTCCGGGCGCAAAACCTCGTTCCCTTCGAAGCGACCCAACGGTGATCGTTTTTCGAATGCACCTTCGGACCACAGAAGCAACACCTGCGCGACCTGCGACAGGGCAAGCGCGTGGACGGGTATGCGCGCCAACGCCCCCTCCATTCGCAGGAACACAAAGCAAGCTCGGATTGCCCCGTCTTCATCGAAGCGGAACAGCCGATACTGATGCGCATTCTGCGATTCGAGCCGAACCACGAGCGGACCCAGATCGGGGATCATCGCACTCAGATTCGGCAGCTCCAGCAATTCGCTCCACTCGCGGAAGAAAAATACCATGACATTGGCGCCAAGCTCCGGATCAGTTTCCGCCATTGTGTGGCCTGCGAAGCCGACCACTGTTTCGAACGCCCCTTTCACGACATTCAACGTGGCATCCTCCACACCGAAAACCACCGGAGAGATCGGCCGGCCCCAGCGGGCGAAACGATAGCTGCCGTCAGGCTGGGTGAAATGGGCGGCAATCTCTTCAGGTGTCATGGGAACAAGTCCCCCTGCCCCGGCGCCTTTGGCGCGGCAAGTCCAAGATGGCTCCACCCCCCGGCGGCGAGCATCCGTCCGCGCGGGGTACGCTGGATGAGCCCCTGCTGCAGCAGGAACGGCTCGATCACCTCTTCCAGCGCGTCGCGGCTCTCACTCAAGGCCGCCCCGAGAGTTTCGATCCCGACAGGGCCGCCGCCATAATGCTCCGCGATCAACCTGAGGTATCGACGGTCCGCTCCATCTAGCCCGAGGTGGTCAACCCCAAGTCTGGTCAGCGCGTTGTCCGCAAGATCCCGCGTGATGCGGCCGTCTCCCTCCACAACGGCAAAGTCGACCACCCGCCGCAAAAGGCGCCCGGCAATCCGGGGCGTACCCCGCGCCCGGCGGGCGATTTCCCGCGCTCCGGCCTCTTCGACCGGAATGCCCAGCTTGCCGGAATTTCGCGAGACGATGAGGTTGAGTTCCTCAACGGTATAGAACTGAAGCCGCGTCGGAATACCGAACCGATCCCGCAAAGGCGTCGTCAGAAGACCAAGGCGGGTTGTGGCCCCGACAAGCGTAAAGGGCTGCAACTCGATCCGCACGGTGCGCGCCGCCGGTCCCTCACCGATCACAAGGTCGAGTTCGAAATCCTCCATCGCTGGATAAAGCACCTCTTCCACCACGGGATTGAGCCGGTGAATCTCGTCGATGAACAGGACGTCGTTGGCCTCTAGATTGGTCAGGATCGCGGCGAGATCCCCCGCCTTGGCAAGAACCGGGCCGGAGGTCATGCGGAACCCCACACCCAGTTCGCGCGCCATGATCTGTGCGAGCGTCGTCTTCCCGAGCCCGGGAGGGCCGTAAAACAGGGTGTGATCCATTGCCTCGCCGCGCTGACGCGCGGATTCGACGAAGATCCTCAGATTGGCCCGCGCCTCAGCTTGGCCGATGAATTCATCGAGTCCTTGCGGGCGAAGAGCGCGATCTGCATCCTCGGGCAACGGGGCGGGCCGGAGCGTCGGGTCGGATTCTGCCATGGCTTATCCTTTCGGCGCGAGGAGCTTCAACGCGCCGCGAATGAGACCTGCGGTATCCGCCTCGGGCAGATCAGTGGCCGCTTGCGCCACGGCGCTGGCCGCTTCACTCGGCGCATAGCCCAGATTTCCCAGTGCCGATAAGGCTTCGGCCTGCGCCGAGCCGCCCGCGGATGGGGTCATTGGAACATCCGGCATCGCCGCCGGGACGGTCCCCGCGGCCTCGGAGAGGGATCCGCCCAACGCCATGACCCCGGGGGCCTTTTCCTTGAGTTCATGCGCAATGCGCTGTGCGGTCTTCGGCCCGATACCTTTGGCCGCTTTGATCGAGGTGATGTCGCCAAGCGCGATCGCGCGGCCCACGCCTTCGGGGCCAAGCGCACTGAGAATGGCGAGGGACGCCTTCGCCCCCACTCCCTGCACAGTCATCAAAAGCCGGTGCCATTCCTTCTCCAGCAGCGTCGGAAACCCGAAAAGCTGCAACAAGTCCTCCCGGACCAGCAAATCGGTGTAGAGCGCGACCGCCTCTCCCCGCCCCGGCAGGGTCTGAAGGGTCCGGTCACTACAATAAACGAGATAGCCCACCCCGCCCACGTCGATCAGCACATGATCAGTGCCCCGGTGATCCAGTCGCCCTGTAATCTTACCTATCATCGCCGCGCCTCCCCGATGGCGGCGGCAAGCCGCGATGCCGCCCCGCCATGATGCGCATGACAAATCGCAATGGCCAAGGCGTCCGCCGCGTCCGCGCTATCGAAGTGGCACCCGGGAAGCTGCATGGCGACCATGTGCTGAACCTGCCGTTTGTCCGCATGACCGACACCGACGACAGTCTTCTTGATCTGGTTCGGGGCATATTCCGCGACCGGCACTCCCGCCTGTGCCGGTACCAACAGGGCGATGCCCCGCGCCTGCCCTAGCTTGAGCGTACCTGCGCCATCCTTGTTTACGAAAGTCTGCTCCACCGCGGCCATTGTCGGCATATAGGCACGGAAAACTTCGGTGAGTTGCTCATGCAAAGACAGCAGACGCCCCGCAAGGTCGTCCCCCACGGAGTGGCAAACGCCATTCGCGACATGGCTCAGGCGGGATCCCGACACCTCGATCACCCCCCAACCCATGTTCCGCAGGCCCGGATCGATCCCCAGAACGCGCATACCTGCTCCTCGCTCGATTATTTTTTTGAGATCTAGCACGAAAGGCGAACAAAGGCCAATGCCCCCACCTTGGGGCATACCCTCACATTAAGGATGTTTTGCGACGCCGGATCGACTGTTTGCGACAGAATCGCGCTTGGATTTTATGAAGTCTTTACAGGGTATTGACGCGCGCCCGACCCATGCTTTGCGGGCATGACACCCATGCGAATTTGCCAATTGCCGGATCAACTGCGCCTGACTAAATGGCGCGCTGAACAAAAAGAACACGACCCGGAAGGACTTCAACATGACCAGCTACGTCGCACACCGCAACACGACCTTCGACCTCGGCATCGCCGCGGCCGCCTATCGCATCGTCACCAAGATCGCGGATTGGCGCGATGCCCGCGTGACCCGCCGCGCACTTTATGCGCTGTCGGACCACGAGCTTGAGGATATCGGCTTGTCACGCAGTGACATTCAGTTGGTTGCCAGGCGCTCCAACCGCGCCTGAAGCGATCGATCCGCGCGCCGGAGGGTCAGCGTGCACCAATCGCCGATATCTTCGCGATGGTGCACCGCGACACCCACGTCCGCGTAACGGGAAATGACGTCCTCCGCCTGATCGGTCAGCAGGCCGCTCAGGATCGCGTATCCGCCGGGCCGTAGCGCCCCTGAGAGCTCCGCCGCGAGATCGATCAACGGACCCTTCAGAATATTGGCGAAGATGAGATCGAATGGCGCCGCTGCGGCCAGCACGGGGTGATCGAAGCCCGTGGCTTCGACGCAATCGACTTTACCGTCCAAACCGTTGGCGATGACATTGGCGGCCGCGACCTCAACCGCCACAGGATCGATATCGCTTGCGACGATTGTCCCTGAGTAAATTCGGGCAGCCCCCATGGCCAGCACGGCGGTGCCGCACCCGATATCGGCAACAGCTTCCGCGACAAACCCATCATTCGCCAATCGGTCCAACGCCCGCAAACAGCCGAGCGTTGTACCATGGTGACCGGTTCCGAACGCCATCGCGGCTTCGATCAGCAATGGCTCGGCGCCGACCGGCACCTGATCCGCATCATGCGAGCCATAGACAAAGAACCGCCCCGCCTCGACCGGGCGCAACTCCCGGCGAACCTTGGCGACCCAATCAGTCTCTGGCAATTCAGACACCACAAAGGGTCTTGCGCCCATGGCCGCCGCAAGCAGATCCAGCGCCACGCCGTCGGGCTGCTCGGTGAAGTAAGCGCCGATTTCCCACAAGCCGGAGCCGTCTTCCATCTCGAACACCCCGACACCGGTCGGTTCCGGCTGCAGGGTCTCCATGGCCTCTCCCAGTCGCTCCGCTGCTTCTTTGCCCGGAAGCGTTGTCAGCGCCGTGAATGTGGCCATGGTCTCTCGCTCTTCATGCTGTAAAGGATCGCCGTCAGCCAGATCTTCAGGCCGTCGCGCGGGTCACGCAGGTTGTTTCATGGAAGGCAAAGCGTCGCAAGCAATCTCAAAAGCGCGGATCTGCCGGCGCTCCGTTATTGAGCGGGGGCCGGGACTACGCCCGAGAAGATCGTCTCATATCCTGGCACCGGATGCCTTGGCACCATGAGCGCGAGAAGAAGCGACACGGCGGCCATGCCCGCGGCCAACAGGAAGACCGCACCCGGCGAGACGAGCCAGAGGTATCCAAGCGCCGCAGGCAGGAATACAGCGGCAATATGGTTTATGGTGAAAGCCACGGCCGCGGTCGGCGCGATATCGCCCGGATCGGCGATCTTCTGGAAGTAGGTCTTGAGGGCAAGGGCTAGGGCGAAAAACAGATGATCCACCACATACAAGATCGCCGCCAGAACAAGCCCCCAGCCGAAGTAATAGATCCCGCCATACGCAAGGAAGACGGCAATCAGGCCAATGTACTCAAAAGCCAGCGCCTTTCGCTCCCCAAAGACACGCACCGCGCGCCCCATGATCGGAGCAAAGAGAATGTTTGACACGAGGGTGGCGAGGAACAGCAACGTGATCTCATGCACGTCAAAGCCAAAGCGCTCAACCAACATGAACCCTGCAAAGACGACAAAAATCTGACGGCGCGCGCCGGACATGAATTGTAGCGCGTAATAGAGCCAGTATCGGCGGCGCAGAACCATGCGTTTGACCTGCGGGTTTGGCGAGGCAAACTGCGGATAGGCCAGCAGGGCAAAGAGCGCGACCAGCGCCGTAATGCCCCCCGATACGAGGTACACGATGTTGTACGTCAGGCCGAGCGCGTCCCAACTCAGAATGATGACCCCATAGGCAACCAATGTCGCAGCCGAGCTTGCGGAGAGGATCCAGCCCAGCATCTGCGGCGCCCGCTCCCGGTCGAGCCATTGAAGTTGCAGCGACTGGTTCACGGTTTCGAAATAGTGGAACCCGATCGAACTCAGCATGGTGATCGTGAGAATGCCGCCCATCGAGGGGAAGTGTGCGGTGAGGGCTGTCGCCACCCCCAGTAGGATCAATGCGACAAGCCCCAGAACCTGCTCACGCACGAAAAGGAGGATCGCGATGACGCCCACCGCGAGAAATCCAGGGACCTCCCGCACGGTGTGGAGCCAGCCGATGTCAGATCCATCGAAGCCCGCGACCTCCACGACGAAGTTGTTGAGAAGCGCGGACCACGTGGCGAAAGCGATGGGCATGGCCGCCGCCATCACGAAGAGAAGTGTGACCGGCCGCCGCCAAAAGGGCAAATGCGCCGCGTCTGAGAGGGGAAAAACTTGCGTCATATCTCGCATTTACGGCCAACCCGCGGCGGGGGCGAGAAAAATCTGCCGCCGCGGGGTATTTCTGTGCTCTGCCGATTTCAGGGGATAATTCGGCTGTATTTTGTGCCTTCAAGTGTCGCGCCAATGCGCAGCCCGGCTTGACCGAAGACAACGGCGATCACCGGCGCCGAGGTCGTATTGGTATCGGCGCGCATATTTTCGCCCCGATCCTGCACCACATATTCCACATCCGCGCCGAGCGCCCATCCCGGTGAGCGGCGGAATCGCATCAACGCCTCGTCTGTCATGAAAAACAGGACGTGAGCATATTGCTGGGCCCCGACCTGAAGGCCGAAGTTGGCGGTTGTCGCAGAGTAATAGTCGACCGTGGTTCCGCCCACGCGCAATGCACCGCGGCCAAAGCTGCCACCGATCCCGAGGCCGGCTTCGGTCACCAGCGGCATCACGAGTTGACCCGCTGACTTGTCGCCGAGATCGCGCGTTCCAGGGAATTTGGAGTAGAGGTAGGACAGGGTGGAGTCGACGCGCGCGTCGAGCGAAGCTGCGCCGGGGGCGCCCACGCCATTGTTGCACGCGGCCAATAGGCCCGCCATGCCCAAGGTGCCAAGGGTAAAGCTGCGCCGGTTCAGTCTGCTCATGAGTTTGCCTTTTCGTTGGATAGGGAAATGCCTCGACACACGCCGGGCCCGTAGCCCGATCTTGGGTTCAACCATACCGGTATCGCGCGGCGCTGTCACGGCCCCGCGATTCGCTCGGCAGCCCCTTGCGGGAAACGCTTGCCAACCTTCGAGGCTTACCCTATACGCGCGACATTCACTTCGCAGGTGCGGGCGGGCTGCCCGGGGGAGACATCCCCGGCGGTCCACCGGTTGGCGCATTCCGCGCTACACCCCGCACCGAGGCGCAAACCGGAAAGGATACGGACATGGCTCTTCCAGAGTTCTCCATGCGTCAGCTGCTTGAAGCTGGCGTTCACTTCGGCCACCAGACGCAGCGCTGGAACCCCCGCATGGGCGAGTTCATCTACGGCGGCCGCAATGGCATCCACATCATCGACCTGACCCAGACGGTCCCGATGCTCGACGCGGCGCTCAACGCGATCCGCGACGTCGTCTCCCGCGGCGGTCGCCTTCTCTTCGTCGGCACCAAGCGTCAGGCGGCACAGCCCGTCGCGGATGCAGCCGAGAGATGCGCCCAGTACTACATGAACCACCGCTGGCTCGGCGGCACTCTGACCAACTGGCAGACCGTGTCCAAGTCGATCAACCGTCTCAACGAGATCGATGAGAAGCTGGCCGGCGGCGCCGAAGGTCTCACCAAGAAAGAGCGCCTCGGCATGGAGCGTGATCAGTCCAAACTGCAGGCCTCGCTCGGCGGGATCCGCGAAATGGGCGGGCTGCCCGACATGCTGTTCGTCATCGACGTTAAGAAAGAAGCACTCGCGGTCGCCGAAGCCAACAAGCTCGGCATCCCGGTTGTTGCCATCGTCGACACCAACTGCTCGCCCGACGGCATCGACTATATCATCCCCGGTAACGATGACGCGGCGCGCGCAATTGCGCTTTACTGCGATCTGGTGAGCCGCACGGCACTCGACGGTACGGCAGAGCAGCTTGGCGCCGCAGGCGTTGACATCGGTGCGTTCGAAGAGGCCCCTGCTGAAGAGGCCATCGCCGAAGAAGCCCCCGCAGAGGCCTGAGCCGAGGCGTCATCGAACCGTCACAGGGCGCGGCAATAACCAGTCGCGCCTGACACCCGTAAGACATCGAGGAGAGCCGAGATGGCGATCACTGCTGCACTTGTAAAAGAACTGCGCGACACGACTGGCGCAGGCATGATGGATGCGAAAAAAGCGCTGACCGAAACCGATGGTGACATGGAAGCGGCCGTCGACTGGCTGCGGACCAAGGGTCTCGCGAAGGCGGCGAAGAAATCCGGGCGCACCGCGGCCGAAGGTCTCGTGGCCGTAAAGGTCGACGGAACGGTTGGTGTGGCTGTCGAAGTCAACGCCGAAACCGATTTCGTGGCCAAGAACTCCGAATTCCAAACGATGGTCGCGCAGATTGCCGACGCCGCCCTTTCCGTGAAGGACGTCGACGCGCTGAAGGCAGCCGACCTTGGCGGCAAGACTGTCGAAGACACGATCACCGCCAAGATCGCAACCATCGGCGAGAACATGGGGCTTCGACGCATGGCGCGCCTCGAGGGGGAAACGGTCGTTTCCTATACTCACAACGCCGCCGCCGAAGGCATGGGCAAGATCGGCGTTCTCGTCGCGCTCAAGGGCGGTGACGAAGCGTTTGGCCGTCAGGTCGCAATGCATATCGCGGCTGTGAACCCGGCCTCCTTGTCCGAAGCGGACCTTGATCCGGCAATCGTCGAGAAAGAACGTCAGGTTCAGATCGAAATCGCCCGTGAATCCGGCAAGCCCGAGCAGGTCATCGAAAAGATGATCGTGGGCCGCATGAAGAAGTTCCTCTCCGAAGTGACGCTTCTGGGTCAGGACTTCGTCGTGAACCCCGATCTGACCGTGGGCAAGGCCGCCGAAGAAGCTGGCGCCGAAATCCTCGGGTTTGTTCGGCTTGAAGTCGGCGAAGGCATCGAAGTCGAGAAAGAAGACTTCGCGGCAGAGGTTGCAAAGGCCGCTCAAGGCTGATCGACCCCAATACCATTTTGGAAAGGCGCGCCCCCGGGCGCGCCTTTTTCATTTTCTGACCACGTGATCCAGAATTGCCGCGAGCCCGGCTGGATCGGCAAAGAAAGGGGAGTGCCCCACCGGCATCTCGCTTATATCCTGCCGGGGCCAATCCGCGGTCATCTCCTCCTGAAACTCCGGCGGAATGGTCCGGTCATCCGTGCATCGGACGTAGTGGCGGGGCACATGGATACCGCGCGGATCAAATGCCGTCTCCTGTGGTAAAACCGCCTGCGGACCGAGGCGCGGGATGGCGTAGGCCACGGCCTCAGACGGGCAATCGTGGTAGAACACCGCCTCGGCCTTTTCCGGATCGATGGTGAAACTCCGACGATCATCAGACAGGCGCACTGCGTGCATGAGCGGTTGGCGCGGAGCCTCGCGGCGGCGCTCCGCCAGCGTCAATCCCGCTTTTGGCACATAGGCGCAGAGATAAACGAGCCCGGCGACGTTCGACGCATCAAGATCCGCCGCCCGCGTGATTGGATAGCCCGCCATGGAATGCCCGACCACAACCGAAGGCCCCTCCATCGCGCCAAGGATTGCCTGCGCATAGCGGTCGAGCGTCACGTCCGCGAGGGGCGTTGTGTCCTCCCCATGGCTGGGCAGGTCAATCGCACGGGCCCGATGGCCGAGCGCTTCGAGTTCGGGGATCAGATCGCGCCAACACCACGCGCCGTGGCACGATCCGTGTACCAGGAGAATCTCAGCCATTCGCGTGGCCGACGGCCGCGATGAACTCCGACAGAATGCGCGCGTATTCCTCTGGCTGTTCGACACACGGCAGATGCCCTGCCCGCCGGATGAGCGCAAATTCGGCCCCGGGTATGAGATCGACGGTTTCCCGCACAAGATCGGGTGGGGTTGCGCCATCTTCGGACCCGGCGATTCCAAGCGCCGGAAGTCGAAGGCCCGACGTGGGGGTCAGGAAATCGGCCCCCTGAATTGCGGCGCAGCACCCGGCGTACCCTTCAACCGGTTGGCGAACCAGCATGTTACGCCAAGCATGGAAAGGTGCCGTTTCGCGGAACTCTGCGGAAAACCACCGTTCCATGGTTCCATCGGCCAGCGCTTCGATCCCCTCATTCCGAACCCCGTCGATCCGGCTCTGCCACATCTCGCGCGTGCCGATTTTGGCCGCCGTGTTCGACAGAACCAGCGCGCGCACGAGGTCCAACCGTTTGGCGGCCAGCCCCTGTCCGATCATGCCCCCGATGGAGAGCCCTACGAAAAGCACATCCCGCAGACCAAGATGATCGATCAACCGCTCGGCATCGGTGACAAGTCCGCCCATCTTGTACGGACCCGGCGGGCAGGACGAGAGCCCGTGCCCCCGCTTGTCGTAGCGGATGAACTTCAGCCCCGCAGGCAGCAACGGCAAGACTTGGTCCCATAGCCGCAGGTCGGTACCGAGTGAATTGGAAAACACTACTGGCGCACCATCGGGATCACCATCGATGCGATAGTGCAGTTTCACCTCGCCAAGGTCGGCAATCAGCATGGGTTTGTCCTTTCGCTTGATCTCAGTCTCTCGGAGAGGGTTTTCGGGTTTGTTCCCAGCCCCCTGACCCGCCCCGTCTGACGTCGTCCGAAGCGTCATACAAGATCAAGCGCCCTGCGAAAGACATCCGGATCGACATTTCCGCCAGAGAGTGTCGCGATTGCGGTATGCCCTTCAAAGGCTTCTGGCCGGAACAAGGCCGATGCCAAAGCCACCGCGCCGCCCGGTTCGACCACGAGGCGCAAGTGGCGGAACGCAAGGGCCATCGCCCTGAGCACTTCGTCATCCTCCACCACAAGGCCGGGTCCGCACAGACGGGAAAGGATCGGAAGGGTGAGCGTGCCGGGTGTCGGGGTCAGAATGGCGTCGCAAAGGCCGCCGCCGGTCTGGGCGTTGAACTGCTTGCTGCCGGAGGCGAGGGAGCGGGCGACATCGTCAAACCCGGTCGGCTCGGCGGGGCGTACGCGCATTTCCGGTGCATGTGCCTCGAGCGCCAAGGCGATGCCGGACGTAAACCCACCGCCGCCGCAGCAGACGACGACCTCAGCCTCACGCACGCCCATCTCTGCTGCCTGTTCGGCGATCTCCAGCCCCGCAGTCCCCTGGCCGGCAATGACCTCTGGATGATCATATGGCAGGATCAGCGTCAAACCGCGCTCTTCAGCGATGCCTGCCCCAAGCGCCTCTCGGTCGCCGGTTGCCCGGTCATAGAAAACCAGTTCCGCCCCATAGGCTCGCGTCCCGTCGATTTTTGATCGTGGGGCGTCAGAGGGCATGACGATCACTGCGTGAACCCCAAGCGCCCTTGCTGCGCGCGCTACCCCCTGCGCATGATTGCCGGACGAATAGGCAATGACCCCGCATGCCCGTTCTTCTGCTGTGAGGGCCGAGATCGCGGCCCAGCCCCCGCGTGCCTTGAAGCTGCCCGTATGCTGCAGGCATTCGGCTTTTACCAAGACCCGCCGCCCGGCGATTGCATCCAATGCAGCCGATGACAGCAATGGCGTGCGGCGAACGTTGCCCCGAAGGCGTTCGGCAGCGGCCTCGATTCTGGTGATATCCAAGGCGGCGCTCCTTATGTCAGCCGGTCGATCCATGCCCGCAGCGCAGCGAGCGACGTTGGTTCGTCGAGAAACGGCACATGCCCGCGCCCTTCTACCTCGGCAACGATCATATCCGGTCTGCGGCGGCGCATCTCGGCCAAGGTCTCAGTAGACAGGATGTTGGAATTTGCCCCCCGAATGCAGGCAACCGGAATGGGCCCGAACATGTCGAACAAGGGCCACAGATCCACCGGCGGCGCGTCGAATGCAGCGAGTATGGGTTCTTTCAGCCGGGGATCATAGCGCAGGGCAAGACCGCCCTCCCTCTCCTCAAAGAGGTGTTCGACCTCCGCCCGCCACCGCTCCGCCGGGACATCGACGAACCCCGGCAACGCGGCGGCACGGGCGCTCGCGGCATCTTCGTACGAGGTCCAGACCGGCGCGCGGCCGATATAGGCGCGAATGGCCTGAAGTCCCTCCTCCTCGATCTTTGGACCAATGTCGTTGAGCGCGACCCCCATCAAACGATCCGGTGCCGTGGCCGCGAGGACATGTGCGACAAGACCGCCCCGCGACGTGCCGAGGATCGCCGCGCGCTCGATCCCAAGATGGTCAAGCAATTCGAGCACATCGCGCGCTTCGACCGGAATGGAGTAGGTCGCAGGATCGGCATGATCCGATTGGCCGCGCCCCCGCGCATCGAGGCGCAGCAGGCGAATGTCCCGAAGGTGCGGCGCGACGAAATCAAAATCGCGCCCGCTGCGCGTCAGCCCCGGAAGCGCGAGGACAGGGAGGCCCGATCCTTCGTCCTCGTAATGCAACGAGATCCCATCGGATGTCACGAACCGGGGCATCAGCCGAGCAAATCCGGCAACGCGCCAAGATCGTCCAAGATGTGCGCAGGCCGTCCGGGGAGCCGGTCCACAGGCTCGTTCCGGCGATTTACCCAGACCGTGTTGAATCCGAACAGCGATGCCCCCGCCGCATCCCAGCCATTCGAGGAAACGAACGTAACCTCTCCCCGCTCACAACCAAATCGGTCCAGAACAAGCTGATAGGTTTTTGCGGCGGGTTTGTAGATGCCGACCGCCTCCACCGACAGAAGATCGTCCAGCAGATCACCGATCCCCGCGCTTGCGGTCGCCGACGACAGCATCTCCGGAGCGCCATTTGACAGGATCGCGCAGGTCTGTCCTCTTTCGCGTAATTCCGTCAAGGTGGTGCGAACTTCAGGATACGCCTCCAACTCAAGATACAGGGTCAGAAGGCGCTCACGCAGTTCGGGATCCTCGTGCAGGCCGTGCCGCTCCAGCGCCCAGTCGAGGCTCTCTTGCGTCACCTGCCAGAAATCCGCGTGCTGGCCCACGATGGCGCGGTGCCACGTGTATTGCAGTTGCTTGAGGCGCCAATCCTCGGCCAGCGCCATCCAGCAAGCTGCCAGTCCATCCCGCCCCGGCTCCTCTGCAGCGGCACGGGCAGCGGAGCCCACGTCGAACAACGTCCCATAGGCATCGAATATGACAACTTTGCACGCCATGGCGATCTCCGTCGAGTGACATCCCTTTGCGGCGCAACGTGGCATGCTCGGCGCGCGGAGAAAAGAGCGCTTGGTTTGCATCGGGCGGACCGAGCCCCTAAGTTAGGGGCACGATCTCATGAGGGAGCACCCGCGATGGACAGTCGGCCTCCCCAAACTCATCCCCGAAAAAGCTGAAAGGAACGCACGATGGCGGAAGCCAAGACAGGCGACACGGTTCGCATCCACTACACCGGGACACTCCGCGACGGGACCACATTCGATACGAGCGACGGGCGCGATCCGTTGGAATTCACCGTGGGTTCCGGCCAGATCATCCCCGGCCTCGACAAGGCGATCGAAGGCATGGCCGTCGGCGACAAACAGACCGTTGAAGTCCCCTTTGCCGAGGCGTATGGCGAATCCCGCCCCGAGGCGCTTCAGGCAGTGCCACGTCAGGAAATCCCCGCCGAGATCCCGCTCGATCCCGGCACGCAGTTGCAGGTCCAGACTCCTGATGGCCAGACCCTGCCGGTTACGGTCGTTGAAGTCACCGAATCCGAAGTGACACTTGATGCGAACCACCCGCTCGCAGGCAAAGACCTCATTTTTGACGTCGAACTCGTCGAGATCGCCTGATCTCCGATCCGCCCCCGGAAACTGATGGATCAGTTTCCGGGGAGCAGGATCACTTCAACGCACGCAGCCGCTTTATGAGTGACGACGTATCCCAACGCCCCCCTCCCATCGACTGCACGTCCTTGTAGAACTGATCCACGAGCGCCGTGACGGGCAGCGAGGCGCCCGTCTCATCCGCAGTTTTCAGACAGATCGCCAGATCCTTGCGCATCCAGTCCACGGCAAAACCGTGTTCGAATTCATCCGCGAGCATCGTCTCATACCTGTTCGACATCTGCCAGCTTCCCGCCGCACCTTGGCTAATGACGTCCACGACCGACTTTCCGTCCAGTCCGGCGCATTCCGCGAAATTGAGCGCTTCGGAAAGGCCCTGAACCAGCCCGGCGATAGCAATCTGGTTACACATCTTGGTCATCTGGCCCGCGCCGCTTTCGCCCAGACGGCGACAGATCCGCGCATAAGCCCCGATCACCTCTTCCGCGCGGGCGTAAGGCTCTGCCTCGCCGCCGCACATCACGGACAACGCGCCGTTTTCCGCGCCAGCTTGCCCGCCGGACACCGGAGCATCGATGAAGGCGATACCGCGCTCCGCCGCGGCGGCGTGCAATTCGCGGGTCACTTGCGCCGAAACGGTCGTATGATCGACGAAAATCGAGCCCGTCTCCATTCCAGCGAAAGCACCATTCTCGCCGAGGCAAACGCTTCGCAGGTCGTCATCATTGCCAACGCAGGCCATCACAAAAGCCTTGCCACGTGCCGCGTCGCGCGGCGTAGTGGCAGCGGTGCCCCCATGTTGCGTGGCCCATGCCTCTGCTTTGCTCGTCGTGCGGTTATAAACTGTCACCGCATGGCCCTTCGCCGCAAGATGCCCCGCCATGGGATAGCCCATCACCCCCAGCCCGAGAAACGCAACGTCTGACATCGAAATCCCCTTCCCCTGTTCCCTTGTCCCCCCGTAGCCGATTGGATACCAAACCGCTACCCCTCCGCCGCCAACCGAAAGGCCGCGCATGCCCATTCTGTTTCGTTGGTTATTTCGCATTGCGACAGGTCTTGTCTTCCTCGTCGCGCTGGCCGTCGTGGGGGCCGTGTACTTCGCCTCGCGCTCCTTGCCGGACTATGACCGGGATGCCGAAGTTTCGGGATTGGCGGCGCCGCTGGAAATCGTTCGAGACACGGCAAACGTTCCCCATATCTTCGGGGAGAACGATCGGGACGTCTTCTTCGGGCTTGGCTATGCCCATGCACAGGATCGCCTCTGGCAGATGATGACGATGCGGCGCACGGCGCAGGGTCGACTTTCGGAGTTGTTCGGGCCGGAAACGCTGGAGATCGACACCTTTCTGCGACGGCTGGATCTCTACGGTCTCGCGGTGCAATCGGTCGCGGTTCAGGACGAGAAAACGCTCAACCTGCTCAAATCCTATTCCGATGGGGTCAACGCGCGTCTTGCGCAAATCAATGAGGAAGCGCTCGGACGCGGCGCGCCGGAGTTCTTTCTCTTTTCCACCGAAATCGCACCCTGGACCCCGGCGGACTCCCTCGCGGTGCTCAAACTCATGGCATTACAGCTTTCGGGCCAGATGCATCAGGAGGTGATCCGCGCCCGGATCTCCCTAGTACTGCCCGAGGAACGGGTACGCGATGTACTGCCGGATGCGCCGGGGACCGGGCTGACCGAGTTGCCTGAATATGCGGCACTTTTCCCGGGAGAAGACCTGCCCCGCTTCGCGCAGCATACCAACGAGGCGCGCCATCCGCTCATGCCGCTCGCTCCTCGCGGGCTGGGCGGCGCGTCGAATGTCTGGGCCGCCTCCCCCTCCCGCTCCGCAGCGGGCGGAACTTTGCTCGCCAACGACCCTCACCTCGGCTTCACTGCGCCCTCCACCTGGTATCTTGCACGGCTGGAGCTTGCGACAGGAGGGGTGATCGGCGGTACGATCCCGGGGCTGCCTGTGATCCTGACGGGGCGCAGCGCCGACCTCGGCTGGGGCCTGACCACCACCTATCTGGACGATCAGGATATCTTCATCGAGAAATTGAACCCGGACAATCCCGACGAATACCTTACCCCCAAAGGCTACCGTCCCTTCCGGACACGGGCCTCGATCGTGCAAGTCAAAGACGCCGAGCCCGTGACACTGACCTTGCGGTGGACCGAAAATGGCCCCGTCCTGCCGCCAGATGCCTTTGATCTGGGCAAGATCACCCCGAAAGGCCACGTGACCAGCCTTGCGTGGACGGCGCTTTCCAACCGAGACACCTCCTTCATGTCTGCCGTCGCCATCATGCGGGCCAAATCCGTCCAAGACGCGATTGATGCAGGCGAAGGGTTCATCGCACCGGCGCAGAACCTCGCACTTGCCGATACCCGCGACATCGCCCTGAAGGCCATCGGTGCCATGCCGCGTCGGCGTGCGGAACATCAGAGCAAGGGCCGGCTCCCCTCACCCGGCTGGCGTGAGGAAAACCGTTGGGATGGGTTTCTGGAATACGCCGACAACCCGGAGTTCATAGCGCCCCCGGGCGGAATCCTCGGGAACACCAACAACAAGCTGCTGGATCGGCCATTCCCGGAGCATGTCACATTCGATTGGGGCGACAGCCAGAGGGTCCAACGCTGGGAACGGCTGATGCAATCGCGCGAAGTTCACACCCGCGAAAGCTTCATCGAAGCGCAACAAGATACCGTGAGCATCACCGCACGTACCTTGCTTCCCCTCATCGGCGCGGATCTGTGGTTCACGGGTGAGGCCGCACCGGAAGGCACACCACAGAGGCAACGACAGCGCGCTCTCTCGCTGCTTGCCGAGTGGAATGGGGAGATGAACGAGCACCTGCCCGAGCCTCTGATCTATGCCGCGTGGATTCGCGCGCTACAGGATCGGTTGATCCGCGATGAGCTTGGGCCACTCGCGCATGAATTCACCCATGTCGAGCCTCTGTTTATCGAGCGGGTCTATCGCAATGTCGACGGCGCGGGGATCTGGTGCGATGTCCTCCAGAGTGCGGAGAAGGAAAGCTGCACGGAAATCGCCCGTGCAGCGCTTGATGACGCGCTGGTCTGGATCGCAGAGCGATACGGCACTGCGCTGGAATCACTTCGCTGGGGGGATGCGCACGAGGCGACGCACGACCATCAGGTGCTTGGGGGCGTCCCGATCCTGCGTCATTTCGTGAACATCCGCCAATCGACAAGTGGCGGCGACAACACCTTGCTGCGCGGTCGCACGCGCGGAACGGGACCGGACCCCTTCACCAACGTACACGGCGCAGGGTACCGGGGCGTTTATGATTTCGCCGATCCCGACAGTTCCGTCTTTGTCATAGCGACGGGCCAATCGGGGCACCTTTTGTCGCGGCACTATGACGATCTGGGGGAACTCTGGCGTCGGGGGGAATATGTGCCCATGTCGCTTGATCCCGACCTTGCCCGCGCGGGCGCCACCGGCATCACCCGGCTGACCCCGCGATAGGCCACGCGGTCAGTCGATAACACCGACCGTGGAGAAGCCACATTGCTCGGCGATCTTGCCGTAGGCCGCAGTGAACCCTGCGAGAGACGCTTGATAAAGTACCACCCCGTCCGCGGTGATCCAGAGCGTCGATGCGTCGCGCATGGTAGAGAGCATCGCGCGGGCATCACCATGATGCGGCTGCACCGTCGCCCAAGCCAACCCCTCGTAGTTGTATCCGCCGCTCGCGTAGCCTTCGGTGTACCAATTCGTATCGAACTGGAACAGCACCCGCTGGCCGTTCTGCATCACCGTCGCATGACCGCGTGGGGCATACTCTTCCATCATCGGAGCGGGATAATAATAAGGCGGCAGCGCATCGCCGTTGGAGACTTGGAGTTTCACAACCGGCATGCCGTCGCCACCGGTCCACGCCTGACATGTGACGCGATAATCCTCGCCGGTATCAACCGCCTCGACCATGACCTGCCAGTCGCCATAGGACCAATAGCTGCCCTGCGCCTGCAGTAACCCGGGCAAGACGCCCAGAACAATTGTCATCAAAATCCGCATCGTCATCCCCAATCGCTTACGCTTCAGGGGGTTAGGGCTAGGATCTGATCGTGAATATCCGGTTCACAGCCGATATGCGAAGACGTTCAGAGATCGCGATAACGGCGCTCTTGCAATGCGGTCCATGTCACGTCGATTTCCACGCTGTCCTCACCCCGCCGCTCGGCATCCACCACGCCCTGCTCAAAGAGCCAAGCGCGTCGGCGACCATCCGAATGCGGAAGGACGAGGGTCTGCGAGGTCTTGGCCCCCTCAAGTGCGACGGTGACCCGTTCCAGCAGAGCCTCCATCCCTTCGCCGGTCCAAGCGGAGATGGCTACAACGTCATCCTGACGCGCGGCGGCGGTGCGCAACGTCGCGATCTGATCCTCGTCGAGCCGGTCCATCTTGTTCCAGACCTCGAAGATCGGTGTCTCTTCAGCGATTCCCAGACCACGAAGGATTTCATTCACATCCTCGGCCTGCTCCTCCGCCTCGTCGTGCGAGATATCGCGGACATGCAGGATCAGGTCCGCAGAAAGGACTTCTTCGAGTGTGGCGCGGAAGGACGCGACCAGCTCCGTCGGCAGGTCGGAGATGAACCCCACCGTATCGGATAGGATGACTTCCGGCCCATCGGGCAGCTTCACGCCGCGCATGGTCGGGTCCAGCGTGGCAAAGAGCATGTCCTTGGCCAAGACCTCCGCCCCGGTCAGACGATTGAACAGGGTCGATTTGCCCGCGTTGGTATAGCCCACCAGCGCGACGATCGGATAGGGCACTTTAGCCCGGGCATCGCGATGCAGCTTGCGGGTCCTGACCACCTTGTCGAGTTGGCGGCGCAAGCGAACGAGTTGCTCGTCAATCGCGCGCCTGTCCGCCTCGATCTGGGTTTCGCCGGGGCCGCCGACAAAACCGAGCCCGCCGCGCTGACGTTCAAGGTGGGTCCAAGCCCGTACGAGGCGGGTACGCTGGTAGGAAAGCGCGGCCATCTCGACCTGAAGCACACCCTCGCGGGTGGCGGCGCGGTCGGAGAAGATTTCGAGGATGAGTCCCGTCCGGTCGAGGAGTTTGACCCCCCAAGCCTTCTCCAGGTTGCGCTGCTGTACGGGGCTGACTGGCCCGTCAACCAGTACAAGATCGACCTCCTCGGCCTCAATGCGTGTTTTCAGCTCCTCAATCTTGCCGGAGCCGAACAACATGCCGGGATGAGGTTTCTGGAGGCGAATGATATCCGCGGCCACGATTTCCAGCCCGGGAAGCGCGGCGGCAAGCGCGACAGCTTCCTCGAGCGCAGGCGCGGCATCGCGGCGCTGCGTGTCGGACTTGATGTCCGGGTGAAGGACGAACGCGCGGGTGTCGGGCGTTCCGGTGTCTGTGAGGCTCAATTGCCCTCTTCTGAATCGTAGAGGTTGATGGGTTGGGACGGCATGATGGTCGAAATCGCGTGCTTATACACGAGTTGCGACTGGCCGTCGCGACGCAATAGCACACAGAAGTTGTCGAACCAAGTGATCACGCCCTGTAGCTTTACCCCGTTGATCAGAAAGATCGTCACGGGGATCTTGGTTTTGCGGACGTGGTTGAGAAATGCGTCCTGCAGGTTTTGCTTGTCGGAAGCCATAAAAGTTTGCCCTTTTTTCTTGCCTGTCGCGGACCCGTCCCTGATTCACGAAATTATGGAGTGCGGATGCGGGAGATTCCACCCTAAAAAACAAGGTCTTTTCCGAATCGGGCGTGGGCGCCTCACCTAGCGTCGCCAGAAGTTGGGATTGAAGAGCGCAATGATGGCCAACGTCTCCAGCCGGCCCAGCACCATCGCCGCACCAAGAAGCAGCTTTGCAGGGTCGGTCAGAGCCCGGTAAGAGAGCCCTGTCTCGGACGCGACCTCAAGCAGCGGCCCCGTCGTTGACAGGGTTGCGACGGCGAGGATCATCGCGTCGTCAAGCCGCACCCCCGTGGTGGCCAGAGCAAGCACCACCGCCGTGATGGATAGCGCGAAGAGCATGAAGAAGATCCACGCGATAAAGGCGCCCTGCCGCCGGATTCTCCGACCCAATCGCCCCCCGGCGGCCACAGAGGACGGATGCACCAGCCGGTCGATTTCCCGCAATCCATGCAGATAGAGCGCAAAGACCCGCAGCAGTTTCACACCGCCCGCAGTGGTGGCGACCCCGCCGCCGATGAGCGCAAGCCCCACGAGAATAAGACCCGGCGTGGGAAGACCGGACCACCCCGAGGCGGTCTCCCACTCGGTCGACACGAACCCGGTTGTCGTCAGAAAGGAGAGCGCGGTAAAGAGGCTCCCCCAAAGAGCACGCAGGCCGCTCACGGCATCGGCACCCTCGTTGACTTCGATCGCGCCGAACCAATGGCGCAGGAAAAGGGCTCCGGGAACCAGCAGCAGCAACCCGATTGCGAAGCGAAATTCCGGGTCGGCATAAAGTTGCCTCGGCAAGGTATGCCCTGTTTCGCGCCCCGCGACCAAGCGTGTGACGCCAAAGAAAAGGAAGACGAACATAAACGCCTCTCCCACAAGGCCCGATGCCCCAAAGCTCAGCCCGCCCTGCGGGGAGATGCCGGAGGTCGACACAGTACTCATCGCATGGCAGAGCGAAACGAGGGGACCGTCGCCTGCGATCAGCAGCAGCACCCACAGCGCCAAGGTGATGGCGAGATAGATCGGTGTAAAGCTGCGGATGGCGCGCCCCATGCGGCCCATCGCGTCGCGTGACCCACTTTCCCGCGCGAGGCTGGTAAGCGTCTCGCCGGGCTCGGCCGCGGAGGTGATTTCGAAACCGCCAAGGTTCATCGGGGCCAGCAGGGCCACTGCAACCACCCAGATGAAGAACCCGCCCAGCCACGCAACCATAGCCCGCCAAAGATGCAGGACGGGAGGAAGCCGTTCCGCGCCTTCAAAAAGGGTCGCCCCGGTTGTCGTGAGGGAGGAAACCATTTCAAAATAGGCGTTGAGAAAGGTGGTTGATCCTACGGCCTCATGGAATGGCACCGCGAGCAGTCCGGGGAGCAAGACATAAGTGCCAAGGAGCGTCAGCAACTGATCACGCGGCCGAAAAACCGAAGCGCGAGGCCCGAGAGCCACGGCGATGAAGGTGGTGAGGATGAGCGTCAAGATAGCCGCGTAGAAGAAACTGCGCGAAATATGATGCTCTTCCTGAACCAGCGCGATCGCGGCGGGCACCAGCATCGCAAGCGCACTGCCCCCGACGAGCAGGAGGAAAAGCGGCAGCGCTGCGATCCGGGTCCACATCCGGTCAGAAGAAGTCGATCGAGACCTGAAGCAGCCGTTCGACCTCAGGTACATCCGCCGACAGGGCAAAGATCGCGACCACATCGCCCTCTTCGATCCGCGTATCCCCGTGGGGCCGCACGACCTTGTCGCCCTTCAGAATACCCCCGATGAGCACGCCTTCGGGAAAATCGACTTCCTGAATACGCTGGCCGGAAAGGGGCGAGGTCGACAGCACCTGCGCTTCGATGACCTCCGCCTCGGCATCACCGATGGAATAGACGCCCCGCACCCGACCATGCCGGATATGCCGAAGGATCGACGAAACCGTTGTGGCACGCGGGTTGATATAAGCGTCGATGCCAAGCGGCTCCATCAGCGGGATCAAGGTCGGATCATTGACGAGGGCAATGGCCATCGGACAACCCGCCGACTTCGCGCGAACCGAGGCCAGAAGGTTGGTTTTGTCGTCATCCGTCACGGCCAGCACCGCATCGGCCCGCTCGATACCCGCCTCGCTCAGCAACTGAGAGTCCAGCCCGTCTCCGTGCAGAACGATCGTGCGTTCCAACGCATCCGCGGCACGTTCGGCGATCTTGCGGCTCTTCTCGATCACCTTGGCGCGAATGCGGTTGACCCGCTCCTCCAGAGATTTCGCAACGGCAAGGCCGACGTTGCCGCCGCCGATGACCACGACACGCTCCTGCTTGCGCTGCGTTTTTCCGAAAATTTCCATCGTGCGGGGAACGTCATCGTTATGGACAAAGACATAAGCCGCATCGCCGGGAAAGAGTTGGTCGCCGGGTTCGGGAACGAAAAGAGTGCCCTTCCGGCGCACTCCGACGACGATGGCGCGCAGCGTGGAGAAGAGATCCGTGAGTTGCCGGAGCGGCGTGTTGATGACCGGACAGTTCTCTTCGATCGTGATGCCGATGAGTTGCGCCTTGTTGTCGAGGAACTGTTCGATATCGAAGGCGGCCGGCGCTGAGAGACGCTGCAACGCGGCCTCCGCAACCTCGCGTTCCGGGCTGATGACCACGTCAATGGGCATGTGGTCGCGGCGGTAAAGATCGGAGTAGATCGCATCAAGGTAGGACTGGCTGCGAAGCCGTGCGATCTTGCGTGGCACCGAAAAGACCGAATGGGCGACCTGACAGGTCACCATGTTGACCTCATCGGAATAGGTGGCGGCAATGACCATGTCGGCATCGCGCGCACCCGCACGGTCCAAAACGTCGGGATAGCTGGCAAAGCCGGTGATCGCCTGCACATCAAGGGTATCCGTGGCACGGCGCACGAGATCGGGGTTGTTGTCCACCACGGTGACGTCGTTACGCTCACCTGCCAGATGGCGCGCGATTTGCCATCCAACCTGACCCGCCCCGCAAATGATGACCTTCATGTCTGCTTTTCCCGGTCGTTGCGAACCTGATGGATGGCAGAAGGGTCCGGGGCGGTCAAATCAATTGTCCCTAGCTGCCGAACGCCTCTTCGGGTTCTGCCTCAAGGCGGGCAATTCGGCCCCCGCCCTTTGCTGCGGTGACCACTCCGAGGGATTTGAGCTTGCGGTGCAAGGCGCTGCGTTCCATCCCGACGAACTGTGCCGTCCGAGAGATATTCCCGCCGAAGCGATTGATTTGGGTCAGAAGGTACTCCCGCTCAAACGCCTCGCGCGCTTCGCGCAATGGCAACGTCGCGAGGGACCCGGAAAGCACCACGCGCTCGTCACCGTCCTCGGTGTCGGGCGCGCCGGAAAACTCCCGCGGCTCGATCGGCCCGACGCCATCGCCAAGGATCAGGGCCCGCTCGATCATGTTGCGGAGTTGGCGCACGTTGCCCGGCCAGACCATCGTCTGGAGCATGGCGCTGGCCTCTTCGCCAAGCTCGCGCAGGGGCAATCCTTGGGTCTTGTGAAAGTCCACGATGAAGTGTTCGGCCAGAACGGGAATGTCCTCCCGTCGCTCTTCCAGAGAAGGCACCTCAATGGGCACCACGTTAAGCCGGTGATAGAGTTCCTGCCTGAAATGCCCTTGGTCGATTTCCGCAACGAGATCGCGGCTCGTGGCGCTTAGCACGCGCACATCGACCCGAACCTTGTCGCCACCGCCAACACGTTGAAAGGTTTGGTCGACGAGCACCCGCAAAATCTTGGATTGGGTGCCGGGGGGCATGTCGGCCACCTCATCAAAGAAGATCACGCCACCATGCGCTTCTTCGAGCAGGCCCGGCTCAACCCCACGGCCAGAGCTTTCGCGCCCGAAAAGCACTTCTTCCATACGCTCCGGCTCTATCGCCGCGCAGTTGAGGGTCACGAAGGGGGCATTGGCGCGCGCCGAATTGGTATGGATATACCGCGCGGCGATTTCCTTGCCGCTCCCCGACGCGCCGCGCAGCATCACCCGCCCGTTGGACCGCGTTACCTTGTCGAGTTGGCTCTTGAGCGTTTTGAACGGCGCGCTTCGACCGATCATTTCCGCGCTGATCACCTCACGGCGGCGCAGCGCAAGGTTTTCGCGCCGCAAGCTGGAGGTTTCCATGGCGCGGCGAATGACGACAAGAAGTTGTTCGATGTTGAAGGGCTTCTCGATGAAGTCATAGGCCCCTTGCTTGATTGCCGCCACGGCGATCTCGATATTGCCGTGCCCCGAGATGATCACGACCGGAATATCCGGGTTGTCGCGCTTCACGGTCTTGAGAATGTCGATCCCGTCCATCCGGCTGTCTTTCAGCCAGATGTCCAACACGATCAACGAGGGTTGCTCCGCATTTATCGCGTTCATGCACTCGTCCGAATTTCCCGCAAGACGGACGGCATAGCCTTCGTCTTTCAGGATATCCCCGATCAATGCGCGAATGTCGCGCTCGTCGTCCACGATCAGAATGTCACTCATGATGCCTCTCTGCGCTCGTATTCTTTTAGGTCCAGGCTATTCAGCGGCAGCGTGATCACTGCGCGCGCTCCAGGTTTTGCACTCTCGTCAAATGGCTCTGCATCCTCCAGAAGGAGGGTCCCGCCATGCTCTTCGATGATCTTGCGGACGATGGGCAGGCCAAGCCCGGTCCCCTTCTCCCGCGTTGTCACGTAGGGCTCGAACAGCCGCGCCCTGTCCTCGGGGAGTCCGATCCCGTTGTCCGATACCGTGATCACGACCGCATCCGGCCTGCGCAAGAGAGCCACCCGTATTTCCGGCTTATGCCCCTCGGGCGCACCGGCCATACGCAGACTTTCGATGGCCTCACCGCCATTCTTGATCAGGTTCGTCATTGCCTGACGCATCATCGTCTCATCCAGAGACGCCGTCATGCCCATTTCCGGCAGTTCCGCTGATATTCTAACCCCCGGCTGGCCCGCCTGTTGCAGCAGTACCGCCTCGCGCACGAGATCGCCCAGATCGACGCGCCGCCGATCCGGCTCGGGCATACGGGCAAATTCCGAAAACTCGTCCACGATACGGCGCAGATCGCCCGTCTGGCGTATGATCACTTCGGTCATCGCCTCAAGGCTTTCGCCGTCTTCCCCCAATCTCGAGACAAACTTGCGCCGGATGCGCTCCGCCGAGAGCTGAATCGGGGTGAGCGGGTTCTTGATCTCATGCGCAATCCGCCGCGCAACATCACCCCATGCGGCCATCCTCTGCGCACTCACGAGATCGGTCACATCGTCGAAGGCCACCACGTATCCTTCGAGCCCTCCATCCTCCGCACGCCGCGTCGACATGCGCACCAGAAGATGCTCAAGCTGGCCAGCCCGTGTCACCTTGATCTCCCGCTGGATCCCCTCCTGCTTGGTACGGCGCAGTTCCTCGAAGAGATCGTCGAACTCCGGCACGGCCACTTGCAGCGGAGCTTCGCGCGGCCCGTCTTCGAGTTGGAGCAGCCGTTCGGCAGATCGGTTTACGAAGGTAATCTTGCCACTCGCATCGACGCCCACGACCCCGGAGGTCACTGAAGACAGAACGCTGTCGAACAGACGGCGGCGGCGCTCAATCTGGCGGGTGTTGTCCAATAGGGTTTGACGCTGGCCCTTCAACTGCTCTGTCATGCGGTTGAAATAGCGGCCCAGAAGGGCAATCTCGTCCTCTCCCTGATCTTCGGGGACCCGCACGTCGAGATTGCCCGCGCCCACCTCCTGCGCCGCGCCCGCAAGACGCCCCACGGGGCGCGCAAGACGTTCGGCGAACCAGAGCCCGACCCAGATCGCCGCGAGAACAAGGATCAGCGAGAACCCGAGATACAGCACGCCAAACTCGAACAGCAGCCGACCGCGATCGCTTTCGAGTTGCTGATACAGCGACACCGTTTCCTGCGTGTCGTCCAGCAGGCTGAGCAACTCCCCATCGACCGTTCGGCTCACATAGAGATATCTGTCGACAAAAGCTTCCAGCGGCACAAGGGCGCGGAATTCGTTATTGTCCCAGTCCTCGATTACCGCCACGCCGTTTTCGGACGCGGCGGTGAACACCTCTGCTGCGGGTTCTTCGTAATCGAAAAGATAAGAGCGTTCTCCGCGCGCGCGGATTTCGCCGGTGCCGTCAATGACGAAGGCCTCACGGAGGCCGCGCTGCACCTGGCTTTGACCCTGCCCGAGGACCTGTCTGATCGTTCCGTCAGACATGAAGTAGGTGTTTCGCCGCATGGCATCGATGAATCTCGCAAGCGCAAGCGAGTCTTCCGAAAGATCCTCGCGCTGCTCCTCTTCATAGGCCTGAGCGGCGGCGAGCGATGCGCCGACCACTTGTCGCACACGATCAGAGAACCACCCTTCCAACCCAAAATTCACCGTCACTGTCGCGAAAATCGCCACCGTCACTGTTGGTAGAAGGGCGAGAAGGGCAAACACCCGCATAAGGCGAAGGTGCAGATGAGAGCCGGAGGCGCGATCACGCCGGGCAGCAATCATCCGGACCACACGTTGCGCCACCAGCGCGGCAACCACGATCACATAGACCATGTCCGCCAGCAGAACGACCCGCAGGCCGCGGGACGCATGCCCCAGATCCATCGGACCCAGCACCAAAAAGGTCGCAATGACAAGCGCCGGGCCAAGAAGAACCAGCCCAACCGTCACCGCCGTCCGGAGACGCCGGATGCGAAGAACTCGGTCCCACGTCCAGCGGGAGCGTGCGCGTCGTGTCGCCAGTGTCACGTTCGCGTGCCTCTTGATAAGGTCTGCCAGTGGCGTATTCACGCCACATGTTGTGGCTATACCTTATAAGATGCTCTTGCGCCACTATTACTGTTGCGCGAATACATCATCCTTCCGCTAGGTCAGCTTTCGCCGCCGGGTGACCTGTATATCAAGCTCCGTGATCTTCTTGCGCAGGGTGTTGCGGTTGATCCCAAGCAGTTCCGCGCAGCGCGCCTGATTACCGCCGGTGGCATCCAGCGATATCTCGATCAGCGGAAGTTCGATTTCCCGCAGAATGCGATTGTAGAGACCAGCGGGCGGAAGCACGCCGCCATGCAGGTCAAAGTAGCGCTTGAGATGCTGAGCAACCGAAACGGAAAGCTTCTGGTTGTCGGCGCTCCCGATCAGGGGCTCCATCGCAGGTTGATTGCCAAGCACGGTTTCGACTTCGGCCCGGCTGATCGTTTCCTCGCGGGAGGTCGCGACGAGACGCTTCACGGCGTTCTCGAGCTGGCGGACGTTGCCGGGCCAGCTATAGGCACGCATGAGTTTGTCCGCGTCCTCAGAGAGCAGGCGCGTGGAGGCGCCGTCCCGTTCCGACCGGCTCAGGAAAAATTCAGCTAGGAGCGGGATGTCGTCCACCCGTTCACGCAGCGAAGGCACCGAGACCGTCACCCCGGACAGCCGGAAGTAGAGGTCCTGCCGGAAACGTCCGTCCTCGAGCTTGTCATTGAGATCGGTCAGCGAGGTCGCCATGACGCGCGGGGCATTCTCTCCGAGGCTGTCGAGCATACGGACGATGCGAATCTGGCTCTCGCTATCGAGATCCCCCACCTCGTCAAACAGAAGTGAGCCGCCTTTGACACGGGCGAGGACCTGCGCGGGGCCTTCCAACGTCTGCAAATCCCCGGCAGTAACGGTGACGAAGGGTTGGGTCCGCCTGTCGGAGAAATCGTGGATTGCCCGCGCGATGAGGCTCTTGCCCGTTCCGCTTTCACCCGAGATGAGCACCGGCAGATCGGTGTTCATGACCCGCGCGACGAGACGATAAAGTGCCTGCATGGCCGGAGTGCGCCCAACAAGCGGCAATTCATCGGGGCTGGAATCGTCCTCCACCTGATCGCGGCGCGGAATCCTGCGACGGGTCTCCAGCGCCTTGGCGGTCCGTTTCATCAGATCGGGCAGGTCGAACGGTTTTGGCAGATAGTCGTACGCCTCCGCCTCCGCCGCCTGAATCGCCGTCATGATTGTGTTCTGGGCCGAGATGACGATCACGGGCAGTTCCGGTCGCTCCTGGCTGATCTTGGGCAACATTTCCAGCCCGTTGCCGTCCGGCATCATGACGTCCGAAATCACCACATCGCCTTTCCCCTCTCCGACCCAACGCATCAGCGTGGTGAGCGAAGAGGTCGCATGTACCTTGCAGCCTGCCCGGGTCAGCGCTTGCGTGAGCACTGTGCGGATCGTGCGGTCGTCGTCGGCGACCAATACCGTGCCGTCCATATCCTATTCCTTTTCCTTGGGCACCGTTGGCAAGGACAGCCGAAAGACCGTCTTGCCGGGCACAGAGTCCACACCGACCCAGCCATCGTGGTCGGCCATAATCTTGCTAACGAGCGCGAGCCCAAGGCCCGTGCCATTTTCACGCCCCGAAACGAACGGATCGAAGATATCGCCCGCGATGTCCTGCGGAAGACCCGGCCCGTCGTCGATGATCTCAAGTTGCAGCGGAAGGGGGTTTCCGGTGCCGTCCCTGCGGCGCAACCGCAACGAGTATTGATAGAAAGTCCGAAGCCGAATGGTACCACCGGATTTATTCGCGGCCTCGCTGGCGTTCTTGAGAAGGTTGAGCACCACCTGCAAAAGCTGATCCGAGTCGCCCCAAGCCTCCGGGAGGGAGGGGTCATAATCCTCCACGAAGGTCATGTGCGCGCCAAAACCCACCATTGCCGAACGCCGCGCCCGGTCGAGCACATCGTGCAGGTTCACCGGCGCAAGCGATGGGGGACGAAGGTTGCCGAACTGCTCCACCTGTTCCAGCAGGCTCACGATCCGGCGGCTCTCCGCGACAATAAGATCCGTAAGCTCCTGATCCTCGTTCGACAGGTTCATCGACAGCAATTGCGCGGCCCCGGTGATCCCGGCCAGCGGATTCTTGATCTCATGGGCCAGCATTTCGGCCATACCGATTGCGGATTTCGCCGCAGACTTCACCGAATTGGAGTGCGATATCCGCCCGGCGAATTCACGGGGGTGGATCAGAAAGAGCATATGTCCCGGCTGATCCTGCAGCGGAGCGATCTGAAGGTTGCACTGGATCGGCGCACGCTCCCCGCTGCCCACGTCTACGTCGTTGACATATAGGGTCGAACTGTTGGCCCGTGCGCGATCAAAGGCCGCCTCCAAAGGAGAGTCGATTGCGATCTTGTCCCAAAGCGGTGCCCCCTTCAGGGCGCGTTCGGACAGATTGAGGAACCCCTCGGCCGCCGGATTGCTTTCGCGGATCAGGTCCTGCTCATCGACCATGAGACAGGGGACTGGTAGCGAGCTCCAGAGTTGGGTCCAGTTCATGCGGCCGGCTCCCATTCACCGGCGAGCGCCGCATCCAGTTGGCCCAAAACCTTGGCAGGGTCGCGCTCCGTCAGGATCGCGCGCCGCAGGCCCTTTGGCGTTCCAGCTTCATCCATATACCACCCCAGATGTTTCCGAGCGACACGAAGACCCAACTCCGCGCCGTAGAAGCTCAGCATTTCTTCGTAGTGTGACCGCGCCATCTGGGCGAACTCGGCGCCCACGGGTTTCTGCGGTGCCTTCGTCCCATAGAGCGCGTGGGCAACCTCGGCGAGGATCCACGGCCGCCCCTGCGCGCCCCGCCCGATCATCACCCCGTCACCTCCCGAGAGGCGCAGAGCAGTCTCCGCCGATTGCGCATCGATGATGTCACCGTTTGCGATGACGGGGATCGTGATCGCGTCCTTTACTGCCCGGATCGCGGCCCAGTCCGCCCGCCCCTTGTAAAATTGACAGCGAGTCCGCCCGTGAATGGTAATCATACGGATACCGGCACCTTCGGCGCGGCGCGCCAGTTCGGGCGCATTCAAAAGATCGTCGTCCCAGCCGAGACGGGTTTTGAGCGTCACCGGGATATCCACCGCTTCCACCACTGCCTCGATAAGCGTCAGCGCGTGGTCCAGATCACGAAGCAGCGCGCTTCCCGAATAGCCGTTGGTGACCTTCTTGGCGGGGCATCCCATGTTTATATCGATGATCTTGGCGCCACGGCCCGCAATCACGCGGGCGGCCTCAGCCATCCAATGGGCTTCGCGGCCCGCGATCTGCACCGATGTTCCTTCGACCTCGACACCCAGTTCCGCGCGCTCACGAACGCCCGGCTTGGCCTGTACCATTTCCTGACTTGCGACCATCTCGCTCACGACCAGTCCTGCGCCGAAGCGGCGCACCAGATTGCGGAACGGCAAATCCGTGATTCCGGCGAGCGGAGCAAGGAATACCGGGGGAGTCAGCGTTTCGTTTGCCACTGCAATGGCCAAGTGATTATTCCTTGTGCAGATAGGCTCGGGGTATAACCCCCCACCCTCGGGCGCAACGTTTCAGCGACCATCTGCGGCCAATTCTGACGCGACCGCCCAATTTTTGTGCGCCGCTGGCCAATACGTTGTGCATTCCTGAACTGCGACCTAGAACCAAGGGCAAGCAACCAGGGGATGAAATGAGCACAGCAGCGTTGATCATGGCAGCGGGCCGCGGCACTCGTGCAGGGGGAGCGAAGCCAAAGCAATGGCAACGGCTAGGCAACCGCCGAGTCGCGGATTGGACATTGGCCGCCTTCGCCGATCACCCTGCAATCGACCGCATTCTTCTGGTGATAAACCCCGAGGATGCCGCCGAAGCCCCGGACGGGATCGACTGGGTGCCCGGCGGCGCCACGCGGGATGCTTCCGTACGTGCGGGCCTTGAGGCGCTCGCGGATGAGGATGTTACCGCCGTGCTGATTCACGATATCGCGCGCGCTTGCGTTTCGGCGGATCTCATCACCGCAGTGGCTGGCGCCTTGGAAGCGCATCGTGGCGCGGCCCCCGGCTTGCCCGTGGCGGATGCCCTGTGGTCCGGTACAGAAGAAGCCCAAGTTAGGGGGATCGTGCCGCGGGACGGCCTCTATCGCGCGCAGACCCCTCAAGGGTTTCGCTTTGCGGACATTCTCGCCGCCCACCGCGCGCACCCCGGGGGCGCTGCGGATGATGTCGCGGTGGCCCGCGCGGCAGGGCTGGACGTCGCCATCGTTTCGGGCGATCCGGACAATATCAAGATCACCACCCCTGCGGATTTTTCCCGCGCAGAACGCATCCTCGGAGCGCGCATGGATATCAGACTAGGCAATGGCTATGACGTGCATCGCTTTGGCGAAGGAGACGCCGTGATCCTGTGCGGGGTCCGCATTCCATTCGACCGCGGCCTCGACGGGCATTCGGATGCCGACGTCGGGATGCACGCGGTGACGGATGCCATCTATGGCGCGCTGGCCGAGGGCGATATCGGTCGACACTTCCCGCCGAGTGACCCGCAATGGAAAGGTGCCCCAAGCGAGATTTTTCTGCGCCATGCGGTGCAACTCGCCGAACAGAAGGGATACCGTGTCGGGAACGTGGATTGCACCTTGGTGTGCGAAGAGCCCAAGATCGGGCCGCATGCCAGCGCGATGATGGAAAAAATGGGGGATATCATGGGTCTTGCCCCTGATCGCATCTCGATCAAGGCGACCACGTCAGAGCGGTTGGGATTTACCGGCCGCGGTGAGGGGATCGCCGCGCTTGCCACCGCCACGTTGGTGCAGCCATGACACGGCTTATCGCGCTTTGGTTTGGCGTCGGCCTATTGCGCCCTGCACCCGGAACATGGGGATCGCTTGCCGCCCTTCCCTTCGCATGGGTGCTGCACACGATCGGAGGGTTTCCCCTGCTGGCGCTATGCACATTCCTGCTGCTTGCGATCGGCTGGTGGGCCGTGAGGGAGGAAACGCGGGGCGCTGCGGACGAAGACCCATCGGAAATCGTCGTGGATGAGGTGGTCGGTCAGTGGCTTGCGCTCTGGACGGTGTCTTGGGGCGCGTGGCACGTGGGAATGCCTGTCCTCGCCCTCTGGCCCGGGGTCATCTCGGCTTTTGTGTTGTTCCGTGCCTTCGACATCTGGAAGCCCGGACCGGTGGGCTGGGCGGATCGCAAGGGTGGGCCATTCGGCGTGATGCTCGACGATGTGATCGCGGGTGTCTTCGCCGCTGTCGGCACCCTATTGCTCGGTGCGTTTTATCACGTGGTGCTCATGTGACCACGCTGGCCGAAGATACGCTGGCGGCGGCTCGCGCTGCCGGCCTGAAGATCGCAACTGCCGAAAGCTGTACCGGCGGGATGATCATAGCGGCCCTGACGGATGTCGCGGGATCGTCGGATGTGGTCGACCGCGGCTTCGTCACCTATTCGAACCAAGCCAAAATCGACATGCTTGGCGTCCGGGACGAGACGCTGGAGCGGTTCGGAGCAGTATCCGAAGCCATCGCGCGCGAAATGGCTGATGGCGCGTTGGCACGATCAGGTGCAGGCCTCGCCGTCGCGGTCACCGGTATCGCGGGTCCGGGCGGATCGGAGCACAAGCCCGAGGGGCGCGTATGCTTTGGACTTGCGCAGAAGGGCAAGACCACCCTTGTCGAAACGCAGGAATTCGGGCCGATCGGACGAGGCGCCGTACGCCGCGCCACCGTCGAGCACGCCTTGCGCCTGCTAAACTCTGCGGCAAACGGGCCCGGCCAATAACAGCCGGACCCATTCTCGTTCAGCTTGGCGTCTTGGTGGTCCGAAGATAGGGCAGAACCGTCGTGAACTCCCCAAACTTCGCCTTGGCATCTTCATCGCTGACCGTCGCGGGAATGATGACGTCAGAGCCGACCTGCCAGTTTGCCGGCGTGGCCACAGTGTGTTTCGCAGCAGTCTGTAGCCCGTCCAAAGCGCGCAGCACTTCGGCAAAATTGCGGCCCACATTCATCGGGTAGGTCATTGACAGCTTCAGCTTCTTGTCAGGCCCGATGATAAAGACAGCGCGGACGGTCGCGGTGTCATTGGGCGTGCGCCCGTCGGGCAAATAAGCCTCTGAAGGCAACATGTCGAATGCCTTCGAAATCGCAAGATCCGTGTCCGCAATGATGGGGAAACCCGCAGCTTGGCCCGCGACCTTCTCGATGTCTCCCTTCCATTTCTTGTGGTCTTCGACGCCATCGACGGAAACCCCGATCACCTTGGTTCCTCTTGCCTTCCATTCGTCGGCAAGCTGCGCAACCGCGCCAAACTCCGTGGTGCAGACCGGAGTGAAATCCTTCGGGTGGCTAAACAGGATGGCCCAGCTGTCACCGATCCAGTCGTGAAAGCTGATGTCACCCTGATCGGTGCTGGCCGTGAAATCGGGGACGGTATCGTTGATGCGAAGGCTCATGGTCCTCTCCTGTGCTCAGGTTTCGTTCCTTCTGATATCGGTGTTCGGAGGCCAGAATAAAAGCCCATCTTGCAGCGCCTCTGGGCCGGTGACATTCTGCCGCCAACTTGGAAATGGGTGACACAATGCTGGACAGACGCAACTTCTACATCAATGGCGAATGGGCCATGCCGGACGGCGCTCCTACGCTGGATGTCATCGACCCGGCCACTGAGGATGCCGTGGCCACGATTTCAATCGGACGCACCGAAGATGCCGATCGCGCGGTCGCCGCCGCCCGCGCCGCGTTTCCCGACTGGGCCGCAACACCGGTGGCAAAGCGCATCAAGCTGCTGCGACGTCTGGAAGAAATCTATCATGACCGACGCGATGACATGGCCGAGGCGATCAGAATGGAGATGGGCGCCCCCATCGACTACGCCCGCAACAACCAGTGGGGGGCCGGTTCATGGCACATGGGTGGATTCTTTGACGCCCTCGAGAAATTCGCCTTTGAGGAGCGCTTTACCGATGAGGAGGTGCATGTTTACGAACCGATCGGTGTCTGCGGGCTGATCACACCGTGGAACTGGCCGATGAATCAGGTGGTGCTGAAGGTCATACCAGCGCTGGCCATGGGCAACACCGCCGTGCTGAAACCATCCGAGATCGCGCCGCTGTCCTCTCTGCTCTTTGCGGAGATGGTCGATGCTGCCGGCTTTCCCGACGGGGTGTTCAATCTTGTGAACGGTGACGGCGCAGGCGTTGGCGCACGCCTGTCGGAGCATCCGGATATCGACATGGTTTCCTTTACGGGATCCACCCGGGCCGGACGGCTCATTTCCCAAGCCGCCGCAGGCAATCTCAAACGTGTCAGCCTCGAGTTGGGGGGCAAAGGGGCGAACATCGTTTTCGCTGATGCGGACGCAGATGCGGTAGCACGCGGCGTGCTCAACTGCATGTCCAATTCGGGCCAATCCTGTAACGCGCCGACCAGAATGCTGGTAGAGCGGAGCCGCTACGACGCCGCCGTCGAAGAAGCCCGAGCAACCGCCGAGAGCATCGCCACCGGACCAACGACGGAACACGGTGACCATATCGGCCCGGTCATCTCGGAGCTCCAGTTCGACAAGATTCAGGGCCTGATCGAAACAGGCATCGCCGAAGGCGCTCGTCTCCTGGCTGGCGGCGCGGGTCGCCCCGAGGGGCGCAATCGGGGGTTCTATGTGCGGCCCACGGTTTTCGCCGATGTAACGCCGGACATGACGATCTTTCGCGAAGAGATATTCGGTCCTGTCCTTTCGATCACGCCGTTCGACACCGAGCAGGACGCCATCGACCTCGCCAACGACACTGCCTACGGTTTGACCAACTACATTCAAACCGAAGACACCGAAAAGCGTATCCGCGTGGCCAAAGCCGTACGCGCCGGCATGGTCGAAACCAATGGCATCGAACACGCTCAGGGCAGCCCCTTTGGCGGTTACAAGATGTCGGGCAATGGCCGCGAGGGCGGCGTTCACGGCCTGCGGGAATTCAGTGAAGTCAAGGCCATCACCGGCTGGCCGGCATGATCAACCCGCGCTCCATGGCGATAACGTGGGGCGCGGACCCTCATGAACGACAAAAGCCCGGCGACAAACCGGGCTTGCTTCAAAACTGACTTTCCAGAAAATGGTGCGCTCAGTCGGACTGAGTTCGAACGAGATTTTCGAGGAGCTGGAGCGGTGGAATGCGATTCTTGAACCGCAGAAAGACGAGCTTCGGGCGGTGCTGCGCCGGGGGCCACGGCCATGAGCGGGGGGCTGAAGTTCAAGCGGAAACGCGCCGCGCCGTTCTCTATTCGTTTCACCGATGCGGAACGCGAGCGGGTAGAGGCACAGGCCGGGAAAATGCCGGTCGGGGCCTATATCAAGTCGGTCGTGCTTGCCGAGGATGCGCCGCGCTATCGCAAGCGGCGAGCCCTGCCGGAAGAGGACCAACGGCTGCTTGCGGAAATCCTCGCTCGGCTGGGTGCCAGCCGCACGGCGAACAATCTCAATCAGATCGCCAAGCATCTGAACCAGGGCACGCTGGTGATTGATGATGAGTTGGAAGCTGATATTAGGCGCGCCTGCGCCGAGGTAGCCTGGATGCGCGCGACATTGATTGAAGCGCTCGGGCTTAAGGGCAAGCGCCAATGATCCTGGTCGGTTCACAACGCAGCGGTGCCATCGCGCTCGCCAATCATCTGATGAACGCCCGTGACAATGATCATGTCACGGTGTTGGAGATTGACGGCTTCATGGGCGAGGATTTGCATGAGGCCTTCCAGGAAGCGCAGGCCATCGCCAAGGCGACAAAGTGCAAACAGTATCTCTTCTCGCTGAGCCTTAACCCGCCGGAAGATGCCATCGCCTCAGAGCAAGACTTTATCGACGCCGCCAATCGCGCGGGGCGAAAGCTCGGTCTCGACGGCCAGCCCCGCGCCATCGTGATCCACGAGAAGGAAGGGCGGCGGCATGCGCATGTGGTGTGGTCTCGGATCGATGCGGATGAGTTAAAAGCGATCAACCTGCCCCATTTTAAAGCGAAGCTGCGCGATGTGGCGCGCGATCTGTTTCTCGAACATGGATGGGAGATGCCGGAAGGCTTGGCCAATTACGGTCATCGCAATCCGCTAAACTTCACCCTGGCCGAATGGCAGCAAGCGATGCGCCACAATACCGATCCTCGCGAGATCAAGGCGGCGCTGCGAGAAGCCTGGGCGCAATCGGATGATGCCAAATCTTTGAATGCGGCCCTGGAAGAACGTGGCTTCTATCTTGCGAAGGGCGATCGCCGTGCGGCGGTCGTGCTCGATATCAACGGCAATCTCTATGCGCTTGGCCGTTGGTCCGGCGTGAAGGCCAAAGAGGTCAAGGCGCGGCTTAGTGATCTTAATTCCCTGCCATCCGTGCAGGAACGGCAAGCCGATCTCAAAGTCAAAATGACCGCCCAGGTCAGGGATTATATCGAGAGCGTCACCGGCAAGCATGTCTCGGAGATGCAGCCCTTCCTGGACAGAAAAGCGGAGCTGACCCGTCACCAACGCGATGAACGCCAACAGCTCAAGGCCAAGCAAGAGGAGCGCTGGCGCAGTGAGACAAAAGCGAGGATGGATCGGCTCAATAAAGGTCTTCGCGGGCTCTTCGACCGCCTGACCGGCAAGGCGAAGTCGATCCGAGCCGACAATCAGAAAGAGGCTCTGGCCTGCGTCCGGCGCGATCAGCGCCAACGGGATGATCTGGTCGAAGCGCAGATGAAGGACCGCAAGGCACTGCAAATCGAGATGCTAAGCATCAAGCGCAAACAAAAGCAGGAAAGGTCGATCCTGGCGCGGAATATCCGTGATTATCTCCGCCGCCAGTCTCAGGATCATTTCCCACCGGATCATGAGCGCGAGCGGCGTCGATCGCGCACGCGTGGGCTCGATCTGAACCGCTGAGCTTTCGCATTACCCGTTGATACCCGCGCTCTACCCGCGCGGGCGGGTCGAACATGTCCTTAGTGACGAGGTCACTTGCAACCTCCACATGAAAGGACATGTGACAATGCGGTGGACATATCTCATTCCAACCGGCGGCCCGGTGCTACTTTGGGCCTGCCTCTACGGCGTAAGCGCTGCGGCGCAGAGCTTCGGCTATAATCCCTATAACGACTATTACACAGAGATGATGCTCATGCGGCTTGGCATGATGCTCATCGCCCCCACCCGCAAGGGCAAGGGGGTTTCGCATACGCGGCAACCTCCTTGTCGTCTTCGATGAGCGGCTGAAGTCCGTGCAGATAGTCGGCGGCACGCTGGGCATGCGCGGCGGCGGCAAAGATCGCGCGCTTGTCATTCTTCAAAACCTTCAACCAGCTCTGGATATAGGCCGCGTGATCTTCGCCTGGCTCAGGGGTGAGACCCAGATCAGCACACAGGAACGCCGCGCCAAGCTCGGCAACCAGCTCTTCGCGGGCGTAGCCTTCATCGCCCCATTTCTTGCGGCCAAAGTCACGGGCAAGGCGCGTGTCGTGCTTCGTCCAGTGGGTGAGCTCATGCGCCAAGGTGGCATAGTAAGCTTCGGGGCTCATGAAGCTTTCAAAGACGGGCATCTGCACATGATCGCTGCCACCTGCGTAATGGGCAGAATTCCCACCATGGCGGATGTCGGCACCGGTTGTCGCAAAAAATGCATCTGCATGCGCGATCCGTGACGCTGGGTCAATCACCGGATCGGGCTTGGTGTAGTAATGATCCGGTAAGCCCTCGATCTGCTCGACGTTGAACACGGTGTATCCCTTCATAAAGGGGATAGAGCGCTCTTGCTCGCTGCCGTCGTCCTGCTCCTCGGTTTTGGTGATGGTGTTGGCATAGACCACGAGATTGCCGCGCTCGCCTTTTTTCACTTGGGCGCCAAGCTCCTTGGCCTGCTTGAAGGTCATCCAGTACGGGGAGAAAAATCCGCCTTCGATCGCTGCTCCCCACAGCATCAGAATATTGATGCCGTTATAGGGTATGCCGCTATGGCGTAGCGGCTTGATGATCCGCCCATCTGCGTTGCCTGAGTTCCAAGGCTTCAGCCATGAGAGCTCGCCCTTTTCGAGATCGGCAATAATCTTGTCGGTGACTTTCTGATAAACATCTTGTTTCATTGGCTTTTCCTTTCCTAGGTTACCGGTTGCGCATGCAACCGGGACTAGGCCCGCGCCAATGAGCGGGGGGATGGCCGTCAAGACCGTGTCCGGTGGAGGGGGATCACCCGACCTGCACTGACCGAAGGGAAGGAAGGTTGGGGAGACCGCCGGACACGCCCGAAGCCAAAGCGAAGGGCTTGGTCTTGATGGCCTGGGGGCTGCAAGCCCCAAGCAGAACAACAGAGCTGTCAGCCCCAAAGGGCTGGTATTGTTCTAGAAACACGCAAGGGATGGATGCCGGATGGCCGAGACTGTCTGCCAGGCTCGGTTTACGACAGCCCGACCACGTGAGGGGTGCGCCCAACGTTTTCACAGGCCAAAATATGCGGTATGATGGATGTAAAGAAATTATAGCCGAATGATGAACTCATGCCATTAACCATACAAATTGTTCCCTGCAACTTTGTCGGTGATTTCAAGGTTGGCGACAATCTTGTATATAACGCTGGCGTTCTGACGGATCTCGCACAAAATAACGAGGATGGACGCTTCAATAAGCTAATCTCTTTGCAAGCGGGTTCTATCCTGGAGGCCTCGATGGCGGAGATAATCTTCCGTGCGCAGAATTTTAACCGAGAGGGCGTGCCAAATATTTTGGAGGCAGACAGGCAAGAGATTGCAGGAAAGAAGATAGACAAATTTAACAACACAATCGATGTCTTCCGGAAGTATAGTATTATAGACGGTATAGGTGGAGGCATTTATGAAGATCTTCACGTGATCCGGAAATTCAGAAACAAGATCCATGTTCAAGACGATATCAGTATTGCGGGTGTATCGCGTGATGAGGTCATTGCATTCGACAATGGCCGAATGGAATGGATCGCCAACAAATCGTATGAAACCATCTTCTTCCTATCCCAAAATTACTCCAGACCAAGGGGCATCGCAAACTTCGTCGGAGACCTTAGGCTTCCACGCTTTGATTAGTGCTTTGAAAAAGTGAGCTGGGGCGCTTTGATCGATTAGCTTTTCCTGAGCGGGCAACGCTTCATAGTGCCGCAGCAAACTCGGCGCTCTACTTTCAAACTATCGACTATGCGAGTTTCGATGCGCTGTCGTTCATGCTCGTTCAGCACCAAGTCTTCAATAACTTTTCGGTTAGGACATTCCGCACGCAATATTGGCTTATGCGCACGATTACAGCCAGCGTCACAGCTAGTGACATAGCAGGACGCTTTCCTAAGGAGTTTGTGTTTCCAGGTGCAACCGCGCGGGCAAGGGCTTCGGGCATTGACAACCCTGTCCCTCTGTTTGGAAATACGGGGCAACTGTTCAGCAAGCCAACCTTTGCCGCGGAAAATGGCATTCCATAGATCATCCTTCCAACCTAGCGGCTCTGCCAGTGCTTCCATTTTGATCTGTATGTGCGCTGCATCGCCGTGGCTTAGACCTGATCCCAACGGCCATATGCCTCGCTTTTTCGCGTAGACTTGGTTTGCAAGATAAACTGCTAGGTAAGACCACCACGTCTTCGCGGCCTCCGTATCCTCTAGCGGATGCTCCGAACGAAAGAACACGCAAAACGTGCTGTCAGGATTGATATGTCGTTCCAGACAAAATTCAGGAAGCTGACGTTGGTCCTGCACCTCACTGACCGCGACGCCTCCATGCTCAGATACCTCTAGCATCAGCCAAAACCCGCCAGGAAATGAGCCGCCGAGGCCGGGCGGCGAAGCCAGAACGGTTGCCATCTCTTGCTGTCTTTCCTTGATGCTCACCCATTCTGGTACGCTCCGGAGTAGTTGTTGGACGGCATTCATTTCGGCTTGAAGTGTGCCCGTGGCTGAGGAACCTGGCTAGGGACGTGAGCCCTCGCATAATTCGGGCTGGCTACCGCCGCCGGAGCGACCGAAAGACAGACAGCAACATCATCGTAGTCGAGGCTGGCGGCATATCCGTCCTTGTCCAGAAGGTCTTCGAGCGCGACGGGAGCGACGCGCAGAGCCCGAGGCCCAAGTTTGACGCCATTATCATCGCACTCGCGCTGCATCTGCTCCGAACGCGTGGTGGCGACGCTCGATGCTACTCGGACAGAGCGATCTCCGCGAATACCGATGCGAGAAATCGGAGTCTGCCCAAGCTCCATACCGATGGCCAAGCCAAGACTCTCAAGATTACCAAGTACAAACTTGCACAGGTCGAACGAAGAGTGCAGGCCGCCAGCGCACTGAGCAGCAGTCGAAACGCTCATGCGCTCATCAGTTTCGATGCGGCTTCCTTCTGCCAGGAGCGCATGGATACAGTCTCCGATGAACCTTACCTTTCTGCCACCAAAGTCTTTCTCGACAACGTTCTGAAATTCTGAACGAATAACGTGGAGCGCCCGAACAGCTTCACGAATAGCCCCTGAGGCGACCGCACGGTCGATGTAGTCTGTATATCCAGACAGGTCAGCGTACATGGATACCAAGGGCATCCTGATTGAACGGCTCGGCGAAAGCTCAGCGTAGTCGATCTTGCTGAGTGGGGGCTCCCTGTAGGAGAAGCTGAAACTCGGATCGGTGAAGTCAGGAAATTCTCCGCGGCGGATTTCTTCTTTCCAGCCAGCAACAACGTCCTGAGTATAGCCTTGACGATCCTGGACACCGAACACCATCCTCCCGCTCGCATCTTGCCGAGCAGCATTAGTGACAATGTCTGTTTGCGACAGTGCTACGAACTCGTTGATGATGCCGAACTCTTGAAGTTTCAGGAGCGCGCGCACCTTGTCCGATACATAAACCCCGGGTTCCTTGCCAAAAGCCAGCTTTGCAGAGTGATTGGCAGCGCTGCCGAGGAACATCGGCTCTTGCTCGCAGCCTGTTCCGTTGTTGATGGCAACGCATGTGCCAACATCAATGCCGATACGAAACTCAGCGCTGAATTCACTTCTGGCAAGCTCTCGGTTCGCCGCATCAGCAACGCGCTGGAAGTCATCGATAAACGCGAAGGCCTGAGCTAGGGTGTCGCGGGTAACGCCATGTTTTCCGGGCTCCAGCACAACAGCGTGAACGCGCCCGTTGTGGAAATCCACGCGCTGCGCGGCTGAGGTCTCAATAGCGCGGTCCGCCGCACTATAATAGAGGTGAAGCAGACGCATGGCACGCTCATGTGAAGCTTCTGTCTCGTGGCCCTCCTCAAGGCGGAACTCGTCGTAGTTGGTAATCGCAATGTAAATCTGGACGGTGTCCACCACGATTGCCTTACCTCTTGGCAAGCTGAACAGTGGCGGCGTGGAGGGCAGCTTCTGCGCTGCGCGCATAGCCATGTCTTCCTGATACAGGCGGTAATAATCTTCGAAACGCAGAACATTAAAGTCCGGCGCCTCCCCCTTGAGCTTGTTGATGCGCGCAAGCGCTGTTGCCTCGTTCCAGGCCATCACCATCTTCCTTTCTGCGCCACCGGATGACCCGCCGCGCCGATTCTATTTTTTGCTACTATCCTATATTTTAGGACTATTCTATTGATTGTCAATATGCTATTCTTTGCGGGGGAGGATAGGAGCGCCATGAAGCACGAAATCATCAAGCCGAGCCAACGAAAACGTTATGAATTCATTGAGTTCCAGTTGATGTGGGGTGGAACAATCGGGCGTAAGCTACTCAAGGACAAGTTTGAGATATCCCTGCAGCAAGCGACTCTCGACCTCACATCCTACCTCGACCTCGCCCCCAAGAACATGTCCTACGATCCGCGTCAGAGGACATATGTGGCTCGGACCAGCTTCCGCCCCGTGTTCATCAAGGGGGAAGCCAAAGAGTACCTTCACCATTTGGAGATGTTGCATTACGGCTACCGCGACGCTGACGAGATATGGCCCGCCAGCATTCCCGCTTTCGATGCAGTTGCTGCCTCCTCCAGAAACACAGACCCCAAAACACTGAAAGCAGTCCTACGGGCAATAAGAGACCGTCATTGCCTCGAAGTCATGTATGTCTCGCTCAGCTCTGAATCGGAGAGACCTCGCTGCTTATATCCACATGCAATTGCGAGCGATGGTCACCGCTGGCATATGCGGGCATATGATGAAGACAATGATCGACACTCTGATTTTGTCCTCTCAAGGGTCGAAACGATCAAAGCCAAAGAGGACAGCGCGAGAGACTTACCCGAAGACAAAGAGTGGTCAACAATTGTGGATATTCGACTGCGGCCTGACCCTTCCTTGGGCGAGAGGCAGCGCAGGCGCCTTGAGATCGAGTACAATATGAAGGGCGGAGAGCTTGAGATTAATGTGCGCCAAGCGATGGTTTTCTACTATCTTCGATTCTACGGCTTTAATCCGCATGAAACACAAGACGGAATGATTCGGAACGTAAGCAGCTTCTCGCTAAATATTGTTAACTTGAAAGAAATAGAAGAATGTATTGGTCGGCGAAGCTAAAGAAATTGATTGGGTGGGAAAGCGAGGCCAAACTGCCTGAGCTCTTCTCCGGCGATGGCGTACCGGACCTCGTCAAGAAAACACTTCGAGAGAACCCTGCCATTCGAGGCAACTCGACAATTATAGACAGGTTATTAGGTCAAGGAAGGGTTGAGTTTTTTCGCAGGGGCGACTGCTTGATTCATGAAGGCGGTCAGGATAATGATGTATTTTTCCTCCTCGCGGGTGAAGTGGATATCGTCTTTCGGCGCCAGCTTGGTTCAAAGCGTGTTGCTCCGAATCAAGTCGGTGAGATGGCAGCGATTGAGCTCGGAAGCAAGAGAACGGCAAGTGTATACGCCCTAACAGATGAAGTCGCGGCGCTTAAGGTCTCGGGACAAGAGTTTAACCGCATTTGGACAGACAACCCAGAGTTTCAAAAAAACCTCCAAATAGAGATGACAGCCCGCCACCGCGAACGAATTGCTGCTGGAGAAGTTGCGAAGCGTAATAATTCCTCTTCTTGGTTCTTGATTTCCGCTGGAGTGGGATTGGCGTCGTGTCTTATGACATGGCTACTTCTTATCCCGCCCTTTTGGAGCCATGATGCCCGCCTGGCAGCAACCGTGATGACTGGTTTTGGGTTGTTTGTACTGATGCTTCTTCATAACCCAGCTTTCTTTTGGAGGCGATGCTTTGGGCTCGTCTTGTTTGCGATGGTGGGAGTCTTGGCCCTTGCTCAGTTTGTGTCTGTGGAGGCAGAGAACGGATTTGGCAGTTTAAAGATTGAAATTCATTCGGGCGAAACCGAAAGTGACTGGAAGCAGAATCTTATCAATCAAGCTGCTTTCGTCTTCACTCTAAGTATTTGCGCATGGATGGATCGTAGGATTAACCCAGACTAGGATTAGGCGCTTGTAAAATAAGGCTGGCATTTAGAAGGAATGAGAGGTTGCACTGAACGAAGATTTTAATAAAGAAGTTGGATCGATTTTTAGCGACCACTGGGATTTCTTGGTGATCAAACGGGCAGCCGTTTGTGCATGGTTCGGTGCAGGTGGAGGAGGCATGTCTCCAAGCCCTGTGAGTGGCTCCAAGGGCGCGATAGCCCATGGTCTTCCTGAAAGGATCGATGGGGCGCAGGGAGAGCGAAGTCTCCTTGCGAGTGGTTGACCGGCGATACGGTCTCTTGGCTTCGGAGGGGTTCAATGCCCTGGAGGAGCCAACGGCCGGGGGGATGCAACGGGGACGCGCAGCGGGTCCCTTTGCCAAGATGTGTGGTACTACCACACACATCTTGCGGCTTCGCAGAAGTCGGAAGTTGCCCGAAGGGTCGCAGCGCTATCGGGTCAGCACGACCCACATCTCGCGCCATCTCCAATGATGAAGATAGCTTAACGGCCGAAGTACTTGCGGTCGAACTTCTATCCTAGTTAAGGGAAGCGAGGGCTCTGCGCACTAGTCGTATAGAAAATTGCTACGAATGGGCGCATAAGATCCAAGTCACGGTTCGATATTCGTCATTGTGATACTGGCTTTGTCTTTCCAGAAAAGTGAGGCGCAGAAGGAACATAGCTGATACTTATAGCGTTATCTAAGGAGCTTTCAGCTTGACAGAAAGGCCAGATAGCGAGTTTCCTGCGGGAATAGAAACAGGAGATAAACTTGCCAGTCGTAGGACTTTCTCACCCCCGCGCCATCACGCCGATCTCAGACCCTCTTCATGGTAGGATGGAGTTCACTATTTTTGATCGCGACCTGATCGACTCTCAGGTATTTCAACGACTTCACTTCGTTCTTCAGAACTCGATAAATTATGTATCTTTCCCTTCGAACAAGAACACAAGGTTCCCCCATTCACTTGGAACTGCCCACCTTTGTGGCCAAATGTTTAAATATGGCCTCTCAAATTCTCAACCCGAAACTCTCGACGCCTTCCTTAATGATGCTGCAGATTTTTTAAAACATCTCGTCGAAGTCTTGGCCAAGGCGCCGGGTGGAACATCGCTAGGTGAGGCAAATGAAGATTCCATTATTAGATCTTGTCTAAGCGCTCATAAAGCCACGATTTCGGGTAGAAGCAACTTTCTGCATGCGCCCCTGCAAGAAAAAAGATCAATAGATAGAGTAAGACTTACAGATACTTTTGGCGAAGCGAAATTTACTGCAGAATTTATTTCAGATACCTACTGGCAAGCATTGAGGCACTACGCATTATCGCACGATCTCGGCCATCTCCCTATGAGCCACGCGTTTGAACGAGCTATTGAAAGTGCATCAGAACTGATGCGATTCTATGGAGGGAGCAGCGAACTAATCGACGAATACGATATGCATCACAGTGAGCTTCGCAAGGATTTCTACGGCATTCGAAAGAATAGAGATAGGTATCTAGAAGAGTTTTCAGAAATTCTCAAGGTTGAGAACTCGGCACTATCTACCGAAGCATCGCTCAAAGAAGTTCACGAAATAAGAAGCATCTTTCTATACAACTACTTTGCCATGGAAGAGAGCGCCCCCACACTCGGATTTGAGGAGAAGCGCCTAGGAGCTAGTAGCAAGGACATTGAAATATATAGCGATATAATTCAAAGATTGTCGCTATCAATTACACTCTCCAAAACCACGACTAAGTCGAAACGAGAAAAAGTTCACCCCTTCTCCTTCTTGAACTCGTTGAGGTGCATAGTAGACGGATGCGTAGATTGCGATAGGTTAGATTATTCGGCGCGTGACCTACTTGAAGCGGGGGCGCGATTCGGAAATTTCGATTTAGAAAGAATTGTAAAGAGCTCTGTATTAGTATCTAAGAACTACGATGATAAGGGGCGAGTTTACGCACTTGGGTTCCACCATCGCGGCACTCATGGAATTGAGCAATTCTTCGAGAGCCGCTATCAAGGATATAAATACGTAATCAACCATAGAGCAGCCTTCAGGTCAAACGCTTGCATGGAGAGGCTGATTGGACTTTTGATTGCTTATTCATACATTTTTCCAGATCGAAGGATCTCAAAAATTCTGACGCGCTATGGATATATATCATTTGATGAGAGTACAGGACGGATATCTGCGCTTCTTCCTGCGCTAAGGGAATTCATTAATAGAATAGAAGACAACTCACTTCGTTCAATGCTTTACGAAGTGAAGCAAGCGTGCAGCGATCTCCGTAAAACGAGCGATCCAGAAGAGGCTTCATTTACGCGCAATTCTACGGCTCAGCCTAAAGATATGTTGGACGAGATATCAAATCTAGCAGATGTAATACTATTCCGTGACTTCTCGAAAATTGCTACCCTTTTCAAAGATTGGTCAATTCTCGAGGTTCTTGAACGCGCGACGAACACTCCACTGAGGAATCAAAGGTCAAAATTCAAATCTTTTGTAGATTGGATGACAGAGGAACGAGACCTTAATACTGAAAATTTTCAGAAATTTGTTTTTAAAGAGTCGTTGAGAGAATTTGGAAATCCTGTTATTGTATTTCTAGGTACCCTCAGTCCAAAGGGAGTAGACATTAAAGACTCCACCTTCTTTTTTGAAGAGCAAGTCTGGATTGAAGATAGTTTTGGCCGCATACAAACGGCGCTTAACTATTCTTCTGGGTTGAGGCTGATGAAAAATCGTGCGGGCCGTGAGGAGCGTATACGAGTTTACGCGATCTCTGACGACATGAAGTCTAAGAGCTCTGATAAACTTGAAGCGCTCGAAAGGTACGCGCTCGAGTATCTTAATGAACGATGGCAAAGTTGGAATCAAGAAAAGGAGAAAGATCATGCATAACTTATCAGAACGGCAAAAGTATGTTGCGCTCAGCAGTTTAGCTTCATCAGAGAGAGCTCTCGGCTACGATGAATTGATTGCAAAAATGACTGAGGTCTCGATCGAAGAGTTTAACACTAAGAGCTCCGTTGAAACTCCGAAATTTCTACCTTCTCTTATCACCGAGTTGGTCCGTGAGGACTTTGCCGTGATGGCAGCACCGGATCGATGGAAAATTACGGACCGTGGAGCGCGCGTGTTGAAGAGAATTTCCAGTCGAATTCGACCTAAATCACCTGCCTAACACTCACAATTTTTTTGGTCTTTCGGAAGCTATGGGACCTCTTTTCTGAGGCTCTCGTTTTTGCGCTTCGAGACGCTTCGTTCACTTAGAAGGTTCCGCCGACCTATTCTTTAAATCAGCACCTTGGGACATGATCATTCACAGAACTTCGAGTTTGCAAATTGCACCTCCCATCGAGAAGATGCTTCTTTCACTTAAAGATTGAATACCAGATAGGGTTAGCACAAATACGAGGGACCTGTTTGAGTTGAACGAGGAGCGAATACTTCGCACGGCATTGGATTCGGCCATTAGTCGCTATTATGGCCGCGTCGGCGAACCTTTTCACTCTAATGTGAAACTTGACCCGATCGATCGCCCTGATTTTCACGCTGTCGTCTTTCCTACTACGGATGGTATATGTATCGAAGCAAGCAACAGCGTGGTCGAGCGCCTAGCGGCAGTTTGGGAAAAGGTAAACGCACTCTCTTCGGACCTACCAGCGGAGCATCAGCTCCAACTGCTCGGCGATCCTGATCATGTCGTCGATATGGCGCTCCGCTGGCTGATGCAGCATGAATTGAACCATGCTGCCGTCGGCCATTTCAAGCTGACGGATGGCGCAGCGCTTGTCGAAGGCGGCGGCGAGAAAGCCTTCAGTGCAGCCACACGGCGCTCACGAAAGCCTTCTCCCTTGGAAGCTTTGCCGGAAACTGATCAAAAGCTGGCTTCTCTTTGCTTGGAACTCCAGGCCGACCACGATGCGACCGAAATCGTCCTGGGGGCCTATTCTGCCGAGAACCACACCCTGTTTCGTTACTACGCGATATGCATCGCGCTTGTGATCTTTGTCATCGAGCAGGTCGATCGGGAGAACGCCAGGGAAGAGATCACGCATCCCAAGGCTTCCACGCGACTGTTTCAGCTTCTCGCTTATCTTGTCGAGCTGCCTTACATCCCCGCCTACAAGCGAGCCTATGCGGAAGGCCTTACGGAGATGCCCGAAGACTATCTTCCGCCGCGCGACGAATTGGAGCGATATAGCGCAGATGTGTTCGCGCCGGTCTTCGCCGCATGCGAAATTATGGCCGAAGCGATCGAGCTCCCCGGCATCATCAATGAGCTCGGCGGTGTTGAGGCCTTCTTCGCGGATATCAACCGCGCCGTGTTTGAGGGGCATGACAGCATCGACGCCTTTGTGACGCCCTGCGCGGTTCAATGGGCGTCACTCAAGCCGCTCAATGAGCGCCTGCTCAAGATGCTGGGATGGAAGTAGACCTCTTGGCTTAGCCCCTACGGGATAAAGAGGACATGCGCCTCGTAGACGTTGAGCGTCTTGTCCTCATATCGCCGTGCCAGCTCACCAATGTTTGTTGCCATGCGCTTGTCAGGCGAGGTGACAATGACAAAGCGATGCTCGCCGGAATCATCGACCTCGTAGAGCGGGGCCGGTTTTCCCTTGGCGTCGCGCGGAAGTAACGAAACCCCTTCGCCAACAGGTATCCTGAAGTGCTCTTCACTTTCTCCAAGTGCGAGCGGATGCCACACCTTGCCATAGCGCTCGAACCCGATGGCAAAGCCGGGACGGTCCGATGTCAGTTCCAGACAATAGGCTTGTCCCATACGGAGCCTGGTCACGTTCTGCGGGGCATCACGGACGCGCTTACCGATCCCGAATTCCACGCGGACCTTTACGATCTGTAGACCGCCCGGCTGTTTGCGGTGATCGATAAAGCGCTCGAAAGCCACAAGCGGCGATAGGGCGAACAGCTCTTTATCCTTGGCGTGCGCCCGCTCGAAATGGTGGTCGATGATCCACTTGTGGATCAACTGCGCGCGGGTAGCCGAGATCTTCCCCGCCCTGAAGTTATCCGCGTAACCTGTGCCCAAGACAACCTTGGGACCGATGGCTGCGAGGATTATTGCCTCTATGTGTTGGCCGGTGATTGAAGCGATCTCACGTGCGACCGTGTAGAGCCGCTTGATCCATTCAACCCGGTCTTCGCGCGGCAAGCCCTTCCAATCGATATCTTCAAATTTTTTGTCCATCATCAATACCCGCTCTCACCCGCAGAATACCGGGGATTGAAGCCTGTTTGTCCGTCTAATCTCAAGCCCGATTTGCTGCTTCACGGCAAATAACGCTTTGAGAATTAGGACTTTTGTCCTAAGATGTTCTCTTTATGTTCTCGCAACGGGACAAAGGAGAGCACGAACCAGACAAAGGCCCAGAAGGGCGGAAAGGATAAGCCGATGACACGGGCAGAAGAGACGAGCACAGCGCGCAGCGCATCCCCCACACTGACCATCGATTGGGAGGCTTACGCCGCCCTGCTGGAAGAAGGGGAGCATAGCGAGGCAGAGGCGCGCGAGTTGATCGAAACGCTCTGGAGCATCGTTGTCGCCTTTGTCGATCTGGGCTTTGGCATCCATCCCGTCCAACAAGCCTGTGGAGAAGGATCGGAAAATGCGGAAAGTCTCACGCCCGATGTGCTATCCTCATTCCTGAACTCAGCAAAGCAAGAGCAACAGGAAACAGCTGCGACGGAGGAGGACCACCCTCGTGACGCAGGCGAAAGGAGTCCATCATGAAAGGAGAGGCAACCATTCAGTCCCAGAAGGCCGTGATCTATTGCCGCGTATCCGGCGCCAAGCAGGTGCGCGAGGGCGATGGCCTGCATTCCCAGGAAACCCGCTGCCGGGAATATGCGAAGTATAAAGGCTATGAGGTTCTAGACGTCTTCACCGACGACATGACCGGCAAGGCCTCGGCCCGACCGGGCATGCAATCCATGCTGGGCTTTCTGCAAATGAATGCAGACGCCTCATCGAAGATCGTGGTCATCATCGATGATATCAGCCGCTTGGCCCGTGGCCTGACCGCCCACCTGGAATTGCGTCAGTCTCTCCTGCAAGCGGGCGGCAAGCTGGAAAGCCCGTCCATCGAGTTTGGCGAGGACAGCGACTCCATTCTTGTCGAAAACCTCCTCGCCTCCGTGGCCCAGCATCAGCGGGAGAAGAATGGCGAGCAGACGGCCAACCGTATGCGGGGGCGTTTGCTCAACGGCTATGCCGTCTTCCCCGCCCCGATCGGCTATCGCTATGAGAAGCGCTCCGGTGAAGGCAAGCTGCTGGTGCGGGATGAACCCTTGGCCTCCATCGTGCAGGAAGTATTGGAGGGCTATGCGTCTGGCCGGTTTGAAACACAGGTCGAGATCACCCGCTATCTGGAATCCATCCCTGCGTTCCCGAAAGACCTGCCCAATGGCAAAATCCGCCAACAGAAGGTCAGCGATATTCTGAACCGCGTGATCTATGCAGGTCATATCGAACATGAGCCCTGGGGCGTCACACGCCGGAAGGGTAAGCATGAACCATTGATCTCATTGGAGACCTATGAGCGCATCCAGGCACGCAAGGCGGCGCGGAACGTCGCGCCCATGCGCAAAGACCTGAATGAAGACTTCCCCTTACGTGGCTCACTCACATGCGCGGACTGCGGAAAGCCTATGACCTCCTGCTGGTCGCGGAGCAGCACCGGCAAGCGATATCCCTATTATTGGTGCAAGACGAGCGGCTGCACCGCCTATCGAAAATCCATCCGCAGCGAGAAAATCGAGGGGCAGTTTGAGACGATGTTGCGCAACCTCTCTCCAACGAAAGGCCTGCTCTCGATTGTCACTGCCATGTTCAAGGATGCCTGGAGTCAGCGGCAGGATCAGATCGATGCCAGCCAAACCGATCTCAAGCGCCAGATCACGGAGATCGAGTCAAAGACAGCGAGCCTGCTCGATCGCATCGTCATGAGCGAAAACCCAAGTGTCATCGCAGCCTATGAGAAGCGCATCACGGAACTGGACAAGGAAAAGCTGATCCTGGCCGATAAGCTCGATCAAGACAGCAAACCGCTGCACCCCTTCGCCGAGATGTTCGAACTTTCTTTGGACTTTCTCTCAAGCCCTTGGAAACTCTGGGAAAGCGGCTCACTTGCGCTGCGCAAAACAGTCCTTAGACTGGTCTTGAACGAGCCTTTGTCCTTCGATCCCAAAACGGGGCTTCGAACGCCGCAAGTGACTGTTCCGTTTCGATTTTTAGGGATGAGCACAGAAAACTGTGAAATGGTGCGGTCGAGAAGACTCGAACTTCCACGGGTGTTACCCCACAGCGACCTCAACGCTGCGCGTCTACCAATTCCGCCACGACCGCACTGTCTTGACTTGGTGAGGCGCTCTTTAGCTGAGGCATCGGGGCACCTCAAGAGACATTTTCCAAAAATTCGCACGACATGGGGCGGGCACGCGATTGGCGCCCGCCGGCAGTCTTGTCACTCTGATATCTGGAAGGTCGGCAGGCCGACACTCGCCTCGACCGGCTGCGGCATCGTCCCGCCCCCACCAAGTTGGACGGCTGCGGCTTGGATGAGGTTAACCCGCTCCGGCTGACCGGGCGCGAAGACCGCGGCCGCGCCGCCGGAAATCGCGGAGGTTGCACCGTCATACCAAGCGGTTGCCATATCAGCCCGCTCAGGCGCGCCGAACCCCAAGGCAAGGTGATGCCCCAGCAATTCGCCGTAGGGAGCCTCCCCCATTGCGCTAAGCAACAGCGCGGAGCCGATCGCCACATCCATATCCTCGGTGCGGTATCCCGTTCCAAGGCAGATCTTTGCCGTTCCGGACAGTTGCGCGGCATCCAATCCACTGTTGAGGACGAAGGCTCCGACATCCCGCAGCACCTCATCGCGCGGCTTGATCGCGATGGAGGCGGCATAGGGCTTGAGGGCCGGGCCATACTGACCGCACATCTGCGCCACTTGTGCAGCGCTCACACCTTGAAGCGCTTGGCCCATCTGATCCGAAACCTCCATCGAGAAAGCCCGGGCGAGACAGAATTGCTCGTTCAGGACGAGCATGGGCTCGCCCATCGTAGCCAAGGTGACGAAACCGCCATTGGCGTTGGTCAGCAGACTGACCTTGCTACAATGACTGCCCAGCGTTGGCTTGGCAGAGGCAAGACCGGTGGTGGGGAGCAAAGGCAGAGCCGCCATAACCGTACCCGGGGTCTCGGTTGCGGGTGCCGGAGTGGGCATGGGGGCCGCCGGTGCGGCCGCGGGAATTGGCGTCTGCGCAATGGAACACGTTGCGCCAGAACACGAGAAATTGGCCGGGACCGGATTCGAAGCCAGCATGTTGTTGCGCGCATAGCCATTCGAGGTGGAGACGAAGACCATCGTCTGACACTGGTTCGCACCACACCAATAGCTCGACCCGCTATAGGAGGTATCGAGAATGTAGTCGGTCCGGCCATCCCCGTTCAGATCAGCAAGCTGGATGAACCCCGACCGCTGAAGGAGTTGTTCAGCAGAAGGGTCCGAGCTTTCGGCGACCTCATCCACTGCTTGCGAGACTTCGATCGGCAGCCCGGAGTACCCAGCTTTTGGCACCTCTACCGCTGCGACCGTGCCGCCTGACATGATGTCCCGCTGTGCCTTGAGCAATGCCTTCGCGCCCAAGGGACTGGTGGAGACAAGCCGCATCGCGTCCGCTGCGCCGCTGGTGCCACGATGATAGGCACCGACAAGGACAGATCGTTCGTATTCGTTGAGCGTGCCCGTCACGGGAAACGCCATGAACGCCTGATAGCTCGACACCGCGCTGCGCGTCCGGCTGCCCATCACACCATCCGGGGACCCAGCGGGAAATCCGAAATAATTCAGGGAGGTCTGCAGTTCCCGCGTTTGCGCCCTTGCGGGGGATGGTTTGGCGGTCCGATACACTGTGCGGGTTTGGGTTCGCGGCTGTTGGCGCTGATTGTTCATGATCGCGCCGCCGATCATCCCGCCGATGATCCCGCCGACAATATCGGCCCCATCCGCTGCGGCTTGTTGCACTGGCGCCAAGGCCACGCCAGCCGCCACGGCCATTCCAATAACGGATTTGCTCACCATGATCTGTCCCTCGAATTGATCCACCACTAAAGGGATAAATCTACCACGATTCCTTGCCGTAGGGTTAAGAAATTCGATTATTGGTGCCACCGGCGCTTCTCGATTGAATCGCAGTGAATTGACAATGAACTTCAAGCGGGCCATGCCGCTGGCCTCGTCAGGAGGGCATGAAATGGTGGAATGGATCGTCAGCGAGGGACTCACCGACTATGCCGACGCGCTGGCGCGGATGGAAGCACGCGCCGAAGCCATCGCGACCGGAAGCGCCGAAGAAGCCATTTGGCTGCTGGAACACCCCCCTCTTTACACCGCTGGCACGAGTGCTCAGCCGCAGGATCTTGTCGATGCTGATCGGTTTCCGGTGCACCAGACGCGGCGCGGCGGCCAGTATACCTATCACGGGCCGGGCCAGCGGGTCGCTTACGTCATGCTGAACGTGGGCCAGCGCGGCAAGGACGTGCGGCAATTCGTGAAGCACCTTGAAAGCTGGGTGATCGCAACTCTGGCGGAGTTCAACCTGCGTGGCGAGATCCGACAGGGCCGCGTGGGCGTATGGGTCCCTCGCCCCGACAAGCCGCTTGGGCTTGATGGCGCACCACAGGAGGACAAGATTGCCGCCATCGGCATCCGCTTGCGCCGCTGGGTTTCGTTTCATGGAATCTCGATCAATGTGGAGCCAGACCTCAGCCATTTTGACGGAATCGTCCCCTGCGGCATTCGCGAACACGGCGTCACGAGCCTCGTGGACCTCGGCCTTCCGGTGAGCATGGCCGATCTTGACCTTGCTTTGATGAAGAGTTTCGAGTCGATCTTTGGAGATCGACCCATGCAGGCGGCCCACAGCGCGCCATGAGACGCACCGCGAAAAAATATGTTGCTGCGGCAAAAGCGTGCATTGCCCCCCCGAAGCACGCATTCTAAAACATGCATTGAAGCACCGCGCGTGAGGCGACTCCCGCGGCCACAATTCAATTGAGGAGGCAGACATGGCGGACGCAGCCATTCACGGCCACGAACACCACGATCAGCGGGGCTTCTTCACCCGTTGGTTCATGTCGACCAACCACAAGGACATTGGCATCCTCTACCTCTTCGTAGCGGGCGCCGTCGGGTTCATCTCGGTGGCCTTTACCGTCTATATGCGGATGGAACTGATGCACCCGGGCGTACAATACATGTGCGCGGACGGGTGGCGTTTCTTCGGCGGAATGGGTGGAGAAACCTGCGCACCGAACGGGCACCTGTGGAACGTGATGATCACGTACCATGGCGTGTTGATGATGTTCTTCGTGGTCATTCCTGCGCTCTTCGGCGGTTTCGGCAACTACTTCATGCCGCTCCAGATCGGCGCGCCGGACATGGCGTTCCCGCGGATGAACAACCTCAGCTTCTGGCTCTACGTCGCCGGCACCTGTCTGGGCATCGCGTCCCTGCTCGCTCCCGGCGGCAACGGACAGCTCGGCTCAGGGGTTGGCTGGGTGCTTTACCCGCCGCTCTCGACCTCCGAGGCCGGAATGTCGATGGATCTGGCGATTTTCGCGGTGCACGTCTCCGGCGCATCCTCGATCCTCGGCGCGATCAACATGATCACCACCTTCCTGAACATGCGCGCTCCCGGCATGACGCTCTTCAAGGTGCCGCTTTTCGCGTGGTCGATCTTCGTGACTGCATGGCTGATCCTTCTGGCCCTCCCCGTCCTGGCCGGCGCCATCACGATGCTGCTGACCGACCGTAACTTCGGCACGACCTTCTTCCAGCCTTCTGGCGGCGGCGACCCGATCCTTTACCAGCATATCCTGTGGTTCTTCGGACACCCCGAGGTCTACATCATCATCCTGCCCGGCTTTGGCATTATCTCCCACGTGATCGCCACGTTCTCGCGCAAGCCGGTCTTTGGCTATCTGCCGATGGTCTGGGCACTGATTGCGATCGGCGTGCTGGGTTTCGTCGTCTGGGCGCACCACATGTACACCGTGGGCTTGTCCCTGACGCAGCAGAGCTACTTCATGATGGCCACCATGGTGATCGCGGTACCTACGGGGGTGAAGATCTTCTCCTGGATCGCGACGATGTGGGGCGGATCGATTGAGTTCAAAACCCCGATGCTCTGGGCCTTCGGCTTTCTGTTCCTCTTCACCGTGGGCGGCGTGACGGGCATCGTGCTGAGCCAGGCCGGGGTCGACCGCGCCTATCACGATACCTACTATGTCGTTGCGCACTTCCACTATGTGATGTCGCTCGGGGCGGTGTTCTGCATCTTTGCGGGGATCTACTTCTACTTCCCCAAGATGTCCGGCCGCATGTATCCTGAATGGGCCGGGAAACTGCACTTCTGGATGATGTTCATCGGTGCAAACCTGACCTTCTTCCCCCAGCACTTCCTGGGCCGTCAGGGCATGCCGCGTCGCTACATCGACTATCCTGACGCGTTCGCAACGTGGAACTATGTCTCATCATGGGGTGCCTTCCTCTCCTTCGCATCCTTCCTCTTCTTCATCGGCGTCATCTTCTACAGCCTCGCTCGCGGGCCCCGCGCAACTGCCGCGAACCCGTGGAACGAATACGCCGATACGTTGGAGTGGACCCTGCCCTCACCCCCGCCGGAGCATACGTTCGAACAGCTCCCGAAACGGGAAGACTGGGACAAACACCCGGCACACTGATCGCCAAAGGCCCGGAGGAAACTCCGGGCCTTCTTGTTTGGTGCCGACAACGAAGTCTTGGTTAGATTTCATTCTTTTGAATCGGATGCAGTGTCACTGCTCCTGTTCGGCAGACGTCACCTATCCTTGCATTGGTCAGAATCAAAAAGGCCCGGACGGGGCGTGACGATCCCCCTTCCGAGCCAAAGAGACTTGGGTAATCGCTCAGCCGTATACGGCTTGCATCCCTGAGTAGTCGCGGAACCGTTCCACGAGAAGGCGGTTCTCGGTCGGGATATCCCGCATGGAAATCATCCCGATCAGCTTGTTGCCGGCATCGCAGACCGGCAGGTGGCGAAACTGGCCAGCCAACATGATATCCATCGCCGAGGCGGGGCTATCTTCCGGCCCGAGGGTCACGGGTTCACGGGTCATCACCTCGGAAACGAGCGTGGTCGACGTGTCTCTTCCACCGATGACACAACGTCGAATAACATCGCGCTCACTGAGAATACCGACCAGACGCCCGTTTTCCACTACGGGTAGAGCGCCAATATTGCGCGTGCTCAGGATCATGCAGGCCTCCCCCACCGTGCGAGTCGCGTCGATCGAAAACATGGGCCTATCGCTGAGCAGTTCGGAAATTGATTTGATATACATGGGTTTAATCCGCCACTGAAAGAATAACCCTTACGTAACACTTTCTTCGCGAACGTCAGAGTGAGAGATTCCTGACCTTCCGGGCAGGACGCCACTGAAACCTCCCGAGCCAACTTCGTTGCCCAAGAGCCTTGAACGAAATCCAACGGTGGTGTTCTCTGCGCCCGTCTTGGGAGTACGCGATGAAACTGTCGAAAATCATAGGCGCTTTGCTGGTGCTTCTCGCGCGCCCCATCGCCGCGGACCCTCTCCCCGACCCTATCACCGGCGACGCCTACCGAAAGACCGACCCGGTCGCCGTTCGGCTTGGCCAGCTTCTCTTCTATGATCCGATCCTGTCGGGAAACCGCAACATATCCTGCGCCTCCTGCCACCATCCCCGGTTCGGGACGGGAGATGGCGTCTCGCTGAACATCGGTGAAGGCGGGCTGGGTCTTGGCCCTGACCGTGTGGCCGACCCGCTCAACCCGCCAGAGGAACTGGTTCCCCGAAACGCACCCGCTCTGTGGAACCTCGGCGCGCATGAATTCACGGTGCTGTTCCACGACGGTCGCATCGAAACAGACCCCTCCCGCCCAACTGGATTGCGCACGCCGCTAGAGGATGAGATGGTCGAAGGGTTCGCCAATGTACTTTCGGCGCAGACAATGTTTCCGGTCCTCAGCCAGGATGAGATGGCCGGGCACTATGCCGAAAACGATGTGGCAAAGGCGACGAGACAAGGGTTGATCACTGGCCCCGGCGGATCTTGGGACCGTATTGCCCGGCGGGTCACCGCATTGCCCGAGTACCGGGCGGGATTCGAGGAATGGCTCGGCAAGCCTGGGGCAGAGGTCACTTTTGCGGATATCTCTAATGCGATTTCCGACTTTATAGCCGCAGAATGGCGCGCGGATCAAAGCCCGTTCGATGCACATCTTCGCGGAGATATGCCTTTGGAGGGCAGTGCCCTGCAAGGTATGACACTCTTTTATGGCGAGGCCGGCTGTTCCTCCTGCCATTCAGGGCCGTTTCAAAGCGATCACAGTTTCCACGCCATGGGCGTCCCGCAATTTGGCCCTGGAAAAGCGGCGAGGTTCGAACAGCACACCAAGGATCTTGGGCGCATGCGCGTCACCGGTCGCGCCGAGGATGCTTACGCGTTTCGCACCCCGAGCTTGCGCAATATTACGGTCACCGCTCCCTATGGGCATACGGGAAGCCACCTGAATCTGCGGGCATTTTTGTTGCACCACATAGATCCCCGGAGGCCCTACGATCCTGCGCAGGCGGTGCTTCCCGTCGCCCTCCACGATCCCTTCAGGCCATTGCTGGACCTCGACGAGGCGGAAGCCATCCTTGCGGCTGTCCCCACGTCAGAGATCATACTGGATGAAGCAGAGATTGATGCGATCCTCGCATTTCTGAATGCTTTGACCGATGAAGGCGCGGTCGCGGGGCGGCTTGGGGTCCCCCACACGGTCCCCAGCGGCCTGCCAGTCGATCGCTAACGCACCAAGTCGATTCGCGTGTTGGCATCGACGTTCTGCCATGCACTGTGCGTCCCATCGGGCCAACGGACTCGCACCTCGACCTTGGCGGCGTTGCCCAAACCGAAGTGCCGCGGGAGCAGACTTCCACTGACATGCCCGCCGCCCACGGTGATCTCCTGCACCATATTCTTGCCCGGCAGACGCACCTCTACCCGCGCGCCCACCGCATCCCGGTTCGGACCCGCCTGTCGGGGTCGAACAGCGATCCAATTCCCCGCCTCGCTGAGGTTGCGGTACATCTCTGCGGGAGCGCGACGGTTCACGACGATGAGGTCCAATCGACCGTCAAGATCCAGATCCGCCAATGCCGCGCCCCGAGAGCGCGCAGTACTGGCAACACCTGCAGAATTGCCCGCCTCTTCGAATTGGCTGTCCGCCGTTTGCATGAGCAGGTTGTTTGGATCGTAGCTCGCATTCGAAGGCATCTGATCGACGTTGCCTTTGGCGATGAACAGATCATCTCGGCCATCATTGTCGATATCGCCGAACTCGGCGTGCCAACCGGTAGATGGGCGGCCATCGTCGCCCAGAAATGGCCGCTGGGCATAGGTGCCGATATCGTAAGGCGCTTGATCATACCCGCCATCAGGCCGCGCGATCTGAAGCAGTTGATCCCCCATGGAGGTAAGCATGACCTCCGGACGGGCGTCGCCGGTAATGTCACGGCTGGCGATCCCCATGCCCCAGATCGAAATTCGTTGCCAGCCGTCATCCTCCGACAACCAGTCAAGGTCGGACAAGCTCAGCAATTGCTCGTGCCCGTCCCGCAAATAATAGTGGCGGTCATTCGAGATGCGCAGATCAGCCGGGCCGTCCCTACCCCGGTCGGAGAAGAGCATGGAGAGGGCACAAAACCCCGGCGTCAAAACGTGAGGTGGGCCAAATCGCCGTCCTTCGGGGCGATAGAGCGCGTTGTCATCACAGGTACCGAATGGTCCGTCGGGATCTTCGCGGTCCACGTAGTTTCCCACGGCGAGGGTGGGCCATTCTGCGCCCTGCTCCCATGTGGCTGAGAACGCAGTGGACCATGCGGTGCCGCCGTCAAATCCCCATTCATCGTTGGCAAGCGCGAACTGACAGCCCCCCAGCCCGCGATAGAGGTGATTCTCACCCACGCGGAGCACCGCAAGATCGAGATGGCCATCGCCGTCGATATCAAGCGGATAGGCCCCCGTCACGCCTGTCTCAGGTTCAAAATCGCCACGTTCGAAACGAAACCCACCCCGATTGAGGTAGAGCGCCGCCGGGTTCGTGCCGCCGGCCATAAACACCTCCGGCAGGTCATCCCCGTTACAGTCAAATGTCGCGACCCCGCCACCGACGAAATGCTCCCATCCGCCGTCGTAGACGTGCGGCGACGGGAGTGCCTCCATCAGATCAAAGCGCGGATCGGCCTGCGCGGCCCCGGCAAGAAGCCCGCCAAGGAGAACGATACTCGCATACCTCATACCACGACCTCTGGCCGCGCGGTGCGCCGGGCCGAGGCCGCCGCAAGCGCGAGTGTGGCCGCCCCCCGAGCCCAGACGAGCCCGCCCCAGGCGTTGATCTCAATGTCCGGCACATTGCGACCTGCATCGACGGCCAGCTGGCGCGTCTCATTCAAAACGTCCTCGGCATAGAGGTAATCGAACTTCATCCGTGCACCTGACAGGACGATCAGTTCCGGATCGAAAAGGGATATTACGTTCGCGAGCCCGACAGCGAGGAAACGCCCCGCCCGGCGAAAGATCGTGCGCGCAGCTTCGTTGCCTGCCTTGGCCTGATCGTACAGGCTTTCGAGTTGCACCTGAGCCGGGACGGGTTTTCCGCGCACCTGTTGCATGGCGACGGAAGCTTCGCGGACCAGCGCATAGTCGGCGACGTAGGCTTCAAGACACCCACGCTGACCGCAACGGCACAGAGCCCCATCCAGTTGCACCTTGGTATGCCCAAGCTCCAGCGCGGCACTATGAGTTCCGCGATAGAGCTTGTGCCCGGTCACGAGACCCATCCCCAAACCATTCTCGATAGTGATGACGGCAAAGCTTTCGACGCGCCGCCCCGCCCCGTACCAAAGCTCCGCGAGGGTGACGAGATTGGCATCGTTGTCCACTTCGACCGGAACCCCCAGCCGCGCGGACAAAAGCTCCGCCATGGGGACGTTCCGCGCCTGCATGATGGGCGACCACAGGATCGTGCCGTTTGCATTGTCGACAACACCCGGCAATCCAAGCCCCAGGCTGTCGATCTGTTCCATACCTATGCCTGCCGCCATGGCGAGCTTGAGAAAGACCCGCTCAGCCTCGTCAACCAAGGAGACATCCGCCCCCGGCCTGCGAGGGATGGCCACGTCGGCAATGGCCTTGCCCGCATAGTCGAGGATGATCCCCGAGTGCACCTCATCGCTAAGCATGACACCGGCGACATATCCCGCTTCGCCGCGCACCTTGAGCGCGACCGGCGGGCGACCCCGGTTACGGTCGCGTTTGGTGCCCGTCTCCACCTCTTCGAGCAGGCCCTGCTCCAAAAGTTCGGCGACGAGGTTGGTGACAGTGGCGGGACTGATCGCCAACCGCTTGGCTACGTCGCGACGTGAAATCCGGCCACATGATCGCACGCAATCATAGACCTTTTGCCGGAGAGCCGGTGTATCTTCGGTCTGAACCGGTACCATCGGCCCGATTCCATCCCTCGGCAGCTTGAGTTCCCGCAGGCGTCCGCGCATCTCCACCCTTAATTTTTCTCGCAAACAAATTCAGGGCAGCAATCCTGCCATTCGCCTGCGAACCTCCCCTTTGAAGACAGGTTATGCCACGTATTACGCATCGTGAAGACAAAAAAGACAAAATTTATTTTGACAGATAAATTAAGTTGCGCGATGCTTCAGCCCGCGTGGCACGATCTGCCGCGTCGTCAGAAATGGCGATCACATGGGAGGAAATCATGCGTAAAGCATTTCTCGCGGCGGCGCTTGCGTCGTCCGCGCTGACTACAGCCGCATTCGCACAGGACATCACCGTTGGCGTAAGCTGGTCCAACTTTCAGGAAGAGCGCTGGAAAACCGATGAGGCCGCCATCAAGGAGGCCCTCGACGCAGCCGGCGCCGCCTACATCTCATCCGACGCACAATCGTCTTCGGCCAAGCAACTGGCAGACATCGAAAGCCTGATTGCTCAGGGCGCCGATGCGCTGATCATCCTCGCGCAGGACTCGCAGGCCATCACCCCCGCTGTTCAGGCTGCTGCCGACGAAGGTATTCCGATCGTGGGCTATGACCGTCTGATCGAAGACGCCCGCGCCTTCTACCTGACCTTCGACAACGTCGAAGTTGGCCGGATGCAGGCCCGTGCCGTGCTCGAAGCCGCGCCCGAAGGCAACTACGTCATGATCAAGGGCTCCCCCACTGACCCCAACGCGGATTTCCTCCGCGGCGGTCAGCAGGAAATTCTGCAGGAAGCCATCGACAGCGGTGCGATCACCATCGTCGGCGAAGCCTATACCGATCAGTGGTTGCCCGCCAACGCACAGCGCAACATGGAATCGATCCTGACCGCCAACGACAACAACGTCGACGCGGTTGTCGCTTCCAATGACGGCACCGCCGGTGGCGCGGTGGCAGCACTTGCCGCCCAAGGCATGGAAGGCATTCCCGTTTCCGGACAGGATGGCGACCACGCGGCGCTGAACCGCATCGCCAAGGGCACCCAGACGGTTTCGGTCTGGAAAGACGCCCGCGACCTCGGCAAGCGCGCCGCGGAAATCGCTGTGGAGATGGCAAACGGTACGGAAATGACCGCCATCGAGGGCGCGGCGGAATGGACCTCTCCTGCCGGAACCACGCTCGTGGCGCAGTTCCTCGAGCCCGTTCCGGTGACGCAGGAGAACCTCTCCGCAGTCGTCGATGCCGGCTGGATCGAGAAAGACGCATTGTGCCAAGGCGTCGAAGCTGGCCCGGCACCCTGCAACTGATCCCGCTCCGGATCTTGTGAACCTACCGCCTTCACCCCCTCGCGGGTGAAGGCACAACCGCCCGTACGGGACTTCTCATCATGACCGACACCAAAGAGACTGCCGCCCGCGCGCGGAAGAAGCAGAGTGCATTCGCAGCCCTTGAAATCGACACCCGCCTTCTGGGAATGATCGGGGCCTTTATCGCCGTCTGCCTCGTTTTCAACATCCTCACCGAAGGGCGCTTTCTCACGCCCCGCAACGTGTTCAACCTGACGATCCAGACAGTGTCCGTGGCCATCATGGCAACCGGTATGGTCTTTGTGATCGTCACCCGGCATATCGACCTGTCCGTCGGGGCCTTGCTGGCAACCTGTTCGGCCGTCATGGCGATGACCCAGACAATGGTGGTGCCCGAATGGCTTGGCCTCGGGTTGGGTCATCCGCTGACCGCGCCTATTGCAATCGCCGTGGGCTGCGTCGCCGGAATGGCGATCGGGGCCTTCCACGGGTGGCTCATCGGGTATCTGACGATCCCGGCATTCATCGTAACGCTTGGCGGTCTGCTCGTCTGGCGCAACGTGGCATGGCACCTGACCAGCGGCCAGACCATCGGCCCCCTCGACGAGACCTTCCAACTCTTCGGCGGCATCAACGGAACGCTGGGCGAAACATGGAGCTGGATCTTCGGTATCGTCGCAGTTCTCGCCGCATGGTTCGGCCTCTTTACTGCGCGTCGCTCCAAGATCCGGCATGAGTTCAAGGTCAAACCGATCTGGGCGGAACTTGTCCTTGGCGGGCTCATCGCTTCGGCGATCCTTGGTTTCGTGTCATTGCTCACAGCCTATGAAATCCCGACCCGACGCCTTGAACGGATCTTCGAAGCCGCGGGGCAGGTCATGCCCGAAGGTCATACGCAGGGTTATGGCGTGCCGATTTCGGTCCTCGTGCTGATCGTCGTGGCGATCATCATGACCATCGTGGCACAGCGCACGCGCCTTGGCCGGTACATCTTTGCCACGGGCGGCAACCCCGACGCCGCCGCGCTTGCGGGGATCAACACGCGGATGCTCACGGTCAAGGTCTTCATGATCATGGGGCTTCTCTGTGCGATTTCCGCCGTGGTCGCTTCGGCCCGCCAGACCTTTCACTCCAACGATATCGGCACGCTGGATGAACTCCGCGTCATCGCCGCCGCAGTGATCGGCGGAACAGCCCTCGCGGGCGGCTCTGGCACCATCTACGGCGCGATCCTCGGCGCGCTCATCATGCAGTCACTGCAATCGGGCATGGCCATGGTGGGCGTCGACGCCCCTTATCAGAACATCGTGGTCGGCATGGTCCTCGTCCTCGCCGTCTTCGTCGACATCCTCTATCGCCGCCGTACAGGAGACTGAGCCATGGCCAAAGTTGACCGCTCGGGCACCCCGCTCGTCGAACTTCGCAACATCTCCATCGCGTTTGGCGGCGTTCATGCCGTGGATGACGTCTCCGTGGATCTCTATCCCGGTGAGGTCGTCGGGCTTCTGGGCCACAACGGAGCCGGCAAATCGACCCTGATCAAGTGCCTCTCGGGCGCCTATCAGGCCGATTCCGGGGAAGTTTTCGTGGATGGCAAGAAGGTGTCGATCCGCAACCCACGGGATGCGCGGGATCATAACATCGAGACGATCTATCAGACTCTCGCGCTTGCCGACAATCTGGACGCGGCCTCCAACCTGTTCCTCGGGCGGGAGATCACCAGCGGCATCGGGCTGGTGGATGATGCCCGGATGGAAGCCGAGACGCGCAAGATCATGGGGCGTCTCAACCCCAACTTCCGCAAGTTCAATGCCCCTGTTTCCGCTCTTTCGGGTGGGCAGCGTCAGTCCGTCGCGATCTCCCGCGCGGTCTACTTCAATGCGCGCATCTTGATCATGGATGAGCCAACCGCAGCGCTCGGGGTCGAAGAAACCCGTATGGTTGCGGAGCTTATCGATGAGTTGAAACGGCAGGGTCTCGGGATCTTCCTGATCGATCACGACATCCATCAGGTAAAGACACTTTGCGATCGGGCGTCCGTGATGAAGAACGGCAAGCTTGTGGGAACCGTGGATGTCGATGACGTGACCGAGGACGACCTGCTCGGGATGATCATCCTCGGCAAACAGCCGGAAAAGGCTGCCTGATGTATCTCGGTCTTGATCTCGGCACTTCCGGGCTGAAGGGCGTCCTTATCGACGATGCGCAGCGCATTGTTGCCGAGGCCACGACCCCGCTGTCCGTGTCCCGCCCGCATTCCGGGTGGTCGGAGCAGGTCCCTGCGGATTGGCTGTCGGCCGCCGGCAACGTGATCGATGCCATCGCGGCGGAGTGCGACATGGCGTCGGTGCGCGCCATTGGCCTCTCGGGGCATATGCACGGGGCAACCCTGCTGGATGCCTCCGGCAATGTGCTGCGTCCCTGCATCTTGTGGAACGACACGCGCGCGTACGCCCAAGCGGCACAGATGGATGCCGACCCCAAGTGGCGCGAGATTACGGGGAACATCGTCTTCCCCGGTTTCACCGCCCCGAAAATCGCTTGGGTTCGGGCGCAAGAGCCGGACATCTACGCGCAGATCGACAAGGTTTTGCTTCCAAAAGACTACCTGCGTCTTTGGCTGACTGGTGAGGCCGTCTCCGAAATGTCGGATGCTGCGGGGACCAGTTGGCTCGACACCGGCGCGCGGGACTGGTCCGATACATTGCTCGCGGAAACCGGACTGTCGCGCTCGGCAATGCCGAGGCTTGTCGAAGGTTCCGCCCCCTCCGGTACACTTCGGGCGGAATTGCAAAGCCGCTGGGGATTCGGGTCAAACGTAATCGTCGCGGGCGGCGGGGGTGACAATGCCGCCTCCGCGGTGGGTGTCGGCGTGGTCCGTCCGGGCGAAGCTTTCGTCTCGCTCGGCACATCGGGCGTGCTTTTCGCCGCCTGTGAAGCCTACCGCCCGGATGCCGCAAGCGCGGTGCATACCTTCTGTCATGCGCTGCCGGATACGTGGCATCAGATGGGGGTAATCCTGTCGGCCACGGACTCTCTTAATTGGTACGCCGGGCTGACCGGGACCGATGCCGCGACCCTGTCGGGGGAACTCGGCGACTTGACCGGCCCCGGATCCGCCCTCTTTCTTCCCTATCTCGGTGGCGAACGCACCCCCCACAACGATGCCCGTATACGCGGGGCGCTGACAGGCATCGAACACGCCACCGACCGCCCCGCAGGCACCCGCGCCGTCATGGAGGGCGTGGCCTACGCGGTGCGCGATAGCTTCGACGCGCTTCGCGCAACGGGAACGGAGATCGACACACTGATCGCCGTGGGCGGTGGAAGCCGGTCGAACTACTGGCTTCGCCTCATCGCCACCGTGCTGGATCTCCCCATCCAGGTGCCTGCGGAGGGCGATTTCGGCGCGGCCTTTGGTGCCGCGCGGCTTGCGATGATGGCCGCTGGCGACGGCGGGCCCGACATCGCCACCCGACCGGACATCGCGCGCGTTGTCGCGCCGCAGCCCGAACTCCATGACGACTTCATGGCGGCACATGCCCGCTACCGAGATACCTACCAAGCTCTCAAGGACCTGACATGACCGATTTCTTTTCCGGCATCGAGCCGATCAAATTCGACCCCGCCGCCCAGTCCGACCTCGCCTATCGGCACTATGACCCCGATGAGATGGTCATGGGGAAACGCCTGGAGGATCATTTGCGCTTTGCCGTCGCATGGTGGCACAGCTTCGTGTGGGAGGGCGGCGACCCCTTTGGCGGACGCACCTTTGATCGGCCGTGGTTCGGCAACGAAATGGACCTCGCCAAGATGAAGGCGGATGTGGCCTTCGAGATGTTCGCGCTGCTCGGCCAGCCCTTCTATTGCTTTCACGATGTCGACATCCGCCCCGAAGGCGACAGTTTCGCGGAGAACACCCGCAACCTCGAAGAGATCGTGGACTATCTCGGTGAAAAGATGGCTGCTGGCGGGCCAAAGCTTCTTTGGGGCACGGCGAACCTCTTTTCCCACCGCCGGTTCATGTCGGGCGCGTCCACGAACCCCGACCCGGATGTCTTTGCCTTCTCCGCCGCGACCGTCAAAACCTGCATGGACGCGACGCACAAGCTGGGCGGGGAAAACTATCTGCTTTGGGGCGGGCGCGAGGGCTATGAGACGCTGCTCAATACGGATCTTGGCCGCGAATCCGAGCAGATGGGGCGCTTTCTCTCCATGGTCGTCGAGTACAAGCACAAGATCGGCTACAAGGGGGGCATCCTGATCGAGCCCAAGCCGCAGGAACCGACAAAGCATCAGTACGACTATGACGTCGCCACCGTCTTTGGCACGCTCCAGCGCTTTGGCCTTGAGAAGGACATTCAGGTCAATATCGAGCAGGGACACGCGATCCTTGCGGGGCACAGCTTCGAGCATGAAATCGCCACCGCCGGTGCGCTTGGCATTCTCGGCTCCATCGACATGAACCGCAACGACTATCAGTCCGGCTGGGATACCGACCAGTTCCCGAACAACGTGCCCGAAGTCGCGCTTGCGTATTATGAAATCCTCAAGGCGGGCGGTTTCGTCACTGGCGGCACAAACTTCGACTCCAAGCTGCGCCGGCAATCGCTCGACCCGCAGGACCTGATCGCTGCGCATGTCGGGGCAATGGACGTCTGCGCACGCGGCCTCAAGGCGGCGGCAGCGATGATCGAGGACGGCGGGCTCGAAGCGGCGCGTGCCGAACGCTACGCAGGCTGGGAAACACCCGAAGGCAAGGCGCTTCTGGACAGCGATCTGAGTGCGATCGCGGACCGCGTTTTGAAAGAAGGGATCAACCCCCTGCCACGCTCCGGACGCCAGGAGCGGCTCGAAAACTACATCAACCGGTTCGTTTGATCCGGTGGCGGGGCGCGCCGCGCGTGTGCCCCGCCTTTGCACTGACCAAGGCGGGAACCCATCGGGCGACTTGATCTTGGGAACGCCCCTTTGCCGGGTCGCATAGCGAAGCCCCGGCCCTTGCACAGCGGCGTTCTTGGCTCTACCTCGGGGGGGTCACGTTCAGGAGCGCGCATGACCCAGAGCCCCGACCGCCTCACCCAAATGTTGCTTGATGCCGCGCGCAAGGCGGGAGCGGATGCCGCCGATGCCATTGCGATCGAGGGCACATCCCTGTCTATCGACGTCCGTGCCGGTACGCTCGAACAGGCGGAACGTTCCGAAGGAACAGATATCGGCCTGCGCGTCTTTCTCGGACAAAAGCAGGCTACAGTTTCCGCCTCCGACACCTCGGAGCGCACCATCTCCGAGATGGCCGCGCGGGCGGTGGCCATGGCGCGCGAGGCCCCCGAAGATCCCAATTCCGGTCTGGCCTCCCCCGACCAACTCGCTACGGCGTGGGACGAGGAGGCTCTGCAGATGGCGGATCCCGCAGCAGAACCCGATCCCGCCACTTTGCAGGAGGATGCCCGGCGCGCAGAAGCCGCGGCGCTCGCCCACGAGGGTATCGCTCAGGTGCAGCAAACCAGCGCGGGATACGGCGCGCGGCGGGTCCATCTGGCTGCCTCGAATGGCTTCCGCGGCGGCTACGCCCGCACGGACCGGGGTATTTCTTGCGTTGCCATCGCCGGAGAAGGCGCCGGCATGGAGCGGGATTACGACGGCGATGTCCGCATCTTTCAGGCCGATTTGCGCAGCCCCGAAGAGATCGGCGATCTGGCCGCGCGGCGCACCTTGGAACGCCTGAACCCGCGCCGCCCCAAGACGGGGGCCTATGCGGTTCTCTTTGACGAGCGGGTCTCCGGATCGCTTATCGGACACTTGCTGGGCGCGATCAACGGATCGGCGGTGGCGCGCGGGGCGTCGTGGCTTCGCGATGCCATGGGAGAGCAGGTGCTGCCAGAGGCCCTGTCGATTGTCGAGGATCCGCATCGCCCTCGGGTGACCGGATCCCGGCCTTTTGACGCGGAGGGCCTGCCGACGGCCCGGCGGACACTGGTAGAAAACGGTATCCTGCAGGGATGGACGCTCGATCTTGCAACAGCGCGCAAACTCGGGCTGAAAAGCACCGCAAACGCCGCGCGCGGCCCCTCTTCATCACCCTCGCCCAGCAACTGGAACATCGAACTGACCCAAGGGGAGAAATCCCGCGCTGATCTCATGGCCGAAATGGGAACCGGCCTTCTGGTCACGTCGATGATCGGCGCCACGATCAACCCCAACACCGGCGATTACTCACGCGGGGCTGCCGGGCTATGGATCGAGAACGGCGAACCGGCGTATCCTGTGAGCGGCGTGACGATTGCCGGCAATCTGCGAGACATGCTGCGCACCATTGTCCCCGCGAACGACGCGCGAACTTGGGTTTCCCGTGTGATCCCGTCCTTGCGGGTCGAGGGATTGACGCTCGCCGGTGACTGATCTCGAGCTTCTCACCGAGGCCGCGCGCGAAGCGGGCCGGATTGCCACGATGCATTTCGGTGGCGCACTGGACGTGGTCGAAAAGCCCGGCGGTGCTGGTCCCGTGACGGCTGCGGATCACGCGGTCAATTTCGCGTTGCAGGAAATTCTCTGCTCGGCACGGCCCCACTATGGCTGGCTCTCCGAGGAATCGCCGGAGGATCCCACCCGCCGCGCTGCTCCCCGTACCTTCATCGTCGATCCGATCGACGGTACCCGCAGCTTTATCGCAGGACAGAAGACATGGGGCCATGCGCTTGCCGTGGTGGAAAACGGTCAGGTCATCGCGGCCGCGGTTTACATGCCCCTGAGAGACGAACTCTTTGCCTCCGCCGTTGGTGAGGGCGCGACCAAGAATGACCTGCCAATCAAGGTGAGCCGCCGGGAGGGGCTTGAGGGCGCGGAGGTGCTGGCCACCCGGCCGAATCTCTCCCCCGACTTCTGGCCCGGCGGGGTGCCGCGCATGAATGCGCAATCGCGTCCGTCGCTTGCCTATCGCTTGTGCGCCGTGGCCGAGGGACGCTTTGATGCGACATTTACCTTCCGCCCGGCTTGGGAATGGGACATTGCCGCCGGTACGCTCATCCTGACCGAAGCAGGCGCGCAAGTGACAGATCGCGAAGGTCGCGCCCTCATCTTCAACAATCCGGCGGCACAGGTGAATGGCCTGATCGCCGGGCCACCCCGACTTCATGCCGCGCTTCAGGCGGCCTCGGCACCCCGCCCTCTACCTTGACCCCCTCGCCGCGCCCGCTAGGCTGCACGCGGCTCCCGATCAAAAAGGAATTCTGCGCCATGCCCCAACGCCTGCATCTCGTTTTTGGCGGCGAACTCGTCGACCCGACCAAGAATGCCTTCAAGAACGTCGAGGACATTCACATCGTCGGCATCTATCCGGACTATGCCACCGCCTTCAACGCATGGAAGGCCGAGGCACAGCGCACGGTAGACAACGCCCACATGCGCTATTTCATCGCTCACCTGCACAGGCTGCGCGACGAAGAACTGGCGGCCTCCCCCACCGAAGAACTGGGCTGAGGCTTTGTCACTTCCCGGACCGGAGGCGCGGACCGGGTCCGGGCCGCTGGTCTGGGCCCATGCGGAAGATACCGATACCGCCCAGTCGCTCCTGCGTCTGGGGTGGAAGCTGGATGCGGTGAACCCCGCTATCCAGCTTTTGCTTTCCTACCCCGCCGCACTCTCGCTTCCCGAGCTTCCCAAACACGAGAATACCGCGCTTGCCCCGCTCGAGGTTGAGACACCGCGCGATCTGGCGCTGCGCACCGTACCCGATCTATGTCTCTGGGCGGGAACTCTGCGCGGTCTTCGCACGCTCGGCGAGGGGCGCAGTCCCACGGTCCCCTGCATCATGATCAACGCGGATGCGGACAAAGTGGATCAGGATCGCCCGCTCTGGTTTCCCGGGCGTGGAAAAACTGCTTTTACCCATGTTCGCCGAATCCTCTGCTCCGACCGGGAGGTACAGGCGCGGCTCGTACGGCTGGGGCTGGAGGCCGGACGCATCGAACTTTCGGGGATGCTTCGCGAAGGCTCCGTCGCCCTTCCCTGCCGCATTGCCCGGCTCGAGGCGCTTTCGGCAGAGATTGGCGCCCGCCCGGTCTGGCTGGCTGCGCAGGTGCAGCCCGAAGAGGCGCCCGCCGTGGTCGGCGCGCACCGCATTGCCATTCGCGGCTCTCACCGCCTTCTGATGATACTAGGGCCTGCCGAAGGCAACGCGGCGGCCCCCCTTGCCGAACGGCTGCGCGACGAAGGATGGTCTGTTGCTGAACGCGCCCGCGATGACGCCATTGAGGAAATTACCCAGGTTTATGTGGTCGAAGGCTGCGCGGAACTTGGCCTTTGGTTCCGCCTCGCCCCGGTGAGTTTTCTCGGTTCTTCCCTCGTCAACGGGGCCGGCGGATGTGATCCGTTTCAGGCCGCTGCCCTCGGCTCCGCCATTCTCTATGGTCCGAACGTCGGACAGCATCTCAAGAGCTATTCCCGCCTCGCCAACGCGGGCGCCGCGCGGATCGTCAAGGATGCCTCCAGCCTCGCCCAAGGGCTGCAGCGCCTGTTGGCCCCGGACCTCGCCGCTGCGCAGGCTCATGCCGCGTGGGAAGTTGCGAGCGAGGGCGCCGAAACCACCGATCGCGTCGTCTCGCTGGTAACAGAATTCCTCGAAGAAACCGGAGCGATCTGATGCACCCACCTGCATTTTGGCAACGTCCGCCCGATCGCCCTGGTCTGGCCGCACGGCTTCTTTCCCCGCTGGGCAGGCTCTACGGGGCGGCGACGGCGCGGCGTCTCGCCTCGACATCCGGTGAACGGGTGGGAGTGCCGGTGATCTGCGTCGGCAATCTCAACGCTGGCGGCACCGGAAAAACGCCCACGGTCATCGCGCTGCAACAGATGCTCGCGGACCGCGCGCCCCATGTAGTGTCGCGCGGCTATGGAGGACGGCTGGAAGGCCCTATACGTGTTGATCCCCTTCGGCACACCGCGGAGGATGTCGGGGATGAACCGCTTCTGCTCGCGGCTTTTGGCCCTGTATGGGTGTCGCGTGATCGCGCCGCGGGGGCGCGCGCCGCGCAGTCGGCGGGGGCTGGCGCGATCCTGCTCGACGATGGTTTCCAGAACCCGGCCCTCGTCAAAGACCTCTCGATCGTGGTGGTGGATGCTAGCCACGGCTTCGGCAATGGATTGTGCCTGCCTGCGGGGCCCTTGCGGGAGTCTGTTGCCCAAGGGCTTCCTCGCGCCGATCTTGTCCTGTCGATCGGCAAACCAGCGGCGCAACTCACGTTCGACACGCGGTGGGCCTCGCAGATCCCCTGCGCTCGTCTACGCGGGGAATTGCAGCCCCTTGAAACGGGAATGGATTGGGCCGGAACGCCCGTGTTGGCCTTTGCAGGCATTGGCCATCCGGAGAAATTCTTTGCGACCCTACGCGATCTCGGCGCGAACCTCCTCCGGACTGAGGCTCTTGATGATCACCAACCGCTCAGCGGCGCGCTTCTGGCCCGCCTGCAAACCGAAGCCCGCCAACTTGGCGCGCAATTGGTGACCACGGAAAAGGATGCCGTCCGACTTCCTCAGGACCTGCGACGCGACGTGCTGACCCTGCCGGTTCGTCTTGTGATCGAGGACGCCGCACCGTTGCGCGCCGCCCTCGATAGGTTGTTCTGAACTTATTCGCCCAGCTCGTCGTCAAGCAACTCACGGAACTCGGCGTACGGCATGTTCTGATAGGTTTTGCCGTTGACTACGAAAGACGGCGTGGAGCGGATGTTGTGCTCCTGCGAATTAGCTTGAAACCATGCCACCATGTTCGTGGCGTTATCCGCATCCGACAGGCAGGCGTTGAGTTGATCATCGGACAGACCCGCGATTTTGCCGATCTTGCGGAGTTCCGTTTCAATCACAGCACGGTCACCGGATGCGAGCCATTCCTTCTGGCGCTCATAGAGCATTCCCGCGATCCCGAAGAAGCGCATTTCGCCACCACAGCGCGCGACGAGTGACCCCCAGAGGCCGGGCGCGTCGAAGTAGACTTCGCGATAGATGAAATTGATCTTGCCGCTGTCAATGTAGTCGGCCTTCAACTGCGGATAGACGTTCTCGTGGAAGTTCGCGCAATGGGGGCACGTGAACGACGCGTATTCGATCACGGTTACATCGGCGTCCGGATTGCCGATCTGCATCTCTGTGACATCTGCGATTTCGGCGGGGCTTTCCTGCGCATTTGCGCCCCCGGGCTGATAGGCCTCAAGCCCGGACAGTTGCTTTGGGGTCGAGGTCAGCCAAAAGGCTCCGAAGGCCACAAGCGCGGCTACGATGACGGAAATGAGAAGGGATCGCGACATGACTGTCCTTTCGGGTCAGGTTTTCTTTGTAAGAACATTTGTGGCGAGGGTTTCCAGCGCTTGGCGCAAACCCTCATCTGTGATCGGTTCCGCAAGACCATGAGCCATCCGGCTCGTCTCGGGATCGGGCGCTGGTGCAGCCGGTGCGGCGGCCCGGCCAAACTGGGCACGCCCCTCGGCAAACCCTGTCGCAGCCGTCTGGGTGATGCGAATACGGGCGATGGCGTTATAGCCGTAACATGCGTTGACCTTCTCGCGCAGACGCTCCTTCTGCATCTCCAACAGCGGCGCATTCGCCCCTGTAGTCAGAAGCGTGAGCGTGGCCCCAAAGCCCTTGCGCCCGAAGGAAACCTCAACCGGGCGCGACATCGCCGCCGCGTCATCGCCCACGATTTCCGCCCAGTGGGTCAGCAATCGAGATTGCGCGAAGCCGCGCGACTCAGAGGCACGCCGGATACGACCTTCGAGAAGGGTCGATGTCCGCCGGAAACCATATGTCGTGCTGCGCCGCTCGGGCATCTGTTGCATCCCTTCTCGTCACCCTATTCTAGTGACGGAAACGGGGACATACCAACGCCCCATGCCGAGGAGGGATAAAGATTGCGTGACAGCGGGCCAAGCGAAATTCTGCTCGACTGGTACGATGCCCACGCGCGGGATCTTCCGTGGCGGGTGGGCCCGGCCGCGCGAAAGGCCGGCATCCGGCCCGATCCCTATCGAATCTGGCTCTCCGAAGTCATGCTGCAGCAAACAACCGTCGCCTCCGTTCGGTCCTATTTCGAACGGTTCACCGCGCTCTGGCCCCGGGTCGAAGATCTGGCGGCGGCTCCCGATGCGCAGGTCATGGGGGAATGGGCGGGCCTTGGATACTATGCCCGTGCCCGAAACCTGTTGAAATGCGCCCGCGCCGTGACGTCGGACCATGGCGGCACCTTCCCCCAGACGCCGGAAAGCCTGCGCGCCCTGCCGGGCATCGGCCCTTATACGGCGGCTGCGATCGCGTCCATCGCGTTCGACTACCCGGCCGTTGTGGTGGATGGAAACGTCGAGCGCGTCATGGCACGTCTGCATGACGACCCGACCCCCCTGCCCGCGGCCAAGCCCGTGTTCACTCGCTATGCCGAAGCATTGACCCCGCAGGAACGCCCCGGAGACTACGCGCAGGCGGTCATGGACCTTGGGGCAACCGTCTGTACCCCGCGCAACCCGTCCTGCATCCTCTGCCCATGGCAAGAGCGCTGTGCGGCACGCCTTGCGAGAACGGCAAGCACTCTGCCTCGCAAGACCCCGAAGAAACCCAAACCCGTGCGCCTTGGCATCGCGTATCTCGCCCGCCGGGAGGACGGAGCATGGTTGCTCGAACGTCGGCCCGACCGGGGCCTGCTCGGAGGGATGCTCGGCTGGCCCGGCAGCGAGTGGGGCGACGCACCCGAACCGGCCCCCCCGATCGACGCCGATTGGCAAGAGGTCGGGGCAGAGGCCCGCCATACGTTCACGCATTTTCACTTGCGACTGGCCCTGCGCACCGCAGTGGTTCCGGTGGATCAGGTGCCCGAACGGGGGATATTCGTGGAGGCAGGAGAGTTTCGCTCTTCGGACCTGCCCACTGTGATGCGCAAGGCCTTTGATCTCGCATGGACGCAACGGCCTGATTGAGCGAGCGCCATGTTGCGCGGTAGACTGCACCGATGAAACCCCAGACATCGCCCCAGCCCCGCCCACTCAACACACTGCGACATGCGTTGCCGTTCTGGCTGTCCTTCGCCCTCGTGCCCGTCGCGCTGATCGAGGCGGCGTTTGGCGGATGGACACTCCTGCTGTTGCCCTTGGTGACGTGGTATCTCTTCACGCTGGTCGATGCCTTGACTGGGCTGAACCTTGAGAATGCCGATCCCGCGACGGGCGACGATGAGCTTCTGTGGTACCGGCGGATAACCCTCTACTGGCCGCCGGTGCAGATCGCCCTGCTCTTTGGCCTTATCGCCTATGCTTCTGGCGCGGCGCACCTGAGCGGCTGGGAAAAGGTCGGGCTCTTCTTCGGCATGGGGGTGATCAGCGGGACTGTGGGCATCAACTACGCGCATGAACTCCTGCACCAGCGCAACAGGACCGAAAGGTTCCTTGCCGATGTGCTGCTTGCGTCGGTCCTTTATTCGCATTTCCGTTCCGAACACCTGCTGGTGCACCACCGCTATGTCGGAACGCCGCGTGACCCCGTCACGGCGCGCTATAATGAGGGGTTTCACCGGTTCTACCCCCGTGTCCTGTGGCAATGCTGGCGATCGGCGTTCAACGCCGAAGCCGCGATGCAGGCGCGTAAGGGCAACCCTTGGTATGCGCGGGAGAACCCATTCTGGCGGTACTGGGCGCTTCAGGCGGGAATGCTCTGTACGGCCGGATTGCTCGGCGGCTGGATTGGTATCGGGCTTTTCCTGCTTCAGGCAGGCGTCGCGATCTGGCAACTCGAACTCGTCAACTATATCGAACATTACGGACTGACCCGAGAGCACCTTGGCGACGGACGCTATGAGCATGTAAAGCCGCAACATTCATGGAATGCCGCGCAGAAGGCCTCCAATTGGCTGCTCATCAACCTTCAGCGTCATTCGGACCATCATACCCGCCCTGATCGCCGCTTTCCCCTGCTTCAGATCCAAGATGAAAGCGTCGCACCGCAATTGCCTGCGGGATATCCCCTCATGACCATGGCCGCGATGATCCCGCCACTGTGGCGGCGCTTGATGAACCCACGGGTCCGGGCATGGCGGAAGCGGCACTATCCGAACATTCTTGATTGGAGTGACTACAACCGAGGCGCCACGCCCCAGCCGAAGTAGACTGGAAACGAAAAAGCCCCGCGATCCGGCTGGATCACGGGGCTTTGATTCTCGTCGTTTGGATCAGGCGGTTGGTTCCGGCTCCAATCCGTTTTCGTCCTTGGGGCGTCTCGGCTTGGTCTTTGGGATCGCCGTGACACTGGCCGCTCCGCCCGTATCTGGGGTGTCGTCGGGATCAGGCCCGGATTGCGGTGGCTCGCCGCGGATCACGCGCTTGATCTCTTCGCCCGTCAGCGTCTCATACTCGAGCAGGCCTTGAGCCAGTCGTTCCCATTCATCATGACGTTCGCGCAGGATATCCGCGGCGGTATCATATGCCTCTTGGATGAGGCGCTTGACCTCTTCCTCGATTAATTCCTTGGTGTGGGCCGAAACTGAGAAACCGGGCGTTTGACCACTATAGCCCTCATGAGCTTCTGCATAGTCGATGTTGCCGACCTTGTCGGACATGCCCCACCGCAGCACCATGGCACGGGCAAGTTGACTTGCCTGCTGGATGTCACCGGCGGGACCATTCGAAACTTCGTCCTGCCCATATTTCTGGATCTCGGCAGCCTTGCCCGCCATGGTCATGGCAAGCTTCTGCACGCATTCCGACTTGTGCCAGTTCAGGCGATCAATCTCAGGAAGCGACACCACCATCCCAAGGGCCCCGCCGCGCGGGATGATCGTGGCCTTGTAGACCGGATCGCACTTCGGAAGCGTAAGGCCGACGATCGCGTGACCTGCCTCATGATAGGCGGTCTTTTCCTTTTGATCAGGCGTAAGCACCATTGAACGGCGCTCTGCCCCCATCATCACCTTGTCTTTGGCGTTTTCGAAATCTTCCATCGTGACGAACCGGCGGCCAACGCGGGCGGCCATCAGGGCGGCTTCGTTCACGAGGTTCGACAGATCCGCGCCGGAGAACCCGGGCGAGCCGCGCGCGATGATGCGCAGATCCACGTCCGGGCCGAGCGGTGTCTTGCGCGCATGAACGGCGAGGATTTTCTCACGGCCCTTGATGTCGGGATTTGGCACCGTAACCTGACGGTCAAAGCGGCCGGGCCGGAGAAGCGCCGGATCAAGAACGTCACGACGGTTGGTGGCCGCGAGAATGATGACACCCTCATTGGCTTCGAACCCATCCATCTCCACCAGAAGCTGGTTCAACGTCTGTTCGCGCTCATCGTTGCCGCCGCCATAGCCTGCGCCACGATGCCGGCCAACGGCGTCGATCTCGTCGATGAAGACGATACAGGGCGCATTCTTCTTGGCTTGCTCGAACATATCGCGCACCCGGCTTGCGCCGACGCCTACGAACATCTCAACGAAATCGGAACCGGAGATCGTGAAGAACGGAACGCCAGCCTCGCCCGCGATGGCCCGTGCGAGCAATGTCTTACCCGTACCCGGAGGACCGACCAGAAGCGCGCCCTTGGGAATTTTCCCGCCGAGTCGGCTGAATTTCTGGGGATTGCGGAGGAATTCAACGATTTCCTCAAGCTCTTCCTTGGCTTCGTCGATACCGGCCACATCGTCAAAGGTCACGCGGCCCTGCTTTTCGGTCAGCATCTTGGCCTTCGACTTGCCAAAGCCCATCGCCCCGCCGCCGCCGCGGCCCTGCATGCGGTTCATGAAGTAGATCCACACGCCGATCAGCAGCAGGAAGGGAAGCAGCGATACAAGGAACGTCTGGAGCCCGGATTGCTCCTGACTCTCTGCGGTCACCGGAACATCGTTTCCGATCAACAGATTGGTGATCTCCGCATCTTCGGGTTTGATCGTCACATAGTCGCGACCATCGGTTCCCCGGAAGCGAACCCGCTCCCCGTCCAATGTGGCCGAACTGACTTCGTTGTTCTCCACCGACCGGACAAAATCCGAATAGCTGATGGACTGGCTCTGCATCGTCGTGCCGCCGCCGCTGAACAGATTGAAAAGCGCCAGGATCAACAAGAACAGAACGACCCAGAATGCGATATTTCGCGCGTTGCCCAAGGGGGTGTCTCCCATAACCTCCGGCCGGTGACGCATCGTGTCCCGGCAATGCATCCAACATAGAGATTATATGGGCAGCTTCAATGCGGCATTAGAAACGATTGGACGGGTTTGCCCCGGTATTCCAGCGCAACGTCACCTGAAAGGCCCGCGAAAGGAGCCGCATGCAGGGTCTCGCCTTTGAAAAGCGCCGGGCTGACGAGCAAGACCCGCCGCGGCAGGCCCACGCTGCGCCAATCGCCGCACTGCGCAAGCCCGTCCTCGCCCAGTTCTCTCGTCCGCGCCCCCTCTACTTGGGCGAACCGCCAACGATTGTCCCAGATATCTCCCGCCGAAACGGATGGTCCGAGGTATGCCGGCTCTCGTTGCAACCAGCACCAGTCGCGATGACGATAGGACAGGCACCCGGCCAAGGTTCGCGTTTCGCCGCGCACGAGCGCCGCAATAAACTCAGCTAGTGCATCCCCCCGGGGCGGATACTCCTCCGCCCCAAGCGAACGCACCATGGCCAATACGGCGCGACGGCGCAGTTCCGGTTCAAGATCCGCGAGCGCTGTGAGAGCGATCCGGAATGCACCGCACACCTGTTCGACAGTATTGGTGAGCACGGTAAAAGCCTCTCGCCGCAGAGCGGCATTTTCCGCTGCAAGATGGTGAGCGGAGATCGCGATCCCATCGGCGCCGAAGCCCAATTCCGTCATCGCGGCGAGCGCCTTTCGTGCACGCACGCGTTCAAACCGGGGATCGTCGTTGCTCGGATCATCGATCCAGTCGATGCCACGGGTGCGCAACAACTGGCGCAAGCTCTCACGCGATACACTCAGGAGCGGACGCAGAAAACGGGTGCCGTCCCGCTCAAAACTCGCCCTCATGGCCCGAAGTCCATCGCTGCCGGCGCCTCTCGCCAAGCGCATGAGAAACGTCTCTGCCAGATCGTCCTTTGTATGGCCGAGCAGGATCGCGTCACACCCCTGCGCGGCCCCGCTCAGAAGCGTGTATCGTGCGCGGCGAGCCTGATCCTGAAGGTTTCCCCGATGATCCCACCCGGTCCAGACAAGTGTCCGATGCGGGATCTGAGCCGCTTGGCAGAACCTCTCCACCAAGGCGATTTCCAGCGCTGCCCCCGTGCGAAGACGATGGTCAACCGTGAGGACCTCTAGTTGAGTGCCTGACTGCTTCGCCCAATCCTGCGCCAGCGCCATCAGGGCCATGGAATCCCCGCCGCCAGAGACGGCCAGCGCCAAGCGCTGCGGCGCAACGGGGAATTCGGCCTCCATTGCGCGCGTGAAAGCGCGCTCCGGCGCTTCCGTCATGAACAGCCGAGCCGTACCATCTCCTGACGGGCCGTGGTTGCCGGTTCGGCGCCCGGAAACCGGGTTTCGACCTCGCCCAATGTCATGCAGGCTTCGGTCCGCTGCCCCAGCGCATCAAGCGCGACGCCAAGACGCAAGAGCGCGCGCGGGGCCTGCGCCCCATCCGGAGAGGTGGAGAATGCGTCTAGGTAGGATCGGGCGGCCGCCTGCATGTCGCCCTGCTGTTCGAGAGCGGAGCCTCGGCCAAACATGGCTTGGGCGGCAAGCGGGCTGCCGGGGTAGGTCTCGTTGAAGGCGGCAAACCCCGCGGCGGCTGCGGCAAAGTCCCCCGCATCAAGCGACGCCTGCGCGCGCTCGAAATCTGCGCGTTCGGCCAGAGCAAGCTCTCCACCGTCGCCGACTTGCGGCTCCGGAGGGGCAGTCGGCGCAGGGCTTGCGACATCGACGCCGCCCAGCGACGGCGTATCCCCGAGGCTCCCGACATCGCAGCCGAATTCCAACTCACAGAGGCGGAACTCCAGATCCCCGATACGGGTCGTCCCGTCGCGCACCACCGAATCCACCCGGTGCTGCACCGCTTCGGTGCGGGAGGTCAGATCCTGTAGCGCGGCCTCGATCGTATCGACCCGGGTCAACAAATCCCCACTCGCACCGCCGCCAATTGGCGCGCCCGTCGTGCTCAACTCTCGTTTGAGGCGCTGAATGTCGTGATAGAGAACAGACAGCTCTTGCCGGATATCGGCAAGCGTCTGATCCTGATCTTGCGCCGTTGCCGCCATCGGCAGCAACAGCAGAGCGATCAACGCGATGAACCGTCTCATCCCCAATCCCCCGTTCAGCTTGTCAGACCGCCCGCGGCGATCACCGTGACGGCGCGGCGGTTACGGTTGTAACAGCTTTCCTCGCTGCAGATCGCGATAGGCCGTTCCTTACCATACGTCACCGTTTCAAGGCGGTAACCCGGAATGCCAAGCGCCGTGAGATACTCACGCACGGAATTTGCCCGGCGGGCGCCAAGCGCGAGGTTGTATTCGCGCGTCCCCTGCTCATCCGCGTGACCTTCGACCACTGCGGAATAGTCGGGATTCGCCAAAAGCCATTTCGCCTGACCATCCAGAACAGCCCGCGCTTCGGGGCTTAGGGTCGATTGATCCACTGCGAAGAGGACCCTGTCGCCGATCGTCTGCTGGAAGTAGGCTGGCGAAGAGGGATCCGATGCCCCCCCCGCACCATAAGCACCGCCGGCCCCCGCACCTGCCCCAGCTCCCACTCCCGCACCGGCCCCAGCGCCGAAACGGTCGGGATTTGTACAGGCGGCAAGGCCCATCGCCGCGAAAAGGAGGGTGACTTTGGTCAATTGCTTCATAGATCCGGTCCTGCTCTCTGCCCAAGGGGGCGGGTATGACATCTCCCGCCGATTGGGCGAGACTTTAACATGACAGGCCGCACGATACAGCGGCCAATTTCGATCAACGCAGCAACGGAGACCACGCCGGATCGGACGCGCCGCCGGGTGTGGGCACACGGCGCAAATTGCGGCCCGACACATCCACCGAATAGAGGCTCGCCTGCCCGGCTTCGCCGCGTGTTTCGCGCGTGAACATGATGACGCGCCCATTTGGTGCCCATGTCGGCCCTTCGTCGAGGAAAGACGCCGTCAATAGCCGTTCCTCGCTGCCATCGGTGCGCATGACACCGATGTGGAACCGGCCCTTGTTCTGCTTGGTAAAGGCAATCAGATCCCCACGAGGAGACCAAACCGGCGTTCCATAGCGCCCTTCACCAAAGCTGATCCGCGTCGGCTCGCCGCCACTTGCTGACATGACGTAGAGCTGCTGAGTTCCGCTGCGATCACTCTCAAAAACGATCCGCGACCCGTTGGGTGAGTAGCTCGGCGCCGTCTCGATGGAGGGCGAACTGGTGAGTTGTCGGCGCGCACCGGTCGAAAGGTTCAGCGAGTAGATATCCGTATTGGAGCCTTCGGAGATGGAAAAGATCACGGTCTGACCATCGGGTGCGAACCGGGGCGCAAAGCTCATCGTGCCGGGCTGTTCCTCCAGCACACGTCGCTGCACGGATCCTACATCGAGCAAATAGATCCGGGGGCGGCCGCTTTCATAGCTCGTATAAAGAACCCGATCGCCCGCCGGAGAGAACCGGGGCGCGAGCACGATCGAGGACGCATCCGTGAGGAACTTCTGGTTCGCCCCGTCATAGTCCATGATTGCAAGCCGCTTGGCGCGGTTGTCCTTGGGACCGGTTTCCGAGACAAAGACCACCCGGCTGTCGAAATAGCCGCCCTCGCCCGTGATCCGAGAATAGACCGCGTCGGCCACCTTGTGCGCCATACGGCGCCATCCCTCGGCCGTGCCCTCGAACTGCAAACCTTGGCCCAATTCCTGCCCGGCAAAAACGTCATAGAGACGAAACTTCACGGAAACTCCGCCAGATCCGTTCGTGCTGACCGCCCCGGTGATGAGTGCCTGCGCATTGATCGCGCGCCAGTCGGCAAATTGGACAGGTGCGGCGAAATTTGTGATCTGGCTGATGAACGCCTCCGGGCCAATCTGACGGAACAGCCCGGTACCGATGAGATCCTCACCGACGAGGCGGGTGATATCCGCCGCGAGGCTTTCCGCCCCCGACCCTTCGGCAACGAAACCCGGAAGGGCAAACGGCATGGGCTCAATCACCCCTTCGGTGATCTCAATCCGCAGCGGACCGCTCTGTGCCGGGGCCATCGCGGGCACCCCGAGTATCAATACCGCGAGCATACTCAGAAGTCTGATCATCATAGTCTCCGCATCTTCTCCGGGTCGAATGTCATTTCGATATCGCGCCAGCTATCATACTTTTCAGCCGGCAAGTTAAATCCGTTTGCCCCGCACCGCAGGATGGCGCGCCTTGCGGCCTCATAGGCTTGCCGCGCCGCCTCTTCGTTGCCGCCCGAACTGCTCAACAGGCGGAGCGAGCCGGAAACCGGTCGTCCATCCCGTGTCATCTCCACTCCCACGACGACAGTCGTTCTGAGCGCTTCGGTCGAAAGCGACCCGACGTTCCAGCATGACGAGACTGCCACGCGAAGGGCGTCGCGCTCTCCGGCGGTCAGTGGCGGACCGGCTGGAGCCGGGGCGCTGCTTTCGCCAGCAAGTGCCTGAGCCAATGCATCGGCGACCGCGTCTTCCTCTGGTGCTGGGGAAGGTACGGGTTCCGGCGCAGGGTCTGGCTCTGGCGCAGGTTCGGGTTCCGGCACCTCAGCAGGTGGCGGGGTGGGTTCCGGGTCAGGCTCAGGTTCGGACGGGGTTGGCGCAGGGGTCGCTTCGGCAACCTGAGGCGCGGGCTCCGGGCGATCAGGCCTCGCGATGGGAACCCGCGACGAGATCGGGGCCCGGCTTGGTGGTTGTTCTTCCGCCTCGGTGACGATTTGCGGTGCCGCTTCTTCTGGCGCAGTGGCTTCCTGCGGGGGCTCGGGTGCGGTGTCTGACGGCGCCTCATCAAGAGTCACGGCTTCACGCGCGATATCATCTTCGGCGGCTTCAGGCGAAGGGCGCTCAACAGGGTCGGGGGCCACGCGGCTTGCCTGCTCCGGCGCGGCTTCGGGGACGGGCGGCGCAGGGGGCGCAAGGGTCGCCGTATCGGGCGGCGGAGGCGGCGCGGGCGCGGGTTCCGGGGCCGAAGGGGCTGGCTCCGGTTCGGGAGTTGGTTCCGGGGCCGGGGGATCGGGGCGGAGGGGCGGCGCCACGGGAGCCGGGGCTGGCGCGGTGCCCTGCGCACTCGACGCCTCCACCAACGCCGCGTACTCAGCGCCTGAAATGATGGTCACATCCTGCGTCTCGAACGGCAGAGGCTCGGACTCGAAACCGATCCCCACGATCAACCAGAGGATCAGCCCGGCATGTGCCGCGCCGGAGATATACTGGCCCGTGTTCATCTGGGATCAGCCGTCCCGGCCGTCCAGCGTCGGCCCGCCGGTATCCGTCACAAGCCCCACGTCCGAAAATCCGCCCGCGTTGAGTGCGCCCATGATCTCCATGACCTCAGCATAAGGCACGGCGCCATCCGCGCGTAGAAAGACCCTGCGCCCTTCGCGCTCTGCGGCGATTGCCTGAAGCTTTGGGATCAACTCGTTGCGCGCGGTTTCTGTCGTCTGAATCTGGAGGATGCCCTCGGCGGTGAGCGTGACGGTCAGCGGCTCCTCCGCTTCGGTCGGCAATGCGCTCGCAGCAGTTTTAGGCAGTTCGACCGGGACACCCACGGTCAACAGCGGCGCGGAAACCATGAAAATGATCAGCAGAACCAGCATCACGTCGACCATGGGGGTCACGTTGATCTCACCCATGGGCTGATGCCCCCGGCGGCGGCGGCGCGCGCCCCGGCGGTGCTGACCGCTTACGCCTTTGATGACGCCTGCACCCATCTCAGCTGTCCAACTGACGGCTGAGAAGTGTGGCGAATTCGTCGGCGAAGCTTTCATAACTGCCGATGATGCGATCCGCGTCGGCAGAGAGCTTGTTATAGAAGATTACCGCGGGAATCGCCGCGAGCAGGCCCAGACCGGTAGCCAAAAGTGCCTCGGCGATGCCCGGCGCAACGACGGCCAGGTTGGTATTTTGCTGCTCTGCGATCTCGATAAAGGCGTTCATGATGCCCCACACAGTACCGAACAAGCCGACAAACGGCGCAGTCGAGCCGATGGTGGCAAGTATGGGCAGCCCGCGGGTGAGGTCCTCGCTTTCCTTGGCGATTGCGACGTCCATGTTCCGGTCGATCCGAACGGTAGCCCCGGGAATCAAACCGCCATCTCGGCGGTGCGAACGGCGCCATTCGATCATGCCGGAGGCAAAGACCCGCTGCGAAGCCCCTTTGGGCTCCGGTCCGAGCTTGTCGAACAACTCATCCAAGGGATCGCCGGACCAGAATTCCGCGTCAAATCGCTTGGTCTCTGCCCGGGCCTTCCGAAAGTCGATCAGCTTTTGGACGATGACCCCCCATGACCAGAAGGATGCCAACAGCAGCCCGATCATGACGAGCTTCACCGTAATCGTGGCGCGCGCGAACAACGCCCACATGGAGAAGTCGATCCCTTGTGCGAGACCCAATGCTTCGGATTCCATTTACCTGCTCACCTTGGTTGGGCCCTCTTTCCGGGGCACTGAAATTCGCCGCCTGCTTACAGGAAAACAGGCCCTCGCGCCAATACAACTGCGCGAGAGGCCGATCCGTTCCCAAGCTCTTCAGTGTAGTGAACGGCGGATCTCCGCCGGAAGACGCACCGGCTGACCCTCAGGCCCAAGGCAGACAACCGTCACTTCGGCCTGAAACAATGCCTCGCCGTCGCGGAGCACCTCTTGGTGCATGACCAAGCGGGCCGGGGTTACCGCCTTGAGCGTGGTTCGCACCGTCAACTCGTCGTCAAACCGCGCGGGCCGAAGATAATCCGCCTCGACCCTGCGCACCGCAAAGACAAAGCCATCTTCGCGCAATGCATTCTGGTCGATCCCCAGATGCCGCACCCAGTCGCTGCGGGCGCGCTCAATGAAGCGCAGGTAATTCGCGTAGTAGACGATGCCTGCCATGTCCGTGTCCTCGTAATAGACACGAACCGAAAACTCATGCGCCATCGTCGCGCCTCTTCCGCGCCACCTTGCGCTTGATCTTTGCGTCTTTCTTTTTGGCGCGTGCAAGGCGCCGCTTGGGAGTGCCTGCGCGCTTGGCGGGCGGGCCGCTGCGCCGCCCGCGTCCCCGCGCGGAGGCCCCGCCCGAAGGCATGTCATCCCCCTCCACCGTCAGAAGCTCAAAGGCGAGACCGCCCGTCACCGGAGCCGCTTCCATGAGCCGGACGGTCACGCGTTGTCCCAGCTTGAGCAACGTTCCCGTCTGCGACCCCATCAAGGTTCCCGCATCGGCGTCGAAGACAAAAAACTCCCGGCCAAGCGTGCTGATTGGCACCAGACCATCCGCGCCGGTTTCATCAAGCTTCACGAACAGGCCAAACCGGGCGATCCCGCTGACGCGGCCGGTGAACTCCCCACCCACCCGGTCGGACAGAAACGCCGCGAGGTAGCGATCGGTGGTGTCGCGCTCCGCCATCATGGACCGGCGCTCGGTGTCCGAAATGTGCTGCGCCGTTTGTTCCAGCCGTTCAATGTCCTCCGGGGTCAGGCCATCGTCGCCCCAGTTATGGGCCGTGATCAGCGCGCGATGCACGATCAGGTCGGAATACCGCCGGATCGGGGATGTGAAATGCGCGTAATGCGCAAGCGCCAGCCCGAAATGGTGGAAGTTGGCCGGAGAATAGTAGGCTTGGGTCATCGACCGCAGGGTGGCGAGATTGATGAGCTCCGCCTCATCGGTTCCCGCGGCCGCGTTCAGCAACTGGTTCAGATGCGCCGTCTTTAGCACTTGCCCCTTGGCAAGGGTCAAACCCGCCGATTCCGCCGTCTCTCGCAGGCTATCGAGCTTTTCGGGGGCGGGTTCTTCGTGCACGCGGAAAAGAAGTGGTGTCTTTTTCCTGGTCAGTGTCAGCGCGGCACAGACGTTGGCCGTGATCATGAATTCTTCGATCAACCGGTGCGCCGTGAGCCGGTCGCGAAACTGAACGCTCTCGACCTTGCCATCCTCAGACAGCGCGATCCGCCGCTCAGGCAGGTCGAGGTCCAGCGGTTGCCGCCGGGAGCGCGAACGGGCAAGCGCCTCGTAGCACGCGTAGAGCGGGCCGATGACCTCCTCCATCAGGGGCGCGAGACGCTCGTTCGGGTTGCCGTCCCGGCCCTCCTGCACCTCCTGATAGCTGAGCGACGCCGGGGATCGCATCAGGCCCCGGACGAACCTGTGCGAGAGGATTTCCCCTTCGGCGTCGATCTGGATACGGGCGGCGATACAGGCGCGGGGCACGCCTTCGTGAAGCGAGCAGAGATCCCCCGAAAGCCTGTCCGGCAACATGGGAACGACACGGTCAGGGAAATAGCTGGAGTTGCCACGCTTGCGCGCCTCACGGTCGAGCGCCGTGCCGGGCCGAACGTAATGCGAGACATCGGCAATCGCCACCCACAGGACGTGCCCGCCGGCATTCTTGGGGTCGTCATCCGGCTCTGCGAAACAGGCATCATCGTGGTCGCGTGCATCGGCGGGATCGATTGTCACCAGAGGCAAATCCCGAAGATCCTCACGCCCCTTGAGCCCCGCAGGTTTCAAGCGATCCGCTTCGGCCACGACATCATCGGGAAACTCGTCCGGTATGCCGTGCTGGTGTATCGCGATGAGCGACACGGCCCGCGGCGCGGTCGGATCGCCCAACCTCTCCACAACCCGCGCCCGCGGAAGCCCCATGCGCCCGCGCGGTCCGGCAAGTTCGCCCTCGACCAACTCGCCATCCAGCGCGCCGCCGGTGGCCCCCGGCGGGACATCCCATTCCTTGTCGCTGCCCTTGTCCACGGGTTTGATCCGGCCGCCTTCGGCGGTCTTGCGAAAGACCCCAAGAACTCTGCGCGGATTGGTTCCGATCCGGCGAATTAGCCGGGCTTCGTAGTTGTGATCCTCATCGCTGACCTGCGTCAGCCTTGCGAGAATACGGTGCCCTGCCCCGAGCGCGGGATCAGAGGCACGCTGAACCATGAGAACCACCGGCTCGATGCCATCCCCGTGCCATTCAAGCGGCTTGGCATAGAGATCACCGTCGGGCCCCGCCTCGGTGACTTGCAGCACGGACACCGGCGGCAAGCGGTCGGGATCCCGGTACGTCTTCTTGCGTTTTTCGAGATGCCCCTCCTCTTCGAGTTCGCGCAAGATACGCTTGAGATCGATCCGTGCAGCACCCTTGACCCCAAAGGCCTTGGCTATGTCGCGTTTGGAGGTTTGGGCGGGATTGGCGGCGATCCAGTCAAGAATCTGCGGCTTTGTGGGCATCTGGCTCATGCCGACTCGGTACCACGGGCCGCGAGAGACGTCATGCCGAAATCGCGCCGCCGCCTATAGCGCCCGAAGGTCCTCGGCCGTGTCCACGTCGCGCAGGGAGGTGACATGGGCAATACGCGCTGTTCCCAGGCTGGCTTCGGTATCCGTTCGCGCCCACGCGCTGCTCCAGCGGACACCCTCGAAGAGGCCCCGAGAGGGTGCGGAACTGCGCTTCATACCGATGAGCCAATAGCCCCCATCCGGGGCGGGTCCGATCACCGCATCATGCGATCCCAAAGATCGGAACGCGCCGGAGATATGATGCCGGTTTACCCCCGGGATGTCAGAGCCGATGATACAGGCCGGACCGGGCGGCAAACTGCGAAAGATGCGCGCCATGCGCGCGCCCAGATCCCCCGTCCCCTGCCCCACGCGCGGCAGGTTCGCAGGCCAGACCCGGCTTTGCATCGCGCTGTCCGGCCCGACCGCGAGAAGCAATTCCCACCTTGGGTCACGCACGCTCCGAAGCAGTCGCGCCACCTGATGCCGATACCACCAAGCCGCGCCAACGGCGCCCATTTCAGCCCCAAGACGCGTCTTGACCCGCCCCGGCCGGGGCTCCTTGAGCATGACGACGAGGCGGGCGCGCCGATCAGGCGAAATAGTCGGCGAGGATACGCGCATAGATGGCCTTCAGTTCTCGGATCTGACGGGTATCCACGTGCTCATCGACCTGATGCATCGTGCGACCGACAAGACCAAACTCCACCACGGGGCAGTGATCCTTGACGAAGCGCGCATCAGATGTGCCGCCGGAGGTGGAGAGGGTCGGTTGTCGACCGGTTTCCGCTTCGACAGCGCGGCCCACGAGGTCGGAAAGCTCCCCCGGAGGGGTAAGAAAGCTCTCGCCCGAGATGCGTACATCCACCGTGATCGAAACGCCAGTTTCCGTGGCGACGACCGCCGCTTCGGCTCGCAGCCAATCAGTCAGGCTTGCGCCGCTGTGAGCATCGTTGAACCGGATGTTGACCCCCGCGCGTGCCTCTGCCGGTATGACATTGGTTGCACTGTTGCCAGTATCCATTGTCACGACCGCGAGGGTCGACGCGTCGAAATGTTCGGTCCCCTGATCGAGTTCCGATGAGGCGAGCCGGTCCACCAGCCGCGCCATGGCATGGCACGGATTCTTGGCACGGTGCGGATATGCCGAATGGCCTTGCACGCCGCGAAAGGTCAGCCGGGCATTCAACGACCCGCGCCGACCGATCTTCATCATCTCGCCCATCTCCTCGGGGCAGGTCGGCTCCCCAACGAGACAGACCGACATCGCCTCGCCCTGTGCCTGCATCCAGTCGAGCAGCGCGACAGTGCCGTCAGTGGCGTCGCCTTCTTCGTCCCCGGTGATGGCAAGGATCAGCGCCCCGTCAGGCGCGCTGTTCCGCACATGATCCACCGCCGCCGCGACAAAGGCCGCGACCCCGCTTTTCATGTCGGTTGCCCCGCGCCCGTAGAGCAGGCCATTTTCCTCAACAGCGCCGAAGGGCGGTTTGGTCCATGCGTCGGCGTCCCCGACGGGGACGACATCGGTATGCCCGTTGAAGCCAAAGCTGCGGGCGTGCCCCTTTTCTCCCCACCTCGCGAAAAGGTTTGAAGTCTCCCCCCGATCCACGCGCCAGCATTCGAAACCGGCGCTTTCGAGAAGCCATTGCAGGAGTTGCAAAGCGCCGCCTTCGTCTGGGGTGACGGTAGGGCAGCGGATGAGATCGGCGGTCAGCGCCACGGGATCAAGCGGTGAATGTGTCATGGGTCAGTCCGGATAAAGCGGGTCCATCTGGGCGACGATCACCGCGTTCTCATCACGGGCGCGATCCATGAGGGAGGCTTCCTCACGACCAATCTCCTGCCCTTGCTCTTCGCGTTCGGTGCGCGTGCCATAGCCCGTGACATCAAGCGGGGCGAGGTCCGCCTGCTTGAGCACAGCCACGGTTTCACGCACAGCCTCGGCCTCGTCGATGCCGCTGGCATAACAAACCAGCGCCGCCCCAGTCGCGCCGTCGGGAAGCCCATCGCCATCCTTGCGTCCGACCTGCACGAGAAGCGTGTAGATCTCTTGCTGCCGCGCCGTCTTGTCCTTGCCGTTCGCCATCGTCTACCCTCGCCAAACGGGAGGAGACCTGCGCGCTTCGTCCCGTGAAGTCAAGATAGGGGAACGCCGTGAAACGAGTGAGTGATATGGTGGCGGCCGCCAATGAGCGCGTCGATCATGCCCCGGCGGCTGATCTGCTGACGCTACACGGTCAACCGGGCGTGACCTTCGTCGACCTGCGTGATCCGCGAGAAATCGACCGCGAGGGCATGATCCCCGGCGCGTTTCACTGTCCGCGCGGAATGCTGGAATTCTGGATCGATCCCGAAAGCCCCTACGCGAAACCACAGTTTCAAAGCGGTGAGCGTTTCGTTTTCTATTGCGCCTCGGGCTGGCGCTCGGCCCTCTCCGCCCTCACGGCTCAAGAAATGGGATTGGACGGCGTCAGCCATATCTCTGACGGGTTCAAGGGTTGGCGGGACGCGGGCGGCCCGACTGGCCCCAAGACCCGTTGAACACCGCTGTCTTTCCCTGCGTCTCGGCCTAGGTTGGACACGATGGGCAAGAGCAGCAGGAGCGTGGAATGCATATCGCGGTAATCGGCTTCGGCCCCCGAGGGCTCGGCGCGCTCGAAGCGCTTGCGGACACGCTGCACGGACAGTCCGCGACGGTCGATATCTTCGACCCCTTCGCCCACCCCGGCGCCGGTCCGAACTTCAGCCCTGAGGATTCCCCCTTATGCCTCGTCAACATCCCCTTGCGGGACATCGACCTTGGCGGCGAGCATCGGGCCGGTGTTTCGCAATGGCTTGGCCAAGACGCGAACCCCGATGAGTTCCTGCCCCGCGCGACGCTTGGCCGTTATCTTGGCGACAGGTTCGCCGCTCTGCTCGAAGCCGATGGCTTGGAAATCACGCACCACCGCCGGGGTGTTTCCCGGATCGACGAGGAAGGCGGCAAGTGGGTGCTGCGCTCCGAGGACGACCGATTTGGCCCCTATGACGAGGTTCTGCTGACCTTGGGCCAACCGGCGACCGCCCCGGATGACCAACTCGCCCGCTGGCAAGACCACGCAAGCAAGACAGGCGCGGACTTGGTTCCCGCCTACCCCGCTGCGAATTTGCTGCGCGCTGCGGAAAGTTGGGCGGGACAGCGCGTTGCAATCCGTGGTCTTGGGCTTTCGACTTTCGATGTGCTGCGCCTGCTGACCGAAGGGATGGGTGGCAGCTTCGAGGACGGCCAATATATCCCTTCGGGGCGCGAACCGGCTTGTATCCTGCCCTTCTCCCTCAACGGGCATCCGCCCGCGCCGAAGCCTGCAACCGGGGCTGTGGATGACGCTTACGAGCCAACCCAGGCGGAGACCGAAGCTTTCGCCGACGCGCTTGCTCGTGCCCTCGCCGGTCCGACGGAAACTGCGCTTGTCATGCTGACAGATGCGCTGTTTCCGGTGCTGCTCCGGATCCTGCATGACACGGGAAGCCCCGACGGCGCGACGGAAGTGCGGCAATGGCTGGAGGTCGAACGCGACGATTCCGGAACACAGGAGGCGCGGGATCCGGTAAGCGCTTTGCGTCATGTGACCGAGATGGCCGCGGGCACCACACCACCGGATGCGGGATTTGCCGCGGGTCAGGTCTGGCGCAAATGGCAGAATACCCTTCGGCGGGGGTTCAACCCCACCCTGACAAGCGCGGAAACCGCGCGGGCATTCCTGCGATTTGACGACGGGATGAAGCGCTATTCCTACGGTCCGCCGATCAGTGCCGCCCGTGATCTCCTTACGCTGATCGAGGCGGGTCGGGTCGATCTGCGGATTGCGGACGATCCGGGTATCGGCCTGCGCAAAGACGGCTGGCAACTGATTGAGGACGACGAAACTGCGCATGTGGTGGCTATGGTCGATGCGGTGCTACCGCCGCCAGACCCGGAGCGGATCACAGATACGCTATTGCGGGACCTGATGACGCGCGGTCGCCTCACGGCTCCGGGCGACGGGCTTGCCGCTCGGACCGAGCCCGATGGGCAGCTTCTTTCGCAAGATGGGACGCCGCAACCGGGGCTTACGCTGCTCGGGCGGCTTGCTTTGGGCAGCGTGATTGCCAGCGACTCCTTGCATGATTGCTTCGGCGCCGCATCTTCGCGTTGGACGGACGGGGTCATCCAGCGGCAGTCACGAAACCGTGAACCCGGATGATGCGGCGGCGTCACCCCATATATTGGACCGGATTTTCGCATATTCCCGAGGGGGTCGCGTGACAGATAGACAAGTTTCAGGCGACCACGACGATCATGAGGGCGCGCGCTACGCCCGAGAGCTCAACACCCACCTGCGATGGTTGGACAGTTTCACCGGCGCCGCGCTTGGCGTGCTGGCCTCCGCCTCGGGTATCTACACCTATCTGGGCGTACGCTCCCTTCTTGACGACACCGGGGCTTGGACCACCTTCGCGGCGCTCTCATATTCCCTCGCCGTTTCGGTTGGCATCTTCGTGTTCTGGTCCTACCTCATGCGGCTTTTGCCTGCGGTACGGTCGGCGGCGTCCAAGATCGGGCTGTTTCTATGCATGGCGCTCGGGTCGCTCGCGATCATCGCCATGTCCTCCTGGCTCAACGCCGCTGCGCTCGCCGGTGCCGCCGCAGTGGAGCAACACCTTGCCCATACCGTCCAGACCTATCAAGGCGCGCTGGAGCGGACACATTCCAACGCGATCGCGGGTCAAGCGCTCGGGCGGGACGTCGCCCGCGTCCGGGAGACCCTGAGCGACCTGTCCGAGCAGGAAGCGGTCGGCGATCTCTCTGGACTTGCCGGTCGCGGGGCAGTTTTCCGGGTCCTGACCCAGAAGTCCGCCGAACTTGACGGACTTGAGGCACAGATCACTTCGCAGGAACGGGCGGTCGAAGAGGCCTTTGCCCAAGGCAACGCAATACTCAGCCGCATGCGAAGCCTCACGGTGGAGCCGGGCGCTGTTGACGGACGATCCGTACGCTTCGCAGAAGAGGCCGTACGCCTTTCCGGCCTCATCGCCGAGTTGCGGCAGTTGAACGTCGCGCCGCTGGTCAGCCGAGCGGCAGCCGACCTGCGCGATTCCGTCATTCTTCCCGACCTTGATGCGGACTCCGCAGAAGGCCGCGTGAGCCAGCAAAGCACCATAAATTCCGTCCTCACCCTACTCGGTGACCGCGCCACCACGCTCGAACAAGCGGCGGAAGAGGTTCAGGCGCTGCCCGAAGCGACCGAGATCGAATATACCCCGCTCTCTGCCGCTGATGCCGTGATCCGGTACGCGGGCAACTTCGTCCCATCCTGGGCGGGCGCCATCGCCATCGACCTGCTGCCCGCCGTGCTGGTTTTCATTCTGATGGTCACGCATTCGGCCATTCGCACGGGGCAAGGTGCCTACTCGATCGAAGATACAATGACCGTGGCCGAAATGCGCGCGGCGCTCGAAGCATCCAAATCCCTTGATGTGGCCCGCAGGCCCCCACACACGGGCGCCGCGCCGGAATGAGCGGCGGCTCAACAGGCCCCGGAACCATTCGGCGCGCAATCACTGCTCTTGTCGCCGTACAGATCGCCATTGGGGCGGCGCTTATGCTGATGGATCTGAACCAGAGCTTTCCCGGCGGCGATCCGTTGACTGCGCCGCGCCCGACCGGCCCTGCCACACGCCCCTTCCGACCGGACCGAGCCCCCGGTCCAAGTGAGCCCCCCGGGGGCGGACGAATGGCCGATCGGTTGGAAATCGGCGGAGAGGGCACGGAAATGACCCTCAGTGGGCAAATTGCGCCGGGGGATGGCGCTCGCGTCGCAGAAGCGCTCGCATCGCGCAGCCCCGCGGCAAGCTCGGTGCAGTTGCACAGCACGGGCGGATCAGTCTCCGACGCGCTGGAGATCGGCGAAGCCTTGCGCGCAGGGGGCATCGATACGGTGATCGGTGAAAATAGCGTCTGCTATTCCGCCTGCCCTTACGTCTTTGCCGGCGGGGCTACTCGGGAGGTGGCGAGCACGGGGCGCCTTGGCGTTCATCAGCATTATTTCGGACAGAACGCCTACCTGCCGGCCTTCACCGCCGTGGAGGATGTCCAGAGGGGACAGGCGGAGGTCATGGCCTACCTCGGGCGAATGGGCATCGAGATCGCGGTCATGGAACACGCCCTGCGAACGCCACCGGAGCAGATCTACATCCTGTCGCGCGAGGAATTGGAACGCTACCGCTTCGTTCCCGCCAAGGACTGAAACGTAGGAAGGGGCGGAATGGGAGACATCGCAAGATGTCGATCTAAGGTTCGCAGTCCAACCGACGGCTCATCCGAACATGCGTCATAGTCCATTTAAGTGGCGCACAAGAGCCTCTCCGGCTGCACCGAGCCTGACGATCAAGCCGACGGAGACGGCCCGCGAACGGCGCACACCCTCAGACAGCGCGGAGACGCAAAATGCAAAAACGTCCCGGCCATTTCTGACCGGGACGTTTTCAATTTCTCACATCTAAGCGGTGGGCTTAGGCGCGCTCTTCCACAATCTCTACAAGGTGCGAAATCTTGTTGACCATGCCGCGAACCGCAGGCGTGTCTTCAAGCTCACGTGTCTTGTGCATCTTGTTGAGGCCGAGGCCGATCAGCGTCTGGCGCTGAATGGCGGGACGGCGGATCGGGGAGCCGATCTGTTTGACGACGATAGTTGCCATATCAGTGTCTCCTTACGCTTCAGCCGTTTCGGGCTGCGGTTCATCCTTACGAAGGATGTCCGCGACCTTCTTGCCACGACGCTGTGCAACCATACGCGGGCTGGTCTCTTTGGTGAGACCGTTCAGCGTGGCACGGATCATGTTGTAGGGGTTCTGGGAGCCGATCGACTTGGCAACCACGTCCTGAATGCCAAGCATTTCGAACACGGCGCGCATCGGTCCACCCGCGATGATCCCGGTACCCGTTGGGGCGGTCCGCATCACGACGCGTCCGGCGCCATGACGGCCTTCCATGTCGTGGTGCAGGGTCCGACCCTCACGCAGCGGAACGCGCATCATCTGGCGCTTCGCTTGTTCGGTCGCCTTGCGGATGGCCTCGGGGACCTCCTTGGCCTTACCCTTACCAAAGCCAACACGGCCCTTCTGATCGCCTACGACAACCAGTGCCGCGAAGCCAAAGCGCTTACCGCCCTTGACCGTCTTCGACACCCGGTTGATCGCAACCAGACGATCGGCGAATTCCGGCGTTTCGTCGCGATCGCGACGGTTGCCCCGGTTTTGTCCATCTCTTGCCATATCGTCTCTCCTCAGATCTTCAGGCCGCCATCACGGGCTGCATCGGCGAGTGCCTTGATGCTGCCGTGATAGAGGAAGCCACCGCGGTCGAAATATGCTTCTTCCACACCGGCTTTCTTGGCGCGCTCGGCAATCGCGGTGCCGACCTTGGCAGCCGCATCCACGTTGTTCTTGCCAATAACCCCGAGATCCTTCTCCAAAGTGGAGGCGGATGCCAGCGTTACGCCGTTCACATCGTCGATCAGCTGCACGCTGATGTTCTTGTTGGAGCGGTGAACGGAGAGGCGCACGCGCCCTGCATTCACCTTGCGAAGTTTGTTCCGAACGCGCAGGCGGCGTTTCTGGAACAGTACTCTCTTGCTGTTTGCCATCACTCGCGTCCTTACTTCTTCTTGCCTTCCTTACGGAAGATGTACTCGCCCTTGTAGCGGATCCCCTTGCCCTTGTAGGGCTCCGGGCGGCGCCAATCGCGGATATTCGCCGCGACCTGCCCCACGAGTTGCTCATCGTTGCCCTCGACAACGATTTCCGTCTGCTTCGGGCAGGTCACGGTGACCCCCTCCGGCACAGTGAAATCGACATCGTGGCTGAGGCCGAGGTTGAGTTTCAGCACATTGCCCTGAAGCTGTGCGCGGTAACCCACACCCTGGATCTCAAGCTCTTTCTTGAAACCGTTCGTGACGCCCTGAACGAGGTTCGCCACGGTGGTGCGGGACATGCCCCACTGCTGACGGGCGCGCTTGGATTTGCCGCGCGGCGTCACAGTGATGGCGTTGTCCGCGACCTCGAGGGTCACATCGTCGGTGAAGGTGAAGCTACGAGCGCCTTTCGGGCCCTTTACCTCAACGGTCTGGCCAGAGACATTCGCCTCGACCCCGGAGGGCAGCTCGACCGGTCGTTTCCCAATACGAGACATTCCTACCTCCTTAGAAGACCGTGCAGAGCACTTCACCACCAACATTGGCGGAACGTGCTGCTGCATCAGACATCACACCCTTGGGGGTGGAGACAATCGACACACCGAGGCCCTGACGGACGGACGGCAAGTCCTTCACACCCATGTAAACGCGGCGGCCGGGGGTCGAAACCCGCTTCAGCTCACGAATGACAGGGGTACCCTCATAGTACTTGAGGCTGATTTCGAGTGCGGGGTGACCGTCTGCGCCGGTCACTTGCTCGTAGCCGCGGATGTAGCCTTCGTCGGCCAGCACGTCGAGAACCCAAGCGCGAAGCTTGGACGCCGGCGTGATAACAGTCGACTTGTGGCGCATCTGCGAGTTGCGGATACGGGTGAGCATATCGCCGATAGGATCGTTCATATCATGCCCTCCTTACCAGCTCGACTTGACCATGCCGGGCGCCTGCCCGCTGGAAGCCAATTCGCGCAGCATGATCCGGGAAACCTTCAGCTTGCGATAGTATGCATGCGGACGGCCGGTCAGCTGGCAGCGGTTGTGAAGCCGGGTCGGCGACGAGTTGCGGGGAAGTTTCGCAAGCTTCAGGCGCGCCTTGAAACGCTCTTCCATCGGCTTGGATTCGTCTTTCGCGATTTCCTTGAGCTCGGCGCGCTTGGCAGCATACTGCTCCACAAGGCGCTGACGCTTCTTTTCGCGTTCGATCATTGCTTTTTTTGCCATGTCTTCTCTCTCCCGCGGATCAGCTGTTGAACGGCATGTTGAAATGCTTCAACAGCGCCTTCGCTTCCGCGTCGGTTTCCGCGGTGGTGGCGATTACGATGTCCAGGCCCCAAACTTCGTCGACCTTGTCGTAGTCGATTTCAGGGAAGACGATGTGCTCCTTGATGCCCATGGCATAGTTGCCACGGCCGTCGAAGCTCTTGCCGGGAATGCCGCGGAAGTCGCGGATGCGCGGCATGGCCACGGTCACCAGACGGTCGAGGAAGTCGTACATCCGGTCACCGCGAAGGGTCACCTTGGCACCGAGCGGCATGTCTTCACGAACGCGGAAGCCAGCGATGGACTTCTTTGCCTTGGTGACGACGGCCTTCTGACCGGCAAGTGCGGTCAGGTCTTCCTGAGCCGATTTCGCCTTCTTGGAGTCCTTCACGGCCTCAGCGCCGCACCCGATGTTGAGCACGATCTTGTCGAGGCGCGGGATCTGCATGTCGTTCTTGTAGCCGAACTCTTCTTTGAGAGCGGCCTTGATCGTCTCGTTGAACTGGCTGCGCAGACGCGGGGTATAGGTTGCAGTATCAAGCATCGATCACGTCCCCCGTGGTCTTGGCGAAACGAACCTTCTTGTCGCCTTCCATGCGGAAGCCGACGCGGGTTGCCTTGCCGTCTTTGTCGATCAGCGCCAGGTTCGACAACTGGATCGGCATCGCCTTGGGAACGCGCCCACCTTGCGTGGTCTGGCTCTGGCGTGTGTGGCGAACGGCCATGTTCACACCCTCGACCACGGCCTTGCCAGCCTTGGGATCGACGGAGATGATCGTGCCTTGCGCGCCCTTGTCCTTGCCAGCAAGAACGAGGACCGTGTCACCTTTGCGGAGTTTAGCGGCCATTACAGCACCTCCGGAGCAAGCGAGATGATCTTCATGAAGTTCTTCGCACGCAGCTCACGAACCACCGGCCCGAAGATACGGGTGCCGACAGGCTCGCCCGCATTGTTCAGGATGACGGCCGCGTTGCGATCGAAGCGGATTGAGGTGCCGTCTTCACGACGGACTTCCTTGGCGGTGCGAACGACGACGGCCTTGCGGACGTCACCTTTCTTTACGCGGCCGCGCGGGATGGCTTCCTTTACGGAGACGACAATGATGTCGCCCACGCTTGCGTATCTACGCTTGGAACCACCCAGGACCTTGATGCACTGCACCCGGCGTGCGCCGGAGTTGTCAGCGACATCCAGATTGGTCTGCATCTGGATCATATGGTTTCTCCCGACCTGTGGGGGGCACTCATGGCCTTGTCCCCAGGGTTTCGCTCAAACCGAAAGGTTCGGCAGGCTTACGCCTCCAGAACCTCCCAGCGTTTCGTCTTCGACTTCGGTGCGCATTCGATGATGCGAACCAAATCGCCAACCTTGAATGCATTCTTCTCATCGTGAGCCCGGTATTTCTTGGACTTACGGATGGTTTTCTTCAGAACCGGATGCGTGAAGCGGCGCTCGACAGAGACCGTGACGGTCTGGGCATTCGCGTCGCTGGTGACGGTTCCTTGCAGGATACGTTTGGGCATATCAGTCTCTCCTTACTCGGCTGCCGCTTGGGCTTTTTCGTTGAGGATCGTCTTGACCCGTGCAACGTCACGGCGAACAGACCGCATCCGAGCGGTGCTTTCCATTTGGCCAGTGGCCTGCTGGAAGCGGAGGTTGAAAGCCTCTTTCTTAAGAGTGGCCAACTGCTCTCGCAGTTGATCCGGCGTCTTGTCGCGCAGTTCCTGAGCATTCATGGCTCATGTCCTTTCCAACATCACCAGGCGGCCCCGAAAAGGGGTCACCGCGAATCTGGTGGAGTTCGTGATGAAGGGGCCGTATAGGGTTCAAACGCATCCGGCGCAACCCCTACCAAGTCCAGCGCAGAACTTGGTACAAAAAAGCGGGCCGGACTGCCTGCGAAGGCCCCCGTACCCGCCATATGCGCCGACCGCAAAACGGTCGGCACTGCTAACTTCAGATCAGTTGGCTTTCGCTTTGCGGCGACGGAGCGACGCCAAAGCGAGAATACCCGTAAGCCCCAACGCGCCGGCCGGAACGATCGGCACAGGCGCCGGCGCTGTTTCCACAGCGAAGGTTACCTGGTTGCCCGAAGGGCCAGCTTTGCCGTTGAGGAAGAAGCTGAGCGTTTGTCCCGCACCCAAAAAGATGTTCAACCCCGTTGCCCCAACCGAACCCGGACCGATGAGAACTGTGGTAACTGCCAGAGGAATCGCCGGATCAGCATCGATCGCATAGGAGAGCGAAATCGTGTTGGACGGAACGCCACCCGGGGAGAGGAAAAACGGGTTTATCGTCGCCGTAATCTTGGCGAGCAAGTCCGTGGCGGCCGCAAAAGAAAGCGTTTCCCCTGCGAAGGATTCCCCAGCCATGGCCACAGCGTTGCCATATGTCGCGTCGCCTGCGGAAAGGGGGGTGTCGAACGGTTTCACCGTGACGGCAGAAGCCATGCTCGCCGCAACACAGAACAAGGCTGCAACCCCCAGAGATTTGAAACTAGAAATCATAAAAGTGTCCCTCCAGGACGCGCGAGTTCACGCTCAAACGAAGACACAATCCTCCGCTGTCGTAACGCTCCTCGCATTTTCGACGAGCGAGACTCATCTTGGCCCCACAACTAAGAGTTTTAGGACGACTCTAGGAAATCTCAATTATCCTAGTTTACTTTCGGTTAGCATTTTGAGGAAACAGACTGTTTTTCGGCGCGAAGATTTGATCTGGCGAAAGCCAGTATCGATCCTGAAAACCCCGGTATAAGCCACTCTTGGTAAAACGAAGAAGCCCTCCCCGGCATGACCGGGAAGGGCTTTGTCTCTCACGCTAGGACGGGTTTACCAGTCTTCGCGAACCACAAGGCGGGTCTTGATCGGAAGTTTCATCGCAGCCAGGCGCAAAGCCTCGCGTGCGACGTCTTCGGATACACCATCGATCTCGAACATCACGCGACCGGGTTTCACCTTGGCCGCCCAGAAATCAACTGAGCCCTTACCCTTACCCATCCGAACTTCGGTGGGCTTGGAGGTTACTGGAGTATCCGGGAAAATCCGGATCCAGACACGACCCTGACGCTTCATATGACGCGTCATGGCACGACGAGCAGCTTCGATCTGACGCGCTGTAATGCGCTCTGGCTGAGTAGCCTTCAGACCGTAAGTCCCGAAGTTGAGGTCGGAGCCGCCTTTAGCCAGACCGTGAATACGGCCCTTATGCTGTTTGCGGAACTTTGTGCGCTTTGGTTGCAGCATCTGTCACGTCTCCTCAGCGGCGGCCGCCGGCGCCACGCGGGGCCGGGCCATCCTGGATTTCCTGGGTCTTACGATCACGAGCCGACGGATCATGCTCGAGGATCTCGCCCTTGAAGATCCAGACCTTCACCCCGATGATTCCGTATGGCGTCGTGGCTTCGGCAGTAGCGTAGTCGATGTCAGCACGAAGGGTATGGAGCGGCACGCGGCCTTCACGATACCATTCGGTCCGCGCGATCTCGGCGCCACCAAGGCGGCCCGCGACGTTGACCCGGATCCCCAGTGCGCCCATGCGCATGGAGTTCTGGACGGACCGCTTCATGGCGCGGCGGAACGACACACGGCGCTCGAGTTGCTGTGCGATCGACTCGGCAACCAACTGCGCGTCAAGTTCGGGCTTGCGAACCTCAACGATGTTGAGGTGAAGCTCGCTGTCGGTCATCGAGGAGAGCTTCTTGCGAAGTGTCTCGATGTCAGCGCCCTTCTTGCCGATGATAACACCTGGACGTGCTGTGTGGATCGTCACGCGGCACTTTTTGTGCGGCCGCTCGATGATCACGCGGGCAACACCGGCCTGCTTGCACTCGTCCTTGATGAACTCACGGATTCTGATGTCTTCCAGAAGAAGATCGCCGTAGTCCTTCGTGTCAGCGTACCAGCGGCTGTCCCAAGTGCGGTTGACCTGAAGGCGCATGCCGATCGGATTGACTTTGTTACCCATTAGGCTTGCTCCTCAATCTGGCGCACCTTGATGGTGAGCTCCGAGAACGGCTTGATGATGCGACCGAACCGGCCACGTGCCCGCGGACGACCGCGTTTCATCGTAAGGTTCTTACCCACGTAAGCCTCTGCGACGACAAGCTCGTCCACGTCGAGGTTGTGGTTGTTCTCGGCATTGGCGATGGCCGACTGAAGGCACTTCTTCACGTCGTCCGCGATCCGCTTGTTCGAGAAGGTCAAGTCGCTAAGCGCCTTTTCGACCTTCTTGCCACGGATCATCGCGGCTACCAGGTTGAGCTTCTGCGGGGACGTACGAAGCATGCGCAGTTTTGCCATTGCTTCATTGTCGGCCACGCGGCGGGGGTTCTTTTCCTTGCCCATGACTTACTTCCGCTTCGCTTTCTTGTCCGCGGCGTGACCATAATAGGTCCGCGTCGGCGAATACTCACCGAACTTCTGACCGATCATGTCTTCCGAGACGTTGACTGGGATATGCTTCTGGCCGTTGTATACGCCAAACGTCAGGCCCACGAATTGGGGCAGGATCGTTGAGCGACGCGACCAGATCTTGATGACTTCATTGCGGCCCGACTCACGCGACGCTTCGGCTTTTTTCAGCACGTAGGCATCGACGAAGGGGCCTTTCCATACGGAACGAGACATTGATTAGCGCCCTTTCTTCTTGGCGTGCCGCGAGCGGATGATGAGCTTCTGCGACGCCTTGTTCTTGTCGCGGGTCCGCTTGCCCTTGGTGTCCTTACCCCATGGGGTAACCGGTGTACGACCACCGGAGGTCCGGCCTTCACCACCGCCGTGGGGGTGATCGATCGGGTTCATTGCCACACCACGGACCGACGGGCGCTTGCCCATGTGCCGGACACGACCGGCCTTGCCGAAGTTCTGGTTGCTGTTGTCGGGGTTCGACACGGCACCAACGGTGGCCATGCATTCCTGACGCACCATCCGCAATTCGCCGGAGGAGAGGCGAATCTGTGCATAGCCGCCATCACGACCGACAAACTGAGCATATGTACCGGCGGCGCGTGCGATCTGACCGCCCTTGCCTGGCTTGAGCTCAATGTTGTGAACGATCGTCCCGATCGGCATGCCAGCGAAGGGCATTGCGTTACCGGGCTTGATGTCGGCTTTGGCGGAGGCAACGACAGTATCGCCTACGGCGAGTCGCTGTGGTGCCAGGATATAGGCCTGCTCACCATCTTCATATTTCACCAGAGCGATGAAGGCCGTCCGGTTCGGGTCATATTCGATCCGCTCGACGGTGGCCGCCACATCGAATTTAGTACGTTTGAAATCGACGATCCGATAGAGGCGCTTTGCCCCACCGCCGCGACGACGCGATGTGATCCGTCCGGTGTTGTTCCGGCCGCCCGATTTCGTCAAACCCTCAGTAAGGGATTTGACGGGACGTCCTTTCCACAGCTCCGAACGGTCGATCAGCACCAGCGCGCGCTGGCCCGGCGTCGTCGGCTTATACGACTTGAGTGCCATGCTTTCTGTCTTCCGTTTAGCAGTGCGGGAGTTGTTTCCCGCTATGTGTGGGGCCTCGGAGGGCCCTCTTGGTATAGGGCCCCGAAGGTCCCCGGCGAAAATCTTGCAGCGCTAATAACGAAACCCCGGACGAATCCGGGGCCGCAGCGCATGGGGTCGTTTAGGGGATAGCGGATCAGTCGTCAAGGCACCCTCACCCTTATAACGGGAACATGGGGCAGCTCCTCAAAACAGCGCCCCTGACTGCCTCAACCGATCATATGCGCAAGGGGCCTCTAGCCGGGTGATCGACGCGGTTAGGGGTACAAACACAAGACCTCAGCCGCCGGCGCGGCGGTGCAAAAAGGCAAGCAACCCAAGATCGACCAACAGCATCGACCAACAGCATCGGCGCGCCCGCAGGCAGCGGTACCGCCGCGTATGGTGTGACGGTCACCTCCGCGATAGCAGCGGCTGTCCGCAGCATACTTGTGTCTTGCCGAAAAAATAAAAAAGGCCCCAGCCGCTTTCGCAGCTGGGGCCATATTCTCAACCTTCGATCAGATCAGAGACCAGTGGTCACGTCGATGGTGTTTCCCTCTTCGAGGGTCACGTAGGCCTTCTTGACGTCCTTGCGGCGACCAAGGATGCCCTTGAACCGCTTGGCCTTGCCTTTGGTGATCGTCGTATTGACCGCTTTCACCTTTACACCAAAGAGCGCCTCGACGGCCTCCTTGATCTGAGGCTTGTTGCTGTCGATTGCCACTTCGAACACAACTGCGCCGTTTTCGGACGCCATGGTGGTCTTCTCGGTGATAATCGGCTTGCGGATTACGTCGTAATGTTCAGCTTTCGCGCTCATTTCAAACGAGCCTCCAGAGCTTCGACACCCGCCTTCGTGATCACGAGGATATCACGCTTGAGAATGTCATACACGTTTGCGCCCATCGTCGGCAGGACGTCGAGCCCTTCGATGTTGCGTGCAGCCTTGGCGAACCCTTCGTTGACCGACGCGCCATCAATGATGAGCGCGCGCTTCCAACCGAGGTTCTTCACCTGCTTCGCAAGGGCACCGGTCTTGCCTTCGGATTCCGCGGACTCGATCACGACGAGTTCGCCGGCTTTCGCCTTGGCGGACAGGGCGTGGCACAGGCCAAGCTTGCGGAACTTCTTGGGCAGGTCATGGCCGTGGCTACGCGGGGTTGGCCCCTTGTAGATACCACCCTTGCGGAAGATCGGCGCATTCCGGTCACCGTGGCGTGCGCCGCCGGTGCCCTTCTGGCGATAGATCTTCTTGGTCGAGTAGCTGGTTTCGGTCCGGGTCTTGACCTTGTGGGTGCCTTGCTGGGCGTTGTTACGCTGCCAGCGGACAACGCGGTGCAGGATGTCGGCGCGCGGCTCCAGCCCAAAGAGGGCCTCGTCCAGCTCGACCGACCCGGCAGTGCCGCCGTCCAGATTGATCACGTCGAGTTTCATTCGTCGCCTTCCTTCTTCTCGGCCTGAATTTCGGCCTCAGCCTCCTTCAGAGCGGCTTCTTCCGCGGCGGCGGCTTCGGCTGCTGCTGCGGCCTCTGCTGCTTTTGCCTCTGCTTCGGCTGCGGCTGCGGCCTCTTCAGCGGCTTTCGCGGCTTCTTCAGCGGCGGACTTCAGCGCGGCGGGAAGAATCGCGTTCTCGGGGAACGGCTTTTTTACCGCATCCTTGATCGTGACCCAGCCACCCTTGGAACCCGGAACCGCGCCCTTGACCATGATCAGGCCGCGGCCCGCATCGGTGCGCACAACCTGAAGGTTCTGGGTAGTCACACGGGCCGCGCCCATATGACCGGCCATTTTCTTGCCCTTGAAGACCTTGCCCGGATCCTGACACTGCCCGGTGGAGCCGTGCGAACGGTGAGAGATCGACACGCCGTGCGACGCACGAAGGCCGCCGAAGTTGTGCCGCTTCATGGCACCGGCAAAACCCTTACCGATCGAGGTCCCGGAGACGTCGACGAACTGACCTTCGAAGTAGTGGTCAGCCGTGATCTCTTCGCCAACGGCAATCAGGTTGTCCGCATCAACACGGAACTCAGCAACCTTCCGCTTCGGCTCAACCTTGGCAACGGCAAAGTGGCCGCGCATGGCCTTGGAAGTCCGCTTGGCCTTGGCCGTACCGGCACCGAGTTGAACAGCGGAATAGCCGTGCTCATCTGCGGTCCGCTGTGCGACGACCTGAAGTTTGTCGAGTTGGAGAACGGTCACAGGAATCTGCTTTCCGTCGTCCATGAAAAGCCGGGTCATGCCGACTTTCTTTGCGATTACGCCAGAGCGCAACATGGTGGTGCCCTCCTTAAACCGAAATCTGAACGTCGACGCCAGCAGCCAGGTCGAGCTTCATGAGCGCGTCCACGGTTTGCGGGGTCGGATCGACGATGTCGAGCAGCCGCTTGTGTGTGCGGATCTCGAACTGGTCACGGGATTTCTTGTCGACGTGGGGACCACGCAGAACGGTGAACTTTTCGATCTTGTTCGGCAGCGGAATGGGCCCGCGCACCTGTGCGCCGGTCCGCTTGGCCGTATTCACGATTTCCTGCGTGCTGGCATCCAGCACCCGGTAATCGAAGGCCTTCAGCCGAATGCGAATGTTCTGGCTTTGCATTTCTTAGCCTTTCGCGGCTTTGGAGTTGATAGGAGGGCCGGCGGCTCATCCGCCGGCCCTCGTCGAACCCGAAGGTTTTCTTGCTTACTCGATGATCTTGGCGACGACGCCGGCGCCGACGGTGCGGCCGCCTTCACGGATGGCGAAGCGCAGACCGTCTTCCATGGCGATCGGTGCGATCAGTTCTACCGCGAACGACACGTTGTCGCCCGGCATCACCATCTCCGTGCCTTCGGCCAGTGTCACCGTTCCGGTCACGTCCGTCGTGCGGAAGTAGAACTGCGGGCGATAGTTGGCGAAGAACGGCGTGTGACGCCCACCTTCATCCTTGGTCAGGATATAGGCTTCGGCTTCGAACTTCGTGTGCGGCTTCACAGAGCCGGGCTTGCAGAGAACCTGGCCACGCTCAACGCCATCACGATCGATGCCGCGCAGCAGTGCGCCGATGTTGTCACCCGCTTCCCCGCGATCGAGCAGCTTGCGGAACATCTCGACGCCCGTGCAGGTCGTCTTCTTGGTGTCCTTGATGCCAACGATCTCAAGCTCGTCGCCCACGTTCACTACGCCGCGCTCAACACGGCCGGTCACAACCGTACCGCGACCGGAGATCGAGAACACGTCCTCGATCGGCATCAGGAACGGCAGGTCAACCGCGCGTGCCGGTGTCGGGATATACTCGTCGACAGCCGCCATCAGTTCCTTGATCTTCTCTTCGCCGATTTCCGGGTTCTCTCCGTTCATCGCCGCAAGGGCAGAGCCCATGATGATCGGGATATCGTCGCCGGGGTAATCGTAGGACGACAGAAGTTCGCGGATTTCCATCTCGACGAGCTCCAGAAGCTCCTCGTCATCCACCTGGTCAACCTTGTTCATGAACACGACCATGTAGGGAATGCCAACCTGACGGCCGAGCAGGATGTGCTCGCGCGTCTGGGGCATCGGGCCGTCGGCCGCGTTCACAACGAGGATCGCCCCGTCCATCTGCGCCGCACCCGTGATCATGTTCTTCACATAGTCCGCGTGGCCGGGGCAGTCGACGTGCGCGTAGTGACGGTTCTCCGTCTCGTATTCCACGTGCGCCGTCGAAATCGTGATCCCGCGTGCCTTCTCTTCGGGCGCGCCATCAATCTGGTCGTAGGCCCGGAAGTCACCGAAATACTTCGTGATCGCCGCCGTCAGCGTCGTCTTCCCGTGGTCAACGTGCCCGATCGTGCCGATGTTCACGTGCGGCTTGTTACGTGCAAACTTTTCCTTTGCCATGAGCTTGGCTCCTCTTGTCTTTCGGATGGTGGGGCATTCCCCACCCTACGGTGATGGGTAGGGCGGGGTACCCCCCGCCACCCGGTTATGCGTATTTGGCCTGGATCTCTTCCGAGATGTTGTTCGGCACGGGATCGTAGTGATCGAACTGCATCGTGAACTGCGCCCGGCCCGAAGACATGGACCGAAGAGTGTTGATGTAGCCGAACATGTTGGCCAGCGGAACCATGGAGTTGATTGCGACGGCGTTGCCGCGCGGCTCCTGGCCCGTCACCTGACCGCGACGTGACGTCAGATCGCCGATGATGCCACCGGTGTATTCTTCCGGCGTCACAACCTCGACCTTCATGATCGGCTCAAGCAACTTGGCACCCGCTTTGCGCAGACCTTCACGCATACACATCCGGCCAGCGATTTCGAACGCCAGAACACTGGAGTCCACGTCGTGGAACTTACCGTCGATCAGCATGACCTTGAAGTCGATCACGGGGAAACCAGCAAGTGGGCCGCTATCCATGACGGACTTGATGCCCTTCTCGACGCCGGGGATGTATTCCTTCGGAACCGCACCACCAACGATCTTGGACTCGAACGAGAAGCCCTCGCCAGGCTCTGTCGGCGAGATGACCATCTTGACCTCGGCGAACTGACCCGAACCACCCGACTGTTTCTTGTGGGTGTAGGTATGCTCAATCTCGTGACCGATGGTCTCGCGATAGGCAACCTGCGGCGCACCGATGTTGGCTTCGACCTTGAACTCACGCTTGAGGCGATCAACGAGAATGTCGAGGTGAAGTTCGCCCATGCCCTTCATGATCGTCTGACCGGACTCGAGGTCGGTTTCGACGCGGAAGGAGGGGTCTTCGGCGGCAAGCCGCGCGAGGCCCTGGGACATCTTCTCCTGGTCGCCCTTCGTCTTGGGTTCGACCGCAATCTCAATCACCGGATCGGGGAAGGTCATGGTTTCAAGAACCACCTGCTTCTGCGGATCACAGAGCGTATCACCGGTCGTGGTCTCCTTGAGACCAGCAAGCGCGATGATGTCGCCGGAACCTGCCCATTCGATCTCTTCACGGGAATTGGAGTGCATCATCATCATACGACCGACGCGCTCTTTCTTGCCCTTGGTGGAGTTCAGCACCGAACCGCCCTTTTCGAGCAGGCCAGAGTAGATCCGGGTAAAGGTCAGCGAGCCGACAAACGGGTCGTTCATGATCTTGAACGCGAGGCCCGCAAACGGCTGATCGTCGCCAGGACGGCGCTCGATGTTGCGCGTCTCTGTTTCGTCGTCAGGGGAGAAGCCCATGTACGGCGGCACGTCGAGCGGACCGGGAAGATAGTCGATCACACCGTTCAGGAGGGGCTGGACGCCCTTGTTCTTGAACGCGGAGCCACAAAGAACGGGGACGAACGACATGGACAGCGTGCCCTTGCGGATCATCTCACGCAGCTTCGCCTCGGTGGGCATATCGCCCTCGAGGTAGGCTTCCATCGCCTCGTCATCCATCTCGACAGCGATCTCGATCAGGTTGGCCCGCATTTCTTCGGCCTGATCCTTGAGCTCGTCGCGGATCTCCTGAATGACCCAGCTCGCGCCAAGATCTTCGCCCTTCCAGACCCATTCCTTCATGGTCACGAGGTCGATGATGCCTTCGAGCTTGTCTTCTGCCCCGATGGGCATCTGGATCGGTGCCGGAATCGCGCCGGTGCGATCCTTGATCATCGCGACGCAGTTCCAGAAGTCCGCACCAATCTTGTCCATCTTGTTGACGAACACGATGCGCGGGACCTTGTAACGGTCAGCCTGACGCCAGACGGTCTCGGTCTGTGGCTCCACACCAGCGTTGGCATCGAGCACGGCAACGGCCCCGTCAAGCACGGCGAGCGAACGCTCAACTTCGATGGTGAAGTCGACGTGACCGGGTGTGTCGATGATGTTGAACCGGAACTTGGCTTCCTGCGGAGTGTCGCCGTAGATACCAGTGGGGTTCTCGCCGTCCTCGGTACGGAACCAGAATGTCGTGGTCGCAGCAGAGGTAATCGTGATGCCCCGCTCCTGCTCCTGCTCCATCCAGTCCATCGTCGCGGCGCCATCATGCACCTCGCCGATTTTGTGCGACTTGCCGGTATAGAACAGGATCCGCTCGGTGCAGGTGGTCTTGCCTGCATCGATGTGGGCCATGATCCCGAAGTTACGGTACCGGTCGAGTGTATATTCGCGTGCCATTGGGGATGCCCTTGCGTGTTACCAGCGGTAGTGGCTGAACGCCTTGTTGGCGTCGGCCATCTTGTGGGTGTCTTCGCGCTTCTTCACGGCGGAACCGCGCGATTGAACAGCGTCGACAAGCTCGCCTGCAAGGCGCTCTTCCATCGTGTTCTCGTTGCGGCCGCGCGAGGCGGTGATCAACCAGCGGATTGCCAGCGCTTCGCGGCGCTCGGGACGAACCTCGACGGGCACCTGGTATGTGGCACCACCAACGCGGCGGGAGCGAACTTCAACCGCCGGCTTGATGTTGTCGAGCGCTTCGTGGAACACCTCGACAGGCGCGCGCTTGATCTTCGCTTCGACGCGCTCAAGTGCGTTGTAAACGATGGTTTCCGCGACCGACTTCTTGCCGTCGATCATCAGGTTGTTCATGAACTTTGTCAGAACCCGGTCACCATACTTGGCGTCGGGCAGAATCTCGCGTTTTTCAGCGGCGTGACGGCGGGACATTCTCTAAATCCTCTTACTTCGGACGCTTGGCGCCATACTTGGAACGGCGCTGCTTACGATCCTTGACGCCCTGGGTATCCAGAACACCGCGCAGGATGTGGTAACGCACGCCGGGAAGGTCTTTCACACGGCCGCCACGGATCAGGACAACAGAGTGCTCCTGAAGGTTATGGCTTTCGCCGGGGATGTAGGAAATCACCTCGAAACCATTGGTCAGGCGCACCTTGGCAACCTTCCGCATGGCCGAGTTCGGCTTCTTCGGCGTCGTCGTATAGACCCGCGTGCAGACACCGCGCTTCTGCGGGCACTGCTCGAGGTGCATTGACTTAGAGCGTTTGACTTTCGGCTGCCGCGGCTTGCGGATCAGCTGTTGGATCGTTGGCATTCCGGTCTATCCCCGTGTTGCTCACACATGTGTTCGTGCACGTCAGGACGTGCGGTTTCTCGTCGATTGCGCCTTGCGCGTCCGCAAAACACAAAAACCGCATTCGTCCCCTGTTTTGACAGGAACGACGCGGTGGGTTTCCAGAGGATCGGGGAAATCTAGTCCCGGATCTTGTCCACTTCGGTTCTGATTTTCAGCGCTGGAGGCAATGCCCCCTTGCCGAGGTGTGGCGTCTATAGGGGGAGTCGCGCGCCTTGTCAACTGAATGGTAAGACACTATCCCTTCCCCTGCAGAAGCTCCGCCATGATGACAGTAACCCCTCGTGGTTGATACCGAAATCGTCACGCAGAAGGTCTGGCAAGCCAGCGCGGTCAAAGGCGTATCCACTGAGGTTTTGGCTTCGCTCCGACAAGGCGCTGTCGTTGCCCCCATGGGCGCCACGAATGAACATTGGCTGGTGCTCCATGCTCAGCGTTGGCATCTGTTTCCAGACCCGCATATGGGGATAATCGAGCAAGCTTCCCGGATCATCCGGGCGCAGCACAAGCGCGAGCGCCGGCGTCCAGAGCCGCGCCAACGCCGGTGAAAACGAAAGCTCCGGCCGATCAGCGCGCATGACCAGCCCCTTACAGAAATCGACCGCGAGGCGCCCGTTCCGGGCATGAACTGGGCCAAGAAGGGCAGCGATGCTACGAACCTGTGCGACGAAGCTGCCGGCGATGGCATCGTCGTCATCCAGCCGGAATTCCGCCACCGCCGCTACGGATGGATCACGGGCCGACACCATCAGCCGCCGTACCATGCGCCGATGATTCCGGCCCTCGGCCACGAACACCGGACGTATCTGCGGGACTTGCGCCGCCAACTCCAACAGCCGGGTCCGCGCTGGATCCGGCAATTGATCGCCGAGCATCAGTAGAAGCGTAAAACGATCATCTGTCTGGGCACGTAGGCAGGGCATGATGAGGTGCTCGAAAAAGAAGAGGCGCAGCGCCAGCCGCGCCGGATCGTAAAGGTAGGCCCGAAGTGCATCGAGTGTCGGGAAGTCGTGATTGAATGCCCGCAGTTCCGACGGATAAGACCACCGGCACAGGCCGAGTACCTGCAGATCGTCAGGTATCATGCGCAGAGCCGCCACAGGCGCGCGTCCGTGCCACTCTGAGTACGTCTCATGTCCTCTCCGTCGCCACCACGGGGGGTAAGCCACATGCCGCAGTGAAAGCCCCCTACCCGCCTCTGTTACAGAACCTGCTCCGCAAAGTGAAAGCTGTATTGTCCGCGTGATCAAACTCAAAAGGCCCCGGCGTTGCGCCGGGGCCTCTTACTACTCGATTTATGACGGCTTTATTCGTCGCGGCTTTCCGGCGTTTCGACGAGGCCGCTATCGATCTCGTCCTCAATCACGGGAGCGGCCAACGCGGCGGCCGCTTCGGCCTCCTCGCGACGCGCTTCGATGACGATATTGTCACGCTCCGAAGCGATACGCGTCACCCGCTGGGTGGCACCACCGGTGCCCGCCGGGATCAGGCGGCCAACAATGACGTTCTCCTTGAGGCCCACGAGCTTGTCGCGCTTGCCCTGTACCGATGCCTCGGTAAGGACGCGAGTCGTCTCCTGGAAGGAGGCCGCAGAGATGAAGGAACGCGTTTGCAGCGAGGCCTTGGTGATCCCAAGCAGGATCGGCTCACCCTGTGCCGGACGACCACCTTTGGCGATCGCCTTTTCGTTGGCCGCATCGAACTCCGCCTTGTCGACGTGTTCGCCCTTCAACAGCGTCGTCTCGCCGCTGTCCTGAATCTCCCACTTCTGGAGCATCTGACGAACGATGACCTCGATGTGCTTGTCGTTGATCTTCACACCTTGGAGACGATACACGTCCTGCACTTCGTCGATCATGTAGTTTGCCAGCGCTTCGACACCCATGATGGCAAGGATGTCATGCGGCGCAGGGTTGCCGTCCATGATGTAATCGCCCTTCTGCACGAAGTCGCCTTCCTGCACCGGGATATGCTTGCCCTTCGGCACCATATATTCGACCTGCTCCTGCGTGTCATCAGCAGGCTCGATCGCGATCCGACGCTTGTTCTTGTAGTCGCGCCCAAAGCGAACATAACCGTCGATTTCGGCGATGATCGCGTTGTCCTTGGGACGGCGCGCTTCGAACAGTTCGGCCACACGTGGCAGACCACCGGTGATGTCCTTGGTCTTGGCACCTTCGCGCGGGATACGTGCAACCACGTCACCCGCTTTCAGGGCCTGACCATCTTCACACGACAGGATCGCATCAACGGACATCGGATAGGTGATCGGGTTGCCCTGATCATTGCGCACCGGCTCGCCTTCGGCATCGATCAAGATGACCTCGGGCTTGAGTTCGTTGCCCTTGGGCACCGAACGCCAATCGGTCACGATCTTCTGCGTCATGCCGGTCGCATCGTCGGTTTCCTCGCGCACGGCAACACCGTTCACCAGATCCACATGACGTGCGATACCGTCCTTCTCCGCGATGATAGGCAGCGTGAAGGGGTCCCATTCAAAGAGCTTGTCACCACGGGTGACTTCGTCGTGCTCCTTGACATGAAGCTTGGTGCCGTAGCCCAGCTTGAAGCTTGCACGCTCCTCGCCGTCCTCGCCCACGATCACCAGTTGCATGTTACGGCCCAGAACGATCTGAGCGCCCTCCGCATCGGTGATGATATTGGTATTGCGGAACTCCGCCTTACCCGCCTGGTTGGCCTCCTGGAAGGACTGCTGACCACCCTGAGCAACGCCGCCGATGTGGAATGTTCGCATCGTAAGCTGTGTACCCGGCTCACCGATCGATTGTGCCGCGATGATGCCGACCGCTTCACCGACGTTGACGCGCGTGCCGCGGGCGAGGTCCCGACCGTAGCACTGGGCGCAGACACCGTCTTCGGCTTCACATGTCAGCGGCGAGCGGATCCGTACGCTTTCCAGCGCGGATTCCTCGACAGCATCCGCCATGCGTTCGTCGATGATCTCACCTGCGGCTACGATCACCTCATCCGTTCCCGGACGAACCATGTCTTCCGCAGCGACCCGGCCAAGGATGCGCTCGCCCAGAGACGAAACAACCTCACCATCGTTCACAGCCGCGGAGGCAGTGATTGCCCGCTCCGTGCCGCAATCATGCTGGCGAATGATGCAGTCCTGCGCCACGTCCACGAGACGACGGGTCAGGTAGCCCGAGTTCGCCGTCTTGAGAGCCGTATCCGACAGACCTTTACGCGCGCCGTGGGTGGAGTTGAAGTACTCCAGAACCGTCAGGCCTTCCTTGAAGTTCGAGATGATCGGCGTTTCGATGATGTCGCCGTTCGGCTTGGCCATCAGGCCGCGCATCCCACCGAGTTGCTTCATCTGGGTCACGGACCCCCGCGCCCCGGAGTGGGCCATCATGTAAACGCTGTTGGGCTCGCGCTCTGCGCCGTTCTCGTCCCTCTGCACGGCCGAGATCGCACCCATCATCGCATCGGTGACCTTGTCGTTACACTTGGTCCACGCGTCGATCACCTTGTTGTACTTTTCGCCCTGAGTGATCAGGCCGTCCATGTACTGCTGCTCGAACCCCTTCACCTGATCGCGGGTATCGTCGACGATTTCCCACTTGTGCTCGGGGATTACCATGTCGTCCTTGCCGAAGGAGATGCCGGCCTTGAAGGCCTCGCGGAAGCCCATCGTCATGATGTGGTCGCAGAAGATGACCGACTCTTTCTGACCGCAGTAACGGTAGACGGTATCGATGACCTGCTGGACTTCCTTCTTGCGAAGGAGCCGGTTCACGAGGTTGAACGGTGCCTTGGCATTCAGCGGCAAGAGCGCGCCAAGCCGCACGCGGCCCGGCGTGGTGTCAAAGCGCTGCATGACTTCCATGCCGTTTTCGTCGATCTGCGGAATGCGCGCCTTGATCTTGGCGTGCATGTGCACTTCGCCGGAGTCGAGCGCGTGCTGCACTTCTTCGATCGAGGAGAAAACCATCCCCTCGCCCTTCATGCCTTCACGCTCCAGGGTCACGTAGTAGAGACCAAGGATCATATCCTGCGACGGAACGATGATCGGCGCGCCGTTTGCAGGCGACAGAACGTTGTTCGTCGACATCATGAGGACGCGCGCTTCGAGCTGAGCCTCAAGCGAGAGTGGTACGTGAACGGCCATCTGGTCGCCGTCGAAGTCAGCGTTGAATGCCGAACAGACGAGCGGGTGCAGCTGGATCGCCTTGCCTTCGATCAGCACAGGTTCAAACGCCTGAATGCCAAGACGGTGCAGGGTCGGAGCACGGTTCAGCAGGACCGGATGCTCGCGGATCACCTCATCGAGGATGTCCCAAACTTCAGGCCGCTCTTTTTCGACCAGCTTCTTGGCCTGCTTCACCGTCGAAGACAGGCCTTTGGCCTCAAGCCGCGAGTAGATGAACGGTTTGAAAAGCTCGAGCGCCATCTTCTTGGGCAGGCCGCACTGGTGCAGCTTGAGTTCCGGACCGGTTACGATGACCGAACGGCCGGAGAAGTCGACGCGCTTACCCAGAAGGTTCTGACGGAAACGGCCCTGCTTGCCCTTGAGCATGTCGGACAGCGACTTCAACGGACGCTTGTTGGCACCCGTGATGACGCGACCGCGGCGGCCGTTGTCAAAGAGCGCATCGACGGATTCCTGAAGCATCCGCTTTTCATTCCGCACGATGATATCCGGCGCGCGCAACTCGATCAGCCGCTTGAGGCGGTTGTTCCGGTTGATCACTCGACGATAAAGATCGTTGAGGTCCGACGTCGCGAAACGGCCACCGTCCAGCGGGACCAGCGGGCGCAGTTCCGGGGGAATGACCGGAATGACCGTCATGATCATCCACTCAGGCCGGTTCCCGGATTCGAGGAAGGACTCTACGACCTTGAGGCGCTTGATGATCTTCTTGGGCTTCAATTCACCGGTCGCTTCGGCGAGATCCGCACGAAGCTGTTCCGCCTCGGATTCGAGGTCGATCGCCGCCAGCATCTCACGGATGGCTTCGGCGCCGATGTTGGCCGTGAACGCATCGGCACCATAGGTGTCCTGCGCGTCCATGAACTCTTCTTCGGTCATCATCTGGCCGTACTGAAGCTCGGTCAGGCCGGGTTCGATGACAACGTAGTTCTCAAAGTACAAGACCCGCTCCAGATCGCGCAGGGTCATGTCGAGCATGAGGCCGATACGCGACGGAAGCGATTTCAGGAACCAGATATGCGCGACGGGAGAAGCCAGTTCGATGTGGCCCATCCGCTCGCGGCGTACCTTTTGCAACGTCACTTCGACGCCGCACTTCTCGCAGACAACGCCGCGATATTTCATCCGCTTGTATTTGCCGCACAGGCATTCGTAGTCCTTTATCGGGCCAAAAATACGCGCACAGAAAAGGCCGTCCCGCTCAGGCTTGAACGTCCGGTAGTTGATGGTTTCAGGCTTCTTGATCTCGCCGAAGGACCACGAGAGGATCCGTTCCGGCGATGCGAGTGAGACCTTGATTTCATCGAAGGTCTTCACCGGTGCAACCGGATTGAACGGGTTGTTTGTGAGTTCCTGGTTCATAGCTTTCCCTTTCGGAGGGGATTCAGAAAAAGATGACATCGGTTGATGCAGCGAGGAGGAGAACTCCCCAAGGAAACCGCTTTGGCCGAAGGTATTTGAAGAAGGTTGGGTCGCTTCCGGGGGGCTTTTGAAACGCGCCGACCGAAGTCGGAAGCTTCCCAACCATGTTCAAAGATTACTCATCTTCCTCCGTATCCAGGAGTTCCATGTTGAGGCCCAAACCGCGGACCTCTTTGACGAGAACGTTGAAGGATTCAGGTACGCCGGCCTCGAAGTTGTCTTCGCCTTTGACGATCGACTCGTAGACCTTGGTCCGGCCTGCCACGTCATCCGACTTCACCGTCAGCATTTCCTGCAAGGTGTAGGCGGCGCCGTAAGCTTCGAGCGCCCAGACCTCCATCTCACCGAAGCGCTGACCACCGAATTGTGCCTTACCACCAAGCGGCTGTTGAGTGACGAGGCTGTAGGGCCCTGTCGACCGCGCGTGGATCTTGTCGTCCACAAGGTGGTGCAGCTTGAGCAGGTACTTGATACCCACGGTCACCGACCGGCTGAACTGTTCGCCCGTGCGTCCGTCGAACAGGATGGACTGACCGGATTGGTCGAAACCTGCCCGCTTCAGCGCATCGTTGACGTCGGGTTCCTTCGCGCCGTCAAAGACGGGTGTTGCGATTGGAACGCCGCGGGTCACGTTTCCTGCGGCCTCGACGAGATCGCTTTCGTCCATGCCTTCGATGCCCTCTTCATAAACATCGTCGCCATAGGCGAGGCGCATCGCTTCGCGCACCGGGGTCAGATCGCCCGACCGGCGATAGTCGCCAAGCGCGTCGTCGATCTTGATGCCCAGACCACGTGCGGCCCAGCCCATGTGTGTCTCAAGGATCTGCCCGACGTTCATACGCGACGGAACACCCAGCGGGTTTAGGCAGAAGTCCACGGGCGTACCATCCGCGAGGAACGGCATGTCCTCCATCGGCACAACCTTGGAAATCACACCTTTGTTGCCGTGACGTCCGGCCATCTTGTCGCCCGGCTGCAGCTTGCGCTTCACCGCGACGAACACCTTGACCATCTTCATGACACCCGGGGGGAGGTCGTCCCCACGGCGCACCTTCTCGACCTTGTCCTCGAAGCGGGCATTGAGAGCGCGCTTTTGCGCCTCGTACTGCTCGTTGAGGGCCTCAAGGTGCTTGGCATCTTCCTCGTTCTCGAGGGCGATCTGCCACCACTGACCTTTGGTCAGCGTGCCAAGAACTTCCTCGTTGACCTCGGAGTTCGGCTTGACCCCGCGCGGGCCTTTGACGGCCGTCTTGCCCATCAGCGTGGTCTGCAGGCGCGCATAGATGTTGCGGTCGAGGATCGCGAGCTCGTCGTCACGGTCACGGGTCAGACGTTCGACCTCTTCCCGCTCGATCTGCAGTGCGCGTTCGTCCTTCTCGACACCGTGACGGTTGAAGACACGAACTTCCACGACTGTGCCGTAATCGCCCGGCTTCACCCGCAAAGAGGTGTCGCGCACGTCAGAGGCTTTCTCACCAAAGATCGCGCGGAGCAGCTTCTCCTCCGGCGTCATCGGGCTTTCGCCCTTCGGGGTGATCTTGCCCACAAGGATATCGCCCGGCTCCACATCGGCGCCGATATAGACAATCCCGGCCTCGTCGAGGTTGCGAAGCGCTTCCTCACCGACGTTCGGAATATCCCGCGTGATCTCTTCCGGCCCGAGTTTCGTATCACGGGCGGCGACTTCGAATTCCTCGATGTGGATCGAGGTAAAGACGTCGTCACGCGCGATGCGCTCGGAGATCAGGATCGAGTCTTCGTAGTTGTACCCATTCCAAGGCATGAAGGCGACGACGACGTTCTTGCCGAGCGCCAGTTCACCCATGTCCGTGGAGGGACCATCCGCGATGACTTCGCCCTTCTGAACCGTATCACCAACCTTCACCAGCGGACGCTGGTTGATGCAGGTGTTCTGGTTCGAGCGCTGGAACTTACGCATGCGGTAGATGTCGACCCCGGGATCGCCGGGCTCAAGATCCGCTGTTGCGCGGATCACGATCCGCTGCGCATCCACTTGGTCGATGATGCCCGCGCGGCGCGCCATGTAGGCAGCCCCGGAATCGCGTGCGACGACTTCTTCGATACCCGTGCCAACGAGCGGCGCTTCGGCACGCAAGAGCGGAACAGCCTGACGTTGCATGTTCGAGCCCATCAGAGCGCGGTTCGCGTCGTCGTTCTCAAGGAACGGGATCAGCGAGGCGGCGACGGACACCAACTGCTTGGGAGAGACGTCGATCAGATCGACATTCTCGTTGGGTGCGAGCGTATAGTCACCATTCTGACGGGTGCTCACCAGATCGTTCACGAAACGGCCACCCTCGTCGAGATTGGCGTTCGCCTGCGCCACGGTGTGACGCATTTCCTCGGTCGCGGACATATAGTGCACTTCGTCCGTAACCTGGCCGTCCTTGACCACTCGGTAGGGCGTCTCGATAAAGCCGTACTTGTTGACCCGCGCAAACGTGGCCAACGAGTTGATCAGACCGATGTTCGGGCCTTCCGGCGTCTCAATCGGGCACATCCGGCCATAGTGGGTCGGGTGAACGTCGCGAACTTCGAAGCCGGCGCGCTCACGGGTCAGACCGCCCGGGCCAAGCGCCGAAAGGCGACGCTTGTGCGTCACTTCGGAGAGCGGGTTTGTCTGGTCCATGAATTGCGAAAGCTGCGAGGAGCCGAAGAACTCACGCACGGCCGCGGCGGCCGGTTTCGCGTTGATCAGATCCTGCGGCATGACCGTGTCGATCTCGACCGAAGACATACGCTCCTTGATCGCGCGCTCCATGCGAAGCAGACCAACGCGGTACTGGTTTTCCATCAATTCGCCAACGGACCGCACACGGCGGTTGCCGAGGTGGTCGATGTCGTCAATGTCACCCTTGCCATCGCGAAGCTCTACGAGCGCCTTGATGCAGGAGACGATATCCTCACGGTCCAACGTCCGTTGGGTGTCCGGCTTTTCCAGCGCCAGACGCATATTCATCTTCACACGGCCAACTGCGGAGAGGTCATAGCGCTCGCCATCGAAGAAGAGCGTGTCGAAAAGGTTCGACGCGGCCTCGACGGTGGGCGGCTCGCCAGGACGCATGACGCGATAGATGTCCATCAGCGCGCCATTGCGGTCCATGTTCTTGTCCTGCGCCATGGTGTTGCGCATGTAGGGACCGACATTGATGTTGTCGATATCGAGGACAGGAATCTCAGTGACGCCGGCATCGACCAATTCCTTGATCGTGCCGCCGATGATCTCCCCGGACTTGTCGCGCTCGAAGGTGAGCTCGTCGCCGGCCTCGACATAGATGGCGCCGTTCTCTTCGTTGATGATGTCGCGCGCGACGAACTTGCCCGCGATCTGCTCGAAGGGCAGCAACAGTTCAGTGACCTTACCCTCATCGATCAGCTTCTTCACCGCGCGAGGTGTGACCTTCTTGCCCGCCTCTCCGATGACTTCGCCAGTCGCCGCGTCCACGAGATCATAGGGCGGACGTGTGCCGCGCACCCGCTCGGGGAAGAACTTCGTGACCCAGCCGGTGTTGCGCTCAAGGCGATAGTCGACCGTATCGTAATACGCGGTCATGATCGCTTCCTGATCCAGCCCGAGAGCATAGAGCAGGGTCGTCACAGGCAGCTTGCGACGGCGGTCGATGCGCGCGAACACAAGATCCTTGGCGTCGAATTCGAAATCGAGCCACGAGCCGCGATAGGGAATGATGCGGCAGGCAAAGAGCAGCTTGCCCGAGCTGTGCGTCTTGCCCTTGTCATGGTCAAAGAACACGCCGGGGCTGCGGTGCATCTGGGATACGATGACCCGCTCCGTCCCGTTGACGACAAAGGTGCCATTGGGCGTCATCAGGGGCATGTCGCCCATGAATACGTCCTGCTCCTTGATGTCCTTCACAGACTTAGCACCAGTATCCTCGTCCACATCGAACACGATCAGGCGCAGAGTCACCTTGAGCGGCGCGGCATAGGTCATGTCGCGCTGCATGCACTCTTCGACGTCATACTTTGGCTTCTCAAGCTCGTACTTGACGAATTCGAGGACCGACGTTTCGTTGAAGTCCTTGATCGGGAAAACCGACTGGAAAACACCCTTGATGCCTTCGCCGTCAAGCGGCTCGGGCTGATCGCCGGAATTCAGGAACAGATCGTAGGAGGATTTCTGAACCTCGATGAGGTTCGGCATCTCCAGCACTTCGCGGATTTTGCCGTAATATTTGCGTAGACGTTTCTGGCCGAGGAAGGACTGAGCCATATTAGGTGTCACCTTTCAGTTTCTCAACGGTTGCACCCGCCGTCGGGGCTACGACGGTGCGACCATACGAGAGGGGTCTTGTCGCGGATCAATGCCTGGCACCCGTCCCACCGGAGCCTCCCGATCCTCTTGACCTACCCAGGGAAAGCCCGACATCCGGACCTTTCCAAGACAGGTGAGGCTGGACCCAGGTTACCCCGGGCCCAGCCATTTTCATGCGTCCCGCATCACGCGGGCGCAGATCACTTGAGTTCGACTTCGGCGCCAGCTGCTTCGAGCTTGCCCTTGATCTCGTCAGCTTCGTCCTTGGAGACTTGCTCCTTGACGGCCTTGCCACCGGCTTCAACCAGTTCCTTGGCTTCTTTGAGGCCAAGACCGGTGATTGCGCGGACTTCCTTGATCACGTTGATCTTGGAGGCGCCGGCCGACTTCAGGATGACGTCGAATTCGGTCTGCTCTTCAGCGGAATCGCCGCCGGCGTCGCCAGCAGGGCCAGCCATCATGACGGCGCCGCCTGCTGCGGGCTCGATGCCATACTCGTCCTTGAGGATGGTTTTCAGTTCTTGTGCTTCGAGCAGGGTCAGACCCACGATTTGCTCTGCAAGTGCTTTCAGATCAGCCATTGTGACTCTCTTTTCTCTAGATATGTGTTCCAACGCGGGTGGCAATGCCTCCACGCAGATCTTCCATGTGCCTTATGCAGCCTCGGCCTTCTCTTCGATGGTCGAGAGAATGCTTGCGATGTTCGAAGCAGGCGCGCCAATCGCACCGGCGATATTCGAAGCAGGTGCACCGATCATGCCAACGATGGTCGCGATGAGTTCATCACGCGACGGCATTTTCGATACAGCTTCGACGCCGGCCCGGTCGAGGGCCGTATCACCCATTGCCCCGCCCAGGATTTCAAATTTCTTGTTATCCTTGGCGAAGTCCTCGGCCACCTTGGCTGCTGCCACGGGGTCCTCGGAAAAGGTGAGTACAGTCATACCCGTGAGGTAGTCAGCAATGCTTGAGCAGGGCTTTCCCTCGAGGGCGATTTTGGCGAGCTTGTTCTTGGCAACGCGTACGGATCCACCTGCTTCGCGAGCGCGGGCACGAAGATCCTGCATTTCGGCAACTGTCAGACCGGCGTAGTGGGAGACCACGACGACGCCAGAGCTTTCAAAGATCTGGCCGAGTTCCTCGACCACTTTCTCTTTCTGGGCTCTATCCACAGTTTCACTCCAATTGTTGGAGGGGGTAACCCCTCCGGCTCTTGTCTTGCCGAGGCCAGAGCCCCGACAAACGGGTCCGAACGGGTCGTAACCAAAATCGCTTTCCCGAGGGCACGAAGCCCCAAAGAAATTCGGTCTCTTCCCATCTCAGGCAGGATTTATGGCATGCACCACCCACCGTCTCGGACGAATCATCGGGCCACTCAACGAAAAGTGGGCGACCCAACGGAGGGCCTCATAGCCAAACCTTGAGGAGAAGTGAAGGCCCCGCGCGCAAAAAGTTCCACAATTGGACCGGGGCGCCATCACAAAGACGCGACCAGCCGCAGGACGGAACAGCGCTCCGAGGGCGTTGGAGGGATCATATCACCTCAGAATGCTGCCGCCAAATCGAATTTTGGCGCATTACGTCAAGCTTTTCGCGCGCTCTCCACGCCAAAGGATAAAAAGACCCGCGAGCACAATCAGGCCCGATCCGATCATCATCGACATGCTCAGGCTTTCGCCAAAGAGCACCACCCCGAGGGCAATTCCAAAGAGCAATCTGGTGTACCTGAACGGGGTGACGACGGAGACCTCGCCACTGCGCATGGCTTTCATGAGACAGGAATAGGCGGCTACGCCCGTCAGCACTGCCGCAATCAGGGCAAGTGACGCGCTCACCCCCGGCACCACGAACGGCACTACCTGCCACAGCGCGAAGACGCCGCCCGCGACAACAATCGCGAGAAATCCGTAGAAGCCGAGGATTGATGTGCTGAGTGATGCCGGGGCGGCCCGGCTTGCAAGATCACGACCAGCAAACCCGATCATGCCGATGATTGCCAGTACGGATAGCACCGAAAAACTGTCCGTGCCGGGCTGGACGATTACCACCACCCCAGCCAAGCCGATTACGATGGCCGCCCACCTGCGCCAGCCGACCTTTTCGCCAAAGGCCAAGGCAGCGCCAGCAACAACAACTAGCGGCGTTGCCTGCAGGATCACCGTGGCGGCCGATAGGGGGATCAGGGAAATCGCGAGGACGTAGAACAGCCGGCCAATCACTTCGAACAGAACGCGAATGCGCATCGGACGAGACACGACATCGGGAGAAAATAGTCGATCTCCGGTCAGGACTGCGATGCAAGCAAACCCGAATGCGCCCCCGGCGCCGAACAGGATCAGGATTTCGGCCACAGGCAACGTCGCCGCCGCTGCCTTCAGCAAAGCATCCTCCACCGAGAACGCCCCCATCGCAGCCACCATCCATAGGCTCCCGAGGAGATTCGCCCGGCGGTCCGTTGCGATACCGGTGATCACGAAAGGCCCATTGCTGCTTGGAAAGCTTTCATTCCGCTGGATTCCCTTCAGGCGTTCACGTTCATTGCTTTTAGCGGACTTTGGCTCCCTCATCCAAACGATGAGGTGCCACGAAAAAAGGCGGACCCGAAGATCCGCCTTTCAATTCGATTACACCGTCTGATTACTCAGCGGAAGCAGCATCCGCCACATCAACCGTCACGCCGGGGCCCATGGTCGAGGACAGCGCGATTTTCTTGAGGTAGGTGCCTTTGGCGCCAGCTGGCTTGGCACGTGCAACCGCGTCGATAAAGGCACGGATGTTCTCTTCGAGCTTGGCTTCGTCAAAGGATGCCTTGCCGACACCTGCATGGACGACACCGGCTTTCTCTGCCTTGAACTGGACCTGGCCGCCTTTGGCGTCCTGCACAGCTTGTGCCACATCCATGGTCACCGTCCCGACCTTGGGGTTCGGCATCAGGTTGCGGGGGCCAAGTACCTTACCCAGACGACCAACGATGGGCATCATGTCTGGTGTGGCGATGCAGCGATCAAACTCGATCTTGCCGCCTTGGATCGTTTCCATCAGGTCCTCTGCGCCAACGATATCGGCACCGGCCGCGGTGGCCTCATCGGCCTTCGCGCCACGGGCGAAAACAGCAACGCGCACGGTCTTGCCTGTGCCGTTGGGCAGGCCGACAACGCCGCGCACCATCTGGTCAGCGTGGCGGGGGTCGACGCCGAGGTTCATCGCGATCTCGACGGTTTCGTCGAACTTCGCGTTGGCGTTCGCCTTGATGAGCGAAACAGCTTCCTTGACGGTCAGGTTGTCCTTGCCCGCGAAGGCATCACGTGCGGAGCGGGTACGTTTTCCGAGCTTTGCCATCTTACTTTACCTCGATGCCCATGGAGCGGGCGGAGCCCAGGATGATCTGCATCGCCTGTTCGATCGTGTTGGCGTTGAGATCTTTCATTTTCGCTTCGGCGATTTCCTTGACCTGTGCGGCAGTCACGGAACCCACGGTCTCACGGCCGGGAACCTTGGCGCCGGACTTCAGCTTGGCCGCCTTCTTGAGGTAATAAGACGCAGGCGGCGTCTTGATTTCCATCGTGAAGGACTTGTCCTGATAATAGGTAATCACGGTCGGGCACGGCGCACCGGGCTCCAGGTCCTGCGTCTTGGCGTTGAACGCCTTGCAGAATTCCATGATGTTGATGCCGCGCTGACCGAGCGCCGGACCCACTGGGGGGGACGGATTTGCCTGGCCCGCGGGGACCTGCAGCTTCATCGAGCCTACGAGTTTCTTGGCCATCTGGCCTCTCCTTTTTCCAACACCGCCCCAGACGCGTCCGGGCGGCCTGATGTTGTGTGGTCAGGTCCGCGCATCGCGATGCGCTCGCCTCCCACAATACGCACTCAGCCCTGCTTGGAGACCTGAGTGAATTCCAGTTCGACCGGGGTTTCCCGGCCAAAGATCGACACCGTCACCTTCAGGCGCTGGTTGTCTTCGTCGACCTCTTCGACCATTCCGTCGAAATCCTCGAACGGACCGTCGTTGACCTTGACGCGCTCACCGATCTCGAAGTGGATCAAGGTGCGCGGCGCATCCTCGCCTTCCTGAACGCGGTTAAGGATCTGGTTCACCTCGGCGTCGCGCATCGGCATCGGACGGCCCTGCGGCCCCAGAAAGCCAGTCACCCGGTTGATCGAGTTGATCAAGTGATAGCCGCCGTCGGACATTTCCATATGCACCAGAACATAGCCGGGCATGAAGCGACGTTCCGTCGAGACCTTCTTGCCGCGTCGGATCTCGATGACCTCTTCGGTTGGGACAAGCACCTCGTCGATCTGATCTTCGAGACCTTTTTCCGCCACCGATGTCCGGATCTGTTCAGCGATCTTCTTCTCGAAATTCGAGAGGACGCTGACCGAATACCACCGTTTTGCCATTGCTGTCTCCGACCTCGCGTTCCGCGCCTCGATTTCATTGTCTGACGGGGACTTCGCTGTTCCCCGAAATATCGCATCCGTGAACAAAAACGGGCGTGCAACCGAATCGCCACACGCCGTTGTTACGGAAACAGGGTGCGATTACCCTTCGCTGCCCGGGAATTCAAGACCTGCCCCGGGGCTTTTCACCCTTATCACCCGACCGCAGCGAGCAAGGCTTGCAAGCCTGTCCGGATCATGAGGTCCACCCCGAAGAAGAAGACCGCAGTGATCGCGGCGAGAACAAAGACCATGATCGTGGTCAACAGGACCTCGCGGCGGGTAGGCCAAACGATCTTGGCCACCTCGGCGCGGGTCTGCTGGATGAACTGGAGCGGGTTGGTCATGGCCATGGGACGAAAGCTTCCTGCAGTGATGACGGCCCACATACGCGCCGACCCCTCGAAGATCAAGAGCGCAAGCTGCCCCGCAGCGCAGGCCGCAACAGATCGCACCCGTCGTTTTCCGCCAGCAGCGCCAGATCCGTCTCATACGCGGCGAGGCTTCGTGCACGCGCATCAGTATCCCACGGATCGAAATCGGGGGCGGACGGATTGGAGGACATCGCTGCGCGCGCCGCCCCTATCGGATCCGCACAGGGCCCCTGCCGAAGGAGCTCGGCCACCGCCGCCGCGGAGAGCCCGGCATTGATCCTCTGCGGGAGCGGCACAATTCGGGGGCCGAGCCGCCAGCTTGTCATCCGGCGAAACGCCGGAACGGCGACGGCTGGATAATCCTCATAGGTCCAAAGACAGAGCGATTCGACCCCGGCGATCCCCGACAACCTCGCAACCAGATCCGACCATCGCATCGCCTCGGGCTGCCGTTTGCCACAGAACGCCTCGAACGTGCCACGATATCCGTTGAAGAGGGCATGGCGATACACCGAGGCTAGCCAATCCGCGGGATCCCGCATTGCCAGAAAGAGACGCACCGGAGAGGGCGCGATCGCCTCGATCAGGCGCCGAACCCGCGCCTCCGCCTCGGGATATAGCCCCCCGTCGCTCAATGCTTTATTGGCATCACCAAGAAGGTTTTCTTCGCTGATAATCAACCGCCTGCCACCCCGCCCCACGAGCCAGCGCAGTTGGTCCTGCGGGGGACGCCCCGCAAATGGCGCACGCCCCCCCAAGCCGAAAAGATCGCTCAGAGATGCCGCACCCCGCAGGGTTTGAGGGCCGAGAAATTCCATGCCGGAATCGCGGAGCGTGTCGCGGTGAGCCGCAAGCGTTTTTTGAAGATGCGTGGAGGCTGTTTTGTGTGCGCCCACATGGAGCGATACGGGAACCGGGCGGGCCAAATTTCGCTCCTCGGTCATTCGGCCTGGCAGGGGCAGCAGGGCTTGAACCCGCGACCTACGGTTTTGGAGACCGTCGCTCTACCAACTGAGCTATACCCCTTCAGGCCGGGGCTTTGGGTAGGCCAGACGCGACAAAACTTCAAGGGCCATTTCGCGCACCGGTGAGGAAAAAGCGCACCTTTCCGCGCGCTCCTTCCCGATGACCTTCCCCTACAACTGGATCCGGTACCGCGCAAAGCCATCCGGACCATCGCCCGCCGGTTCGAGAGTGACGCCCGGCACCGATCCGGCATAGGTTTCTGCGGCAGGCCCCGTATCGAACAGCACCGTGGCACCCTCTATCGGGGCGAAACGCCAGTTGCCGTCTGCACTCGGGTTGATGGTGCCCTGCTCCACGATATAGCGCACGATCACGTCGCGATTGGTGTCGGGAGCCTCGAAAATGATCGTTTGTCCGTCCGCACCGGGGAAATTGCCTCCGCCGCCGGCGCGATAGTTGTTCGTCGCGATCACAAACTCCTGCGCGGGGTCGATCGGCGCGCCCTCGTAAGTGAGGTTCACGATGCGGTTAGCGTTCGGCTCCACCACGTTACCGTCCCGGTCGAACTTCGCAGGCTGTGAAAGGTCGATCTGGTACTCCACCCCGTCGATCACGTCGAAGTTGTAGGAGGGGAATTCCGGGTTCAGCAACACTTGGTCCGCAGCGCCCGGCTTCACCTGATTGAACATTCCCGCAGACCGCTCCAGCCAGTCCTTCACTTGCGCGCCGGTGACCTTCACCGCCCGCGCCGTGTTGGGGTACAAATAGAGATCAGCCACGTTCTTGATAGCCACATCCCCCGCAGGCACGTCGGTGTAGTAATCCGGCCCGCCCCGGCCACCCGCCTTGAACGGCGCAGCGGCGGACAGGATTGGCAGACCCTCATACTCACTTCCGGCCAGCATCTGCTCAATGTACCACTTCTGCGCCTGAGAGACGATCTGCACCGAGGGGTCATCCGCGACCAGTGCAAAGTAGGAGTGTAGCGGAGCCGAAGTCTTGCCCACTGCACGGCGCACATAGGCCAGCGTTGCCTCGTGTTCCTCCCGCGCGGCCTCAAGTACACCCTCCTCGCTTTCGACCAGCGCGGTGACGGAACGATCCTCCTCCCGCTGGGAGATGGGCCGAATTTCAGAGCCGTTGCCCACGACGCGCCATTCACCAGCCTCGCGGGTCAGCATCAGGTCGATCACCCCGAGGTGTGAGCCCCAGAACCCGGCCATGACCGCCGGCTTGCCGTGCAGCGTCCCTTTTTCTGCGTCCACACCGGGAACCCCGGCATAATCTGGGCCCGGAAAATTGCGGTGATGGTGCCCGGTCATGATCGCGTCGATTCCCTCCACGGCGGCCAATGGCACGGAGGCGTTTTCCATCATCTCTTCGTGCTCCGCGCCGCCGATCCCGGAATGGCTGAGCGCGATGATGATGTCCGCACCCTCTTCCTTCATCTGCGGCACATAGGCCTTGGCCGTCTCGACGATGTCGCGCGCGATGACGTTGCCCTCAAGGTGCTGACGATCCCAGCGCATGATCTGCGGCGGCACAAACCCGATAAGGCCGATCCGCAGCGGATGCGTCTCCCCTGCCCCGTCTGTCACGTCACGGTCGAGGATCACGTATGGTTTCACCAGCGTCGTATCCTTGATCGCTGTAGCGCCCTCTTCCTTGACCACATTCGCGCTCAGAACCGGGAATGCTGCCCCGGCCAGTGATTTCACAAGGAAGTCGAGCCCATAGTTGAATTCGTGGTTTCCCAAGGTGCTGGCATCGAAGCCGACAGCGTTCATCGCGGCGATCACCGGATGCATGTCGCCCTCTTTCATTCCCCGCTCATAGGCCATGTAGTCGCCCATCGGGTTGCCCTGAAGGAAATCACCGTTGTCCACGAGGATCGAGTTGGTCGCCTCGCGCCGGATCTCCTCCACGTGGGCCGCCGTGCGGGCCAAGCCGACGGTGTCTATGGGTTTGTCCGCGTAATAATCATAGGGATAGACATGCACATGCAGGTCCGTCGTCTCCATCAGGCGCAGATGCACCTGTCCCGCCTGCGCGCTGGCGGAGAACGGATGAAGCGCGATGTACCCGGCAGTGCTGCCGAGAAAGCCGCGGCGCGAGAGTGAAAGCATGGGGACCTCCTGAGGGATTTTCTGATTTTCCCCTACTCTGGCACCACGACACTCATGCGACAATGGTTTCCGCAGCGGCCTCCAGCGCCCGAAGATCGCCACCGCAAATGGCCGCCTCCGCCTTGAGCACGTCCGCGATGGGCCAATCCCACCACGCAATGTCCAGCAGTCGCGCAATTACCCCCGCGGGAAAACGCCGCCGCACAACCCGCGCGGGATTGCCAACGACAACTGTGTAATCCGGCACCTCGCCGCCCACCACCGCGCCCGCCCCCACAATCACGCCAGAGCCGATCCGCGCGCCGGGCAAGATGCGCGCGCCCTGCCCGACCCAGACATCATGCCCCAGTACGGTATCCCGTCCCGGTCCCGGCATGGAAGGCCGCCCAGCGACCTCCCCGCCCCCAAAGACCGCGAATGGAAAGGTTGAAAATCCATCGTGCCGGTGGTTCGCGCTCGCCGTGATGAACAGCGCACCATCGGCAATTTGACAGAACTTTCCGATCACCAACCGCTCTGGGGAGAAATCGAAGAGATAGGGCGCCAGATGCGCGGCCCAATCCGAAGGCGGGATATGAGCACTGGCGTAGGAGTAGTCGCCTACCTCGATGCGGGGATGGTCGATCACGGGCTTGAGAAAGACAGTACCCTCATGTCGCCTGCCATCGGGCAGCGGCACGGGTTGGCGCTCATCTGGCGCAGGGAAAGGACGGTGCATGGGGAACCTCAGTCTGATGTACGAAAAACGGCTCAGATCGCGGTTTTGTCCATCACACCCTCCCTCGCTAACGCCGGGGCCTCATGCCACCTTCGGGAATTGCCCCTGCGTGAACGCAACCTACCATAGAACGGGGCGCGGTGGAATATCGCTGCTCACGTCGAGGGGTGGGGCTTAGGGATCGCCTCCGGCCCTCGGTCAAACAAGATTCGCGTCGATCAGGTTTCTCGAGGGCAATACCGAAGGGCCAAGGTCGCGTGCCTTCCGCGATCCTTCCTTTTTATGACGCGCTGTAAAATCAGGAGACCCATGAATGCCCAAAACCACCAGACGCGGCCATGAGGCTGAGCGCCCTTCGGAGATCCCGCCAGCGGGTTGGCGGGCGATACTGGGGCGTGTCTGGAAGGAAATTGCTGCGGATCATGTCACCGTGGTCGCGGCCGGCGTGGCGTTCTTCGGACTGCTCGCGGTATTTCCTACAATCGGCGTGTTCGTCTCCGTCGGCGGGGTGATCCTCGACCCTGCCGACATAGTCTCCGAACTGGAGACCGTCGTGACGCTTCTGCCTGAAAACGCCGCCACGATCATTACCGATCAAATCGTCAGCGTCGCGGGAAGCGACGGGAGCACGACAGGCATCGCCGCCGCACTCGGGATCGGGGTGGCGCTTTATGGCGCGATGCGCGGGGTCCTGACCCTGATCGAGGGTATGAATATCGCCTATGACGAGGAAGAGACCCGCGGCGTGTTCGTACTTTACCTTACCGCCTTGCTGCTGACTGTTGTCTTGCTTCTGGCGGTCGTCTTGACGTTCGCGATCCTTGTTGTCCTCCCGGGGCTCGCCGTACTTCTTGGGCTGCCGGATTGGGTGGAAAGGGTCATAGGCTGGTCGAAATGGCCCATACTCGGGGCGCTCACGATCACCGGTCTGTCGGTGCTCTACCGGTTTGGTCCCTCCCGCCGGAATCCCCGGTGGCGCTGGATTAGCCCCGGAAGCATTCTGGCCACCATGTTGTGGCTGGGCGGGACCCTTGGCTTCTCTCTCTATGTTCAGAACTTCGGGCGCTATAATGAGACCTATGGCGCGCTCGGCGGCGTCGTGGTCCTGCTGACGTGGTTCTGGCTGTCGGCGTTCATCGTCCTGTGTGGGGCCGAACTTAACGCCGAGATGGAGCACCAGACACGCCGTGACAGCACGGTGGGGCCAGATAGGCCGATGGGAATGCGCGGGGCGGTAAAGGCCGATACCCGGCCCAAGGGAGAGGCCTGAGACTCAGATCCAATTCATCCTTCGAATGATAAGCAGCTGCACGCCGACCACCACAACCAACGCGGCGGAAAATATCCAGAACGCGCCGGAATGCTGCGCCCCCGGCATGCCCGCGAGGTTGATGCCAAAGAGACCTGTCAGGAACCCCAGCGGCAGGAAAACTGCCGACAGGATCGACAACATATACATGTTGCGATTGAGGCGCTCCGACAATTCCCCGGAGAGTTCTTCGCGCAGGAGGGTCATGCGCTCTCGCATCGCCTCCATATCTTCCACCAACCGCACCATGGCATCATGTTCCTCGGACAGACGTCTGCGATCAGGCGGGGACAACCATTCGAACTCGGCCAGGGCGAGTGCCGCGAGTGCATCCCGCTGCGGAATACCATAGCGGCGCAGACGCACCGCCTGCATCCGCAAGTCGGTCAGACGCTCCCGCATATCGCGGCTGGGCCGATCAATCACCATTTCCTCCAGCGCGTCCGCCTCATCGTCCGCGGCCTGCGCGAACAGGTCGATCCGGTCGGCCAACATCTCAGCGATGGTCGCGATGAAGGCGCCCGCATCGCGCGGCCCCTCGCCACGATCAAACGCTTCCGCCATTTCGTGCAAGGCGGGAACAGGTCGACGAGAGACGGTGATGACCCGGTTCGCATCGATCCATAGCCGAACCGACACCATATCGTCCGGCTCCGCGCCTAGGTTCGTGTTGATGCCTCGCAAGATGACAAGAGCGCCCACACCGATCGGCGTGAAGCGGGGCCGGGTTTCCTCTGCTATGAGAGCATCCGTTATCGTCTCATCAAGGTAATCGAGTTGCCCTTCTATCCAGCCTTCGGTCTCCGGATGAAGCGCTGAGAGATGAACCCACCCAAAGGTCTCCGATTCCAGCACGGCGGCAATATCCGCCCCCGGAACGCGCCTCGCGGGCGCATCCTTGTCGAAGGCAAAGGCATATTCGATGGCATCCGTCATGGCCGGACGATGCCACCGGTCCCTGCCGTGCGCAAGACGGGGCCAACGCCGCTTTCCAATTCCCGGCATACTGCGCGCCCTGCAGCCCGATGAACTTTTTGCCGCATCGCGCGTTCCAAAGACATGGACACACCCTCCCCCCAAGACCGCGGCCAAGCCGCCGAGCGTCCCGCCGAGATCCCAAGCCCCGGCTGGTGGGACATTCTCAAACGCACCAAGGACGAAATCGGGCGCGATCACGTCTCGGTCGTGTCCGCGGGCGTCGCCTTCTTCGGGCTTCTTGCCATCTTTCCCGCGATCGGGGCGATCATCTCCATTGCGGGACTTTTCCTTGACCCCGCCGACGTTGCGCAACAGCTTGATCAACTCGCCGCGCTTCTGCCGGACAACGCGGCCACCATCATTCAGGATCAGATCGTAAAGGTCACAGGCGGGGATGAAACAGCCACGGGCCTTGCCGTCGCTTTCGGGATACTGCTCGCGCTCTACGGGGCAATGAAGGGGATGAAGACCCTGATGGAAGGCATGAACATCGCCTATGATGAGACCGAAACGCGCGGCTTTGTCATGCAGAACGTTACCGCCTTCGGGCTGACCCTTGCCCTGATCCTTGGCCTCACCCTGAGCTTTGCGGTGATCCTGGTCCTGCCGGCCGTTATCGCTTGGTTTGGTCTGCCTGAAGGCGTGGAGACCGTGATCACTTGGGCAAAGTGGCCCGTGCTCGCGGGCCTGACCATGCTGGGCCTGTCGCTTCTCTATCGGTTTGGCCCTGCGCGGGATAACCCAAAGTGGCGGTGGGTCAGCGTTGGCAGCGTGGCGTCGACCATCCTGTGGGTAGCGGGAACAATCGGTTTTTCGATCTATGCCAAGAACTTCGGTAGCTACAATGAGACTTACGGCACCCTCGGCGGTGTGATCATCCTGCTCACCTGGCTATGGCTGTCATCGTTCATCGTACTGAGCGGTGCGGAATTGAACTCCGAGATGGAGCACCAAACCCGGCGAGACAGTACGACAGGGCCGCCTCAGCCACGCGGACAACGCGGCGCCGTCAAGGCCGACAGCAGGCCAGAGGAATTTGGAGGCGATCCCTCTTCCAAGGACGATTTCACCGAAGGTCCCCGCGCAGGACCGGCATAGGTTCAGGCGGTCAGCGGCATTCGGAAAGTGAAGCTCGTGCGATCTTCGTCTGATTGCACATCGATCCGGCCGCCGTGCCCCTGCGCGATTTGCGACGCGATATAGAGCCCCAAGCCCAGACCGTTCGTTGAGGACATCGCGTCGCCCCGGGCAAACGGCTCGAACAGGCGGGACCGAGCGGAGGCCGTTATCGGGGCCCCGCCGTTTTCCACCTGTAGAACGAATTCCTCGCCCACGGTTTCCGCCCTGACGTGGATCGGCTGTTCCGGATCGCCATGGCTTACCGCGTTGGACAGAAGATTCGAAAGCAGCTGCCCTAGTCTGGGAGGATCGCAGAGCACAGCGCCGCTGATCCGAAGGTCCGCGTTTACCTGTCGTTCCGGGGTGATCGCCCGCACTTCGGCCACCACGTGCTGGAGCGTCTCGTCAAGATTGTCGACGGGTTCGCGCCGGGTAGTCATCCCATCGCCCAGACGGGAGCGAGCGTGATCAAGGATATTCTCGATCAGATCGCTCATGCGATGCGCCGATAACCGCATGAGACGGACCAATTCGGTTGACCGCTCATCCAAGGGACGTTTTGCGAGCATCCGAAGCCCCGCCCGCATAGCGCCGACAGGATTGCGCAGATCGTGACCTAGCACTGCGACGAATTCTTCCCTCAACCGGCCAATATCGATTTCTCTGTCCAGTTGGGCCTGCACGTCCTTGAGCCTCTGCGTGACGTCGAGCACATCGCCGATCATACGCGCGAAATGCCGGAACATCCGCAAGACCCTCGGATCGTCCAACGCGCGGGGATGCGGGTCAATCGCACAAAGCGTGCCAAAGAATTGACCGGCAGCATCGTGAATCGGAATGGAGACATAGCTGCGAAATCCATATTGCTTCGGCGTATGGTGATCGCAATAGAGCGGATCGTTCGGAACATCTGAAATGATGATTTCGCGCTCCGCCGCGCGAACCTCATGGCAAAGCGTGCTCTCGACCGCGAGTTCATCGCCCGGGCCAAGTCCAAAGCCGATGCTGTCTACCGCCCTACAGGTGATCCAACGGGTTTCCGTGACGCGTGCAACCGCGGCAAAGCCCATACCGGTGGCCAGACAGACCGTTTCAAGAAGTGTTGCAACCGTCTCGCTCTCATAGATTTGCTTGATGTCGCGCTCGAAACCCAACGGCAGAACCAATTCTGCCCGGCCGTTCTCTTCGCCCAAGTCGGTCGAGCTGCTCATGAAGAATCCGTTCCTGTCTCGTTATCTCAGCCGAACCGTAAGGGCTGAGAGAGAGCGTGTCACCGCCCTGTGAAAAATGCGACATGTCTCAGTCCAGATTTCGAAGAATAGCCTATCTGAAAAGATTAAGGGCCGCGCAGAGCGCGGCCCTAGGTAGATCTGCTGCCGTGCCCCTCAAGGTAGGACACATCGGATGCTTACTCGATGATCTTGGCGACGACGCCGGCGCCGACGGTGCGGCCGCCTTCACGGATGGCGAAGCGCAGACCGTCTTCCATGGCGATCGGTGCGATCAGTTCTACCGCGAACGACACGTTGTCGCCCGGCATCACCATCTCCGTGCCTTCGGCCAGTGTCACCGTCCCGGTCACGTCCGTCGTGCGGAAGTAGAACTGCGGGCGATAGTTGGCGAAGAACGGCGTGTGACGCCCACCTTCATCCTTGGTCAGGATATAGGCTTCGGCTTCGAACTTCGTGTGCGGCTTCACAGAGCCGGGCTTGCAGAGAACCTGGCCACGCTCAACGCCATCACGATCGATGCCGCGCAGCAGTGCGCCGATGTTGTCACCCGCTTCCCCGCGATCGAGCAGCTTGCGGAACATCTCGACGCCCGTGCAGGTCGTCTTCTTGGTGTCCTTGATGCCAACGATCTCAAGCTCGTCGCCCACGTTCACTACGCCGCGCTCAACACGGCCGGTCACAACCGTACCGCGACCGGAGATCGAGAACACGTCCTCGATCGGCATCAGGAACGGCAGGTCAACCGCGCGTGCCGGTGTCGGGATATACTCGTCGACAGCCGCCATCAGTTCCTTGATCTTCTCTTCGCCGATTTCCGGGTTCTCTCCGTTCATCGCCGCAAGGGCAGAGCCCATGATGATCGGGATATCGTCGCCGGGGTAATCGTAGGACGACAGAAGTTCGCTGATTTCCATCTCGACGAGCTCCAGAAGCTCCTCGTCATCCACCTGGTCAACCTTGTTCATGAACACGACCATGTAGGGAATGCCAACCTGACGGCCGAGCAGGATGTGCTCGCGCGTCTGGGGCATCGGGCCGTCGGCCGCGTTCACAACGAGGATCGCCCCGTCCATCTGCGCCGCACCCGTGATCATGTTCTTCACATAGTCCGCGTGGCCGGGGCAGTCGACGTGCGCGTAGTGACGGTTCTCCGTCTCGTATTCCACGTGCGCCGTCGAAATCGTGATCCCGCGTGCCTTCTCTTCGGGCGCGCCATCAATCTGGTCGTAGGCCCGGAAGTCACCGAAATACTTCGTGATCGCCGCCGTCAGCGTCGTCTTCCCGTGGTCAACGTGCCCGATCGTGCCGATGTTCACGTGCGGCTTGTTACGTGCAAACTTTTCCTTTGCCATGGATTGAGGCGCCTCTGATTTTATGAGCCGAATGGCCCGGGGTTGGTCTCCGCGGCGGACTTATTGGCTCGGAAACGGAAAATCAAGCACGGTTTGATCCGAAGGGGATCAACCTGCTTCGTCGGGGACGAACCATCCGGCTTCGGCATTCTGAGAGACGAGCCAGCGTTCGATCTGTTTGGCAGCCGACGCGGCGAGGTTTGCCAGTTGCGCATCCGCCTTCTGGGTATTGCCCGACCCGACGATCGTCCGTGGAGAGATGGGCTCCGTGACGGTGATCTGATGCGGCTCATCGTTGAGCTTCACTTGCCGCGCATCATCCCAAACCGTGACTTTCACGATCAGAACCGATTTGGGGGTGAAGACGATGGGAATGCCGGGATGCGCCAAGACATAGCCGTCGACGCTGATCCCGAGATGATAGAGCCGGTCCCCTTCGTATCGGCCGAACCGCGCGTCTACCGCGCTCTTGACCGCAGCGGCCAACACGTCGGGCGAAGCCTCACGGGATGCGGGGCCCTTGACCGGATTGGGTGCGACAACGACGTTGTAGCCAAGCGCGAAATCGCCCAGTGGCACCGGCGGCTTGTCAAGATCGTTGGCCGCACAGGCCGCAAGGCCCAGAACCGCCGCAAGAATGATAAATATGCGCGTCATAGTCTCTCCCTCATCGCGGGCCTCTCTATCGCAAGGGCCCAGACTTGCAAAGGAGGGGCTTTGTCCTCCTCCGCGCCTCGCCTATATGAAACCTATGGACATGCCAGCCCCACCACTGCCCGTTCGCGTCCCGCTGGTGACAAAGCCGATGGGTGTCTGGGCCTCGTTACAGGCCTCACGGCGCAATCTGCTGTCCATCATTCCCGAACTTGCCACGCGGCAGCCGATGGTCTCTGGCCGTACCGGCAAGCGTTGGCACATGGTGATGGATCCCGGCGCGATCCGGCATATCCTGAAAGACCACCTGAACGATTACCCCAAATCTCTGGTCACCAAGAACCTGCTCAAGCCTGCCATTGGAGAGTCGCTCTTTATCGCAGAGGGTGCGGAATGGCGCTGGCAGCGGCGGGCAAGCGCGCCAGTGTTTTCCTTCCGTAACGTGCGCAACCTTGCGCCCATCATGACCGCCGCCGCCTCCCGCTCCGCGGATCGCATCGCCTCGGCCGGCCCCCGTGCCATCAACCTCTTTGATGAGATGGTGACCGCCACCTTCGACATCATCTCGGATGTCACGTTCTCGGGGGGTGATGGTTTTGATCGCGACGGCGTGCATCGCGCGATAGATGCCTATATCTCCGACGCTGGAAAGATATCGCTGTTCGACATTCTTGGCCTTCCGGACTGGCTGCCCCGGCCGGGCCGCCTCATGTCCGGCTCTGGCCTTCGCGATATGAAACGGGTTGCGGATGAAGCAATAGATCGACGCAGACAGGCAGGCACGGAAGGTATTCCCGACCTGCTCGACCTTCTGCTCAGCGGCGAGGACCCGGAAACCAAACGCCACATGTCCACCGCGGAATTGCGTGACAATCTGCTGACTTTCATCGTCGCGGGGCATGAAACCACCGCGCTGTCACTGTCTTGGGCGCTCTATCTTTGCGCGTTTGATCAAGGCATCCAAGACCGCGCGCGGGACGAAGCGAGGGCCGTTCTCGGTGACCGCCCCGCCACGGGAGAAGATGTCGACAAATTGCCGCTTGTCCGCGCAATCCTTGATGAGGCCCTGCGGCTCTATCCCCCTGCGGCAATGGTTTCTCGGACGGCACAGGCCCCGGATGAGCTTTGCGGGCGGGAAATACGCCCCGGCGATACCGTGATCCTACCGATTTATGCGCTGCATCGTCACAAACTTCTTTGGGAAGATCCCGACGCGTTTCGCCCCGAACGTTTCACGCATCCCGACAAAGCCGACCGCTACGCTTATCTGCCCTTCGGTGATGGCCCGCGCATCTGCATCGGGGCGAGCTTTGCGCTTCAAGAAGCAGTTATCATTCTGGCGACACTGCTTGCCCGGTTTCGGTTCACCCCCGTCGCGGGCCGTGAGCCGGAGCCGGTGATGATCCTGACCCTGCGCCCCGAAGGCGGAGTGTGGCTCATGGCCGAGGACCTTGCCGGTTAAGCCGGCAGGTCGCCGCGTTTCATCAAGATCAGCTGAACCTCAGAGATTTGGGAAATCCGTGCGGCGGGCGTTTCCCGATACCGCCGCGCTTGCCTTTCCATTCGGACAGGTCGGGCTCATGACGGATTTTTCCGCCACCCATTTCCCAGCGCAATCCCTCTTCCCATTTGAACGTCACGAGGTCGGACAGCCCGCCATCCAGTTCGAGCGAACCCTGACGCCCTCGGGCCATATTGTATTTCTGAATACGCACGCCCTTGCCGCGGCCCATCTCGGGAAGTTCCTCACGGTCGAACACGAGGAACTTGCCGTTCTGGGACACCACCGCCACGTGATCGCCTTCGACCCGCCGGACCAGCGCGGCCCGGTCATCGGCTCCGACATTCAGCACCTGTTTGCCCGCGCGCTTCTGGGCGACGACATCGTCCTCGGGGACGATGAAACCGTTGCCGCCGGTCGTGGCCACGATCAGCCGCCCGCCGGGACGATAGATCATGATGTCGATGATTTCCGCCTCGTTGGGCAGATCCACCATCAGGCGCAAAGGCTCCCCCGTTCCGCGCCCTCCGGGCAGATTCGCGGCAGAAACGGTGTAGAACCGGCCATTTGAGGCGAAGACCAGCAAACGGTCCGTCGTCTCGGCATGGAATAGAAAACGCGGCCCGTCGCCATCCTTGAACTTCAACTCACGGCCCAGATCGATATGCCCGGTCATCGCGCGGATCCAACCCATCTGCGAACAGACGACGGTGATCGGCTCCCGCTCGATCATCGCCTCCAGCGGCACATCCTCGATTTCGGTGGCTTCGGAGAACTGTGTGCGGCGCGCCCCGCCTTCGTAGTCCTTGCCGAACTTTTTCTTCACCTCGCGAAGCTGTTCGGAGATCGCACGCCATTGCAGATCTTCGCCGGCCAGAAGATCTTCGAGCCCCGCGCGCTCCTCCATCAGAGCATCCCGTTCCCGCACAAGCTCCATCTCTTCGAGACGGCGCAAACTGCGAAGCCGCATGTTGAGGATTGCCTCGGCCTGCACATCGGACAGCCCCTCGGCCGGGCCAGCGGCGGGAGAGACGTAATCCTTCTCCGAAGTGGCCCGAACAAAATCACGGCCCCAGTCCTCGCGCATGAGCGCGGCCTTCGGCTCATCGTCATAGCGGATGATGTCGATGACCCGGTCGAGATTGAGGAAGGCGATAATAAACCCTTCGAGCACCTCAAGCCGGTGGTCGATCTTCTCCATCCGGTGCTGGCTTCGGCGGATGAGCACTTCGCGGCGGAAGTCGAGGAAGGCGCGCAGAACCTCCTTCATCGAACAGACCTTCGGCGTCACCCCGTCGATCAGCACGTTCATGTTGAGCGAGAAGCGCACTTCAAGCTCGGTGTTGCGAAAGAGCATTCCCATCAGCATGTCGGGATCAACGTTCTTGGAACGCGGCTCCAGCACGACACGGATGTCGTCGGCGCTCTCATCCCGCACATCGGCCAGAAGCGGGACCTTCTTGGTCTGAATCACCTCGGCCAGCTTTTCGATAAGCTTGGATTTCTGAACCTGATAGGGGATCTCGGTTACGATGACCTGCCATGTGCCCCGGCCCAGATCTTCAACCTCCCACTTGCTGCGCAGCCGGAACGACCCTCGGCCCGTCGCATAGGCCTTGATGATGTTTTCCCGCGGCTCAACGATGATACCGCCCGTGGGAAAGTCAGGCCCGGGAACGAAATTCAGGAGCGTTTCGTCACGCGCATCCGGCGACTTGATGAGATGCAGACACGCGTCGCAAAGCTCGGCAATGTTATGCGGCGGAATGTTCGTCGCCATCCCCACGGCAATCCCGGAAGAGCCGTTGGCCAGAAGGTTGGGGAACGTCGCAGGCAGAACAATCGGCTCGGTCAGCGTGCCGTCGTAGTTGTCCCGGAAATCGACGGCGTTTTCATTCAACCCCTCGAGCAGCGCTTCGGCGACGGCCGTCATCCGCGCCTCGGTATATCGCGAGGCAGCCGGGTTATCGCCGTCGATATTGCCGAAGTTCCCCTGCCCGTCGACAAGCGGGTAGCGGACGTTGAAATCCTGCGCAAGGCGCGCCATCGCGTCATAAATCGCAGCATCGCCATGCGGGTGATAGTTCCCCATCACATCGCCGCTGATCTTGGCCGATTTGCGGAAACCGCCGTTGGAAGCAAGTTTCAGCTCGCGCATCGCGTAGAGGATACGCCGGTGCACGGGCTTGAGACCGTCGCGCGCATCCGGCAGCGCCCGATTCATGATCGTACTGAGCGCATAGGTCAGGTAACGGTCCCCGATCGCGCGCCGCAAAGGCTCTGCTATCGGAGGGGTGGCTTCGGGGGCGTCAGGATCGCGGATGTCGTCGCTCATGAGGGCCTGATACTGTGCGCGTTCGCCCTCGTCCAGCGATGACGTTGCAACCGGAGGCTGCGGGCTTGCACTCTGGCCCGTTGCCCTGCATCAGCAGCACATGACAGAAGGCGCGCGCGAAGTGACCAAGAGTATCCTCATCACGGGCTGTTCCTCCGGGATCGGGCTGGATTCGGCCCGCACCTTGCGTGACCGGGGTTGGCAAGTATTCGCGTCCTGCCGCGCCGAAGATGACTGTATCCGGCTACGGGCCGAAGGATTCCACAGCCCGAGAATCGATTACGAAGACCCTGAGAGCATCGAAACGGGACTGGCGGAGGTTCTTCGCGTCACGGGCGGCCCTCTTGATGCGCTTTTCAACAATGGGGCCTATGCAATCCCAGGTCCTATGGAAGATGTTCCGTCCGACGCGTTGCGCAGGATTTTCGAGGCCAACCTCATCGGCTGGCATGACCTGACCCGCCGCGTCATTCCCGTCATGCGATCACAGGGTCACGGGCGCATCCTGCAATGCTCCTCGGTGCTTGGTCTTGCCGGGGCGAAATGGCGTGGGGCCTATGTGGCAACCAAGTTCGCGCTCGAAGGGATGAGCGACGTGCTCCGCATGGAGATGAAAGACACCGGGATCGATGTCGTATTGATCGAACCGGGTCCGATTGAGACCCCGTTTCGCGACAATGCCATCAAGCAGTTTGAACGCTGGATCGATTGGGAATCCTCCGCCCGCGCCGGGCAATATCGCGACTCGCTGCTCAACCAGCTTTACCGCGGCTCCTCCGGCCCAAGCTGGCCTACATCTGCCGTGACAACCGCCGTGATCCGCGCGCTGGAAGCGCGCCGCCCCAAACCGCGCTACCGCGTCACTACACCGACCACCGTTGTAGCGATCTTCCGGCGTCTCCTGCCGACCCGCCTGCTCGACCGGGTGCTGGACAGGGCGTGACGGTTTTACCCGTTCGCTTTTCGCCCGCGCTCCGCTACATCTGCGATCCACACCGCAAGGAAGCCGACAGATGACCAGTGACCCCCTTTTCCTTCTGCTTGCCGCCGTGATGCTTGGCGTGGTCGTGATCCTCGGGTTGGGGATCATGAATTTCGGCAAGGGCACCGAAGACGCCGCCAAGCGGTCCAACAAGTTCATGCAGTGGCGCATCGCGGCCCAATTCGTTGCCGTGCTGCTCATCCTGCTGTTTCTCTACATGCGCTCGGGAGGCTGAAATGGTCGTACTCAACAAGATCTACACGCGAACCGGCGACCGAGGGGATACCGCCCTTGGCGATGGCGCACGCGTGGCGAAGCATTCCGCGCGGGTTGCGGCGTATGGCACCACGGATGAGCTCAATTCCTTCGTGGGTATTGCCCGGCTTGCCTCCGAGGATGAGACGGACCTCGCCCTGTCGCGCATTCAGAACGACCTCTTCGATCTGGGGGCTGATCTTTGCCGTCCGGGCATGGAGAAGGATGCCGAGGCAGAGTACCCCCCGCTGCGCGTGGTACAATCGCAGGTCGACCGACTTGAGGCAGAGATTGACCTGATGAACAAAGCGCTGGAACCACTGCGCAGTTTCATCCTTCCCGGTGGGACGAAACTCGCGGCCCATTTGCATGTCTGCCGCACCGTTGCCCGCCGCGCCGAGCGGAATGTAACGGAACTGAGCGAAAGCGAGCCGGTGAACCCGGTGGTCATCACCTACCTCAACCGTCTGAGCGATTGGTTTTTCGTCGCGGCCCGCAGCGCCAACAACGGCGGCAAGGATGACGTACTCTGGGTGCCCGGCGCCAACCGCTGAAGTTTTGATCGCCTTCGCCGGAAACCTCACGTCGCCAGCCCTTTCGGAGCCTATTTTCCCCTGTTTCCCCCCGGCCCCCTCCGTTATCAACATGGACGTGTGATGGAGGGCCCGCCGGGGCCGCCGCAATTGAGGGAGATGACTGCCGATGAAGGTTCTTGTGCCTGTCAAACGCGTGATCGACTACAACGTGAAGGTTCGCGTCAAGGCGGACGGGAGCGGGGTCGATCTGGCGAATGTGAAGATGTCGATGAATCCGTTCGACGAAATCGCCGTCGAGGAGGCCATCCGGCTCAGGGAAAAGGGCGCGGCCACCGAAATCGTCGCCGTCTCCATCGGTGTGAAGCAGTCGCAGGAAACGCTGCGGACCGCGCTGGCGATGGGCGCTGACCGGGCGATCCTCATTGTCGCCACCGAGGATGTGCATCAGGACATCGAGCCGCTCGCCGTCGCCAAGCTTCTCAAGGCGGTGATCGACGAAGAGCAGCCAGAGCTCGTCCTGTGCGGCAAGCAGGCCATCGACAACGACATGAACGCCACCGGGCAGATGCTTTCGGCGCTGCTGGGCTGGAGCCAGGCCACCTTCGCCTCCGAAGTGCGGATCGAAGATGGAAACGCCGTGGTGACCCGTGAGGTTGATGGCGGCCTCCAGACGATCAAGGCAAAGCTTCCGGCCATTGTCAGCGTCGATCTGCGCCTGAATGAACCGCGCTACGCGTCACTTCCCAACATCATGAAGGCGAAGAAAAAGCCGCTCGAGGAAAAGACACCCGCCGATTATGGCGTGGACGTCGCGCCGCGGCTCGAAGTCGTCTCCACGACCGAACCGGCGGAGCGCGCTGCGGGGATCATGGTGGGCTCTGTTGACGAGCTGATCGGGAAACTCAAAGAAGCGGGGGCACTCTGATGGCAGTTCTACTTCTGGCCGATGTGGCCAATGGCCAACTAGCAACCGATGCCGTGTCCAAGACGGTGAACGCACTTGCCGCACTGGGCGATGTGCACGTGCTCGTCGCGGGACAGGGCGGTGAAGCCGCAGCCAACGAAGCGGCGACCCTTCAGGGCGTCGCGAAAGTTCTGCTTGCGGGGGACGATGGATTCTCCCATGCGCTCGCGGAGCCGGTTGCCGATCTTATCGTGTCTCTGGCGGGCGACTATAGCCATATCGCGGCCGCTGCGACGACAGATGGCAAGAACGTCATGCCGCGGGTCGCCGCGCTTCTCGACGTTATGATCATCTCCGAGGTGATCAAGGTCATCGATGCCGATACGTTCGAGCGTCCGATCTATGCCGGAAACGCGGTCCAGACCGTGAAATCCCGCGATGCCACCAAGGTGCTGACGGTCCGGACCTCTACTTTCGACGCGGCGGATGCGGGTGGCAGCGCCTCGGTCGAGGCGGTCGATACGGCGGCAACTTCGGGGTTGTCGGAATGGATCGAGGACACTGTTGCAGAAAGCGAACGCCCGGAGTTGACCTCCGCGGGGATCGTCGTCTCCGGCGGGCGCGGCATGGGATCGGAAGAGAGCTTCGCCATCATCGAGAAACTGGCCGACAAGCTCGGGGCCGCTGTTGGCGCCTCCCGCGCCGCTGTCGACTCAGGCTATGCTCCGAACGATTGGCAGGTGGGTCAGACTGGCAAGGTCGTGGCCCCCGACCTCTATATCGCCGTTGGTATCTCCGGCGCGATCCAGCACCTGGCTGGCATGAAGGACAGCAAGGTCATCGTCGCCATCAACAAGGATGAAGAAGCCCCGATCTTTCAGGTGGCCGACTATGGCCTCGTCGCGGATCTCTTCGAAGCGATTCCGGAACTGACCGAGAAACTCTGACCTCGGATCACCAGACCTGCAAAAGCCGCCCTCCTCGCCGGGGGCGGCTTTTTCTGTCTACTCCGCCGCGTCGCGCCGGGGCAGGATCCAGCCCGGACGCGCAAAGTGGCACGTATAGCCGCCAGGATTGCGCAGCAGGTAATCCTGATGCTCCGGCTCAGCCTCCCAGAAATCGCCCACAGGTTCGACCTCCGTCACGACCTTTCCGGGCCATAGCCCGCTCGCATCCACATCCGCAATCGTATCAAGGGCAACTGCCTTCTGCTCCTCGTTCTCGTAAAAGATGGCGGAGCGATACGACATGCCGAGGTCGTTTCCCTGACGGTCCTTGGTGGTCGGGTCGTGGATCTGAAAGAAGAACTCCAGTATCTTGCGGTAGGAAATCCGCTCTGGGTCGAAGGTGATTTCGATCGCCTCGGCGTGGGTGCCGTGATCCCGATAGGTCGCGTTCGGGACGTCGCCGCCGGAATAGCCGACCCGCGTCCGCAGAACACCCTCCATCTTGCGGATGAGATCCTGCATCCCCCAGAAACATCCCCCAGCCAGAACAGCGCGTTCCTCAGCCATCATACGTCCTCCACCTGATCCAAATAATCGCCATACCCTTCGGCCTGCATGTCATCCTTGTGGATGAAGCGCAAAGAGGCCGAATTGATGCAGTAACGCAGCCCGCCACGATCCTGCGGTCCGTCCGGAAAAACGTGGCCCAGATGGCTGTCGCCATGCGCGGAACGCACCTCGGTGCGCACCATGCCGTGGCTCTTGTCGGCAAGTTCGGTGACATGGGCCGGCGCGATCGGTTTGGTGAAACTCGGCCACCCGCAGCCGCTTTCGTACTTGTCACTGCTGGCGAACAGGGGCTCACCGCTGACGATGTCGACATAGATGCCCGGCTCTTTGTTCTTGAGATACCGACCGGTTCCCGCGCGCTCCGTCCCGCTCTCTTGAGTGACCCAGTACTGTTCCTCGTCGAGCGCGGCGATGGCCTCGGGGTTCTTGAAGTAATCCGCCATGGGACCTCCTTTGCTTTCCCCATAGATGGGGCGGCAAAGGTGAAATGAAAACCGCTCCCCGCTCAACTTGGCGTCAGCGAGCGGCGAAATTCCCGCACGGCGGAGCTATCGCAATCGCTCAACGGCCCAGCGCGCGGCCTCCGCCACGGTCTCATCGGGATCAGAGCAGAGCGTCGCAGCTACCGGACCAAGCGCGGGACGCCCCGAATTTCCGATGGCATAGAGAACGTTTCGTACAAAGCGATCCCGCCCGATCCGCTTGATGGGTGAGCCGGAAAAGAGAGCACGGAACCCCGCATCATCCAGCCCAGCCAATTCCGAGAGATCCGGCGAAACCAATTCCTGCCGCGCATGGTACTTGGCCTCGCGGGCCTCTTGCGCGAACTTGTTCCAAGGGCAAACCGCCAGACAGTCGTCGCAGCCATAGATGCGATTGCCCATCCTCTCCCGCAAGTCATGGGGCACGGGGCCCTTGTGCTCGATCGTCAGGTAGGAAATGCACCGCCGCGCGTCGAGCTTGTAAGGCGCGGGGAATGCATCCGTCGGGCAAACATCAAGGCACCGGCGGCAAGATCCGCAGTGATCCACCTCCGCCGCGTCCGGCGCAAGGTCGAGCGTGGTGAAAACCGACCCGATGAAGAACCAGCTTCCCATGTCCCGCGACACGAGATTGGTATGCTTGCCCTGCCAACCCAGTCCTGCGGCCTCCCCCAAGGGTTTCTCGGGAACGGGCGCGGTATCGACAAAGACCTTCACCTCCCCACCCGCATCCGCGATCAGCCATCTCGCCAGCCGCTTCAGGCGCTTTTTCACCACGTCATGATAATCGCGGTTCTGTGCATAGACGGAAATCGCGGCCTTCTCCGGCTCTGCGAGGATATCCAGCGGATCATGCGCAGGCGTATAACTCTCCCCGAGCATGATCACTGAACGGGCCTCCGGCCAGAGAACGTTTGGCGCGCCGCGCCAATGCGCCCGCTCGCCCAGCCATGACATTTGCCCATGGCGGCCCGCGTCCAGAAACTCGGCAAGGCGGTCTGGCACCTGCGGCACCGCATCGGGGCGGCAGATCCGGCAGAGGTCAAACCCCATGTCCTCTGCGGCTTGGGTCAGGCGCGCCTTCAGCTCATCCATGCAGCGTCCCGGCCCCTTGGGCCTGCGAGCATGTGGCCCGGTTCAGAAATCCAGATCAGCATAATGCGCTGGCGGCGGAAACCCTGGCACCTGATCGGCCAGAATGCTTCGGAAGGCGGGGCGGGACTTGATCTTGGCATACCAGTCGCGAACGGTTTCGCTCCGGTTCCAATCCACGTCAGAGATGTAATCCAGACAGGACAGATGCGCCGCCGCGGTGAAATCCGCCAAGGTCATCACATCCCCCGCAAGCCAGCGCCGCCGATCAAGCAACCATGCCATGTAATCAAGGTGATACTTCACCGCCTTGGCCCCGGCCTTGACGTTGCCCGAATCCGGAAAGCCTTTTTTCATGACCTTCTTGTTGACCCGCTCGTACAACAACTTCGCCGTCACCTCGTGGTGAAACACATCGTCGAACCACCCGACCAGACGCCGCACTTCATAGCGCCCATCGGGATCTTCGGGGAGCAATGGCGGCTCCGGCACGGTCTCTTCAAGATATTCGCAGATCGGCAGGCTTTCTGCCATCATCCGCCCCCCAAGCTTGAGCACAGGGACCTTGCCCGCGGGATTGCGGCGCAGGAACTCAGGGTCGCGCTCCCAATAGCGCTCCTCCACAAGCTCCACCTCGATCCGCTTTTCCGCCAGAACGAGCCGAACCTTACGGCAGAAGGGGGACAGGGGTACGTGAAACAGTCTGTTCATGATGGGGGTCCCGGATTGGCTGGGTAGAACACTCTCTCAATGCCGCAGGGATCGGGGCGATTCAACCGTCCGCGCCGAAACAGGCGGCACGCCCATCGCGTCGGATCGTCGCCGCACCGTCGGCAATGCTTCGGGCGCGGAGCGTGACGAAATCGGAAGGTCGCCCCGCATCGCGCCGCTTGGGATCGGGCAATACCGCTGCCAAGCGTGCCGCCTGACTGGACGAAAGCTGCTCCGCGGAGATGCCAAAGCTGCGCTGCGCCGCGGCCTCGACCCCGAAAACCCCTTCGCCAAACTCCGCAACATTGAGGTAGACCTCAAGAATTCGCTGCTTCGGCCATGCGATCTCCACCGCCGGAGTCAGGATCGCCTCAAGCGCTTTGCGCGGCCAACTTCGCCCCTGCCAGAGATAGACGTTCTTCACGACCTGCTGGCTGATGGTGCTTGCGCCCCGCACTTCGCCCCGCGCGATGACCCCCCGGATCGCCGCCATGTCAAAGCCCCAGTGTCGGCAGAAATTCGCGTCTTCTGCTGCCACCGCCGCCCGCGCCATGACCGGCGCGATCCTCTCCATGGGGACCCACTCTTGCGCCACCCCGTCGAGCCGCCGCGATTCGCGCATCATATAGGGGGTCGTGGGCGGATTGATGAACCGATAGCCGAGAATCGCCATGACCAGCAGAGCGCTCAGCACGAGCACCGCACGCAATGCCCATCGCCGAAACCCCACTCTGGGCTTCTCTTTCGTTTTCGCCTTCGCCTTCCCGCGTGCCTTGCCTGCCACTGTCGCAACCTTGTTCCTTTTGCACCGGCCTTCTGCCGCAGCAAGCCCGGCATTCCAAGCACCAGACCCGGATACCGCGCGCACCATTAGGGATTTATTGCGATTCCTTACCCCAAGATTAACCTAGTTTCCGTTAGTAAGGCGCCACAATGTATTCAGTACTCGATCGGCCAGCAGACAGCCCCCATCCGCCAGCCACCCCGGAAACGTCCCCGGCAAGACCTCAGCCACTCCGCCGCGAGGATTCGCCCTCACGTATCGCTGCGGCGGGCCTTGATCTGTCGCCGGAACTCGTCGCGATGACCTATTGCAGCGGCGATTGCATCAAGTTGCTCGAACCGGACGGTCGCCTCGCCTACATGAGCGCCAACGCAGCCCGCGCAATGAAGGATGACACCTCCGGCGCGCTCTACGGAACCTTCTGGTGGGATCTGTGGCCCGATCAACTGCGCGAAACCGTGAAGAGAGCAGTCGGCATCGCGCGCATGGGCCGCCTCGCAAATTTCATCGCGCCCTGCCCCACCGCAAGGGGCATACCCGCATTTTGGGATGTGACGGTTACCGGCATCACCAACGAGCATGGGGAAGTCTGCGAGATACTGGCAGTCACCCGCCGGACGCTGGACAGGCCCCGCCCGCTCTGAGGGGCCAGACCCCTCAGGGGCGCGACAGGGCCCTTGCCTGACGTGGATGGGGCACCGGGCGCGCCGTCGGCGCCCCGTCACCAAGCGGCAGATCAGGGAACAGTATCTCAAGCTCCGCCCGCAGCGCCGCATCCCCTTCGAGCCAGTCCGCACCGGGATTGAAGCTCTCGCTCAGGGTACCTTCGGAACACAGGATCACGGGCGCGTCGCACATCAGGTGCACATAGCGCACGGTATCCATCTCGACCCGGCGTACCGTCTTGTCGTTCACCAGATGCACCGCCGCCACGAGAACCTCCGGCTCACCAAAGAGCAACTCGGCACGCGCGCCCTTGACCAGCATCCGGTGCTGCGGAGAGACAAGCAGCGGCCTCTCGTTGCCGATTGCCCCGGCTTCGAATCGCACGGGGGCCAGTGCCCGCACCCCAGGTACGGCGCTTTCCCCGGCCCAGATCAGCGTTTCCGCCGTCCCGTCTACTGTTGTCACCGCATCCCCGGCGCACAAATCCTCAACTAGAACCCTGCCATCCGGGGTATCGATCAATGTCCCCGCCACAAAGCACGCCGGCCCGAAGCGTGGAATCGCAATATCGTTTTGCTGGCTGACCCAGGTGGAGTTCTGAAAAGTCCCCTCCCTGAGCACGGAATTGTCGGTCGGGGTGAACAGCCTTCGCCCGTCCTGCAGGTAGAAGGTGACCCCCGAAAACGTCTGCGATACACCGTCGATCCGCAGCGTTACCGTATCGCCATCAAAGGTCCGCGTGACCCGGCTGCCATCGATGGTATCCCCATCGCGCCTGCCGATATCGGAATCGTCGTTCACATCCGTGAGCGTCAGGTTGATCGGCGTCAGGACTGTGCCCGTAGACGGCGGCGAATAGGGATCAATTAGGATGAACTGGTCGGTAAAAGACTGGGGCATTGGCATCTCACAAACGGCACGGTCCGACCATCATAGTCGACAAATGCCCCCGCGCCAAACTCAAGCGCGAAGCCATGGGAAACGTGACGCCGGGTCACTTTCAGGAAATCCATTCCGGTAGGAAATCAAAAGGATAGGAGTCGGCCCGTGGCCTGCCTCCGTTAACCTATTGTTCAGCATTCCGTTGCGAAAAGACCCTCTGAACACGTATTCCCCTTTTATCAAATCAATTTGTAAAGGTCGTAAAATGAAGAGCTTCCTACTTGCCGCGACTGCCACGGCCGGACTGGCCCTGATGGCGGCGAACGCCCAAGCAGCAACCATCGTGAATGCGGGCGCGGAATGTGATTCCACCTCCCCCGCAAGCGCACTGCACGCCGGATTCACCGGATCCTATTCCTGCGGGGTCACCGCAGATCGGCGCGACGTGTCCAAAGTCAACGTCGGGGCCGCCGATGGTGCCTTCTTCTCGCTCGGGCTAAGCCCCACGGGCAGCCTCTATGGCGGGTCGGCCGTTTTTGAACTCGGGACCCAGTTCACCGGCCCCATGACCGTTGTTGAGGTCACCAACCCGTCGCAGCACTGGGAAGCCGCGGACGTATTCGTCGGCGCCTCGATCGACGAGCTTTACACCAACATGCAGAACCACCTGTCCATTGGCCGGGTCGACAACGGCAAGGGCGGAAGCGTCGCGGCCTCGTCCTCGATCAACTTCTCCGGCACATACAGCTGGATCGGGTTCATGGACGCCAGCTATGACGAATACGGGATCGACGGAAACAGCTCTGCGGATGGCTTTGACCTCGACAGCTTCACCGTCACCGATGTCGCACCAGTTCCGCTTCCCGCCGGTGTGGCCCTGTTGTTGACCGGCCTCGGCGCATTCGGCATCGCGCGCCGCCGTCGGTAAGACACCCAGGCAGAATTGAAAAACCCCGCGCCGGGAGACCGGCGCGGGGTTTTTTGTTGTCTTTCCCCAAGGGCGGGGCCCGGCGGGGCAATCACTCCGCCGGGATCGAAACGTCCGAAATGGCAATCGGGTGGGACAGCTTGTTGAGCATTTCCTTCGGACAGACCTGAACGAAGTTGTTCAATTCCTCGTCCCAATGCTGCCAGATGTCCTGCGCCTTGCGCGATCCGGTTTCTTCGATGTGCCGCTCGATCAATTCCTCGAGTTGCGTCCGCCAATGATCGACGGTCACCGGACAGGTCACAATCGTCTCGGAGTTCATCAGCGACGCCGCACGGCCTTCGGGATCATAGATATAGGCCATGCCGCCGGTCATCCCCGCCCCGAAGTTGGAGCCGATCTGCCCGAGAATCACCGCAACCCCACCGGTCATGTATTCGCAACCGTTCGATCCGCAGCCCTCGACCACAACCTTCGCGCCGGAGTTCCGCACCCCGAACCGCTCGCCCGCGCGACCGGCGGCAAAGAGATAACCGTCCGTCGCGCCATAAAGCACGGTGTTGCCGATAATCGTGTTCTCCGAAGCCACCAGCGGCGAGGCCATTGGCGGACGGACCACGATGGTTCCGCCCGAAAGCCCCTTGCCCACGTAATCGTTGGCGTCGCCCGAAACCTCCAGCTTGAGACCCGGCGCTGCAAAGGCCCCAAGGCTTTGCCCCGCGCTGCCCGTCAGTTTCACGGTCAGGTGGTTGGGCTGTAGAGAGTTGCGCATCCCGAAGCGCCGCACGATATGCGACGAGGTCCGCGTCCCGACCGTGCGGTGCGTGTTCTGCACAGCATAGGAAAGCTGCATCTTCTCGCCGTCCTTGAGGAACCGCGCCGCATCGCGCACGATTTCCGCATCCAGCGTATCGAGCACCGGATTGCGCGGCTTGTCGCGATTGTAGACGATATCCTTGGCGCCATCGACCGTGATGAGCAGCGGATTGAGGTCGAGATCGTCCAGATGCGCCGCCCCGCGAGATACCTGGCTGAGCAGGTCGGCCCGCCCAATCACTTCATGCAGCGACCGCGCCCCGATGGAGGCCAGCACTTCGCGCACTTCCTGCGCATAGAAGGTGATGAGGTTCACGACCTTGTCCGCGTTGCCGGTGAACTTTCCGCGCAGCGCCTCATCTTGCGTACAGACGCCGACGGGGCATGTGTTGGACTGGCACTGGCGCACCATGATGCACCCCATCGCGATCAGCGCCGCGGTACCGATGCCGTATTCCTCGGCCCCCATCATCGCCGCCATGACGATGTCGCGCCCGGTCCGAAGCCCGCCATCCGTCCGCAGCGTGATGCGCCCGCGAAGGTTGTTCATCGCCAGAACCTGATGCGCCTCGGTAAGGCCCATCTCCCACGGCAGGCCCGCGTATTTGATCGACGTCGCGGGCGATGCCCCGGTGCCGCCATTGTGCCCCGAGACGAGGATCACGTCGGCTTTGGCCTTGGCCACACCCGCCGCGATGGTCCCGACGCCAGAAGACGCCACCAGTTTCACACAGACCTTCACCTCGGGGTTGATCTGCTTGAGATCATAGATGAGCTGCGCAAGGTCCTCGATGGAATAGATATCGTGGTGCGGCGGGGGAGAGATCAGCGTCACGCCCTTGGTCGAGTGCCGCAACCGCGCGATCAGGTCGGTGACCTTCATACCCGGAAGCTGGCCGCCCTCACCGGGCTTGGCCCCTTGGGCCACCTTGATTTCCAGCTCCTCGCACTGGTTGAGGTATTCCGCCGTCACGCCAAAGCGCCCGGAAGCCACCTGCTTGATCTTGGCAGATGGGTTGTCGCCATTGGGTTCTGGCACGAAATGCGCCGGATCTTCGCCGCCCTCGCCGCTGTCGGAGCGCGCGCCGATGCGGTTCATCGCGACGTTGAGCGTCTTGTGCGCCTCTGGGCTGAGCGCGCCCAGCGACATGCCCGGCGTCACGAAGCGCTTGCGGATCGCGGTGACGCTCTCCACCTCTTCGATCGGAATCGGGGCGCCAATCGGCTTGAAGTCCAGCAGGTCGCGCAGGTGGATCGGCGGGTTCGCCTGCATCCGCGCGGAATACTGCTTCCACATTTCATAGCTGGCCTTGTTACAGGCCATCTGCAGCATGTGCATGGACTGCGCGCCCCAAGCGTGGGTCTCGCCCGAACGGCGCGCCTTGTAGAAGCCGCCGATGGGAAGCACGTCCTGCCCCCCGCGCCAGCCAAGCTGATGCACGTCCTCGACCTTCTTCTGAATGCCGTGCACCCCGATGCCGGAAATACGGCTGAGCATGCCGGGGAAATATTCCGCGCACATGGCCCGCGACAGGCCAACGGCCTCGAAGTTGAGCCCCCCGCGATAGGACGAGATGACCGAGATGCCCATCTTGGACATGATCTTGAGCAGACCCTGATCAATTGCCTCACGGTATTTCCGCACGGCTTCGGTCAGCGAAAGGTCAAGCAGGCCGCGATTGATCCGGTCGGCAAGGCTGTCCTCGGCGAGATAGGGGTTCACGACCGTCGCGCCTGACCCGATCAGCACGGCGAAATAGTGCGGATCGATGCATTCGGCGGAACGTACGTTGATCGATGTAAAGGTCCGCAGCCCCTTGCGGGTCAGGTGCGAATGCACCGCCGAAGTCGCGAGGATCATGGGCATCGCGACCTTGGTCTCGCCCTGATGCTCATCGGTCAGGATGATGTGGCCCGCGCCGGAGCGCACGGCGTCTTCGGCTTCGTGGCGGATGCGCGCCAACCCCTCCATCAGCGCGTTTTCCACGCCCGGTGCAAAGGTACAGTCGATCTCCACCACGTCGCTGTCGAAGTTCGCGACCAACTCGGCGAACTGCGCGTTGCCCACGAACGGGCTTTCCAGCACGACGATCTCCGTCTGCGCACTGCTCTCATCGAGCACGTTCTTGAGGTTGCCGAACCGCGTCTTGAGCGACATCACGCGATATTCGCGCAAGGAGTCGATTGGCGGGTTCGTCACCTGACTGAAGTTCTGCCGGAAGAAATGGCTCAGCGGGCGATACAGCTTGGACAGCACCGCAGAGGGCGTATCATCCCCCATGGAGGCCAGTGCCTCCTTGCCGTCCTCGGCCATGGGCGCGAGGATCTGCTCCAGCTCCTCCATCGAATAGCCCGCCGCGATCTGACGCTTGCGCAACTCGCCACCGGAATAGATCGGCGCTTCGGTCACGGTGCCGAGCCTGTCATCCAACTCGTTGATCTTGCCAACCCATTCGCCGAACGGCTGCGCGGCGGAGAGTTTGTCCTTGATCTCCGTGTCGTGATAGAGCTTGCCCTCGGCCATATCGACGGCGAGGATCTGCCCCGGCCCGAGCGCGCCCTTCTCCACCACAGTGCTTTCGTCGATCGGGACCATGCCCGCCTCGGAGCCGGCGATCAGCAGGTTGTCACCCGTCACGACATACCGCATCGGGCGCAGCCCGTTCCGGTCGAGCCCCGCACAGACCCAGCGGCCGTCCGTCATGGCCAGCGCGGCGGGGCCGTCCCACGGCTCCATCACCGAGTTGCAGTAGGAATACATGTCGCGCCACGCCTGCGGCAATTCCAACCGCTGCTTGGACCAGCTTTCGGGCACCAGCATCGTCTTGGCCATCGGCGCGTTGCGCCCGGCCCGGACCAGGACCTCGAACACGGCATCCAGCGCGGCACTGTCGGACGAACCTTGCGGGATGATCGGCTTGATATCCTCGGCCATGTCCCCGAACGCGCCGGAGGCCATGCGGATCTCGTGGCTCTTCATCCAGTTGGTGTTGCCCTTGAGCGTGTTGATCTCACCATTATGGGCCAGCATGCGGAACGGCTGCGCCAGCCACCATTGTGGGAAAGTGTTGGTCGAATAGCGCTGGTGATAAAGCGCAAAGGCGCTCTCGAACCGCTCGTCCTGCAGGTCGGGATAAAAGACCGAAACCTGCTCGGCCAGCATCATCCCCTTATAGATGATCGACCGGCATGACAGCGACGCGATATAAAGAGAGTTGATCCCCGCCGCGCCCGCCGCCTTTTCGATACGGCGACGAATGACGTACAGTTCACGCTCGAATGTCTCTTCGTCCACGCCCTTGGCGTTGGAGATGAGGATCTGTTCGATCTCGGGGCGCGTCGCATTGGCCTTTTCGCCAAGACAGCCAATATCGACCGGTACATGCCGCCAGCCATAGATATAGTGCCCCATGCGCAGCACTTCGGATTCCACGATTGTCCGGCAGCGTTCCTGTGCCCCATGATCCGTGCGCGGCAAAAAGACCTGCCCCACGGCCATGAGTTCCCCGCGGCGCGGCTCATGCCCCGTGCGGGTGATCTGATCATAGAAGAAGTTGACCGGGATCTGGATGTGGATACCCGCGCCGTCGCCGGTCAGCCCGTCCGCATCGACCGCGCCCCGGTGCCAGATCGCCTTGAGCGCGCTGATCCCCGCCTGCACGACCTTGCGCGATGGCCGCCCGTCGATCGACACGACAAGGCCCACACCGCAGGAGGAATGCTCTTCCTCCTCGCTGTAAAGTGCGTTCTCCGCCATCCACTGGCGCTTTGCCTCTTCGGCGGCGGCCCAGTCTGCATCAAAGTTGGTCATGGCGTGATCCCTCCATAAAGCGCCGGGATACGGCTGTGAATTCTGTTGCGGGCCACCGGGCCCCTTCTGTGCTTGCAGCCGCTCAGGCGTCCGCAGATTTCGGGCCGAAACGCGCCCAGGTCTCTTCTTCGGTGAGCCGCGGATGATCCCCCGCGATCTCGTAGCAATCCGGTTTGCGGTCGACGAAAATCTCCCGCTCCAGTGGCACCTCCACCCGCTCCAGCAGGCCGATGGCCACCTCAAAATCCCCCGCGCCGTCCGTCCCATGGTCCAGACGATACCAAAGTGGCGCGCCGCAGCGGGTGCAAAAACTGCGCGAGGCCCAGCCAGAGGAGCGGATCGTTCCGATGGCGTCGCCGCCCGCGTCGATCCTCATCTCCGCCTCCGGCACGGTGACCGCGTGAAGCGCAGAGCCGGTCCAGCGGCGACAGGCATCGCAATGACAGATGCCGTAATCCCCGATCTGGCCTGCGGTGAAGCGCACCGCACCGCACATGCATCTGCCCGTCGTCGCGCCCATCGGGCCTCCCCCTTGCCGGAAGGCAGGTCAGCCTTTGTGACCTACGCCCCGTCTCCCGTCACACGATCGTATGCCGCTGTGTCATACGATTGTCATACACATGTCATACGCCGCCGCGGGCCTATTCCGCGGCGATGGCCGTCGCCCCGTCGAGATACCCCAGGATGGCATCCGCCGTGTCACGACCGTCGCGGATCGCCCAAACCACGAGGCTTGCCCCACGGACGATATCGCCGACCGCATAGACCCCCTCGAGCGCGGTTTGCCCGCTGGTGAATTCCGCCTTGATCGTGCCCCAGCGGGTCACTTCAAGCTCATCCACGCCCCAGAGTTTCGGCAGGTCTTCCGGCTCGAACCCCAGCGCCTTGATGACAAGGTCCGCAGGTTCGACATAATCTGATCCATCAATCAATTCAGGAGCTTGGCGACCCGTCGCATCGGGTGCCCCGAGGCGCATACGCTGCGCAAGAACACCCTCGACCGGCTCCCCGACAAAGCCCTTGGGCGCGGTCAGCCATTCGAACACGACGCCCTCTTCTTCGGCGTTCTGCACTTCTCGCTGCGATCCCGGCATGTTGGCCCGGTCCCGGCGATAGAGGCATTTGACGCTCTCAGCACCTTGCCGGATCGCCGTGCGCACACAGTCCATGGCCGTGTCACCACCACCGATGACCACCACGCGCTTGCCTTTGGCGCTGAGCGAGCCGTTCTCCAGCTCCTCGACCTCATCGCCAAAGCTCTCCCGGTTGGACGCCGTGAGATAGTCGAGCGCGCGCACGATGCCCTCGGCCCCGCTGCCCGGACCACCAAGGTCGCGCGACTTGTAAACGCCCGTGGCAATAAGAACGGCATCATGCTTGCCGCGGATCGCGTCGAACGACAGGTCTTCGCCAACGTTGCAGTTGAGCACGAACTCCACACCGCCTGCTTCGAGTTGCTCGATACGGCGCATTACAACGTGTTTTTCCAGCTTGAAGCCCGGAATCCCATAGGTCAGAAGGCCGCCCGCGCGATCATAGCGGTCATAGACAGTAACCTGTACACCAGCCCGGCGCAGTCGATCCGCCGCCGCAAGTCCGCCCGGTCCAGCGCCGATGATCCCCACGGATTGGTCCCGCTCCTGCTTTGGTGCGGCGGGCTTGACCCAGCCCTTTTCCCAAGCGGTGTCGGTGATGTATTTCTCCACCGAACCGATCGTCACGGTGCCGTGGCCCGATTGCTCGATGACGCAGTTACCTTCGCAGAGGCGATCCTGCGGACAGATCCGGCCACAGATCTCGGGGAAGGTGTTGGTCGCCTGACTGACCAGATACGCCTCTTCCAACCGCCCCTCGGCAGTCAGCTTCAGCCAGTCGGGGATGTTGTTGTGCAGGGGGCAATGTGTCTGGCAATAGGGCACGCCGCATTGGCTGCACCTAGAGGATTGCTCCTTGGCCTTGGCATCGGCGAACTCTGCATAGATCTCATCGAAATCCTGCTTGCGTACACTGGCATCCCGCTTCTTCGGCATGTCCCGCGGCAAGTTCACGAATTTCAGCATTGGCTGCTTCGCCATTGGCTCCCACTCCCGAATTTAGGTGGCTCACCGCTCCACTACCCGACCTGCCCGCGAAAGAAAAGTAAGTAGTGCTGACCTATTTGATAGATTTTTTCGCCTTTGCGTCCATCGCCGTCATTTTTTTCGCGATTTTAGGTATTGATGCGGACCTAACTTCTCTCTTCCCCCCTTTCCACCCCTGTCTATAAGGGATGCGAGACCGCTATTCAGGACGCCATCATGCCCCTTCTCCACCTTCTCCTCGTGGCAATCATCCAAGGCGTGACCGAGTTTCTCCCAATTTCGTCGTCAGGTCACCTGATTCTACTGCCGACCCTCACGGGAATGGCCGATCAGGGGCTGGTTGTGGATGTTGCCGTGCACTTGGGAACCTTGGGGGCGGTGGTGCTCTTTTTCCGTCAGGATGTCGGGCGCGCCCTGCGGGGTTTCATTGCGCTTTTGTCCGGACGGGCACGGACCCCCGAGGCACGCCTCGCGCTCGGCCTCGTCATTGCGACGATCCCGGTGGTCCTCGCTGGGCTCGCCATCAAGGTTGCCGGGCTGGACGCGGGGCTGCGTTCGGTGACTGTGATTGCATGGACGACCCTCATCTTCGGGCTGCTGCTCTTCTGGGCTGATCAACGGGGTCCTGAAGATCGCACCGCCGAGGACTGGACCCTGCGGGATGCCGTCATCATGGGCCTGTGGCAGACGATCGCCCTCATCCCCGGAACCTCGCGTTCCGGCATCACCATCACCGGCGCACGACTGCTCGGCTATGAGCGGAGCGATGCGGCGCGGCTTGCCATGTTGATGTCGATCCCGACCATTCTCGCCTCCGGTGCCCTGCTTTCGATCGACGTCGCTCAGCAGGCCGATCTCTCGATTGTCCGGGATGCGGGGATCGCCGCGATCTTTGCCTTTGGCGCAGCGCTTGGCGCGCTTGCTCTTATGATGCGCTTGCTGCGCAGCGTGAGCTTTACCCCCTACGTGATCTATCGGGTGATCCTCGGGGTTGGGCTTCTGCTATACGCCTACACATAAAAAAAGGCCCGAGCCGAAGCCCGGGCCAGTCCAACAGGGAGGTGCAGATCAGACCGGACCTGCAACGGGATCGCCAATCGCTTAGCTTTCTCACATATGGATCGCAAAACGCGGCGGACAAGGGTTTTACATGACCTTCTAGGCGACCAGCCGATATCCGCCGGCTTCCGTCACCAGCAACCGTGCATTCGAAGGGTCGGGCTCAATCTTCTGACGCAGCCGATAAATGTGGGTTTCCAGCGTATGAGTGGTAACCCCGGCATTGTATCCCCAGACTTCGTGCAGCAGCACATCCCGCGCCACCACGCCATCGGGAGACCGGTAGAGAAACTTGAGAATGTTGGTCTCTTTCTCGGTCAGCCGGATCTTGCGGTCGTCCTCCGAAATCAGGACCTTCATGGAGGGGCGGAAGGCATACGGCCCAAGCTGGAACACGGCATCTTCGCTCTGTTCGTGCTGGCGCAGTTGGGCGCGGATCCGGGCGAGAAGAACGGGGAACTTGAATGGTTTGGTCACATAGTCATTGGCACCGGCATCCAGACCAAGAATGGTGTCCGCATCGCTGTCATGCCCGGTGAGCATCAGGATCGGTGCCTTGATCCCCTGTTTGCGCATCACGCGGCAAAGCTCCCGCCCATCGGTATCGGGCAGGCCAACGTCAAGGATGACAAGATCATAGATCTCTTCCTTGGCCTTGGTCAGAGCGCCCGCACCGTTCGCCGCCTCGAACACGTCGAAGTCTTCGGTCATGATAAGCTGTTCGCTCAGCGCCTCACGAAGGTCTTCATCATCATCGACGAGCAGAATGCGTTTGAGCTGTGCCATGTCGTGTAATCCTTTTCCTCTGTTCAACGCGATGTGATGCGCAATGGGCCGATGAACAAGATTTGTGGCGTTTGCCTCACGTGGACGTGCGAACAGGGCGGCAAATGTTTCAATTTACTGCAGGTGGCGATAGACGAGAGCGATTGCAACGAAAGGGCGCTGGCGTGACCTTGGCACCGGACATCACCGATCTTCTGGCTCGCGCGCGGGCCGATATTCGCATGGGCGTGCCTGTCGTGCTCACAGGTACGGGCGATGGTGGTGCCGTGCTGCTCGCGGCAGAGACCGCCTCGCCGGAACGCCTTGCCGATATGGCCGGGCTGTCGACCGAGACCTGCCTCGTGGTGACTGGGCGGCGGGCCGAAACCTTGCGGGCGCGTGCCTATGATGGCGATATCGCGCGCCTGCCGCTGCCTCGCGGGGTCACGCCAAGCTGGGTGCGTGCCGTGGCCGACCCCTCCGACGATCTAAAGACGCCGATGAAGGGGCCATTCAACGCCCTGCGCGGCGGCGATGCGAGCCTTCATCGACTTGCGGTCGATCTGGTCAAGGAAGCGCGTCTTTTGCCCTCTGTGATCGTGGCGCCGGTAAAGGATGCCGTGGACTTTGCGTCGAAGAATGGCCTGACCTCTTTGCCGGCGGAGGAAAGCGCCGCCACCATGGGGGCCGAGGCTCTGCTCGATCCGGTGATCCGCGCGCGCGTTCCCCTCCTTCTTGCGCCTGATGCGCGTCTGCATGTGTTTCGCCCGAAGGACGGTGCGGAAGAGCACTACGTTATCGAAGTCGGCAGTCCGCCCCGCGACCGGCCCGTGCTGGCCCGTCTTCATTCGGCCTGCTTCACCGGTGATCTGCTCGGCAGTCTGAAATGCGACTGCGGGCCGCAACTTCGCGCCGCCCTCGCGCAGATGGGAAGCGAAGGCGCAGGCGTGCTGCTTTATCTCAATCAGGAAGGGCGCGGGATCGGGCTTGCCAACAAGATGCGCGCCTATTCGTTGCAGGATCAGGGTTTTGACACCGTCGAAGCAAACCACCGCCTCGGGTTCGAGGACGACGAACGTGATTTCCGCCTCGGTGCCGCCTTGTTGCTTAGGATGGGGTTTTCCGCAGTGCGCTTGATGACGAACAATCCCGCCAAGATCGACATGATGCGCCGGATGGACATCGACGTCGTGGAACGAGTGCCGCTCAAAGTCGGCAAAACGCCCCAGAATGAGGCCTATCTCGCGACCAAGGCGGCCAAGTCGGGGCATCTGCTGTGACCCCACAGGATATGGTCCTCACCCCGCTCGGAGTGCGCTTTCACGGGCGGCTCTTTCCCTGTGCCATCGGGCGCGGCGGTATCACGAGCAACAAACGCGAAGGCGATGGCGCCACGCCGCGCGGAGTTCACCGCATCACCGGCCTGCTCTATCGCCCCGACCGGCTCGCCCGCCCCGCGCCCTGGGCCGCGCCTATCGGCCCGACGGACCTTTGGTCGGACGATGCCGGGGATGCGCAGTACAACAGCCTCGTTCAAGCGCCCTACGCCCATAGCCATGAGCGCCTGCGCCGAGCGGACCCGCTCTATGACCTCGTCCTGCTTACCGATTGGAACTGGCCTGCATCGGTGCCCGGCCGTGGCTCCGCGATTTTTCTTCATCAGTGGCGGCGCCCGCGCTTCCCCACGGAGGGCTGCATCGCCTTTCGGCGGGATCACCTGCAAGAAATCGCAGCGCTGGCGCACCCCGGAACACGACTCATCGTGGCCTGACTGTCCATTTCCGACATCTTCGGAATCAGCATGATTCGCCCAAAATCTCAGCAGTTTTTCAACCTTGCCATTGCGTGAGCCAAGAGCTTGGCCAGTTTGCGACATGCCGCTGTTTTTGCCCGCCCTTGGCACGAATTTATCTCAATTGACGCAAGGGCGAATGAGGGCACAAATGCGGCGTCGAGCGAGGAGGCTCGACCACCGAATCACCCGGGAATCAGACCAACCAGGGCCGGCCGAGCTTTGCCGCCGGCGGCCCCCTTTTGAGGATTATCTTCATGTCGGATTACGATCGAGCGCCTGTCGGGGAGGCAGGCCTTGTTCCGGCAAACCGCTGGCTACAACTTGTCGCCGGGGTCGCCTGTATGGTTGCGGCATCGAACGTCCAGTATTCTTGGACGCTCTTCGTTCCCGCAATTCAGGAAGCCCACGACTGGAGCCGCGCGGCGATCCAGACTGCCTTTACCATCTTCGTTCTCTGCCAGACCTGGAGCACGCCCCTGGTCGGTCACTTCATCGACAAACACGGCCCCCGCGCACTCGTTATGCTGGGCGGCATCCTCATCGCCATCGCCTGGATCATCAACTCCATGACCGGCACGCTTTCGGGCTTCTATCTGGGCGGTGCAATTGGCGGCTTCGGTGTGGCTTGCGTCTATTCAAGCTGCATCAACAACGCGCTGAAATGGTTCCCTGACAAGCGCGGCCTTGCGGTGGGCCTGACCGCTGGCGGTTACGGCGCGGGCACGATCTTTACGATCATCCCCATCCGCAACATGATTGAAAGCACTGGCTATTCGAGCGCGTTCTTCACCTTCGCGCTTATTCAGGGTGTCGCTGTCTTTGCGTTGGCATGGCTGCTCAAGGCACCACGGGCCGATCAGGTCGTGTTCTCCGATACCATCGCACAGACGCGTCGCAACTACACCCTGCAAGAAGCACTGCAAACGCCCGTCTTCTGGGTCATGCTCGCCATGTTCACTGCCACGGTGACGGGCGGCCTGATGGCTGTCGCGCAGCTTGGCCCCATGGCCGAGGATCTTGGGGTCAAGGATCAGGTCGTCTTCTGGGGCATGGCTGCTCTGCCGCTCGCCCTGATGCTCGACCGGGTAATGAACGGCCTGTCGCGCCCGCTGTTCGGCTACATCTCCGACCGGATTGGCCGGGAGCCGACGATGTTCATCGCCTTCTCGCTCGAAGGGATCGGTATCTTCGCCCTCGCCCATATGGGCCACAACCCCTACGCCTTCGTGCTGTTGTCGGGCCTCGTGTTCATCGCTTGGGGCGAGGTGTATTCGCTCTTTTCGGCCACGGCGTCTGACGTCTTTGGAACCAAGCATATCGGCAAGATCTACGGCGCGCTCTATACGGCAAAGGGTATCGCCGCACTGCTCGTGCCGGTGGGCAACCTGGTGATGGAGGCCACCGGCGGGTGGACCACCGTTCTGCTTGCCATGGCATGTCTCGACGCCTTCGCGGCTATCTGCGCCATTGCGGTTCTGCGGCCAATGATCAAACGGCACCACATGCGGAATGGCATGACGGAGGCCGATTTGAAACATTCAGCCGTGGCTCACTGACTTCCAACCAACGTAAAATGAAACGGCCCCCAATTCGGGGGCCGTTTTCGTCTGTACTAGCTCTTTGCGCTCGCGATCGGCGGCGCCGTTGGATCGGCGCCATAAAGCTCACCCGGAAGTTCAGGCGGCATGGCATGATCTGCCTCTTCGTCATCACGGTATTTCTGATTGTGGCGATAGACCATCAGCGGATCCCATCGCAGCGCCTTTACCAGCCCGATCAGGATGAACATGACCACCACCGCAAACGGGAACCCGGCGACCACAGCCGCGGCCTGCAAGGCGTTGAGCCCGCCGACCAGCAGCAAGACCGAGGCCACACATCCCTCTGAGATCGCCCAGAAGATGCGCTGAACCTTCGGGGGATCAGGATCCCCGCCCGCCGTGAGCATGTCGATCACAAAGGAACCGGAATCCGACGAGGTGACGAACCACAGGATGATCAGAACGACCGCGAAGCCAGACATCAGATCCGCCGCCGGAAAATAGTCCAGCAGCGCGAACATCGCGTCGCCATAGCTATTCTGGGTCGCCTCCACGAGCGATCGGTCCCCGCCAAGCGAAATGCGCAGCGCCGTGCCGCCAAAGGCGCAGAACCAGAAGAACATGATCGTGCAAGGCAGCAGCATCACCCCAAGCAGGAACTCGCGGATCGTCCGGCCCCGGCTGATCCGGGCAATGAAGACCCCCACAAACGGGGCCCATGAAACCCACCAGGCCCAATAGAAGATCGTCCAGGAATTCTGCCAGGTGCCGCCTTCCTGCCAAGCTTCGGTCCACGTTCCCCAAGACACGAGATCGCGCAAGTAGGCCCCGTAGCTTTGCACGAAGAGGTCGAAAATGAAGAGCGTCGGTCCGACAATTAGGACGAAGCACAGGAAAACGAAACTCAGTGCGATATTGATGCTGGACAGCCGTTTGATCCCGCCATCGAGCCCTGCCACGACTGAGATGGTCGCGAGGCCGGTTATGACGGCGATGATGACGATCTGCGCACCGACGGATTGCGGCACACCGAAGACCTCTCCCAGACCTGAGTTGATCTGCATCGCCCCCAGCCCGAGCGACGTGACGATGCCGAACATTGTCCCGAACACGGCAAGGATATCGACCATGTCGCCAAGGGGGCCGTATATCCGGTCACCCAAGAGGGGATACAGGGCGGAACGGATGGTCAGCGGCAACCCTTTGCGGAAGTGAAAATATGCCAGTGCCAACGCTACGATGGCATAGACGGCCCATGCGTGGAATCCCCAGTGCATGAAGGAGATCACCATCGCCTGCCGCGCGGCGGCTTCCGTCTCTGGCTCCCCGGAAGGCGGCGCGAAATAGTGATACAGCGGTTCGGCCGCCCCCCAATAAATCAAACCAATCCCGACACCGGCGGAGAATAGCATCGCCGTCCAACTGAAGAGGCCATAGGCGGGCTTTTCGTTCATTCGGCCAAGGCGAATATCGCCGAAACGCCCGAAGGCGATCCAGCCAACCGCGATCAGCAAGATATTCACTTCGAGGATGAGGGCCCATCCGAGCGTTTCGGCAAGCCAGCCCTGCATCCCGGAGAAGATCTCATTTGCCAGATCATTGAAGAGCGCACCAAAGATTATGAACCCGACGATCAGGACGGCCGACGTGATGAACACCCTCGGATTGACCTTCGGGAAAATAAACAGGCGACTCTGAGGTATCTTGTTGCTCATGCGCAATTCCCTTCTGATCCGGGCCATACGTGAGCCCACGTTGATACTTGGGGGGGAGATAGCGCGCCTGACCTGCGCAGCAAACCGACGTGGATCGGCCGCGTACCTTTCGGGACGTGACGCGCGGGTCGCTGTGCGGTGTCCTTCAGCAGGATTGGTGCAACGCGGCCGATGAGACGGGGGTCTTAGTTTAGGTCAGTCTGAACCTGAAACCCGGCCTCTTGCATCAAACGATCAGACGCACTCTCAATGTCGGATTCGAGTTTGGCCATGAATGCCGAAATCGGCATCCCGGCCGGGATACGCGGAAGAAACTCTACAACGGCAAGACCCGGGCGCCGCAAAAGACCCCTCCGGGGCCAAAACACGCCGACGTTCGTCGCGGCAGGCACGCAATCCAATCCGAACTGACCATACAGCACTCCCGCCCCGACCTTGTAGGGAAGGCGCGCACCGGGGGCGACGCGGGTGCCTTGCGCATAGATCACCAGTTGCCCGGGGTTGTTCCGCCCCTGTTTAACTTCGGCCACCATCTGCTTCATGGCCTTGCCCCGTTTGCCGCGATCCACAGCGATGCACCCGACGCGACGGGCGTATTGGCCGAAAATGGGCGTCATCAAAAGCTCTTGCTTCATGATGAAGCGCGCCCGCGGAAGTGCGGCATAGATCAATATGATATCGAGGAACGACTGATGCTTTGCCGCGATCAGCACGTCATCCGTGGGAACCTCCCCCCGAACTTCGGAACGCAGCCCCACCATCCAGCGCGCGGTCCAACGAACCCACTGGGAGTAGCTGCGGCACGCCATGCGGGCGCCACGGTTCGAGAGGAGCGCCCAAGGGGCAAATCCGATCCCGATCACCGCCATCGCCAGATACATCTGGCCGATGAACAGCGCCGATCGCACTACTTGAAACGCATGACCCATCAGGACAATCCTCTTAAGGTGCGAAAGGCCGCTCGGCGGGTCGCGGCAAATGCAACAAGCGCCGCGAGTGGCGGGATGGCAAACGGGACGAGCCAATCGAGGTTCGCAAACCCGATCCCGGTCAGGAAACTCATCGGAGCGTCCGGCAAAAGTGCACTTGCGATCAGGCCAAGCCCGGTGCCCACGGCAGCACCGGTCAGGGTGCGAAACGTAAACCGCCGGATGAAGGCACGGGCGATATAGTCGTCGCGCGCGCCGATCAACCGAAGAACGGAAATGACCTGCGCATTGGCTGCAAGGGAGACACTGGCGGCGAGCGTCACGATGGCCGCCATGGTAGCGCCAATAAGCACCATCGCCCCCCAACCCAGCCAGCGGAGCGCCCGCGCCGCTGCGAGAAAGGGCTTCCGCCAGCTTTCGTGATCGTCCAGCATTGCGCCCGGCACTTCCCCTTCGAGACGCAACCGGAGGCCTTCGGCATCGAACCCCTCGGGCGTTTTCTCAATCTCGATCAACTGCGGGATAGGGAGCGACTCAAGCTGCAGATCAGGACCGAACCACGGCTCCAGCAACGCGCGCTGTTCCTCTTCAGTCAACGCTTGGGCGGAGGCAACGCCCGGCGTTTGCTCCAGCACGCGAAGCGCGGCCTCCGTGCGTTCCTGCATCGTGTCGAGCGGCCCGTCGATACGCAATGTGGCTGACCGTGCGAGCGCGCCCCCCCAGTCATCCGCGAGCCGCCCGGCAGAAAGCGCAAGGGCGAGCGCCATTACCGCGAGAAACCCCATGGCAGCAGCGCTAAAGATGGTGAGGCGAACCGTGTAGCCTGAGGGCGGCACCACACGATCCCCGCTCGCATCACCACGCCAAAGTATGCGCAAGTCCCGAAGAAACGCCTTCAAAGGTCCGCTCCCGCAAATTGCAGACGTCGGTTTGAAATCCGCAAGACCCGCACCTGCGTCTGGGTCTTGGCCGCGCGGATCAAAGCAAGATCGTGCGAGGCAACCAGAACGGATTTCCCCATCCGGTTGAGTTCAACCAAAAGCCGCAACAGTCGCTGCGACATCTCCCAATCCACATTCCCGGTCGGCTCATCCGCAAGGATCACATCCGGCGAAAGGATCACCGCTCGGGCGAGTGCCGCCCTCTGACGTTCACCGCCGGAAAGCTCGGGAGGTGTCGCCTTGGCGCGATGGGTCAGACCGACCCACGCCAAGAGCTCATCAAGATTGGCTTTTTGCGCGCGCATATCCTGCCCCGCCACCGTGAGCGGCAAGGAGATGTTCTCCGCCACTGTGAGGTGGTCCAGAAATCGCGCATCCTGCGGGACAAGGCCAATTCGCCGCCGCGCCCCGGCGAGCGCATCGCGCGTCATGCCTGGCAGGCGCTGGCCAAAGAGTTCGACGCGCCCCGAGGTCGGGACGAGTTCGCCAAAGCACATCTTGAGCAGGGTCGTCTTTCCCGCGCCCGATGGCCCGGTGAGGAAATGAAACGATCCTGGCGCGAGTTCGAGCGTCACGCCCGCCAGCAATTCACCGCCGCCATAACTATAGGCCACGTTATCGAGTGCAATCACCAACATACCCCCGGGGTCCGGGCCGCCCGCAGGGCCCTTTGTTCCCCTTCTGCCTCAGTCTCTTGCGTGTTTCAATCCGGTCTGCGCCGCGACACTTTCCATCGGTGCGCGCTGAGGCTACAAGCGCGGCAAAGGCCAAGGGTGCGCCGGCGCACCCGTCAGGATAGAGCAGAAGGGTGTGTCATGCGGCTCACTTGCCCCAATTGCGGCGCGGAATACGAGGTCCCGGAGGAAGCGATTCCCCTGAGCGGGCGGGATGTGCAATGTTCCAACTGCTCAACGCAGTGGTTCCAACTCCCCGCTGAATTCGAGGACGAAGAAGAGTTTGACCCGGCCCCGGAGCCTCAACCGACCGCGACGGATGAGATGCCCAGCCCGCCGCGCGATCTTGATCCCGCAGTTGCCGCGATCTTGCGCGAAGAAGTTGTATTCGAGGAGCGCAGACGCGCTGAAGAAGCGCAAGCTGCGGAGTTGGCCCGCGCCAAGGCTGAGGCTGAGGCGGCTGTTGCATCTCCTGCGCCCCCTCGCGCCCAAGAGCGGAGCGAGTTGCCTGACGTCGCCGAAATTGCCTCCTCCTTCCATGAGGAGCCCGCAGCCGAACAGACGCCCAAGAGACCATCGGGTTTCCGTCGCGGCTTTCTGGTGACACTGTCGCTGGCGGCAATTGCGCTTGTAATTTATGCCTTTGCTGCCGAAATCGGAACCACCATTCCTGAACTGCAGGGCCCGCTCGAAAGCTACGTTCAAACTATCAACGAGTGGCGCAATGCACTCGATACGTTGCTGGTACGCGTCTTGCGGGGCGCCGGGCTCTAGAAACGGTCAAGCAAGCGCCGGAGATAATCTCGCTCCTGCTCGCTTCGCTCCCCATCCCCTGACCGGCGGCGGATTTCGTCAAGAAGCTCGCGCGCCCGGCGATAAACGTCTTCACCCTGAAGCAGGTTTTCCTGCGTGCCCACTTCCCCGCCTTCGCCAGTGCTGCGGCCCAGCGGGTCACGGCGGCTGCTGTCCGGTTGGCCCATCGCCTCACCCTGACCGCCGCCACCGCCTTGTTGCTGCTGTTGGGCCATGGCCTCGCCCATGTTGCGAATCCCTTCGCGCAGCGCATCCATCGCCTCGGCCTGTCGGTCGATTGCCTCGGGGATATCATCTCCGCGCAAGGCCTCCTCCGCGCCATCCATTGCTCGCCCGGCCCGGTCGAGAGCATCGCGCGCGGCCTCGCCTTCTTCGCCGCTCAGGCTTGGCAATCCATCACGCTGGCGCTGCAGTTCGTCCCGCAGAGCGCCCTGCCGGTTGGCAAGTTCGTCCGCGCCGGGGGTGCCTCCCTGGCCGTTCTCGCCGGTTCCCGGCTGGCCGGGCTGTCCCTGCCCTTGCCCCTGCCCTTGTCCCTGCCCTTGTCCCTGTTGGCCGGGCTCCCCTTGCCCCGAGCCGAATTGCTCCTGCAGTTCGCTGAAGGATTCGTCCGAGAGGCCTTGTTGCTCACGCAGGGTTTCAGCCAACCCTTCCATCGCCTGCTGCCCCGGGCTTTGCTGGCCCTGACCTTGGCCCTGCGCCATACGCATGTTTTCCATCATCTGGCGGAACTGTTCGAGCAGCGCTTCGGCCTCCTCCATCCGGCCCTCTTCCATGAGTTCCTGAATGCGATCCATCATGTCCTGCATATCTTGCTGGCTAAGCTGCATGGCGTCGGGATCCATGGGCGGTTGGCTTTCGGCGCTTTGCTGGTCCTGATTGCGCTGCATTTCTTGTGCCAGTTGCCGCATGAAATCGCGCATCGCATCGCGTAGCTCGTTCATAAGCTCAGCGATTTCCTCGTCGGAGGCGCCATTTTCCATCGCTTCCGAAAGGCGATCCTGAGCCCTGCGCAATCGCTCTCGAGCGTCGTCCAGATCGCCCTCTTCCAGAAGGATCGCGAGATTCCATAGCGCTTCGGCGAACTCGGCTTGCTCCGCATCGCTCATCGAGGCGCCCGCGCTCTCTATGCGCCGCATCAGCGTGCGCATCCGGAGGTATGCCCCCTCATTGCGGAACACCTCGTCAGGCCGATGAGAGATCGCGCGCAGAAGCAGTGCGATGTTTGGAGCATTGGACCGCGCCCAGAGCAACGCCTGTCTCTGCTCAATGACAGCGGAGGCCATGGGATCGAAAAAGCGCCGCCCGGGCAGTGTTACATGCAGCGGCGTGGTGCGGCCAACCTGTCCCAAGGCGTCTTCGGCCTCGAAAGAGATGACGACCGGCAACTGCGCGAAAGGATGCTCCGAGAGGTTCTCTACGAGTTGTTCTTCAAAAGCCGAACGGTCGCCCGCAAGTGGAAGGGGCAGGTCGAGCACAATTGCCTCGCGCGGCTCGGGTTCGGCGGCACGGCCATATCGACGATCCACCGACGGCAGGTCCAGCGCGATGGTCGCCCGCCCGGCGACCACTCCGAAGTCATCCTCTGCCCGGAAAGGTTGGCGCATTTCTCCATCGGCTTCTGCGGACAAAGCACCACCGACCTCGATGGACGGTGGCGCGTCTGCCTCCATTGACAGATCCCAAGCGCGACCACCCTCTCCCTCGATGGCAAGTCGGCCGGATTGGGTAATGTCAAAGCTATAGCCATTTGGTGCAGGCGCTTCGGGATCGTGTGCCGGTTGTGCCGAAACACTCTGCTCGATCCGAAGGCTTCCTATCTCGCCGTAGAGTCTGACCGTAATGCGACTGCCTTGAGGAACGGAGAGTTCTCCCGCGCGCTGGTCCGCCAGATAAAGCGTGGGTCGCCCGGTATAAGCGGGTGGCTCGATCCACCCCTCCCAACTTGGCCCCGAGGCGAGCGCAGTGCCCCCCGGCGCGAGGTCCGTGACCGTGCCAATCCGCAAGACTGAGCCAAACAACAGCGCCACAAAGAGCGCAAGCACCGCCACATAGCGCAGGGCATAGGGATCGCGCGGGGCAAGAACCAGATCGGGCTCCACCGCACGGGCCTCCGCGGCACGCGCAGCCATGCGTCTTTGGTGTGCTGCCCAAATCGCGCGGGACGCGGGATCGTCACGGCCAATCGCCGTATCGTCGGTCATGGCGGTGATCGGGCGACCGGGCATGGATCGGTCCAGACGGTCACGCGCCGCAGCGGCGGAGGGCCACCGAAACCGCCTGAACCCATACAGGAGGGAAAGCCCAACGCCGACGACCAGAATTGCCCCCAGTGCCCAGACGAGTTCCACGGCGATGAGATCGTGGAGGCCGAGCGCAAGGGCGGCAATCCCGACAAACAGGACCGACCAGAAGGGCCAGAAAGCGCGCACAGCCGATTCCGCCAGCAGACCGAGCCGGGTCAGAAACAGGGGGCGACGCAGGGCGGCAAGGGTCGTGGTTTGGCGATCGCGCATCAACTCATCCCGATAGGGCCGTGACGCGGGGTCGCGCTACAACCACTCAGGGAGCGTATCGCGTTTTATGATTTCGTCAAACGTCGGACGGGCCCGGATAACCGCGAATTGATCACCGTGCACCATCACTTCGGGCACAAGTGCCCGCGTATTATACTCGCTGGCCATCACCGCGCCATAAGCACCCGCGCTGCGAAAGGCCACCAGATCCCCCGGAAAGACCGGGGGCATGGGGCGCTGTTTGGCGAAAGTATCGCCAGATTCGCAAACCGGCCCGACGATATCGACGTCAGACATCTCCGCACCCGCCTCCGGTTCGACCACCGGGACGATATCGTGATACGCGTCGTACATCGCAGGACGCAGGAGATCATTCATCGCAGCATCAAGGATCAGGAATTCGCGGCCCTCACCGGACTTGTTGTAAATGACCCGCGAGACGAGAAGCCCCGCATTCCCTGCAATGAGACGTCCCGGCTCAATCTCAATCTCGCATCCCAGATGCCCCACGGTGCGCTTGATCAATGCACCATAGTCCACCGGCAGCGGGGGCGCCTCATTCGAACGCGTGTAGGGAATGCCGAGGCCGCCCCCCAGATCCAGTCGCGATATCTCATGCCCATCGGCCCGGAGTTGTTCGGTGAGATCGGCGACTTTGTTGTAAGCAAGCTCAAACGGCATCAGATCCGTGAGCTGCGAGCCGATATGCACGTCGATCCCGACCACCTTGAGCCCCGGCAGGCTGGCAGCATGGGCATACACCTCCCGCGCGCGCGCGATCGGAATGCCGAATTTGTTCTCCGACTTGCCAGTGGCGATCTTGGCATGTGTCTTGGCATCCACGTCCGGGTTTATGCGGATCGTGATCGGGGCCACCACACCCAGAGACGACGCGACTTGGGAAATCACCGCCATCTCGGGTTCGGATTCTACGTTGAACTGGCGAATTCCTTCGCTGAGCGCGGTATGAATTTCCTCTTTCGTCTTGCCGACGCCGGAGAAAACAATGCGATCTCCCGGTACACCGGCGGCGCGCGCACGTGCATATTCCCCGCCCGAAACGACATCCATGCCGGCCCCGAGATCGGCAAGCGTCTTGAGGATCGCTTGGTTGGAGGCCGCCTTCATCGCGTAGCACACGAGATGTGGCATCCCGTCGAGCGCGTCATCGAAAAGCTGGAAATGGCGGGTCAGCGTCGCCGTCGAGTAGACATAAAAAGGTGTTCCCACTGTGGCCGCAATTTCAGCCAGCGGAACGTCTTCGGCATGCAGCGCGCCGCTCTTATAGAGAAAATGGTCCATCGCTTGCTTCCGTTGCCCCAGTGTCGGGTTTCCATAGCAAAGGGGCCAGCCGCGTCAATCAATCGATCCGTTTGTGAGGCGGCGCTTGGAAAAGCTCTCGGTTCAGCGCGGAGTTGGAAAACTCCGACGCTCAAGCGCACAAAAGGCGGCCGATGCGGCCGACCTTCCTCTTCAAGTATTGGTTTTCAGCGCTGTTTCTTGCGAAAGATCCCAAGCCCTGCGAGCCCTACGAGAGCCAGCGGAAGACTTGCAGGAAGAGGCACATCGGGCAGCGGCGTGGTTACGAACCGGCCCTGGAAGTAAATGCCAGTCGGAATAAATGCGTCGGTGTAGCTGATGGTCACACTATCATCGGTGAACGAGACTGATGCATCGCTATAGTTTTGCACGATCACGAAATCCGTCAACGGGAGCCCACCTACGAAGTCCAAATCAGCCAATGTCCAGACCACGGTATCCCCGAGGCAGTTAATTCCACAAAGGCTTCTCTCCGAGCGGATCGTGAAGAGATCGCCATCCGGTCCCGCGTTGAGATCATAGAACTGGCTAGAGATGTTGCCGTCTTCGCCGGCCCCTGCAGTCGGCGTATAGTCGCCCCAGCTAAACGAGGCGAACAGGCCAAGGTTCACAGAGTCGCCATCAAGTGTCGCCGCAGCAACAGGCAGTGCCAAAGCTTGCGCCGCGACCAAGGCCGCCAATAATTTCCTCATCTTCCAACACCTTTTTAGTAAAAACTCTTAAAAACGCTTTGGGTGATAGGTATGCCACCTGTCTTTGTCTACGCTGTTAACCTTTGGGACGTCTTCTAACCTTTGGGACGTCTTCGGTTGAGAATGACCAGCTGCAGAGTAGTTCGCTGTTCCTTCGCTCCCGGCTTTTTGCCCCTACAAAGGCCGAGCCCGCAAAAATAAATAGAGGGGCAGGCCGCAACTGACCCCGACAAGAAAAGTCGCAGGTATGGCAAGCAAAGCCATAAAATTTCGGCGAACGGCCACCTCTGAGATAATCCAGAGTGTAAGCGCGATGGCCGCGATCATCAGATCCCACGCAAGTCCCCTGCTTGCGGCATTGGCGGTCCAGCCCTCCAAGAGGGAGCCGAGCGACCACGGATTGCCGGCGAACCATTGGGCTGCCCAGTATAGCGGGTGCACCGCTCCCCAAATGGCAAGCAGGAGCCAGAGCAACCGCAAGGGGCTCATCGGCTTCCGAACTCCACCCCGATGGACGTGCGGGTGAAGCCGCCATTCTTGGAGTTGACCCCGATGGTCGTATCCCCAGTCACGCGAGGAGGGGTTGGTTCCCCATCTGCACCGCAGGCCGCCAGCGCGAGGATGAAGAGCAAAGATATGGATCTCATGCGAGGGCGTCCTTCCAGCGGGCGACTTGCGCACGGACCTGCTCCGGCGCGGTGCCACCATAAGATGTACGGCTGGCAACGGAGTTGTGAACCCCCAAGACATCAAAGACGGCGCTTGTGATACCGTCATGGACGGATCGCAGGTCATCAATGCTCAATTCCGGCAGGTCACATCCCTTCTGTTCCGCCATCGCCACCAGCGCCCCCGTAACGTGATGCGCCTCTCGGAAGGGAAGGCCAAGCTCCCGCACAAGCCAGTCTGCAAGATCGGTCGCGGTCGAGAAGCCCGCCCCCGCTGCGGCCTGAAGCGCATCCCGGTTGGCCGTCAGATCGGCGATCATTCCGGTCATCGCCGCAAGGGCGAGCATCCAGTTGTCGGCGGCGTCAAAGACTTGTTCCTTGTCCTCCTGCATGTCCTTCGAATAGGCCAGCGGAAGCCCCTTCATCACCATCATCAATGCGGTTTGCGCACCAAAAATCCGCCCGACCTTGGCGCGGATGAGTTCCGCCGCGTCGGGGTTTTTCTTCTGGGGCATAATCGACGAGCCGGTCGAAAAACGATCCGACATTGTAACAAACCGGAATTGTGCCGAGGACCAGATCACCAGCTCTTCGGACAGACGCGACAGATGCATCGCACAGATCGAGGCCACGCCCAGAAACTCCAACGCGAAATCCCGGTCCGAAACGGCATCGAGCGAATTGGCGGTGGGGCGATCAAAACCGAGCGCCTTTGCCGTCATGTCCCGATCGATCGGAAAGGACGTTCCGGCAAGCGCGGCAGAGCCTAGCGGGCATTCGTTCATCCGCGCGCGGGCATCCCTCACGCGGGATCGGTCCCGGGCGAACATCTCGACATAGGCCATCATGTGATGGCCCCAAGTGACCGGTTGCGCCGTCTGAAGGTGCGTGAAGCCCGGCATGACCCAACCGGCCCCCTGCTCGGCCTGCACCAACAGCGCTTGCATCAACGCGGTAAGTCCCTGCTCTGCGGCGTCGAATTGATCGCGCACCCAAAGGCGGAAGTCGGTCGCAACCTGATCGTTGCGCGACCGCGCGGTATGAAGCCGCCCCGCGGCCTCCCCGACCACCTCTTTCAGCCGTGCCTCGACGTTCATGTGAATGTCCTCCAGCGCGGCGGAGAATTCGAACGTGCCGCCCTCGATCTCTGACAACACCGTGAGGAGGCCTTCACGGATGGCCTCTGCGTCTTTATCAGTGATGATGCCTGTCGCAGCCAACATGGATGCATGGGCACGCGAACCTGCGATGTCCTGTGCGGCCAACCGCTTGTCGTATCCGATCGAAGCGTTGATCGCCTCCATGATCGCATCCGGCCCGGCGGAGAAACGTCCGCCCCACATCTGGTTCGCCTTGTCGTTGGTCATGTTCAGCCCTCGGAGGGAAAATGGGAAAGCTCTTTGCCGCAGCGGTGTATACGGCCCTTCTCGTCGGTGCAAATGCCACTCATGCAGACATCGCCAGTCTGCGCGAGGGAGACATGAAAAAGCTCGTGGTTCACACGGAGCCCCGCGGTGCTGCGACGGAAGTCACGTTTGAGACGGCCTCAGGCGGCACGGCCACGCTCAGTGATTACGCGGGCAAGTATGTCCTGTTGAATTTCTGGGCCACGTGGTGCGCCCCCTGCCGCGAAGAGATGCCGATGCTTTCTGAATTGCAGTCCAGCTTCGGCGGGGAGGACTTTGAGGTGGTCACCGTCGCGACAGGGCGAAACATGCCCGCCGCCATCGACCGGTTCTTTGCGGAGATCGACGTGGACAATCTGCCGCGTCACCGCGACCCGAAACAGGCTCTCGCGCGGCGGATGGCCGTTCTCGGGCTGCCGATCACTGTGCTTCTCAATCCCGAGGGGCTTGAAATAGCCCGGTTGCAGGGGGATGCGGATTGGTCGAGCGAGAGCGCCAAGGCGATCATCGCCGCGCTGCTGGCACAGCCTGAAGGCTAGTCGGTCGTATTTGAAAGACTTCCCCAGCAGGGATTCACACCGCGTTAGCCTGAAATCTCTAGGCAAATTGCTCAGGTGAAGTTCGGGGAATTTTCATGGCAGATGATTTCGGTACGAACCGTGGCAACGGCGGTGTGTCCTCACCGCTCGACCTTGCGGTGGAGCAGCGGGATCGAAATACGCTCAGGATGGTGCAAGAAGCGGTCGCCGCTGGCGATCTCACGCTTGCCTATCAACCGGTCGTACAGGCGCGCCAGACGGATCAGGTCGCCTTTTACGAAGGACTGATGCGCATCATCGATGAAACAGGCCGGATCATTCCCGCAGCCGATTTCATGTACGCGGTCGAGGACACCGACACTGGCCGTGAGATCGACCGCGCGGCCCTCGCCATGGGGATGCGAACGCTGATGATGCATTCGAACATCCGGATTTCCGTCAATATGTCGGCGCGTTCCATCGGGTATGAGCCTTGGATGCACACGCTCAACCAGTTTCTCACCGAAGAACCCGGAATAGGGGAGCGTCTGATCCTTGAGATCACCGAAAGCTCGGCCATGCTCATGCCTGACCTCGTGGTCGACTTCATGGATCGCCTGCAGGCACATGGCGTCGCCTTCGCGCTGGACGATTTCGGCTCCGGCTACACCGCGTTCCGTTACTTCAAGGATTTCTTCTTTGATGCGGTCAAGATCGACGGGCAATTCATCTCCGGCATTCATCGCAGCGAGGACAATCAGGTTCTCACGCAGGCTCTCGTGATGATCGCCCGTCATTTCGATATGTTCTCCGTCGCGGAAAACGTGGAAAGTGAGGCAGATGCCCGGTATCTCGCCTCCATTGGAGTGAACTGTTTGCAGGGGTATCTGTTTGGCGCTCCCACAACCGAAGCACTCTTTGACGGGGCTCCACAGCGCAACCGTCAGGCGTAAGGTTCGAAGGTTTTGCGCGCGCCCCATTGTTGACCATGGGTTAATCCATTATTCAGATATCGAGATGCCGGGGGACATCGATCCCCGGCGGGCTCGTGATGGAAAAAGGATCGAACCTCATGACCAACGTTGTAATCGCTTCAGCCGCTCGTACCGCAGTCGGCAGTTTCACCGGATCATTCGCGACGACCCCTGCCCATGATCTCGGCGCGAAGGTTCTGGAGGAAGTCGTCGCAAGAGCGGGCATCGAAAAGGGCGAGGTTTCCGAGACGATCCTCGGTCAGGTATTGACCGCTGCCCAAGGCCAGAACCCCGCCCGCCAAGCCCATATCAACGCAGGATTGCCCCAAGAATCAGCGGCTTGGAGCATCAATCAGGTTTGTGGCTCCGGTCTGCGCGCGGTCGCTCTGGGCGCGCAACACATCCAGCTTGGCGATGCAGATATCATTTGCGCAGGCGGACAGGAGAACATGTCGCTCTCCCCCCATGCCGCCCACCTTCGGGCCGGTCACAAGATGGGCGACGTAAAGTACATCGACACGATGATCCGTGACGGTTTGTGGGATGCATTCAACGGCTATCACATGGGTCAGACGGCCGAGAATGTCGCCGAGAAATGGCAGATCAGCCGCGACGTGCAGGATGAATTCGCCGCCGCTTCACAGAACAAGGCCGAAGCTGCGCAGAAAGCAGGCAAGTTCAAGGACGAGATCGTCCCCTTCACGGTCAAGACCCGGAAGGGCGACATCATCGTGGAAGAGGATGAGTATATCCGCCACGGTGCGTCCGTCGAAGGCATGCAGAAACTGCGCCCCGCCTTCACCAAGGATGGCACGGTCACCGCGGGCAACGCCTCCGGCCTGAACGATGGTGCGGCTGCGGTTCTTCTCATGACAGCGGATGCCGCGGAGAAGCGTGGAATCACGCCGCTCGCGCGTATCGTATCCTACGCCACCGCCGGCCTTGACCCTTCGATCATGGGCGCCGGTCCGATCTATGCCTCGCGCAAGGCGCTCGACAAAGCTGGCTGGAGCGTCGGGGATCTGGACCTCGTTGAGGCGAACGAAGCCTTTGCCGCACAGGCCTGCGCGGTGAACAAGGACATGGGTTGGGACCCGTCCATCGTGAACGTCAACGGCGGCGCGATCGCCATCGGGCATCCGATCGGCGCCTCCGGCTGCCGGGTTCTCAACACGCTGCTGTTCGAAATGCAGCGCCGTGGTGCCAAGAAGGGCCTCGCAACGCTGTGCATTGGTGGCGGTATGGGCGTCGCCATGTGCGTCGAACGGCCATAAAGTCTGGTACGGGCCGGCTCCGTCCGGCCCATCACCATGCCAAGTTTGCCCCCCAACCCCGAACAGATCGTCTTCTCCGGAGGCGGGTTACGCTGTTTCTGGCAAGGCGGGTTCATGAGTGTTTACTGCGAGGCCTGTTCGCCCACGCCGCGTAGGGTAACCGGGGTTTCAGGGGGAGCCTTGGCCGGCGCGGCCTTCCTCGGCGGGGTTGAGCGGCGCTTGCTGGATGTGATGTGCGACGCGTTTGCAGGGCAGGACAGCAATTTCGACCCGTTCCAGAAGGACGGACGCGGTCTTACGCCCCACCAAACCGTTTATTGCGAAGTGGTGGAGCAGGTCCTGGATGCCTCCGTGGCATCGCGCATCGAAAGCGGTCCCTCCTTTCAGATCCTTATCGCTCATCCCCCGGAGCGCCCCGCCCCCACGCTGACCGGCATGGCGATGACCGCCGCCTATGAGGCTGAATTACACATCAAAAACGCGCCGCATTTTGGGTGGGCCCAGAAAATTGGCCTCACGTCACAACTTGTCGACGCAAGGCAAGCCGCGCGTGAGGGAAAGCTTTGCGATCTGGTCTGTGCGGCCGCAGTGATCCCGCCGGTGTTCGAGCCCCCGCTTTGGGAAGGGCGCCCGGTGGTTGATGGCGGAATGGCCGATCAGGCCCCGATGCCCGACCCGGACGAGGGCGAGACGCTGGTTCTGCTGACACGGGACTATGATTCCCTGCCGGAATTTCCGGGCAGGTATTACGTCTCCCCCGAGGTAGAGACGCCCGCAGACAAGATCGATTTTACGGATCCCGACAAGCTTCGGGCGACGTGGGAGCACGGAGAGGAGGATGCGCGGCGCCTTCTCACCGACAGGCACAGGAAGGCCGCGCAATAAACTTGCCCAACATCGCAATTATATTTATTGATGTTGCGAGGGTGTTCAAGAAGAGGATGATGCGATGTCTCGAATAGCGCTTGTTACCGGGGGAAGCCGCGGGATTGGGGAGGCGATTTCCAAAGCTCTCAAGGCCGAAGGGTATACCGTCGCGGCGACCTACGCGGGCAATGACGAAAAGGCCGCGGCATTTACCGAGGCGACCGGGATCAAGACCTACAAGTGGAACGTCGCCGATTACGCGGCGAGCAAGGAAGGGATCGCCAAGGTTGAGGAGGATCTTGGCCCAATCGATGTTGTGGTGGCCAACGCCGGGATCACGCGGGATGCTCCATTCCACAAAATGACCCCCGAGCAGTGGAACGACGTGATAGACACCAACCTGACGGGCGTGTTCAACACGGTTCATCCGATCTGGCCGGGCATGCGCGAACGCGGCTTTGGCCGTATCATCGTGATCAGCTCGATCAACGGGCAAAAGGGCCAGTTTGCGCAGGTCAACTATGCCGCGACCAAGGCGGGGGATCTTGGGATTGTGAAGAGCCTCGCTCAGGAAGGCGCCGCGAAGGGGATCACCGCCAACGCAATCTGTCCGGGATATATCGCAACAGAGATGGTGATGGCCGTCCCGGAAAAGGTGCGCGAGAAGATCATCGGAATGATTCCGGCGGGCCGCCTCGGTGAGCCCGAAGAGATCGCTCGCTGCGTCACGTTCCTTGCATCGGACGATGCCAGCTTCATCAATGGTTCGACCATTTCCGCAAACGGCGCGCAGTTCTTCGCCTGAAACGAGGGGCCCGCTCTATCCGGGCGGGCCCTTTGTGCGCCCAAGCACAGCCCCCGCGCCCGTGTGGGGATTTCAATGGCAGGCACCCGGACCGATATTGCGACCAACGCAAATCTGAAAGGACGTAGCCATGGCAACTCCCATCACTGGCCTGCATCACATCACTTCCTTGGCAAGCGACGCTGCTGCAACCAACGCATTCTTTACGCAAGTACTGGGGCTGCGCCGCGTGAAGAAGACGGTGAATTTCGACGCCCCCAAGGTATATCACCTCTATTTCGGTGATGAGATTGGCCGGGCTGGGACGGTCATGACCTACTTTCCCTTTCCCCATGCCGTGCGCGGTCGTCCAGGCACCGGAGAGGCTGGTCGAACAGTCTTTTCCGTTCCCGAAGGAAGTCTCGACGCATGGGAGGACCGATTGCGTGATGCCGACGTAGGCGGTCTTTTGCGCAAACAATGGTTTGAGGAGGAGCGGCTACAGTTCCACGGCCCGGATGGAGACGGATTCGCGCTTGTCGAAACACGTTCTGATCCCCGAATTTCGTGGTCCGCGGTCCTTCCATCCGAGCAGGCGATTCGCGGATTTCACTCCGTTGAGCTTACCTTGGCCGACCCCGCGGGGATGGCTTCACTGCTCGAGGTGATGGGGTTTTCACGAGCGGCTGAAGACGGCGAAACCACCCGCTTTCACCTCTCCGACGGGAACGGGGCGAATGTGGTCGACCTCACCCGAAGCGATTCTGCCCCGTCGCGGCAAGGCGCAGGTTCAGTACACCATGTTGCGTTCTCCGTTCCCGACCGCGCGGCACAGATGGCCGTGCAAAGCAGCCTGCAAGAAGCTGGGTTCGATGTGACACCGGTCATTGATCGGGATTACTTCTATGCGATCTATTTTCGCACTCCCGGCGGGGTATTGTTCGAGATCGCGACGGAAGAGCCCGGTTTTCTGCGGGACGAGGCCGCTGATACGCTTGGAACAGCGCTAAAGCTTCCTGATCAGCATGCTCATCTTCGTGAGGTTCTAGAAAAGCGCTACTTGCCGTCGCTTGGGGAGTAGAGAGATCACGGGATACGGCGGTCCGCCTGCGCAATGCACCGTGAAGCCGCCGCCGTATCCATTCTCAGGATTCGCCGCAGACACGCGCGGCGTAATCCGTTCTCGGGTCTTGAGCGGGCGTGGATCTCTTCAGACACGCCCGACCGATTTCATGGATTGCTTGCTATGAGGTCAGGCTCAAACGCTGAATTTCTTCTTTCAGCTTCAGTTTCTGCTTCTTGAGCTCCGCAATGCGCAGATCGTCCACTCCGGGTGATCGCTGCGCTTTTTCGACTTTGTCAGAAAGGCTCGTATGTCGCTTCTTCAGTTCCATCACATGCGAACTCAAGCTCATGTCTTTCCTCCTCTAGGATGTGAACAACTGAAGTGCAGCACATTTTTGTTCCGCTGTCACGCCGCACTCGCACAGAAGATTGGGCGCGCAATTTATTGCCAAATGATTAACGCGGCCAACCGAGCGCTGTGCACTCTCGCAGCACCGCCTGAACCTCGGGGCGATAACTCTCCCCATCTTTCTCGTGGGCCTCGCCGCTATGAAGCACGAGCGGCGCATGAAGGCGGAACCGTCCCTTCCCCCCCGCCCGAGCGCGCACAAGGACGAGAGTTGCCTCCCGGCGGACACGGGGCGCGATCGGCAAGACCTCAATACTCCCCAATCGGGGCTGCATTGCCACAAGAAGGTCTGCTAGACGATCCGCGCGCTGAATCATGCTGACGTAGCCGCCAGGGCGCGTTCGTTTTGCCGCGATATGTACCCAATCCTGCAATGCTGTCTCCTCCCCGAGACCGGCCTCGCGCCCGGCTTCGGCCGCCGGAGTGCGCGACCCCGCGACGAAATAGGGAGGATTGGCAATCACATGATCGTACCGGGTTTGCCGCACCTCTGAAGGAAGATCGCGCAGATCCGCTGTGATCACCTCGAGGGGGATGTCATTCTCCGCACCATTGCGGCGGGCGAGGTCTGCATAGTCGGCCTGTCGTTCCACACCGGTGAGCTTGAGTTCCGACACCCGTGCAGCGACGCACAAAAGCGCCACCCCATTACCGCACCCCAATTCGAGCACGCTTTCACCCGAAGTCACGGGCAAACTTGCCGCCAAGAGTACAGGATCGATCCCGGCGCGATAGCCGCGCAGGGGTTGCCAGATTTTCAGACGTCCGCCAAGGAAGGCATCCGCCCGGAGCGCATCTTCCGCAAAGCCGCTCACGAAGACGGCTCAAGCCCATTGTCGACCATAACCACCGCAGAGCGCTGATAATCGGCCTCGCGCACCATGAGTCGGCGCGGCAAAATGCCAATGCCGCCCTCAAGCACGCTCATATTTACGTCCATTTCAAAGCAGTCTATACCCTCGCCCTGAAGGAGCGCTTGGGCGAAGGCTATGACGCTTGGGTCCGTGCTGCGTAGAAGCTCTTTCATAATGGGGATTTAGCGGTATCGGCGCACGAATGTCGAGCCGGCTTGGCGAGGGATACATGGGGCTGGATCAACCGTCTGCGAAACCGCATGAAACCTTGGCCGAGACGCTCGCGTCCGATCTGACGGCGGTGAATGCGCTGATCCGGGAACGGATGGCATCGCGCCATGCTCCGCGAATCCCCGAGGTTACTGCGCATCTTGTCGAGGCCGGAGGAAAGCGGCTTCGGCCCATGCTGACACTCGCGGCCGCGGCGCTTTGTGGCTATCAGGGGCGGCATCATATCCACCTCGCCGCGACGGTTGAGTTTATCCATACCGCGACCCTTTTGCACGACGATGTCGTCGACGAAAGTGAACAGCGCCGTGGGCGTCCGACGGCAAACCTTCTGTGGGACAACCAGTCCAGCGTGCTGGTCGGCGACTATCTATTTGCTCGATCGTTCCAGCTTATGGTTGAAACGGGCAATCTCCGGGTGCTCGATATTCTGGCGAATGCCTCCGCGACCATTGCCGAGGGCGAAGTGCTTCAACTGTCCGCCGCACAAAGCCTTGCAACCGACGAAGACATCTATCTTCAGATCATCCGGGGCAAAACCGCAGCTCTGTTTTCAGCGGCAACCGAAGTCGGGGGTGTCATCGCAGGCGCGCCCGAGGAGCAGGTGAAGGCACTTTTCGAGTTTGGCGACAAGCTCGGTCTGGCCTTTCAGATCGTTGATGATCTGCTCGATTACCGCGGTATTCCGGGCGTCACCGGCAAGAATATCGGCGACGATTTCCGGGAGCGGAAAATGACACTACCCGTCATCAAGGCCGTGGCAATGGCAGACGATGAGGAACGCGCCTTTTGGCGGCGAACCATCGAACTCGGCGATCAGCGACCCGGGGATCTCGACGAAGCACTTGCGATTCTCAACCGGCACGATGCCTTGGACGCGACGAGAGAGGCGGCGAATTCCTATGCCGCGCATGCCCGCCGGTCGCTGCAGGTCCTGGCACCTCACCCGATTCGCGACATGCTCGAAGACCTGACCGACTATGTCGTTGAACGCGTGAACTGACTTTCGGTCAGGTCAAATCATGTCACATTCGTGGCACAAGCGCGCGTCATATTTTCAGTTCATTAACTTCGAATAGCGCCTAGATGGCCAATTCATGGCGATTTCTGGCTAAAATTACCATTTCTTAGCACCATGGCGGCTTCCTGCTCATAGTTGAGAGCAATGGGAGCCATCAATGAAACGCATAATTACCAATTTTGCGGCGGTCTGCTGCCTCGTCGCCGCAGGCCCGCTTGTTGCCGGTCAGGGTGTCGAATCCGGTTCGGTACGATTCGCGCAAGTCGCAGCGCTTGAGGGCCCGGCGGGCGCTCTGGGAACTGGCGTGCGCCAAGGCATTCTTGCCGCCTTCGCGGAAGCCAACAGCGCCGGCGGCGTTCACGGACGTCAAATCGAACTCGACAGCATGGACGACGGCTATGAGCCTGATCGGTCCGCGACCCTGGTTCGCGAAGTCATCGCTGGCGATGGGCATCTAGGCCTGATCGGAGCGGTGGGAACCCCGACCGCTCTGGCGACGCAACCGCTCGCGACCGAGGCGAACATTCCTTACATCGGCCCGTTCACCGGCGCAGGTTTCCTGCGCGACAGTGCGCTGAAGAACGTTCTCAATGTCCGCGCCACCTATGGCAACGAAACAGAAGCGTGGATCGCGCATCTGGTCGACGAAATGGGCATGGATAACATTGCCATCCTTTATCAGGATGACGGGTTCGGCCGCGTCGGTCTTTCGGGCGTCGAAGCGGCCCTCGAAAAGCGCGGCATGACGTTGTCGGCGAAGGGAACGTATACGCGCAACACGCTTGCTGTGAAGTCCGCCCTTCTTGAACTGCGCAAGGCCAAGCCAGACGCCGTGGTGATGGTCGGCGCATACAAGCCGATCGCCGAATTCATCCGTCTTTCGAAGAAGATGAAGTTCGAACCCACATTCGTGAACATCTCCTTTGTTGGATCGCGGGCGCTTGCCGATGATCTTGGCGAAGATGGCCAAGGCGTCATCATCAGCCAGGTCGTTCCCTTCCCTTGGGATACCACGGTTCCGGTCGTGGCTGAGTATCAGGCCGCGCTGGAATCCAGCGAACCCGGCGCTGAGCCCGGTTTCGTCTCACTCGAAGGGTACCTGATCGGCCGGGTGGCAATTGCGGCTCTCGAAGCGGCAGGCCCCTCGCTGGACCGCACGAAGTATCTCGCCGCTCTCTCAGGGCTCGGCAACTTCGACATGGGCGGTCTGACGTTCTCCTATGGCCCGGATGACAACCAGGGTCTCGATACGGTCTTCCTCACCACAATGGACGGTCAGGGCGGTTTTGCGACCGTCGGCGGCGCCATGAAGGCTGGCGGCTAACTACTGGATGCGGGCGGGCCGGTTACGGTTTCGGCCCGCCTTTCGCGTCCACCACAAAAGGCTACGGGCATGTTTGGAAAAATTAAAGACGCACTCGGAAGTATCGGGCTTAAGGTAGCTCTTTCTCTGATGGCAATGGGGGCCATGACGGCCGCCGCAATCGCGATTGGGTTCTTTATGTTCCAATCGCTGTCAAGTTCGCTGAAGACCTTCGAGGAAACGCTGAAGACACGGGTATCGACCAGTGTCTCGGTCATCGAAGAAGCTGGCAATATGCGCGGAAGTCTTTCGCAGCTCCTCTTGGTTCAGTCCCCAGAAGAGCTCAAGCAAGCGGTATCGACCATGCAAGAGGACCGCAGCACGCTGTCCACAGAGGTCGACCGGCTTCCGGCGGATGCAGCGTCACAGATCCATAACCTTCTGTCACAGTTCGACAATCCACTCTCTGAGATGCACAGCGCATTGCAGGAACAATTCGAAGCGCGTTCCACCATGAATTCGATGATCGCGGCTCTGGGGGACATGTCGACCGAGGCGAGTTCTCAGCTAACCGTTCTTGCGGACGACGCCTATTTTGATCTCAGCATGGGCGGCGAAGATACGATCGCCAGCGTGTCCGAGACCTTCAGTTCACTCGTCGCCGACGATTTCCCCATGCTGACCAAACTTTTGGAAGCGCGGGCCGAGGTCAACCTGCTGACGGGCACATCGCTTGTTTTGACAGAAACCAAGGATGAGGCCCTCGCGTCCATCGTTCGCGATCTTCGCAACTCCAATTTCGCGGAACTGCAAGAGTCGCTCGACGTCCTCTCCCAATACGAATCCGTCATTCCGTACCTCGATCCACTCTACGAGTTCCTTGCGACTCTCGAAGACGCTGGCGGCCAGTTCATGAAAAGCGCGAGTGAGCGGCGAACCGAACTGCTGCAGCTTCGTCAGACAACTGATGCTGCGCTGTCCTCCGCCGTCGATGACGTGAGCTTTGAGCTTATAATTCACAGTGAAGATACGGCGAGTTCGAACGAGAGCGCCATCCGTACGCTGCTTGATGTGGATGTGGGCCGGCTCCGCGCCGCGTCTTACATGAATGTCTCGCTGCGCTCCCTCGTTGCGACCAGCTTGCTCGGGGCATCTGTGACCTCGCTTGATGGCATTGATGCGGCACAACGGGCTATCTCTGAAGCAGCCGTGTCGCTTGTCGACGCGCAGAGCAAACTGGAGCTTTCCGAAGACTTCACGAACCTGATCTCCCGCATTACGGCTGTCGCCGATCCCGACAACGGAATCGTCGCCGCACGGGCCCGGATGTTGCAGGCCATGGAAAATGCGACCACCAAGTCGCTTGCCGCCAGCGCGAACCTCAATGAGATCGCCGAAACGGTGAGCAGCTTCGGCACAAGCGCCATCAATGGGCTTGTCGAAGAAGGCGCAGGTCTGGTCGCCCAGTCGGAAACCGCCGAAGCGCAAATGGCGAGCGTCGCTGTCATCAGTCTCGTGATCTTCCTGCTGGCGCTTGCGGCGACCTGGTGGCTCATCTTGCGCCCGATGTCCCGTGTAACTGGCGTGACCGAACGGCTCGCAGCTGGCGACATGGCCCCTGTAACGGGCTTCGACAAAACCGGTGGCGAAATCGGCCGCATGGCAAAGGCGCTCACGATCTTCCGCGATGGTTTGATCGAACGTGCCGAGATGCAGAAGCAGGAAGAACAGCGACGCATCGAAGCCTTTGAGAACGAGAAGCGCGAAGAAGAGGCACGCCGCCAGCGCGAGGAGGCCGAACGTCTCGAAGAGCAGCGACGGATCGAGGAAAAGGCTAAGGCCGAAGCCGAGGAGATGCGTCGGCGCGAAGAACTCCGCGCCGCCACGGAGGCGGAACGCGCGGTGCGCGCCGCCGAACAGACGACGGTCGTGTCTGAACTTGCGGCATCCCTCTCACGTCTGGCCGATGGTGATCTCACCTGTCAGATCGAGGTGGAATTCGCCGAAGGTTATGAGGAACTGCGCAGCAACTTCAACGCGGCTGTCGGCACCTTGTCTTCGCTTGTCTCCGATCTCGCAGGCAGCATCACGGTGGTCGAAGACTCCGCAAGCGAAGTTGCGACGGCGTCAGACAACCTCTCCCGGCGCACCGAGGATGTCGCCGCCACGCTTGAAGAGACATCCGCAGCACTCACGGAGCTGAGTTCCACCGCGAGTTCGACCTCCGAACGGACCAGCGAAGCGGATACGATCATGCAGCGGACACGGTCACACGCGGTCAGCAGCAGCGGGGTGGTTCAAAATGCCGTCTCCACGATGTCCGAGATCGAAAGCTCGTCTCAGGCAATCGCCAAGATCGTGGACATGATCGAAAGCATCGCCTTTCAGACCAACCTGCTTGCGCTCAATGCCGGTGTCGAAGCCGCCCGGGCCGGGGAGCAGGGTCGTGGCTTTGCCGTGGTCGCAACCGAGGTACGGGAGCTTGCGCAACGGTCCTCGTCCGCGGCGAAAGAGATCAACGATCTCATTTCCGCCACCCGCGGCCAGATTGACCGTGGCGTCTGTGAGGTGGGCGAAGCGGGGGATGCGCTGCGAAGCATCATCGAGATGATCACCCAGATCTCCGACGAACTTGGTGCCGTAGCCACCGCATCGCGGGAGCAGTCGCATACGATCACCGCGATCAACGATGCGATGACGCAACTCGAACAATCGACGCAGCACAACGCCGCCGTTTGTGAGGAAACCGCCGCCGCGAGCCAATCGCTCACCGAAGAAGCGCGGCGTCTCACCGAGCTTTCCGGACAGTTCCGGACGGGCAAGACCAGTGAGACCAAGAGTGAATGGCGTATCGCCCCCGAAGATCAGGAAGAAGACGCAGCCTGACGCTTCGTTGAAATCCCGGGCCCCTCGAGGGCCCGGGCACGTCTCTCTCGCGCTCATCGCCTCTCTGCCCTTGCATCTTTCGCCACATGAGCGAGGGTCGGGGGAATTCAGAACCCGGAGGGCAGGATGACAAACAAAGACGAGTGGTGGCGCGGATCGATTACCTATCAGATTTATCCCCGGTCCTTTCAGGATGCGAACGAAGACGGGATGGGCGACCTTGAGGGGATAGCACAGCGTCTTCCGCACGTGGCTGAACTGGGGGTGGATGCGATCTGGATATCTCCCGTCTTTACCTCCCCGATGATCGACATGGGCTACGACGTCGCCGACCACCGCGATATCGATCCCACCTTCGGTACCCTCGAAGATTTCGACCGCGTGGTCGCACGCGCCCATGATCTGGGGCTCAAGGTCATTATTGATCAGGTGCTGTCTCATTCCTCTGACCAGCACCCCCTGTTTCAGGAAAGCCGGTCGAGCCGTACAAATCCCAAACACGACTGGTATGTCTGGGCGGACGCCAAGCCCGAAGGGTCTCCCCCCACCAACTGGCAATCCATTTTTGGCGGTCCTGCGTGGACATGGGATGTGCGCAGGCGGCAATACTACTACCACCAGTTTCTCAAGGAACAGCCGGACCTCAACTTCCATAACCCGGAGGTTCAGGACTGGGCGCTGGAGACGTTGCGGTTCTGGCTCGACCGAGGCGTCGACGGGTTCAGGATCGACGCCGCGAACCACATCTTTCACGATGAACAGTTGCGCGACAACCCGGCTGACTATCGCCCCAAGACGGAGCCGGACTACAAGACATTCGAGATGCAGTATCCCATCTATTCAAAGAACCGCCCGGAAAACGTGGCCTTTCTCGAACGGATGCGCGCGGTGCTCGATGAGTATGACGCGCGTGTTTTCATCGGAGAGATTGGGGAGGGCCACCATCCGGTCGAGCGGCTGGTCGAATACACTTCCGGCAAACGGCTGCACATGGCCTACAACATGGAATTCATGGGCAAGACCTTCACGCCCGAGCATTTCCGCAAGCAGATCGACGCGCTTTTCGTGGACTCGCCCGGTGGTTTCCCGTGCTGGGCATTTTCCAACCACGATGTGCCTCGACATCTGAGCCGGTGGGCAAGTTATGGTGCAGATCAGGATGCGCTGGCCAAGCTCTGCGCAGGAATACTGCTCTCCCTCGAGGGCTCGGTCTGCCTCTATCAAGGAGAAGAGTTGGGGCTCACCGACACCGATCTCAACTTCGAGGAACTTGTGGACCCGGAGGGCAAGACCTTCTGGCCCGACAACAAGGGGCGGGATCCGGAACGCACGCCAATGGTCTGGGAAGAGGCGCGCCCGCACGCGGGCTTTTCCGCCGCCGCGTCCACGTGGCTTCCCGTCAAACCGCCGCAACAATCGCGCGCCGTTGATACTCAGATCGACGATCCCCAAAGCGTGCTCAACTTCTACAAACAGGTGGTCGCACTGCGGCAGGCGACGCCGGCACTCAAAACCGGACGCACGCGGTTTCTCACGAGCAAGGGCGCGATATTGGCGTTTGTGAGGGAGCCCGGAGTAATTTGCGCCTTCAATCTTCGCGACAGCAAAGAGCGGCTACCGATCACCGAGGTACCTGAAACTCTGCTCTCATCGAACGGAGCCACTGTAGAAGACGGCGCCATCATCCTCCCGCCGAACGGGGTTTTCCTTGGACAACTGAAGGGCAAATAGACGCGCGCCAGTCCCTTACTCATGGGGCTGTGCTCCCCCAATTCCGCGCCATTGCTGCGCAGGGAATGCAGCAGCCAAAGCAGAAGTAGTGACATAGGTGAGGAGGTATTGGATCGGCATTCCCACCACCCAAGGGTTGCGCTTCAGGGCGGCAGGAATACCGAAGGCAATCAATACCGTGAGTGGCAAGCGATTGCATGTTGGTCGAACGGCAACGCCCGACCTGAGGGAGTGACGTGCCCGGATGGAAGCACGGTCGGAGTCTGCCTTGAGGGGGGCATGGTCAGGTGTTGCCGTTCGCCATCCTTATCGCACGACTGAAGGCGCGATGCGCCTGTGGAGAAGCATACCGCGCCTAGCCCAAAGGATAGCCCGGGCGACCCCCGCCCGGGCAACTGGTTCAGAACGACTTGGTCAGAGCAAGCGTGTAAGAACGCCCCGGTTCGTTATAGGTGTTCGCCCCGGCGTCGTTCGACGCGCCTTCCCGAAGGATCTCCGTATTGAAGAGGTTCTTGATGCCCGCCTGCATCGAAAACCCATGGTCGAATTCATAGTTCGTGGAGAGGTTCACCAAGGTATACGGGTCTCTGTCATCGGCATTCTCGATTTTGGCCCCATTGGTCGCCGACTGCGTCGGGCTCTCGGTCGCGCCGTAGTGGGTCATGGCAAGCGTGAAGGACCAGTTGTCGCGATAGTCCCAATCAAACTGAGTGTTGATCGTGTAATCTGGAACCAGCGACAGGGGCTGTCCGGTATCACGATTTTCCGAACGCCGCATGACCGTCGCATTGGTGGTCCATGTCAAAGCATCGCTGAGCGGAACACGCAAGTTGCCCTCGAACCCTTCGACCACGGCCAGTTCGGCATTTTCCCACTGGTAGATCTCGGAGCCGCTTACAGTCGCAAAAGGCTCCAGCGAGGCGCCGATCTTGTTCTCATAGTCATTCTTGAAAAAGGTCAGCCCAGCGTTGAAGCCTTCGAGGTTCTGGTAGGAGATTCCGATCTCCTTGTTCCACGACGTTTCATGCTCCAGATCTTCGTTGCCGAGGATATGGCATCCGCCCGCGGGCCTTACGCGATCCGCCGGGCAGGCGTTGCCATTGGTGAAATACACGTAGTTTGGATTGGTCTGGAACAGGTTGGGCGCCTTGAAGGCTCGGCTTACGCCTGCCTTGACTGTGATCTCAGGCGTCGCTTCCCACGACATGTTCAGCGATGGTGACCAGTTGGTTCCTGCCGTTGAATGGTGATCAACCCGCAGCCCCGGGGTGAGGGTCACGCCCCAATCAAGTTCCATGTTTTCCTCGACATAGAGACCGATCAGATGTGCCTCCAACGTATCGTCGCGGTCTGCTGGATCGCTTTCCGTGCCTTCTACCTCAACCATCGTGGCCTGTTGCAGCGACGAGGGGTCTTTCATGAACTCGCCGCGATATTCCGCGCCGAGGGTCAGGGTCTGAGACACGCCGAAGGCCTGCGAATAGAGGTTCCACTCCGTTTTGGCAGATACGTTGTCGAGCAGGGTGACGTTGTAATCGTCGCCTGTGAACATCCCTTCGACGCCCCCGAAAAGGTTCTCTGTGCGGCGCTTGTTGTCCGTATGCTCCCACTGGAGGAAGCTGTTGGACGTGCCGAAATCATAGTCCCCGCGGTGGGTCAGAGCGAGTGCGGAGCGCTGCATGGTGTTGGTGGTTTCACCAACCAGATCAGCCAGCGCTTCGCCAGTCGTCGTGTCGTACACCCTATCCACTGACTGGAAGAGGGAATCGCCAGCATAGAGATTTGCCTGTTTGCTGTAGGAAAGCTCCACGCCCCATGTATTCGCCGCGTCGGACCGGAATTCCAAGAGAGTGCTCAGGTCGTAATTCTTCAGACCTTCTTGCCCGGCGGCGATGGCGCCCCCTTCTTCGGTCGCATCCGCGTTGATGTCCGCATCATCCGCCTCGGATTTGTTGGCGCTCAGGTAGCTGCGATAGCTGAGCCGTTCCCCGATGGGGCCGGAAAAGGCCGCCGTGGCGCGGTAGTTGGCGCCTTCCTTGTCGGATTCCGGCACTTCGGCAAACAGGCTAAGTTCCGTCGTGGGTTCCGACGCTGCCTTGGTGATGATGTTGACGACACCCCCTGCCGATCCCGAACCATAGCGCGCCGCCGCCGGGCCACGGACAACCTCGATGCGATCAATGACCGAGGCCGGAACCCAGTTGGAATCTCCGCGTGTATCCCGCTCCCCGGAGCGGTCCATGCGCACCGAATTTCGCGACAGGACCGGGCGGCCGTCGATCAGGATCAGCGTGTTTTCCGGCCCCATCCCACGCAGGTCGATCTGACGCTGGTTGCCGCGCCTTCCGGTTGAAGTATTGCCGGTCAGGTTTACGCCGGGCTGACGTTTCACCAGTTCGGAGACGTCGTTGGTGATGAGCGCCCGCTCCAGATCCTCTTCTGTGATGGTCGATGCGCCAAGGGCCTGCTTGAGCTCCTCGGATGCGGCCTTGACCGTGATGGTGCCCAGGTCAAAGACCTCTTGGGCATAGGCGGGCAATGCAAAGGTTGTAAGCGCTGTCGCCGCGAGGGCGGCACAACGGCCGTTCGGATACCAAGTCATATAACTGTCCTTGAGACGATGGTTTTTAGGTTGCTTCGTCTGGCGGGATGGCGTCGGCTACCTGGCGACTACGAAAACAGAAGTTTTTCGACCGTTTATCTACAATGAGAATAAACCTTAGTAAATTAGTCGGACATAACGAGATTTGCCCGTGGTGAATTTGCACCACCCTCCGCATCCGCCATGACCGCCTCCAAAGCCTGCACCAGATCGAACCGATGACGTTCGGCCAAAAGCTCACCATGCAGACAGGGAAGCGAGGCGCATACGACACGCCGAGCGAAAGGTTCCCAAAGCTCGGGACGAAGGGCGGTGCCTACGTGATCCCGCGCTGCGCGCACGTGCAGAACGGGGCCGTCGTAGCGAGCTTCACGATGCCCTCGGACAAGACGGTTGGTTTCCTGCACAGATCGGATCACGCCATCCAGTACGGGCTCTGGCAGCGCCGCAAGCGCATGGCCCTTCGCGCGCAAAAAGCCGACAATTCGGTCGCGACCACGCAGTTCGGGATAGGCTTCCGGGTCATGCCCGGCAATTGCGAGCAAGGCCCTTAGCGCGTCATCCGCTGAGGGTTCCGGTTCATCGCGCCAACAGGAGGACGGGTAGGAATCGAGCAACCCGACCAGCCCGACCGACCTGCCCCGCCGCGCGAGCCGGACAGCGATATCCTGCGCGATCAACCCGCCGAGGGACCATCCGGCGACATGAACCATCCCCGACGGCACGACCTCTTCGACACGGTCACAGTAGCTTTCCGCCAGATCCCCAAGGGCACCCGGTGCAGGGCATTCAGGCGTCAGCAAGGGGGACTGCAACGCGATCAGGGGGCGGTCGGACAAGGCCCCCGCAAGCCCGCGATAGCACCATCCGATGCCCCCCGCAGGATGGACAGCGAAGAGAGGCGCTCGCCCCCCTTTCGACAGGTGCAGCACCGGAGAGAGCCCCTCGTATGGTGCGGCTGCCGCATCAAAGCGACGCGCCAGATCGGCGACCACAGGCGCCTCGAGGATAAGACCCAACCCCGGATCGCGCCCCGTTTCTTCCTCCACCCGAAGTGAGAGACGAACAGCACTAAGGGAATCGCCCCCAGCCGCAAAGAAATCCGTTTCAGGTCCAATCCCGCCATCAAGCCCGAGAACCTCGGCGTAGAGACGCACCAGCAGGCTTTCTGTCCCTTCAGCGGCAGAGCGCACGAACGTTTCGACTCGCGGGGCCGGAAGCGCCTTTCGATCAAGCTTGCCACTTGGGTTGAGCGGCAGGGCGTCGAGCAGGACAAAAACGCCGGGCACCATCGCGCTCGGAAGATGTTGCGCAAGTGCCGAGCGCAGCATGTCCGACGTGACATCCCCCTCGCGCGGCACAACCCACGCGATGAGCCTGGACCCGCCCGAGGGCGCATCCTGCGCCATGACGGCGCACTGCCGGACAAGGCCGGTCTCGGTCAGCGCGGCTTCGACTTCACCGGTCTCAACCCGCACACCGCGGATTTTTACCTGCCCATCAGCGCGCCCGACGAAGACGAATTCCCCCTCCGGGGTGGCAACGGCAAGATCACCGGTGTCGTACATGCGCTCACCGGGATGGAACGGGTCCGGCAAGAAACGTTCCTCAGTCAGTTCGGGCTGCCCGAGATAGCCACGGGCAAGCTGCCGTCCGGCAAGATAGAGCCGTCCCGTTACACCATCGGGGACTGGGCGTTTTCGGGCATCAAGGCAATAGAGGCGCGTGTTCCACACCGGCCTGCCGATCGGAACGGATAGACCCTCTTCCGCCTCGCCCGCCTCCCGGTAAGACACATCAACAGCCGCTTCGGTCGGCCCATAGAGGTTGTGCAGCCGCCCCTTGATCCGGCTGTGAAAGGCCGTGGCCAAGCTGCTCGGCAAGGCTTCGCCACTGACAAAAACCTGCGGAATTGCAAGACCTTCGCTTTCTGGCGCGTCGAGGAAGAGGGTCAGCATGGAGGGGACGAAATGCATGGCCGTGATCCCCTCGTCGCGCAATATGCCCGCGAGTGCGCGCGGATCACGGTGCGCTCCCGGCGGCGCAATCACGAGCGTCGCCCCAGCAATCAGCGGCAGGAAGAACTCCCAGACCGATACATCGAAGGTAGCCGGCGTTTTCTGCAGGATCCGGTCGGCGCGGGTAATTCCGTAATGGCTCTGCATCCAGAGCAAGCGATTGACGATGGCGTCATGCTCTACCACGACCCCTTTGGGCCGCCCTGTGGAGCCGGAAGTGAAAAGGACATAGGCCGGATCGCGGGGTTTCGCGCGCACCGGTGCTCCGCCGACCTCCGCCCAGACTTGGGGCGGTATCAGCAGGTCGGGCGGGGCGGGAAAATCTGGCGCCGCGAGCACGGCGCGGGGTTCCGCGCGCGTCAGCATGTCCGTCCGCCGCGACGAGGTATCCTCGGGATCAAGCGGCACATAAGCTGCACCAGCCCGCAACACCCCGACGAGCGCGACCAGAAGTTCCATCGACCGCGGCAGCGCCACCGCCACGCGATCCTCGGGACCGATACCCCGCGCGGCGAGATGACCGGCCAGCGCGGCGCTTCGCCGGTTCAGTTCCGCATAGCTGAGCGCCTCTCCTTTGAAACGCAAGGCAACGGCGTCAGGGCTGCGTTTCATCTGCGCTTCGATCAGCGCCGACAGCGTGGTTTCCGGGACCGGATGAGCCGTGGCGTTGCGGCGATGAACATGCCGGTCGAATTCCGCCTTGGAAATCGTCGGCACATCCGCGAGGCGTGCCGCCGTCACGCTGGCGCGCAGGAACTCGCACAGTCGGTGAAGGTGCGCCGCTGCCTCGTCTCGCCGATAGTGATTGGGATTGCTGTCGAGCTGCAAGATGAGACCGGAGCGCAGATCGCCGCGAAAGGCAAAGGTCATATCATCGACCGATCCGGCGCCCAGAATTTGCAGCGACGTGCGCAGACCTTCGATACGAGGGGATGGATCGAAGGGCAAAACGTTGATGAGCGGCCCATGCAGGCGCCGGCCCTGCCCGACCCGGCCCAACTCGCGGCGCAGCATCTCCCCCCGATACCGTCCATTCCGGCGCATCTCAGCCAGCGTTTTGGCTGCGTCCGCAACGGCGTCTGTCAGGGGAGCATCCTCATCAAACCGATGCCGGAAGGGAAGAACGTTTACTTGGGTTGAGGGGATGCGCGCCGCTGGGGAGCCGAGACGGTTCATAAGCGGAATACCGGGGACGGATTCGCCCTCCGTTACGCTTCGGGCACAGTACGCGGCAGTCAAAGAGGTGACGAGGTCAGGCCATGCAATTCTGGTTCGATCCGCGAGATCGACCAAACCGGCCCGCATCTCTGCGGAAAGCTCCACTTCCTGCCGATCAAACCACGCAGCGCTTTGCGCGGCGCCTGGTTTGAAACTTCCCACCTCCGCGAGGTCTGCGAGATGATCATGCCAGTATACGCGCTCGACGCGCCGCGCCGGGTCCTCGCGCTGCGCCCGGTCCCACTCCGCGATCCGATCGAATGGTCCAAAGGGCGCAGGTGCGGGACGGTCGGAGGTTTCAGCCTCGTAAAGCGCCGCAAGGCGCCGTGTGAGTTGCAGGTTTGCGTAGCCATCCGCCGCGAGGTGATGCACGCGCTGGCTCACCACAAAGTGGTCTGTACCAAGCCACCAGAGGGTCAATGCGGAAATGGGCCCCCGCCGAAGATCTACAGGCGTACGTGCCTCCACCAGAACCGCCGCCTCAAAGGCGGTGCGGGGGGCGTCTTCTTCGCTCAGGTCCCGAAAGCTCGGCTCCGGCGCGCCGTCCGGTTCGAGCCACATCACCGGGCCGCTTTCGCCCTGCATAAAGCGCAGACGCAGACATTCTGCTTCCTGCGCCAGCTTGCGCATCGCCCTGAGCATCGCCTCGACATCAAGACAGCCGTGGAGGTGCAGCGCCTGTCCGGTGTTGAAGATCGGGCTTTCAGGGGATTGTACCTGAGCGTACCAGATCCCCTCTTGCGCGGCGCAAAGCGGGATCGGATCGCTCATGCCTTTTGTCCGGCCGAGACGATCCCCCACCATGCGGCGAGAGTTTCGGATTCCATGAAATCCATGTAATCGAGGCCCGGCTGGCGCGCTTCCCACGCCGACATCAGATCCATCATACGCATGGAATCGACCCCGAGGTCGATCAGGCTGGCATCATCAGCGATCGCTTCCGGCGTCACACCAAGAGCATCGGCGATATCGGCCCGCATTTCGTCCTGAGTCAGAGCGTTGCTCACGTCGTCGCCTCCGTTTCGGTCATGTCTTTTTGCAGCTGGGCCCTGAGAGCCCGCCGGCTGATCTTGCCCACGGCGGTGGTGCCAAGCTCATCGACCATCCGCATCTCATCAGGGATCTTGTAGGCGGCAATCTCGCGGCCTCGCATCCAGCGTCGCAACACCGCAGGCTCCAGCGCCCCGCCGCGCGGGAGGATGAAGGCGCAAGTTCTCTCACCCAACTGGGCATCAGGGACGGAAACCACGACCGCGTCCAGAACGTCGGGGTGGGCAATGAGATGATCCTCGATCTCTTCTGCGGATATTTTTTCCCCCGCGCGATTGATGTGATCCGTCGCCCGTCCTTGCACCACAAGATGCCCTGTCGGAAGCTGCCGCACGATATCGCCGGTGCGATAGAAACCCTCCGCGGTAAAGCTCCGCGCGTTGGCCGCAGGCTCGTCATGATAGGCGCGGATCGTGTAGGGACCGCGTGTTAACAGGTGCCCTGCCTCGTCCGGCGCGACGGGGGTATCCTCATCATCGACAATCAGGATCTCGTCGTCAGGAGAGATCGGCCGCCCCTGTGTCTCGGTGATGGTCGTCTCGTCATCGTCCAGCCGGGTATAATTCACCAAGCCCTCGGCCATGCCAAAGACCTGTTGCAAGGTGCAGCCAAGCACGGGCGCCACCCGCCGCGCGGCGTCGGGCAAAAACTTCGCCCCGCCAACCTGCAGCACCTGTAGCGACGGAATGTCCGCCCCGATCCGCTCGGCGGTATCCATCCACTTCATCGCCAGCGGCGGCACCAGTGCGGTCATCGTAACCCCATGTTCCCGGATCAGGGCAAAGCCCGTTTCCGGCCGAGGGTCCCCGGCCAGCACGACCCGCCCACCGGCATAGAGCGTCCCGAAAACGCCCGGAGAACTCATGGTGAAGTTATGCGCGACCGGCAGCACCGCGAGATAGACGCTTTGAGCATCCAGTCCGCAGATCCGCGCGCTTTCGCGCAAAGTATAGATATAGTCGTCGTGCGTGCGGGGGATCAGCTTGGAAAGCCCGGTGCTCCCCCCGGAAATCTGTAGAAATGCCACCGATCGCGCAGACGGATCTTCAGGCAGCGCGGCAGGTTCGGCGCAGGCATTTTCAAGGTCAGGATCCGCGACAAACACATGGCGCAGCGCGGGGATCGTGTCCGCCAAAGCCTGCGCCAGCCCCGCGTGATCAAACCCGGCGATGCGTGATTGGGTGATGATACCAACCGCTTCGGATTTGCGGGCGAGATGCTCAAGCTCGGTACGGCGGTGGGCGGGAAGTGCATAGACCGGGATCAGACCGGCGGCGAAGAGACCGAAGACCGCCTGAAAGAACTCAGGCACATTCCCCATCTGCACCAGGACGCGCTCCCCCGGTTGCAACCCGGCCTTGCGAAGGCCGGCCGCGAAACGATGGGCCCGGTCGGCCAGATCGCCATAGGTCCAAGCGCTGGTCCGATCCTGAATGGCAATGCGTTCGGGATGCAACGCATCCCAACGGCGGAGAAGGGCGGGGAAAGTTTCCCCGCGCCAATGCCCCTGGCTCTCGTAATGTGCGGCCAGTTCGGGCGACCAGACCTGCTCGACAGGTTTCATGGCAAACTCCTGTATGCCGGCCCGAGGGAGGCCGGCCCTTTAGCGCCTCAGCTTTCTGGGGTGATCCGTGTGATGTGATCTCCGGTGGCGTCTTCGGCCCCTTTCGCCTTGTTCACCACGAGTACGCCGCCTTTTCCGTCAAGCGTGAGGTGGTTGGGAAGGCTTCCGACCGGCAGATTGCCCACGACCTCGCCTTCGGGCGTCACTGCAACAACGGTCCCTGAACCACGCAGGGCCACGTAGGCCACGCCAGCGGTGGGTTCAAACGTGACGTTGAGAGGGTTCGCGCCAACCATCACCTGATGCAGGACTTCGCCGTTCTTGGCATCAAGGATCATCAGGTTGTCGCTGTTCTGACCGACGGCAAAGATCCGATCGGTTTTCGCATCGTACCCGACCCCGATCGTGCTCTTTGTGCCTTGCAGGGGATAGACCGAGACCACTTCCTGACTGGCAAGGTCGATGACCGCAACCTCATCGGACGACAGGCTTGCCACAAAGAGACGCCCCGTTTCAGGGTCGATGTCGAGGCTGGCAGTGCCGAATTCACCGCGGCGGCGGCTGGACGAAATCTCGATGATCCCCTCATGGGACAGGCTTTCTGCGTCGAAAACGTGCACTTCGGGGAGGAACGTGGCGGAGACATAGACCTTGCCGTCGTGTGCTACCGCATCACGCGGATGGCCAACCAGACCCGGCTCGAACTGCTTCAGGAGCGACAGATCATTCGCGTCATAAGCGGCAACCGTGTTCTGGCGGGTGTTGGTGACCCAAACCTGATGTGCGCCCGGCACGTACCCAACCCCATAGACCGCAAAGACGCCGCCGTCGCTGCCGTCTTCCCGTGCGGGGGCCGCTTCGGGAGTGGCTTCGGCCACGACTTCAAAGCTCTCGGGGTCGAGTTTCAGCAACTTGCTGTTCTTGACCGGGGGCCGCCCAACCGCTGCCGTCACATAGATAGCATCAGGGCCGGAGGCGACCTGATAGAGGCCAGAGGCGAGCTTCTGGGATTGCGTCGCGTAGTTGCCGATTTCCTCGAGTACAGGCGAAACCTTGATTTCGAACGTCGTGGCATAGGCAGGATCTGCAACTTCGGCGACGACCGGATAGGTGCCGGCATCCACGCCCTCGGGGATTTCGACCCGTGCCTCAAATGCCCCCTCGTCGTTGACCTCCACAGGGCCCTCGCCCAACTCCGTGCCGTTCTGGCGCAGAGTGACGCTTTGCCCCGGCTCGAACTCGCGCCCGGTGATGATCGCGGTGCCACCTGCGACGATCGGATTGCGATTCTCACCCGACGCGCGGATCGCGCCATCGAAGCTGGTGTCGAGATTCGCAAAGGGTTCCGCCATGAGCGGCGCCGCTGAAAGCAACAAAGCAGCCGCGACGCTTGCGGGGCGGAACAGTGAATTGATGAGGGCCATGGCCTCGATCCTTCTGATGCAAAGGCGCATGAACGCCTTCTGTTGAGATCTGTTTGGCTGGCTTCAGTGCGCGCGAGGCGGTCTGTGGCTCTTCGGGAGGGTCTCAGGACGCCCCCGCCCCATGAACGGGGCTAACGGAGGGCAGCGATAATTTGTCCGAGTCCTTTAGTCAAGTTTGCGCGCGGGTGGAAGAATGCTTCCCGGTATCACCTCGAGCAAGGTGACCTCAACGGAGCGCAAGAAGCTTTCCCCATGGCTGAGGCCCGGGAAAATCAGCAAGTCCCCCGGCGTGCCTGCATCGCGTAGCGCAGCAGCAAGCCGTTCGTGAGAATCCTCGGGCAAGGCATCGCGCATCGCGATGAGCTTTTCGGCGTTTGCCCCCTTTGGGCGACTGGCGCGGGCCCGCTCAGCTTCACCAAAATGGATATCAAGGCGGACATCTGGGCCTGCCCCGTCGCTCAGCCGCGCAAGAAGGCGTTGGTAAAAGTCCGCATGATCCCACCAAAGTGCGGGACTTGCCGAAACGATATGCTTGAACAACTCAGGCGCTTCGAACCCTGCGTACAACGCGAAAAGCCCGCCATAGGAATGACCCCAAAGCGCCCGGCGTGCGGAATCGAGGGGGGCCGATGCCTCCACCTGCGGGATGATCGTCTCTGCCAACAAGGAGAGAAACGCAGCGGCCTGTCCCCCTGAGCGTCCGCGCGGATCGGCAACGGGCGCGCCACGGGCATCGGGCGGGGTATAGTCTCGTGTCCGTTCCTGCGTGGCGAACCGTTGGTCCAGATCGGCCCCGAGGGTCACGATGGCGGGGCCACCTGCCGCAGCCATACGCGCCAGCATCGGCTCATTCAGTGAATCCGCCACCGCGCGCCCATCGAGCATGTAGACCGCCGGGAATCCCCCGTCGGGCACGGGGCCCTTGGGCCAAGCCACGCGGATCAGATGCGCCGCCCCCTCATCTGGCGAAGGAAGGCGAAAGGAATGGACGTGGTAACTTTCGGATCCGGCTTGCAGCACTGTAGGCCTATCGAGAGTGTTGACCGGTTGGGCACGCCCCACCATTGGCGCGAATGGCACCGCGGCAAGTCCGGCGAGCATCCGGCGCCGTGAGATGAGGGAAAGAACGGAATGGTCGGACAGCATTGCACAGCACCTTCAAACGGCGGGCGGACCCCGCAGGAAACGATGGTAGCTGGCGATGCGCTGGCAATGCCCGACTAGCCCGAAACGGTCCCACGGACAAGGGGCCGGATCACCCCCTGCGTAGGCCCGGAAACTGCGACAGTATGGTGGAGATGGCAAAGAGAATGGCCGCCGTGCAGGCGATGCTCGGGCCTGCGGGCGTATCGAATACGAGCGCGAGTCTCAGGCCCAGCAATGCCGATATCGCCCCAAGTCCGGATGCAAGGACGGCCATCCCCTCAGGCGTTCTGGCAAAGGGACGTGCAGCGGCAGCAGGAATGATGAGCAGCGACGCGATGAGCAATACCCCAACAACCTTGATTGCCACGGCGACAACGACGGCAAGCGAGAAGGTCAGAACCATACGCTCATGGCGCGGATTGATCCCGCTCGCCATGGCAAGATCCCCGCCGAGGGTCGCCGTCAGCAACGCGGACCAGCGCCAACAAAGCAGCGCGACGACAAGCCCGCCCCCGCCCCAGATCACCGCCAGATCCATTCGACCCACGGCCAGAATATCGCCAAAGAGATAGGCCACGATGTCGATCCGCACCGCAGGTAGGAACGACACCGCCACCAGGCCGAAGGCGAGGGACGAATGTGCGATTACCCCAAGCAGCGTGTCCGCCGCGACGTTGCGCGAACTGAGCGTCGTAACCAGCGTTGCCATTACCAGCGCCATGACCAGAGCACCGAGAAAGATCGGCGTCCCCGCAGCGAGCGACAGAGCCACACCGAGGATCGCGGCATGCGCTGTCGCATCGCCGAAATAAGCCATACGCCGCCAAACGACAAAACACCCAAGCGGGGCCGCTGCGAGCGCGGTGCCAAGCCCGGCAAGGCCGGCGCGGATCAGGAAGTCGTCGAGCATGCGGCCTCATGTGTGTGGGTATGGTCGTGATTGTGGTCGTGTTCGTGTCGATAGAGTGCGAGCGCGCCGCCCGTCCCCGTCCCGAAAAGTGCCCGGTATTCGGGGGCCGAGGCGACATGCGCCGGCTTCCCCTCGCAACAGACATGACCGTTGAGGCATATCACACGATCCGAGGCACTCATGACGACGTGAAGTTCATGGCTCACCATCAGGACCGCACAGCCGCGGGCAACGCGAAGCTCCTCGATCTGTCGATAGAACGCGGCGGAACCGGGTTGATCAAGACCTTGCGTGGCCTCGTCCAGCAGGAGGATATCGGGCCGAACATGCAGCGCGCGCGCCAGCAACACACGCTGAAATTGCCCGCCTGACAGGCTGCTCATCTGTTGCTCGGCAATGCCTGGAACGCCCGCTTCGGCAAGCACCTGATCTGCAACCTTCCGGGAAACCCTTGCGGGCAGCCCAAGGAAACGCCGGACGGTGAGCGGCAAAGCCGGGTCGATCGACAGCTTCTGCGGGACGTAACCGATACGCAATCCCGGGGCCGTCGTGATCTTGCCGCTATCCGGGGTGACGGCACCGATGATGGCCCGCAGGAGCGTCGACTTCCCCGACCCATTCGGGCCGACGATGGTAACGATCTCCCCGCGATCAATCGTCATGTCGACATGTGCCAAGGCAAGTTGGCCGCCATGTTTTACGGTCAGGCCCCGAACGTCGATAAGGCTCATGCGCTTGCCTCCGGGCGGCAGTTGGGGCAGATACCTTCCGCCTCCACCACCACGCGCTCCACCTCGAACCCCGCTATCTCGGCTGCCTCCGAAACCCCCTGACCGTGAGTCACGGTTTCGGCCACGGCTCGGCAAAGACGGCACACCAGAAAGACAGGGGCGTGATCCTGCCCCGGAAGAGCGCAGGCGGTAAAGGCATTGAGACGTTCGATCTTGTGCGCGAAGCCATGTTGCACGAGGAAATCGAGCGCCCGATACGCCACGGGGGGCTGCGAGCGAAGCCCCTCCTCGCGAAGCTGATCAAGAATATCATATGCCCCCATCGCCTGATGACGCTCCAACAAGATTTCGAGCACACGGCGCCGGATCGGGGTGAGCTGTACCCCGGCTTGGGCGCAATGGCGCTCTGCCGCGCCGACGCTTCCGGCGATGCAATTTCGGTGGTCGTGACTCTCGAAACCAAGCGTTTCGGGCGTGGTGGGATGGTTTCGCGGCAAAGTGTTCCGTCTCACTTGATATGTTATAAGATTACATCTATCAGGTTCTGGCCCTCACGCAACCAGATTTGGACACGCCCATGCATCGCCCGCTTTTGATTTCCCTCACCCTCGCCAGCCCGGTTTACGCCGAAGTGCCTGATGTCGTCTCCGACATTGCTCCGGTGCACTCTCTCGTTTCCATGGTGATGGGCGATCTGGGCGCGCCCAAACTTCTACTTCGCCCCGGCGCATCCCCACATGGCTATGCATTGCGCCCGTCAGAGGCCAAGAGCCTGCAGAATGCCGAGGTGGTTTTCTGGATCGGTGCGGAGTTGGAGCCGTGGCTTGATGCGACTTTGACCACGCTGGCGCCGAATGCGCGCTCCGTTGCTCTGATTGATCTGCCGTCCACAACGCTGCTTGAGGTGCGGGACGACACCATCTTTCATCATGAGGAAGCAAGCGACGACCATGATGACCATGATGACCATGATGACCATGATGACCATGATGACCATGATGACCATGATGGACACGTCCACGAGGGTGTCGACCCCCATGCTTGGCTCGATCCACAAAATGCCGCAGTATGGATAGAGGCCATCGCGCAAACGCTTGCCGAAATAGACCCGGAGAACACGGCAACCTATCAGGCCAACGCCGAGGTCGCACGGGCGGATATCGAAGCTGCCACCGAACAAGCCGCCGGGCACCTTGCCGAAGTCCGCGGGAAGCCGTTCATCGTGTTTCACGATGCCTACCACTATTTCGAAGAAAGCTTCGATCTGACGGCGTTGGGCGCTGTGTCGCTCTCAGATGCGGCTGATGCCGGCCCCGCCGCCATGGCCGAGATCCGCGATCTTCTGGCAGAGGAAGGGATCGTTTGCGCTTTCACCGAGCCGCAGTTCAACCCAACGCTGCTGCGACGCCTGACGGAGAACTCCGACGTTCGCATCGCCGAACTTGACCCGCTGGGGTCCGACATCACGCCGGGACCCGACCACTACATTCGCCTGCTCGACTCGCTTTCACGGAACGCAGCGGCGTGTCTTGGCCACGGCGATTGAGGTCGCGCGGCATGAAAATTGGCGCTAAGCCGAGCGCATGAGCGAAGAAACACACGAACTGTTCCTCACAGCCCCGCCGGGGCTTGAGGATGCCTTGCAAGACGAAGCGGCGGACGCCGGTTTTGCCGAACTTCAATCCGTTCCGGGCGGCGTGATCGCCAAAGGCGGGCTGAGTGAGGCATGGCGCGCGAACCTGGTACTGCGCGGGGCAACGCGGGTTCTGCTGCGGATTGGCAGTTTCCGAGCGATGCATCTAGCACAACTCGACAAGCGCGCGCGAAAGTTTCCGTGGGACACATGGTTGCGGCAGGATCAGCCGATGAAAGTCGAAGCCACGTGCCGACAATCCCGCATCTATCACGCAGGTGCCGCGCGGCAGAGAATCGAGCGGGCATTGCAGGAATCATTTGGCCTGACCATCGCCGATGACGCCGCGATCCGGGTGCTCGTCAGGATCGAAGACGATCTGTGCATTCTGAGCCTTGATACCTCTGGCGAACCGCTGCACCGGCGGGGCACCAAGGAAGCCGTTGGAAAGGCGCCCTTGCGCGAAACGATGGCAGCCCTGTTCCTGCGCCAGTGTGGTTATGATGGCCGCGAAACAGTCGTTGATCCGATGTGTGGATCCGGGACGTTCCTTCTGGAGGCTTCAGGTCTCCGTGCGGGGCATCAACCCGGAGCGCATCGCGCATTCGCGTTCGAGCAGTTCGCAGGTTTTGACCCCTTCGCGTTTCAGTCCATGCGTACCCTGCCCGCAGCCCTGCCGGACGGGATTTTTGCCTATGGGTACGACCGTGATGCAGGGGCGATAGAGCGTTCCCGAGCCAACGCCGAGCGGGCCGGGCTGTCGGAGCGCATTTGTTTTGAGACACAGCCTATTTCGGAACTGACACCGCCGGAAGGGCCTCCGGGACTTCTGATGGTCAACCCCCCTTATGGAGGGCGCATCGGAAACAAGCGTCTTCTCTTTGCCCTTTATGGTCAGTTGGGTCAGGTCCTCAAAGAGCGCTTCTCCGGCTGGCGTGTCGGACTTGTTACAAGCGAAACCTCGCTCGCCCGTGCCACGGGTCTCCCCTTCTTGCCCCCCGGCCCGCCGATTCCGCACGGCGGTCTGAAGATCCGGTTGCACCGAACGGGCCGGATCTAGCCCATCGAAACGCATCATTTTCCTTAACCAAAGGTTCATTGCGCACGGGCGTACTAACACTTTGTTAAGGAATGTGAGCGAACCGTAACCAGAACAAGTGCTACGAAAAGCGGGATTCGTCCCGACTATGCGGTTTTGTAGATTACGGAGGCGGCAGGGGCCGGAAGACCGACATGAGAGAAAGTTACGGCAGCACCACGGCATCCCGGGGGCTTCGGCACCGGCTGATGCGCTGGTTCGGCCGTTCGACGGAGGCAAGGGTTCACCCGTCGCGCCAAACGCTCCGCGGCATCATGGAAATCAGCCCGTCTCCACTGCTCCTCGTGTCGGCAAACGGTCGCATTCTGGAATTATCCCCGTCCGCCGCCGACTTGCTGGAAAGCGACACTCTGGCGGGTACGGACATCGACAAGCTGATTGCCCCCGAGGATTTGCCCGCGTTTCGCCAACTGTGCCGGGCAAATCGACAGTCCGGCGCCCCAGCCAAACTGCGCACCGTGCTCGCGGATGCCTTCCCGGTAGAGATTGCGGTAACGCCGCTTCGAATTTCGACACATACCGGCCTACGGGAAGCCTATCTGCTTGGCCTGACCAATATATCCGAGGTCGAAGTGTTGCGCTCGGCGCTGGAATACCGGGTAAACCACGACCCGCTTACGGGGCTATTGAGCCGGCAGGGTTTCCTACGGCGGGTCCACGCCGCGCATCAGGCGGGTGAACTTGGTCTGGTGCTTCTCGACGTCGATCACTTCAAAACCGTGAACGATAATTTCGGCCATGATACCGGCGATGCGCTTCTGCTTGCCGTGGCTGAGGCGCTGCGCAGCGCCATCGGGGCGAACTGCGCGGCGGGCCGGCTTGGCGGTGAGGAATTCGGCATCGTCTTCCCCTGTCGTGAGGACTCCGAACTGATCGACTTCGCCCAGAAGGTCCGAAAGACTGTGCGTCGCGCCTCCGTCGCCTGCGGCACGCGCCGCATCTCGCGCACATGCAGTCTCGGGGCGATCCTTCCCCCGTCTGACATGTCCGTCGAACAGGCCGTGACGCTTGCCGATGCCGCCATGTTGGAGGCGAAATCCATCGGGCGTGATCGCGCCATTCTTGCCGATGACGCCTTTATCGAAAGCCATGATGCCCGTGGTGGGGGGATCTCGATGGAAGAGATCCGCGAAGCGATCAACAGCGGTGCAATTCGCAACTATCTGCAACCAATCGTCGATGTTGAAACGCGTGAAATCGCAGGCTTCGAGGCTTTGGTCCGCTGGGAGAAATGCGACGGCAGCCTGATCCTGCCCGATAAGTTCCTCGGAAAATTCCTGTCCCTGACCCATGCCGAAGAAGGCGTCAGCCTGTTGCGCCGTCTGCGCATGCAGGTGATGGAGACGTTGACGATCGCACCCGGTGCCTATGTCGCCTTCAACGTGGAACTCGACAGTCTTGCCGTGCCCGGCGCGGCGGCACAACTCGCGGAGAGTTTCGGGCCTTATTGCGGCGGCGACAGGCCCATCGTTCTGGAAATCTCCGAGCGGGCCTTCAATGAGCGGCTTGATCTCAAGACCGTTCTGTCCGAGTTGGAGAAATTGCGCAGCACCGGATTCCGGCTCGCGCTCGACGACTTTGGCGCGGCTTCCTCGAACATCGCACGTCTGCTCGATTTTCCGGTGGATATCGTCAAGCTGGACAAATTGCTGATCAACGATTTGCTCAATGAGAGCACCACGCGCAAGCCGCTTTTCCCCATCGCCATGATGTGCTCATGGCTCAACGTGCGGATCGTGGCGGAGGGCGTGGAAGAACAGGCGCAACTCGAACTGCTACAATCTGCACGGATTACACATCAGCAGGGGTTTCTCTTCAGCCCCCCGCGGCCGGTTGAGGAAATCAACGCGATCAAGCTCACAATCGGGACCGATCCCGAGGCCAAGAGCGCCGATGTGCGCATACCGGAGAGCACAGCGGCCGCCGGAATGCTGGATGATGAACTGGCCGAACTGGATCAGATCGGCCAGTAACGCCTTATTTCGTCAGGATAAGCTTGCCGGCGCGGGTGATGCGCAGGGTATAGACCTGCTCCCCGAGAATGATCTGGGCTGTCTTGCCCCCATCGGTGAGTACTTCGGCATCATGCTGCGGCAGGGCCGCGGTCGCGCCAGTCGTCGATACAATGCGGTTCATCATGGCCAACTCCGTGTTCTGTCGCGCGCGCAGTGGCGCGCCAAAATAAGACTGACCGTTCAAAATCGGCCCTCAAGCTATAGTTGATAGAATCACTCGGAATTGTCAATCGCCCAACGGGCAGCCATAAACTTCTAAGGTCATGACTGCCCGAGAGTTGCTCAGGCGGCGCGTGCTTCGGCCTTACGTTCCTTGGGGAACACAAGGTAGTAGAACACCGGCGCAGCGATCAAAGTTAGGATCGTCGCAAAGCCAAGTCCGCCCATGATGGTCACCGCCATAGAGGCAAAGAAGGCATCGCCAAGCAGAGGCACCATCCCCAGGATCGTGGTCACGGCTGCCAGCATGACAGGCCGCAAGCGCGAGGTGGATGCTTCGACCACCGCATCGGTGAACTTCAACCCCTCGGCTCGCTTGATGTCGATCTCCTCGACCAGAACAATCCCGTTCTTGATCAACATGCCGGACAGGCTCAGCAGCCCGAGAAGCGCGGTGAAGGTGAACGGCAGGCCAGAGCCAAGCAATCCAAGCGCCACCCCGTTGACGGACATCGGCACCAGAAGCCAAATGACCAGCGGTTGCCGAAGTTTTCCGAAGAGCAAGATGGAGATCAAGACCATCACGAGGAGCGAAAGCGGAAGCTGCTTCCCGAGGCTTGCTTGGGCATCGGATGAACTTTCGTACTCCCCGCCCCACTCCATCCGGTAGCCTTCGGGCAACTCGATCGCCTCAATATCCGCACGGAGATCCGCGAAAACTTCAGCAGCATTCGCATCGGCCACGATATCGGCCTCTACCGCAATCGTCGGCAATCGGTCACGCCGCTGAATGAGAGTGTCCTGCACCAGATAGTCAAAGCCATCGATAAGTTGTTCCAGCGGAATGAAGGTGCTGGCTGGCTCCGAATATATGGGCTGATCGATCAGCGCGTGGACCTGAGCGTCGTTCCCGTCGGCGGTTCGCACTACAAGAGGTATGAGGCGATCATCCTCGCGATACACCCCGGCCCTTGTGCCGTCCGTCGCCGTTTGCAGCGCCTGAGCGACATCCTCACGGGCGACCCCTGCCGTTTGCGCCCGCTCAGCCGCATAGACAGGCTTTATCACAAGCTCCCGCTCTCGCCAGTTCGTACGCAGATTGACGAGGTCGTCTGACGCGGCCTGCATTCGCCGTGCGGCCTCTTCGGAAATCGCGCGAAGCGTATCCGCGTCCGAGCCGGAGAACCGAACCCCGATAGGGGCGCCGCCGCCCGGCCCGAAGGCAAGACGCTCGGTCCTGAACTCCCCTTGAGGAAGCGCGTTCTGGCCAAAGGCATCCAGATCGTCCCGAAGTTCCGGAATCTGGTCGAGTCGGTCCGTACGGATGATGAGGTGCCCGTAGCTGGGCAGCGCTTCTTCCGGCCCGTAGGTCAGCATGAAGCGCGTGGCACCACCGCCGACAAAAGTCGAAACGGATCGTACCTCTTCCCGCTCCAACAACCACTCCTCGACCATCGCCATATCCCGCGCCGTGCGCGCGATATCCGCCCCTTGAGGCAGTTTGTAGTGGACGTAGAAGAGCGGTGTGTTGCTGTCCGGAAAGAAGGCCTGTTTGACCATACCGAAGCCAGCATAGCAGGCGACGGTGATCACGATGAGGCCTGCAACCACCAACCAGCGCAGTTTAAGTGCCAATCGCAGCATGGCCGCATAGGCGCGAAAGATCGGGCCGTCATACTGGCCCGCTTCGCCCCCTGTTCCCTTCCGGAAGAAGTAGTGCGCCATGAGAGGGGTCGCGGTAATGGCGAGCACCCACGAGAGCAGGAGAGATATCCCGATCACGGCAAAGAGCGAGAACAGGAATTCACCCGTAGCGTCGGGGCTGAGGCCGATCCCCGCAAAGGCCATGATGCCGATCACTGTGGCCCCAAGAAGGGGGATCTGCGTCTTGCTGGCCACTTCATCGGCCGAGTCGCGGGCGGAGCGGCCGGACGCCATTTCGCCCTGCATCCCTTCGGCGACCACGATCGCGTTGTCCACCAGCATCCCCATGGCGATGATGAGCGCCCCGAGGGAAATCCGCTCCATCTCGATCTCGAAGATGGCCATGAAGAAAACCGTACCGACGACCGTCAGCAACAGGGTGATGCCGACGACGAGGGCCGCGCGCCAGCCCATGAAGAGCGCAAGCACGACCACAACGATGGCCACCGACATGGCAAGGTTCACAAGAAAGCCGTTGGCCGCATCTTCGACCACGAGGTGCTGTTGATAGATCGGGTGCAGTTCGACGCCGACCGGTATGTCGGCCATAAGCTGATCGATACGCGCATCGACCCTGTGCCCTACCTCCACGATGTTCAAGTCGGCCTTGCCGGCGACACCGAGGGTAAAGGCTTCCTTTCCGTTGAACCGGATCAGCATCTGTGGATCGGTCGTGCGCCCCCGATAAACATTGGCGACATCGGTGAGTTCGATAACCTCGCCCGCCACACCGATGGTGAGGCCCTGTATCTCTTCGACACTGTCACTTCCCGACGGGGCTTCAATGCGGATTTTCTGGCCATTCTGATCTATCGAGCCGGCGGAAACGACCGAGTTGGAGTTGGCGATCGCGGCGACGATGGCCGAAGGCGGCAAGCCAAGGTTCGTCATGATCGCGCGGTCCGGCTCGACATAAATCGCCTCGTCGGGAAGACCCGCAACAGCGACATCGGCCACCCCGTCAACGGCAAGGATCTCGCGTCGCAGGAAGGTCGCAAGATCATGCACTTCGGCATCGGTGAATCCCGGCGCGGTTACGCCGAAAAAGAGGCCGTAGACGTCGCCAAAGCTGTCGTTCACGAGCGGCGTTCCAACCCCTTCGGGGAGGTTCCCCTGCGCGTCGTTCACCCGGTTGCGCAGTTTGCTCCAGACTTCGGGAAGCTCGCTACCGTCATAGGTGCTCTCGATCTCGACGGAGATACGGCTGACCCCTGGTTTGTTTGAGGAGGTGATGAAATCCACCTCGGACATCTGCTGGATGGCGGATTCGAGTGGCTCGCTGACCTCCCGGGCCACTTGTTCCGCCGAAGCTCCCGGATACTGGGTGATGATGACGGCTGTCTTGATCGTGAAGGACGGGTCTTCGAGCCTGCCGATGGTGGCAAAACCCCAGATGCCGCCAAACAGCAGGCCGAGCATCAGCAGCCACGTCAAAAGAGCCTTGTCGATAGAGGCGCGGGCGATCTGCATGGTTTACTCCCCGACAGCGGTAAAGCGACGGACGGATTGACCATCCTCGAGAAAGGAGACACCGGTGGTGACGATCTCATCCCCCGGCTCCGCGCCGGACAGGAGTACGATCTGGCCATCGGAGCGCACGCGGATTTCGACGGGCACGCGGGTCACCGTGCCGGTCATGCCATCCTCGCCAGACGCATCATACCGCATGACGGACGGAGAGCGATCGGGCCCGAACAGAAGGGCCGTTTCAGGGACGAATATCTCGTCACCGATGCCATTTGCGCTCCGCGCGGTCACTGTCGCGGATGCACCGGGCAACAGCCAGTCTCCGGGGCTTTGCGCAAACGCGAGAGTGATGGAAAAGGTCTGACCGACCTGCGCTGTCTCCGCCTCATATTCGCGAATCTCGAGCGGATACCGGGCGTCATCACCGGGAAAGCTAGCTTCAAGCTCGATCCCCTGCCCCCCCTTCGCGCTTCGGAACAGCACCTCGGGCACGTCTATGTCCACGCGAAGCTCCGACATGTCATGCAGCCGCACAACCGGTGTACCGGGCGATACGGTTGCGAACGCGGGCACGAGCCTGCGGGCGACGAGGGCATCGAACGGCGCCGTCATCGTCGCGTCATCAAGCTGATCCTGCGCATTGCGGACGCTGACCCGGGCCAGCTGTTCTTGGGTGCGGGCGTCTTCGATCTGCACCTCGGGCACGTTTGCATCCGACAACCTCTCAAGCCGTGCAAGATCACGCTGCGCCTTTGCGAGGTTGATATTGGCCTGCTCTAAAGCAAGCTCAAAATCCGTCAGATCGAGTTGCGCGATCAGTCCACCTTCATCGATACGCTCGCCTTCAGTGGCCTGCATCTCAACGACTTGGCCGCCGACCTGAAATGCCAGATCGACGGTTTCACGGGCCTTTACCCGGCCGAAGAAACGACGCTCGATTGTTGCACCGCCTGAGGTCAGCTCCATGAGCTTGGCAGGTCGGGGCACATCCTGCGCAAGGGCGGGAAAGGCGAGGAACGCCGACAGGAGAAGGACAGTAAAACGTTTCATATCAGGTGCTTTCGTCAAAAGGGGGCGCCGCGCCAAGCCGGCCGTTGAGCGCGAAATCGGAAAAGGCACGCCCCATGGCGTAGGGGTCTATTCCGGGGGGAGACTGGACCCAGTAGCGCAACGCACCAATGAAGGCTCCAGTGAAGAAATGAGCTTTGAATCGCCGGGCTTCCGCGCTCCAGACCTTGTGATCAGGCACATCCGCGCGGACCATGATCCGCTCGACCACCGCGGCGAAACGGGGTTCGGGGGCGAGGTTGGGAACGCCTTGAAACAACGCGATCAGACGAGGATCATTCCGGTCGATCTCGGAAAAGACCGACGCGGAGAATCGCCCCATTCCCTCAAGGCAATCTGTTGCGCCGCCTCCGTCCATCATCGCCTCCATCCGCGCCTCTACTTCGACGAGGAGACCCTCAAGGTATTCGTCGAGCATATCGGTGAGAGCCGCGTAGTTGGAATAGAAGGTCGGCCGCGTTACGCGCGCCTTTGCGGTCAACGCCTCCACGGAGATCGCCGACAGGGGTTGCTCTGCAAGCAGGTCGCATAGCGCGCGATGAAGACGTATGCGGGTACGGCGGCGGCGAATATCCATGGCGCCTCATGTGCGCTTTCTTTTACATCTGTCAAGAAAGCCGTGTAGAAAATTCGACCCATTTCGAATTTAGTCACATTTTGGCTTGAGTATTTCTCTGTATACGCGGCACCTTGGCCCAAAAATGTTCTAAATGATAATTTTCAGGGGCGACCAGCCCCGCTCTGTTGAGGTGTGTTCGATGACAAACTCTTCCCCCATGGCGGGAACGACCGAACTGAGATCCGGCGAGCAAAGCGTCGGCTCGGACATCAAGGCCAACGCGACGCTGACATTCATCGGCAGGATCCGTACACCATTCCTCAGCCGCGAAGACTGCCCACGTCAGGGGCGGCTTGACGGGCCAGAGTGCAGGCTTGTGCTCAATCCCGAATGGGCGGACTCCTTGAAGGGCCTCGCTGATTATCGCCTTCTGGAAGTGCTCTACTGGCTTGATCAGAGCCGGCGCGACCTGATCCTGCAAAGCCCGAAGTTCGATGGGGAAACCATCGGCACATTTGCCCTGCGCTCTCCTTGCCGACCCAATCCCATCGGCACGACAATGGCCCGACTGGAACGGATCGAAGGCAACGAACTGGTGGTGCGTGGCCTTGATTGCCTGGACATGACCCCTCTGCTCGACATCAAGCCGGATCGCTGCCTGTTCACGGAAAAGGCCCCGGCCAAGGCCAGACAGAGCACTTTTTAGGTCGTCTTTCTGAAGTCAGCGGTATCAAGGACCGGCACCGCGTCCACGTCGGATGGGTCCAACATCGCTGCCACCCGCTCCAATGCCGACACGAGCATCGACTGCTCCCAATCCTCGAGCCCCTCGAAGGTCCGGACAAACCGTTGCTGCAGGGCATCGGGGGCGTCACGTGCCGTTCGCGCGCCTTTCTCGGTCACTTCGATATGCGTCTGACGACGGTCACGCTCTGATCTTTGGCGAAGCACCATCCCTTGAGCGACGAGTTTGTCGACCAGAGAAGTGACCGTTGCCTGACTGATCTTCATGCGGCGCGAGATATCAGTCGCCGTGCATGGCCGACTTTCAGAGACCAGTTGCAACACGCGGAACTGTGCGGCAGTCAACCCGGCGGCCTGAGCAAGGTCCCGGCCGTAGCGCTCTGTTGCCCGTAGAATCCGGCGCAAGGCAATCAGGCTGTCATCAGTACGATCCATGGTCTTCACCGCAAATTATGGGGACGCGCAGTTATGCCAGACTCCCTCCAGCCTCGCAAGATACACGAAAACCAAAGCATATGGAGTCCAGCATTTAAGCATTATACTTGGACTTCATTAGCATTTTGGGGCGCCAGAGACGCATTTACCGGGATTTTGGCCAAAATTTACTTAGCCTGTTGAAATATTTTCCAAAGCATTATATTTCAATGCTCGAAGCAATGAGAGGCCAGATCCATGCGTCATGCACGCGAGATGAAGCAACCGACCAAGATCGCAACCCTGCGCAAGCCCACCGCTGAGGATGGAGCTGCAATCTGGGAACTGATCCGGGAGTGCAAACCGCTCGATGAAAATTCGATGTATGCAAACCTGCTGCAGTGCGATCACTTTGCGGATACTTGCGTGGTGGCCGAGCTTGATGGCGAGATCGTCGGCTGGATTTCCGGGTATCTTGTCCCGAAGGATGACGCCCTGTTCGTCTGGCAGGTGGCCGTTTCCGGCAAGGCGCGCGGAATGGGCCTTGGCTCACAGATGTTGCAGCATCTTTGGAACCGAGACGACTGTTCAGGTGTTGAACGGATGAAGACCACTATTACCCAAGACAATGAGGCGAGCTGGGCGCTGTTCCGCAAGTTCGCCAAGAAGATGAATGGTGAGCTCTCATCGCAAGCGCACTTCAAAGAAAACGACCACTTTGCCGGTCAACACTCGACCGAACACATGGTGTCGATCAACGTACCAGTGGAGATGAAGAAGGCCGCCTGAGCGCGGCTTTCTCCTCCGCCCCCCCCTTTCACGCCGAAAAATCGAGGACTTTCCCATGCCGAAGGACACTTCGACATCCAAAGAGATATTTGCCCGTCGCGAATCCGAAGCACGCAGCTATTGCCGTAGCTTCGATACCGTTTTCACCAAGGCTCAGGGCTCTGAGTTGACCGATGAGGAGGGACGCACCTACATCGATTTCCTCGCGGGCTGTTCCTCCCTGAACTACGGGCATAACGACCCCGACATGAAGCAAGCTCTGATCGAGCATATCACCGCCGATGGCGTCACCCACGGCCTTGATATGTTTACAGATACCAAGGCGCGGTTTTTCGAGACCTTTGAGGAGAAAATCCTTGTGCCGCGCGGCATGAACCACAAGATCATGATGACTGGCCCGACCGGCACGAATGCTGTCGAGGCCGCCATGAAGCTTGCGCGCAAGGTGACCGGCCGCGACCAGATCATCGCGTTCACCAATGGCTTCCACGGCATGACGATGGGCGCATTGGCAGCGACCGGAAACGCCGGCAAGCGTGCCGGTGGCGGCATGGCGCTCAGCGGTGTCACGCGCATGCCTTATGAGGGTTCCCTCGGCGAGGTCGATACGCTCGCGATGATGGAAGCGATGCTGGACAATCCCTCAAGCGGTATTGATGCGCCAGCGGCCTTCTTGCTGGAACCTGTTCAGGGCGAAGGTGGTCTGAATGCCGCCTCCAAGGAATGGATCGAGGGAATTGGTCGTCTGGCCAAGAAGCACGGCGCCCTACTCATCCTTGATGATATCCAAGCAGGCTGTGGTAGAACGGGCACGTTCTTCTCCTTCGAGGATATGGACGTCGATCCGGACCTTATTCCGATGGCAAAATCGTTTTCCGGCATGGGCCTTCCCTTTGCTGCGTTGCTCGTGAAGCCGGAGCATGACATCTGGAAGCCCGCAGAGCACAACGGGACGTTTCGCGGGAATAACCACGCGTTCGTGACAGCGCGGATCGCGATCGAGAAGTTCTGGTCCGATGACAAGTTCCAACGCGAGATAGCCGACAAATCCCTCATGCTGACGAGCGGCCTTCAGGCTATTGCCGATGAGATCCCCGGTGCTGTCCTGAAAGGGCGCGGCATGATGCAGGGTGTCGATGTGGGTGATGGAGAACTGGCGGGCCGGGTTTGCGCGCGGGCGTTTGAGAAAGGCCTCGTGATCGAAACCTCCGGCGCACATGACGAAGTTGTAAAGGTTCTCGCCCCCCTGACGACGCCTGCGGAAACGCTCCGGCGCGGGCTTGATATCTTGCTCGAAGCGGTGCGCGACGTGAACACATCCACCAAGATAGCTGCGGAGTAACCGACATGATCGTCCGAGATTTCAACGAACTTAAAAACTCCGACCGCGCGGTGTCCGATGCGAAGTGGACCTCTGTCAGAATGCTGTTGGCCAATGACGGAATGGGGTTCAGCTTCCACATCACGACGCTTCAGGCGGGCTCGGAGCACCAGTTCGAGTACAAGCACCACTTTGAGAGCGTGTATTGCATCTCCGGAAAAGGGTCGATCACCGACCGGAATACTGGCGAGACTCACGACATCAAACCCGGAGTGATGTACGCCTTGGATAAGCACGACCCCCATATCCTCCGGTCCGAAGAAGAACTAGTGATGGCATGCTGCTTCAACCCGCCCGTGACGGGCACCGAAGTCCATCGCGCGGACGGATCATATGCCCCTGTGGATGAACTCGAAGAGAGCTGAGGAGGGTCCGGGCGATAGGTCCGGACGACCATACATGACCATTTCAAAAGATGAGTTCACCGTCGAGAAAATCGGCGGAACGTCCATGAGCCGAGTGAAAGAGCTTCAGGAAACGCTCTTCATCGGTGATCGGACGGAAGCGCAACTCTACAATCGGTGTTTTGTCGTCTCGGCGTTCGGTGGGATTACGAACCTCCTCCTGGAGGACAAGAAAACCGGTGAGCCGGGCGTCTATGGCCTGTTCTCGAATGACGATGCCGATCACGCTTGGCTGACCGCGCTGAACCGCGTGGCGGACGCCATGGGCAAGGCACATCGGGAGGCCCTCGACCACCCTGCCGAGATCGCGGCGGCAGACGAATTCGTCCGCGAGCGCATTGAGGGTGCCCGCAGTTGTCTTTTCGACCTGCGCCGTCTGTGTTCCTACGGGCATTTCCGGCTCGAAAACCACATGATGGTGATCCGGGAGTTGCTCTCGGGTTTGGGAGAGGCGCACTCAGCTTTCGTGACGACCCAGATGCTCCGGCGTTCGGGTGTGAACGCGCGTTTCGTGGATCTGTCCGGTTGGCGTGATGAAGCGGAATATTCGCTGGATGAGCGTATCCGTGCAGGGTTTGCTGACGTGGATCTGAAGACGGAACTGCCAATCATCACGGGCTATGCCCAATGCTCCGAAGGGCTCATGGGGGCCTATGACCGTGGCTATTCCGAGGTGACCTTCGCGAATATCGCGGCCTTGATGGGCGCGGCTGAGGCTATCATCCACAAGGAGTTCCATCTCTCGTCAGCTGATCCGAAGTTGGTCGGTGCTGAGAACGTTCGAAAGCTGGGACACACGAACTACGACGTGGCCGACCAGCTTTCCAATATGGGAATGGAAGCGATCCACCCCAACGCCGCCAAGATCCTGCGTCAGGCCGAAGTTCCGCTTCGGGTAACCAACGCTTTCGAGCCGGAAGATCCCGGTACGCTGATTGATGACAAACCGGCCGAAGGTAGCTCGGTGGAGATTGTCACGGGTCTGGGCGTCGTGGCGCTGGAAGTCTTTGAGCAAGACATGGTCGGGGTGAAGGGCTACGATGCCGCGATCCTTGAGGCGCTTAAACGGCACAAGGTCTGGATTGTCTCAAAGACATCCAACGCGAATACCATCGTTCACTATGTGCAGGCATCCCTCAAAACCGTGCGGCGCGTGATCGCGGATCTCGAAGAGCAGTTCCCATCGGCTTGTATCTCTGCGCGCAACCTCGCGATCGTCTCCGTGATCGGTCGGGATCTTACCGGATTGAAGGCGATGCGTCGCGGGCTTCAGGCGATGGAGGATGCAGAAGTCGAGGTGATTTCGGCACACCAAACCCCGCGAAGTGTCGATGTTCAGTTTGTACTGCCCAAAGACCGAATGGAAGCGGGGGTGAAGGCCCTCCATGATGCTCTCGTGGGTCGCGCAGAACGCTTGGAAGCCGCAGCGTAGCAAGCCGCGCCTTTGAGACACCGACAGCAGGCCCCGCGTGATTCCGCGGGGCCTTTGACGCACCCGCCGCGACGGGTTTCTTAAAAAACGATACGATTTCATCGGCTAGACCAAATGCTTTCTTAGCATTTTCAGCCCACGTTCCCTCAACTTGACCGCCTTACAGTGTCTTGATGGAGTGGAGCCGCGCCGGCATGGACAAACGGTATATTGACGCCAAAAACTGGTTCGACCGGATGTTTGACGGCGCGGATATCGCCGCCGGCATGATGACGCTTGATGGCACCATTCTCTCAGTAAATCCGACATTTTGTGCGCTTTTGGGCTATGAGCGCGAGGATCTTCTCGGGCAGAAGAACTATGAGGTCGTCTCTCAAGGAGCTATCCGGCAGCTTGAAAGCGAATTCGCCGCACGCCGCGGCCAGCGCGTATCCAGTTTCTCCACCAAGATGGAATTGCGGGGACGCGACGGAAAGCTACGAACCGTCCAAGCGACGCTGCGTACGATCAGGGACGAATACGGCCGCGCATTTGCGATACTAGGGCAGGCTTGGGATATCACCAGCGAGATCGATGCCCGATCGGCGGCCGCCCACGCACGGCACGAGCTGGAGCGGCACGAGCAAGTCCTTCGCCTGCTGTCAAAAAATGGCCAAGTCGGACTTTGGAGCTTTTGCCCTGAGTTGAACACCAGTTGGGCAAGCGACAGTTGGCTTGCGATGCTCGGCTATGAGCCGGGGGAAATTGAAGTCGATGCCGACTTCTTTTCCGACATGCTCCACCCCGAGGACCGGGACGGCACCTTGGCCGCGCTGCAAGACCTTCTGGACGGAGTTTCAGCCAACTATGCCGTAGACTTCCGTCTGCGTGGAAAGGATGGAGAGTGGCGATGGATCTCCTCCACGGCACAGAAATTCGACGGTGGGGCGGAGGGGCCTTCGACCCTGATCTATGGAATGCACATCGACATTTCGGGCCGCAAGCAACTGGAATGTGCGCTGGCAAGCTCCGCCCAGGCTGCGGAAGCGGCGCGACAGGAGGCCGTATCCGCGCGCATCGGAATGAAGCGGAATAGTGAAATTCTGCGCGTCTCCACCGAGAGCGGTAGCATTGTTCCCTGGCACTATGTCCCCGATACAAATGAGATGTGGGTCGGCGATTTCTTCTTCGAATTGTTGGGTTATGAGCCGGGTGAACTCGATCAGGCCACCAATCTCGTCGGCCTTTTGATCCATCCAGATGACGCTGATGAAACCGACGCGACATTTCAGGATCTCGTCGCCGGGCATAGCGATTTCTACAACGTCGATTTTCGTCTGCGCCACCGTGATGGAAGCTGGCGCTGGATGAACTCGACCGGGCGGCGGGTGAAACGTCTGGACGACTCCCTCCCAGTGCTCATTTGTGGAAGCTTCAAGGACATCTCCGACCGCAAAGCGAACGAACGACAGCAGGAAGAGGCGGCCCGCGCAGCCAATGCCGCACGATGCGATGCCGAGATCGCCCGCGAAGAGGCTCAACGCAGCGAAGAGCTTCTACGTACCGCCACCGATGGAAGCGGTATTGGGCTATGGCACATCATGCCCGATACGGGCGAATGCTGGTTGAGTGATCGTTGGTACACCCTTCTGGGCTTTCAGCCCGGAGAGTTTCCTCCGACGATTCCCGCCTTTCACGGTCGCATCCACCCCGCAGACCGGCATCACATCAGGATCTCCTATGAGGCGCTGCTGTTTAACGGGGCAGATTTCTACCAAGCCGACTTCCGCATGCGGCACAAGGATGGGAGATGGATCTGGTTCAGTGGGACCGCACGATCGATTTCTCATAGCAAAAGCCCCGTCGTCGCGGGCACCTTGATCGATATTTCTCTGCGGAAAGATCACGAAGAGCAGCTTCGGACTGCCGCGAGCGCCGCGCGTCTGGCGAGTGATCGGCTCAATACACTCTCCGACAATGCCCCCGGCGCGCTGTTTGAGTACCGGATTACCGCCGAGGGCAACATAAGCTGTACCTATCAAAGCGCGAAACTCGCCGGACTTTGCGGGGTTGCGGCGAGCGACATCGATGAGGAACCCATCTCTGCGGGACGACACATCCACACCGGGGATCGGGACCGGCTGATCGCACAGTTCCGAGCGGCCCAGCAGGACAACACCCGGTTTCAAAGCCGTTTGCGCATCGAGCACCCGAGGCGGGGTCTGCGCTGGCTTTTGGCCACGGCGATCCCTCACGAACAGGACGATGGCGCGGTGGTGTGGTACGGAAACCTGCTGGACATCACCGAACAACTGCAAAGCGAGCACCGAGCAAGCCTTGCCGCCCGAGCGGTCCGCACGGCCCATGAACGCCTGACGGACATCGCTGACAATGCGCCTGCGGGCCTGTGCGAGTTTCGACTGCATGACGACGGGCGCATAGATTTCCCCTATGCGAGCGAGCGATTTTGCGAACTCATGGGCCTGACACGCACAGAGCTTTCAGCCAACGGCACGCGGTTGATGGAGCGGCTAAAACCCAAAGACCGGCAGAAGATGCGCAAATCGCTTCTGACCTCAGCACGCACCATGAATTCCTGGGTACAGAAGGTAGAGATCGAGCACCCCACGCTAGGAAGCCGCTGGATCGGCGGTTCGGCCAGTCCGCGTCGTGATGCGGGCGGTACCATCCGTTGGGCCGGTGCCCTTTACGACATCACCGAGGACATGCGGCGAGAAGAAGAGCTTGAACGCGCACGCCTTGATGCTGAGGACATGCGCACACAGATCGAGCATCAGGCCTTGCACGATGTTCTGACCGAACTGCCAAACCGGCGCTACTTCGACCAGCAGATGCACGAACGACAATCCCGCGCCGAAAGCAGCGGCGAAAAGTTTGATTGCTCGCTCATTCGGATGGACCTGGACCATTTCAAATACGTGAATGACACGCTGGGCCATGAGGCGGGCGACCGGTTGCTCGTCCACGTGGCCGATATCCTGCGCAAGGAGATCCGAAAGGGTGATCTGGCGGCCCGCGTAGGGGGTGACGAATTTTCGATCCTGATGGCCCCGGGCTCCGGTCTCAAAGCCTCCAAGTCCCTCGTTGAGCGGCTGCAGAAAAGGCTACGGGAGCCCGTTCTATACAAGGGAAGGCAATGCCGCTACGGGGCGAGTTTCGGCGTGGCCTCGACCGATATGGTCGAAGAGATCGGCGATGACCTACTCTCCTTCGCCGACGTGGCTCTTTATCGCGCCAAGGAAAGCGGCCGCAATCGGGTCGAGATTTTCACCGGTTCGCTGCATCAGGACATCCTGAACGACCGCCGCCTCGCCACGGAGCTTCAGGACGGATTGGACCGAGAGGAGTTCGTTCCCTACTTCCAACCACAGGTTTCCGCATCAGACGGCCGTATCACAGGTCTCGAAGTCCTGGTCCGCTGGCAGCACCCCACGCGGGGTATTTTGCAACCCTCTGCCTTTCTCGATGTGGCAGAGCAGGTCCGTATGGTGCACGACATCGACCGGATGATGTTCGAAAAATCTCGCACCGCGCTTGCGAAGTGGCGCACGATGGGCATTACAGTTCCGAAGATCAGTTTCAACGTCAGTTCGGCCCGCATCCACGATCCCGATGTCCTGGATGCCGCATTCAGCATCGGCAACTCCGAAACGCGGGTCGCATTCGAATTGCTGGAGTCCATCCTGGTCGAGGAAGAGAGCAGTTCCTTCCGCTTCCATCTTGACCGGATAAAAGATGCCGGGATCGATATCGAGATTGATGACTTCGGCTCTGGCCATGCATCCATTATCGGTCTGATGGAGATAGAGCCGACCATTCTGAAAATCGACCGCAGGATCGTGGCCCCCGTTGAAAAGGGCGAGAAGGCGCGCAAGCTTGTCAGCGCGATCGTAGAGATCGGCCAGACACTGGGGATAGGAATCCTCGCCGAAGGTGTCGAAAATGCCGAACAGGCGCGCATCCTGCGAGATGTCGGCTGCGACACGCTTCAGGGTTTCCACTTTGCCACTCCGATGCCCGAAGCGCAGTTGCTGGACTTCATCATCGGCAGCGAAAAGCGCAGCGCCTGACCTAGTAGTCCCTCTCGAAGAACACGCCGATCCCGGTATCCCCGTCATTCGCGACAGACCCGCGCGCCGTGATGGAGGGCGTGACGTTGAGGTTGAGGTTGATCTCGCTCCGCCCTGTCGAATCCACGGTCACGTCGGTATAGATGTTGTCGGAGATGTATTTGCCGACAGTCACACCGGTGTTGCCTTCCTCATCCGTGGACAGGTCGAGATCGTCGACACCGAAATCCTCACGCAAGCGCGAAAGCATCCCCTCGCCGCCGTATCCGGCCAGCGTGCGAACGGCGTTGGCGATCCGCAACGCCTGAAGCGCCGAAATCTCTGATATGTCGCGCCCGAAGAGAAGGCGTGACAGGATCTCATCCTCGGGCAAGTCGGGGTTTGACGAGAAGCTTACCTGTGGGTCCGTGGAGGGCCCAGCGACGGTGATGGCGATGTCGGTTTCTGCATTCGTGGTACCGGCCACAATGCTGATCTCCGGGTTGAAATCGCCTTGCAGCCGCACAAGACCCTCGGTCAGGGACAGCCGTTGTCCCAATATGTCGAGACGACCGCGGATCAGTTCGAAACGGCCTTCGGTGATCGGTGTACGGGTCGTGCCGCGAAGTTGGACTGTTCCGCCAAGCTCGGCATCAAGCCCGCGACCGCGCACGAACACACGGCTTGGGGCCACAACTTCGATCTCGAGCCCATAGGCCGGACCATTCGCAGAAGGCGTATCTTCGGTAAGCAGCCCCGCGCGAATACGCGATTGACGTACCGCCGCCGGCTCGTTCCGGTGTTCGAGTTCCGGCAGGGCCACGGCGGTTGCCCCCCCGGCGGCAGGAATACGTATTTCCGTTTCACCCAACGTCAAACGGCCAGCCAACCGCGCCCCACCTGTGAGCGGGCCAGCGAGGGCCAGCTCTCCATCGACCGTTGTGGCGAGCAACCCGGGCCGCACGTAGTCCACTTCGTCCAACTCTACGGCAAGATCGCCCGCAAACGGTGCTGTGAGCGTAACGGGACCGGAAATAGCGAGCCGCCCCCCTTCCGCGACTTGCGCGGTAAGGTCGATCTCCGCCCGCCCCGTGGACAGATTGACTGTCGCGTCTATGCCGCGCAAGGCAGCGCCGACTTGCGGCAACGCCAGACGCGCGCCGCTGGTCGTGATGCGACCCGAAAGGGAGGAAAGCTGCGGTGCGCCATTCACCGCAAGATTGAAATCCGCCGAGCCGGTGAGCGTGCGCGGCGTGATGAAGCGATTGGCAAGTCCAAGCGGCGCATTCCCATCTGCCGACAGATCGAGGCGGCTCGTATCCGGCGCGGCGCTCCCCGTCACGCGGGCGCGGGTCCCGCCGGGGGCGGAGAGCACGGCGTCAATCCCCCAATCGGCAGAGGCGCTCGGGCGTGTCAGGGTTCCGTCTGCTTCCACCGGACCTGGCAGATCCTCCACGAAGATCCCGAGATTGGCGAGCCGAGCGGTGAGGGCGACGCGACTCTCATTTGGTCCGTAGCGCCCGGAAACCTGCGCCGATACCAGCGGGGCATCCACCTCCATCCGGCCGATTTCCAACGTCCCATCGTCGATGCGCGTAACATCTGCGACGAGAGATGTGCGGCCCGCCATCAGTTGATCGAGTTCCGCCACACCGAGCGAGAGGTTCTGCCCGTTTGCGTCAAGCGATATCGAACCGGTTCCGAGCGAGAGGTTCCCCTCGCCCTCGGCTTCAACGGAGATGCTGCCGCCCAAGGGACGGCCCGCAAGTTCGGAGAGCACCGAAATCTGGGGGATATCGGCAGAGAGGGTCCCGGACGTCGCGCCCAGAACACCATCCCGAAGCGTGGTCTCCACCACGGCGTTGCCTCGAAGCCCGTCGGCCCCCTCAAGCGTCGCGAATACCGCCCACTGCTCGTTCTGCTGCCTCGCTTCAAACGACAGGGCGGCCTCGCCCGACAATCCCGGGGTGAACAGCGCCGCATCGAATACGGTCAACCGAAGGTCCGCCTGACTGGCGGTGCTATTGAGCCGTGCACTGCCGAAAATCTGAGCGGCGGGGGAGGATATGTTGATACCATCGAGAGCCAACCCCAAGGCATCGCGGCGCGCGGCCAAAGCCACATTCGTCTCGCCTGCGATGAGCGGATCGAGTTGTGCCTGTCCGATACCCAAATCATTTGTCCGCCCTGCGATCCTGAGGTCGAAACCGCCACTGACGGGTGTCATGGACCCTTCGACATCGAGCCGCGCGGAACCGGAGATAGATTGCCCGGCCAATCCCGCAAACCGGCTGAGGTCCTGCGCAGAGAGGCTGATCGTGCCCCCGGCACGCAGATCAACCTGTCCTTCGACGCCCGCGATCGTCAGATCGCCAGACAGCGCATAATCGCTCCCTGAAAGCTCTACCTTTGGCAGACGAAGCGGCTCTCCTTGGGTCCAATCGAAATTGATTGTCCCGCCCAGCGCCTCACCAACAGCTTCCTGAAGCCCCGCATCCGCCAATCCGAGCCCCTCGGCGCGCATGTCGACCGTACCGGAAACGCTCCCCGGTGCGGTGCCTTCGCCGCGCGTCAAAGCCCCTGCACCAGTAACTCGCAGAACGGCAATCTCCGTCGCGGCACGTTCCACGCCATCCGCGTCAAGCTCAAGAGCCCAACGATCGCCCTCCGCCGCGTCAAAGCGCAGGGAGATTGTAGCAGAGCGCAGGTCGGTCGGCTCCCCGGGAACGGGCAAGGTCACCGGTTCGCCGGACGGTAAACCAATGCGCCCCGATAGATCGATCTTTGCCGGCCAGTTCTGTGCATCGAGGGTCAGCATCCCCGCGAGCGAAAGCGCCTGCGCCTCCACTGCAAGAGCGTCTATCTCCAGCCCGCCCGTAGACCGTGCGATCCCGCCCACCTCCAGCGATACGCGGTCGCCAAGAAACTCGTGGTATTGCGTGTCGAGCAACGGGCGAAGATCGCCGTTCAGGTTCGCCGCGAACTGCCGGTCCCCCTCCTCGGTACCGCGAAGCTGCACATTCCCGGAAAGACGCGGCTCGCCCTCGGTTTCAAGCGCGATATCCGCGCCGAAGTCATCCAACTCCCCGCTTCCCTCGACAGTAAGGGCGAGCGCGGGGGTGCCCGGCACCCCCAGCTTGGTTGCGGCGATCCCGCCATCCCCTTCGCGCAGCGCGAGCGACAGATCCAGCACTTCGGTTGCATTGCTGTACCCGCCCTGAAGGGCGAATTCCCCCTCCATTCCGTCGACGCGCGCGATACGAAGCTGTGCGCTCCCCTCGCCACCGGCCAACGAAGCCGCCCCTTCCAACTCCGCAATCAGCTCTTGGCCCAGAACGGGGGCCCCGAACTCTGCCCTCTCGACCCGCAGCGCTCCTATGTCCACGGAAACGGGGAGGTCCGGAAGGGAAAATCCCCCACTCGCCTCGGGGGCGGGCATGCTTTCCGTCTCGCTTACCGGAAGTCGCGGCATCACCACTTCGGCGGCAGAAAACTCCGTCACGTCCAGCGCGCCGCGCAGCAAGGCCGAACGGTTCCAGTCGAGCACGATGTCACGAACGGTCAGCCAGACTCCGTCATCATCGGAAACGGTCAACTCGGCGATCCGGGCGGTGGAGCTTAGCGCCCCTTGGAACCCCTGAATGCGCACATCTCGTCCCGCACCGGATAGGTTGTCTTCGAGCAACCCTTCAAGAAAGCCCCGATCTTCGGCCTCCTGTGCGTCTTGGGCCGGTGCCGACAGGGCGAGAAGGAGCGCGGCAACGACGCCCAGAAGGATACGATACACGGGGGTCAAAATGCCTGTCCTATGCCGAGGTAAATCTGAACGTCTTCGCCCGCGTTATCGCCGAGCGGTGTCGCAACGTCGAACCGTACGGGGCCGATACCGGTGTTGTACCGAATGCCAAGGCCCCCGCCAGAATGCCACATGCCTGAGCCGTCATAAAACTCCTCCGCGCCGACATAGCCGGTATCGGCAAAGACCACCGCCCCGAGGGCCTCAGTGATCCCGACGCGCACCTCTCCCGAAAGGCCGACGAAGCTGCGTCCGCCAAGATCCACGCCGCCGGGCAAAGTCACGCCCAGCGATTGATAGGACTGGCCCCGCACAGTGCCGCCACCGCCGGAATAGAACAGAAAATCCTGCGGTGTTTCGGTGATATCCGGCCCGTAAACCGACCCGAACTGAAGCCGCCCCGCCAACACGAAACGGTCCTCTTCGTCGATACCGTAATATCCACGGGCATCGAGCGTGGAGCGCAGGCCGGAATCAAGCCCTTCGATTGCGCTGAACGGGCGCAACTCCCCACGAACGTACAGGCCTTGCGTCGGGTTGAGCTGATCGTTTCGCCGGTCCCACGTCAGGGCAAGTGGAAAACTGAGATACTGGAAGGTCCGGTCGCCCAGCTCGTCTTCAGTCTCCGCATAGGTGTAGGTCAGGGAGAACTCTCCCTCCAGTGAGGACGAGATATAGCGGGTCGCGCCGATGCCTGCCTCAAGACGGTCCGACAGGTAATCCGGCTCATCCTCATGGGTATAATTGGCAAAGGCAAAAAGAACGGTATCGGCCCCGAAGCGGCCCGGCGTGGTAATCCGGGAGCCAAGGAAATAGTCGATCCCCCCGGCCTCATCCGTGCCGATGTTGGAAATCTCCGCATCGAACCGAAGTCTCTCGGCACCACCCAGCAGGTTGCGGTGGAACCAATAGGCCGAGAGTTCCAGCCCCTCGAGCGACGACAGTTCAGCGCCAAAGCCGAAACGGCGCGGGGCCTCGTCAGCGACCTCGACGACGATATCGACAACACCGCTGCTGGGTGAAGGACGCTCTTTCAGAACCACAGAGGAGAACGCACCGGTCCGGCGTAACCGCTGCACCACCTGATCGAGTTCGGCCGGGGAGAAAGTCTCCCCTTCGGGCAGTCCTCCGATCCGCCGGATGCGCATACTCCGCACCGCACTCTCGCTTCCCACGACCAACCGCCCAAAGACATAGCGGCGGCCCGGGTCAAGGGTGAGATCGGTGTCGAGCCTGCGACGTGCATGGTCGGCGACCACACGTTGATCCGCGACGGCGGCCTCCGCAAATCCAGCATCGCGCCAGTCATCCACCGCCGTTTGGGCAGCGTCACGGATGGCACCTGCCCGCGCGCGCTCCCCACGGGAGAATTCCGGGAGCGGTACGGTTTCCGGGACGAGGGGGCCTATCTCCGCGCGGCCAAAGCGGAACGGCTCGCCGGGCTCCACTTCGATGAGCACCATGGAAATCTGGTTCGGAACCGAAAGCGGAGAAACAGCCGAAGCTTCGCGCCCGTCGAGTTTGATGGAGATGACGCCGTTGTAATACCCTTCGGCATAAAGCGTTTCCGTCAGGCGGCGATAGTCGGCGAGGGCCGCGGCATAGACATCGCGGCCGGTGGGCAACTCCTCTTCGGATGTACGCAGGATCGAACTGGCCACGAGCGTGTCCCGCAAGCCCTCTTCGGTGCCGTCGGGCACCCGCAACTTGATATCATCAAGCGCGTAGGCAGAGCTTGCCGCCCAGACCAGAAAGCCCGCGCCAAACTTGCGCCATGCCCGGCAAGCGATCACGCCCATACCCCACCCCGTCTTGTCGCCCCGGTCCCCGCGCCGGATTTGACCTCAATATAGGCGAGTGCGCAGGCCGCGACCACTCAACTTTTGTACCGGCATGCTTGGAAATGGCCACGGCGTCCGCATAAGGCGCGGCGGTGCCTTGCCCGCGAGAATTCGTCGGGATGTCAGGTCAGGAGACCGCCCAGTCGGCGGATTGCATTTCCCGAAGGCGGCTTGCCGTCCGCTCAAACTCAAAGACGCCTTCGCCCTCGACATAAAGGTATTCCGGCTCGGCCGCGGCGGAACAGATCAGGCGCACATGCGCCTCATAGAGCGCATCGATCAACGTGACAAAGCGCTTGGCCTCGTTGAAGTTGTGACGGCCAAGTGTGGGGATGTTTTCGAGGATCAGGACACGGACCGCTTCGGCGATCGCGAGATAGTCCGCTGGGCCGAGAGGTTGACCACACAGGTCATAGAACCGCGCGCGCGCCACCCCGTCCTTGAACGCCGGAAGTTCAACCACGCGCCCCTTGACCGTGAGGTGCAGCGGACTTTCACCACCTGCAAGATCCTGCCAGATCGCTTGAATGGCCGCGCGGGACTCGGCGTTTGCCGGGCTGAAGTACACCTGCTCGCCCGTAAGACGTTCCTGCCGATAGTCGCGCGGAGAGATCAACTCGTGCACCACCATCTTATCCTTGAGGAGTTCGATGAAGGGCACGAAAAGGTTACGGTTCAACCCGTCCTTGTAGAGATCGTCAGGCACCCGATTGGAGGTGGTGACCACGGTCACGCCCGCGGCAAAAAGCTTCTCGAACAAACGCCCGACAATCATCGCATCGGTGATGTCCGTGATCTGCATCTCATCAAGCGCGAGGAGGTCAAGATCGCGCCCGATCTCCTCGGCCACAGGCGCAATTGCATCATCGACGCCGCGCTTGCGGGCGGTGTGCATCCCGGTGTGAACTTCCTGCATGAAAGCATGGAAATGAACCCGCCGGGTACGCGCGCCCGCATGTGAAACGAAAAGATCCATCAGCATGGATTTTCCGCGTCCGACCCCGCCCCATAGATACAGCCCCTTGGGCGGATCGGGCGAGCGCCGGAAAAGGCCTCCGCCCTTGGCGCGCGCCGCGAGACCTTCCTGAATCCGGTCGAATTCCGGCATGACCGCGTCTTGAGCGGGATCATGGGTCAGATCCCCCGAGGCGATCTTGGCCGAATAGATGTCTGACAGTGTTTGCATCGCGCATCGCATACCCCACCCATTGACGCTTGTGTAGGGGGGCGAGATTGACCTTTGGACGTCGCTCGCTATCGTGACCGCGCCGTCAGGAGATCTCCATGCAGAGCCGTGCCAAACTCTTCTCCCCCGTGCTTGTCGTGGGATGCCTTATAATCATGATTTCCTTCGCGATCCGCGCGAGCTTCGGTGTCTTTCAGATCCCGATTGCGGAGGAGTTTGGCTGGCTCCGGGCGGAATTTTCACTCGCCATCGCGATCCAGAACCTGTTTTGGGGGATCGGACAGCCGCTCTTTGGTGCGCTGGCCGAGAAAATCGGGGACCGTAGGGCGATCATCATCGGCGCGCTCTTCTATGCCGCCGGCCTCGTTCTATCGAGTTTTGCCACAACCCCCGAGGCGCATCAGATGCTGGAAATTCTGGTGGGCTTTGGCATCGCAGGCACCGGTTTCGGGGTGATCCTCGCCGTCGTGGGGCGTGCAAGTTCGGACGAGAACCGCTCCATGTCCCTCGCTATCGCGACGGCTGCGGGCAGCGCGGGCCAGATCTTTGGTGCGCCGGTTTCGGAGTGGATGCTTGGTTTTCTCGCGTGGCAGCAGGTCTTTGTCGTCTTTGCGGCTGTCATGCTCTTGGTTCTCTTTGCCTTGCCCTTCATGCGCGCGCCTATCACGGCGAACCGTGCCGAGCTTGAAGAGAGCATGGGAACCGTCCTGAAGCGCGCGGCGCGGGATCCGTCGTTCTCGCTCATCTTCATCGGGTTTTTCTCCTGCGGATATCAGCTTGCGTTCATCACCGCCCATTTCCCGGCCTTCGTCAGCGAGATGTGCGGGCCAATCCTGCCCGGCGGCGTGCTGCATAATATCGGCATTACCACCACCTCCGCACTCGGGGCCGTGGCAATCTCCCTTATCGGTGCCGCCAATATCGCCGGAACGCTGGCCGCGGGGTGGGCCGGGCGGCGATTTTCCAAGAAATACCTGCTTGCCGGGATCTATGTCGGGCGAACGCTGGTCGCGACGGCCTTCATCCTGACGCCAATCACCCCTGCGACGGTCATCCTGTTCTCGGTGTTCATGGGCTCCCTCTGGCTTGCCACGGTACCGCTGACCTCTGGATTGGTCGCCCACATCTGGGGCCTGCGTTACATGGGAACGCTCTATGGCATCGTTTTCTTCAGTCACCAACTCGGGAGTTTCCTCGGTGTTTGGCTCGGGGGGCGCATGTACGACCTCCATGGCGACTACACCGCCGTCTGGTGGGTCGGCATCGGTGTCGGGGCGCTGTCAGCAATCGTGCACCTGCCAATTCGAGAAAAACGCGCCCTCGCGCCCGCCTAGATCGCGCTCAGGATATAGCGGCTGGTCATCAGGTCGAGATGCGCGCCGCCGCCATTCTTGAAAACCGTGATCTCCTCGTCGGAGGTACGTGCAAACCTCGCGGGATCGTAGAAATCGGCGATCAGATCGGCTTTGGTGATCGTCCCCGCCGTGAGGGGGATGTCGATTTCACCAATATGGCCGATGGTGGTATCGAGACTGTCGACAAAGAGACTGGCGCGCCGAAGCACATCATCATCCGCCTCCCGCATGTCGGGACGAAAGGCGCCGATCAGGTCCACATGCTGGCCCGGGCGCAACCACTCTCCGCGCAGCACCGGCGATTTTGCCATGGTCGCACAAGCGACGATATCGGCTTTGCCCACGGCCCCGGCCAGATCATCGGCGATCTCCGCCCCCAATTCAGCGGCAAGCTCGGCCGCCTTTGAGGCGGTGCGGTTCCACAGGGTGAACCGAGCTTTGGGGAAGGCCGCGCCATAGGCTTCGACCAGCGATCGCGCGACCGCCCCCGCGCCGATGATCAGGATCTCCCGGCTATCAGGGCGCGCAAGGCGTCGCGCCGCCAGAAGGCTGTCGCCTGCGGTTTTCCACTTTGTCACGAGGTGAAAATCCAGCACCGCCTCAAGCCGCCCATCCCCACCGAAAAGCGTCACTGCCCCGTTGACGGAAGGCAGGCCCTGCGCCGCATTACCGGGCGTGATCGTCGCGGCTTTCACGAGGCTTCCGAGGCCGGGAATGGCCGCGGCGCGCGTCAGAAGCGTGGCGTCGCCCTGATAAAGAAAGCTATCTGTCAGGGTGGCCTTCGGCAGCTCGTGGCCCGCGGCAAGGGCATCGGTCAGCGCGAGCCAGTCAAGCTTCGCTTCGGCGTCCGCTGGGACAAAGCGCGGCGTCATTTCGCTTCATCCGGCGTCAGCAGCCCGGCGGACACCAAACGTTCGGCCCATCCGGCGGGTCCCGTGAAATGATGCACCTGCCAGCCACGTGCGGAGGCGGCCGCGATATTCTCCGCCCGATCATCGGTAAAAAGCAAAGCGTCGGGCGGCAGGCCGCTGTCGGCCTCGACCATGGCATAAATCTCCGCATCGGGTTTCGCCGTCTTCATGTGGCCCGAAATATAGGGGCGGTCGAATTCACTAAGAAAATCAAACTGGGTCTGGGCATAGGCAAAGCTCTCGACCCCGAAATTGGTCAGCGTGAATACCGGCACTCCTTTCTCCCTCAAGGCCCTGAGCAACCTGACAGAGTGGTCAATCACCGGACTTGCCAATTCGATCCAATTATCGTGCCACATTCGGATTTCGTCCCCGAAGTCGGGATAATCGAGCGCTGTGGCATAGATCGTTTCCCTGAAGGGTGCCCCCCGGTCGACCCGGTCATTCATCTGGTGCAGATCGACGGCCTCGAACATTGCCTTGCGCCTCGGCTCCCCGACCGTGCGATCATAAAACCGTTCCGGCTGCCACTCGATAAGGACATTTCCAATGTCGAAGATCACTGCGTGAGGGGTCATATGGGCTCCGGGATCAGGGTTTCAGGGTGCGCACCGCCCGTTCAAGGGCATCGAGAAAACGGGATCTGTCCGCCTTGCCGAACGGGCGGCCTCCGCCCCCTGTTCCCAAAGGGTTCGCTCCGCGAAGGTCGGTCATCAGGTTCCGTGTCGCCAATGCCTGTCCGACATTTCTTGAGGTAAGGGCCTCTCCGTCAGGTTTCAGAACGGTGCCGCCCGCTTCGACCACACGGGCCGCAAGCGGTATGTCAGCCGTAATTGCAATGACCCCGGGGCGCGCGCGTTCCGCGATCCAGTCATCCGCCACATCGGGACCGGCCGAGACGATCACGGTTTCCACCAGAGGGTTGGCCGAGGGCCGTATTCCCCCGTTGGAGACGACATGCACCGGTATCTTGTGACGTGTCGCGACCCGTTCCACCTCTGACCGGACGGGACAGGCATCCGCATCCACGAGGATCGCGGGACCTTCGGCAAGCGCGCTCATGGCCCCACCCAAGCGATGACCGCGCTGACCGTCAGTATGGAAAAGGCCGTCGATATGAGAATGGAAGCCGAGACGCGCTGCGGCGCGACCCCGTAATGCTGGGCAAGGATGTAGACATTCCCCGCGACGGGAAGGGCCGCCGCGCTGATGATCACGCCTGCCCTGTAGGGATCGACCGGAAAAACCCACAAAGCCGCAATAGCCACCGAGGCGGGGTGAAGCACGAGTTTGCAGAAACTCAGCCAGCCCGCCACATGCAGACGCTCCGCCGCCTTCGTCGCAAGGGAGGCCCCGATTGCAAAGAGTGCCCCCGGTGTCGCGGCGCTTCCCAAGATGGAGAGAAACTCATTCATCGGCGCGGGGATCGGCAGCGCTGCGGCAGACCACAAAAGCCCGAGCACCATGGAGACAATCATCGGGTTCTTGAGCAGACCCATTCCAACGGTGCGCAAAACACCGAGCGACATGCGCCCATCGCGCGACCCCGTGATGAGGATGACGATGAGCGACGAGAAGACGATCAGGTCAATCGACAACGCCAGCATGACGGTTCCGATTGCCTCCTGCCCCAGCAGAAGCACCAGCATGGGAACGCCGAGAAAGCCGGTGTTCCCAATGACCGCGCATTGCGCCTCAATCGCGTTGGTCTGAATATCGAGCCCGCGAAACAGGCCTACCGCGGTCGCGAGCAGGTAAATCACCGTCGTACCCGCCAGATACGCCGCGGCCAGCCACGGATCCCAGATATCCGCGAATGAGAGATTGGCGGAGAACCGAAAGAGCATGGCCGACAGTGCGAAGTAGAAAACGAACTTGGTCAGATAGGCGGTTGCTTCGGCCGTGAAGAATCGTGTGACACCGGCAAGATAGCCGAGGCCAATCAGAGCAAAGAAGGGCAGCGTCTTTAGAAAGATCTCGACCATTCGACAAGCGTTAGCCGCGCCCACCAAGGGGCGCAACCATCCCCCCTTTTAATCGACCCGGCGAATCAAAAGCTGATTGCCCGCGCCGCGTTTGGTCTCAAACACCTTCAGATCGGCAACGAGGTCGCTCAACTTGCGTTTGCCATAGGTGCGGGTGTCGAAATCGGGGTTGGACGCGGTGATGAATTGGCCAAGCTGACCCAGCCCGTACCAATCGTCGTCCTGCTCGATGCCGTCCATCGCCTTGAAAATAAGATCGCGCGCCTCGATCATGTCGCGCTTGACCCTTGCCGGCTCCGGGGTTGGCGCGCCCTGTTCGTTGCCCCCGCCGAGGTTTTCAAGGAATATGAACCGCTTGCAGGCCTTGCGGAACGCATCCGGCGTTTTTTGCATGCCCATGCCATAAACCGCGAGGCCCTGTTCCCGAATACGGCTGGCAAGACGCGTGAAATCGCTATCCGAAGATATCAGGACGAAACCGTCGAACCGGCCAGAGTGCATCAGGTCCATGGCGTCGATGACCAGCGCGATATCCGACGCGTTCTTTCCGACGGTATTCGCTGGCTGATGATGGGGAACGAGGCCGAATTCCGCCTGCACCTTGGACCACCCGGCCATCTGCTGACTGGAAAAGTCACCATAGACCCGGCGAACGGAGGCCTCTCCGAGCGATGCGATCTCCTCAAAGATGGCGCGGGCGTAACGGGGCGAAGTGTTGTCCCCGTCGATGAGAATTGCGAGGAGGGGCGTCGTCTCTGGCATGAGAACTCCTAGTTTTTCTTCCTGTTACACGACTCCCCCGCCCCTGACGAGGGCGATAAGTCAGGCAGCCGAGGACACCCCATTAACCGGATGACCGTACGCTGGTTCCCCCAAAGCCGAACGCGAGAGTAAGACATGTGAAAGCCCTGAGGCGCATTGTGATCCCAACGCGACGAAACAGTCGGATTACAAATAAAAGAGCGGCGGATAAACGTCGCTTTGGCAGAGCATGCAGGCAACGCGGTCAGGTCAACAGCCTGGCCGCGTTCACATATCCAAAACGCTTGATTTGCCGGGGAAACGGCGCAACTCTCCGAGTATGAACTCGCTCACCCCCTTTTCGGATCAGAGCGGCGGGGAAAGGGTCTCCTTTCACCGTCAGGAACTGGCCGTGATCCTTTCCCTTTACGGCCGGATGGTCGCGGCGGGAGAGTGGCGGGATTATGGGATTTCGGCCCTCAGAGAAGTGGCTGTTTTTTCAGTCTTCCGCCGAACCGCCGAACATCCGCTCTACCGGATCGAAAAAAGGCCGAAGCTGCGAAACCGTCAGGGGCTTTATGCGGTTATCGGAATGGATGGGCAAATCCTGAAGCGTGGCCATGACCTTCGCTCCGTCCTCAAGGTGCTGGAGCGAAAGTTGATCAGAGTGGTGGAGTAACGGCCCTTTCGCCCCGCGACGCGCCGGGATAGAACCTCTTTCATGACATTGACCATCCCAAATATGCTTACCGTCCTACGGTTGCTCGCGGCCCCCGGCCTCGCCGTGATGTTCCTCTATTTCACGCGCCCCTACGCCGACTGGTTTGCGCTCTTGCTGTTCGTGGGCGCGGCTGTGACCGACTGGTTCGACGGCTACCTTGCGCGTAGCTGGAAGCAGGAAACAAAACTTGGGGCGATGCTCGACCCCATCGCGGACAAGGCGATGGTTGTCATCGCACTCATGGTGATCGTGGGCTATTCGTCCATGTCGCCATGGCTCGTGCTGCCCGCCACATTCATTCTCTTCCGAGAGGTTTTTGTCTCCGGTTTACGAGAGTTTCTGGGGGATACGGCAGGTACGCTCAAGGTGACGAAGCTCGCGAAGTGGAAAACCACCGCACAGATGGTGGCCATTGCGGTGCTCTTTGCCCAAGGCGTTTTCGAGCATTACCTCGTCATGTCTTCGTGGGGCATGAGCGGCGAGATGATTGAACAGGTCGTGCGCGGGGAGTTTGAGGATACGCAAGGATTACGCTGGAAATACACCGGTATGATCTGGTCGGGCCGCGCGGGGCTCTGGCTCTTGTGGATCGCGGCCGGGCTGACGCTGATCACGGGGTGGGATTACTTCCGAAAGGCGGCGCCATATCTGAGGGGTTCGAAATGATCGACGTTCTGTATTTTGCATGGGTGCGCGAACGCATCGGCCTCCCGAAGGAGCGGATCGAAACCCAAGCCGAAACGGTTGCGGCCTTGGTCGAGGAACTGAAAGGCCGCGAGGCGCGCTATGAGTTGGCATTCGCAGATTCCGATGCCTTGCGCGTCGCGCTCGATCAGGAACTTTCAGGTTTTGATGCCCCGCTCGCGGGTGTGCGCGAGGTCGCGTTCTTCCCCCCCATGACGGGCGGCTGACGTCATGCGCATTGTCGTCCAGGAAGACCGCTTCGACATCGGCGCCGAAACCGCAGCCTTTGCCGCCGGGCGTACCGACATGGGGGCCATCGTCACCTTCACCGGGATCGTGCGGGAGATCGCAGAGAGCCCGCTGGAGGCAATGGTGATTGAGCACTACCCCGGCATGACGGAGAAGGCGCTGACAGAAATTGCGCAAGAGGCCTCCCGCCGATGGGCGCTCGGCGATGTTCTGGTGATCCACCGATTTGGCAGATTGGCACCCGGCGAAACGATCATGATGATCGCCACTGCCGCGCCTCATCGCGCCGATGCCTTTGCCGCGGCCGAGTTCCTGATGGACTATCTCAAATCCCGCGCGCCCTTCTGGAAGAAGGAAATCACCGCAACTGGCGATGGCTGGGTGGCCGCGAAGGATGAAGACGAAGCCGCCCTTGACCGCTGGCAAGCTTGACTCCGTCCCCCGCCCCCCTCATGTAGCGCGGGACTGAAAATCCTCTGAAAGCCCCCGTTCATGGCCGAAAAGACCAGCGCCCTCCACAGCGTGCTCGAGACTATCAAGACCATTGTCTACGCGCTTCTGATCGCAGGCATCTTTCGCACGCTGTTCTTTCAGCCGTTCTGGATTCCCTCCGGCTCGATGAAAGATACGCTGCTGATTGGCGACTTTCTCTTCGTGAACAAGATGGCCTACGGATATTCCTACGCCTCCTGCCCCTCCATCGTCATTCCCCGTTTCGGCGTGGACGTCGGTTCCGACGATTTCTGTGGCTGGGCCAAGGGGTCGGACAAGCGGCTCTTCGGATCCACGCCTGAGCGCGGGGATGTTGTTGTCTTTCAACACCCCACATCAGGGCGCGATTTCATCAAGCGCCTTATCGGCCTTCCCGGCGACCGCATCCAGATGAAGGATGGCGTGCTGCATATCAATGAAGAACCCGTCCAACTTCGGGACGCCGGCATCTTCCGCGAGACCTACGAGCAGCAAGGGCCCCAGGGCCTCCGGCCTCGGTGTGAAAACGGCGCGGTCGGTGAGGGTGGGACGTGTCTCAAGAGCCGCCTCATCGAAACGCTGCCGGGCGGAACAGAGCACGCAATCCTCAACATCACCACGCAGAGCAGCGACAACACCCGCGTCTACACCGTTCCTGAGGGGCAGTTCTTCTTCATGGGGGACAACCGCGACAATTCCACCGATAGCCGCGTTCCACAAAACCTCGGCGGCGTCGGCTTCGTGCCCCTTGAAAACATCGTGGGCCGAGCCGATCGGATCATGTTCTCCTCGGCGGGACGGTCGATGCTCTATTTCTGGACGTGGCGGGCAGATCGCTTTTTCAAGGGAATCGAGTGAAGCTTTCGGCAGAAATGACGGAGTTTTCGGAACGCATCGGTCATGAGTTCACCGATGGCGATCTGCTGCGCCGTGCTCTGACGCATAGTTCCATGGCGACGGCCAACCGCGAGGACAATCAGCGCCTTGAATTCCTCGGGGATCGTGTTCTGGGGCTGGTGATGTCCGAAGCGCTGCTGGCTGCCGATCGTGACGCCGCCGAGGGGCTTCTTGCTCCGCGCTTCAACGCCCTCGTCCGCAAGGAAGCCTGTGCCGAAGTCGCCCGGCAGATCGAACTGGGTGCCGTTCTGAAGCTGGGACGCTCCGAAATGTTGTCCGGTGGCCGCCGCAAGGAAGCACTGCTTGGCGATGCGATGGAGGCGGTGATCGCCGCCGTTTATCTCGATGGCGGGTTCGAGGTTGCCAAGGCGATGATCCTGCGTCTTTGGGGAGATCGCATCAAGAATGTGGACAGCGATGCCCGCGATCCCAAGACCGCGTTGCAGGAATGGGCGCAGGCGCGCAAGTTTTCACCACCCCGCTACGTCGAGGTTGGGCGGACCGGCCCTGACCATGCTCCGGAATTCACCATCGCCGCCGAACTCGACAACGGCAGCAGACAAGTGGCCACGGCCCGCTCCAAGCGTCTCGCCGAGCAGGCCGCCGCCAAAGTCCTCCTCGCGCGCATCGAGGCCGGGGAAATCTGATTCAACTGGCCCCACGGGGCGGAATCGGCTAGAGACGCAACCTTGCAGAACGGATGGCCGGATATGAGCACACGCGCAGGTTTCATTGCCCTTATCGGGGAGCCCAATGCGGGCAAATCGACGCTCCTCAATCGCATGGTGGGGGCCAAGGTTTCTATCGTGACGCACAAGGTGCAGACGACACGCACGCGCATTCGCGGCGTGGCGATGGCGGGACAGAGCCAACTTGTCTTTGTCGATACTCCGGGGCTCTTCAAACCGCGCCGCAGACTCGACCGCGCCATGGTCGCCGCCGCTTGGGGCGGCGCGACGGATGCAGACGTGATCGTTCTGCTGATCGAAGCGCACCGTGGATTGACCGAAGGCGTCGGACGCATCCTGGAGAGCCTCGGCGAAGTGGCTCAGGGCCGCAAGGTCGCATTGGCCATCAACAAGATCGACCGGGTCAAGAGCGAGCGGCTTCTCAGCCTGACGCAGGACGTGAATGCGCGGTTCAGCTTTCTCCGGACCTTTATGATTTCCGCCGAAAAGGGCCACGGCGTAGAGGATCTGCGCACATGGCTCGCCGGCGAAGTGCCTGAGAGCCCGTGGCTCTACCCCGAGGATCAGATCGCCGACCTGCCGATGCGCATGATCGCCGCAGAGACCACGCGTGAGAAACTGACCCTGCGCCTGCATCAGGAAATTCCCTATCAACTCACCGTCGAAACCGAGAGCTGGGAAGAGCGTGAGGACGGCAGCGCCCGGATCGACCAGATCATCTATGTGGCGCGCGATGGCCACAAGGGCATCGTCCTTGGCAACAAGGGCGAGACGATCAAGGCCGTGAGCAAGGCCGCGCGCGAAGACCTCGAAGAGTTTCTCGGCCGTCGCGTGCATCTTTTCTGTCAGGTCAAGGTTCGGGAGAAGTGGCTGGATGAGGCCGAACGCTACGAACAGATGGGCTTGGATTTCCGCGACGGGAACGCCTGACCCGTGCGGTTGACGTCCCGGTTCTGGGTGGATGCCTATCTCGCGCGGCTGCGCTTTTCCGATATCCCCGCCTATGTTGTCGCTCATGGCGACGATACCGCAGGGGCCGTACTCGTGAAACTCAGCACTCTCGATGGATCCGCCCGCGTCTTCCAACGCTCATTCGACCTCATGAGCGGCGAGCGGAACTGGATCGTGCTCAGCGAAGGGGCTGAGAGAGAGGTCGACCAGATGATCGCGCGGCAAAGAGGCTATGACCCCGATCTATGGGTGATAGAGGTCGAGGATCGTGCGGGCCGCCACCTTTTGGACGAAGAAGGGCTTTCCACCTAAATACGGGATGACGTTCGTTCCGGGGGGAGAGGCCACGGTAAATTGACGCCCCGCGCCCCTTTGCTCCCTACCCCGTTGTAGCTTGCATGGCGCGTCAATCACGGGATACTGCGCCTATGATCGAATGGCGTGATCAGGGTATTCTTCTCGGGACGCGGCGCCATGGCGAGACCTCCGCGATTATTGAGGTACTCACCGAAACGCGAGGGCTGCATGCCGGTATCGTGCGCGGTGGCGCTGGTCGGCGAATGGCCCCCGTGCTGCAACCCGGCGCGCAAATCGACCTGTCTTGGAAGGCTCGTCTTGAGGACCATCTTGGCACTTTTTCTGTAGAGCCAGTGCGAAGCCGGACCTCCGTTTTGTCTGACCGGCTGCTGCTGGCCGGCATGGCCTCGGTTCTTTCGCTCCTGCGGTTTTCCCTCCCCGAGCGGGAGGCGCATCCCGCGCTTTACCATGGCTCAACCCGCCTCCTTGATCTGTTCCAACACCCGGATCTCTGGCCGCTTGGCTATTTGCGGTGGGAGATGGATTTGCTTGATGATCTGGGCTTTGGCCTCGACCTATCGGCCTGCGCCGTTTTGGGGACCAATGAGCCGCTCTCCTATGTCTCCCCCCGCACTGGCCGGGCGGTTTCCGCGCTTGGGGCGGGCGATTGGGCGGACCGCCTCCTCCCCCTGCCCGATGCGCTCCTTGGGCGGGGCACAGGTGATACGCAGGAAGTTCTCGCGGGGCTTCGGGTCACGGGGCATTTCCTCACCCATCACCTCGCGGCGGGAATGGTGCAAAAACCCCTGCCAGAAGCCCGCGCTCGGTTCATAGACCGACTGGAGGCAAAAGGCGGCTAGCGGCGCCAAGGCTCGGAGCCGGCGCACGCTGGATTGTGGCACATCGGGTGTCCTACGAGGCGAACGACGAGGAGTTCGAAACCGATCGGTACATGATGGGTCTGGGCCTGAGCGGTTCGGTCGATCATGCGATCGGCACATTTGAGCCTCGTATCCGCATTGACGCCGCACGGGAGGAATTCCCGGACGACATCGCGGGCCTTACGGGTGGGCGGTTTGAACAGATCGTTGCATCGGCCGGCGGACGCTTCGATTGGAACACCGGTATTCTCGACACCGGGCTGACACCTTTCGCCTCACTCGACATCGAAATGTCGCGGTCCGAAGACACGGATGGAGAGACAGACAGCTTTGCGTCCCCCCGCATCGGCTTTGGTCTGAGCGGATCCTTGAAGGGCGGCTATCTGCACTCCTCCATCGACGTTGGCCGCGTAGGCTCCGACGTTTATGACGCGGGCCTTGAACTGAGCTACGAGTTCAAGTTCTAAGAACTATCGGGGCGGGTGATCGCCCGCCCCGACACTACGTTACCCGAGCAAGCGCCGCGCGATGACTTGCGCCTGAATTTCCGCAGCGCCTTCGAATATGTTCAGAATACGCGCATCGCAGAGAATTCTCGAAATACGGTATTCGAGCGCAAATCCATTCCCTCCATGAATCTGAAGCCCGTTGTCGGCGGCGGCCCATGCGACCCGCGCGCCCAGCAATTTGGCCATCCCCGCCTCAAGATCACAGCGCTGACCGTGATCCTTCTCCCATGCGGAGAAGTACGTAAGCTGGCGCGCGATCATGATCTCCACCGCCATCATGGCCAGCTTTCCCGACACGCGCGGGAAGGCGATCAGGCTCTTTCCGAATTGTTTGCGGTCCTGAGCGTATTGCAGCGACACATCGAGCGCGGATTGCGCGACGCCGATTGCCCGGGCCGCCGTCTGAATCCGGGCGCTCTCGAATGTCTCCATGAGTTGCTTGAAACCGCGCCCTTCCTCGCCACCAAGCAGGTTTTCGCCCTTCACCTGGAAGTTGTCGAAGGCAAGCTCGTATTCCTTCATGCCACGATAGCCGAGCACCTCGATTTCGCCGCCGGTCATCCCTTCGGTTGGAAAGGGATCATCGTCGGTACCGGGGGTCTTTTCCGCGAGGAACATCGACAGGCCCCGGTGATCGGTACTGCCCGGATCGGTACGCGCCAACAAGGTCATGACATGAGTGCGGGCGGCATGGGTGATCCAGGTCTTGTTGCCGGTAACGCGGTAATCCTTGCCCTCCTTGACCGCCCGCGTGCGCAAACTGCCCAGATCAGAGCCGGTATTGGGTTCGGTAAAGACCGCGGTGGGCAGGATTTCGGCGGACGCAATCCGGGGAAGCCACTGGGCCTTCTGCGCATCAGTTCCGCCGCACAGGATAAGCTCGGCGGCGATTTCCGACCGGGTTCCAAGAGAGCCGACACCGATATAGCCGCGCGACAATTCCTCTGACACGACACACATGGAGGCCTTCGAGAGACCAAGACCGCCGTGCTCCTCGGGAATGGTGAGGCCAAAGACGCCCATTTCAGCCAACTCATCGATGATCTCCATCGGGATGAGTTCGTCCTTGAGATGCCAATCATGCGCATGAGGGTCGATCCGATCCAGCGTATAGCGCCGGAATTGCTCGCGGATCATTTCCAGTTCATCGTCGAGCCCGGTCGCACCGGGGGTGATCTCGGCCCCGCGTTCCACGAGCAGTTCGGCAAGACGGGTACGGGCGGACTGGGTATTGCCCCGCGCGATCAACTCCCCCGCAACCGACGCGCGCAGATCGTCCGACGACAGGCCAAGGTCGGAGAGGCGAAAGATCTCTCCTTGGTTCATCGGGATGCCACCGACGATCTGGGCCAGATATTCACCGAAGCCGATCTGAAGCAGAAGTTGCTCCAACTCCGACAAACGCCCTTGCTCGGTGAGCCGCTCCCCCCAAGCATGCATCTGCCGCAGCGCCTCCACATAGGTCGCAAGCCAAGCGAGGCCGTGCGCGGCGCTTTGGTTCTGTTCCAGCAACGCGCCAGAGACGCGATCCCCCTCGGACACGGTGGATCGCAACGCGTTCTTGGCTTTCTCCAACAGGGCCTCCACCGGCGAAAGCGCCGCCCCTGCCCGTTCAAGCAAACCCTCCAGGATCACACCGCTCGTCATCGCACCATCCATCGCACATACCTCCTGCCGCTAGCTTCAAATAACTCCTTCGCACCTGCAGCGCAATATAAATACCCTATGACAGGGTTTTATTGCCTTTTATTGCTACGCCGGATCGTATCGACACGCCCTCAGATTGCTGGAATAAGGGGCCATGGTCATTCTCTCCGATCCAACATTAGTGTTTGTAGCCTTCGCAGTAGGGCTTTTCGCCGGTGTCATCAAAGGGCTCGTAGGCTTTGCGATGCCCATGATCCTGATATCGGGCCTGTCCACGTTTCTTGAACCGGATATTGCGCTTGCAGCGTTGATCGTCCCGACGCTTGTGACGAACTGGATGCAAGCACTGCGCCAAGGTGTGGGTGAGGCGTTGGCCTCGGTGAAGCGGTTCCGGATCTTTCTGATTGCCGGGCTGATCATGCTGCTGACCTCGGCCCAACTGTTCCGGGTCCTGCCCGCAGAGACCATCTTGCTGTTCATCGGGGTGCCGATCACCGCCTTCGCGGCGATACAGCTTTTGGGTTATGAATTGCGCCTGCCCCGCGGCCCATCAAAGAAGATCGAAGTCATCGTGGGCGGCTTCGCTGGTTTCATCGGCGGCGTCTCCGGGGTATGGGGCCCGCCGACGGTTGCCTATCTCAACGCGATCGACACCGAAAAGCGCGAACACCTTCGGGTGCAGGGCGTGATTTATGGGCTGGGGGCGGTGGCGCTTCTGCTGGCCCACCTCGGGTCGGGCGTTCTCAACCGCCAAACTTGGCCGCTGTCGTTGCTGATGGTCATTCCAGCAGTGGGCGGCACGCTGATCGGACTGCGCTTGCAGGACAGAATCGACCAGCGCGCCTTCCGTAAGGCCACCCTCATTGTCCTGCTGTTTGCCGGGCTTAACCTGATACGGCGCGCAACTTTTAACGGCTAGTTACCAAACGGACGGGGCCTCAGCCCCGCTTCGATACCGTTGAAGCCGGCCCAAGGGCCGATCATTTCGGAATTAAGCGTCTCAAAACAGGGCCAATTTATGGCGTCTGTTTGCCGGTTTTCGACATAGTTCCAACAATTCTTACTATTCACTCAATCAAAAGGACTCACATCTAACGTCCTCTCGCATGTGTAGTGAGCGGCGGTTCTCCGTCGGAATGGAAGGAAACACTTATGCGAGCCGTTATCGTCGCCGCCATAATCGCGGCAACCGGAGCCTCTGTTTCAGCCAATGAATTCGCCCCGGCGATGCAGACATATCTGGATACTGAAATCCGCGGATGGTCAGACAACCCTCTTTTGGTAGAGGCGATCAAGTCTCAGAACGCCAAGACCGCCGGATATGCCGAAGCAACCATTCTGGAGCTTGACTCCCAATGGCGCTCGGAAGTCGGATCCGGAAGCTCCGAACTGGTGAATGGCGTGCTCGATAGCGAAGCCTCCACATATCTTCGCGATGTCATCGAACGGTCGCAGGGATCAGTCACCGAAATCTTCTTGATGGATTCCGTCGGCCTCAACGTCGCGGCGAGCGGGGCAACGTCGGACTATTGGCAGGGGGATGAGGCGAAGCACGCCGAGACCTATGCCAAGGGGCCCGATGCGGTCCATTTTGGCGATGTCGAATTCGACGAGTCCAGCCAGACCTTTCAGGTCCAGATTTCATTCCCCGTCATCGACCCGGCCAATAATGAGCCCGTGGGCGCGATCACCGTCGGCCTGAACGCCGAAGCGCTCTACTGATCCCGGTCGGCGTAAAGCCAGTCAAAGAAGGCACGAAAGATGAGTAAAGTTTCCAAACAATCCGTTTTCAAGTCCGTATTCGTGAAGTGTACGGCCCTGATCGCGCTCTGTGCGGCGCTCGTCGCCGTGTCTCTTACACTTGAGGCGAGGGCCCTTGGCAACAACGTTGCCACAAAGGGTGCTGTCCTCATGGTGGACAAAGTCACCGGCTTGATGGCCAAGCAACTCGGCGGCGCATTCAAGTTCAAGAAGTACGATCCCGTGGGCCCCTTGCTCACCAGCACACTCGAAAAGTCAGAAGGCGGCATTACGCAGATCCTCGGCGTGGCTGGCACCGGTGAAGTGGTCGTTGAGGTTGGTGCAAGCGCAGGCGACTCTGGCGCGGCTCTTTCCGAATTGGCCATGGAGGCCATAGCCTCTGGCGAGCCAGCCTATAGCGCGGACGGCATGTCGGTCGCGCACCCGGTATTCATGGGTACGAACCCCACGCCTCTTGGCGCGATAGCCTCCAACGCGTCCACCGCGCCCATGGTGGCCACAATCACAGCCGATTTGACCTTGGCGTATATCATTGCCGGTGTGGTCATGGTCGTGGCGCTGATTTCTTCGGCAATCCTGCTGCGTTATATCATCTCCCGCCCGCTGACGAATGTCGGCGAAGCCATGCGCAAGGTTGGCGAGCGTCAATACGACATTGAGGTTCCGAACCAGAACCGCGGCGACGAAATCGGGGCCATCGCACGGCAACTCGATACCTTCCGCGCGGATCTCCTGAAGGCCGAAGCGGCGACCAAGGAAGCCGTGAAGAAGGGCGCAGGCTTCCAGAACAGCTCGGCCCCGATGCTGATGCTCAATCTCGATGGCCAGATCGAAGCCTGGAACGCAGCGGCCTCCAGCCTCCTGCAGGACAAGTTCGGGCTTGAGGCTCCGGAAGAGGCGCTTGAGAATGCGCGTCTTGCGACGATCCATCCCGACTTCGCCAAGGCCCTCTCCGCTGCCGAAGGGCAGGCAACCTCCCATTCGGAAATCGTTGTGGGCAACGCGAATATCTCGGTGGAATTCAACGCGATCAAGGATGATGACGGCGCGACCGTTGGCACCGTCGTCGAAATGGCCGACGTGACCACCGCAAAGATCAACGAATCCGTCTTCTCTGCACTCGACACAGAGCGGGTACGCGCCGAATTCACACCCAAGGGCGACTGCCTCAGCGCGAACGACAACTATTCTGAGATGGTTTGCGACGGGTCGGGCACCTGCGGGAACCTCGGCACGACGATGAGCATGGACGGTGTCTCCGGCTCGGAACTCATGGCGCGGCTGGCCACAGGGGAATCCATCTTTGGTCGCTTCGAGGTTTCCTCCGGCGGTGCCCCGAAGGCGCTCATGGATGGTGGATTGTGCGCCATTCGCGACGTCAACGATCAGGTCTTCCGTCTGGCTGTCATTGGCACCAACGTGACCCAAGAGGTCGCCGAACGTAAGGCCGCTCAACAAAAGGCCGAGACGACGCAACAGGAACAGGGCGCTGCCGTGGGTGGCCTCCGCGACGGGCTTCGCAGCCTTTCTGCCGGGGATCTTACCGCGCGCATCGAAACACCCTTTGCCAGTGACTATGAAACCCTGCGGGCCGATTTCAACAACGCGCTCTCAATGATGGAAAACATGGTGATCGCGATCAACGAAAAGGCCGCGAACATCAACGGAGAAATCGCAAGCATCTCCGAAAGCTCTTCCAACCTCTCCGAACGGACAGAGCATCAGGCGGCCACACTCGCCGAATCCGTCGCGGCGATCACTGAAATCACCGCCGCCGTCAACACCGCGACGGCAGGTGCCCGGGAAGCCGCCAAGCTGGTCGACTCAGCCCGTAGCGATGCGGCAAATTCCGAGAAAGTCGTTGAACAGGCAATCGACGCCGTGGGCAAGATCGAGGCGTCCTCGCAGCGGATTTCCCAGATCGTCAGTGTCATCGACGACATCGCCTTTCAAACCAACCTCCTCGCGCTCAACGCTGGGGTCGAAGCGGCGCGCGCTGGCGAAGCGGGTCGTGGCTTTGCAGTCGTCGCCTCCGAAGTCCGCGAACTGGCACAACGCTCGTCGATTGCGGCAAAGGAAATCTCGGACGTTATCCTGCGCTCACGCGCGGACGTGGACAACGGTGTGGAACTGGTCCGCAAGGCTGGCGACGCATTGAACCAGATCGCCGGCTCCGTCGCGCAGATCTCCGAGCATGTGAGCGGTATCGCCAGCTCGAGCAATGAGCAATCTGCCGGTCTCAACGAAGTCAACGAAGCGATGAACCAGCTCGATACCGTAACCCAGCACAACGTCGGCACCTTTGAGGAAACCGCCGCCGCGATTTCCGTGCTGTCGAGCGAGACGGGCGAATTGTCCCAATCCCTCGAAGGGTTCACCATCAACTGGCAGCAAAAGCCGAAAGCGGTCGCAAAGCACCCTGCGAATTCCCCCGGTGTTGCGGAGGATCGGGCGCCCGCGCAGTCCTTCAAGAAGGTCGCGAACGGACCCGATGTCGATGATTTCTTCGATGACGGCGGGGATGCGGACTGGAAAGACTTCTAAGTCCTGCCCCCAAGGCACAAGACAACGGCAGCGCGGTGCGCTGCCGTTTTTCGCTTCCGCAACCGATTCAGATACCCCAGGCGGCGCATTTCCGGTCGATGGTCTTGCGAGACACCCCTAGCCTGCGGGCCGCTTCGGCGCGGTTTCCACCGCAAGCATCCAGAACCTGCAGGATATGGCGCTGTTCGACGAGTTCGAGCGTTTCGATGGCCTGCACCCCGCTCACCTCACCCTCGCCCGCAAATTCAGGCGGTAGCGCCCCCAACAACAGCGACCGTTCGATCATGTTGCGCAGTTCGCGCACGTTCCCGGGCCAACTGTAGCGGCTGAGCTTCAACAGAACGACATCGTTCAACTCAAGTGGCGGCACGCCCAGTTCAGCCGAAAGTTGCGCCATGAAGTGACCGGCCAGTTCAACGATATCTTCGCGCCGATCCTGCAAGCGTGGCATCTCGATCTGCAGCACGTTGATCCGGTGAAAGAGGTCGGCCCGGAAGCTCCCCCCATCCACTTGTGCGGCGAGGTCAGCATTCGTGGCAAAGAGGAACCGCAGATTGAGCGGAATTTCCCGCTCGGAACCGAGGGGACGGACACGCCGGTCTTCGAGCACCCGAAGGAGACTGGCCTGCAAGGCAAGCGGCATTTGCGCGATCTCGTCAAAAAAGAGCGTGCCGCCATCGGCATGGAGCAACAGACCTTCCTTACGCTGCACATCCTGATCGACCACACCAAAGAGATCCTGAGCAATCCGTTCCGGCGCAAGCCCGGCGCAGTTTACCGCAACAAATGGCGCCCCTGCCCGATCGGACATCTGATGCAGCGAACGCGCGGCAACCTCTTTCCCGCTGCCAGTCTCCCCGGTGAACAGGACCGTGGTGGGCGCGTGCGCGGCCCTGGCCAGCGTGGAACGAACGGCGTCAATCTGCGGGGAATGCCCGAGCAGCCGATTTCCCGCCCGCAGCGGCCCGCTCGAAAGCGCATGCCGCAAAAGCACATTCTCCCCCCGCAGGTATTTGCGGTCGAGAGCGCGGGCCGCAGCGTTCAGAATCTGATTGGCGCGAAATGGCTTCAGCACGAAATCGGCCACGCCAGAGCGCACCGCCTGAATGGCGGTATCGAGGTCGGCGTAGGCTGTGATCAGGATCGCATCGGCGAAAAGGCCAATCCGGCGCTGTTCGGCCATCCATTCAAGCCCCGTCATCCCCGGCATCACGTTATCGAGGATCACGAGATCGAAATGCGCACGATCAAGCATCTCGCTGGCGGCTTGGGTCGACCCTGCCTGCTCGACGCGCTTGGCGCGTGGGCCAAGTGTTTTCACCAGAAAGTTGCGCATACCCGGCTCATCGTCGACCACAAGGATCGACGCGCGGGATAGAATATCACCGAGACCGTCCGCCCCGGGTGCATCACTCACTGGGCGGCATCTCCGAGCCGAACCGCGCTGGAACTCATCGTGCGCTCAGGGCTGCTGAACCCTACGCCATTGAGCAGGAAACCAGCGCCCACGGCAATCAGTCCGACCATGACGGCGGCAAACAAAAAGGCTTTCATTTCAATTCTCCTGCGGCGCAGTTGCTGTTTTCAGAAATTCGATCAAGTCGTCACGGTCCTTCTGCTCTGTGATACGCTGCATCGGCATCTTGGACCCCGGGATATAGTGCTCCGGCCCGAGGTCGAAAAGCGCATCAATGGTCTCCGCTGTCCAGATGAGATCTCCCGCATCAAGCGTATCGGAATAGGGGTAATCGGGGAGCGCCCCAGCAGGCCGCCCGAAGAGTTGGTAGAGTGATGGCCCAGCCCGGCGAGATGGGCCCGGTGAAAGATCGTGACAGACCGAACACTTCCGTTGAAACTGGCGCTCGCCATTTCCCATGGTTTCCGGCGCAAGCTGGAAACTGCGCGGGGCGGGATCGACCGGCTCATAGTTCTGCAAGCCATCCACCGGCCATGAATAGACGATATCCTCGATACCGCCCGCATAGAGCGTATCCCCGTCCGAAGAGAAGGACAGCGCCCAGATCGGCCCACGGAGCGTCGCGTGAAAATCATGGACGATCCGCCAGAGCGCGGTATCAATAACCATGATGTACCCGTGCCCGTCCCCGACGGCGAGCAACGGCACGCTCGGGGACTGATCCATGGCGAGGATCGGCCGACGGTCAAACGAAAAATCCTTGAGGGGCGCCGCATCGGGCAGAGAGACCACGCGGGTCGCGCCATCCACGGCCCCAAAGGCGAGCCATTTACCAGCCCGGTCCACGGCAAGCCGATTGATGCCAAAGCCATTGCCCAGAAGGACGCGCCCTTCGCCAGAAGCGATATCCCAAACACGGATCGTTCCATCCGCCGACGCGGATAGCAGCTCGCCCCGGGCGGAGAATGCCACGTCATTGACTGCTCCATCGTGCCCTTCGAGGAAACGTGGCGGCCCGCCCCCAACTGGCCAAAGCCCGATCGTACCATCCCAGCTCGCCGAGGCGATCAGGTCAGCTTTGGGGGAAAGCGCCAGAGAGGCGACCTTTCCCTTATGGCCCTCAAGCCGCTGGGGGCTATCCCCCCAGAGTATGATATCGAAGTCGTCGCCGCCCGATACGAGCCGACCATCGGGCAACCACAGCAGAGCGACCACGGCCGCATCATGCCCTTCGCGCCAAGCTGGTTCCGTTTCCGTCCATAGACCGATGGAATTGTCAAAGCTGGCGCTCGCCACCACATCGGTTCGGGGGTTCACGGCGATATCCATGATGGGACCGCCGTGCCCCTTCAGCGTTGCAAAGCCTTCGGCCGCCGCCGCATAAGGCAGGACCGAAAGCACCAACCCAAAACCCGCGTTCCTCATTCCGCGGGGGTCGCACCTTTTGGCGGTGCCTTACCCTTTTCCTCCAACTCTTCGAGCCAGAGGCCGTGGTGTTCGCGCGCCCACTGTTCTTCGACCTCGCCGGAACCCATCGCGTCGAAAGCACCCTCCATCCCGAGCGTTCCGATATAGATATGCGCGATGATGATCGCCATCAGGACGAAGGCAATGATCGCATGCCAAAGCTGCGAAAGCTGCATTTCCTGATGCGGTGCGAGCGCGGTCGGCAAGGCATCCATACCGAACCACCCCGGAGCCCCGATCGCATTAAGCTTGGAGAAGGTCGCCGCGAACATCGGAAGCTCAAACGGAAAGAGCAGCGCGAGCCCGGATACGGAAATGGAAGTGCCGAGGATAATGACGGACCAGAAGATGATCTTCTGCCCGAAGTTGAACTTCTTCGCTGGCGGATGCCCTTTTCCGACAAAACCGCCCCCTGCCTTGATCCACTTCAGATCGGTCTTGTTGGGGATGTTCTCACTGACCCACAACACAAAGACAAAGATCAGCGCCACGATGAAGGCCCAGGACACATTGTTATGGATCCACTTGGACCCGATAGCGAGCGTCGAGAATGCCTCATGCCCGAAGAGAGGGATCAAGACCTTGCGCCCGAACAGCGTGATCAGCCCTGTGAACCCAAGCAGCAGGAAAGACCCCGCAAGAAGCCAGTGGGAGAAACGTTCAAAGGCCCGAAAGCGCGTGACAGTGCGACCTGTCTTTGGCCCATCGATACGAATGCGTCCCTTTACCAGGTAGAAAAGGGCGAGCAGGACGATCATCCCTCCAAGCAGCATCGCACCATAGTTGGCCAGTGGCCCTTCGCGGAAACGCAGCCAGCTCATGCCGCTGTCTTGGATCAAGACATCCGTCGCGGGACCGCGCGCCTGCGTGGTGATATCGAGCGCATTGAAGCGCATGCCGCGCCAAAGGTCCGCGTCCGATTGTCCGCCAAGCGGGCCAAGGCCCGGCGCATTCGCGCCTGCGGCAGGATCATCATTGCCAAACTCGCGGCGGTAGTCATCGTCGACCTCCAGCCCTTGCTGACGTCGGAGGATGTCTTCAAGGGTGGTCGCGCCGCCCGTGGCGCTGCGGTCGATGGGTGCGGGCTCCTCCTGAGCGGCAAGTGGCGCCGCCAGAAACAGGGCCAGAAGCCAGGCCAGCAGGATGCGGATCATCGCGGGACTCCTCGGAATCTCTGTCGTGAATTTTACTTGGTGGCGAGGCGGCCCGAAAGCCGCCTCGCGTGATCGACAAGAACGATCAGCCGCCCTTTTGGTCGTAGGCCGTGCCCCAACCCCAAGCGCCCGAGCCGAAGCCACGTGCAACGACCCGCTCGCGGTAGATCGCAGAGACGACATCGCCGTCGCCGGCGAGAAGCGCCTTGGTGGAACACATCTCGGCGCAGATCGGCAGCTTGCCTTCCGCGATCCGGTTGCGCCCGTACTTGGAGAACTCCGCTTGCGAAGTGTTCTCCTCGGGGCCGCCGGCGCAGAAGGTGCATTTGTCCATCTTGCCGCGGGAGCCGAAGTTACCCGCTTGCGGATACTGCGGCGCACCGAAGGGGCATGCATAGAAGCAATATCCGCACCCGATGCAGAGGTCCTTGGAGTGCAACACCACACCGTCTTCGGTCTGATAGAAACAGTCCACCGGACATACCGCCATGCACGGTGCGTCGGAGCAGTGCATGCAGGCGACGGAAATCGACCGTTCGCCGGGCTTGCCATCTTCGATCGTCACCACCCGCCGGCGGTTGATGCCCCAAGGCACCTCATGCTCGTTCTTGCATGCCGTGACGCAGGCGTTGCACTCGATGCAGCGCTCAGCGTCGCAGAGAAATTTAGCTCGTGCCATATCTCATATTCTCCTTACGCTGCCGAGATCTTGCAGAGAGTGGCCTTGGTCTCCTGCATCTGGGTCACCGAGTCATAGCCATAGGTCTGGGCGGTGTTGGTGGATTCACCAAGCACATAGGGATCGGCACCATCGGGATACTTGCTCCTCTGGTCCTCACCCTGGAAATGACCGCCGAAGTGGAAGGGCATGAAGGCGACGCCCTCACCCACCCGTTCGGTCACCATCGCCATGACCCGGACCTTGCCGCCTTCCGGGCCTTCGACCCAGACCATCGCCCCGTCCCGAACGCCAAGGTTGTTGGCATCGCGTGGGTTGATTTCGACGAACATGTCCTGCTGCAGTTCGGCCAGCCAGGGGTTGGAGCGCGTCTCATCGCCCCCGCCCTCATATTCAACCAGACGGCCCGAGGTCAGGATGATCGGATAATCCTTCGAGAAATCCTGCTTCTGGATCGATGCGTACATCGTCGGCAGGCGATAGAATTTCCGGTCCTCATAGGTCGGATAATCCTCCACGAGATCGCGGCGGTTGGTATAGAGCGGCTCCCGGTGCGTCGGGATCGGATCCGGGAAGGTCCAGACCACGGCGCGGGCCTTTGCATTGCCATAGGGCGCGCAACCATGCTCGATCGCGACCCGCTGGATGCCGCCGGACAGGTCGGTCTTCCAGTTTATCTTGGAAGCCCGCTCATTGTAGTCCGACGGGAAAGGCGACATCGACTGTTCGCCGACTTCCTCGTTGCTGGCCTGATCACCATTACCGTTGGAAACGCCGCCTTCGGAGCTCTGAAACTCCATTCCCGCGGCCCTGCCGATGACCCGCTTTTCCTCTTCTGTGAGATCGCCATCCCAGCCGAGGTCCACGAGCATCTGATAGGTGAACTCAGGATAACCGTCCGTCAGTTCGGCACCCGGATTGGAGACACCTTCGGCCAGCAGATTGTCTCCGTTACGCTCCACCCCGTAGCGGGCGCGGAACGGCAGACCGCCATCCTTGACCGGTACCGAGATGTCATAAAGGTTCGGTGAGCCCGGGTGGTTGATTTCGGGCGTGCCCCAGCATGGCCAGGGAAGCCCGTAGAAATCACCGTCGGCCGGACCACCGTTCGCACGGAGCGTGGTCTTGTCGAAGGTATGCTGATTTTCCATGTGCATCTTGAGACGCTCAGGCGATTGGCCCGTATATCCGACCGTCCACATGCCGCGGTTGATCTCGCGCAGCGTGTCCTCGATGTTCGGCGTGATCCCGTCATCCTCAATCGAGATGTTGCGGAAGATGCGATCATGAAAGCCAAATTTCTTGGAGAAGAGACCGATGATCTCATGGTCGGTCTTGGACTCGAAAAGCGGATCGAAAACCTTGGACCGCCATTGAATCGACCGGTTCGACGCGGTGACCGATCCATAGGTCTCGAACTGCGTGGCCGCCGGCAGGAGATAGACCCCGTCGGTGCGGTCATGCAGTACGGCGGAAACGGTGGGATACGGGTCGATCACGACCAGCATGTCCAGCATCTCCATGGCCTTCTTCATTTCGACCATACGCGTCTGGGAGTTGGGCGCATGCCCCCAAAGAACCATGGCCCGAAGGTTGTTCGGTTGATCCATGTTCTCCGGCTTCTCCAGCACGCCGTCGATCCAGCGGCTCACCGGGATCCCCGTCAGGGTCATGAGCGACTTGTCTTTGCCGTCCTTGTCCTTGACCGTCGCGAACTGGCTCTTCAGCCAATCGGGATCTTCTTCCCAGACGCGGGCCCAGTGGCCCCAAGCACCCGCCGTCAGGCCATAGTAGCCTGGCAATGTGTGCGAGAGCACGCCAAGGTCCGTCGCGCCCTGCACGTTGTCGTGGCCGCGGAAGATGTTGGTGCCGCCGCCCGAAGTGCCCATGTTGCCAAGGGCGAGTTGCAGGATGCAGTATGCGCGGGTGTTGTTGTTGCCGTTGGTGTGCTGCGTGCCGCCCATGCACCAGATGACGGTGCCGGGACGGTTATTGGCCATCTGCATGGCCACGCGCTTGAGTTGCTCACCCGGCGCGCCGGTGACACGCTCGACTTCCTCAGGTGTCCACTTGGCTACTTCTTCGCGGATCTGATCCATCCCCCAGACGCGGGTACGGATGAATTCCTTGTCTTCCCACCCGTTCTCAAAGATGTGCCACAGGATTCCCCAGACGAGGGCGACATCGGTGCCCGGACGGAATCGGACATATTCGTCGGCATGCGCAGCCGTCCGCGTGAAGCGGGGGTCGCAGACGATGAGCGGTGCATTGTTCTGCTCTTTCGCCTTCAGGACGTGCTGAAGTGAGACCGGATGCGCTTCGGCCGGGTTGCCGCCGATGATGAAGATCGCTCTGGAATTGTGAATGTCGTTGTAGGAGTTGGTCATGGCGCCGTAGCCCCATGTGTTGGCAACCCCGGCAACGGTGGTGGAGTGACAAATCCGTGCCTGATGGTCGACGTTGTTCGTCCCCCAATAGGCTGCGAATTTGCGGAACAGGTAGGCCTGCTCGTTGTTGTGCTTTGCCGATCCCAGCCAATAGACGCTGTCCGGGCCGCTCTCATCACGGATCGAGAGCATCTTGTCGCCGATCTCGTTGATCGCCTGCTCCCAGGACATGCGAACCCATTCCCCGGCGACTTTCTTCATCGGGTACTTCAGGCGACGTTCGCCATGGGCATGTTCGCGGACCGATGCGCCCTTGGCGCAGTGGGCACCAAGATTGAACGGGCTGTCCCAGCCGGGCTCCTGCCCGACCCAGACACCGTTGGAGACCTCGGCGATCACGGTGCAACCAACTGAACAGTGGGTGCAAACCGATTTGACCGTCTCAAGGGCGCCCTCCGCGGCGGTTGCCGCAGTGGCTTGCGTGACCGTTCCGCCGGTCGCGCTGATGGCGGCAAGGCCACCAATGGCCAGGCCAGAGCCACGCAGGAACGCGCGGCGGTCTACCGATGTTTCGGAGACTTCGTTGAGGATACTTGTCCGCTGGGAGCGTCGCGCAACCCCGTTGGTCTTTTTCCTGAGCATTTTCAGAACCTCCCTTGCTTGCTCGGCCTCTTGCGATGGGCCTCACTCGCTTGGTGACGACGAAGGCATCGGCGGTCGGGCGTCACGCAACCAGTTGCCGGATACCGGGGAATTAGCGTCCGATCAGAATCGGGCGCTCTCGAGATACGCGCGGGTGTGCGCGGTGTCCTGCATCTTGGTGGATGTCAGGTCTGGCTCCGCGGCCTCGGCCTTGGTGCCCGAAAGCATCGCGGCGGCAGCTGCAACAGGTGCAGCCGATGCGCCGAGCTTCAGAAAATCGCGACGGCTGCTGCCATCTTCGGTTTTCTTTGTCATGAAGGTTTCCCTCCTCTGGCTGTGGCGGCATGGCCGCCGGCTTTGACGGGCACGCCCGCCGATGTGCGGATCACTCCGCGGTCAGTCGAAACCCCTCGGACTCGATCTCCATGAAGACACGGCCAACCTGGCCTACCGCCGCATAGAGGACCGAGTTCTTGGCGGCCTCCAGATCCGAAAAGAAATGTCCCGCCCAAGGAGAGACATGTTTGTTAAAGAATTGTTTCTGTTCGCCAATTGACGCAGGGGAACCGAAACGCCCCACGATCAGCCCGGCCATCATCTCCACCAGAGAAGCGATGTTGTCCTCGGGCTCATAGACGTTCTGGGCGCGGGTGATCCCCTTGGCCGCCATATCGCGGCGCAGGGCGGCGAGCGGTTTCTCATTGAGAAACCCCGTCAGGTAGTAACTCGCATACGGCAAAAGCTCACCGCGTCCGAGACCGATGAAGAGCGCATTGAATTCGCTGCGCACCGCGCGGGGCTTGGTGACCTTGGCGACTCGGGAAAGTCCGCCGATGGCTTCGCCCAAAGGCGTTTCATCGCCCGACAAACCGGCACATTGCTGCAACACCGTCTGATCTGGCGGCCCGGAGAGAAGCAATCCAAGGAAATTATACAGATCCGCCCTGAGGCGGTCCTCCTCCGACACTGTCTGGCTCGCGGCATGCTGGCTCATTTAGGCTCCTGTCAGGTGTCTTCGAATGTGAAACGCATGGATCGACGCGGCAGGTCGAGCGGCGCAGGCTCTTCCGTCTCGTCGGAGGCGGCAAGCGCGATGCTTGCGTTTTCAGGGTTTGGATCGGAGGCTTCGGAAGAGGCGTCAGCCACATCTTCCGCCAGATCATCCTCCTCCGGCTCAGCTTTGGAGTCGGGCTCTGCGAACATTTCCCGGAATTGAGAGGCCATGCCCTTGCCGACTTCATACGCCGTCTGGAGGTTTTCGATCACGGTCGCGCTGTCCGTATAATCCTCGCCATACTCCACAAGACCATCAACGTTGGCGAGAACCGGATTCGATCGCCACAGCGCACGAAGAGCCCGCCGACGCAGGCGCTCGGGAACCGTTTCCGTCATGAAACGCTGCAATTCATCCTTGGTGGCCACCGCATCGGGATCTGGCAGATCAAGCTCCGCCAACAACTCCTCATCCGTACGCTCGGCCAGCTCCTCATCGCGTTTGATCCGCGCAAGTTCACGCTCCTGCTCGCGGACTTCGGCTTCCTCGGCCTCGACACGCGCCTTGCGGCGGGACCAGAAATCGCCACGGACGCTCAATTCACACGCTCCTTGCGACCTTGCTTCAGCGAAGAGGGAGAGCGGTATACATCGGTGGATTGTGCGATACGCGGATCACCGATGCCGTCCTCTTGTGCGGAAATATCCTTCACATCACGACGGCGCTTCTTGAACGCCTCATGAGTGTGGTGTTCCGCCACGAACCGCTCCACCCACGCAATAAGGGCGGAGGGCATAGGCACCTTCTCGACAAGTTCCTCGCCACTGTCGGTGTAATCCTGCGCCTCATAGGGGGACGCGGTCACCAACAGAACCTCCAGCGGCTCGGGGCCGCCTGTTTCACGCAGGATGATGTAAACCGACGGCGCGCCGGTGCGTAGGTTTTCAAGATACGCTTCGGTATCGCCCCGAAACAGTTCGAGGTCGCGGGTCGCGGCATGAAACTCAGTGACGCCATCCTGCTCACGCATGACCTTCCAGTCGGCGGACGCCGCCCCGGGGAGTACCGCAACAGCCTGCCACGCCCACTTCGCCCACCGGGTCACACCCGGGGCGCGCCTGACGACAACACCCAGACGCATGGCCTGATATATACCGACTGTTTCGGTCATTTCCCTCCCGATGCGCTGTACCGCGCCCTTTTGCATACCGTGGTATAGAAACGCCTCCGTTCAAAGCGGAATTTCGCCCATGGCCGACACCTTGGACAAAATGACCGCCCACGCGTGACCTTGGTCCGCCCGCCGGACGATTTGACCGTATCGCAGTTTGGTTCTGGCGGCTGGGGGTCAACTCGGGGCAACTTGGTCAGCGAATCGGGCGAATCTTCAGGTTCGCCGCGACCAGAATCGCGCCTTGGCGAAGCTATTTGCAGCGGCGCGCCAACAGGACTAGCTTGCAGCTTGGACCGACGCATCGCCATCTTGGCGACGGTTCAGCCGCCACAAAGGGAACGCCATGTCCAAGCAATTGATTTTGTGCAACTGTCTCGGCACTCAGACGCTCGATGCAGAGGCGCTAGAGACGGCAACCGGCCTGCCCTGTTCGAAGGTTCATGACAACCTTTGCATGGGTCAGATGGGCGTAGCGGCAGAGGCAATGCAAAACGAAGACGCCGTGATCTGCTGTCAGCAGGAGCGCCGCCGATTCGAAGAACTCGCCGATGACCTCGGACTAGAGCATCCAGCCTTTCTCGACCTGCGGGATCGGGCAGGTTGGTCCGCAGATATGGCCGCGAAACTTCCCAAAATGTCCGCGCTCGTCGCAGAAGCCAAGCTGCCATCGCCTCAGGTAAAGTCGCTAGATATCGCATCCGAAGGGCTTTGCCTTATCTTCGGAGAGGACGAGGCGGCACTTTCGCTGGCGCGCCAGATCGCGGGACAACTCAACGTGACGGTTTTGCTTTCCGACCCAGAGAGCCTGCCGCTGGACCGCGGATTCGATGTCGTGGTCGGGCGACTGCGCCGGGTCGAGGGGGCACTGGGCGGCTTCTCACTCACCATCGATGCGCTCCGCGAGTTGATCCCCGGCGGACGCGGTCCCTTCGGCCTCACCGAGCCGAAAGACGGTGGAAAATCCGCCTGCGATATTCTCATCGACCTGAGTCGCGACGCCCCCATGGTTTCCGCCCCGCAAAAGCGGGAGGGGTATTTGCGCGCCGATCCGCACAGCCCCAGAGCGGTGATGGACGTCGCGCTCGAAGCGGTACAACTTGTCGGCACCTTCGAGAAACCGCTCTACGTAAAACTGGAGCCACACCTTTGCGCCCACTCCCGCGCGAACCAGCCGGCCTGTTCCAATTGCCTCGACATCTGCCCCACCGGCGCGATCACCTCGGCGGGCGAACATGTGGCCGTCGATCCGATGATCTGCGCAGGCTGCGGGTCCTGCTCCGCCGTCTGCCCCTCCGGCGCGATCAGTTATGACGCGCCCCCCGTTTCGGAAACCTTCCGCCGGATGCAGGTCATGAGCGAGGCCTACCGCGGCGCGGGCGGCAAAGCTCCCCGGCTTCTGATCGTCGATGAGGCGCATGGACTGGAGATGATCCGCCTTGCCGCACGCTTTGGGCGGGGCCTGCCTGCGGATGTGATCCCACTGGAAATCGAGGCTCTTGCCGGGTTTGGACACGCCGAAATGCTCGGGGCGCTCGGATGCGGCTTTGCCTCGGTCGACGTTCTATTGAACCCGCGCACCGAACGCGACGCACCGGACAGAGAACTTGCACTTGCCGAAGCGATCGCCGGGCCGGGCAAGCTTCGGCTGCTGGACCTGACGGATCCTGACGCGCTTTCCGAAATCCTCTTTGCGAGTGAAGTTCCCGGGGCGGTCGACACGCCGATGCTTCCCTTGGGAACCCGCCGCCAGATCGCGCGTCTGGCCGCAAGGACGCTACGCCCCGAAGACAGCAAGATCGACCTGCCGGAGAATGCCCCCTATGGCGCGGTGCTAGTCGACCAGGATGCCTGCACGCTTTGCCTGTCCTGCGTCTCGCTCTGCCCGTCCGGGGCGCTTGGGGACAATCCCGACAAACCTCAACTCCTGTTTCAGGAAGACGCCTGCCTCCAGTGCGGTCTTTGTGAGAATGCCTGTCCGGAGGATGCTATCACGCTGCAACCGCGTATGGACCTCACCGACGAAGCTCTCTCGCAACGCGTGTTGAACGAGGAAGAGCCGTTCGCCTGCATCGAATGCGGCGCGCTCTTTGGTGTGAAGTCCACAATCGAACGGATCACCGAACGACTGGCCGGCAAGCATTCGATGTTTGCCACGTCCGACGCGGCAAAGACGATCCAGATGTGCGACGATTGCCGGGTCCGGGCACAGTTCCGCGCCACGGACAATCCGTTTGCGGGCGGCGAACGGCCACGTCCCCGCACCTCGGATGACTATTTCTCACGCCGCCGGGACCACTGATCCGGACCCGTTTGATAAGCGGGCGGGAAATACTCATATTGCACCACGAAACACGCGGCGATCCGCCGCCCGCCCCATGGGGCCAAAGGAAGGGAGATCAGGATGAGCGACGATTTCAACATGTCGATGCGTAAATTCCTCAAGCAGGTCGGGGTTACGTCCCAGCAGCAGATCGAGGAAGCCATTCGCGCCAAGGGTAACACCGAAGGGCAAAGCTTTGAGGCGAAGGTCGTGCTGACCATCGACGGGCTTGATCTCGAACACACCGTGACCGGCACGATCAAAGGACAGGGCTGACGTGGCATTGACACGCGAAGATGTACTGGGCGCGCTCAAGGGGATCACAGATCCGGTGAGCGGCTCCGATATTGTGAGCACCGGAATGGTGCGGGCACTCGCCGTCGAAGAGAGCGGTGCCGTTCGCTTCGTTCTTGAAATTGATCCCAAGCGCGCCGAACAGATGGAGCCGGTACGCGCCGAGGCCGAGGCAAAGGTAAAAGCGTTGGCGGGCGTGGGGGCCGTCTCGGTCGTGATGACCGCGCATAGCACGCAAAATGCCCCCCCTGACCTGAAGCCCAAGAAGAAAGCTGAGCCTACCGGCCCGCAAAAGATCGCCGGGATCGAACACATTATTGCGGTCGCATCCGGCAAGGGTGGCGTGGGCAAATCGACCGTCTCGGCAAACCTCGCCTGCGCGCTCGCCGCCGAAGGCAAGCGGGTCGGCCTGCTCGACGCAGATGTCTACGGGCCTTCACAGCCACGGATGCTCGGCGTATCGGGCCGCCCGGCAAGCCCGGACGGCAAGACCATCATGCCGCTCAGGAACCATGGCGTGACCATGATGTCGCTTGGCCTCATGGTCAACGAAGGTCAGGCGGTTGTCTGGCGCGGTCCGATGCTCATCGGCGCGCTCCAGCAGATGCTGATGCAGGTTCAATGGGGCGCGCTCGACGTGCTCATCGTGGATCTGCCGCCCGGCACCGGCGATGTCGGCATGACGCTGGCGCAAAAGGCACATATCGACGGCGTGGTTGTTGTCTCGACCCCGCAGGACGTCGCGCTGATCGACGCCCGCAAAGGGATCGACATGTTCAACCAGCTCAAGACACCCATCTTGGGCATGATCGAGAACATGAGCACCCACATCTGCTCCAACTGTGGTCATGAAGAGCATATCTTCGGTCATGGTGGCGTAGCGCGCGAAGCGGAAAAGATCGGGGCGCCACTGCTCGGGGAAATCCCGCTGCACCTCGACATCCGGACCGCGGCCGACGGCGGCGCACCCATCGTTGTGGCCAAGCCTGAAAGCCCGCAAGCGCAGTCGTTCCGGGAGATCGCACGCAAACTGATGGAGATGGGCGTTACATGATCGACGCCGCACCGCAGTTCCCACCGTTGTTCCAGGGCCTCGCCGTGGAGCCGGGCATCGACCCCTTCGCCAAGGCCTGCGCCAAGGGCGCGATGGGCTGCGACGCGGGGCTCGTGGTGCATCGTCTCGCGGCGGACCGGATGTCTGCCGCAGTCGTGCTTGCGCCCGAGGTTCCGCTCGAAGAGGCCGTGGCGATGCTCCCGCTCTCGGGGGTCGCCTTTCAGAACGCGCTGGGCGCACTTGCCCCGCCGGAGGTCGCGGTTCATCTCGAATGGACGGGCGGCATCCGGGTCAACGGGGCGCGTTGCGGTGATCTGCGGATCGCGGCGGGAACAGGCGATCCAGACGCGCAACCGGAATGGCTGGTTGTCGGACTGGACCTGCCGCTTTGGCCCGAGGATCTCGACCGCACGGGCGATACGCCGGATCAAACAGCGCTTTATGCCGAAGGCTGTGCCGATGTGGACGCAATCGCCCTACTGGAAAGTTGGGTTCGGCATCTGCTGCTCTGGATTTCCCGGTGGGAGGAAGCGGGCGCAAAGCCGATCCACGCGGAGTGGCGGGGACTGGCCCACGGTATGGGTGAGGATATGTCCATCGATGGGCGTTCGGGCACCTTTCTGGGGGTGGACGAAAGATTTGGACTGCTACTTCGGGATGCGGAGACAACGCATCTCATCCCGCTGAGCACTAGGTTGGAGACGATGACATGAAGCTCGCACGGGCGATCCACTTCGATGAAAGCGACCAGCGCGTCTTTCATTCGCCGGCCCGCACCGGGGAATGGTGCATCACCGGGGGTTTTGAGTTTTCCAACTGGGGAGAGGCGGACCTTGTCGGCAAGGCACGGCAGGCATTTTCCAACAGTTGGCTTGGAATGGAGACATGGGGCCGCGTGACTTTCGTCGCCGTGACCCAGATCGAGGCCGCTGAATATGCGCGGCTCGAAGAGCTTCTGACCCTCCACTTCATGGAGATGTACGGCGCCCCGGACCGAGAGGCGGCGCGGCCCGTGGCACAGGAAGAATTGGCCTATATGGTCGAACTTTGTGAGGATCATCAGCCCAATACGCTGTTGACCGTCGCGCGGGAGTTGACCGAAACAGGTGTGCGCGAAAGCTTTCGGGCGATTGAGCCTTCCGAGGCCGGGCTGGAGCAATTCGCCATTCACGGTGATCTCGACGACCCCGCGTGAGGTCTACACCCGCGCTGAAAACCCCGGCTCAGGCATCTGTCTGTTCGGCTTGACCTGCTGCCATGGGGAATGCCTCGTGGAACGCCTCTAGGACGCTTGGCTCAGTCTCTGCGTGGTTGGCGATGAGCCGCGCCTTGAATCCTCCTCGTCCGCGTAACCTGCTGAAGTTGTTGCCATGGTTCGTCATGTAGCAGACGAGCGGAGTGTCGACCGGGGTCAGGGGGCGGCCAGCGAGACGCGCGAGGTATTCAAACATCCGGTGCTCGTAACTGACCGCGCCGCTGAGAAAATTCTTTGATTTCGGATCGCCCGGCAGAAGCGGAAACGCCGCGCAAGAGCCGCAGAGCTTCCAGAAAGCTCGCTGGTTCGGGGCCATGAGGCTGCGTGGATTGGCGATGGCGATCTGGCGCTCCGAAACATCATAGAGATAACCCCGGCGCATCAGATACCCGTTCGGGCTGGCGTCTCGCAGCAGGGTTGCGACCAACTCTGGATGCAGCAGATCGTCCGCATCGAGCGGCATGAGATACCCCTCGGGGCCGCGATCCGTCGCAGCGTTGACCAGATGCCGAAGCTTGTCCCATTTGTCGAAGCTCTCATCCGCCTTCACGTAGGGCAGGTGAAAGAGGGTTCTGGACCACGGAAGATCGGGCATATCCTCACAGCAGATCAGCGCTTCCCATCTGGAATCGCTCTGACTGAGGAGACCTGCCACGGTGGCTTGCAGCCGCGCTTCGACGGCCGCCCAATCCTCGATCAGGCGCCGTCCGACAACGGGAATGACAAACACAACCCGCTCCGGCTGCCGAAGCCTTGGCGCGGTCCGAAGATCGACCGCCGCCATCTCCGCCGCATCCAGAGACCCGAGCAGTTGGGGAGCGACTCCCGCTGCGAAGGGGCGTAGAAACCGGCGCCATTTCCCAACCGTCTTGCGTTGCATTCCGCGCTCCTGAAAACATGCCTTGGCTTCTACCTAGCGACCAGACCCTGCGTGGACCAGAGGAAGCGCTTCACGGAGCATCGAGATCGAGGATTTCACGCAGGATGCGAACATGCTCGGGGGTTTTGTCCGGCGCGTCCGTGCTCATCCTTCTTTCCCCGTTCCAGTAGTGATTGTGGGTCACCAGCCCTTCGGGCAGAACGGCAATGTCTCGGGCACCTCGGGCACTCTTCTCCCCCCGCTCCAGCGCAAAAGGCTCCGCCACGGGGCCAGAAATGAGATCGCCCTTCACGATGCGCGACTGCGGCGAATAGAGGTTGGTCCAGCGCGTATATCCGAACACGGCGCCATGATGCGGACATCGCGGCGCCACCGGATCGAATTCCTCCCCTTCGGAGCGCACCACGCCGGATCGGTATGTCCAATGCCGACTGCCGGTGCGGGAATCGTATTCGAGCGCGGGCGGGCAACAGGGCACGACGCGGCGGCGCTGTAGCTCGCGCAGGTCGTCGCGATCGGCCGCAATCAGAAACTCCGCATGGGTCAACGGCGACCCCATAGAGATGAAGTCTGTGACCTTCCACGGGTTACCTTGAGAAGAAAGCTCGGCAAGCGCCTTTTTCTGCTGTTCTTGATAGGCGGCCGTGAAATCCTCGGGGGCTTCGCCGTCCTCCAGCCCCAATGCCACGCGCACCATGGCTTCGAGCTTTGCCCGCTCGGGTTGCGGTCCGATGCGGTCCTTGTTGAAGCGTTTGTTGGTGCGGGCGAAGGTTTGATTCAGGATATCCAAGGCGACGATGGTGCCCAAAGAATGCGCGGCGACAATGACACGGTCATACTCGTCCGACTCAATCAACCGTTCGAGCAGCGCGACCCCGTTTGCGCGTATCTCCTGTCGGCGCGCGACATTGGCGGGCTTGGCCATGACATATCGCGCCACATCCCCAAAGCGGTCGATCATCACCGTGCGCAAAAGAATAGGCGAGAGTGCGATCACCCCAAGGAGAACCCAGCCAAGCCATGCGGGCAATGGAAGCGCCTCCTTGACCATGGGCAAGGAGGTCCACAGCAGTGCGAACACCCCCAACAGGACGATGACCCAAAGAGAGATCCATGTCGCAAGAACCGGGCGCGGCACGCGCGTTCGGGGATTTCGCCAGAGCAACGTCCTGAGCCATGAGGTTACATGCTGCCACGTTGTGCCGTGCATGAGATGCGCCCAGTAGAATTCGTAGAAGTCCGCGCGCCAGCCGTTTTCGGTCCGTTCCGTAGTGACGCGGCGCAATTCGAAATTGTCATAAGCCGCATCCGGCTTGGCCCAGACGGTATTCTTGGCGCGGGGGCTCTCGCCCGTTTCGCTATCGGGACGGTCGCGCCGAACAAGCGCATCGTCGGTGGTCCAGACCGTATCAATGAAACTGCGCAAGGTCTGCATGGGGATCTGTTCCCCCATGCCATGCACGATAAGCACCGCCTGTTTTCTGGTGGCCATGCGCCCCTCCCCCCAAATCCCTCAACCAATGCGGGCAGCCTAGCACGAGCGGAAGGGGCGCGGAAGTTTTAGAGCGGGCGCCAGTCCATGCCCTTGAAATCCTCGCGGAAGGCAAAGCGGACGAGGTGATCGTCGATGATATGCCGCGCGCGGGAAAGCCCGGCTTCGTCCGGCCCGGTGATCTCTATGCGGAGCATTTCCTGACCTGCGTCCAGCCGCGCGGGGCCGGGTGGCAAGGCGGCGTGACCCGTCTGGCTGTCATACTCAACGTCGATCTTGTGGGCGAAGTGCTTGCACAGCTGCTGAAGGTATTTGCTGGCATGCTCGGTGGCAAACGTGCCGATTTCGGTCCGAAGTGTTGTTTGGGTCATCCCCATCGGTGGGCCTCGTGCTTTCCTGACTCTTTGCGTCAATTTAAGCCTTGCGGCATCTCGGGACAAGGACGTATCCAAGGCCCCGTATCCGCGCCGCCAGCCAGCCGCCAGCAACGCGCCGTCATTCCGAAGGAGTTCGACATGACCAGCCGCTTCGTGGCCGCTTTGCTATTGGCCCTTGCCCCCGCCGTTTCTGCTGTTGCCGAGACCCTCACGCTCGAAACCGCCACCGGCCCGCGTGAGATCGAAGCCGGGCCGGAAAGGGTCGTCGTCTTTGACCCCGCCGCGATCGACACACTGGAAGCGCTTGGCGTGCCCATCGTGGGCGTACCAAGCCCCATCTACCTCGACTATCTCGCTGACGTCGCAGAGGAAGCCGAGGTCGTGGGCACGATGTTTGAACCCGACTATGAAACGCTCGCCGCGCTCCAGCCTGATCTTATCGTTGCGGGAAGCCGCTCTTCCGCTCAGGTGGATGCCCTCTCCCGCGTGGCCCCCACGATCGACATGACACTTTGGGGCGAGGATCTGCTGGGCGAAGCACGTGCGCGGACAGAGACCTATGCCGCGATTTTCTCCCGCGAGGCGGAGGCAGACGCACTTCTGGCCGACTTTGAAGCCAAGATCGAAGATGCCAAATCGGCCGTCGCAGGCAAGGGAAACGCACTCATACTCCTTACCAACAGCGGCAAGATCTCTGCCTATGGCATTGAGAGTCGTTTCGGATGGATCCACACGGCACTGGACCTGCCTCAGGCCGTGGAGAACGTCAGTGACGAGACCCATGGCGAAGCGATCTCCTTCGAGTTCATCGCACAGGCCAATCCCGATTGGCTGATCGTGGTGGACCGGGGCGCGGCGATTGGTGCATCGGGCGACTCCGCCGCTGCAACACTGGATAATCCCTTGGTTGCGGGAACCACGGCCGCGCAAAAAGGCCAAATCATCTATCTCGACGCGGGCCCCATTTATATTGCCGGGGGCGGGATGCAGTCCATGGCGGGCACCCTCGATGAGATCATCACCGCGTTCTCCGGGACCGATAGCTGACCTCTTGCGACCTGCAATTCTCATAGCGGCCGCGCTCATTGCGTTGACGACGGCGAGCCTCGCCATCGGGTCGGCGTCGCTATGGGGCGGTGATCTCGGCACCGGCTGGCTCCTTGCGGTGAGCCGCTTCCCTCGCACTGCGGCCGCGCTTCTTGCTGGGGCGGGCCTCGCCGTCGCGGGAACCGTGGTACAACAGGCCGTTCAAAACAGGCTGGTGGAGCCATCGCTGACCGGGACGACTGAATCCGCTATGCTGGGCCTTATCGCCATAACCCTGATCGCTCCGGGCATGTCCATCGGGTGGAAGGCCGCCCTCGCCGCTGTCGCCGCCCTCGCGGGCACGGGCGGCTTTCTGATGTTGGCCCGGCGCGTTCCCATGCAGGATCCGCTGCTGTTGCCCATCGTGGGATTGATCTATGGCGGCATCCTCAGCGCCATGGCGATCTGGCTCGCGTGGAATGCCGACCTGATGCAGCTTCTGGGGGCTTGGCGGCTTGGTGAGTTTTCCGGCATCGTGCAGGGGCGCTATGAACTTCTGTGGATCATCGCGGCCCTCAGCCTGCTTCTCTATACGCTTGCCGATCGGCTCACCCTGCTCGGTCTTGGGGAGACTCAGGCCCGGAGCCTCGGCCTCAACTACACCCAAACCCGCCTGCTTGCGCTCGCCGTCATGTCGCTTATCGCGTCGCTCGTAACGGTCACCGTGGGCGCCTTGCCTTTCGTCGGGTTGGTGGCTCCAAACCTCATCTCCCGCTGGCGCGGCGACAATCTTCGCGCCAACCTGCCCTTCATCGCGGCGGGCGGGGGCGGGTTGGTGCTCGCGGCCGACATCGCCGGACGACTGATCCGCTATCCCTATGAAATCCCCGCTGCCACCGTCTTCTCTGTTTTCGGAGCGGCGATTTTCCTTTGGCTGCTTCACTCCGTTCCGGCGCGATCCCATGGTTGAACGGCGCGTGCTCTGGTTGGTCGGCGCGCTGATTGCGCTGTCGGCGCTCTTCCTGCTCTGGCAGCTTCGCGCGCCGATGGGCTTCATCCTGTCGCTGCGCGGCACCAAGCTTGCCTCCCTGATCCTCGTTGGTGCGGCAACCGGCATCGCGACCGTCCTGTTTCAGACGGTGGCGGGCAACCGCCTGCTGACCCCCGGCATCGTCGGTTTCGACGCGCTGTTCGTGTTCATCCAGACCGCTCTTGTCCTCAGTCTTGGCGGCATCGGCTATGCGACACTTCCCTCCGTGGCCAAGTTCCTTTTCGAGACAGGGGCGCTGGTCGGAACGGGCCTGTTGCTGTTCGGGGGCTTGCTGCTTCGCGACGCGCGCGATCTGACCCGCATGATCCTGACCGGGGTGATCCTCGGGGTCATGCTGCGGGGCCTGGCCGAGATGATGCAACGCGTCATGGCGCCGTCGGAATTCGCCGTCGTGCAGCAGGCGCTTTTCGCAACCTTCGGCGCGGTCGATACCAATCAACTCTGGATCGCCGGCGCCTTGCTTGGGGCCGCGACCGTTGCCGCGTTACGTCTTGCCCCGGCTCTTGATGTCGCAGCGCTCGGGCGGGATCGCGCTCGCTCGCTCGGTCTCGGCTACGATTTTCTGATGCTGCAGGCACTGGCGCTTGTCGCCGTGCTCGTGGCCGTCGCGACCGCGCTGGTTGGGCCGATGACCTTTCTGGGCCTGCTCGCAGCCAGCCTCGCGCGCGAAATCACGGGCACGCATCGCCATGCCGCCGTTCTGCCTGCCGCGGGCCTCATGGGCGCGCTGATCCTCGTCGCGGGGCAGTTCGGGTTCGAACGTCTGCTGTCACGCCAATCCGCGCTTGCCGTCATGGTCGAATTCTTCGGCGGGCTTCTTTTCCTGCTTCTCGTGCTCAGACGGAGGTCCGTATGATCAAGGTCGAAGGCCTGTCTAAAAACGCAGGAGCTGTAGAGATCCTGAAGGATCTGACGCTGAGCATTCCGCCCGGAGGCATCACCGCGCTTATCGGACCGAATGGTGCGGGAAAATCCAGCTTGCTTCACTGCATTGCGGGACTCGATCGCCCCACCTCAGGGATGGTGCGCATCGATGGCACGGATCCGTTCTCCTGTCCCGATCGGGAACGCGCGCGGCACCTTGCGTTTCTGCAGCAGTCACAGCCCGTCGTTCCGCGCCTGACCGTCCGCGACATGGTGGCGTTCGGGCGCTGGCCCCATCATGGCGGGCGTCCGCGCCCCGAAGATGCCGAAGCGACCGAGCAGGCCTTGCGAGCCTTTGAACTTGAAGACCTGAGCGAACGCCCCCTCGAAGTACTCTCCGGTGGTCAGCGTCAACGCGCCCTCGTCGCCATGACCTATGCGCAGGCGACCCCGTGGCTCTTGCTTGATGAACCCCTCAACGCGCTTGACCCGCGCCATGCGCATGACCTGATGCGGCGGCTCAATGATCTGAGCCATGCCGCGGATGAGCGCAGCGTCGTGGTCGTCCTGCATGATATAAACGCGGCCGCACGCTGGGCAGATCGGATCATCGCCATGAAAGACGGTCGGATCGCCGCGGAGGGGCTGGTTGCAGAGGTGCTGACCGGCGAAGTGCTTCGGGACCTCTACGATACGCCCTTCGACGTACTTGTCCACGGCGGGCGTCCCCTCGTTGTGACGGTGTGAACCCGGCCCGAAATTTCCGAGCAATTTCGTCAAGTTTAGAATGATTCAAAAAGACTTGGCAGCGCTGCGAATCCATGTCATGTTGCTTGTGCAAGCCAGCGCAATGCCAGCCAGCCAATCATCCCCCACTCGTTTTCGAGTGGGGTTTTTTGTTTGTGCAGAGCATATTGCGCAAAGGCTTCGCAACGGGTGCCCATAGGATTGCCGCTTTGACACGGGGCATTTATGGTCCGCGTGTAGCCGCCCGAAGTTGGGCGCTCCGACACAACAGGATCCTCCGTGACCCGCCACCTGATCCATGCTGAAATCCTTTACGACGGAACGGGCGCCCCCCCTCAATCAGAATGCTTGGTCGAGGTTCTGGATGGGCGCATTGTCTCCGTTGGCGAAGCGCCCAGTCCCTTGCCCGCGGAAGCGCGACGGGAAAAGGTAGTCGCTCCGGGGTTCATTGATCTGCAAATCAACGGCGCGGCGGATGTTCAGTTCAACGACACTCCAACGGCCGAAGCCGCCGCCCGTATTGCGGCCGGGGCCCGATCAGGTGGCGCGGCGCATATCCTGCCGACATTCATCACGGCTCCGGGTTCCGCCTATCTCGGCGCGATCTCCGCCGTGCAAGAGGCCCTTGCGCGCCAAATTCCCGGCATTCTGGGCTTGCACCTTGAGGGCCCGTTCCTCTCACCCCTTAAACCCGGCATCCATCCCCAGGATGCCATCCGCCCGCTAGAGCCGGACGATATTGCGGCAATTCGTTCCGCGCGCCTCCCGCTTTTGCTGACCCTCGCCCCGGAGGCCCAACCTAGGGAAGCGGTCCGACAGCTCTCAGAGGCCGGGGTGGTGGTCTTCGCGGGCCACAGCGCCGCGACCGCAGAGGAGCTCGACGCAGCCGCCCGCGACGGGCTTTCCGGCGTTACCCATCTGTGGAACGCCATGCCCCCGCCCGAAGGCCGCGCTCCGGGCATTGTGTCCCGCGCGCTCACACATCCGATGCTCTTTGCCGGGATCATCGCCGATGGTCACCATGTGCATCCTCTCAACCTGACACTCGCGGCCAAGATGATGGCGCAGCGCCTGTTTCTAGTGTCCGATACGATGCGGACCTATGCGGGAACCTCAACGGAATTCGACCTGCTCGGCACGCAAGTCACCCTCGCCGACGGGCGACTGACCGGCCCGGACGGGCGGCTTGCCGGGGCGCATCTAGGGATGGACGATGCGGTGCGTTTCATGGTGGCGCATACCGGCGTCGAACCCGAAACCGCGATCGCAATGGCAACCTCAACCCCCGCGCGCGCAATGCGCCAGCAGGAGCATCTGGGCCGCATCGCACCGGGGTTTCGGGCCAGCCTGACCTTCCTCGACGTCGATCTGCGGGCAAAAGGCGGGATGGTCGACGGCCGATTTTTCGAAGACCTGCCCGCGATCTAACCGTTCGCTGCTGTCAGCGCGGCGATGACCCCGCGCAACTCTGCCAATCCTTTCAGACGCCCGATGGCCGGATAGCCCGGTTGCGCGTTCCGATCATGATCGTCGAGGATATTCTGTCCGTGATCTGGCCGGAACGGGATTCCCCAATCCGATCGCCCCGAAGCGCGGCGGCGCGTTTCCTCTGCCAGAACGGCCCGCACGAGCGCCACCATATCTGTATCACCGCTCAGATGCTCATCCTCGAAGAAGGATCCCCGGATCCCCTGCCCTTCCCGCCTGACATTTCGCAAGTGCAGGAAGTGAACGCGATCCCCGAGCCGTCTCATCATCCCCGGCAGGTCATTGTCGGAGCGTACGCCCAGAGACCCTGAACACAGCGTCAGGCCGTTGGCGGGGCTATCGACCGCATCAAGGATCGCCCGACAGTGTGTTTCGGTCGACATGATGCGCGGCAGACCAAGCAGCGGAAAGGGCGGATCGTCAGGGTGACAGCACAGCCGGAGTCCGAGGGACTCGGCAGTCGGGACGACCTCAGTCAGAAAGTCGATGAAATGGCCCCGGAGACGGTCCTCCGAGATCGTGTCGTATTCGTGAAGATGTTGCCGCACGTCGTCCAGCGAGAACTTCTCCGCAGCGCCGGGCAAGCCGAAGACAACGTTTCCTGAAAGCTGTTCGCGCGCGGTTTCGTCCATCTCTTCATACCGGCGGCGGGCGGCCTCGCGCAGATCAGGCTCGTAATCGGCCTCGACCCCGTCGCGAGACAGGATGAACAAATCGAAGGCCGCAAAGTCGACCAGGTCGAACCGCATGCAAGTGGCCCCGTTCGGGCGACGCCATGACAGATCCGTGCGGGTCCAGTCGAGAACGGGCATGAAGTTGTAACAGACCGTCTCGATCCCTGCATCGGCAAGGTTGTGAAGCGACATGCGCCACGCCTCCAGATGGGCGCGCCATTCGCCCTTTTGCTTCTTGATGTCCTCCGACACGGGCAAGCTTTCCACAACGTCCCAAGTCAGGCCGGAGGGGGTGCCATCGCGAAAGGTCGCAACCTCTCGCTGCCGCTGTGCGATGTCGTCGGCCCGCCATTCCGTTCCGGTTGGAACATGGTGCAACGCCGTGACGATACCGGTGGCGCCTGCCTGCGCGATATCATCCGTGGAGACCTGATCGGCGGGGCCGAACCAGCGCCAAGTTTGCTTCATTGCCGATCCTTTCCTTGCTGATGCCTTCTGTATCAGATGACGAATATGGATGGTAGTATGGAAGTATGCCAGAGAGCGATATCGTAAAGCATCGGTTTAATGCGTCCCTCATAATCGATATATCTCGGGGCAAATCACTGCGGTCCGCGCCCGGACCGCGATGAGCCATAGGGAGAGGGAGACTCAGATGTTCAGAGCCGTGCTTGTCGAAAAGTCCGAAGAGGGCCAGACCACCGCCAGCGTTCAGGAGATCGAAGAGGATCGCTTGCCTGAAGGGGACGTCACTGTTGACGTCGAATATTCGACCGTCAACTACAAGGACGGATTGTGCATCGGGCCGGGGGGCGGGCTGGTACGGGCCTATCCCCATGTCCCGGGAATAGACTTCGCTGGGACCGTCACAAGCTCAGACGATGCGCGCTACAGCCCCGGGGACAAGGTGGTTCTGACTGGCTGGCGTGTCGGCGAAAATCGCTGGGGCGGCTATGCGGAGAAGGCACGGGTCAAGGCGGATATGCTCGTTCCGCTGCCCAAGGGCCTTGATACCCGTCAGGCGATGGCCGTGGGCACGGCGGGCTTTACCGCGATGCTGGCGGTCATGGCGCTCGAAGATCACGGGATCAAGGACGGTCCCGTCCTCGTGACCGGCGCGGCGGGCGGCGTCGGGTCGGTCGCAACTGCAATTCTCGCACATCTCGGCCATGAGGTGGCGGCCGTGACGGGGCGTGCCGAACAGGAAGACTATTTGCGCGATCTCGGCGCGACCCAGATCGTTCCCCGCGCGGATCTCAGCGAGACCACCCGCAAGCCCCTTGAGGCGGAGATGTGGGGTGGGTGCGTGGACGCCGTTGCGGGCGTGATGCTCGGGCGCGTTCTCAAACAGATCAAATACGGCGGGTCGGTCGCGGCCATCGGACTGGCAGGAGGTGCGGCGATCGAGGGCGCGCTCATCACCCCGTTCATTCTGCGCGGCGTGAATCTGCTTGGGATCGACAGCGTGATGCAACCCTACGACGCTCGCTTGCGCGCATGGGAACGTATCGCGCGGGATCTGCCTATGGAGAAGCTCGAAAAGATGGTGCAGCCGGCGACGCTTGCCGACTTGCCACAGCTTGGAGCGGATATTCTCAAGGGCAAGGTAAAGGGCCGCGTGGTCGTGGATGTGCGCGCCTGATGCAGTGACGAGCGGGGCCGAAGGGGGGGGTACTGACTGCAATCCCGGCCTCTTCGCCGCCGGACCTGCGCTTGCCATCTGAGCCTCAGTGGAAATCCCGGCTCGGAAAGAGGCGTTTGGCCTGATCCCGAGGGTGCATGGCCCGCGCGGGGTAGCGCGGTGCCCGGGGCGCGTCGTCGGCTTGCGGCTGAGTGATCCCCACCGCCTCATCCATCGGGTGACCCAGTTCGGAGAGGCAGTGCGAAAGATCCTCGATCTGTTCCGCAATCACATGCACGACGATGCCTTCGCGCTGAATCTGGCCAGTGACCCGCAAGAGCCGCCCTCCCATCACAGTCCGGCGAAAACGCTCATACACCTTGGGCCAAACGACCACATTCGACACGCCCGTCTCATCTTCCAACGTCAGGAAAATCACCCCTGAGGAAGTGCCCGGACGCTGGCGCGTGATAACAAGACCGCAGATGCACGTCCGCCCCAGCGGTGCATCGGCAAGCGTCTCATGGGGCAGGATGCCCGGGATCACAGGGCGCAGCAACTCCATCGGATGGGCCCGAAGCGTGAGCCGCATGGAGACGTAATCCTCTACCACCTCCTCACCCAGATGGGCGGGGGGCAACACGACGTCCGGCTCTCGGAGGCCTTCGCCATCCAACGGGTTGGCGAAAAGCGGCAAGGGCGCGGGCGCACGGATTGCGCGGACCTGCCAGAGAGCATCGCGCCGCGTGAAGCCCATCGCCCCGAAAGCATCGGCCTCGGCAAGCCGCTCAAGGACCGACGGGCCGATCCCCGCCCGCAACCAGAGGCTCTCCGGATCGGGATAGCCATTGCCGCGAGCCGCCGCGATCCAGCCTGCGTCCTCTTCCCGGAAGCCCTTGATCTGGCGGAACCCGAGCCGCAGCGCCAGCGCCCCATCAGCCCGCCGTTCCAGCAGGTTGTCCCATGCGCTATGGTTGACGCAGATGGGGCGCACCTCCACCCCGTGTTCGCGCATGTCGCGTACGATCTGGGCCGGGGCGTAAAACCCCATCGGCTGGGAGTTGAGCAGCGCACAGCCAAAGATCGCCGGGTGATGGCATTTAAGCCATGAGGAAACGTAGGTCAGCATGGCAAAGGCCGCCGCGTGGCTCTCGGGGAAGCCGTAATCGGCGAACCCCTCGATCTGGGAAAAGCACTGTTCGGATACGTCGCGCGTATATCCGTTGCGCGCCATCCCCTCGAGGAACCGCTCCCGGTGCGCCCCGATTGTGCCCATTCGGCGGAAGGAGGCGATAGACCGGCGCAGGCGATCCGCCTCTTCTGCCGAGAACCCCGCCCCAACCACCGCGATCTGCATCGCCTGTTCCTGAAACAGGGGCACACCCAGCGTGCGTTTGGTCACCTCCTCCAGAGCGGAGCCGAAAGGTTCGGGCCTCTCCATTCCCTGACGGCGGCGGATATAAGGTTGAACCATGCCGCCCTGAATCGGTCCGGGGCGGACAATGGCCACCTCGATCACCAGATCATAGAAGGTGCGTGGGCGCATTCGGGGCAGAAAGTTCATCTGCGCCCGGCTCTCCACCTGAAACACGCCCACCGCATCAGCGACGCAGAGCATGTCATAGGTCGGCGCATCCTCTTGGGGCACGGTATCGAGAGTGTGGGTGATCTTCTCGTGTTGCGCCAGCAAATCGAAGGATTTGCGGATACAGGTCAGCATCCCCAGAGAGAGCACATCGACCTTCAGTATGCCGAGCGCGTCGATATCATCCTTGTCCCATTCGATGATCGTGCGATCCTCCATCGCGGCATTCTCGATGGGGCAAAGCTCATCAAGCCGGCCCTTGGTCATGACGAAGCCGCCCACATGCTGACTCAGGTGACGCGGGAAACCGATGATCTCCCCGATGAGGCGCAGCGTCTGCGCCAGCCGCCTGTCAGAAGGATCAAGGCCGAGTTCGCGCACCCTGTCCGGATCCGCACCACCCTCCGACATGCCCCAGATCTGTCCCGAGAGGCTGGCCGTGACATCCTGCGACAGGCCCATGACCTTACCCACCTCCCGGATCGCGGCCCGCGAACGGAAATGAATGACCGTGGCGCAAAGCCCTGCACGCTCTCTCCCGTAGCGGGCATAGATCCACTGGATGATTTCTTCGCGGCGTTCATGTTCGAAATCGACGTCAATATCCGGTGGCTCCCCCCGATAACGCGAAATGAACCTCTCGAAGACCATGCCGATCATGTCGGGGGACACATCGGTCACCCCAAGCAGATAGCACAGGATGGAATTGGCTGCGGAACCTCGCCCCTGACAGAGGATGCCGCGTGAACGTGCCTCGGCCACGATGTCATGCACAGTGAGGAAATAGGCGGCAAAGCCCAGTTCCTCCACGAGGGCCAACTCCTTGCCCATGAGCGCATAGGTCCGCGCAGGCGCGCCATCCGGATAACGCCGCTTCAGCCCCTCCTGCACCAACCGCTCCAGCCGCGCCTGCGGCGCCTCACCCCCCGACACCTCGTCAGGGTATTCATAGCTGAGTTCGCTCAGGCAGAAAGAACAGCGGGCGGCGATTTCCAATGTCCGGCGCAATGCTCCGGGATAGGCGTGAAAGACGCGCGCCATATCGGCATGTCCCTTGAGCCGGCGTTCGGCATTGGGCAGGGCGCGGGTTCCGATCTCGTCGATGGAGATATGCTCGCGCATGCAGGTCAGTACATCGGCCATCTGGCGGCGCGAGGCCCGATGCATCAATACGTCACCCACCGCCACCATCGGCGCTGATGTCCGCTGGGCGAGATGGGCGCAGGCCCGCAGATAGGCCTGATCGGAGCCGTCATAGCGCGGCGCGGCCCCGAGAAAGACCTGTCCGGGAAAGCGGCGCTGCACCCGCTGGATGGGGACGGCGGCCTCCCGCAACGCGCAACGGGGGAGGGCGATCAGGATCATGCCCGCCCCTCCCTCCAGCAGATCTTGCAGGTCGAGATGGCAATTCCCCTTTTCCGCCCGGAGCTTGCCTTGTGAGAGCAGGCGGCTGAGCCGACTATAGGCGGCGCGATCCTGCGGCAGGGCGAGCCAGTCGACCGGGCTGTCGCGGAGCACGAGCCGGCAACCGATGATCAACTTGGGCAAGGGACAGGCCGGGGGGCGGGCGATATCTTCGGGATTGCCGATTTCCTGCCGTGAACAGGGATCGGTTTGATGTTGCGAGCGGATGCGGATCATTGCCTGCGTCTCTTCCCGCAGGGTCTTGAGCGCCGAATAGGCCCGTACCACGCCCGCCAGCGAATTGCGGTCGGTGATCGCGATGGCCGCAAGGCCCAGTTCGGCGGCGCGGGATACCAGTTCCTCGGGGTGCGAGGCGCCGGTCAGAAAGGTGAAATTCGAGGTCACGCAAAGCTCGGCATAGGCCATCAGGCGAACTCTCCCTGCACGAACCATCCCGGGTTCTGCGGCGTATGATAAAGCCACAGGCGGCGCCCCTCCCGCGTTTCCACGATCCAGTAATCGCGCATCCCCGCGCGCCAGTTCGGATCGTCCAGCCACCATTCGGGCGTAATCCGCTCCGGCCCCGTGGCACGCCCCGTCGAGAGCGACATGCGCCGCCAGCGAAACCGCGCGGGCGGGCGGGGGCCGGTGGCGGCGATGGGTTCCGGGGGAAACAGGCTCAGCGGACGGGGCCGCATCACGGACCACGACCCGCCGGGTGTTGCAAAGGCCGCCGGAGAGATGAGAAAACTGCGTTCGGGAATATGACTGTCGGCGGGAAGAAACCTCTGGACGTTCTCAAGGCCGATCCGCGTGCCGATGCGGGTGATAAGGTCGCTCAGCCGGTCCGGGTCGGCCTTGCGCACCGCGCCCACCTGCTGCACCGGCAGATCCTCGACCACCGAAGCTTCCAGCCGCATCTGGTCGATGCCGAAACCCGCGTCGACATCCCCAACCCCGCGCTCGAAGAGCGGCAGGATGCGTGCCGGATCACGCATCGCGGCAGCGAGACGCAACTCCACCTGTTGGCTACCCTGATCGACCCGGCGCAGCGTCAGGGACAGCACCCTTGCCCCCGCTTCCCGCGCCTTGAGCTTTTCGCAAAGCGCGGCAAGAAGGCGCTCGGTTCCCACCATGACATCGCCCGACAGCCCGATCGGATCGGGAAAACTGAGGCGCACGGCATAATGCGGCGCATCGGCCTCTGGGGAAATCGCTTCGGGTTGCTGGCCCATCGCCTGATCGAGGCGCAGCAGCAGGCCCTGACCAAAACGCCGCGCCAAGGGCGCACGTGCGGTTCCCGCCAGATCGCCAATGGTACGCAGGCCCATCCGCTGAAGCCGCACAACCGTTTGCGCCTCCAACCGCAGGGCCGCGATCGGAAGCCCGGCCAGCGCCGCCTGTTCTTCCCCCGGGTCTGCGATGCCTTGGGCGTGATGCGCCAGCGCCCAAGCCGCGCCCCGCGTCCCCGCAAGCCCGACGCAAAGCGTCAGCCCCGCCCTCTCGGCACGCATGTGCATGTCCTGAAGCAAGGCGCTCTCCCCGCCCCACAGATGGGTGGAGCCCGTCACATCAAGCACCAGCCCGTCAGGCCCCTCCGGTCCCACCCATGGGCAATACCGCGTGGCCCAGCGCCCAAGGATCCTCAAGAACCGGGCGTCGTGATCAGGCCGGGCCGGGGCGCTCAGCAAATCGGGACAGAAGGCACGGGCATCGGCAAGGCTCATGCCCCGATGCAGCCCCTCTGCCTCCCCCTGAACGTTAAGGCAGTGGATACGATCGGTATTGCTGTGTCGCTCGGTCAGCGCAAAGGGGCCGAGAACCGGACGTGCGCGCAGAACCCGGTCAGTCGCCAGCCGGGGGAACCACATGCAAACGATGCGTCTGGTCATCCCATCGAACATTCCAAACCCCAAGTGTTCCCTGTTTGTTCTTTGTAATTTCCCATCGCATCGGAGTCGAGTCCGCTTGGGGATCAAAGAACGGCGCGACATGCCAGCGGGTTTCGGCGGCATTGCTGCCCATGCCTTCGGGAATGAGACACAGGCCGGTCGTCTCTCCTGTCTTGGCGGCCAGTTGCAAGCGCCGTCCCTGTTTGGGATCCAGCGGTCGCGTCAATTCAAGTACCACAGCGGGAATCACCCCGTCGCGGAGCGCCTCCTCCATGACGGCAAGACCGTCCGCCTGCGTCGGAACCTGCCCCATCAGAAGGCGGGAAACATCGAGAAAGCGGCAAAGGCCCCCGGGATTTATCATCTCGCCGTGCCAGGATTCGCGCAGCCACAGCACATCGCCCCGCGCGGCGGCGGAGAAAACGGCAGCAAAAGCACGCGCACCGGGGCCAAAAACCTCGTGTACACGCGCCTTGCGCAACGGCCATGGCAGCTGACGGTCGGCAGGCATGGAAAGCAAATTACATCGCCCGAGCGATCAGTTCAAATACTGACGTAGGGGGATGGGGCGTCACTGACGCCGAACCGGCCTCTTCACGATCCCAAGCGTGCCGCGATCGCCTGTCCCGCGGCAACGCCCGAGGACCAGGCCCACTGGAAGTTATAGCCCCCAAGCCAGCCGGTCACATCCACGGCCTCCCCTATGGCATAAAGCCCCGGAACGCCGCGCGCCTCCATCGTGCGGGAGGACAGATCCTTGGTGGAAATTCCGCCCGCAGTGACTTCGGCCTTGGCATATCCCTCCGTTCCCGTGGGGTGGAAGGTCAGGTGCATCAAGGTTTCCGCCACGCGGTCAAGCTCGGCATCGGAGGTATTCCCAAGCTCCTGCCCCAGACCGATCCGCGCCGCCAGAACCTCTGCGAGCCGGTTGGGAAGAAGCTCCACCAGCGCCGCCTTGAGATGGGAGCGGGGCATCCTCCGCCGCGCCTCGCGCAGCCTCTCCGGCGCATCAGCCACCAAGGAGAGGGACACCGTATCGCCCGGCGACCAGTAGGAGGAGACCTGCAGGATCGAAGGCCCCGAAAGCCCGCGATGGGTAAACAGCGCCGCTTCCCGAAACGACGTGGCCCCCGTCTGCGCCGTGACGGGACAGGAAACGCCCGAAATATCCTTGAACGCCTGATCGTCCGGGCCAAGCGTCAGAGGTACAAGCGCGGGACGCGGGGTCACGATCTCAAGACCGAACCGGCGCGCAATGTCATAAGCAATGCCAGAGGCGCCCATCTTGGGGATCGAGGGGCCGCCCGTCGCGATGACCAGTCGCGGGGCACTCGCCCCCGCGACGGTGAAGCGCCCATCGCTGTGCCCGATCTCGCCGATCTGTGTGGAGAGCCGGATTTCGACCGCACCGCGCTGGCATTCCTCCAGGAGCATGGCGACGATCTGCCGGGCGGAGCCGTCACAGAAAAGTTGGCCCAAAGTCTTCTCATGCCACGCGATGCCATGCCGCTCGACGAGTGCGAGAAAATCCCATTGGGTATACCGGCTGAGCGCGGATTTGGCGAAATGCGGATTCTCCGACAGATAGCACTCCGGCTCGGTGGCGGTATTGGTGAAATTGCACCGCCCCCCGCCGGAAATCAGGATCTTCTTTCCTGCCTTGTCCGCGTGGTCGAGCAACAGCACGCGCGCGCCTGCCTGTCCGGCGGTTGCCGCCGCCAGAAGCCCCGCGCCGCCAGCGCCCAGAATGATTGCATCATATTTCATGCCTGCCTCTTAGAGCGCGGCGACGTTCCCGAAAAGAGGTGAACCCGGCACCTGCAGCAGGGTACCGCGCCCGGGGCCTAGACAGCTTTGGAAATGCCCGCATCCCGAGGATAGGCCTCTGCCCCCTGGGCGGTGATCTTTGCCACCTCTTCGCGGGTCCGTGCGATACCCAGCGCAGCTTCGGCGGCCTCCCTGCCCTTCTGCACGAAATGCTCGGAGTAGATCCGGGTGTGATGCTCCGTTTCCTGAAAATGGTGCGGCGTGAGCGAAACCGAAAGCACCGGGACACCGCTTTCCAAACCAGCCTGCATGAGACCGGAAACAACGGCCTGTGCGACGAAATCGTGGCGATAGATACCGCCATCCACCACCAATGCGGCGGCGGCAACCGCCGCATAGCGCCCCGAAGATGCCAGATCGCGCGCGACGAGCGGCAATTCGAATGCGCCCGGCACGTCGAACACATCGACCGACGCGGGCGGGATCACCTGCAAGAACCCGGCAAGCGCCTGATCCACGATCTCGGCGTGCCAGTTTGCCTTGACGAAGGCATAGCGAGGAAGGGTCATCTTGATCTCCTGAGCAACGACATTTCGGCCAAGGCGATCACACACAGATGCACCACGGATCTCCGTGGAGGCATATGCGCATTCTCTTTCATCCGGACTATGACCGTCGGCTCAGGCATCGCACCTGATCTGCTGACCCTTTCGCAACCGAAAGGCGCTCGCGGGCTCACGGGCAAGCCCGCATACCGCCGGTGGGGAATTTCGCCCCGCCCTGAGAATGGTGTTCAACTTGCTCATTCGGGCAAGAAAATCAAGCCACGCCCGACGTCACCTGTCTGATCGTGCTCGCTGTACCGCAGCTTTCCACGCCGCGCGCTGCCGGAGACGGTCAGATTCGCTCAGCGAGGGCATGAACCGGCGCATCTCCCCGGCTTCGGGGCGCGCAGGATGACCCAATAACCGCAACGCCATGGCCGCGACACCTCGCGCGCCCACTTCCGCCATATCGCGGCGGAGGACCGGACGCCCCAGAAGATCGACCTGAAGCTGCATCAGCCAGTCGTTCCCCGAGGCACCTCCATCGGCCTTGAGCGTCTCCAACCGCTGTCCGATATCACGCTCCATCGCCTCAAAGACATCCGCCACCTGATGGGCGATGGCTTCGAACGTGGCACGGGCGAGATGGGCGGGACGCGTTGCCAGTGTCAGACCGCCAATGATGCCTCGTGCGTGATCGTCCCAATGCGGCGCGCCAAGACCAGCCAAGGCGGGTACAAAGAAGACGCCACCCGTGTCCGGAACCGATCGCGCAAGATCGGACAGCTCAGCAGGGCTCGGGATTCCCAGAAGATCCGCCGCAAACGCCGCCGCCTGTGCCGAAACGGTGATATTTCCCTCGATGGCATGGGCCGTTTCCCCGCCCTCGCTCCAGGCGATGGTTCCGGACAGCCCATGAGACGATGCCACGCGCTTGGGCGTCAGGCTCATCAGCGACGACCCCGTGCCGAAGGTTGCCTTCACCTCCCCCGGTGCGCGCACGTCGTGTCCATAAAGCGCAGCGTGGCTGTCGCCCATAAGACATAGGATCGGCACCCCTTCGGGCAGGGCCGTGGCACCTGCGGCCGTTACTCCGAACCGGGAAGCGCTGGGCAGGGCCTTTGGCAAAACATTCAGAGGGGCACCAAAGATCTGTGCCAGGTCTTTCGACCAGTTGAGCTTCGCCGTGTCGAAAAGCTGCGTCCGCGAGGCATTCGAATGATCCGTCGCGAAGGCCGTTCCGCCCGTCAGCTTCCACAACAACCACGAATCCACTGTTCCGGCTCGCAGCCGACTTGAATCATGCAGTTCGGCGACTTCGGGAATATTCCGGATCGCCCAGCCCAGTTTCGATGCTGGAAACAGCGGATTGATACCAAGCCCCGTCGCCGCCTGGACGGTGGGACCATGACCTCCTGCTATCAGTGCCTCGCAATCCTGCGCGGTGCGGCGACATTGCCACAGGATCGCAGGACAAGGAGCCGGGCCGCCTGTCGCATCCCACAGGACGAGCGTCTCACGCTGGTTCGAAATCGCGAGCCCCGCAATGCCGTCTGGCCCCGCCTTTTGCACGATCTCCGCGATGGCGCCGACCACACTGGTCCAAATTTCATCCGCGGATTGTTCGGCCCAACCATCGTGGGGGTAATCTGTCCGCGTCGGCCTGCTGGCGCGGGCAATGGGAGAGAGGTCCGCGTCGAAGAGCACAGCCTTGGTGTTGGTCGTGCCCTGATCGATCGCGAGGATACGTGTCATGCGGAAAGGGTCGCGCGAACCTGTGCTGCGATCCCTTCGGCGGTCAGGCCGGCATCTTCGAACAACCGCTCGGCCGACCCCGTGGTGCGAAAGCCGTCAAATCCCATGCGGGTCACCCGGCAAGGGTGGTGCGATGCGGTCCATTCCGCAACCGCGCCGCCAAGCCCGCCCCGGACATGCGCCTCCTCGACGGTGACAATCGCCCCAGTCGCGGCGGCTTTGGCAAGTGCGTCCTCATCGAGCGGGTTGATCGTTGCGACATTCAGAACCCGTACAGATACACCTTCGGCCTGAAGCAGCTCTGCCGCGTCCCGCGCCAGATGCACACAGGTCCCGCAGGCGAGTATCGCCGCATCCGACCCGTCGCGCACCACCTCGGCCCGTCCGGGACGGAAACTGCGGTTCGCAATCTCCAGATCCGGCACTTTCATGCGGGAAATGCGCAGATAAACGGGCCCGTCATGCTCAGCCGCCCAACGAACGGCCTCGGCGGTTTCCCAACTGTCAGCAGGAACGATCACGGTGATCTGTCCAAGTTGCCGCAACCACCCCAGATCCTCGATCGAGTGATGCGTAGCCCCAAGCTCCCCATAGGCGACACCTGAGGATTGACCGACCAGCTTCACGTTGTACCCCGAATAGGCGACATCGGCCTTGATCTGTTCCAGCGCACGCCCGGTGAGGAAACAGCCCGCCGCCGAAACGAAAGGAACCTTGCCGCCATTGGCCAGCCCCGCACCGACACCCACCATGAGCTGTTCGGCGATGCCCACATTGACCGTCCGATCGGGAAAGGCCTTGGCGAACCCGTCAAGCTTGGACGAGCCCAGCGAGTCGTTGACCACGGCGACGATGCGTTCATCCCGCCCGGCAAGATCCGTCAGCGTTTCGGACCATGCGACTCGGCAATCCTGCGCCTTGGCCGGGGCGGATATAACTGTTTCGGACATTAGACCAACTCCTCCATGGCTTGGGCCAGTTGGGCATCAGTGGGAACGCCGTGGTGCCATTTGGCTTGATTCTCCATGTACGACACACCTTTGCCCTTCACTGTATTGGCGATCACCGCGCGGGGCCTCCCCGATGGTGCGGCGCCGAGCACTTCGAGCAATTGGGCGCAGTCATGGCCGTCGACCTCGAAAACTTCCCATCCGAAGGCCGCCCACTTTTCCGGAAGAGGGTCGAGCGAAGAGGTCTGTTCCGTACCTTGCCCCTGCTGCAGGCGGTTGCGGTCGATGATGACGGTCAGGTTTTCAAGTTTCCGATGGCCCGCCGTCATGGCCGCTTCCCAGTTCGACCCCTCTTGCATCTCCCCGTCCCCCGTCAGGACGAAGGTGCGGTACTCCGCTCCGTCGATCTGCCCCGCAATCGCGATCCCCACCGCAATGGGCAGCCCATGCCCCAGCGGGCCGGTATTGGCCTCCACCCCGGGAAGATATTGCCGGTTGGGGTGGCCATTCAGCTTTGATCCGGGTTGCATATAGGTATCCAGCCACTCTTCGGGGTAGTATCCCGCCCGGCACAACGCCGTATAAAGAACCCCGGTCGCATGACCCTTGGACATGACAAAGCGGTCACGGTCGGGTTTGCGTGGCAGGTCGGCATCATAGCGCAGCACACCGAAGAACAGCGTTGCCACGATATCCGTCGCCGAAAAGTCGCCACCGGGATGCCCAAGCTGCGCGGCATGCACCATCTGAAAGGCGCGGCGACGCATCCACAGAGCGTTATCGCGGATTGTCGCGACGGTGTTCGAGCGATCCATCATCAAGACCTCCGGGGGTGGAACAGTTGCGGTTCTGGGGGCGTGTCGTGATCGTAAAACGGCCAGCCGAGATAGCGGTTCATCGCTTCGTTCAGGATCGCCGCGTGGTGACCGCGCACCATGGCGACGTGATGCTCAAACCCCTGTTGCGTCACGAACCCCATCAACTGCCGCAGTCGCGGCACGCGGCAAACGGCAATGCCGCCATCCATGGCATAAGGATCATCGGTGAACTCCCCCTCACCCACATAGGCCTTCATCATGCCGTTGGTGTCATCGGATGAGACCCGGAAATACGTCATCGGGCCGGCCCGGACCTTGCCCTTCACCGCGCCGAAACACTTGGAACGCCCGAGCGCCTCACCAAGCACGTCCAGTTCGCCAATCTCCGGCGTATCGCCGATGAAGGACTTGGGGAAATTCCCGCAATGCGTCGCGACGACCATGTCCTCCTCACGCGCATAGTTGTTATTCCAGTCGAGGATCGCCGGAGGCGCTTCCGACGCCAGTGCCAGCATGTACATCGAGAGCCCGCCCATGATGTCGACTTCGCAGGCGGAGGGCATCAATTCCTCCCCCATCATCGACATGGTAACGCAGGTGGCGCAGCCGAAATTGTCCTGAAGGGCGCTCCAGCACTGGATCGCCGAGGCGTCACATTCGTTCTCTTCGATCCAGCGGTTCACAGTGGCGGTCCACTTGGCTTGCCGTGTGAGTTGGTCGTTCGTGATATGGGGGGCGATGCGACCGTAGGCGCGGATCTTTTCGATCTTCTCGCGTACATCCGGGTCATCGTCCGCCAGTTTTCCGGCACGCCCCATGAGTTCCGAAAGGTCCACCGTGACAACAGTGACACCGGCGCGCTGCAACAGCTTTTCAGAGTACCGCATCGTCTGAAACGGCGCGGTACGCGCACCAATCGCCCCGAGGCGGGCGCCGCGCACGCCGCCCACGACCCGGCAAACCCCGACGAAGCGCCGCAGATCCTCGCGAAATTCCTCCGACGTGATGTCGGAAGTGTGGTGCGACGGTTCGGTAAAGGGGACGCCATATTGGTAGAAATTGTTGGTAACACTGATCTTGCCGCACCACGCATCCCTGCGCGAAAGAACGTCGACCTGATCGTTTTCGTCGTTTGAGGCCTGCAGGAGGATCGGCACGTCGAGCTTGGCACGATTGATCAACTCGGCGACTGCGATCTCATCCCCGAAGTTCGGCAGACAGATGACAAGGCCGTCGATCTCCTCGGACCGCTCGCGGAACAGGCTGGCATAAAGCCGCGCGTCCTCGATCGACTGAACCGCCCCGTTGGCCGTGGCCTCAAAGGGCAGCGTGACGATGTTCACGCCCAGCTTTTCAAGCTCGGCTGTAATCTCCTCCCGAGCCACGCGGCACGGCGCGGGGCTGAAGAAGGCGCGGCTTCCAATGACCACACCCAAGGTGATCTTGCGCCCGACGATCCTGCTCATGGGCTCCTCCCTCACGACCATCTTTCGTTTGCTTTCGTTTCATTGGGTAGATCGCAATATCGATCAATGCAAGGCCCATTTTTCCATTCATTGCTTTCGACTAAGCCCGCTTTGGCAGCATATTGACACCCACACTCGCACAACAACAGTATTGACAGAAAGTTTTTCTTTCGATTTCTTTCGTTGTGGAGGAGTGGCGCAAACTTGTGCCAAATTTTCAAACGGGAGGACTCCAGTCATGAAACGTCGTCACTTAATCGCGAGCGCCGCGACAGTCGCGCTCATCATGCCTTTTGCGGCATTCGCACAGGGCAAGGGCACCATCGGGATCGTAACCCCCAGCCACGACAACCCCTTCTTCAAGGCCGAAGCCGATGGCGCGGCGGCCAAAGCCGCTGAACTTGGCTATGAAACCATGGTTCTGACCCATGACGACGATCCGAACCGCCAGTCGGAGATCTATGACACGCTGATCGCACAGGGCGTCTCGGCGATCATCCTCGACAATGCCGGTGCCGACGCATCCGTCGCGCCCATCCGGCGTGCCAAGGAAGCGGGCATTCCGTCCTTCCTCATCGACCGGGAAATCACCGAGTCGGGTGTCGCAGTCAGCCAGATCGTGTCCAACAACTATCAGGGCGCACAGCTTGGGGCCGAGGAATTCGTCGCCCTCATGGGGGAAAGCGGCGAATACGCGGAGCTGCTGGGCAAGGAATCCGACACCAACGCCGGCATCCGCAGCTCCGGCTATCACGACGTGATCGACCAATACCCCGATATGACGATGGTCGCGCAGCAATCGGCCAACTGGTCCCAGACCGAGGCCTATACCGTCATGGAATCGATGCTGCAGGCCAACCCCGGCATCAAGGGCGTCATCTCCGGCAATGACACGATGGCGATGGGTGCCTGGGCCGCGCTGGAAGCGGCGGGGCGCACGGATGTGATCGTGGTCGGCTTTGACGGCTCCAACGATGTGCGCGACTCGATCGCGAACGGGGGCATCAAGGCCACGGTCCTTCAGCCAGCCTATCGTCAGGCGGAACTCGCGGTGGAACAGGCCGACACCTATCTGACCAATGGCTCCACCGGCCTTGAGGAGAAGCAGTTGATGGACTGCGTCCTCATCAACGCGGACAACGCAGGACAGCTCGAAACCTTCGCCCTGTCCAACTGATCGCGCCAGAACGGCGGGGCGGCCCTATGGTCGTCGCCCCGACCTGTTCCTCCTTCGGCCCACGGGGACCCGCTCATGATCCGCACCCTCGCCATCGCTGCCCTTGTGGCGCTGCCGCTCACTGCGTGCAAAATCGTCAAGAAGGCCGACGACGCCGACGCCGTCCCGCAGGACGATGCGAGCCGTATGGCAGCGCTGGTCGAAGCAGATTGGGATGAGCGCATCCTCCCCGCCCTTTCGGATACAGCCAACCCGGCAGAAGACGTACTCGCACTGGTCGGGTCGGATTTCGCCGCAGCAGAAGACCGATACGGCATCGGTGGTTCCGAAGGGGCCCCGAGCAACTTCGTGGTGACCGGAACCGGGACCGTCATCGACGCCAATCTGGAAAGCCGCGCCGCGCGCCTCGATGTCGATATAGACGGCGATGGCGAAGCGGACTCTCAGATTCAGTTGGGCCCTGTCATACGCGGCACGGCGCTGCGCGACACACTGGATTTCTATGTGTTTACCGATTTCCGTGACCAGATCGAATTCGCGAAACTCGCCCGCGCGCTCAATGATGCCGCGCATTCATCCCTTGAGCCCGCCCCAGCGCCGGTAGTCGGCCAAACCGTCACCTTCACCGGCGCATTCACCCTCGCCAAGGCGGGCGACCCCGCCCAGATCGTTCCCGTCCGTTTGTCTTGGGGGGCGGAATGACCGACCACCCTATCGGCCTGTCCATCCGCGATGGTGTGAAGGTGTATCCGGGCACGCGCGCGCTCAAGAGTGTGGACTTTGACGTGCGCATGGGTGCCGTCAACGTCCTTGTCGGAGAGAACGGCGCAGGCAAATCAACACTTATGAAGGTCATTGCAGGTGTCGAAGGCCTGACCGAAGGACGCATCGAGATGGAGGGACAGGCGGTTTCCTTTTCCACCAAAATCGACGCAGAGCGCGCCGGAATTGGCATCGTCTTTCAGGAGTTGAACCTCTTTCCCGACCTGTCGATCACCGAGAACATCTTCATCGGGCGCGAGCGCACCCATCTGGGCCATATCGACCGGGCCGAGCAACGCCGCATCGCACAGGAGCTTATGGCGCGTCTGGAGCAGGACATCGATGTCGATCAACCCCTCGGCAACCTTCGGATCGGGCAGCAGCAGATCGTGGAGATCGCGAAGGCCCTGAACGAAAAGGCGCGCATCCTGATCCTGGATGAACCGACATCCGCATTGTCGCAAACCGAGGTAGACGTTCTTTTTCGCGTGGTGGGAGAGCTTCGCCGCCAAGGTGTCGGCATCGTCTATATCAGTCACCGGCTCGAGGAACTCATCCGCATCGGGGATTACATCACGGTCCTGCGCGACGGAGAGATTACGGGGGCGCAGCCAATGCAGGGCGTCGATATCCCGTGGATCGTACACGCAATGATCGGCGACGCGTCAAAAGACTTCCCACCCCGGGCCGATACGATCGGCGAAGAGGTTTTCCGCGCCGAAGCCGTAACCTTGCCCCGAGAGGCAGGGGGCCTTGCCGTCGATCACGTCAGCCTGTCGGTCAAGGCCGGAGAAATCGTGGGCATCTACGGCTTGATGGGCGCGGGCCGCAGCGAGTTTCTGGAATGCGTCCTCGGGTTGCACCCCCATGCGGGGGGCGAAATGTGGCTCGACGGGGTGCCCATTGGGCCGCCCGACGTCTCCAAGCGTATCGACCGAGGGGTCGCCCTGATCCCGGAGGACCGAAAACGCGACGGATTGGTACAGATCATGGCCATCCGCGAGAACATGACGCTTTCTTCCTTGCGGCGGTTCACCCGCGGGGTCCACCTGAGCCTGAAGCGGGAGGCCGAAACCGTCCGCGATTTCGTTGCCCGGCTGGGAATAAAGATCGCCAGTTCAGAACATCCGGTTTCCAGCCTCTCGGGCGGCAACCAACAAAAAGTCGTCATCTCCAAGGCGTTGATGACCTCGCCCCGCATCCTGCTGATGGATGAGCCTTCACGCGGGATCGACATTGGAGCAAAGGCCGAAGTGTTTCGCACCATGCGCAGCCTCGCCGAAGAGGGTCTTGCCATCCTGTTTGTCACCTCGGACCTCGAAGAGGTCACCGGTCTTTCTGATCGGATCATCGTCATGGCGCGGGGGAAGATTACCGGAAAATTCGACGGAACGACGGCCCGAATGGCCGACATCGTCGAAGCCGCACAAGTCAAGAAGGACGTAGCCGCATGAGTGCGATCGACACTGGCCCCAACGGGGCATCGGCCCAGAACCTGCTGCTTTTGCTACTGAAAGCTCGCACCTTTATCGCGCTGATCGTGGTGTTCGTGTTCTTTGCCGCGGCGGCTCCGAACTTCCTGACCACGGCCAACATGATCATCATGGCCAAACACGTCGCGCTCAACGCCTTTCTCGCCATCGGTATGACCTTCGTGATCATCACCGGCGGGATCGATCTTTCGGTGGGCTCCATCGTTGGGCTCTGCGGGATGGTCGCGGGCTATCTGCTCTTGAACGGCGTCGATCTGGGGTATGCGTGGACGATACAGTTCAACACCTTCGAAATTGGCCTGATCACAATTCTGGTGGGGGTTCTCGTCGGAGTCGTCAACGGTGTCCTGATCACGAGGCTGAACGTCGCGCCCTTCATCGCCACTCTGGGAACGCTCTATGTCGCGCGCGGGCTGGCGCTTCTGTCCTCGTCCGGCTCGACCTTTCCGAACCTATCGGGCAACGCCGAGTGGGGTTCTGATACCTTTCGCTGGATCGGGGCGGGGAGCATCCTCGGGATTCCGGTTTCCATCTGGATGCTGATCCTCGTCGCTTGCGGGGCTGCCTATGTGGCGCGCAACACGCCGCTTGGGCGGCACATCTATGCAGTTGGCGGAAATGAGCGGGGCGCGTCGCTGTCGGGCGTAAAGGTCAAGCGCGTTAAGATGTACGTTTATATGTTCTCAGGCTTTTGTGCCGCTCTTGTGGGGTTGATCATCGCCTCGCAGCTTCAGGCCGCGCATCCCGCGACAGGAGAGACCTTCGAGTTGAACGCGATTGCGGCGGCGGTGCTGGGCGGCACGTCCATGTCCGGGGGGCGCGGGCGCATCTTCGGAACGATCGTAGGTGCCTTCGTGATCGGCATCCTGTCGGACGGGTTGGTGATGATGGGGGTCTCTACCTTCTGGCAGACCGTCATCAAGGGGCTGGTGATCATCGCCGCCGTTGTGGTCGATCAAGCGCAAAGCCGGTTCGAAGCTCGTGTGGTTCTTCGTCAACAAGCGGCGATGCGTTGATCCCCGGCCACTTTTGCTACAGATGGTCCAGACAAACAGGCGAAGAAGTCGCGAAAGGGCGCAATGACAAAGGCCGGACCAACACGGGCAAAGACACGCGGCGGATTGCTGTCGGAAACCCGCCGACGCCGCATCCTCGATTGGCTGGAGGAGGAAGGATCGGCCCGCGTCCGCGATCTGGCGGAGGCCTTTACCGTTTCGGACGTGACGATCAGGCAGGATCTCGAACGTCTGGAGGCCGAGGGCCATATCACCCGCGAATATGGCGGGGCCTATCTCAACAACGTGGCAAGTCAGGTCGCATCGCTCTCGCTTCAGCACAGCGAAAACATGGACAAGAAGCGCCGCATTGGCGCATTGGCGGCCTCGCTCGTCTCTGATGGCGAAACGCTCATCCTTGATGCAGGCTCCACCACCACAGAGATCGCCACGCGCCTGACTGACAAGCGTGATCTGACCGTCATCACCAATGCGCTCAATATCGCCATCATTCTCGGCGCAGTCCCGAGCGTCGCAGTACATCTGCCGGGCGGACAGTTCAAACCGCCAACCCTGTCCGTCTCCGGCGACAAGGCGGTGGAGTACCTGTCCGATGTCTTTGCCGGCAAGCTGTTCCTCGCCACGGCGGGTGTCTCTATCGATACCGGGCTAACCTATCCGAGTTTCGCGGATTTGCAGTTGAAGCAGGCGATGATCGCGGCCGCTAACAAAACGATCCTTGTCGCCGATTCGACCAAGATCAACCTGTCGTCCTTTACGCGCCTCAACACTCTCGAGGTTGTGGACACGTTCATCACCGACGACGGCATAAAGGATCGCGACGCGCAAGCCTTCGAAGCACTCGGCATCGAGGTCATGATCGCCGTCTAGGGTCGTGGCCACTTCAGCCCGCCTATCCCAATTCTGCTGCGAGCTTGCGCACCAGATCCATCAACTGTGCCAGACGTGCCGTCCGGGCGATCCCGCGCCTCGATATCGCCCATAGTTCATGATGCCTACGGTGCGGCAATTCCACGGTACACAGGCGGTCTCTTTGGGCGAAAGCCTCCACCCCGCTCCGGGGGAGGAGTGTGTACCCCAGACCTTGCGCAACCGGATAGGGAATTTGGCCGATTTGGTTGATCTCCGTACGGATGTTGAGGCGATCCGCTCCTTTGAACCGCTCAGGAAAGTTTTCCGCGAACAACTCGTCCGCATAGGAATACCCGTCCGGGTGCGCCACAAGCCCCCGCGCCTCAAGCCCATCGAACGTCACGGCTTCCCCCTTCGCAGAGGCGGGCAGCACGAGGCAAAGCTCTTCCCGTCCGATACGCTCGGCATCGAGGCGCGGATGACCGGGCTCCTGCCCCACCACCCCAAGATCGAACCGGTTGTCGAGCACCCCCGCCACGATCCCGGATCTGGGCGTCGCTTCAAGATGCACGACAAGCTGCGGCGCCCATCGCATCAGATCCACGATGCGCGGATAGAGCAACATCGCGAAACTGCCCGAACAGGCGATCCGAACTTCCCCAACGTCGGGATCATCCTTGGCAATGACTTCGCGCAGATGACGCTCTTCCGCGCGCCGTGATAGGCCCAGATCCCTGACGGCCCTCCCCGCGGGCGTGAGTACAAAGCTTTTCCCGTCACGTGCGATAAGCGCTTGGCCGACCTGATTCTCGAGTTTGCGCAGATGCTGCGACACGCCCGGCTGGGTCATGTTGAGACGCTCTGCCGTTCGGGTGAAATGGCCCGTTTCGGTCAATACGACAAATGTCTCGAGCCACGTGGCATTCAGCATTAAATCATCATCTCACGTAATGATTTTTATACAATATGATAATTTTTAGTTTCGACACAACACCCCTACCTTGTCGTCAGACCCAGACACAAGGAAACTGACATGGCTCCCACCCCCCGTACCTTTTCGCACATCGGCCTCTCCGTCCCTGACGTTGACAAGGCCGTGAATTTCTACGCTGAGGTCATGGGCTTTTATGTCCTTATGGCCCCGAGCGACGTGGTCGAGGACGACAGCGCAATCGGCATGATGTGCACCGATGTGTTTGGCCCGGGCTGGTCGAAGCTGCGCATTGCGCATCTCTCCACTGCCGATGGCATCGGGATCGAACTCTTCGAATTTGCCGGGAACGAAAAACCGGAGGAAAACTTCAACTATCGGCGGCACGGCACTTTTCACTTCGCCATACAGGACCCCAACCTCGAAAGCCTGCTGGAAAAGATCGTCGCGGCAGGCGGCAAACAACGGATGCCCGTGCGAGAATATTTCCCCCAAGAGAAGCCCTATCGCATGGTCTATGTGGAGGACCCTTTCGGCGTCGTCTTCGAGCTTTACAGCCACAGCTATGAATTGACCTATTCAGCCGGAGCCTATTCCTGAATTCCGATTTGAGGGTCCGCAGGTGATTGCGGGCCCGTCCGCTGCCGAGAGGTCGATTCTAGCGGCTCTGGCGCCCCCCCCGAAACCGGCGGCGTAAGTCACCGCTCTAGCCGGTCTGCGCGCGTGATCCGGTAGGGAATTCTACGACAGAGAGATGGAGCGCCAAAGCAAGCTCATTAGGTGGGCCGCAATCCGGTTAGTCACGCCCCCATGTTTCGATCGCGTCTATCGCCTCTTCAGCCGTTTCGACGAACCGAAACAGCGACAGATCCGCGTCAGAGATCGTCCCTGCCTCTGCCAACGCTTCGAAATTTATGACGCGATCCCAGAATTCCCGCCCGAACAGCAACACTGGCACACGCTCCATCCGCCCGGTCTGGATCAAGGTAAGCGCCTCGAACAGTTCATCCATCGTTCCGAACCCACCGGGGAAGATACAGATCGCCTCCGCACGCAGGAGGAAGTGCATCTTGCGCAGGCCGAAATAGTGGAAGTTAAAGCATAGTTCAGGCGTCACATAGGGGTTCGGGGCCTGTTCATGGGGCAGAACGACGTTGAGGCCGATGCTGCGTCCGCCCGCGTCTGCCGCCCCTCGATTCCCCGCCTCCATGACGCCGGGGCCGCCCCCTGTCACGATTACATGGGTCGGTTGATCGCCCCCTTCGCGCATCCCCTTTTCTGTCACAAGTCGGGCAAAGCGGCGCGCCTGATCGTAGTATTTGGTCAGTTCGGCAAGGTACGGAGTGCGCGCGCTTTCCTTCTGGGCCGGATCGGGAATGCGGGCCCCGCCAAAGAGCACAATGGTTCTTTGGATGCCCATCTCTTGTAGCGCCAATTCCGGCTTGAGCATTTCCAGCTGCAAGCGCACCGGGCGAAGCTCTTCACGCCCGATGAAATCGGGATCGTCAAACGCAAGCCGATAGGCTGGTGCCCGAGTCTGGGCCGTGTCTGGAATCTGGCGCGCGGCATCGCGATCTTCGTCCGCGTCCGGAAAAGGAGAAGGGCGGTCGTTCGTCATGCGAAGCTCCTGAAATGCCTGACAAGCCTAGCGGCTCTTGGCGCTTTGGCCAATCACGCGTTGCGGACGGTCTCCATCATCAGCGCGACGTTTTCAGGATCGGCATCCGGGGTAATCCCGTGTCCGAGGTTGAAGATATGCGGCCCTCCGCGAAAAGCCTCCACGATCGCGCGTGTCTCGTCGATAAGAGCCTGCCCTCCGGTCACCATATGACCGGGCGCGAGATTGCCCTGGACACACCCGTCACGCTGAACATGCTCAACCGCCCAATCGCGGGGCAGATCGCTGTCGAGCGCAACGCAATCCGCACCCGTGGCCTTGGCGAACCCGTCATAGCGTTCCTTGGCTTGCCGCGGGAATGCGATGACAGGAATGGTTGGGTGCCGCTCTTTGAGCGCCGAGATGATCGCCTTGGTCGGTTCCAGTGCGTACCGGTCAAAATCCGCTCCCTTGAGCGATCCGGCCCAGCTGTCGAAAAGCTTCACCGCTTCGGCACCGGCGTCGATCTGGGCCGAAAGGTACTCGACCGTGGCCGCCGTAATCCGGTCGATGAGCCGGGAGAATAGCTCTGGCTGCGCATCCTTGAGCGCATGGGCCGGGCCCTGATCCGGGGTGCCGCGCCCTGCTACCATGTATGTCGCAACCGTCCATGGCGCCCCGGCGAACCCGATCAGAGGGACCTCGGGGGGCAATTCACGCGACAGGATCTTGACCGTCTCATAAACCGGGGAAAGCGTTTCATGCACAGCGTCAGCAGGTTTGAGCGCATCGAAATCCGCAGCCTCGTCGATCGTGGAGAGACGCGGCCCCTCACCGGTCACGAACCAAAGCTCCGCGCCAAGCGCCTGAGGCACGAGCAATATGTCCGCAAACAGGATCGCGGCATCGAACCCGAAACGCCGGATGGGCTGCAGCGTCACTTCCGCAGCCAGATCGGGCGTGTAGCACAGGCTCAGGAAATCCCCCGCCTTGGCGCGCGTCGCCTTGTACTCCGGCAGGTATCGCCCGGCTTGCCGCATCATCCAGACGGGCGGTGTCGCCTGTGTTTCACCGGCCAGAGCGCGCAGCAGTTTTTTGGATGTGCTCATGTTTGTCCTCGTCTATGCTCGCGCCCGTCGTCTCCGGGGGGGCGCCGAAAGTCAACCCGGGCAGCAAACCTATAAGGACCGTCATGCCCTCAACTCCTTCGCCAGACTCCCCCCTTCGCATCGGTACGCGCGGCTCCCCGCTGGCACTGGCACAGGCCGAAGAGACGGCGCGCCGGCTGGGCGAGGCGTTTTCGCTGCCCGCCGAGGCGTTCGAGATCGTCGTGATCCGCACCACGGGCGACCGGATCATCGACCGACCGCTCAAGGATATCGGCGGCAAGGGCTTGTTCACCCGCGAGATCGAAGAAGCGCTACTTGGCGGGGAGATCGACATTGCGGTTCACTCCATGAAGGACATGCCGACCCTGCAACCTGAGGGCCTCGTTCTTGATACCTATTTGCCGCGCGAGGATCCTTGCGACGGGTTCGTATCCGACCAGTATGCGGGATTGGCGGAGATGCCGCAGGGAAGCGTGGTCGGCACTTCGAGCCTGCGTCGCAAGGCACAAGTTCTGAACCGGCGGCCCGATCTCACGGTGGTAGAGTTTCGCGGCAACGTCCAGACACGGCTGCGCAAGCTGGCGGACGGCGTGGCGACCTGTACCTTTCTCGCGATGGCGGGCCTCAACAGGTTGGAGATGTCTCATATCGCCCGCGCCCGCGTCCGGGCCGAAGAGATGCTGCCCGCCGTGGGTCAGGGCGCGATCGGGATAGAGAGGCGTATCAACGACGGCGCCACCGCCGAGCTTCTGGCCGCGATCCACGATACCCCGACCTCGCACGCGCTCTCTGCGGAGCGCGCGTTTCTCGCTGAACTCGACGGGTCGTGCGAAACGCCGATTGCCGGGCTTGCCCTTCTGGATGGGGATGAGCTTTGGCTGCGCGGAGAAGTGCTGCGCCCCGATGGCTCCGAGCGACTGGATGCCGAAGGCCGGGTTCCCATCGCCGATGGCCCCGAGCTTGGCCGCCGCCTGGCGCGAGAGCTTCTCTCCGCCACCTCGCCGGGTTTCTTCGATTGGCGCGATTGATGGGTAGGCGGGGAGAAATGTGCTTGACGCGCCCCTCCCCCTGCCTTACGTGAGCCGCGTCGTGGCGGAGTAGCTCAGGTGGTTAGAGCAGCGGAATCATAATCCGCGTGTCGGGGGTTCAAGTCCCTCCTCCGCTACCATTTTTTCCCAATGTTTTCGGCGACTTCCTCCTATATGGGGGTGATCTCCGCATGACGGAAACCCTTCTGGGGTGGCGCCGGGGTGGCGAGATCGCGAACCTACTTTCCAGCGTCCGATTCCACGAGCGGAACAATCCGATGGGAGTGTGGTCGCGGCAAGACCTCTCCGCTTCCCACAAGCCCCAAAGTTTTTTTCGCGGGACGCATGCCGATTTCCTTTTGGCCTTCACAAGACGGTCCAATCTCCCCTCAGCATAGAGACAAGGAGATCATCATGCATACCACTTCCCCCGCCGCCGATTCCCTGATTGGAATCGCCACACTCGCGGAGATCCTCCAGCGGTCGCGCGCCAGCATCTACCGGGACATCAAGAACAAGACGCTCCCGAAGCCTTTGAAGCTGGGCAACTCCTCCCGCTGGAGGCTGTCTGAGGTCATGGCGTTTATTGACCGGCTCTCCGAAGATCGTGACGAGGACTGACCGCCCCGATCAAGTCGCGGCGAGGCGGGCGCAAAGATCCGCCACCCGCGCCCCGGACCAGCGAACCGCGCCGTAGACATCGAAAGGCGCGCAGCCTGACATGGCCAGCGCGTCGATCTCCCGGAACGACAGCATGTTCAGGGAGAGCGCGACCTCCGCGAGTTCGGCCATTACGGCCGACCGGGCGGGTAAAGGGGCAGCACAAAGGCCGACGAGTTCGGCCACCGCGTCGGCCGCCTCCTCATCCCCCAAGGCAGAGAACAGGTCGTAGAGGGTCATGCCCTCGCGACGGATAAAGTCGACCACATGGAGGACGGCGTCCTCGCGCCGTTCCTGAGCCGTGGAAACGAGGGCGGTGTTGGTAAGCATATTCATGCTGGTCTCCCGGACGACAGTCCGTGGCGGGGGCCACGAAAGATCATCTGTCGTCGTCAAGGCCGTCAGCGCGAGCGCAAGCCGGCGCTGAGGCATGCAGGCTACAGTCATAGCCGGGCACTCAGATCGCCGAGCCGAGCACCGTAGAACCGCACGGCTGCGTCGAGATCGGCGGGGGCACTGCCGTTGGTCCAAGCTCGGTCGAGCGCTCCGGCTCCGACTTCGGCCAAATTCCGCAGCACAAGATCGAGGTCTGCACGCATGGCAGGCAGGTCTCGAATATCACAGGTCACGCGCTCGATCAGGCGGACCACGGCTTGGCCGGCCTCGTAGCATTCGCAGGCGACAAGAAGCTCGTGCAACGCTGCGGCTTCGATAGAAAGGAAGCCGGCCAAGTGTCGGTATCGATCCGTCACATGCGGATCGAGGAAGGATATTTGCGAGGCGTCGTCGGACATTAAGTTCCTCCACAACAGCCTGCGGGCGATGGCCGCGCATCCAATGCTGTCGGTCAAGCGCCGCCGGCCAGGAGGGGACCGGCGACGTGGGGGCGGCGCGGAATTACGCCGCCGAGATACGCGCTGCCGACGGATGATCCAGGTCCGTCATTTCGATGGCATCGCGCAAACCGTCGGTGAGAAGACAGATCTCCTCGACGACAGTTGACGCGGGATCAAGGAGAGCGAAACGTGCACTTTCCTCACTGTCCAGGTCGTCCACATTCTCCAGCGCGAGGATATTCACCAGCTCGTGCAGGTGGTGCATGTCACGCCGAGTGAGAGGGGCGGCCCGGGCGAGGGCGTCTGTTACTTCGAGGGCAAGGTGTTCGCCCCGTCGTCCGGCGAGGAGTTCCGCCGCGTGGATGAGCGCCTCTCGATGTTCCCCGGCAAAAACGCGCAGCGGTGCGGTCTCACCGAGGAGGGTGGGCAATACGATGTCGCAGAAACATTGTTCGTCGAACATAGCGATCTCCGTGTTCGAGGAGCCGGCAGATTGGCCGGTGTCAAGATTGTCCTGCTTTTAGCATCCCCTCCCGGCGTGCCTGTCTGGCCGGCTGTCTGATCCGGCTCTCGCCAAGGAGCCGGGTCGCGGCAGGCGGCCCTGAGCGCGCCCGCCACATTATCTTGTCGTGGGACTGCTGTTCGTCCGCGGGGGTCCAGGGGGACGTCATCCCCCTGGCCGGGGCTGGGGAGGCCCGAGCAGTGAGGGGTCCGGGGGGAGAGTGCGGAACGACTTCCCCCGGCCGCCGGAGGCGCCGGAGTGCAGGGGTGGCGAACGCCCTGCCGTTGTCCGCGCAGGACCGCCTCCCCGGCGTGAGGGGCCCTCGGAGAGCCGGCGCGTAGTGAGCTCCGAAGGGGCGGCTCGCACTACGCATAGTCGGACACTATGCCTTGTGCGCCCGCCTTCGGGGCGCGTCGCAGACATTTCCAGAGGTGCGCCCATCTTACCTATTTCCCCGTCGCCTCGAACAAAGGAGATGGCGATGAAAGGTTATCAATTCGCGCGCATGGAGTCGTATTCGGTGCAGGGCGCGCCCGGGAAGAAATCCAATGAACCCAAGTTCCGGAAGAGCGGCGAGCGAGCCTGGACAGCGCAAGAGGTGCTGGACGAAGCTGAACGGAAACCTTGGGCCTCGTTCCATGTCAATCCGGGCGGGCTGCCGCCGCAGATCCTGCCCGGGACCGTCAGCTCATTCGCCGCGGCGCGAGCGGCACATGAAGAAGCGTCGACGGTCAATGAGGTCTACGTCCGCAAGGGCAAGAAGGCGAAGCGAAAGCTGCGTTCTGACGCCCGCACGCTCTATTCCTCGGTGGTGTCACTTCCCACGCTCACGGTGGATGCTCTGGCCGATCCCGAACTTCGAGAGGAATGCGTCGCTCTGCTCGCGGCGGCAATGGAGCATGAGAGGAAGACCGTCGAGAAGGCCGGTGGGGTTCTCCTGATGGGCGTCATTCACTGGGACGAGGATCATGTCCATGCGCATTACCTTGCAATCGAGCCCCAGCTTGGTCGGGTCGATGCGCTTCACCCCGGCAGAGCTGCCAAGATCGCGTTCAACGAGGCGCACGCGGCAGAGAAGGTGAAGGACCCCAAGGCCGTGGGCCAAGGTGCGAACCGCGCCTACCGCGCAGCGATGAGTAAATGGCAGGACGATTTCTACGAAGAGGTCTTTGATGGCGCCGGTCTGCTCCGGTTCGGGCCCAAACGATGCCGCATGACACGTGCCGAGTATCAGAAGGCCCTGACGGTGAAAGACCGTCAGGCAAGGGATGAGAAGCGGAGGGCAGAAAGCGCGGCGAAGTTCAACGAGCAGGTCACGGCTATCGAAGGCGAGAAGACCGACCTCCTCCTCCGCGAAACCGAAGCAGCCAGACTGGCGGCGCAGGGCCAAGCGGAAATCACCCGTGCGGAAAAGCTTGCTTGCTCGGCCGCGGATAGGGCCAAGGCGCTGGAATGCGGGATGAGTGCCATCGAGGCACGCAAGATTGACTACCGGCCCGCAACCGAGGAACGTCGGGAGGGGCTCGTGTACGGACCGAACGCGCCCGACGCAGAAGAAGACCGGCGCTCGCTCAAGAAGCGGATCATGCCGGCGTTCGATCTGCTGCTCGGCTTCGCCCGCCGGGTCTTTGGGGTCCGCCAGCGTGAGGAGGCCCAGGAAGCGACGGCGGCAGAGCTGCGCCGCGGCGCGGCTGTTGTGGAAGCGGCGATGTCTCAGTCGCGACAGGTTGTCCCGGAGAGCTTGGCAGCACTGGCAGCTGGAGAAACGGCCCCCCTGGACGAGGAAAGCTTTCCCGGGGCCTGGGCGATACCGTCCGAGACAGAAACCGCTGCGCTTCGGACACGACTGGAAACCACGACAAATCTGGAGCTCAGGGCCGCATATCAAGCAACGCGCGATGCCATGCTCCTGACTGAAGAAGACGCCGCGCTTCGCGCGAATTACGTCAGAGGTGTGAAGGTGATCGAGTTGAATGCTGCGGAACGCGGGTTTGATCTCGAGACCGGTCGACAGGACGTGGAGAACGCCACGGACCCGAAAGTGGCGGCCCTTCACACCGATCAATTTCGCGAGCCGATCAAGGTCCTTTGGTTGTCTCCGGAGCGCGTTCGCAGGAGGACTTGAGCGCCGGAATGAAGAAGAGCCGAGGTAGGGGCGCCTCGGCTCTGCCTACTTATGCTGCCTCGTTGTCGAGATCACCGTCGTCCTTATCGCCTTGCTCGAGGTCTTCGTGCACCGCATCACCGCCATCGCCCGTGAGAGGCAGACCCTCCTCGCCCGCCGGATCGCCGAAGAGCGGCATCTGGCACGCATCTTCAAGGTCGGTCGCCGCGTTCTTGTCCTCCTTGGCCGCCGCACGTGCGGCTTCCTGCCGACCGAGGAGCCGACCCTCCAGTCCTGCGATGACCATCCGAAGATCTGCGACCTGCTCTTCGAGCTCCGCCTTAGCCGCCTCGGCCCCCTGGGCGCGAGCCTTCATCGTCTCCAGCTCGTCCTCAACGGTGCCGACATTGGTCTCCCATTCGTCCAGATGCTTGCGGAGCTCTGCTACTTCATTCGCATGTGCGCGCCGGCTCAACGCGGCCGCTTCGTCAGCGGCGCGAAACGCGGTCTCCCAGAGCGCGGTGGAAAGCTCCGCGACCTCATCCGGCATATCAGGAACCTTGCTTTCTGCTTGAGCGCGGGCTTCCTTCTCGGCGACGATAGCCTTGACGATCGGGGAGAGATCGCGGAACGAGCAACCTCCGATCTGCTCGCGAACGTTCGCATTCGTGATTGGTTTGCCGAGCTTTTCGAGCTCGATCACTGCCGCCTTGGCCTTCTTCTCCAGTGCAGCGTTCTTCTGATGGGTCTTGGTCGCCATCTTTGGCTCCTACCTTTGGTAATGGTAAGCGCCGGTATTACCGTTACCCGCGCTACCGCCCCGGCGGGGTGGTAGGAAGTAATTGGGTTCGAGTACGAGTGGCGAAAAACAATTTTGCAGCGTCCCAAAGAATTTTTTCCCAATTATCCACCAAACAAATCAGAACAGCTGCAATGACCCAGTTTTGTATGCCTCGCTTCGGTCCCATGGCCGCCATCACGTAGACATTTCCGTTTCTCAGAAATCAGCCAATGTTCTGGGTTCTCCTGAAAAGAGGCTGCACAATGATCAACGAGCTGAAGTCCGTCCGCAATGTCTGGAAGAAAATGCCAACGGAGCATCACGCGCGGGTCTTCCTGGAAAGAGCGATCTGGGGTGATGATCGCTTCTGCCCGCACTGCGGCAGCCTGAGGTCACGACCGCTCGCAGCGCTTCGGTGCGCTCTGGCCTCTACCAGTGTTCCGAGAAGGAGTGCCGCTGCCAGTTCACCGTAACTACGAAGACGCCGCTCCACGCGACCAAGCTCGATCTCCGGATCTGGATCGCGGCTATGTTCTTGGTGCTGACCTCTTCCAAGGCCATTTCGTCGGTCGTCATGGCGCGCATTCTGGGCGTCAACCAGAAGACCGCATGGAAATTGGGCCACGCTATTCGAGAACTAATGGACGACAGGGGGCGGGTTACCGGGCAGTTGTCCGGCGTGGTCGAGGTTGATGAAGCATTCATCGGGGGGAAGCCCAAGTTCCGTCGCGGGGCCAAGAACAAGCGCGGTCGAGGAACGAAGAAACCGATCGCCCTCGTTGCGGCTGTCCAAAATGGCCAGGCCCGGGCCATTCTCATCCCGAATGCGAAGGGGCGCACGATGAAACCCATCATGGAAGACTGGATCGATCCGAGTTCAATATTGGTCACGGACAAAAACCGTAGCTATCGAAAGATCGGCGGATCTTTCGCCGGCCACCTCACCGTGCAACACAACAAGCGACAATACTCCAACCGGAAAACGGGGGCGCATATCAACACTGTTGAAGCTGTGAATGCCGTGGTGCAACGCGCACTAATCGGGGTGTATCACCGCCTTGGACGCAAGCACCTCCAGCGCTATCTCGACGAGATTTTGTGGCGGTGGAATCACCGGGTCCCCGAGACGAAGGTGCGAAAGCTGAAGTCCACCTCGGGGAAACCCTCGTCCGAAACCACGATGGTGTGGAAGCCGATCCCGGTGGTCGACCAGATGCGGGGCCTTCTGTGCGACGCCGTCGGACGCGAGTTGCGGCGCACCCCTGCCTGGGGCCTTCGACGGCCGTGATCCCGTGCTCGCGTCGGGAGATCGGTCCGCGCCAACGGCGGGCGTTGGCTTCACCTTGCCGAAATGATCTTATGCCTCCAATACCCGAGCCGAGAAAGAGAAGCGATGCAGTGGATACTTCAGCAATTCGAGGACACGCAGAAACTCGCGGACGCGCTTGAACACCTCGGAATTCGATACTCCTGGCACAAAGTCGTGCCATTCGTTGGCGAGCTCATTCCCGAGCCGGACGTGCAAGACAAGCAGGCCGTCGTGATGTTCGGTTCCTACACGCTTTGGCGCTACGCCGAATCCAGGGGGTTCAAGCCGGGCGTATTTCGGATTCGTCCGTTCGTCCATGAAGAGCCTTGGCAAGCCCATATGCTCAATGGTCCGGGCGCTCTCTTTCTGACAACCAAAGAGATCGCGACCAAGTTGTCGGACGATGATCGCGCCTGGTTCATTCGCCCTGTCTCGGACAGCAAGGAACAGGCGGGAGCCGTCAAGTCCTCCGCGGAAATCCTCAAGACCGCTCGCAAAGTCCTCTCACTCGACCCAGACGAGATTCCGAGTGGCTCGCTGCGCCACGACACCCTGATGATGCTGACGGCTCCGGCGCGGATACTCCAGGAATGGCGTATCTGGATCGTGAACGGTCAGGTCGTCACCTACTCCCTCTACAAGGACGGGACCCGGGTGACTTACCGCCATGAAATCGATCCCGATGCCCTCGAGTTTGCGCAATCTTTGGCGCGGTTGAATGAAGGCTACTCGCCAGCGTTTGTCATGGACATCTGCCGGACAGTGGATGGGTTGCGTCTTCTCGAAACGAACTGCATCAACGCTGCCGGCTTCTACGCGGCCGATCTGGTGAAGCTCGCCGAGGTGATCGACGGCATGGCGCGAGATCTTCAACCAGATTCATAGCGTTGTCCGCTTGCTGTTTCAAGAAAGCCGGCGGCTTCGGCGGTTTGCGTTGCTTTTTTTCGTGGATATTAGGGAATTTTTTGGAGGTGTCCGCAAACCACGTTGGTGCGCTTCGTCATTTCGCAATAAGGCCTAAATTACTCCGCTTTTCCCGCGGAGGATGCCCTTGCTACACCACGACTTTCGCCGATTTCTCGATACCCTCGATCGCTTGAACCCGGCCCAGATCGAGGACGCCCAATCGAAGCACCGACAAACCAAGACTACCATTACCCCTTCTGCGGCGACGAGCGTCGACAGAAGTGGGGCCGCTCCCGGGCCAAGGTCCACCGCGACAGCTGCACTGCTGCCAAAAGACCCGTTCGGGCAGACCGGGTAGCGCCATCGACCGACCAGCAGGAATCGCGCAAGGGTTCTCGCGAATGGGCCCGGTACTTCGCAAATCCGAAGACGGTCGCACCGCCGCCCCGCCCCAGGTGGGGGGGACTTCACAATGCAGAGGCTGAAGATGATGCGAGGCCTCTCGAAGTGGCAGATGCTGCGGCGGACATGAATGGCCCGTATTGTTTCCTTACAACTACAAGAGAACACTTATCCCTTGAGGTAACTAACGACTCGGTCTATATTTACCCTTATGGATAACAATAGCCCCGAACTCGATACCATTTTCCTTGCTTTCGCGGACAGCACCCGCAGGGCGGTCTTACGACGGCTTGGCGATGGCCCAGCCTCGGTCAGCGATCTGGCCGCGCCCTTCGATATGGCGCTGCCACCGTTTATGAAACACATCCGAACGCTGGAAAACGCGGGCCTTATCACAACCGAAAAGGTAGGCCGCGTCAGAACCTGCGAACTCAATCCAGAAAAATATGCGGCTGTCGAGGACTGGCTCAAGGAACAGCGCCAGCAATGGGCATCGCGCTACCGGAAACTCGATCAACTGCTCAAACAACTAAAGGAAAAAGACAAATGAAACCCGATCTCCACTTCAGTTTTCAGACGGACATGCAGAGCAATCGACTTACCATCCGGCGCGAGTTCGACGCACCCAAGGACTTGGTGTGGGACTGCTATACCAAGGCGGAACTGCTGGACCAGTGGTTCGCTCCCGAACCTTTCACGGCCAAAACCAAATCCATGGCATTTGAGGAAGGCGGGCATTGGCATTTCGCCATGGTCGATCCTGACGGAAATGAACACTGGGTCCGCTTCGACTATAAGAGCATTACGCCGAAGGACGGCTATCGCGCGCAAGACGCCTTCAGTGACGCGAACGGCAGCATCAATCGCGACATGCCCGTATCGACCTGGGATGTGACGTTCGAGGACGCATCCCCGCGCACGCTCGTCCAGATTAACTCGACCTACGAGACGCCCGAGGCGCTCCAAGAGGTGATCGACATGGGCATGAAGGAAGGCATGGAAGCCACCCTCTCCGGTCTCGACAGGCTGCTTGCGAAGCTGAGCTGAGCTGAGCAGGAGCAGGAGCCAAAGCGGACCAACACAGGTTGCGGACACCCCCAAGATTTTTTTCGGACCCGGCGCGGTCGATCCGTCGGAGGGCATCGTGGCGGGCGCCCGCCCTGCCGGTGATGTCCGGCAGGCACTTAGGCCGAATGATCATGCGGCGCTCAGGTGACATAGCGGCCCTCTTCCGTCATTTCGGCCATGGCGAGGCCGGCCACTGTCTTGAGCGTCGGCGCGACGGTGGTGGCGCGGCCGCGCAGGAAGGTGCGGGCGACTATTTCGGCGTCGGCCTCACCCAGGTCCTCCAGTGCGTCACGGACGGCGGCGATTTGGTCGGGCAGCGATTTCGGCCAAGGGGGCCTTGGCGGCGGCGATATCGAGTTTGCCGGTCCGGGCCTCGGCAGCGCGGCCATCCGGGTCCTGGTAGTCGGGACGGAGCCAGCGGACATGGCCGCGGGCCTCTTCCTCGGCACGCGCGTGATTGAGGGCGGCAGGACACTTCAGGATGGTGTCCTCAAAGGCACGGCTTCCCCGCCGTCCGTGACGCAGTTGGATGTGGGGCGCGTCCTCCGCCGGCAGGAGGCTCAGCTGTTCTGCTTCGGCCTTGGGACCGGCTTCCTGCTTGGCCTCCACGACGAAGCCCGCGTCAGTAGAGATCGGTTCGCCGGCGCCCACGGGCGACGGTGTGGGTCTCGGTGACCGAGCGCTCGAACCGATAATGGTTGGTCTGGCCGTCGCTTTGCGCCGGTTTCGGGCGCGCGAGGACGTGGACATCGGAGAGCTCGCCCGCGAAACTCTGGAAATTGGACATCTCAGTCCCGCCGGTCGCGCTCCAGCGGATAATAAACTCGTCGATACTCAAACTCGATCTCCCCCTGCTGCTGTGCAGGTTGCACCCAAGGGTTGGTTTCGACAACGATTTCCTTCAACCCCCCGCCATCGGGTGCGGAGATCTTTTCCGTTCGCGTCGCCTGCGTCGGCCGGTTGGGGCGGCAGGGGCTTGTGGTGGGGGTGGGGGCACTGGCGGCGGGGCTTCGCCCCTCCGCCGGCGCCTTCGGCAAGGCAGAGCCCCCTTGTAGCGGGCACGGACCAGTCTCAATGTCCGCGGTTGTCGCAGGCTTGGCCGGTTCGACGATCTGGCCGGCTTTCCGGCGACGATAGAAGGTGCTTCTCGACATTCCGAGCTCGACCCACGGCTGCCGAGCCTCGCGGTCATTCTCCTCCAGCCACGCATCGCGCGACATCGCACCGGCGGCCTGACGCCGCTGGCATTCCCGCTCGGCCTTCCTGCGGGCGCGCTCGCACTTCGGCATCACTTGCTCGAGGCCGAGCGTCCGGGCTCCTGCCGCGGTCACGCCGAGCATGTCGGCAATGGTGGCGCCGGCATAGTGATACCGCCCGTCAAAGAGAGGCGCACCGCTCTGGGGGAGATCGGCATGACGGGCGGCCATCCTCGCGACGCCGGACACTTCGGAGGGGGGAAGGCCAGGGGTGGCCTCGGCGGCCATTGCCTGAACGCGGTCCGGTATTTCCGCGGCGCCGAATGTGTGGGAGAGGCAAGCCGCATAGAGATGCAGCCAGGTGTTCCGGGTGCCGACCGGCACGTGACCACCCCATGACAGACGCAGGCGATCGAGATCACGCAAGACCGCCGAGAATCGCGCGCGCACGGGGAGCCCCCCGGAATGCTTTCGCGCAGCGTGCTGCTTCCGGCGCACCTGCCGATATTTCAGCTCCTCCCGGGTCGGGCGGCCTGCGGCGATGTAAATGTCGTCGGCCAGCCGATCGAAGTCGTAGCGTTCCAGGGTGCCGCCGATGATCGACGCGATCTTCTGGCTCTTGCTGTTAAGCGAGCCGGGCAGCCGAGTGATGCGTGCGGCATCACGGCAAGCAGGATCGGCCCCGAGGGAGCGGAAGTGCTCGATCACCACGTTCTGCGCCTCCTGCCACCGCGGCAGGGCCTTGGGCGGCAGGGGCTTGATTAGCCAGATTGCAGCCAGGCCGCGTCCCGTGGAAAGAAGCACGCTCGGCTGCGGCAGCTTCAGTGACAGGCAGTGCATCGTCACATCGAGCGACCACGCCCCCACGGACCTGCTGGCGCCGGGTGGCAGGCGGTCAATATCGAGGTCCAGGAACAGGCCGTTCAAAGCGGCGAGATGGCTCACTTTTCGGGGGCCATGGAAGCGATGGAGGCTGATATATCCGTCGCTATCCAGAAAATTATTGGCCAACACTGGAGCGGTGGTCAGGGTGTATGTCTTGGAATGTGCCCGTCCGGTCGCATCCTTCGCCATGAGGGTCGTCTTGCCGATCGCATCTTCCGGATGCAGCAGACGGACGTAGGCTTCAGTGGTGAGTCTCGGCGCTGCCGAGCCCGTCTCGAAATCGGTCTGGTCAAAGTGTTTCATCTGGAGGAACTGGTGCTGAACGCACCTGCCTCAAAACGTGAACATCCCAACTCTTCCGCGTGAACAACGGCCACCCCCTGCGCGTGGCCATGACGTGGAGGCAAGGCATTTCCGCTCCGAGTCATGTCGACCGAAATTCCAATCAGGCCGGGCATACCGCCCGGTCTGAAACACTGGAGAACGACACGACCTCGACGAACAACAACCGCCCCAACCCGCTGAATGAGCCGGGCCGTCCAGACGCGGAAGCGTGCCGGATCGTCCTCACCAACCAGGCGACGATCGATGACGCGGTCGCCACCCTGTCCTCGAGCGAGACGATCGCCGTGGCCCTCGCCTTTGGTCGGGCCGATCTACTGCCGAGCGACTACCGCGACTTCCGGTCGGCATGGCGCCGGCACAACACGCGCCAGCGCACCCTGATGGATCTTGCCGCGAAGGCCCGGTGGCCGGGTCGCCATGAAAGGGTTGTTTGCAGAAAGACCACTGGCAACCGGTCGAACTCAAACTGTTGCGCTTGCGCATGGATCGCGCGCACTCATCAGCAGGTCATCTGGCTGCCCCAAAACTGACCCGCCCCCGCACAACGGCGAGAGCGGCTGATTCCAGGCGGTAGTGACTCCCGGCGGATTGTGTTGAAAAACTCTCCTACAGTGCGCTGAACCAGTTTCGGCAGAACACAATTCCAATCTATGGGAATTTCGGCGGCACCCCTGGGCGCAATTTGCTTGTCGGAGAACAGCTTCCCGCTTTGTAGAGTTTTGCAATTGCAGCAGGTAGTTTTTCCACGGAATCGGAGGATTGTGGACATTCGCTGCGCAGCAGAGGGTTCTTCGCATGGAATGCCGAAGGGCCATGCGCGGGTGACGATTCGTGTGCGACCGGAACGTGGGTAGTTCGGGCTAACGCTTGACGCTGCGCCAATAAAACGAAGGCGATGTTCAACTGGTAAGCCAACTTTTAAATTCAGCGCCGGTGACCGTCTTGCGCATCATTGGCCCGAGGACTACCGTTCTGGCAGTGCTATCACCCAGAGGAACTCAATGAAAACATTTAGCTTCGACGATATCGGAATTGCAAAGATTTTTGCTAATTTCTCATTGGTTATTCCTCCGCACCAACGCGATTATGCATGGACTAACGAGGAGGTGGAACAGCTTTTCTCAGACGTCGAAGCGGCGTATCGTGGAAGCTCTGAGTATTTCCTTGGCACTATTGTAGCAATCGAAGGAACGGATTCCGGCACACTAAGTGTCGTGGATGGTTAGCAAAGGCTGACGACTACCTATTTGCTGCTTGCTGCTATAAGGGATTACTTACACGAGAAAAAAATTGGTGAAGAGATATCTACGTCACTTCAGAATAGCTATCTTTTTAGCAGCGACCGGCGCGAAGGCTTCAAACAGAGGCTCGCTCTAAACACTGATGACAGGACCTTCTTCAAAAATCTCACATCAAAGAATACCGAGAAAGATTGGCCCCCGAAAGTTAGCCGGACTTCTCACAAACTCCTAAAGAACGCCTATTTTTGTGCTGCAAAGCGCGTCGAAAGTATTGCAATTTCGGTCTCGGGTGTTGATGCCCCTGCAACGTTAAATAATTGGATCGACTATCTTGAGAACGCGGCGCAAGTCATATTGTTGCGTGCGCATGATCAGTCGCGTGCTTTCAAGATGTTTGAGACGTTGAACGACCGCGGGCTGCGGACCTCCCAAGCTGATCTTGTGAAGAGCTACCTATTCGGCCTCGCCGACAAACAGGTCGGTCTCGCACAATCCAAATGGTCGAACATGTTGGAAAATTTGCAGGACCTTGGAGGTGACGACCCACAAGTGTCTTTCCTGCGACACTACTTAATTGCTTTTTCTGGGTTTGTGCGCGCCGATGGTGTCTACGACGCAATCCAGAACAGGTATAAAAATGAAGGAACTTCAATCTCCTTCCTGACATCTTTGGCAGAAACTTCACGCATTTACACGGCGACCTTCAATCCAGAAAGTGAGTTCTGGGATGACTATTCGCCTGCTTCTCGAAAATACCTTGAGGACTTCAACTTCTTTGATCTCCGGCCGATGAGACCGCTCCTCTTGGCGGTTTCGACCAAGTTCGATAAGAACGAATTTTCAAAATCCATCCGATGCCTCAGTTCTCTTAGTTTGCGCCTTGTAATGTCGGCAAGGACCCGCAGTGGCGCGAATGAGCAAGCCTTCGCAGACGCTGCAATAAAAATCACTGAAGGTGAGATCGTGAAGCATAAGGATCTTGTCGAAGCATTGAAAAAGATCTTTGTGTCGGATAAAGATTTTCAGGAAGTGTTTGCAAACGCTCGTGTTTCGAAAGCGGCTCTGGCCCGGTATATCCTAAGAGAGTTGGAACACACTATGTCGCCGGACAAAAAAGAGGAGGAGTGGGTCAACACCGATCCGCAGCAGATTACCCTTGAGCACATTCTCCCCAAGACTTTCCCGGAGACTGGCTGGGAGAATTTTGATGCTGATACACACATGGAATATAAAACTCGGCTCGGCAACCTTTGCCTTCTAAAGAGAAGTGAGAACAACGGCATGTCGAATGACAGCTTCCCAGCCAAGAAACCATTCTTTGCAAAGAGCAGTTTAACCACAACATCCCAACTTAGAGAATACGAAGACTGGTCACCACAGAATCTGGAAGATCGGCAGCGGAAACTGGCAACACTGGCACTGCTGACATGGCCTGCTATTTAGTTCGAGATCCCTCTGGTGAATTCCCGTGACATGCCATTGAGCGGCATTTAACAAATACCAATGGCCGGAAAGGGCCGGATTCAGACCGCGGCTATGTCTGAAAATCGTGCTGGCGGTGGATCAACTCAGGCCAGTAACGCCCTGAATGCTTCTACGGCATCGCCTTTGCGGCGCGCCACCATCCGACGGGCATAGCCCGCGAGATACTTCGTCGCCGGACCTCGGAATGGTGTGCAAAATTTGCTCTTCCACTCAGCATGCAGCCCATTCAATCCTGAGGTGCAAAACTGCCCAGAAATTTTGCGATCAACCCAGATTTGAAAGCAGGCTCAATTCTGCTCCGTCATTCCGGATTGTTGCATGCATTGCCTTGCAAGCGCATCGGCCCGGATATTGCCAGACTGGGTCAACAGGCAATCCATCGCCTCTTGCAGCTGCGCCGCATCACAGGAGAGCGCGCCATAGATGCCGGTCAGCCCATCGAGCCGTGCGATGATCGGGTCGGCGGTCGTGCTGTCCGTCCCGGACAACGCGCCCAGCATTTCCAACCATGACGAGACGGCCATCTGGCCCAGAAGGGCGCAGCGCGGCGGCGTGTCCGCGACGCCGGGGCCGGCCATCAGCCCCAGCAGGATCGCGCAGGAGGCAAGCCGCCTCATGCAGCGCGCGCTTTGCGCCTGCGGCCGAAGGCCAGCAACCCGGCGGCGGAGCCGAGCAGCCAGATGCCGGCCGGCAAAGGCACCACGGAGGGATCGGCAGAGGCGAAGACATAGGCGGAGCCGCTGCCGCCGCCGCCATCATCATCTCCAAATGCGCCCACGATGGCGCTGGTGCCTGAGATCGCGACGGAATACCCGAAGTAGTCACCTGCGGCCGCATCCGATGCGGTCAGCTTGGTGATCTGCGCACCGGTGGTCGCGTTGAACAGATAGGCAGAACCGCTGCTACTGCCACCATCATCATCTGCATATGCGCCCACGATGGCGGTGTTGCCTGAGATCGCGACGGAAGACCCGAAGTAGTCAACTGCCGCCGCATCCGATGCGGTCAGCTTGGCGATCTGCGCGCCGGTGGTCGCGTTGAACAGATAGGCCGAGCCGCTGGTACTGCCACCATCATCATCTGCAAATGCGCCCACGACGGCGGTGTTGCCTGAGATCGCGACGGAATACCCGAAGTAGTCAACTGCCGCCGCATCCGATGCGGTCAGCTTGGCGATCTGCGCGCCGGTGGTCGCGTTGAACAGATAGGCCGAGCCGCTGTTAGTGCCACCATCATCATCTAAATATGCGCCCACGATGGCGGTGTTGCCTGAGATCGCGACGGACTGCCCGAAGTTGTCGAATGCGGCCCCATCCGATGCGGTCAGCTTGGCGATCTGCGCGCCGGTGGTCGCGTTGAACAGATAGGCCGAGCCACTGTCAGAGCCATCGTCATCATCTGCATATGCGCCCACGATGGCGGTGTTGCCTGAGATCGCGACGGAATACCCGAACTGGTCCACTGCGGCCGCATCCGATGCGGTCAGCTTGGCGATCTGCGCGCCGGTGGTCGCGTTGAACAGATAGGAAGAACCGCTGAGGTTGCCACCATCATCATCTCCAATCGCGCCCACGATGGCGGTGTTGCCTGAGATCGCGACGGACCACCCGAATCTGTCGCTTGCGGCCGCATCCGATGCGGTCAGCTTGGCGATCTGCGCGCCAGTGGTCGCGTTGAACAGATAGGAAGAACCGCTGCCGCTGCCATCATCATCATCTGCATATGCGCCCACGATGGCGGTGTTGCCTGAGATCGAGGCGGACCACCCGAAGGTGTCACTTGCGGCCGCATCCGATGCGGTTAATTTGAGTTGGTCGATTGACGAGGCCTGCGCGAGCGGTGCCAGCGCAAGCAGCGGGGGAAGAAAAAGGGCGAGATATGGGCGCATTTCAAAAAATCCTTTTAAGAAAAGTGATTGGTATTTTTGACAACCATAGCGAGAAATGCGATGATCCCGCATCAATTAGATATCGCAGGACAAATATTAACAAGCAAGCCAAAATGCGAAGTGCTCCTTTTGAGCGACCCGATTGCATGGACGTTCTCACACAATTTGCAACCAAAGGGTGCGTGTCGGCTATGTCTGAAAATCGTGTTGGCGGTGAATTAAATCAGGCCAATATCGCCCTGAATGCGTCTATAGCATCGCTGTTGCGGCGCGCCACCATCCGACGGGCATAGCTGTTTGATCCCACGGTTTGATGGTGTGATCTTTTCGCAGAAATGGAAGGAAGCATTATGGGACAAGTTCGTCACGGGCGAGCCCGTTCGCCCGCTCCAGGTCTTCTCGCAAGTCCGGCAGCGCCAGCGGCGCGCCCTGGTGCGTGTCGTCCCCCACGACGACCGCTCGGAGCTGGCGCAGCGCGGGCAGGCGCGCTCCGCCGCGGCTGCGTCGATCTCCACCACTGCTTCCGTGCGCCTTCATGCCGTCGCCTACGCGGCTTCGGCCTCAGCGATCTTCCGCGGAGGCAAGTTGGCGATCGACAACAAGAGGGCGTCGATGACGAACCGAGGGGTGTAGTGCATGCTGTGGGATCTCCGTCTGTGCGCGGAGAGACAATCTTGGCCGATTACGGCAAAAACGAAGCAACACCAACACGATTTTCAGACATAGCCCAAGATCTTCATATTAAGCAAGTATCGATCATTCGCCTCACCTTGCACTATCATTAGTCGCGACCAGAAGCCGGGCCTTGCGAAGGTGATTACAGAACTCAGCGAGTTTGATTAGCCTACCCTAACTGGTCCAGCTTGAATGTTGGCGCATGATTGGCCTGCGCCGCTCTGCAAGCCCGCCCAATGGATTTCGCACATCAATTCCAAATCACTCGTTAGGTCGAAAGCGAATACCCCTTCTCAACCAGAGCATCAAAGAAATGCTCGGACGATCTACCGCCTATGGTGTATACGACCAGATGCCCATGCACCCAAATACCAAGCCTCTCACCAGTTCATCAATCTGGCCTTGCCGGTTTCTGGAACCGTACACCTTAGAGAAACGGGGATGTTGCGAGATGCGGCTGTAGCGGGTTTCGGCGTAATCCTCGACGCACGAACAGATCTCATCTACCGTGACCCCATCGCCCTTGTACATCGCCTGACTTTTGGGGCTGCGACAGGCCTTCTGGATGTCGTTGTCACTTGCAATAATGGAGAGACCCGTTCCGGAGCCCATGCCAGCGGCTACCTTTAGTTGACTTCGTAACTGAATGTCTTCCTCTACCAGTTCCCAAGCATATTCCCCTTTACTATTGACAGCTTTAGGGTCGGTACCTTTTGAAATTAGCCAAACAGCAATTTTTTGAGCGTCAGGTGTCGTCTCACGGGCAAGATGGTGAAGGAGCGTTTGGCCGGGTGACTTACCAAAGACGCTTGTTTCGGAGTAATCCGCGTCGGATATACTATCGATTTTTTTTAATATATCTAGTGATGCGTTTGCACTGATAGCTGGCAAGATCCATCCGGTTTGATTTCGGGAAGTAATTGAAAAATCAGCTCCATATTCAATGATAAGGTCCAGTTTTTCCATGGTGATCTGGGCGTCTCTTCCCATGAATGCCCCGTGAAAGGCTGTCAAACCATTTTTTGAGACAAGGTTGGGGTCGGCACCAGCTTCCAGCAGCACCTTCATAGTGTGCAAAGAGTGATTTTTGTCCAAATGGGCGTGGATCGATGCCAGTTGCAGCGGTAAATTCAGGAAGCGATTACTCAATTCCTGATTTGGGTCTGCTCCCTGTGCCAGGATCAGGCCAATAACAGAAGGTTTGGCACCGCCCGACAAAGCCGCTTCAAGTAAGCTCATCCCATTTTTTCCTTTGCCATCGATCTCGCGTTTGTGCAGAGCGCCGTTGTCAAGGCATTCGCTGAAGCTGATGAAGTCTATGTTTGTCCAGTCCCAGCCGGGATTTTCAGGTTGGTAACAATACAGCTCAGCGTAGGCGGTGCTGGCAGAAATGAAAATGAAAATGGCGCTCAGGGCATTCTTGAGAGTCGTCATGTGCACACCGTTTTTAAATATTCGTCGTACAAATTGAACATCTTTCAACAATGCTCAACCTTATTGATCAAATTGAAACCATTGAATTTTCTGGTAAAATTGTACAGGTCAGTGAGATTGCAGGTAAAAAATCATGTTTGGACCAAGGGCACGCGCACATTTTGGTGCTCCCATAGGCTTTGTTGCACAAGTCGCGTTCAGCAATGATTCACTGCGTGAACCCAGCGTGCGAGCTGGCGTTCATGAGTAGCTGGACACCTACGACGTACAAAACCCGAACCTGGGCGGAGTACAACCTTTCGCTTAAGCAACAGGGATCGCTCGCGATCTGGTTTGATCCTGAGATGGTGTGGGACGCTGCGCCATCTGATCGACGAGGCCTACAGCGACGCGGCGATACAGGCCTGTCTGAGGCTCAAAGCGGTGTTTGGCTTGCCGTTGAGGCAGACGGCAGGCTTTGTAGCCAGTCTACTCAAGCTTGTCGGGTTAGGCTGGCCTGTTCCAGACTTCAGCACCCTGCGCCGGCGACAACGAATCTTGTCCGTCGCCATCCCCTACAAGGGCTCAACGGGGCCATTGCACTTGTTGATCGATGATACGGGCATCAATGCTGTGGGCGAAGGTGAGTGGAACGCTCGTAAGTATGGAGGCCCCAAACGTCGCGTATGGCGCAAGATACATATCGGGATTGATGAGCAAACACTGGAATTCCGGGCCATTGAGGTGACGAGCAGCGGTCTCGGGGATGCGTCTATGCTGCCGACCTAATCAATCAGATCCCACCGGATCAGGATCTCGGGAGCGTCACGGCGGACGGGGCGTACGATACACGCACATGCCACGAGGCGATTGCGGCGCGCAACGCCGATGCTGTCATCCCCCCGCGCAAGCACGCCAAGATGTGGAAGCCAGATACGTCAGGCGCCGGAGCACGCAATGAAGACGTGCGGTCCTCAAAGTACTTGGGCAGAGCGGCTATGTCTGAAAATCGTGTTGGCGGTGGATCAACTCAGGCCAATATCGCCCTGAATGCTACTACGGCATCGCCTTTGCGGCGCGCCACCATCC
>NZ_FOJU01000003.1 GCF_900111875.1 Poseidonocella pacifica
GCGGCGCTGACGACAAGATCGAGGCGATGAAATCCGCCGGCATCACCGTCGCAGACAGCCCCGCCACACTCGGCGAAGCCGTGCTGAAGGCGATCGGCTGAAACTTTCGACATCCGGCGCGATCCTGCGGGGTCGCGCCCCTCCTGCTCTTGTTCGGTGGTTGATGTTAGCGCTAAAAGTCGGGCATACCGCGCTAGAGCCAATCGGCTGACAGGAGGAACCATGCTGAACCGCCCCCAAGACCACCGCCCGGTGAACGACGAACTCGCCGATGAAGGAATTCGCTTCCTCGGTCGTCTGCTCGGAAACGTGCTCCACGCTCAGGAAGGCGGACAGGCCTTCGATCTGGTTGAGCGCATCCGCAAGGCCTCCCTAGAGTTTCACGACAGCCACAATGAATCGGCCTATAGTGCGTTGCAGGACATCATTTCCGACCTGCCGGAAACGCAGATGCTCCAGGCGCTCCGAGCGTTTTCATATTATCTCCACCTGCTCAACATCGCCGAGGATGAGGCACAGTTGCAATCGCAGCGTGCACACCGCGATACCAATATTCTGCGCGATCATCTCGACAAGGCCGAGGAGACGCTGCAGGGGCCCTATGGCCTCGCGAATTTCTTCCGTCGCTGCCTCGTTAGCCCGGTTCTGACTGCTCATCCGACGGAGATCCGCAGGCAAAGCACCATGCGGGCCGAATTCTCCGTTGCGCGTCTTCTGGATGATCGGGTCAAGGCCATCGCCACGGGAAGTCCGACCGAAGAGATCGACGCGGACATTGCCCGCGAAATTGAAATCCTGTGGCAAACCCACCTCCTGCGCCGCTCCAAGCTTTCGGTACGCGACGAAATTCGCAACGGCCTCAACTATTTCAATCACACTTTTTTTGATGTGATCCCCAAACTTCACGGGATCGTGGAGACCAAGCTTGAGGCGGCAACCGGTGACCGGAGCTTGCAGGAGTTTTTGCGTGTCGGGAGTTGGATCGGAGGGGACCGCGATGGCAACCCCTTCGTCGAAGCGGACGTCCTGCGCGATGCTTTCCGCCTGCAGGCCGGTTTTGCAATTCGGCACTATCTGGATGAGTTGCACAAGCTTGGCTCCGAACTTTCCATGTCGACACGGGTCGTGCCGGTCAGTGCGGAGATCGAAGCGCTGTCGGCAGAATCGCCGGACGAGTCGCCGCATCGACAAGATGAGCCCTACCGGCGCGTTATCGTTGGCCTTTACGCCCGCCTTTCCGCCACCCTGCGCGACATCGTTCCAGGCGTAACGCTTCCCCGCGAAGCGCCCGATGCTGCCCCCTATGCGGGACCAGAAGAGTTTCTCGCGGATCTCGACCTGATCGACGCGTCCCTCCGCGCCAATCAGGCCCGAGCCACGGCCGAAGGGCGCCTGCTTTCTCTCCGGCGCAAAATCCAGAGCTTTGGCCTGCACCTTTCCACCGTGGATTTGCGTCAAAACTCAGCGGTACACGAGACAACCATCGCCGAACTCATCCGGGCGGTCGACCCCGACACGGATTACCTTGCCCTTGATGAGGATGGCCGCGTTGAACTGCTGTTGAAAGAACTTGGGTCGAAGCGAAACCTCGTGCGCGCCTACCACCGGTATTCCGACGAGACCTGCAAGGAACTGGATGTATTCCACGCCGCGCGCGACACCCGCGCACGTTTTGGCCCGAAATCCATCATGATGTCGATCATATCGAACTGTCAGTCGGTTTCAGATATGCTCGAATTGCTGGTTCTGCTCGAAGAGACCGGCCTCGCCCCCTCCGAAGGCAACGCCGGCCTGCAGGTCGTCCCCCTCTTCGAGACCATCGAAGACCTCAGAAATGGTTCGGACATCATGGCGAAGATGCTCGACATCCCGGCGTATCGAAAGGTGCTCGAAGCACAGAACATGACGCAAGAGGTCATGCTCGGGTATTCCGATAGCAACAAGGACGGCGGCTACGTCACCTCGAACTGGGAGCTTTACAAGGCAGAGCGAAACCTCGTTGCCCTCTTCCGAGAAAAAGGATGCGCGCTTCGGCTGTTCCACGGTCGCGGCGGATCTGTCGGGCGTGGTGGCGGCCACGTACGGGATGCGATCCTGAGCCAGCCGGAGGGCGCGGTGGACGGCCAGATCCGCCTCACCGAACAAGGCGAAGTCATCTCCTCGCGCTATTCGCACCGGGAAATCGGGTTCACCCATCTTGAGACCATCGTTGCCGCGACAATCGATGCCTCCCTCTTCAACAAGGATGACAAGATCCGTCCGGAAGACGAGGCCATCCTCGACACGCTGTCGCAGACGGCCTTTGACACATATCGCGGCCTCGTCTTCGAAACGGAGGGGTTCGAAGATTTCTTCTGGTCCTCGACGATCATCAATGAGGTTGCTTCCCTCAACATCGGCTCCCGCCCGGCATCGCGTAGCAAGACCCGGTCAATCGCCTCGCTTCGGGCGATCCCTTGGGTGTTCAGTTGGGCGCAGTGCCGGATCATGCTTCCTGGCTGGTTTGGCTTCGGCACAGCGGTGACGAACTGGCTTGATGAAGGGGGCGATGCGCAAACACTCCAGCGCCTCTATGCCGATTGGCCTTTCTTCCGGACCCTCGTCTCCAAGATCGAAACCATCATGGGCAAGAGCGATATGGCGATTGCCGCCCATTACGCCGAGCTTGTGGAGGACGAGGCGCTTCGCGAACGGATCTTCTCCCGCATCGAGGCAGAATGGCAGCGCTCGCGCGATTGTGTCGAACTCATCACAGGCCGCAGCCTTGGTGCCGCATCCGACAGCGCCGCCCGCCCAGAGCACCGGCGCCGGACGCCCTATCTAGATCCGCTGAACCACATGCAAGTGGCCTTGCTGCGCAAGCTTCGCTCCGGGGAAGATTCCGAGAAAGTACACCGTGGCTTGCTGCTTTCCATCAACGGGGTGGCCTCCGGCCTTCGTAACACAGGCTAAATCCGCCAGAGGGAAAGCGCCCGGCTTCGATCGGAGCCGGGCTTAAGTTTTCAGAACCTGAAGTGAACGAAATAGGGCCCCGCCAGACGGTGGGGCCCTTTTCTGTTCAGCAGTTCGCGCAGCTCACTCTGCGGCTATGGCGTCGCTGTCCTTCTCGATCCGAACGGCCGAGTACTTGAATTCCGGGATCTTCCCGAATGGATCAAGCGCGGGGTTCGTCAGGATGTTCGCCGCCGCCTCGACATAGGCGAAGGGTAGAAAGACGTTATCCTCAGCCACCGCACGATCAGCCCGCACCATGACCCGGACCGAGCCGCGTCGCGTCGTCAGCCTGATCGTATCGCCCGCTTCGATGCCCATGCGCCGCAGTGTCCGCGGATGCATGGAGCAGTTGGCCTCTGGCTCGACCGCATCCAGAACGCTCGCACGGCGCGTCATCGACCCGGTATGCCAATGCTCAAGTTGCCGCCCGGTGATCAGCACAAAGGGATACTCCGTATCGGGCCGCTCGTCCGGTGCGATGACGGAGGCCGGCGTGAACTTCGCACGGCCCTCGGGGCGCGGGAAACCATCCCCGAAAACGATATCCTGACCGGGATCGTCCTCACTCAGTGAGGGATAGGTCACGGCGGATTGCTCGAGCCGGTCCCATGTGATGTTGTCGAGCGAGGCCATGTTAAGCTTCATCTCGGCAAAGACCTCACGCGGGTGCGTATAGCCCCAGTCGAGACCGAGACGTTTGGCCAGTTCGACTTCGATCCACCAATCCTCGCGGGCATCACCCGGAGGCGAGACAACGGGCCGGCCCATCTGTACCTGACGGTTCGTATTGGTCACGGTACCCGTCTTCTCCGCCCAGGCGCTGGACGGCAGGATGACATCGGCGTAGTTCGCCGTCTCCGTCAAGAAGATGTCCTGCACCACGAGATGATCGAGCTTGGCCAAGGCATGGCGTGCATGTTCCACGTCGGGATCCGACATGGCCGGGTTTTCCCCCAGAATATACATGCCCTTGATATCGCCCGCGTGGATCGCATCCATGATCTCGACGACCGTGAGACCCTTCTGATTACTGAAGTCCGGAGACTTCCAGACATCGGTGAAAGCAGATCGCACGCCATCATCGCTGACGGGTTGATAATCGGGCAGGAACATCGGGATCAGGCCGGCGTCGGAGGCCCCCTGAACGTTGTTCTGTCCACGCAGCGGGTGAAGCCCGGTGCCCGGACGCCCAACATGCCCCGTCATCAGAGCAAGTGAGATGAGGCAACGCGAATTGTCAGTTCCATGAATGTGTTGGCTGACGCCCATGCCCCAGAAGATCATGCCAGCCTTGGCGGAAGCAAAGGTGCGGGCCACATCACGAAGCACTTCTGCTTCGATGCCGCAGATTTCCGCCATTTTCTCTGGCGTGAACTGCTTGAGATGCTCCTTCATCGCCGGCCAATTCTCGGTATAGGCCTCGATATACTGCTGGTCGTAGAGCCCCTCTTCGACAATGACGTTCATGATGCCGTTGAGCATGGAGACGTCCGCCCCCGGCTTGAACTGCAACATGTGCGAGGCATAGCGCTTCATGCCCTGTCCACGCGGATCCATGACGATCAGCTTGCCGCCCCGCTTTGCGAACTGTTTGAAGTAGGTCGCGGCGACGGGGTGGTTCTCCAATGGGTTGCACCCGATCATGATTGCCGCGTCGGCGTTCTTGATCTCGTTGAAGCTGGCCGTCACACCGCCCGAGCCGACGTTCTCCAGAAGTGCCGCCACAGAAGACGCGTGGCAAAGCCGTGTGCAGTGATCCACGTTGTTATGGCCAAAACCCTGCCGGATCATCTTCTGGAAGAGGTACGCCTCTTCGTTCGAACACTTGGCCGAGCCAAAGCCCGCGATTTCCTTTCCGCGGCCCCTCATGCCCTTGGCTGCGAAGTCGAGCGCCTCATCCCACGTTGCTTCGCGGAAATGCGTGCCAAGGTTGGCAGGATCGACGTTGAGACCTTTTTCCGGGGCATCCTCGCGCCGGATCAACGGCTTGGTGAGACGATGGCCATGCGCGATATAGTCAAAGCCGAACCGGCCCTTGACGCAAAGCCGACCTTCGTTCGCGGGGCCGTTGATGCCCTCCACGTACTTGATCTTGTTGTCCTTGACCTTGAAGGAGATCTGGCAACCGACGCCGCAATAGGGGCATACGCTCTTGACCTCGCGGTCATAGTCCTGGCTATCGCCCCGCTGCTCTTCATCGACCACGGTTGCGGGCATGAGTGCACCCGTCGGACAGGCCTGAACGCATTCGCCGCAGGCAACACAGGTGCTGTCGCCCATGGGATCGTTCTGGTCAAAGACGATCTGCTCGCTCGCGCCACGCCCTGCCATCCCGATCACATCGTTGACCTGCACCTCACGGCAGGCGCGGACGCACAGGTTGCAGTGAATGCAGGCGTCGAGATTGACCCGCATGGCCACGTGGCTGGCATCCAGTAGCGGCACATGCTCGGCCTCGATCTGCGGAAACCGGCTTTCGGTCACGCCATTGAGTTCGGCCATATCCCAGAAGTGGGAGGAGCGGTCATGCGCCTCTTCCTTCTCCGGCTGGTCAGCAACAAGCAGTTCCATGACCATCTTGCGAGAGGTCTTGGCACGCTCGCTGTCTGTCTTGACCACCATTCCTTCGGAGGCGGGACGAATGCACGAAGCAACCAGAACCCGTTCACCCTCCACCTCGACCATACAGGCCCGACAGTTTCCATCAGGTCGATAGCCGGGGTCGGGTTTGTGGCAAAGGTGCGGGATCTTGAGGCCCCGCCCGTTCGCTGCTTCCCAGATTGTCCAGCCCTGCGGAACGGTGACATCCTCTCCGTTGAGGTTAAAGGTCACCATTGTGATGTCTTGTGCGCCGTCCATCTCAGCTATCCCCCCCTTCGAGGCTTTGCTCGGTATCGTACCCCATCGAGCGCGGTACGCTCCGGATGTCATCGGTAAAGTGTTTCATCGTCAAAAGGATCGGGTTCGGAGCCGCCTGCCCCAGACCGCAGATGGACGCATCCATCATCACCCCGCAAAGCTCCGTCAGAAGATCCTCGTCCCAGGTCTCTTCTTCCATCAGCTTCACGGCTTTCTCGCAGCCCTTGCGGCATGGAGTGCACTGACCGCAACTTTCGTCCTCGAAGAAGCGCAGCATGTTAAGCGCCGCATCCTTCGCGCTGTCATGGTCCGACAGGACGACCACAGCCGCAGATCCGATGAAAGAGCCGTGGGGCTGCAGCGTGTCGAAGTCGAGCGGGATGTCATTCATGCTGGCTGGTAGAAGCCCGGAGGACGGACCACCCGGCTGATACGCCTTGAAGGTATGGCCGTCGAGCATGCCGCCAGCCGCCTCGATGATATCCGTGATCGTCGATCCCGCCGGCAAGAGATGGACACCGGGAGCCTTTACCCGGCCCGAAACGGAATAGCTGCGAAGCCCCTTGCGCCCGTTCTTTTCCGTCGAGCTCATGCACTCCGGCCCCTCGCGGCAGATCTTGGCCACCCAGTAGAGGGTCTCGATATTATGCACGAGCGTCGGTTTGTCGAAGATCCCCACCTGCGCCACGTAAGGCGGGCGATGCCGTGGAAGGCCGCGCTTGCCTTCGATGGATTCGATCATCGCGCTTTCTTCGCCGCAGATATACGCGCCTGCACCGCGCCGCAGATCGATATAGCCCGGCTTCGCAAGGCCCGCAGCTTCGAGAGCTGCGATTTCACGGCGAAGGATCTCCAACACGACCGGGTATTCATCGCGCATGTAGATGAAGCATTTCTCCGCCTCGACGGCCCATGCCGCAATCAGCATGCCTTCGAGAAAGAGGTGGGGCGAGCGTTCGAGATAGTAGCGGTCCTTGAAGGTGCCCGGCTCTCCCTCGTCGCCATTCACGGCCAGATAGCGCGTTCCTGCATTGGCGCGCACGAACCCCCATTTCTTACCCGACGGGAATCCCGCGCCGCCAAGACCGCGCAACCCGCTGGCAAGGATCTTTTCCTGTACGTCTTCCCAGTTGCCATCGCGGCGCAACTGCTCCAGCGCGGCATAGCCGCCCGCATCCCGGTAAGCGGTGAAGGTTTCGTAGTCAGTCATGACAGGATGGGTATGATCGCCCGCGATCGCTTCCTGCACCTTCTCCGGCGTGGCGTGATCGATGTGGTTGTGCCCAAGCTCGAGAACCGGCGCCGTGTCGCAACGACCCATGCACGGCGCGCGCAGCACGCGGACCTCGGAGGGATCCATCCCGTTTTCGAGCGCCTGAAGCAATTGCTGTGATCCCGCAAGCTCACACGAAAGCGAGTCGCATACCCGGATGGTCAGCGCCGGCGGCGGCGTCTCGCCTTCCTTTACGACGTCGAAATGGGCATAGAACGTCGCGACCTCATATATTTCCGCCTGCGCAAGGCGCATTTCCTCGGCCAGCGCACGGATGTGATCGGCCGAAAGATGGCCGAAACGGTCTTGAATCAAATGGAGAAATTCGATCAGAAGGTCGCGGCGGCGCGGGCGATCCCCGATCAGTGCACGGACATCTTCGAGTGCCTCGTCACTGTACTGCCGTCCCTTGGGCGTGACCCGCCCTTTTCCCTTACCTTCTGTCTTCCAGATACCTTTACGGTCGTCCAACGGTGCCATGGCTTCCTCCTAGCTGAGTGCAGGCTGCATTAAGGAGGTTGCATCGTCAATTCGCCTTTTCATAATGTACGATAACGTACGGTTATGACGAGCGTGCCGCCTCCCGCAGCGCGATGAGCGCGGGAATGTTGGGGGCCCGGAGTGGCGTCACGAGGCAAACGGACTTCTCCACCACCGGGTCCACCAGCGGCAGAACGACCGTGCCGGGCAGTTCGCCGAGGGAGTCGAGCAGCACGCGCGGCACGACCGTAGCGGCGGCGCCCTGTACCGCTGCTACCATCGGGGCAGTGAACCCGTTCGCCTCTCCCTGGAACCGTGGGGCAACGCCCAGATCTGAGAATACTCTATCAAGAATCCGCCGGTTTTGCATCTCCGGTTCCAACAGCCAGAGAGGAAGCTCCGCCGCCTCGCGCCATGTCACATCTCCCGACAGCCTCGGCGCCAGCTTTGTGGGGCATAGAAGAACATAGCTTTCCTCATAGAGAGGTTCGACCGTCATGAGGTCGGGCGACGCGCCCTCGGTATAGGTCAAACCGGCGTCATACCGTCCATCATCGACCCCCTGCTGGATGGACAGGGAAGTGGTGGACAGAATCCGAACCTGCAGACCGGGATGCAACTCGCGCAAGCGGACCACCAGATGTGCCGCATAGGGAACTGCGGTGGGAATGACCCCAAGCGTGAGCCTGCCGGCCAATTCACCGCGCGCCGAGCGAACCTCCTGCTCCAGTACGCGAACCTCGGCTAGAATCTTGCGTGCGTGGGCGAGGATCGCCTCCCCCTCTGCCGTCAGGCCCTGAAACCTGTTGCCGCGTTTTACGATCGACGTGTCGAGCCTTGTTTCCAGTTGGCGGATGCGCATGGAGAAGGCGGGCTGTGACATCCCGCATTCCTCCGCCGCCCGGGCGAAATGCCGATGCCGCGCAAGTGCCGTTAGGCACCGTAGATCCCGCAAGTCAATCATCCTGCCACTCCCCCAAAAGTCTTTCTGCAAAGCCCTACGGTATCCTGCTAGGCTCAACCAGTCGCGTTGACACAACATGGCTCAGTGGTATACCAAACACCACAAGCAGACCAGCGGGAGGAGGCTGAAAGAATGCTACTTTCAGAATATAAATCAAAGGAACTCCTGTCGCAGTATGGCGTCGGCGTTCCCTCGGGCCGCATCGCGCGCAGCCCCGAGGAAGCAGAGGCAAGCTGCGGCGCGATCGAAACGCGCAAATTCGTTGTCAAAGCGCAAATTGCCGCCGGTGGCCGCGGTCTTGCCGGGGGGATCCGCTTTGCGGCAACGCCATCCTCAGTGGGCGAAGAGGCTCGGCGCCTTTTGGGAAGCAAACTGGTAACGGAGCAGACCGGCCCCGCGGGCGAAACGGTCGGCGCCGTCTACGTCGAAGCGGCGCTTGATCTCAAGGCGCAGTATTTCGTCGCCCTCGCGCTTGATCCCGAAACCGGTTTTCCAATGCTCCTCGCCTCCGCGCAAGGCGGCGTGGAGTTCGAGCAACGCGCCCGAATGGACAGCGACGTCGTCCGCACGCTGCTGCTACCCGATGACGACCAAGACACGCGCAAGGCCCTCGCCGACTTCCTCGCCGGGATCGGCATCGACGATGATGCAGCCCTCGATCCAATTTTCTATCTGCGCAGCGCGTTTCTCGACAACGAGATGACGCTGCTCGAAGTGAACCCCTTCGCCGTGACGCGAGATGGAAAGTGGATGGCAATCGACGCCAAGATCGCGCTCGACGCCAATGCTGCCTTCCGCCACCCGGAGTTCGAAAGCCTTGCCGCTGATTCAGGTTTGTCCCAGACCGAGAGTGAGGCGCAAAAGAGCAACATCAACTTCGTCAGGCTCAACGGCAATATCGGTGTCGTGGTCAACGGCGCGGGGCTTGGACTTGCCACCAACGACATGGTCGTGGACGCAGGTGGTCGCCCCGCCAACTTCATGGACATCCGCACCACCGCCACCAGCTTCGACATCGCCCGGGGCATTGATATCCTGCTGGCGGAGCCGGAGGTAACGGCAATCTTGCTCAACGTGCACGGGGGCGGGATGACGGTTTGTGACACCGTGGCCGAAGGAGTTGCCTTCGCCTATTCCCGCGCCAAGCGCAAACCGCCAGTCGTTGCCCGTCTCGCCGGACAGAACGCACCATGGGGCCACCAGATCCTGAAGGACCGTCAAGTGCCCGTAGAGGCGTTCGGGACCATGCGCGAAGCGGTCGCCCGCGTCGTCGAACTCGCACAAGGGGGGAAGCGCTGATGGCCATTCTCGTTGATCAACGCACCCGCGTTCTCGTGCAGGGGGCCACGGGCCGCGCCGGCACGTTCTATACGGATCAGGCCGTGCGCTATGGTTCCACCTACGTCGCGGGCGTCCGCCCTGGCCGGGGAGGCACCAAGCACTTGGGCATTCCTGTGTTCCATTCGGTCAAGGAGGCCGTAGAGGAAACCGGCGCAACGGCAAGCCTCGTGGTTGTTCCCGCACCCAATGCCGCCGACGCCATGATCGAGGCGATCGAAGCGGGGCTGGAGACCATCGTTTGTGTGACCGAGCGCGTCCCGATGCACGATATGGCGCGCGTCAAACGGGCGCTTGAGGGCACTCAGTCCGTGCTGATCGGCCCCAACAGCCAAGGCATCCTCACCCCCGGCCAGTGCAAGATCGGTGTGATGCCCACGAAGGACGCAAAGCCGGGCCGGATCGGTATCGCATCCCGCTCCGCCTCGCTCACCTCCGAGATCCTCGCGAATTGCAGCGCTGCCGATCTGGGCCAGAGCACGACCGTCGGTATCGGCGGTGATACGATCCACGGCATCGGTTTTGTCGGGTGTCTCGAACGGTTCAAGGACGATCCCGAAACGGAGGCCGTCGTGCTCATCGGTGAAATCGGCGGGCGCGAAGAAGAAAAGGCCGCCGAATACCTGTCGTCAGTCACTTACGGCAAACCGGTCATCGGTCTTGTCGCCGGTCGGCATGCGCCGCAAGGGCGACGGATGGGTCACGCCGGAACACTCTCCGTCTTTGGTCTGGAAACCGCCGAGCAAAAGGTGGCAAAGCTGCGGGAGGCCGGAGTCCTCGTTGCCAAGGATGCAAGCGACGTTGTCTCCACCGTTCTCAAGGCGCTGAAGTAAGAGGAGTACAGAATGCCGGGTCAAGACGCCAAGACAATGCGAACTGTGGAAATGCGGGAATCCGGGGGGCCGGACGTGCTGGAAATCGGCTCGCGCGCGGTTCCGTCCCCTGCCCCGAGCGAAGTTCTGATCCGTGTCGCGGCGGCGGGCGTCAACGGCCCGGACCTTGTACAGAGGCGCGGCCACTACCCGCCGCCCAAGGGCGCATCCGATCTGCTTGGGCTCGAAGTCTCGGGCGAGATCGTAGAGGTTGGCTCCGATGTTACGAAATGGAACGTCGGAGATAAGGTCTGTGCCCTGACAAACGGGGGCGGATATGCTGAATATGTACCGGTGCTGGAGGGACATGTCCTGCCTCTTCCTGAGGGCATCGACATCATCGATGCTGCCGGGCTCTGCGAGACTTATTTCACCGTCTGGAGCAACGTATTCCACGGCTTCGACATCCCGGAGGGCGGCAATTTCCTCGTGCATGGTGGCTCCGGCGGGATCGGCACCACAGCGGTACAGCTTGGCGCGGCCATGGGGCTCAACGTCTACACCACCGTGGAATCCGCCGAAGCCGCAGAGTTTGTCACCAGTTTGGGCGCCACGCGCGCGATCCGGTACAAGGATGAGGATTTCGTCGACATCTGCCGAGACGCAGGTGGGATGGACATCATCCTCGACATCATCGGCGGCGACTACGTGGCGCGAAACATCAAGGCGGCACGGCACGATGCCCGCCTTATCCAGCTTGCCTTCAACGCTGGCAGCAAGGTCGAAATCAACCTGATGCCCATCATGCTCAAGCGTTTGACCTATACCGGCTCCACGCTGCGTTCACGCTCAGACACGTTCAAGGCGCAGGTCGCCTCTGGTCTGAAGGAACATGTGTGGCCGCATTTCGCCGCTGGCAGGCTTCGGCCCGTCACCCATAAGACCTATCCGCTGGACGACGCCGCAAAGGCCCACGCGGAGATGGAGGGCGGAAGCCAGCATGGAAAGATACTGTTGCGCCTCTAAGCGCGCAAAGGGCCCTGGTCTTCCCTCCCTGGATCAGGGCCCGCCTTTCTCCCAATGTCTCTGCCAAGACGGCAACCATCTCTGACATTCTCGCTCTCCAAGCGCTCGCCCTTGCCAAGCGGGATGGTTCCGGCTAGCAGGCGATCTCGGACGGAAGAGGATCTGGTCATGAGTATCAATACCGAACGAGACGTCGAAGCGAACCTGCAGATCGGGCCGACCGATCAGGGCATGGTGCGCATCTTCGTGGAATCCGGGGGCGCGGAAATTCCGATGGATTTCGAGCCGGACGAAGCGCGCGAAATCGCCGAAGAAATCATGGCGGCAGCCAAGGGTGCCGAGAGCATGGCCAAAAAGCGCTAGGAAAACCGCTCGGCATCCGGATCCCGCAGGACCTGCAGTCGCCGCGCTGCGTGGCGCGCGAACATGCCGAGCAATTTCTTTTTCCGGCCGGGTGCGAGTTTTGCCTCCGGCCCCATCCTCAAAATTTCCGCATCATAGTCGTCCGCGAGGATGAGACCGGTCTCCTCCGGCAAAAGCTCTGTAGGAAAAGCCGCGTCAACAGACCAGAAGTACCGGTCACACCACTCAAGATATCCCGACCACTTTGCGTCACTCACGAAGTCCGCCCGGCTGGATTTGCATTCCACGATCCAAATCTCACCCTTGGGCCCGAGTGCCATCAGATCCACCCGCAAACCACGGGCAGGAACGAACTCCTCGATCGTTACAAATCCATGACCCAGCAGGTGCCGCGCCGTACCGCGCGCAAGCCGCTGACCCGGTTGGAGAAGAGAGCTGTATTCCATAGGGAAAGATACGAACAATAGGGGAACAAATGCAATACCCCCTGCAGTACGCTATTCGAAACTGCGAAAAGTGGCGGGCCCGCACGCAGCCGTTTGGTTATCTCATTCCCGAGGACCTGTATATACAGGTGGGCGTCGGAAATAACCGGACCAGGGCCCGGCCAGAGCCAACTCCCTCGGAATTGCTTAAGGCCACCGGAATGCAACCGTGCACGAGAAGGGCAGCACCCGCCACGCATTGACGTAATGCGGCACACCCCCTGCGACAAGCCCTCATGAAACAAAAAGGATTCAGAAGGCCTCGGGCTTGGCCTCTCGCGCCATGTGATCAAGCACCGCGTTGACGAATTTCGGTTCCTTCCCATCGGGAAAGAAGGCCCGTGCGACATCCACGAATTCGTTGATCACGACCTTGGGCGGCGTATCGCCCTCGACAAACTCGGCCCCTGCGGCGCGGAACAAAGCCCGCAAGGTGGGATCAATCCGCGCGATCGGCCATTTCGCAACAAGGGCACGATCGGTCATCTGGTCGATGCGGCCCTGATTGTTGACGGCATCATCAATCAGTTTGACGAAGAGATCGATATTGCCATCGGCCATCTCCGTACCCTCATCAATAACCGCACCGAAGCGGTACTCCAGGAACTCACGCTTGACCGCAGTAGCCGACTGGTCCGATGCTTCCATCTGGAACAGGGCCTGCACGGCATAGAGTCGGGATGCGGATTTCGCCTGTAGCTTGAGCGCGCGACGCTCTTCATAGCTCATCTTGGGTCGTTCTTCGGTCATGCGGTGCTGGAGCCTCCGGGGGCGCTGGCGATCTGATATTCGTCCGTCGAGGTGCGGAAGCCCACTCCCCCGCGCGGAGCGCCCCACTTACGGGCGTGCGCAATCAGGTGCAAGGCCGCAGCTGCGGCACCGCCACCCTTGTTCTGGTCTTCGGGATTTGCGCGGACACGTGCCTGATCTTCTGTTTCGACCGTCAGGATCCCATTGCCGATGCAAAGCCCCTGCAGGCCGAGAAGCGTAAGACCGCGCGAGCTGTCGTTGCAGACAGTTTCGTAATGCGTTGTCTCGCCGCGAATGACGCATCCGAGCGCGACGTAGCCGTCGAAATTGCTCAACCGCCCGGCGGTTCCGATCGCGGAGGGGATCTCCAGCGCGCCGGGCACCTCGATGGTCTCATGGCTGCCTCCGGCGGCGTCGATCTCGGCCCGTGCACCGCTCAGCAGATCATCTGCGATCTCTCGATAGTAGGGCGCGACCACGATCAACAGTTTGACCGGCTTGCCGAACTCCGGGCGGGGAAGTGTGTAGTGGGAAATGCCTGCCATCAACCTGTCTCCGTAATCCTGCGTGTTCCCACAATTTCGAGCCCATAGGCATCAAGTCCGACAATGCGAGGGGTCGGTGAATTGGTCAGAAGGGTCAGCTTCGAAAGCCCCAGAGACGACAGGATCTGCGCGCCCAACCCGTATTGCCGCAAGGTGCGCGGGGAGGGTTGATCGGCGACCTCCAGCTTCATGGAAGTATCCCGGAGGAGAACAACAACGCCCCGACCTTCGTTCGACACGATCCGCATCGCATCGGCAAACTCCGACGCACGGCCCGCGGGACCGGCCCCCACGACATCATGCAACGGGTCCAGCGCATGCATCCGTACCAGCACCGGCGACTCACCCGCGATGTCGCCCTTGATCAAAACGATATGCTCATCCCCGTGGGTCTCATCCGCGTAGATACGCATGGTCCACTCGCCCCCATACTCGGAGGTGATTGTCGTCTCGCGGGTGGAACGCACGAGGTTATCGTGACGCCGGCGATAGGCAATCAGGTCTGAGATGGTTCCGATCTTGAGGCCATGCTTTTGCGCAAAGGACACGAGCTCGGGCAACCGCGACATGGTGCCATCTTCGTTCATGATCTCACAAATGACGCCCGAAGGGTCCAGCCCGGCAAGACGCGGAACGTCGACCGCCGCTTCGGTATGACCGGCGCGGACCAGAACGCCGCCACGCCGCGCACGCAGAGGAAACACATGGCCGGGCGTTGCAATATCTGCGGCACCCTTGGATTTGTCGATCGCCACGGCAACGGTGCGGGCCCGATCGTGGGCGGAAATGCCTGTCGTCACCCCTTCGCGCGCCTCAATGGACACGGTAAAGGCCGTCTCGTGGCGCGAGGAATTGTTGGTGCTCATGAGTTGCAGACCAAGCGCTTCGATCCGCTCCGGCGGCAAGGCAAGACAAATCAGCCCCCGCCCGTGAGTCGCCATGAAGTTGATCGCTTCTGGTGTGGCCATCTGGGCGGGAATAACCAGATCGCCTTCATTCTCCCGATCTTCGTGATCCACCAGAATGAACATGCGGCCGTTCCGAGCATCCTCGATGATCTCCTCCACCGAAGAGATCGCGTCGTGCCAATTCTCCTCGACGGGACCGGGTGTGTTGAAACTCATGCGCATGACCTTTCGTCGGGCGATCCTGCGGGCGAAATAGCGGGATTCCCCGTGGTTGACCAGTGCCCCGCACCATGACGACGAGACTTGGAATGGAAAGCCCCCGCACGGGCGAACCGGGCGGGGGCCTAGTGGAACACGTCGCTTGGTGCGAAACTACTCCTCGAGCGAGAGGGCGACGAATCGAGGGTCACCATCCCGGCGGATCAGGAGGAGCAGTGATTTGCGTCCTGCTTCACGGGCGTCCTCGATCTTGGCTTCGAGCGCCGTGATTGACGTAATCTTCTCCTGTCCCGCTTCGGTGATCACATCGCCTGCGCGCAGTCCCTTTTCAAAGGCTTCGCCGGTCTCGTCGACCTCAGTGATGACCAGACCTTCGAGATTGTCCCCGACGCCCAACTCACCGCGCATCTCATCGGTAAGCGGGGTGAGCGTGATGCCGAGAATCTCGGTCTCCGTCTCGCTCGCTTCTGGGGCGTTCGCGACAACCGGGATTGCGCCCTCGGCCTCTTCACGGCGACCCAGTGTAACTTTGAGGGTCACGGTCTGACCTTCGCGGTTCACGAGAACGCGGACACTCTTGCCCACCTCGGTGTTCCCGACCTGACGCACAAGCTCACGCGTGTCGGCAACCTCGACCCCATCGAACTGAGTAATCACGTCGCCCGCTTTCATGCCAGCTTCGGCAGCAGGACCTTCGGGCACATCCGTGACAAGCGCACCGGAGGCGCTCTCGAGCCCCATCGCCTCGGCGACATCATCAGTCACGTCTTGGATGCGAACGCCCAGCCAGCCGCGGCGGGTTTCCCCATATTCCTGCAACTGGTCGACGACTTTGGTGACAACGTTCGAGGCCATAGAGAACCCGATCCCGATGGAACCACCGTTCGGCGACAGGATGGCCGTGTTGACCCCGATCACCTCACCCGCAAGGTTGAACAGCGGACCTCCCGAGTTACCCCGGTTGATCGCGGCATCGGTCTGAATGTAATCGTCATATGTACCGGACAGCGCGCGGTTCCGGGCGGACACGATACCTGCGGACACAGAGAACCCCTGCCCCAACGGGTTGCCCATCGCGATCACCCAGTCGCCCACACGGGCCGTATCACTGTCGCCGAAGCTCACGTAAGGAAGCGCTACGTCTGTCTCTACCTTCAACAAGGCGATGTCGGTTTTCGGGTCGGTGCCGACGACCTTTGCGGGCAGCTCGGTCCCGGAAAAGAATTCGATGGTAATCTCGTCGGCGCTTTCGATCACATGGTTGTTCGTCACCACATAACCGTCCTCAGAAATCACGAAGCCCGAGCCAAGCGCAGAAGAACGGCGCGGACGGTTGCCCTCTCCGTTCCGGTCTTGGAACTCTCGGAAGAAGTCTTCGAACGGGGACCCTTCGGGCACGATACCTTGCGGCCCCGCATTCCCCGCCACAACCGTCGAGGTGGTGATGTTCACCACCGCGGGACTGATCTGATCGGCAAGGTCAGCGAAGCTTTCGGGAAGGGCCCGGGCAGATATCGCCTGCGCCAGAACGAGCACCGTGGCGAGCATCGACAGCCAAAGGCCGCGCATAGCCTGCTCGGGGAATTGTCGTGAAAGGATAATAGCCTGCGGTCTCACTCGCATGTCTCCTCATAAACCTGCGGGAGAACGCGCAACGTGGCGCGCTCTTTATGCATATATCTTCTATGTAGGGCTTCCGAGACGCAACACAAACAACTCACACATGGCTTCACCCTGCCGTGTGCGACCGTGACGAGACGCCTCAAAGCCCCATGGCCTGTGCAAACCATAGCAGCGCAAGCCCGGCCAGCGCGGCAAGAAGTCCGATTTGCCGCACCGCCGTTTCAGGCAAAGCGCGAAGGATCTCCAGCATGCGCACAATAAGAGAAGGGGCCAGCGCATAGGCCAGCCCCTCCAGTATCAGCACCAGCCCAAGAGCCAGAACGATATCGCCCATCATCAGTTGGCCGGAGCCTCATCAGAAATTTCCGCGCCATCTTCGGCGGGGGTTTCCTCTGCGGGGGTTTCCTCTGCGGGGGCATCCTCGGCGGGTGTCTCTTCCGCCGGGGTATTTTCCAAAGCCTCTTGCTCACGGGCACGCTCGGCTGCTTCTGCGTCTTCCTGCAGGCGTTCGCGTTCCGCTTCGGGCAGATCGGGCGAGATTTCGCTCTCTGGCGCCAGATCACGCAACCGATCCAGATCGACATCATCCATCGATACCGCGCCCAGACCTTCGGCGCGAATTGCCTGGAAAAGCGGCCCGACGAATTCGCTGTTGGGCGAAAGAACCAGAGTAGAGTTCTCCGCAGGAAGCGAGCGTTCAAACGCAGCGAGCGAGCGATAGAAAGCAAAGAACTCAGGGTTGTTGCCAAAGGCTTCGGCATAGACCCGGTTCCGTTCCGCGTCCGCTTCACCGCGGGTGATCTCCGCTTCGCGTTCCGCTCCGGAAACCGTCTCCACAACGGTTCGATCCGCGGCCGCGCGTACACGCTGCGCCGCCTCATTACCGCGTGCAATCTCATCAGCGGCTTCCCGTTCACGTTCGGCACGCATCCGGGCAAAGGTCGCCTCAAGGTTCTGTTGCGGCAAGTTGGTCTGCTTGAGCCGGACGTCCACGATCTCAAGGCCGAGGCTATCGGCGCTTGTCCGAGCCTGCGCACGGATCCGCACTGCAAGGTCGCGGCGTTCCGGCGACAGGATGACATCCGATGTCACCTGATCAGCACCAAGCACCTCACGGATCTGTGCGTTCAGAATGGAACTGAGACGATCCTCTGCCGTACGGATGCCGCCTACGCCAACGGCCTGACGGAACTGGACAACGTCCGAGATCCGATACCGGGCAAAGGCATCGACAACCAAACGCCGATCATCCGACGGCGTCACCTCGATCGTATCCGTATCGAGCGACAGGATGCGGTCGTCATACACGACGACCTCCTGAATGATCGGAACCTTGAAGCTCAGGCCCGGCTCTTCGACGACCTGCTTGATCTGGCCGAATTGGAGGACGAGTGCCTTTTCGCGCTCATCCACAATGAAGATCGACGAGAAGACGACAACTGCCGCCACAATCAACGCGATCAGAAATGCTCCGGATTTCCGCATCAGTTGCCCCCTTCGGTGCTGGATGCGCCGCGGCGCAGTTCATTTAGGGGCAGGTAAGGCAACACGCCCTGCCCGCCGGCGGCACCCTCGTCAAGAATGATCTTGTCGACGTTACCCAACGTGCGCTCAACGGTCTCAAGATAGAGTCGGCGTTGGGTGACTTCGGGCGCCAAGTTGAATTCACGCGCCACGGCGACAAAGCGGCTTGCTTCACCGATGGCTTCGTTGATCACTTGCGCGCGATAGCCTTCAGCCTGTTCGAGAACCTGGGCCGCTTCACCGCGTGCCTCGGCAAGGACGCGGTTCGCGTAGGCATCGGCTTGACGCTGCAAACGGTCACGCTCCTGCTCGGCGGCTTGCACCTCGCGGAAGGCATCGATCACGTCAGACGGTGGATCCGCCGCATCAAGGTTGACCCGTACGATATTGATACCGCTGTCGTATTCATCGAGCGTACTCTGGATATTCTCCATCGCCGTGTCGGCAATAAGGCCCCGGTCACGGTTGAGAATCGGCGCGAGGTTCGACGCTGCGATGATCTCCCGCATGATGGATTCCGAAACGGCCTGAACCGTAAGTTGCGGATCGCGCATGTTGAACAGAAGCTTCGCGGGATCGTTGATGTTCCAGACAACCTGAAAATCGATGTCCACGATGTTGGCGTCCGTGGTCAACATCAAGCCGTCGCCATTGTTCGACTGCCCCGACCCGACATTTTCGGTCCGCTCGGATGTCACGTTGACCACGTCATAGGTGACAAGGGGCCAAGGTGCGAAGTTGAGACCGGGATTGCCCGTTGAGGAATACTCCCCGAGGAACAACTCCACCGACTGCTCTTCTGGCTTGACCGTATAGAAGCTCGCCATACCCCAGAGCACAACGCCGACCAGCGCCGCAATGGCAATAGTCCCGCGCCCGAACCCCGGTCCGCCGGTGCCGCCCGACGTCGGGCCGCCGTTTCCGCGGCCACCCATGAGCACGCGCAGGCGCTCCTGTCCCTTTTTCATCAGTTCGTCGATCTCGGGGATCTGCGATCCATCCTGGCCGGGCCGCCGCCCGCCATTACCGCCCTGTCCGCGATTGTCACCGCCGCCCCCGTCGGAGCCGCCTCCGCCCCACGGGCCGCCGTTGTTACCTGACATCCGGATGCCGTCCTCTTTGTTGTTCATGTGTCGTACCTGTGCAGAGCCTAACCTAAAATCAAGCTGTTCGAACAGGGGCCCGCATCGTCACCAACTCTTCCGACATCGTCGGATGAACGGCAACGGTCCGGTCAAAGTCTTCCTTTGTTGCACCCATCTTTACGGCGACGCCGGCCAGTTGGATCAATTCGCCCGCCTCTGGCGCGACGATATGGCACCCCAGAACCTTGCGGCTTTCCTGCCCCACGATCAATTTCATCAAAACCCGGTCGGGTTTTCCAGCAAACGCGGTGCGCATGGGTCGGAATGACGTGCAGTAGATCTCGCAGGTTTCATCGAGCTCCTGCGCCTCCTCTTCTGTGATGCCCACACTGCCGTATTCCGGCTGGGTAAAGACCGCGCTCGGGATCAACTCGTGATCGACCGGCGTCGGGTTGCCTTTGAACACGGTTTCCACGAAAGCCATCCCCTCGCGGATCGCGACCGGGGTCAAGGCGACGCGGTTCGTGACATCCCCGATGGCATAAACCGATGGCACCGAGGACTGGCTATACTGATCCACGACAATCTCGCCGCGCTTGCCCAGTTTCACGCCCGCCTCTTCCAGCCCCATGTCGCCCGTGCTCGGGGACCGGCCCGTGGCAAAGAAGACTGCGTCAAACACCTGTTCCTGACCATTCGTGCCCTTGACCCGGATCGGACCGGGGCGCTTGCCGGGATGTTGGCCAGTGGAAATGGAGCTATCTCCGATATGGGTGCCTGTCTCCTGCACACCTGCGCCCATTCCGGCCTCCGGTGCGTCCTCGTCCGGGCACATTTCAACGATGTTGGTTCCCACGTGAAGGTCGATGCCAATCTGGCGCATGTGATCGGCAATCAGCCCACGCGCCTCTCCGTCGAAACCGCGCAGGATCTGCGCACCACGATAGAATTGGGTCACCTTCACCCCGAGCCCGTTCAGAATGCAGGCGAATTCGCAGGCAATATAGCCCCCGCCGACGATCAGGATCCGCTTTGGCAACTCCTCGAGATGAAAGATGTCGTCCGACACCATCCCAAGCTCGCAGTTGTCGATATCGGGGCGAACCGGATGGCCACCGGTGGAAACGAGGATATGTTTCGCACGGAACACCTCGCCGCTCGACAGTTCCACCGTATGTGGATCGCGCAATCGCGCGCGGGCGTCGAACGCATCGACACCAGACCCTTTCAGGAGATTGCGATACACAGTCTCCAACCGGTCCAGCTCTTCCGTTAGCTTCCCGTGAAAGATCGACCAATCGAACGATCCTTCGCGCGCAGACCACCCATAGGCGACGGCCTCTTCGGCTGCATGGGCATGCGATGAGGCAAACACCATGAGTTTCTTGGGTACGCATCCGCGTATGACACAGGTGCCACCGTAGCGATCCGCTTCCGCAAGGCCAACCTTGGCGCCCGCTTCTCCGGCTGCGACACGCGCGGCACGCACCCCACCGGAGCCCCCACCAATTACGAAGAGGTCATAGTCAAAGTCACTCATATGGCTTCCTCCTGGGCTCGCTTGTTTGGCGGTATCCCATAGCCCCGGCCCAAAGGCCAGAGGCAGGAGATCAACCGAAAAGACTCTCCGCTGCAGGTTGAGCCTGTTGGGCGCTCACGATCTCGGAATTTCCGTCCTCATGTCCGACGATCACCGTGTCGCAAAGGTCGATGAAAAGCCCGTTCTCCACCACACCCGGCACTTGATTGAGGGCAGCGGACAGCGCACGTGGGTTGCCGATACGCCCGAGGTGCAGATCGAGGATATGGTTCCCCTCATCGGTCACAAGCCGTTCAGCCCCACGCATCCGCGGCGTGATCTCCGCGTCCCCCATATCGAGAACCGTCAGGGCCCGCCGTATGAGCGCTTCGCTCGCGCGTTCGCCAAATTTCAGCACTTCGACGGGCAGCGGGAAGGCGCCAAGCTCCTCGACGCGCTTTCCGGCATCCGCGATAACGATCATCCGGCTGGAGGCGCTCGCCACGATCTTTTCCTGAAGATGCGCCCCGCCACCGCCCTTGATCAGCGTCAGACGGGGATCAAACTCATCAGCGCCATCAATCGTCAGGTCAAGCCATCCGGCCTCATCGAGCGTGATCACGTCTATGCCCTGCTCGCGGGCGAGTTGTCCCGTTGCGTAGGATGTTGGCACGCCCGTGATCCGCAAGCCTTCTTCCCGGATCCTGCGGCCCAGTGCGCGCACCATGAAGGCCGCCGTACTGCCGGTCCCCAGACCCAGCCGCATCCCGTCTTCGACAAATTCCACAGACCGCTCGGCGGCTGCCGCCTTTGCCTTGTCTGCCGCGCTCAATTCTTGAGCCATCGCAATCTCTCCCTCACACTCTCTCCGCCGCTTATATCAAAGACACTCACCCCTGCGAGGGGGATGGCGGATGAAATTCAACGATTTGACGCCAAGCGCGACGAAGTATCACGCGGGCGGCCAGGCCGGTGCACGTTTCAAAGCATTCACTGCCTCGGCCAGGGCGTCTCGCGGCAATATCACCAGCATTTGCGGGCCATCCATCTCGAGGATCACCGGCCCCGTAACTTCATTGGATGTGCCCAACTGGCCCAAGGGATTGAACCGCAACCCATCAATCGGCCAGCGCAGCCCTTCGCTACGGCCCATCACAGAACCGAAGGGAAACAGGGAAAATCTATTCCCAATAGGCAGTTGCAAGTCGATCCTAGCCGGACATGTAAAGATGACATCATGCGATCCCAGCAAGATACATTTCTTGTCGGGATGCCGAAGGAGCACGCCTAGCGAGGCCAGTTCATGATCCAGCCGCGCGCCAAGAAACCCCACCCCGATGAAGAGCGGCGCGGAAACCGAACGCAGAACCTTGTCGAAATCCGTCGTGTCCTGTTCAGCAAGCTCGTGAATGGTCCCGGGTGCAAGCGCTGCGCGATCCTCCGGGAGGATCGAATCCATATCGCCGATTACCGCGCGGGGTAGAATGCCTCGCACCAAACACGCGCGCGTACCGCCATCTGCGGCGACAACCTCGGGCGCAACTCCAAGCGACAGAACGAAGTCTTCGTCGGTGACGTGACCGCCCCCGACAAGCGTCAGTGGTTTCCTGCTCTCGACGAAGGGCGGCTCAGCGGTTGTCGGGGTCATGCTGCCCCACCCCGCGAAAAACCGCCTTGAAGGGCAGGATCCAGATCACCCCGAGCCCAACATAGACCAGCAACTCCAACCAGACCGGCGGCCGGTCCAGAAGGTTCACGATTGTCACCGCCACAAAGATATATGCCGGCAACCCGACGAGCAGGATCAAAAGCGATAGGCGTTTGCGGGTCTTGAGGCGCATCGCCCTTCTCAATCCGCGAACGGGTCGGTCACGAGGATGGTATCCTCGCGTTCGGGTGACGTGGACAGAAGCGCGACGGGGCAATCGATCAACTCTTCCACACGGCGAACGTACTTGATCGCATTGGCGGGCAGATCAGCCCAACTCCGCGCGCCTTCCGTGGATTCGCTCCAGCCCGGTACTTCTTCGTAGATCGGGGTACACCGGGCCTGTTGGTCTGCCGCGGTCGGAAGATAGTCGAGTGTTTCGCCATCAAGGTCGTACCCGGTGCAGATCTTCAGGGTTTCGAACCCGTCGAGCACGTCGAGCTTGGTCAGTGCGATGCCGTTCACGCCGCTGGTGGCACAGGTTTGCCGCACGAGGCAGGCGTCAAACCAACCGCAGCGCCGTTTGCGCCCCGTGGTGGTGCCAAATTCATGGCCCCGCTCACCAAGGCGTTGGCCATCAGCGTCGTCCAGTTCGGTCGGGAAAGGCCCCTCACCCACGCGGGTGGTATAGGCTTTGACGATGCCAAGCACGAAATCAATCGCACCGGGGCCGATCCCCGTGCCGGTTGCCGCCTGACCTGCAATCACGTTGGACGATGTGACGAAGGGATAGGTGCCAAAATCAATATCGAGAAGGGCACCCTGCGCGCCTTCAAACAGGATTCGGCGCCCTGCCTTGCGTTTTTCGTTGAGCACCTTCCAGACTGGGGCCGCGAATGCGAGAATCTGCGGCGCGATCGCCTCAAGTTCCGCAATAAGCCCATCCCGGTCGATGGCCGATAGTCCGAGGCCGGAGCGCAGCGCATTGTGATGCACCAGCGCGCGATCTACGCGAACCTCCAACGTCGCACGGTCGGCCAGATCGGCCACACGGATCACCCGACGGCCAACCTTGTCCTCATAGGCAGGACCGATACCGCGCCCGGTGGTGCCGATCTTTGCCATCGAATTCTGGCCTTCCCGCGCGCGGTCCAGCTCCCCGTGGAAGGGCAGGATCAGCGGCGTATTTTCGGCAATCATAAGTGTTTCGGGCGTGATCTCTACACCTTGGGCCCGGATTGTCTCAATCTCCTTGACGAGGTGCCAAGGATCGAGAACCACGCCATTGCCGATGACCGAGAGCTTGCCGCCCCGCACCACACCGGATGGAAGGGCGTGAAGCTTGTAGACCTCTCCGTCGATCACCAGAGTATGGCCGGCATTATGCCCGCCTTGAAAACGCGCGATCACATCGGCGCGTTCGCTGAGCCAGTCGACGATCTTGCCCTTGCCCTCGTCGCCCCATTGTGCGCCCACGACCACCACGTTCGCCATGCCAATCTCCCGTTCCGACGGCCCAAACAGCGGCTCGTATACCGGGGGAAACGGCGCGGTGAAACCCGTTTGTTGCATCAGCCCCGTAGAGAGTGGCGTTCAGCGCGCCTGAGCCGTCTCCGCGGTTCGGGTCATATCGAGGATTGCGGGGCCAATCCGGTCAAGCGGCAGTTGACGCTCAACCGCCCCAAGCTCAAACGCGCGCGCGGGCATCCCATAGATCGTGGAGGTCGCCTCATCCTGGCCGATGGTTCTTGCCCCGCCCATGCGCAACGCAAGCATTTCCTGCGCCCCATCGGCGCCCATCCCCGTCAATTGTACCGCAAGCACATGCCGGGCACGGGGCACGAGCGAGCGGTACATGACATCCACCGATGGGCAATGGCCATTTTCGGGCGGCGTGTTGAGCAGTACGATCCGGTCCGAACGGTCGAGGATCATGTGCCGATCCCCGGGAGCGAAAAGAACCCGCCCCGGCGCCAGAACCTCACCGGCATCGGCGACTTTCACTTCCGGAGAGAGATTTGAATTAAGTCGAGCCGCAAGACTTCGGAGGAAGTTGCCGGGCATGTGCTGGGTGATCAACGTCGGGGGGCACTGGGACGGATAGTTCGACAGAACGGTGGTGAGCGCCTCCACCCCACCCGTCGAAGAGCCGATTGCCACCATCCAGTGCCCTGAGCGGAAGTTTTCATCCACGATGGGGGCTGTGCTTGGCCCGTATGGGCGCGACTTGACGTGACCCCCGGCGGGCGACAGCCGCGCGCGTGCTGCGGTTCGTATGAGATCCGGCAGATGCCGGTAGACCTCATCGGGATTGCCCGCCGCCGGTTTGCCGATGCAGGCAATCGCCCCCATTCCAAGGGCTTGTACGGCGGCATCGGCACCGCGCCGCGTATAAGAAGAGATCATGATGACTGGGCGGGGGCGCGATTTCATGAGCCGCGCAAGAAACTCCAACCCGTTCATTCCGGGCATTTCCACATCAAGGGTCAGAACATCCGGGTTCATGGTTTTGACAAGATCGCGCGCCTGATAGGCGTCGGCGGCTTCGGCGATGACCTCGATCCCGTCATGCCCTTCCAGCGCATGAGCAATCAAGCGCCGCTGCGTGGCGCTGTCGTCGACGATAAGAACGCGGGTCTTGCGCATCAGCCTGCCGTTTTGGAAACCAAGTCAGCGGTTCGAAATGGGAGCATTCATCTGAACGCTTCTGGCGCCCCGACTTGGTCTCGAAGGATCTATCTGAGAGAGAAGTGGCGAAGAAGTCTGAAGGAAGCGTGAAGTCAATCTGGCCGCTCACGGGTTGCGCGCCTCATGCGATTGGCCTACATGAGCGCGAATTGCCGCAATCATCCGGGTCCGGTTCATGGAAAACGTCGTCCTCATCATCCATCTCCTGCTTGCGCTTTCGCTGATCGGCGTTGTGCTGCTGCAGCGGAACGAGGGCGGTCTCGGCTCGATGGGCGGCGGCGGTGGCGGTGCCATCTCCGGGCGGGCGGCCGCGACGGCGATGGGCAAACTGACGTGGATTCTCGCGGCTGCCTTCATCGTGACATCGCTCACTCTTACCGTAATCGCGGCCTCCAACAGCACCGGCAGTTCGATCATCGACCGGCTTGGCGTGCCCGCATCCGAAGGTGATGCGACAATACCGACCTTGCCCGGTGTTGATGGCGGCTCTCTCTTGCCGCCCTCGAACGACGACGCGCCGCTTATACCCGGAGCCGACTGAGGCCGTTCTCAAAACCTTGAGGCCGTTACGCGGATCGCAACAGCATGTTGCGCACACTGTTGCGCAACATGGGCGAATCCTATAATCTTCAAAGCCCGTGATGTTGCGGTTTTTTGGCCGTGACGGGCAGTCCGAAAACCAAGCAGATCACGGGGGCAAGAGCACCATGGCTCGGTTCATCTTCATTACAGGCGGCGTGGTTTCCTCTTTGGGAAAAGGCCTCGCGTCGGCGGCACTCGGATCGCTGCTGCAAGCGCGCGGCTACACCGTGCGCCTGCGCAAGCTTGATCCCTATCTCAATGTCGATCCCGGCACGATGAGTCCCTTTGAACATGGCGAGGTCTTTGTCACTGATGACGGGGCCGAGACCGATCTCGATCTGGGTCACTACGAACGTTTTACCGGCGTCGCAGCACGCAATACAGACTCCGTCTCTTCCGGCAGAATTTATTCGAATGTTCTGGAGAAAGAGCGCCGCGGCGACTACCTCGGCAAAACGATTCAGGTCATTCCGCACGTCACGAATGAGATCAAGGACTTCATCAGCATCGGTGAAGACGAAGTCGATTTCATGCTCTGCGAAATTGGCGGTACAGTCGGCGACATCGAAGGCCTGCCCTTCTTCGAAGCCATCCGCCAGTTCGCGCAGGACAAACCCCGTGGTCAATGCGTCTTCATGCACCTGACACTGCTGCCTTGGATCAAGGCCAGCGGCGAATTGAAGACGAAGCCGACGCAGCACAGCGTCAAGGAGCTTCGCTCTATCGGACTTGCCCCCGATATTCTGGTTTGCCGGTCCGAGGGCCCCATCCCGCAGAAGGAACGCGAAAAACTCGCCCTCTTCTGCAACGTGCGGCACGACGCCGTTATTGCCGCGCAGGACCTCAAGTCGATCTATGAGGCGCCTCTGGCATATCACCGCGAAGGGCTCGACCAAGCTGTTCTGGATGCCTTCCAGATTTCGCCCGCGCCAAAACCCGACCTTACCAAGTGGGAAGACGTGGCGGATCGTATCTACAACGCCGAGGGTGAAGTGCGGATCGCAATCGTCGGCAAGTACACCCAACTTGAGGACGCCTACAAATCGATCGCCGAGGCCCTGACGCACGGCGGAATGGCGAATCGCGTCAAGGTGCGGATCGAATGGGTCGATGCGGAGATTTTCGACAAGGAAGACCCCGCCCCCCACCTCGAAGGGTATCACGCGATCCTCGTGCCCGGCGGCTTTGGCGAGCGCGGAACCGAAGGCAAGATCAAGGCCGCGCAGTTCGCGCGGGAGCATAACGTCCCCTACCTCGGGATCTGCCTCGGCATGCAGATGGCCGTCATCGAAGCCGCGCGCAATGTCGCGGGCATCTCTGAGGCTGGCTCTGAAGAGTTTGATCACGAATCCACTGGCAAGAAGCGGTTCGAGCCTGTTGTCTATCACCTCAAGGAATGGGTGCAGGGCAACTACAAGGTCAAACGATCCCTCTCCGACGACAAGGGCGGCACCATGCGCCTTGGGGCCTATAACGCGACGCTCAAGGCTGGCTCTCACGTCAGCGAGATTTACGGCAGCACAGAAATCGAAGAGCGCCACCGCCACCGCTATGAGGTGGACATCAAATACCGGGACAAGCTCGAAGAAAAAGGTCTGTGCTTTTCCGGCATGTCACCCGACGGCCGGCTTCCCGAAATTGTCGAATGGAGCGACCACCCGTGGTTCATCGGCGTACAGTTTCACCCTGAACTGAAGTCAAAGCCGTTTGCGCCTCACCCGCTGTTCGCTTCGTTTGTTCGTGCCGCGGTGGAGACATCCCGCCTCGTTTGACCCTGTTCTTGTCGCTTTGTCCCCCTATATGGCCCTTTCATGATTGCTGATCTTCTCAAGAGACTGATGTCATCCGAACCGGAAGCCCTGCCGGATGCCGATGCACGCCTTGCCCTGACCGCTCTGCTTGTTCGGGTAGCGCGTTCCGACGGTGCCTATGACGTGGCCGAAATCGACCGGATCGATCGTATCTGCGCGACGCGCTATGGCTTGACCACGGAGGACGCTCGCGCGCTTCGCCGTGAGGCCGAAGATCTGGAGGCCGAAGCCCCCGATACCGTCCGGTTCACCCGGTCGATCAAGGATGCGGTCCCCTATGAACAACGGCTCGCAGTGATCGAGGCGCTTTGGCAGGTCGCTCTTGCAGATGGCGCGCGGGATCAGGAAGAGGATGCGCTGCTGCGTCTCGTCTCTTCGCTTTTGGGGATAAACGACCGCGACAGCGCGCTCGCCCGCCAACGGGTCGATCCGGAGCGCTGAGCATCGATACCGGCGGCGCGGAAAATCTGCCGCAACGTCACCCGATATTTTAGCCCGATTTCTCAGCAGATGCCGCGGCGACACACAGGCAAACCCCCTCTGATACGTTGCCATCGCGGGGAATTTCCGCCCTAATGCCCACCTATCGGGCGATTGCCCCAAAGTCGGACAGGGGAACGAGACGTGGCAAAGGACGGCCCGGTTCTGGAGATACGGAACCTGCACAAGGCATATTCCGGACTCGAAGTGATCAAGGGTGTCGACATAACCGCGCGCCGCGGGGATGTCGTTTCGCTCATCGGGTCCTCTGGTTCTGGCAAGTCTACCATCCTCCGGTGTGCCAACCTCCTCGAAGACAGCCAGAAGGGCGATATCCTCTTTGAAGGCGAAGCCGTCCACTGGCGCGGGGAAGGCGATGGACGGCGGCCCGGCGATCCTCGTCAGGTGCTCCGCATTCGCACCAACCTTTCGATGGTGTTTCAGCAGTTTAACCTATGGGCCCACATGACCATTCTCCAGAATGTCATGGAGGCCCCGGTGACGGTTCTGGGCCGCGACAAGGCAGAGGTCGAAGCCTCGGCGCGGCGATACCTCGACAAAGTCGGTATTGGTGACAAATGCGATGCTTGGCCGGCGCAACTCTCTGGTGGACAGCAACAGCGCGCGGCGATCGCTCGGGCGCTCTGTATGGAACCCAAAGCGCTTCTCTTTGACGAACCGACCTCCGCTCTTGATCCAGAACTGGAACAGGAAGTCGTTCGGGTCATCAAAGATCTCGCCGCAGAAGGGCGCACGATGCTTATCGTCACTCACGATATGAAAATGGCGCAGGACGTTTCTGACCATGTCGTCTTTCTGCACAAGGGTCGCATCGAAGAACAAGGCCCGCCCGATACGCTTTTCGCGAACCCCGAGTCCCCTCGGTTGAGGGGGTTTCTCTCTTCCACTCAAGCAGCATGAAACTAGTAATTATGGATACGTCTATGAAATCACTCATTCTCACCATAGCGAGCCTTGCGTTCGCAGCCAGCGCAGCCCTCGCACAGGACGTTGTCCGCCTCGGGACAGAGGGCGCCTACCCTCCCTACAATTACCTTGATGACAACGGCGAAGTTGCAGGCTTCGAGCGAGTGCTCGGTGACGAGCTTTGCGAGCGCGCCGAATTGGAATGCACCTGGGTTACCAATGACTGGGATTCCATCATCCCCAACCTCGTGTCCGGCAACTACGATACGATCATCGCAGGCATGTCGATCACCGAGGAACGTCGTCAGGTCGTCGATTTCGCGCAGAACTATTCGCCGCCCGCCAGCTCTGCATACGCCGCGCTTTCCGAGGACGCTGATATCGAAGGCGGTGTCGTCGCTGCGCAGACCTCCACCATTCAGGCCGCCCATGTTGCCGAAAGCGACGCAACAGTGCTCGAATACCCTACGCCGGACGAAACCGTGAGCGCGGTCAAGAGCGGCGAAGCGGATGCCGTTTTTGCTGACAAGGATTTCCTCGTGGCGATCGTCGAGGAGAGCGAGTTGGTTTTTGTGGGTGAAGACGTCGCGCTTGGCGAAGGCCTCGGCATGGCGTTCCGCAAATCCGACCCTGAGCTTCGCGACAAATTCGATGCGGCGATCCAATCGATGAAGGATGACGGCACGCTGAACGAATTGATCGTTGAGTGGTTCGGCGAAGACGCTCCGACCTTCTAAGACAGACGGATATTCAAATGGTGGGGGCCAATCGGCCCCCGCCCCCTTCAAAGAGGCGCTGTCATCTTCTCATTTTGCGTAGATCCCGACACCCTGGACCGGGTCCGGTGGATGGCCTGTTTCCTCACCACGGGGAAGCATCTGAGCTTCTACAGCTCATTTGCTACGGTTCTGCTGCTTCTCGCACTGACAGCCCCCACCGCGCTCGCCTTCGGGTTTGGTGCGGCCATGGCGGCTCGCGCACCCCTCGCGCCTGTCCGCTGGATTGGCAAAAGCTATATCGCGATCGTTCGCGGCGTGCCCGACATCGCATTCTTTCTCTTTTTCGTCATCGCACTGGACCAGGCTTTCGAATGGCTCCGCCACAAGGCCTTGTGTCCCGATTGGGATCAACCCATCAGACAGGGCAACGATTTCGTCGTCTGCGATGCCGCCAAGCTTCCGCTCGGCAACTCAGCGCAATGGGTCCATGAGGCCTATGGGTTTTTCGTCGCAATACTGACTTTCGCCCTCGTCTTCGGGGCATTTGCCGGAAACGTTCTTTACGGAGCGATGCGCACCGTGCCCCACGCCCAGATGGAAACGGCAGAGGCCTATGGGATGACCCGATCTCAGGCATTCTGGCGCATTCTCGTCCCGCAGATGTGGGTCTACGCCATCCCCGGCCTGTCGAACCTCTGGATGGTCCTGATCAAGGCGACCCCCCTTCTCTTTCTTCTGGGGGTCGAGGATATCGTGTACTGGGCACGTGAACTCGGGGGGTCCAAAACGACGCGCTTCACCGATTATCCCCATGGGGACTGGCGTGTATGGTACTTCCTCGGTTTGCTCGTCTTCTACCTCTGCTTCACCCGCCTGTCCGAAATCGCGCTTGAGCGTCTGACCCGCCGATTGAGCCGCGGACAGGCCACGCTTGGGGGCGAAGCGCTCCGGAAGGCCGGCGCATGAGTTGCTGGGAAACGGTACAGGCCTATGCGTTCCGCAGTCTGGGGTTCGGGGAGCGTCTGCTGCCTCGCGACGACTTTACGCTTTGCCAGCAGGTTACCCTGATCGGCTCAGGTCTCATCTGGAACGTCTACTTTGGCATTCTCGCTCTCGCCGCAGGCTTCTTTCTCGCGGTCACGGTAGCGCTTGGGAAATCTTCACCAAACCCTCTGCTGCGCAAACCCTCGGAATGGTTCATTTTCATCTTCCGTGGCTCGCCACTTTTCATCCAATTCTTCTTTGCCTATTTCCTTTTTCTGTGGCTCAAATCGGTCTCGTCGATCTACGATCCCTTCACTTCGGCATGGCTTGGGGCATTGGTGGTCCTGTTCCTGAACACCTCAGCCTATACCGGGGAGATTTTCTATGGGGCCCTTCGCTCAATCCCCAGGGGTGAGGTCGAAGCGGCCGATGCCTATGGCTTCTCCGGCCTGCGCCGTTTTCGCAGGATCATCTATCCCACAATGATGCGACTGGCTTGGCCCGCCTATACCAACGAAGCGATCTTTCTCTTTCACGCCACGACATTGATCTACTTCTCCGGCTTTCCGGCGCTGCAACAGAGGGGCGATGCACTCTATTATGCCAACTATTTCGCGGACAAGACATTCAACCCCTTCGTCCCCTATCCCATCCTTGCGGCGTATTTCATCGCGGTCACTCTGGTCATTGTCGCGATATTCGGCATGATCAACGCGCGGCTGAATCGACACCTGCCGCGCGAAAGTCGGCCCCGCATGCGCTTTCGCTTCAACCTAATGCGCTGAGTTTCCTCGATGGACCTGACGAGTTACCGCACAATCCGCGTTGCCGCCGCCGACCTCAATGGTCAGATGCGTGGCAAGCGCCTTCCCTTCATGGATCAAGAGAAACTGGACGCAGGCGCCGTGCGCATGCCGCTTTCGGTTCTCAATGTCGATATTCGCGGTGCGGACATCGACGACAGCCCTCTCGTATTCGAGTCGGGCGATGCGGACGGCGTTCTTCTCCCCACGGGACGCGGGCCATTGCCGATGCCGTGGCTCACACACGCATCCGCGCTTGTGCCGCTCTGGATGTTCCGCGAAGACGGCAGCCCCTTTGCCGGAGATCCGCGCCATGCGCTCGAATCCGTTTTGGCGCGCTATGCCGAACGCGGCTTGCGGGTCGAGGCGGCGACGGAGATGGAGTTTTATCTTGTGGACGATGAGGGCGGCGTCCTGCGCTCGCCTGCCAACCCGGTGACGGGCCGCCCGCTACAGGGCACGGCAATCCTGTCGCTCCGTCAACTCGACTCCTTCGATGCCTTCTTCACCGACCTCTACGAGGCCTGCGCCGAGATGGACATTCCAGCGGACTCGGCCATCTCGGAGGCGGGCGTCGGACAATTTGAGATCAACCTCATTCACCGCGATGCGATGGTTGCCGCAGATGACGCCTGGCTTTTCAAGACACTGGTCAAGGGCATGGCCCGGCGGCACGGCATGGCGGCCACTTTCATGGCGAAACCTTATCAGGATGAGCCGGGGAATGGGATGCATGTGCATTTCTCCGTGCTCGACGCCGAGGGGCGCAACATCTTTGACGACGGCGGCCCGAAAGGCACCGAGGCGTTGCTTCACGCGGTGGCCGGATGCCTCGCCACGATGCGGCCCTCAACCTTGATCTTCGCCCCGCATGAAAACAGCTACGACAGGCTTGTTCCCGGCGCACATGCGCCGACCGGTGCGGGCTGGGCCTATGAGAACCGGACAGCGGCGATCCGCATTCCCGGCGGTTCCCACAAGGCCCGTAGGATTGAGCACCGCGTTTCGGGCGGGGATGTGAACCCGTATCTCGCACTCGCCGCGATCCTTGGGGCCGCGTTGATCGGATTGGAGGATGCCGAGACACCGCCAGAGCCGATCACAGGCAACGCATATGAGTATGACCTGCCCCAACTCGCCTCGGACTGGAAAATCGCGGTTCGACTGTTCGAAAGTGATCCTCGGATACGGCGCATCTTCTCCCCGGAACTCATCGAAAACTTCGTCATGACAAAGCGGCAGGAGATTACGCTCCTCTCGGCGCTGCCCCCCGAGCAACACTGGCCTCTCTATCTCGAAACAGTTTGAGAGGCTCTTGTTTGGCCCCGCGCGACGGACTAGCTTCGCGGCAGTTTACCACAGGTGATCCATGAAAATCGGCATCCTGCAAACAGGGCATTTTCCCGATGCCCTGCAGCCCGACAACGGTGACTATGACGCGATGTTTCGCCGCCTTCTGGGCGGGCGCGGCTATGACTTTGAGACTTGGAACATCGTCGATGGTGACTTTCCGGGTGGACCAGAGGACGCGGATGCGTGGCTCATCACCGGCTCGCGGCATGGGGCCTATGAAGACCACCCTTGGATTCCCCCACTCGAAGAACTGATCCGACAGATCCGAACCGCCGGACGCCCGCTAGTCGGGGTCTGTTTTGGCCACCAGATCATCGCGCAGGCACTGGGCGGCCGGGTGGAAAAATTCTCCGGCGGCTGGTCCGTGGGCCCGCAGAGCTATGAACTTGAGGGGGAAACCACGACCCTCAACGCATGGCACCAGGATCAGGTCACGCAGCTGCCCCCCGATGCAAAGGTCGTCGGCTCATCTGACTTTTGCGCCAATGCCGCGCTGCTTTACGGGGATCGGATCTATACCGTACAACCTCACCCCGAATTCACCGCCACCATGATAGACGGGCTCATGCGCGAACGCGCGCCCGGTGTGGTGCCTGAACCGCTGCTCGTCTCCGCGCGCGCACGGCTCGACGCCCCAACCGACAGCGAACGCCTCGCCGCGCGGTTCGCCGAGATTTTCTCCAAGGGAGCCAAAACATGAGCGACGACATGCTCGATCAACTGCCGGCACAGGCCCAAGCCTATCTCGAGGGCCGCAGGTTGGACGAGGTCGAATGCATCATTTCGGACTTCCCCGGAATCGCCCGTGGCAAGGCGGTTCCCGCCTCGAAATTTGCCCGGCTCAAGCATTTCCACCTCCCCGACAGTATCTTCTTTCAGACCATCACGGGTGATTGGTCGGATGCGGCTGGATCCGACGGGTTCATTGAAAAGGACATGATCCTGCGCCCCGACATGAGCACGGCAACCGCCGCGCCGTGGACCGGGGACTGGACGCTTCAGGTCATCCATGACGCCTATGATCGCAAGGATCGTCCTGTGCCGATCGCGCCGCGCAATGTGCTCAAACGGGTGGTGGCACTCTATGAAGCGCAGGGATGGAAGCCGGTGGTGGCACCGGAAATGGAGTTCTTTCTCATCGCCCGGAATCTAGATCCGGCACGCGATATTGAACCGATGGTGGGGAGGTCTGGGCGGCCCGCTGCTGCGCGGCAGGCCTACTCGATGACAGCGGTCGATGAGTTCGGGCCGGTCATCGACGACATCTATGATTTCGCCGAAGCGCAGGGTTTTGAGATCGATGGCATCACACAGGAAGGCGGCGCCGGGCAACTGGAGATCAACCTGCGGCACGGGGACCCTGTGCGGCTCGCCGATGAGGTGTTTTACTTCAAACGCTTGATCCGCGAAGCCGCGCTGCGGCACGACTGTTTCGCGACCTTCATGGCCAAACCGATCGCTCAGGAACCCGGATCTGCAATGCACATCCATCATTCCGTGCTCGACTTGGAAACCGGGCGAAACATCTTCTCCGGCCCGCAAGGCGGAGAGACGGATGCTTTCTTCCATTTCATCGCCGGATTGCAAAAATACCTGCCCGCGGCGACCGCCGTTCTTGCGCCATATGTAAACAGCTATCGGCGCTATGTGCGGGATCATGCGGCCCCAATCAACCTTGAATGGGCGCGGGACAACCGCACCACCGGTATCCGCATTCCGCTCTCCAGCCCGGATGCGCGGCGTGTGGAGAACCGCCTCGCAGGGATGGACTGTAACCCCTATCTCGGGATCGCGGCATCGCTTGCATGCGGATATCTGGGCCTGATGGAGGAGCACCGGCCCAGCCCTGCGTTCCGTGGGGATGCCTACGAAGGCGAGCCCGCAATCCCGCAGGTTCTGGGCGAAGCGCTGGACGTGTTCGAAGAGGCGGAGGCGCTCCACGCCGTCTTGGGCGAAGAATTTGCGCGGGTCTACTCGATCGTCAAACGCACCGAGTACCAAGAATTTCTGCAGGTCATCTCCCCTTGGGAGCGCGAACACCTGCTGCTCAACGTCTGATGAACTTGCTCGACGCCAACGACCGGACCGGCCACTACCCCCCGTCGTGGTATGCTGCGACGACCCCGCAACTGCCCCCTTTCCCGAAGGCGGAAGGAGAAATACACGCCGATGTTTGCATAATTGGCGGCGGCTACACCGGGCTATCTGCTGCGCTGCACCTCGCGGAAGCGGGGATCAAAGTCGTCCTGATAGAGGCGCAGCGTGTGGGCTTCGGGGCCTCCGGCCGAAACGGGGGCCAACTGGGAAGCGGCCAGCGTCCGGAACAGGATAAGCTGGAGAAGGCGCTAGGTCGGGATGCCGCGCACTATTTGTGGAAACTGGCCGAAGACGCCAAAGTCGTCACCACCGGACTTATCGAAAAGCACCAGATCGATTGCTACCTTCGACCCGGCGTCGCGTGGACCGGATCGAGCGAGGGCGATGTCTCTCACCTACATCGCTATGCCGATAAGCTCTCACGCGACTACGGCTATGATAAAATCGAGCCGCTCGACCGTGGCGGGTGCTACGCGCTCTGTCCCTCCCCCGACTATTGCGGTGGCATTCTGGATCGTGGCGCTGCGCATCTTCACCCGCTCCGTTACGTGCTTGGCCTTGCCCGCGCCGCGCAGGACGCGGGGGTACTCATCTATGAACAGAGCCGGGCGACTGCCCTTCACCCGGGCCCCAGGGTCGAGACGGCAGAGGCGGCAATCTCAGCGGATCACGTTGTTCTTGCGTGCAACGGGTACATCGGCAACTTGGCCCCCAAGGTCGCTGCCCGTGTCCTTCCCATCAACAACTTTATTATCGCGACCGAACCCTTGGGAGACCGAACACAGGAAGTTCTGACGGAGGACGTGGCAGTCGCGGATTCGCGCTTCGTGGTGAATTATTTCCGGCTCAGCCATGATGGGCGGCTGTTGTTCGGCGGTGGTGAAAACTACGGCTATCGCTTTCCCGCTGACATCGCCTCCAAGGTGCGCAAACCCATGCTTCAAGTGTTTCCCCACCTGCGTGACGTCAAGGTTGACTATGCATGGGGCGGAACACTTGCGATCACCGCACGGCGCATGCCGCTCTTTGCCCGTTTGGGGCCAGGCGTCTATTCCGCGTCGGGGTATTCGGGCCATGGGGTGGGAACGGCCACTCATGCCGGCAAGCTTATCGCGGCGGCTATCCAAGGTGACAACTCCGGGTTCGACGCGATGGCGGCCATGCCGACACCGCGCTTTCCGGGTGGTACAGCTCTGCGTAGCCCGCTCCTTGCCCTTGCCATGACGTGGTACGCGATGCGCGATCGCCTGGGACTATAGACCGGCATCAACAAGAATTGTCTTGGTACCGTCACAAACTCCATTTAGGTTTCCGAAAACTGGAATTCAGGAAATCGAAATATGCTGCCAAATCTGCACGACGCCGAACCGATCCCCGCAGAAGCGCGGGCAGAGATCGACAGACTGCTCCAGAGCGGCGACCTTTTTCGCTATACCGCCCCCGACGACGCCCCGGTGACCCTTCTGGAAGAGGAGTTCGCTGAAACGCTCGGGGTTCGCTTCGCACTCGCGGTCAGCTCCTGCTCCGCTGCGTTGTTCCTGTCGCTCAAAGCACTTGACCTGACGCGCGACGCCCGTGTCCTGATCCCGGCCTTTACCTTCGCCGCCGTCCCCTCGGCGGTGGTTCATGCGGACTGTGTGCCGGTACTCTGCGAAGTGGGGGAAAACTACCGTATCGATCTCGACGATTTTCGTGCCAAATTGCCAGGCGTCTCCGCTGTACTGATCAGCCACATGCGGGGTCACACCTCTGACATGGACGCGATCATGGCCCTTTGCGCGGAGGCGGGCATCCCGGTGGTCGAAGACGCCGCACATTCCCTTGGGACAACATGGCACGGGAAAAATATTGGGACGATCGGGCGGGTTGGTTGCTTCAGCTTCCAGTCATACAAGCTGATCAACGCAGGCGAAGGCGGCATTATGGTGTCGAACGACGCGGACCTGATCGCTCGGGCGGTGATCATGTCCGGGGCCTACGAGCACGCATGGAAAAAACACCGCGGCCTCGCCGAAGCCGTACCACGCTGGCAGAACCGTCTGCCACTCTTCAACCTTCGTATGTCAAACCTCGCAGCTGCGGTGATACGTCCGCAACTGCCGCATATCGCCCGCCGGGTGCGCGATGGTCGCCGAAACCACGATTATGTCGCGGCGCGCCTCTCGTCCTCCCCTTGGATCTCCGTCCCGGAAAAGCTGGGGCCCGAGGAAAGAGCGCCGGACTCGCTGCAATTCAATTTAGTGGGGTTGGACGATCGTCAGGTCAAAAACTTGCAGGAAGAGGCTGCGGCGCGAGGCTTGCCAATACAGATCTTTGGGATGAGCAAGGACAATGCCCGCGCGTTCTGGAATTGGCAGTTTCTCGGGAATCTCCCCGACCTTCCCCAGACGCGTGCGATGCTGATGCGGGCTTGCGATCTGCGCCTTCCCGCCCGCCTGACGGCGACCGAGCTCGATGCGATTGTCGAGGTCGTTCTTGGCGCAGTTGATACCGTCATGAAAGAGCCTCGCGCCTACGGGACGTAGGCGCGGCGCCCTACCCGACGTCCTACTTCCCCAAATTGGAGAGTTTGGACTGTAAATCCGCAAGCTGTTTGCGGATGTCGTCAAGGTCCTCTGGCCCGCCGTTTCCCTCTCGTTCCGCAGAGGGTCCGCTCATGCCGGCGGGCATTCCCCCGGTCATGGCCTTCAGAAAAGCAGCCTGCTGGGCCTTCATCGCCTCAAACCCCGGGATACTCGACATCGGGTTCATGGTGGTGATGTTCTCAACCATCTTCGACTGGCTATCGCGGAACATCTCGAAACTCGCCGCCAGAAACTGCGGAACGACCGAGGTCGCTTGCGTGGTATAGCTGCGGACGAGATCGGTCAGGACATTGATGGGAAGCACGCTTTCGCCACGGCTTTCGTGCTCGGCCACAATCTGCAGCAGATATTGGCGCGTCAGGTCGTCCCCACTCTTGAGATCGACGATCTGTACGTCGCGGCCATCGCGAATGAAGCCTGCGATGTCCTCAAGCGTGACGTAATCGCTTGTCTCGGTATTGTAGAGTCGTCTGCTCGCATAGCGCTTTATAAGAAGAGTGGATTTCTTGTCAGCCACGCGCAACCTCCCGAAATAGCAGCCCCACGACGAAGCCTAGGGCAGCCGTAGCCAAAAGGAAAGCGCTGTAAGCGGCCATGCCGCAAATGCAAAAAAAGAGCGGACCCGAAGGCCCGCTCAGAAACCGCACCGATAAAATGGGAGGAGGAAATCGGTACGTATCAGCGAATTACTTCGCGGTTGCGGCCTTCTTGGTCGCAGTCGTGACGTCCTTGCTTGCCTTCTGCAGTGCAGCGGCAGCATCTTCGCCCATGTCTTTGCCGGCAGCCATCATCAGGTCGACGGTTTCCATCTGAACCTTCTTGGCAACTTCGGCGAAAGCGGCCATGTGCTCAGCTGCGACTTCAGCAGTGGCGGAGGCGAAATCGGTCATCGCCTTGGCGTAGTCAGCAGGCTCGCTCTTGGCGCGGGACATATCCGCGAGACGAGCAAGCGTGTCTTTTGTCCACTTGGTGGAGATTTCTGTCGATTTGTCAGCGGCTTCAAGAGCAACACCGGCCAGCTTCTCATTGAGAGCGGCAGTCGTCTTGAACGCGTCGTCCATCGCGGACGTGTCGACGGGGAAGGAGCCCATCATGTCTTTGAAGATCGCTGTGAAGTCTTGGGATTGCATAGCCATTGTGTCCTACTTTCCTTGTTCAGTCACGCGAGCCGGGCTTGTCCCGGTTGTTCTGCGTCTGAGAGGAATATGCACGCTGCAGCGCAGCATTTCAACCCCCTATGCTGCACTGCAGCACGAAAAACTTTCCCCTAGGACAATCATAGGTTTGCAAGGGGTTTTACATAGGTTCCCGGTGCCGGAGCGAGCGAAGGATGCTCCGAATCGCCCGGCTCTCGGGCCGGAACCTGCTTGCCCGAGCGCCCTTTGAGCCAGCTTCCCCAGCGCGGCCACCAAGATCCTTCATGAAAGCTCGCCCCTTCCCTCCATGCCTCGAAATCGAGACTGAGATCCGTGTTGGTGTAGTGTCCGTATTTCTTCTTCGACGGGGGATTGATGATCCCCGCAATGTGCCCGGATTGAGACAGGATGAAAGTCTTGGAGCGTGATGCCATCGCTTGAATCCCACGATAGCTGTCGCGCGCTGCGGCGATGTGGTCGGTCTCACAGGCAATCGCACAGACCGGTACGTCGACATCTTTTAGACGCAGCAGTTCGTCGAGCAGTTCAAACCCCTCTTGCGCAAACCGGTCCTGCTGACAGAGGCCCCGGAGGTACTGGGTCGCCATCTTGCCAGGGAGGTTGGTGCCGTCCCCGTTCCAATAGAGCAGATCGAACGCCGGAGGCGCCTCGCCCATCATGTAGCTGCGGATGGCGGGCTTGTAGATCAGGTCGTTGGATCTAAGGAAGGAGAAGGTCCGCGCCATGATGTAGGATCGCAGGATACCGCTAGCCTCCACCTCCGCCACAATGCCATCGACAAAGTCATCCTGCAGGAAGGGCTGAAACTCGCCCTGATCCGAGAAGTCCGTCAATGTGGTGAAGAAGGTTGCGGACCGAACCGTCTTGTCCCCACGGGATTTGAGGAGCGCCAAGGTGAGAGCAAGGGTCGTGCCGGCAATGCAGTACCCCACCGCGTTGATCCGCTCGACCCCGCAAATTGCCTTCACTTCGCGCATCGCGGTCAGGTAACCTTCTTCGATGTAATGCTCTAGCCCGACATCGGCATAGCTTTCATCGGGATTTACCCAGCTGACCACGAAGAGCGTATAGCCCTGATCCACGATCCAGCGGATGAGGCTGTTCTTCTCCTTGAGATCCATGATGTAGAACTTGTTGATCCACGGCGGAAAGATGATCAACGGCGTCTCATGCACCGTTTCAGTTGTCGGAGTGTATTGGATCAACTCGAAAAGCCGGTTGCGAAAGACAACCTCGCCGGGGGTCGTCGCGATGTTCTTGCCGACCTCAAAGGCCTGTTGATCGGCGAGGCGCACCGCGAAATCTCCGCCATTCGCCTCAATGTCGGAAATGAGGTTCTCCAACCCCTGCACGAGGCTGTCCCCCTCGGTCGCGACGGCTTTCTCCAGCGCGTCGGGGTTGGTGCCCAGAAAATTGGTGGGGCTCATCATGTCGACGATCTGCTGGGTGAAATAGTCCAACCGCTTCGCGTCACGCTCATCAAGCTCCTCACGGGCCGTGGCCACCGCCTCACGGATCGCTTCGGAGTTCCGCATGTACTGCTGCTTGACGAAGTTGAAGTAGGGGTGGGACTTCCACAGCGGGTTTACGAAACGCGGATCATCTGGGGTCTCATCCTCCGGTGCCTGCAAGCGGCCTTGGGCGAGCGCCTTCTGCGCATCCATGTAGTGCTTGAGCGTCTTTCCCCAGTATTGGAACTGCGTTTCCATGAGCCGGGACGGGTTTTCCAGCATCTCCTGCCAGTAGGCCACCCCGGCCTTCACAAAGAGCTCCTGATTCGGCGCCTGCAGTGCAGCATTCATAGGTTTGCGCTGCGACAATGCCGTTATCAACCGATTGGAAAGTTGCTCCACCTTCGCCAGATTTTCGTTGATACGTTCAAGATTCTCGCCGCCGATATCACCCTGCGTTGTCATGAGCGCAATTCCCCCCTATTCTCGCAATTGCAGCATTTAGCCTTTCCATGGGAAGGCCACATGCCGAGATGGTCCGGTCTTGCGGACATTTATAGAGGAGATCGCCGTGAAATACATGGTGACATATGACCTTATGGAGACGGTCCGAAACACGAACCAGTGGCTCGGAGCGTCCGCAAAGGCCCTCGCGTCCTATCCCGCTTTCGCCATGCTCCCGAATCCCACCGTACAATGGATGGCTGCGTGGGGTGATGTCACCGAACGCAGTTTCGAACGTATGGTGGCCAAACCCGACTGGGGAATCCACTCTTTTACCTGCGATGACGGCAAGGATCACCTTGTGTCGGTAGAAACCGTGGTGGAGCGCCCGTTCGGTGACCTCATCCACTTCGCCGTGCAGGGGCGTCCCGCTGCCAGCCGGCGCGTCCTTCTGGTGGCGCCCATGTCAGGGCACTATGCCACGCTCCTGCGGTCCACCGTTGTATCGCTTTTGCCGGATTGCGAAGTCTACGTCACCGATTGGAAGAACGCGCGCGACATCCCAGTTTCCTGCGGCAAGTTCGATGTGGAGGATTACACCCTCTACCTCGTGGACTTCATGCGCTACCTCGGCCCGGAAACCCATGTCATCGCGGTTTGCCAGCCGGCTCCGCTGACGCTCGCCGCGACGGCCTACCTCGCCGAACAGGATCCCGCGGCGCAGCCCCGCTCGCTGACCCTCATAGGTGGGCCCATCGACCCCGATGCCACGCCAACGGACGTGACAGATTTTGGACGCCGAGTGACCATGGGCCAGTTGGAAAAGACGATGATCCAACAGGTCGGCTTCAAGTACAAAGGTGTGGGCCGCAAGGTCTATCCCGGCCTCCTGCAACTTGCCTCGTTCATCTCGATGAATATGGAAACCCACAGTCGCGCCTTCACGGACCAGATTCAGCGGGTCGCGCTTGGCGAGGCATCCGATCACGACAAGCACAACCGTTTCTACGATGAATACCTCGCCGTCATGGATATGCCGGCGGAGTTCTATCTTTCTACGGTGGAACGCATCTTCAAGGGCCGCGAGATTGCTGACAACGCATTCACGGTAGAGGGCTCGCCCGTTGATCTCGGCAAAATCACATCGGTGGCCGTAAAAACGGTCGAAGGCTCGAAGGATGATATCTCCGCGCCGGGACAGTGCGTTGCCGCACTCGCGCTTTGCACCGGGTTGCCGCCCGAGAAGAAGGCCAGCCATCTCGAAGAAGGTGCTGGGCACTATGGCATCTTCGCGGGTCGGAGTTGGCGCAACAATATCCGCCCGTTGGTGCTTGATTTCATCGACGCCAACAGCGGTGGGCAGGATGCAGCAAACACCACTGCTGCCTGACCGCCGTGGATGACATCGCGATAGGGTGCCGCTGCGGCCAATTTACCGCACGTCTCAAGGCGGCCTCCCGTTCGAGGGGCACCCATATCGCTTGTCATTGTCGGGATTGCCGATCGGCCGCCCTGCACTTCGGCATGCCTGACCCAGCCCCGGATGGCGTTGCGCTCTATCAAACCACGCCAGACCGGATCGAGATATTGACCGGGCAGGAGGAGCTTGCAGTCATGCGTCTCTCCCCGCGCGGGCTTTTCCGCTGGTACGCGCGCTGTTGCGATACCCCGATCTGCAACACCTTGGCTCGGCCGGGGCTTCCCTTCGTCGGGGTTCAGGTTTCCGCGATACAGGATCCGGCCCCGCTGGGAAGGGTCCGCGCCCATACATTCCTGCGCGATCCGGCGACGGGGCGCACGATGCAGAAGGGAATGGTCGCCATTGGCGCCGCGCTAATGACGCGCATGATCTCTTCGCGTCTTTCGGGGCGCTGGCGCGAAACGCCATTCTTCGACCCGCCCACCGGGGCACCTGTCGCCACCCCAGTAGTCCTCGATCTACGCCCCTGACTCCTATCGCTTCCGCCGCCCGACTCAGGCCGCTCGTCTCAGATAGGGCCAGCGACCTCGGTGATCGCGCTTTGGATCAACGCGAGACATTCGGGCGATGAGAACCCATGATCAGCCCCCTTCACGAAGGTCAGATGCAGATCATCGCACAGGGCGTGCTCCATCAACTTCAGAGGCACTTCCTGAGCGACGGAAGAATCCGCCGTTCCGTGCAGCAGCCGCACCGGAAAGGAGAGGTTCAAGGTATCCCGCAGGACAAGATTGTGCCGCCCGTCTTCGATCAGCGCGCGTGTAACCACATAGGGTTCGTCATAACCCGAAGGCAATTCAAGCCGCCCCTGCCCCATGATCTGTTCCCGCTGCTGCTCGTCGAAACTGTTCCAGAAGCTGTCCTCGGTAAAGTCCGGTGCGGCGGCGATCCCGACCAAGCCCTTCACCCGTCCCAGCATCTGCGAACAGATCAGCGCGATCCATCCCCCCATAGAAGATCCCACGAGCACGGGGGCACGTTCACCGCAAAGCTCCAGCGCCGCGAGAGCATCTTGGGTCCATGCCCCGATGGTCCCCTCCTCGAAATTCCCCGAGGAACGGCCATGCCCGGAATAGTCGAACCGAAGAAACGCCCGCCCTTCGGCCTGGGCCCAAGCTTCGATATGGGTGGCTTTCGTCCCCTCCATATCGGACTTGTACCCCCCGAAAAAGACGATGGGCGCCCCGCCCCCATCCGTCCACCGGTAGGCAATACGCCGGCCCTGCGGCGTCTCCATGAACTGCGGCTCCACTCGAATTCCTCCTCGTTGATGCTTACCGATAGCCCCTGCGCCTAGGTCTTGTCACCAGCACCTTGCTTGACACCGCAGGACCGGCTCGTCACATAGGGCCCGAACTTCTACCCGCAACCGGGCGTTCCGTGGGCGCCAAACCGACGAGGCAGCCAACATGGCCGATATCTCCCTCACATTTCCCGATGGCAATGCGCGCAGCTACCCGCAAGGGACAACACCTGCCGAGGTTGCCGCTGACATTTCCAAATCCCTCGGGAAAGCAGCGATAAGTGCGAACGTGGATGGGGCGCACTGGGACCTGCAGTGGCCGTTGGACCGTGATTGCGCGATCAGCATCAACACCCTGAAGGATGACGCCGCCGCGCTCGAACTGATCCGGCATGATCTGGCGCATATCATGGCCCGCGCGGTGCAGGAGCTATGGCCGGACGTCAAAGTCACCATCGGCCCGGTGATCGACAACGGCTGGTACTATGACTTTGACCGGTCCGAGCCATTCACGCCCGAAGACCTCGGCGCGATCGAAAAGACCATGAAAGACATCATCAACCGGCGCGATCCCATTCGCACCGAAGTCTGGGAACGTACGCGCGCAATCCAGCACTACGAACAGAACGGAGAGCCTTACAAGGTCGAGTTGATCGATGCGATCCCCGGCGACGAGCCGCTGCGCATGTACTGGCACGGCGATTGGCAGGATCTCTGCCGTGGTCCGCATCTCCAGCATACCGGTCAAGTGCCCGCCGATGCGTTCAAGCTCATGTCCGTCGCCGGTGCCTATTGGCGCGGTGACAGTTCGCGCCAGATGCTTCAGCGGATCTATGGCGTGGCATTCAAGTCCAAGGAAGACCTCAAGAAGCATCTCAACATGCTCGAAGAGGCCGCCAAGCGCGACCACCGGAAACTGGGCCGCGAGATGGATCTCTTCCACATGCAGGAGGAGGCACCGGGACAGATCTTCTGGCACCCGAACGGCTGGACCATCTACACCGGGCTTCAGGATTACATGCGCCGACAGCAGCGCCGCGACGGTTATGTGGAGGTCAACACCCCGCAGGTCGTGGATCGCAAGCTCTGGGAGAAATCCGGCCACTGGGACAATTACCAAGAGCATATGTTCATCGTCGAAGTGGACGAGGAGCATGCCCGCGAAAAGGCCGTGAACGCTCTCAAGCCGATGAACTGTCCTTGTCACGTACAGGTTTTCAATCAAGGTTTGAAATCATACCGCGACCTGCCCTTGCGGATGGCCGAGTTCGGCTCTTGCAACCGGTACGAGCCGTCGGGCGCGCTGCATGGCATCATGCGGGTTCGCGGCTTCACGCAGGATGATGCGCATATCTTCTGCACCGAGGAGCAGATTGAAGAGGAAACCGCCAAGTTCATTCGCTTCCTTGCGAAAATCTATGCCGATCTGGGCTTTGAGGACTGGACCATCAAGTTGTCCACTCGGCCGGAGAAGCGGATCGGTTCGGACGAAAGCTGGGACATGGTCGAAGCCGCGCTCGGGGCCGCATGCCGCAAGGCGGGCTACGACTATGAGATTCAGGAGGGCGAAGGCGCCTTTTATGGCCCGAAGCTAGAATTCACCCTCACGGATGCCATCGGGCGGCAATGGCAGTGCGGAACGCTTCAGGTGGATCCCAACCTGCCGGAGCGGCTCGACGCGAACTATATCGGGCAGGACGGCGCAAAGCACCGACCGGTTATGCTGCACCGTGCCGTTCTTGGCTCCTTCGAGCGTTTCATCGGGATCCTGATCGAAAGCCACGCTGGCAAGTTGCCTTTCTGGATCGCACCGCGTCAGGTCGTCGTGGCCTCCATCACCTCGGACGCGGACGACTATGTGCGCGAGACGGTCGAATTGCTCATCGCCGCCGGGGTGCGGGCCGAGGCCGATACGCGCAACGAGAAGATCAACTTCAAGGTCCGTGAGCATTCCTTGGGCAAAGTGCCCGTGATCCTTGCCGTCGGCCACCGAGAGGTTGAGGAACGCACGGTCACCGTCAGGAGGCTGGGCGAGAAACAAACACAGGTCAGCCCGCGAGACGAAGTGGTGACACTTCTGCGCCAAGATGCGACCCCGCCCGATCTGACCTGAGACAACGGCCCTTCGGGGCCGTTTTGCTGCGCCGCCATTGAAAAGTGCTCTGGCTTGGACGGCCCCCGCCCGCCCTGCGGTCCAATCGCTTTGTAACATTCCGTGAACAGCGAAGCGTTCTGCGTTTCAGCCACTAGGGATACTGCAACATAGGGTACGAACCCTGTGCCGAATGTTTCAATACTCGGTGCAATCGCCCCGCCACGCCCCCGCTCGCTCACACAGTTGCCATGTCCAGATCACGGGCCCGTGTCGCACGGGCGCGTGAGTAGGTAAAAACCATGCCCTCCGGCTACCCTTTGCCCATCGCACTTCGCGATGAATTTTTCGGAGGAAACCATATGTCCCACACGATCAAGACTGCGGCCGTCGCCGGTGCAATCGCCGCGGCATTCGCAGCGAGCGGCACAGCCGCAACGGCCCAAGCGCAGGAAAAGTGCTTTGGCGTTTCTCTCGCCGGTGAAAACGACTGCGCCGCAGGCCCCGGCACGACCTGCGCGGGCACCTCCAAGGTGGACTATCAAGGCAACGCCTGGACCCTCGTAGAGGCCGGAACCTGCGCCGAGATAGAGCTTCCCGCGATGGCGGACGGATCGGATCGGATGGGCTCCCTGGAAGCGCTAGACCGCGACCTGCCGTCCTGAATCCCAAGACCGGGTGCGCACACCACTGTGCGCCCCGCCACCTGAGGGGAGAGTTGCCATGCTTGATACCGCCCACCCATCATCATTACCGTCGCGGCCCGGTGTCGGCTACAAACCCCAGCATTTCGCCGAGATAATGCGCGATCCCGGAAGCGTTGGCTGGCTCGAGGTTCACGCCGAAAACTATATGGGAGATGGCGGCAGGCCACTGGCACAGCTTCGGGCGCTGCGTGAGCGCTTTCCCATTTCCGTTCACGGCGTTGGGCTTTCCATCGGCGGAGTGGGCCGGATTGATCCCGATCATCTTCAGCGCTTGAAAAAGCTCTGCGACATGATCGAGCCAACGCAGTTTTCCGAACACCTCGCATGGTCGACCCATGACAGCGCGTTTTTCAACGACCTGCTGCCCCTGCCCTACACCGATGCGACGCTCTCCCGCGTGGCCGACCACATTGACGAGGTTCAGGACACGCTGGGGCGCCGCATGCTTCTGGAAAACCCCTCAAGCTATCTGGCTTTTGAGGAAAGCACCTTGAGCGAGACTGACTTTCTGGCGCGCGTGGCGCAGCGGACGGGTTGCGGCCTTCTGCTTGACGTCAACAATGTGTTCGTTTCCGCCACCAACCTGAACTACGATCCACGCGCCTATCTCGACGCGCTTCCTCTTTCAAAAATTGGTGAAGTTCACCTTGGCGGCCATGACGAAGATGAAGACGATCATGGCGCGCCCCTGCTGATCGACAGCCACGGCCGCGAAGTGGCAGATCCCGTATGGGCGCTTCTGGACCACCTGCTTGCACAGAGCGGACCCAAACCCGTCCTCGTGGAATGGGATACCGATGTTCCGGAGTGGCCGGTTCTCGAAGCCGAAGCCGCCCGCGCGGCGCGCGCCCTTTCCCTCGTGGACTCATGAGACGTCAGAGCGCCTTCCTCACCGCACTGCTCGACCCTGAAAACGAGGTTCCGCCGGGGTTGATCGACGGCGGGAAGCAGGCGGCGGGCAAGCGCTTCAACGTCTATCGCAATAATGTCGTTGTCAGCTTGATCGAAGCCCTCCAGAGCGGGTTTCCAACGGTTGCCGCGCTAATGGGCCCCGAACGATTTCAATTTCTCGCCGCACGCTTCGTCCGCGAATGCCCTCCTACGTCTCCACGTATGATGCACTACGGTGCCACGTTCCCGGATTGGCTTGCGGATGTGCAAGTGGGGGAGTTGCCCGGCTACCTTCCCGACATGGCCAGATTGGACCTAGCGATGCGAGCGTCCTACCATGCGCCTGACAGCACCGCCCTGCCGCCCGAAAGCATCGCCGCCCTGCCCCCTGAAACGATCATGGCGGCGCGGCTGAGCTTTGCGCCGTCGTTGCGCCTGTTGACCTCACCATGGCCCATCTTCGACATTTGGCGGCTGGTACAGGATAGCTCCGCGCCGAAACCGCGCCCATTGGCCCAAGACATCGTGATTTTGCGCCCCGTTTTTGATCCTGCTCCAGCTTTACTGCCGCCCGGTGGCGCGAACCTTATAGCCGCACTTCAAGATGCCATACCGCTCGGGGTCGCGCTAGAAGACGCTCCCGAAGGCTTTGACCTGTCCGGGCTCATGAGCATCCTGTTCGCAGGCGGCGCAATCACGCACATAGACGCAAATGAGACCCCAACATGATCACTCTTCCGTCGATGCTCACCCGCCAAGCGCAGCGGCTTCAAGCAACTGAGGTAGCCCTCCCCTTGGTCGGGCGATTTTTGTTCGCTGCAGTCCTCGCGCCCTATTTCCTCGCCTCGGCAATGACCAAGATGGGCGATGGATTTCTGGGCTTCGTGAAACCGTCCCTCGGAGCCTATGCCCAAATATTCCCGCGCGCGATGGAAGCCGCAGGTTATGACGTCAGCCAACTCGGCCTTTGGCACTGGGCAGTGGTGGTTGCGGGCACCTGGGCCGAAATCCTGCTGCCGCTCCTGATCGTGCTCGGCCTGCTCACGCGGCTATCAGCCTTGGGGATGATCGGCTTCATCACGGTGCAAAGCCTGACCGACCTGATCGGGCACGGTGCCATCAACCACCCCGAAACACTGGGCGCTTGGTTTGACCGTGCCCCTGACGCTGTGATCTTGGATCAACGCGCGCTCTGGCTCTTCCTGCTCTTGGTCCTCGTGGTGCGCGGTGGCGGCGCTCTCTCGCTTGATCGCCTGCTCTTTGGGAAACTTCAACGTTGAGCGGTGCGCCACTCCGGATGCATCCAAGGAACGAGGTTCGACCGAGGGAGTGGATCACGCCCCAGGACATGATCGGAAATCTTCTCTCCGACCATGATCGACGGTGCGTTGAGATTGCCGTTGGTGACCCGGGGAAAGATCGAACTGTCGGCCACGCGCAGACCGTCTACGCCGATCACCCGTCCTTCCGGATCGACCACTGAGGCGGGATCGTCTGCCCGCCCCATCCGGCAGGTCCCGCAGGGGTGATACGCACTCTCCGCATGTTCGCGGACAAAATCATCGAGTTCCGCATCACTCTCAACCGAGGCCCCCGGCTGAATCTCGTGGCCGGCATAGGCCTCGAACGCGGGCTGGCGGAATATCTCCCGGGTTAGCCGGATGGCACGGCGGAAATCTTCCCAATCCTGCTCGGTGGACATGTAGTTGAAGTGTATCTTGGGATCGGCATCCGTCTCGGGACTGGCCAGTCGCACTGTCCCTCGGGAAGGGGATCGCATGGGCCCGACATGAGCCTGAAACCCGTGACCCTCAGCGGCCGCCTTGCCATCATACCGCACGGCGATAGGCAGGAAATGAAACTGTATATCCGGATAGTCGACGCCCGCTTGCGAACGGATGAAGCCCGCATTTTCGAACTGGTTCGACGCGCCCGGGCCGGTCTTGGTCAGCAGCCACTTTGCCCCGACCCATGCCTTGCCCGCGAGATTCCAATATTTGTAAAGGCTCACCGGCAGCTTTGACGCCATCTGGATATAAACCTCCAGATGGTCCTGAAGATTGCTGCCGACACCGGGGCGGTCAGCGACCACAGGAATACCATGCTCGGCAAGATGCGCCGCAGGGCCAATTCCGGACAACATGAGAATCTTGGGGGAATTGATTGAGGACGCTGCGAGTATGACCTCGCGCCGCGCCTTGACCACATTGCCCCCCTTGAGGATCACGCCGGTGGCACGACCATCCGTGATCTCGATCCGCTCGACAAAGCCGCGCACCAGATCGCAATTATCCAGCCGAAGCGCAGGTTTGAGATAGGCGTTCGCCGCAGACCACCGTTTGCCCTTGTGCACGGTCATGTCTTTGGGGCCAAAGCCCTCTTGCCGATGCCCGTTGTAGTCGTCGGTAAAGCCGTATCCCGCCTGCTGCCCGGCCTCTACGAAGGCCTTGGTCAGGGGATTTTCTCCCGTGCCTCGAGTGACGTGCAACGGACCATCCGAACCCCGATAGTCCGACGTGCCCCCGTGCCAGTTTTCCATGCGTTTGAAATAGGGCAGCACATCCGAGTAGCCCCAGCCCCGCGCGCCCTCTTCGGCCCAATGATCGAAATCGCGTGCATGACCACGGACATAGACCATCCCGTTGATTGAGGACGACCCGCCGATCACCTTGCCTCGCGGGCAGGCCAGCCTGCGACCGCCAAGCCGCGCTTCGGGTTCCGTCTTGAACCCCCAGTCATACCGCGACATGTTCATGGGATAGCTGAGGGCACCCGGCATCTGGATAAAGGGGCCAGCGTCCGTTCCGCCGTGCTCCACGACCAGAACCGAAGCCCCGCTTTCGGCCAAACGGTAAGCCATCGCGCAGCCCCCGCTACCCGCGCCGATAACCACGAAATCCGCCTCCATTCGAGGGGCGCTGTGGAACCCCGCGCTCAAAACGGTGCCTCCAGAGGGCTGAGCCGTAGATAGATCGACTTTATCTGACTGTAGTGCTCGATAGCGGCCTTGGAATTCTCCCGCCCGACGCCAGAGAGTTTGACGCCACCAAAGGGAGCTTCTACCGGCGCGTCGTTGTAAGTGTTGATGTAGCAGGTCCCCGCCTCGAAGCCGCGCGCGACCCGATGGGCCCGCGCAAGATCGCGCGTGAAAACGCCCGCGGCCAGACCAAATTGCGTATCATTGGCCCGGGCCATGACCTCCTCTTCCGTGTCGAAGTCGAGCACGCACATGACGGGGCCGAAAATCTCTTCTCTCGCGATCGTCATCCTGTCGGTGACATCTGAGAAAACCGTCGGCGGCATCCAGAAGCCCGGGCGATCCAGCCGCTCACCGCCGGTCACCAGCCGCGCGCCCTCCTCAATGCCTTGCTCGACATAACGTTCGACAATGGCAAGCTGCGCTTCGCTCACCATTGGCCCAAAACTCGTCGTTTCGTCGCGTGGATCACCGAGCACCGCGTTGCCAAGCCGATCTATGAGCCGCTCAAGAAAACTCTCACGGATGGACCGATGGACAAAAACCCGCGTCCCGTTGGAGCAAACCTGCCCGGAGGAATAGAAATTCCCCAAGATCGCCCCAGACACCGCATCTTCGATATCGGCATCCTCGAACACGACCAGCGGGGATTTCCCCCCCAACTCCATCGTGACGTGCTTCATACCCGCCGCCGCAGCAGCATAGACCTTGCGCCCCGTCGGGACGGAGCCGGTCAGCGAAACCTTGGCGACACGGTCGTCGGCCACCAATTGCGCGCCGACCTCTCCCATGCCCTGAACCACGTTGAAGATCCCTGCGGGCGCCCCTGCTTCGATCAGGATCTCGGCGACCTTTAGAGCGGACAGGGGTGTCATCTCGGACGGTTTGAAAACCATGGCATTCCCGCAGGCGAGCGCGGGCGCGGCCTTCCAACACGCGATCTGGGTCGGATAGTTCCACGCCCCGATCCCAACGCAGACGCCCAAAGCCTCGCGGATCGTGAAGACCATATCTCCATCTGCGAGCGGAATAGTCTCGCCGGTCAGGCTTGCGGCAAGCCCACCAAAATACTCAAGCGCATCCGCGCCAGAGGTCGCATCCGCAACAAGCGTCTCCTGCAGGGGTTTTCCGGTATCGTGTGTTTCGAGTACGGAAAGCTCATGGTTGCGCGCGCGCATGATATCCGCCGCTCGGCGCAAGACCCGGCCCCGTTCCGTGCCAGTCATCGCTTCCCAACCAGACTGCGCCTGCTTGGCTGAGGCGACGGCGCGCGAGACGATTTCCGGAGTTGCGGCGTGGAGCTGGGCAATTGTCTCGCCGGTTCCGGGAAAGATGACATCGAACGGGGTGCCTGCCAGATCTTCGACATACTCTCCGCCGATGAAATGGCTTCCCGCAGGTTGAAACTTGCTCATTGCGTTTACTCGCTATTCTCCGCGCGGGAAGCGTTTCGCTTCCTCAAGCACGTTCAGGTCCATATGGTTTCGCATGTATCTTTCAGAGGCCCGCTGTAGTGGCTGATAATCCCACGGATAATAGCCGCCCTTCCGAAGTGCCTCATTCACAAGGCGGCGACGGGCTTGGCTTTCCCGCACGTCGGCGTCGTATGCATCGAGGTTCCACCGGGCGTCCGCTTCCGCTCGGAACCCGGCAAGGGTTTCCGCATATGCGGAATCCGCCACGAGGTTCCGGAGTTCCGAGGGGTCGGCCTCCAAATCGAAGAGTTGCTCTGGATCGAGCGCGCACCGGATGTATTTGAAACGTCCACGGCGCAGCGCAACCAACGGCGCATCGGAGCCTTCGGCAGCATATTCCATCGCAACGGATGTTTCGCGGCGCCCACCCTGCCCCAGTGGAACGAGGCTCTCACCCGCTGTCCACGGGGCAACTTCGGCCATGGAGACGCCCGCCAGATCACACAAGGTGGGGCATAGATCGATGGTGCTGACCGGGTCCGTCACCACATCAGGCGTGAGCCCCGGCGCGGAAATCATCAGTGGCACGCGCGCCGCCCCCTCAAGGAAGGACATCTTGAACCAAAGACCGCGTTCCCCCAGCATGTCGCCGTGATCTGAGGTAAAGACGACGATGGCCTCCTGCCGGGTGGCCTCCATCACGTCAAGCAGTCGACCGATCTTCTCATCGAGATAAGAGATGTTGGCGAAATAGGCTTGTCGGGACCGGCGAATATCCCGCTCTGTGATGTCGAACTTGCGCCAGTCGTTCGCATCGAAAAGCCGTTTGGAGTGCGGATCCTGTTCGGCATAGGGAATTGCGCCAACCGTCGGGGAGAGGTGCTCGCAATCGTCATAGAGATCCCAAAACTTCCGCCGGGCCACGTAGGGATCATGCGGATGCGTGAAACTGACCGTCAGGCACCAAGGCCGATCACTCTCTTGGCGCGACAGATCATAGAGCTTGGCTTCGGCGAGATACGCGACCTCGTCGTCGTATTCCATCTGGTTCGAAATCTCGGCGACGCCGGCGCCGGTCACGGAGCCAAGATTGTGGTACCACCAGTCGATCCGCTCGCCCGGTTTGCTGTAATCTGGGGTCCAGCCGAAATCCGCGGGGTAGATATCCGTCGTCAGACGCTCTTCAAAGCCATGCAACTGATCCGGCCCCACAAAATGCATCTTCCCCGAAAGCGTGGTCTGATACCCGGCGCGTCGCAGGTGATGGGCATAGGTGGGGATAGAAGAGGCAAATTCGGCGGCGTTGTCATAGACTCGGCTCGCGCTCGGCAGAAGCCCGGACATGAAGCTCGCACGTCCCGGAGCACAAAGCGGCGAGGCCGTATAACTGTTGGCAAAGCGCACGGATTGCCCCGCCAAGCGCCGCAGGTTCGGCGCATGCAACCAATCAGCGGGACCGTCGGGGAAAAGCGTCCCGTTCAACTGATCGACCATCAGGATCAGGATGTTCGGTTTCTTCATTTCCCATGCCTGCTGAGTTCGGCTTCAAACACGGCCATGACATGCGAGATGGCGATAAGGTTGTCGGGACGTGTAATCCCGAGCGCCTGACGCAAGTAAACCCCGTCGATCATGGCGGAAATCCGCACCGCTACGGGCTGCGCCTCGACCCCGACGAGGGACTTGAGGCTGTAGACAAGATTGGATGTCAGACGCCGCTGATACACGTTCAAGAGCCGTTGCGCCCGATCTGAGCGTTGCGACATCACGTAGAAATTAAGCCACGCGGCAATCGTCTCGGGATTGAAGCTTTCGCCCTCGAAGCCCGCCCGGATAATGGCCTCGACCCGTGCGCGCGGGTCGTCCAGATCGCGCAAGGCCGTCCGGATGCTCTGCGCATAGGTCGCCAGTATGTGATGCATCGCGGCGAGGAAGATATCTTCCTTCCCACCGAAATAGTGATGAGCAAGCGCGCTGGAGACGCCCGCCCGCCGTGCAATTTTGGCCACAGTCACATCAAGACTGCGCTGCGCACCTATCTCTTCAATGGTGGCTTTAACCAGCGCCTCTCGGCGTATAGGCTCCATCCCAAGTTTGGGCATCTCAACTCCGTTGCCTTGCTTCGGGGGAGAAGATACTTCTTTTGTTATTGACGCGTCAATCAACAGTACTGGGAGAATGATATGACATTTAATAAGAGCCTGTCCGTTATGGCGGTCCTTGCTGCGGGCCAAGCCGCTGCAAACTGTGAGTCGGTGACATTTTCCGATGTGGGCTGGACCGATATTACCGCGACCACGGCAGCAACGACTGTGCTGTTGGACGCTCTGGGATATGAGACGGACGTGAAAGTTCTTTCGGTGCCAGTGACCTATAAATCCATGGCCGATGGCGACATCGATGTGTTCCTTGGGAACTGGATGCCCACGATGGAAGCAGACATCGCTCCATATCGTGAGGCCGGAACGGTCGAGACTGTCCGTACAAATCTCGAAGGCGCGAAATATACCCTCGCCACCAACGCCGCAGGGGCCGCTCTTGGGATCACGAACTTTGCCGATATCGCTGCACATATCGAGGCGCTCGATGAGACGATCTATGGGATCGAGCCGGGAAATGATGGCAATCGGCTTATCATGGATATGATCTCCGAAAACGCCTTTGATCTCGAAGGGTTCGAGGTCAAGGAAAGCTCGGAGCAAGGCATGTTGGCCCAAGTGGATCGGCTGTCCCGGAGGGATGAGCCAATCGTCTTCCTCGGCTGGGAACCCCACCCAATGAACGCCAATTTCGAGCTGACCTATCTCGAAGGCGGCGATGATTGGTTCGGCCCCGACCTTGGCGGTGCGACCGTTCACACCAATACGCGCGCGGGCTACGTAGAAGAATGCCCCAATGTCGGTGCTCTACTTGGAAACCTTCAGTTCTCGCTCGCCATGGAAAACGAGATCATGGGTTCGATCCTCAATGACGGCGAAGATCCAGAGGACGCGGCGCGTACATGGATGACGGCCAACCCCGATATGGTTCTCGGCTGGCTGGATGGCGTGACAACGCAGGACGGCGGCGATGCCGCAGCGGCCGTGAAAGCTGCGCTTGGCCTATGAGGCTTGATCGTAAGACAGGGGAGCGCGGCGCGCCTGCCGCCCTCCCCCAGTGTGACGATGCGGTAGCGCACAATCGCCCGAAGAACGCCCTAGGCCGGAGGCCCCATGCTTGACTGGCTGACCGACAACAAGATCCCCGTCGGGGATGCCGCCGAAGCGATGTTCGATTGGCTGCAGGAGAACACGGCAGTATTCTTCGACGGGTTGGCGGCAACCATGGAATGGCTCATCGATGCGATCTTGTGGGTGCTGCAAACCCCGCACCCTCTTTTGGTTGTTGCTGCGATCACAGGCCTTGCCTACGCTTTGCACCGCGGCTGGAAACTACCGCTTTTCGTTGCTGCCGGATTTCTGTTCATCATCAACCAGGGCTATTGGGAAGAAACCACGGAGAGCCTTACGTTGGTTCTGTCGGCCTGCCTCGTCTGCATGGGTTTGGGTGTGCCCATCGGCATCGCGGCGGCGCATCGCCCCAAACTTTATGCCTGGATGGCCCCTGTACTCGATCTGATGCAGACGCTTCCGACCTTTGTCTATCTCATCCCAGCAATAGTCTTTTTCGGGATCGGCATGGTTCCGGGCCTCATTGCTACGGTGATCTTTGTCCTCCCCGCCCCCATCCGCCTTACGCATCTTGGCGTGACCTCGACACCCAGACCACTACTGGAGGCGGCCGAAGCCTTTGGCGCGACGCCGACACAGACGCTTTGGAAGGTCGAACTGCCCTTTGCCCTGCCCCAGATCATGACCGGCCTGAACCAGACCATCATGCTGTCGCTCTCCATGGTGGTGGTCGCCGCGCTCGTTGGCGCTGATGGGCTTGGGGTCCCGGTGGTGCGCGCCTTGAATCAGGTCAACACGGGCCTCGGATTCGAAAGTGGTTTCGTCATCGTGGTGGTCGCAATCATGCTTGATCGTATTTTGAGAGTGGGCAAACGATGAAATCCGCGGTTCGCTTCAAGAATGTCTCCATCGTCTTCGGCGACGCCCCTGAAAAGGCGTTGCCCATGATGGATGATGGCAAAGACCGTCCCGAAATTCAGGAGACCACCGGTCAGGTGCTTGGCGTCCACGATTGCTCGTTAGAGGTCGGCAACGGCGAAATTCTCGTTCTGATGGGCCTCTCCGGCTCTGGGAAATCAACGCTCCTACGGGCGGTGAACGGGCTCAATCCTGTCATACGCGGACATGTAGAGGTGTCCGACGGTAGCCAGATGGTCGACATTACGCGCGCCGACGCCAAAACCCTGCGCCGCATGCGCCAGCATCACGTGGCCATGGTGTTTCAACAATTCGGTCTTTTGCCCTGGCGTACCGTGCGGGAAAATGTGGGGCTCGGCCTTGAGCTTGCCGGGCAGAATGGAAAAGAACGCCACGCCCAGGTCGACAAGCAACTCAGCCTCGTAGGGTTGTCGGATTGGGCGGAGCATCGGGTGGGCGAGCTTTCTGGCGGCATGCAACAGCGCGTCGGTCTGGCGCGCGCGTTTGCCACCGAGGCCCCGATCCTGCTGATGGATGAACCTTTTTCTGCGCTTGATCCGTTGATCAGAACGCGCCTGCAGGATGAGTTGCTTGATCTTCAGAAACAGCTTCGACGGACGATTGTATTCGTGTCGCACGACCTTGATGAGGCCTTCAAGATTGGCAACCGCATCGCGATCATGGAGGGTGGTCGTATCGTCCAGATCGGCACCCCGAGAGAGATTTATTCCGCACCAGCCTCCGCCTATGTCGCTGATTTCGTAGCCCATATGAACCCGCTTCTGGTCCTTTGCGCGCGCGATGCGATGATCCCGATGGAGGGGCAACCTCTCCGCAGCGTGCCGGGCGACATGCCGGTGCAGAAACTCATGGACGTCATCTCCGGCACGGACCAGCCCCTTGGGGTGGAAGAGGAGGGTACTCTTGTAGGGCTGGTGACGCGCGAGAGTGTTCTGAAAAAACTCGCGGAGCCTTGCTGAATTTATCTTGGTGGCCGGGCATGTTCCGACCTCCGGCTTCCATTTCTCAACGAAAGATTCACCAATACTCCGCTATCCCTGCTGGGCAAGCGTCGAGGTCCCAAGATGAATCACCTGTCACCACTCGGCAGACTCCCTTCACCACCCGCCCCCAAATCCGGCTTGAGCGGACTTTCCCGCAAGCATAAGGCCGCGATCATCGTGCGGTATCTGACGGCCGAGGGTGCGGATATTCCGCTGAAGTCCCTGCCCGAAGACATGCAGATCGAGTTGACGCAGCTCATCGGCCACATGCGCTATATCGACCGCAAGACACTCATGGCCGTAGTCACCGAATTCGCCAAGGAACTGGATTCCGTCGGGCTTGCCTTTCCTGATGGGCTCGCCGGGGCGCTGACCGCACTCGATGGCAAGATCAGCCCGCTCACGGCTTCCCGCTTGCGCCGCGAAGCGGGCGTACGCCAGTCAGGTGATCCGTGGGAACGGCTCGCCGCGTTGGAAATTGCCGATCTCATGCCCTTCTTTGAAAGCGAAAGTACCGAGGTTTGCGCCGTCCTTCTGTCGAAACTCGATGTCAAGAAGGCCGCCATGCTGCTTGGGAAGCTATCAGGGCCGCAAGCGCGCCGTATTGCCTATGCCGTCTCGCTCACCGACAAGGTGACGCCCGATGCCGTCTATCGCATCGGACTGTCCCTCGCGAGCCAGCTGGACGACCAGCCGGTCAAAGCCTTTGATACCGGGCCGGAGCGACGCGTGGGGGAAATCCTCAACTTCAGCCAGGCACTCACGCGCGACGACGTTCTTGAGGGGCTTGACGAAACGGATCAGGATTTTGCCGAAGCGGTGCGCCGTTCGATCTTTACCTTCGGCAACATTCACGCACGTATTCGGGGCGGAGATATTCCGCAGGTGGCGCGAGAAGCCGATCAAGAGTCGCTTGTCATCGCCCTTGCCTATGCCCAGTCGCGCGGCGAAGACATGGCAAAGTCGGCCGAATTCGTCCTGCAAAACATGTCACGCCGCCTCGCGGATGCCCTTCGCGACGAAATCAATGAGCTCGGCAAGGTCAAAGCCAAGGACGGTGAAGAAGCCTGTTCCGCTGTGGTCGGATCAATTCGCCAGATGATTGACCTCGGCGAGTTGGAAATGGTCGACCCGAGCGAAGTCGAGGAGGACGACGACGGCGATTCCGGCGAATAGGCTCGTCCGGCCCCAGACATCTCGTTTAGATCCCCTAAGAGGGTGTTGAGCGCCGTTCGCCTAAAGCGAACACGTAGCGGAACAGATGCGGGTGGACCTGAGGTTATTTCCCGGTTCATCCAAAGGCACATGTTCGGCAGCGTTTTTTCCCGCACACTCGCAGCGCGGTGCCCAGAGACCGCGTCGATGGCGGCTCTTGCAAATTGGGAAAGCCCTCCGAAAAGCTGGCGGGATATTCGCAAAATCGCACCACCGGCATTTACCGGCGAGCGCAGCGGTGGGCCGGTAAGGGCCGACATGGCTGCTGAGCCGTCGATCCGCGCGAAACTTGGCGAATTGGCGCTATCGCACGCCGCGATCCTTCCTCCGAAGTAGACCCTCGCCACGCATCGCGATATAGGGGCGCGACACCCGAAAGAGGACCAGCAACAATGGCCGAATCCGAGCAGCCGAGCCTTTATCTCATCACCCCGCCGGAGATAGACCTGTCTATCTTCCCAGACAGGCTCGCTGCGGTTCTTGATGCCGTCGAAATCGCCTGTGTGCGCTTGGCCCTCGGCACACGCGACGAAGACCGTATCGCTGCCGCTGCTGACACCTGTCGAGAGGTGACGCATGCGCGGGACGTAGCCCTCGTGGTGGATACCCATTTCCTCCTTGCCGAACGCCATGGTCTCGACGGTGTTCACCTCACCGATGGATCCCGCACAGTACGCAAGGCGCGTCTTGCGTTGGGCGATGATGCAATCGTCGGTGCCTTCTGCGGTGCCTTGCGCCATGATGGGATAAGTGCGGCGGAAGCAGGCGTGGACTATGTCAGCTTTGGGCCAGCCGGTGCCTCGGCGCTTGGAGATGGCGCCAAAGCGGAGGCGGACCTGTTCAGTTGGTGGTCCGAGATGATCGAGGTTCCCGTGGTCGCCGAAGGCGCCCTAACGCCAGAGATTGTGGGCGAACTTGCTCCGTTTACCGACTTCTTCGGGATTGGCGAGGAGATATGGGGCGGAGACGATCCCGTTGCCGCACTCAAGGCGCTACTTGCGCGCATGAGGGGCTAACGCGCCCTCCAACCCGGAACGAACGCAGAGTTCCATTTCTGCCGCCAGAACCTTGCGGTCGGCAAAGTCGGCGACAGAAACCGGTGGATGGTATATGACTTCCACCCGTCCCTGTTTCCGAGCAGCCAACACCTTGAGCAGATGAGAGGCGAAATCCATCGTCCCCCACCATCCATAGAATCTGGGATCTTCGCCCTCGGGCGCGTGGTAGACGAGCGTAACGGGTTGTATCTGAAGGCTGTCCCGGAGATGCGGGGCAAAGAATGCTGCGAAGAGCGTCGGCTTGAACGGCAGCACCCTCAGCCCATCCGTCGAGGTGCCTTCGGGAAAAAACAACAGACGGTGCCCCGCGTCGAGCCTTTCCCGAAATACGGCCTCCTGCCGTTTGGCATCCGTCCGCTCGCGTCGAATGAAAACCGTGCCGGTGCCCCGCGCCAGTGGTCCGATCGCCGGCCATGAGGCAACCTCCGCCTTGGCAACGAAGTAAATGTTCTTGCGGGCGTTGAGGGCAAAAATATCCAGCCATGACACGTGGTTGGCCACGACCGCACCCCGTCCGCGCAATGGCTGACCGTGAGAGATATGGCGCATTCCGATAAGGCGAAATACTTTCCGGGACACGCCTTGGGTCAGGAAGGGGGTCACTGGGCGGCGCGCCCCAAATATGGGCCGCTCTATGAGGCGTGAAAGTACCATCAGAAGAAAGCCCGCCGTGACCAAGGCAGCGACAGGTACTCCCCGGCGGACCACCCGTAGCCATTCCCGCGCGCCAAACCTCGGAGCGGGAAGCCCCTCCTCCGGTCGCCAAGTCGTCACTTGACGCCTCGGGTGTAGATTTTCGACTGCACCTCGTTCATCTGGGCCGTATCCAGGATCAGGCAAATGTCTGTGGTGTTGAAGGCGCGGTCGATAAATGCCCCCTCGCCCACCACTCCGCCCAAGCGGAGATACGCCTTGATCAAAGAGGGAACCTCACGCATCGCGGCCGGCCGATCAATTTCTTCATCGGAAAGCAAATCCTCTGTCCGAAAGGCGGATTTGAGAGCCCTAGGGCGCAGTTCGGGCGCAGCCAGATGCCTATGGTGCAAAAGCGAAAGCGGCGCACGCAGCGCGTCGATATCAGTGCCGTGAAAACTCGCGACGCCAAAGAGTATTTCGATGTCCTTCGCGAGGACATAGGCCGCAAGCGCGTTCCAAAGCAGATGCACCGCCGTGCCGCCGCGATATTCCGGATGGACACAGGAACGACCAAGTTCGAGCAGTCGTCGGCCAGATTGGCGCAGTGGACTCAGGTCATATTCGTCGTCGCAGTAGAACCGGCCTGCGGCGCTTGCGCCCCGCTCCGTCATCAACCTGTAGACCCCAACCACGTGGTCAAGCTCCCCGGGATCACGGTGTTTGTCCACCAGGATCAAGTGCTCGGATACTGCATCGAATTCGTCGCGCTCAAACCTTTCGGCATGATCGACATGCGGACCATTCCCGCCAAGCTCTTCCACGAAAACGCCATATCGCAAGCGTTGCGCCGCGAGAAAATCCGACTCTCCGCGCGCGAGCCTGGTCTCGAACGAGCCCGCCCCTGTCATCTTCATTGCACGGGCCCCGCAGTTCGGAGATTGTGAACGGCACTTCGCATTCTTAAGGTCCTGTTAACCATCTACGTGTCAAAAACCGGCTCCAACATGACACGTGTGCCATCTATCACCACTTTGCCTGCCTCCCGGAAGTTCACCGTTGTTTTCCCGTCGATCCGTGATTGTACTTGCCCGACGCCCCATTCAGGCGCACCGGGATGGCGGACCAGCATTCCGGGTTCTAGCATGCTGTTGAGATCATCGGCCACTTGGAAAACTTTCGAGGATTGCCATGGAAAAGACGCAAGATAACCTTGTCGCGCTCGTCGGGTCGCGTATCTGCCACGATTTGATCAGCCCGATCGGCGCGATCAGCAATGGTGTAGAGTTGATGTCTATGGCAGGCAGCTCTGGTGAGCAAGAGTTGGCCCTGATCACAGAAAGCGTGGAGAATGCCAACGCGCGGATCCGTTTCTTTCGTGTAGCCTTTGGCGTGGCCCATGCCGACCAGATGCTCGGTGGTCGTGAGATCGCGGGAATTCTCTCCGATTTGTCCAAGGGAAGCCGTTTCAGCATCAATTGGCAAGTTGGTACCGACCTGCCCAGAGCAGAGGCCCGCGTCGCCTTCCTCCTGCTGCTTTGCTTCGAAACTGCCATGCCCTTCGGCGGTGAATGCACCGTGACCCGCGATGGCGAGAGCTGGAAGCTGGAAGGTACCGCCCCGAAGATGCGGCAAGAGGATGGGCACTGGGTTCTGATAACCGACCCAGATGGTGGTCATGAGATCAGCGCCTCAATCGTGCACTTTGCACTGGCCCCGGATGTGGCCTCCCGCATCGATCGGCAAATCCGTGTCGAGCGGGACCCGACCTGGATCTGCCTGACGTTCTAGGCGCGAACGGTTCCATTCCCGTCTACGAGATACTTGAAACTCGTCAGCTGCGCGGCGCCTACGGGCCCGCGCGCGTGCATCTTGCCGGTGGCGATGCCGATTTCGGCTCCCATGCCGAACTCCCCGCCATCCGCAAACTGCGTAGAGGCGTTGCGCATCAGAATGGCGCTGTCCAGACGCTCGAAGAAGCGCGCAGCCGCGGTATCGTCCTCCGTCAGAATGCAATCGGTATGGTTTGACCCGTAGCGCCGGATATGGGCAATCGCGGCATCGAGATCGGGCACGACCTTGGCCGCGATATCCATATCAAGATACTCGCGCCCCCAATCGTCCTCTGTCGCGGGTACAGTGCCGTCGATCTGTTGCAAGGCGCCGTCGGCGTGAACGCGAACGCCCTTATCCAAAAGCGCGCGCACGAGGCCCTGCCCGATCGTGTCAACCGCATCCTCGTGTATAAGAAGGCATTCCGCCGCGCCGCAAATGCCGGTGCGCCGGGTTTTCGCATTCAGCACCACGTCCAGCGCCTTGACCGCATCGGCAGCCTTATCGACATAAATATGCACGATCCCCTCTAGGTGCGCGAAAACAGGAACTCTCGCCTCGCGCTGGACCAGCCCTACCAGCCCCTTGCCCCCACGCGGCACAATCACATCCACCGTATCCGTCATGGTCAGCAGTTCCTGCACCGCGACCCTGTCGCGCGTAGGGACGAGTTGGATGGCATCTTCGGGAAGCCCCGTAGCACGCAGCCCTTCCAAAAGGCAGGCGTGGATCGCGCCGGAGGAATGAAAGCTCTCCGACCCTCCCCGCAAGATGACGGCATTCCCCGCCTTCAAACAAAGCGCGCCCGCGTCGGCGGTCACGTTGGGGCGCGATTCATAGATCACGCCGATAACGCCAAGGGGAGTGCGGACCTGCCGGATGTGGATGCCCGAAGGTCGATCCCACTCAGCGATCACCTCGCCCACAGGGTCATGCTGCGCCGCAACCGCGCGAAGCCCGCTACAGATGCCCTCGATCCGCCCTTCGTCGAGCAGAAGGCGATCCATCATTGCATCGCTCAGGCCCTTGTCCCGGCCAAAATCCAGATCTTTTGCATTTGCTTCCACGATCTCTGCACGCCGAGCCCAGACAGCATCCGCCGCAGCGTCCAGCGCCTTGCGCTTCTGCTCCGGTGCTGCATAGGCAAGCTCTGCGGCCGCTACCTTTGCGCGTGCGCCGATATCAGCCATGAGCGCGGGAATGTCGGTCAAGTCTTTCATCGCGGGATCCTCCGGGTGGGTCCTCGCGATGTAGCCGCTCTTGGCAATCCGCTCAATGGGGCACGCCGAATTTGCGCCGGTTTCGGGTCAGAGCACCATATCGTCGCGATGCACCAGCGCCGCGCGGCCAGGATACCCGAGGATCTCCTCGATACGATCCGAACGCTGACCACGGATCGCGGCCGCTTCGGTAGACGTATATCGCGAAAGCCCCATCCCCATTTGATGGCCGTCAGGACCCAGAATGGCAATCGGCTCCCCGCGCCCGAACCGGCCGCTCACCTTCGCCACCCCGGCGGGCAGCAAAGAACGCCCCTCCATCAAGGCGCGCGCGGCTCCGGCATCGAGCGTGACCTGCCCCTTTGGTTTCATCGCGCCGATCCAGCGCTTGCGCGCTGTCTGCGGATCGAGATGCGCGGTAAACCAAGTGGCATTTGCCCCGTTTTCAAGCGCGCGGAGCGGACGCGCCACCGATCCTTCGGTTATCGCCATGGCACAACCCGCAGCGGTGGCAGTCTTGGCGGCCATGAGTTTGGTCTTCATCCCCCCCTTCGACAGGCCGGAGCAGGCGTCACCGGCCATCGCTTCGATCTGGGGAGTAATTTCCTCGATCACGTCAAAGCGTTGGGCAGCAGGATCCTCCGCCGGATTCGCGCTATAAAACCCGTCGACATCCGAGAGAAGGATCAGTTGATCCGCTCCGACGGTCGCTGCGATCTGGGCCGCCAACCTGTCGTTGTCACCAAAGCGGATTTCGTCCGTCGCGACAGTGTCGTTTTCATTGACGATGGGAACCGCGTCAAGCCCGAGAAGGGTCTCCAGCGTCGCACGGGTGTTGAGGTATCGGCGCCGGTTGGCGCTGTCTTCCAGCGTCACGAGCACTTGGGCGGTCGTTATCCCATGGGGCCCGAGAACCTCTTCATAGGCGCGGGCGAGCCTGATCTGACCCACCGCGGCCGCCGCTTGAGATTGCTCCAGTGCCAACTCTGTTTTCGGCAGACCGAGCGCACCGCGACCGAGGGCTATGGACCCCGAAGACACAAGCACCACATCCGCGCCTTGCTTGAGCCAAGCGACGTCCTCGGCCAGTCCGGTCAGCCAGTCTCGGCGCAACTCACCGGTATTCCGATCAACGAGCAGTGCGGACCCGATCTTGATGACGATCCGCCGGGCGGCCGTCAGGGCTGCCAAGCTGCGTCCTCCTCATCGCTGTCGGGCTTATGGCGAAGGCGATCCTCGTCGATCTGTGCCCGGAGCGCACGAAGCACCTCCGGAACGCCTTCCTTTGCGACGCCAGACATCGCCAGAACCGTCCCGCCGCTCGCCTCTTTGAGGGCCGCGAGGCGCTCCGCTCGGGTATCGTCGTCAAGCGCGTCCACCTTGTTGAGCACCGTCACCCGTGGCTTATGCGAAAGCTCCTCGGCATACGCCTCCAACTCCCCGATTATAGTCGCGTAATCGGCGGCTACATCTTCCGCGGTCCCATCAACGAGATGCAGCAGCACTGAACACCGCTCCACGTGACCAAGGAAAAGGTCGCCAAGCCCGCGACCTTCGTGCGCGCCTTCGATCAGCCCGGGAATATCGGCAACCACAAATTCGACACCATCAATGCCCACGACCCCCAGATTAGGGTGAAGCGTCGTGAACGGATAATCCGCAATCTTGGGCCGGGCATTCGACGTCGCCGCGAGAAATGTTGATTTCCCGGCATTGGGCAATCCTAGAAGACCGACATCGGCAATGAGCTTCAACCGGAGCCACAGTGTACGCTCGACGCCGGGTTGGCCGGAATTGGCGCGGCGCGGCGCTTGGTTGGTAGAAGATTTGAAGTGCAGGTTACCAAAGCCGCCGTTGCCGCCCTTGGCAAGCAGGACACTCTGGCCAATCTCGGTCATGTCGGCGATCAGAGTTTCCTGATCCTCGTCTAGAATTTCGGTCCCGACGGGTACGCGCAGGGTAATACTGTCGCCATCACGGCCATTCCGCTGGCTTCCCATGCCCTGCTGGCCGCTCTTGGCAAAGAAATGCTGCTGATAGCGGAAATCTATCAGGGTGTTGAGCCCGTCGACAGCTTCCGCCCAGACGGAGCCACCTTTGCCGCCATCGCCGCCGTCAGGGCCACCATATTCGATGAACTTCTCACGCCGAAAGCTCACCGATCCGCCGCCGCCGCCGCCGGACCGGATATAGACCTTTGCCAGATCAAGAAATTTCATGGCGTCGCCCCTGCAAGTTGTTAGAGGCAGGCGATACTGCGTTCCGCTCCCGGGCTCAAGCGTCGCCGCAGGAAGTCATGTCCGTTTCAGCCAAGACGGCGCGAATAGGTCCACGTCGGAACGGTGGTATCGCGTGCCACGCAATACGTCTCCGCGTCGCCGATATAGGAGAAGCCGGCATTCGTCAAAACCCGCGCCGAAGCCGCGTTGTCCTGAAAGACGCTCGCGAAGATGGTTTGGCAGCGCATGGGATTCGCCGCGAGCAAGGCCTGAACCGCTTCAGAGGCCAGCCCTGTATTCCAGTAGGCCGGTGCCACCCAGTAGCCGATCTCGCACTGCGCACGATCCATCAGCTTGAGGCTGATAACCCCCATAAGCTCGCTTTCGCCGACACGGGTGCCATCAATGGCCCAGACTTCCTCGGCCCGTTCGGGATCAAGGGAACGAGTGATGAAAGCCTCCGCCGCGCCGGGCGGAAAGGGGTGCGGGATCGAACTGGTCATACGCGCCACGCGCTCATCGCTTGCATAAAGCGTGATCCGTCCCTCATCGGAACGGCGCAGCGGGCGCAGGTCAAATCGTTCCGTCTCGATCACGGCTTGCCGCGAAACTTCGTCAAGTGACATGCGCTTTCCTCCGAAGAGCATGAAGCCGGTCGCCCGCACCGTCCCTCCCCTGCTTCGGTCCGGCAACGCGCCGGCACTACGGAAGCCCCTCCGGGATCGATACGAAATCCAGCCTCTGAAACGAAAGAGGGGACCGGCTGTTGCGCCGATCCCCTTGTTTGTGTCTTAAACCTTAAGGTCGGCTTACTCTGCGGCCTCTGCCACTGGGAGCACGGAAATGAACGTGCGGCCCTTGAGCCCCTTACGGAAGGTCACGGCGCCCTCGACGGTCGCAAAAATGGTGTGATCCCGGCCCATGCCGACACCCTCACCCGGCCAGAACTTCGTTCCGCGCTGGCGCACGATGATGTTCCCACCTGTGACGCTTTCGCCACCGTACTTCTTCACACCAAGGCGACGACCGGCAGAGTCGCGCCCGTTCCGGGATGAACCGCCTGCTTTTTTATGTGCCATATCGGTCTCTCCTTAGCCTTTAGCCAATTTCGCAGCCTGATCGATCCAGCCTTCGCGTTCGATCCGGCCCTTGAACGAAAGCTTTTCGTCCATATCAGCAACGTCTTCCGGCGTCCATGCCGCGATCTGGGCAAAGCTGGTGACGCCAGCGGCGTGCAGCTTCTTCTCCAGAGCGGGACCTACGCCCGACAACTTCTTCAGGTCATCCGCAGAACCGGTTGCGAGCTCCGCCTTGGGCGCAGTAGCGGTCGTGGCCGTTTGCGACGCCGGAACCGAACCTGCACCTACAGCTGCCTTCACACCAGATGCATCGGCACCGGAGGCGAGAATGTCGGTAATACGTACCAGCGTCAGTTTCTGACGGTGGCCCTTCGTGCGCTTGGAGGAGTGCTTCCGCCGGCGCTTAACGAAGTTGATGACCTTGTCGCCCTTGACCTGATCGATCACTTCGGCCTGAACGGCCGCGCCTGCGACAAGCGGGCTACCGACAACGAGATCGTCGTCGCTAACCATGAGAATTTCGTTGAACTGGACTTTTTCACCAGCGTCGGCTGCAAGCTTTTCTACCCGGAGCGTATCGCCCGACTGAACCTTGTATTGCTTGCCACCGGTCTTCAGGACCGCGAACATGCGAATCTTCCTTTTGTTGCCGCGTCCTTTGGTCCCCGTTTCCGGGCGTTTTGGCACTTGGGCCACCGTCGGACAGCGCACCCGTCGCCGGGCGTCATGTCGAAATACCGGTCACGCTCGTGCGAGCCGGAGCCGCGCTTCTACCCGATCATAGGAGCGTGTCAACCCTGCTCAGAGGTCCTGCGCATCCATCGCACGACCGATCGCGAGCCCGAGCGCATAGGAAATACGCTGAAACATGGGATCGAAGCCCGCAAACAGCGCGCGGGTGAGGATACGCCCGTCATCAGACTCTTGCAATGCGATGTACTCTTCCAGTTCGGCATCGTCGAGCGGTTGATAGGCCATCATCAGGAAAGCATAGAGCCATTCCTCGGTATCTTCGCGAACCTCACCCTCCTGGCCCCAGACGTCGGTGATGGCTTGCTCCTCTGTCAGGCTCAGCGCTTCCGCCTCACTGTCGATCAGCCCGGTGTAGAACGCGTAGTTGGAGTTCAGCCCCCCAACGACGTTGCGCTCAACCAATTCACCCGCGTCGATGAACCGCCCCACCATCTCGACCCGAGGGTCCAAAGCCGCCTCCGCATCCCGATAGCGCTGTTTCGCCGCGTCCTCGGCATCCTTATCGAGTTGGGCCCGCCTCGCGCTCAGTTCGAGCGAAACGATCTCTTGCCCCAAGTCGGAATTGAAGAACTCTATCAGCCGCCCGAGATCCTCCTCGGCAAGTACCTGCTCCGTTGACGTCCGGACATGACGGCGCATCTCATCAAGATCATAGATCCGGTCCACCTGTCCCATCCAAGTGGCGGACGCACCAGTGGGCAACATGCCCTCGGCGAGCGTCCGGGAATAGTCTAGCCCTTCCGCGCGCATGATCTCCAAGGTTTCATCCAGTCGCAATGCGTCCCAGAAATCGTCAACCTGCGCGGGGTCGGCACCCAGAACCCGCGCCGGAAGCGCCGCGCAGAACAAAATGGCGAACAGCGTCTTTCTGAGCATGGGCGTCCCTATAAATACCGACATGGAACAGAGGTATGCCACCCCTCAAGCCGGGACAAGGCACTGGCCGCGAAGTCTTGCCAGAAAGACACAAATCGGGCTTGCGTGCCCTCGCCGAAGCAACTAAACCGCAGGCCCAGACCGCGGAGAGGTGCCGGAGTGGTCGAACGGGGCGGTCTCGAAAACCGTTGACCCTTCACGGGGTCCCAGGGTTCGAATCCCTGTCTCTCCGCCATTTTTTACCTAAGCGTAATGCGCATATACCCAAGAAAACAAGGCTTTTCAGCGAGATGCGCTCGCAGATGCCCGTGATTTTGCTCCACTTTTTGCTCCACATTTTCCTGCGCCCGCGAAGATATATCGTCGGCAGTTAGGTCTTCCCGCGCATCCCGATGGGCCAAGCAGCTCGCACCCCGCCTCACCTACTGGCCCGGCCAGATCAGCAGAGCGCCGTGGACGATCAACAGCACGACAATCGCGACGCGGACGAGGTTTCGGTGCAGCCAGACTCGGGCGCGGATGCAGTATTTCATCGGTTTCTCCTGTGAAGGTGATGGCGCGCCGGCAGCTTCGTAGCAGCGAAGGCGTGGTGGTTATCGTCGGCGCGCCGAACGCCGGGGGATTCAGTCCCGGCGCCGGGACCATGCGGCCCCTCAAGGAACGGCGCCCACGCGGGCGCCGTCGGATCATTTTTGGTCGAGCATCCGCAAGCTCAGCCTCACCGCTTCAGCGAAGTCGGTGGCCGTACGGACGGCACGACACAGCTCCTCGAGCGGCGGGAGGGCGGCCTGGTGCGCCTCTGCCTCCGGCGTGAGCCGCCGGTGGGTGTTGAACGCCTCGGCACAGCCGATCAGGCGCTCCTGCGGGATGGCGACCTTCTCCTCGAAGGTCCCGGCCTTGATCCCGTTGTGGATCTCCGAGATCGCTGTAGCGAGGACATGCGCGAGGGTCTCGTCGACACCGCTCTCCTTTTCGAGGAACTCGACGGCCTCTCCCACCGCAAGGCCCCGGTTCCGCCGGCCTTGCCGGGCGTGGGCAGGCGTCGGGGGCGGCAAAGGCGCATCAGCAGGAGATCGTCCGCCTCACCGAAGCCCGCGACAAGCTGGCGACCATACTGGCGGGCGGTGAGATGTGGGCGCTCCCGCTGTTCACCCGCCTCGAGGCCGAACTGGCTGAATTAGAGGCCCGCGAGGATGTGCTGGCCCGCGCCCGGCAGATCGCGGAAATGGCGGCGCGCAAGGCAGCTTGACCATTGGTTTGCCCCATTGACGCAGTAATGGGCGTCCGGGGCGAATGACTGGTGAGAGCCCAAGGTTACAGGTTCCGCGCCGTGCGCCAATGTCCGCTATGCTGCGGAATGGGGAGTTGGCTCATTGCCATTCAAGAATGCCTTTAGACTGCCTTTGAAAAATTGGTTCCATCCATCAAGGCAAATCTCCCAACAGTTAAGTGTTGGAGTTAAGCCATCATGGACCATCCGGATCTCAGTATTGTCCCCAACTTTATTGATGCTCCAAACAACCTTTGTTCCCAACCACTCCTGATCAATTTTCTCTGGCTGACCTTCGACTTTGTGGTGGGCATCTATACATGCCATTTCGATCCGGTAGGGCCTTTGGAAAGACGTTGCCTCGAAAGTCCAGTACCCGTAATCGGGTGGAAATCGCGCGGTTACTTTGTCGCCTACCTTAGTCAAGCTACCGTCCACTGATTGCGTCCACCACTTGTCCATTTGGGTCGCGAGCGCTTGGAAACAGGTTTCTTGTGATGCGGGTACATAAATGCTCGCGTGGTAGTTCTTGGCCGGTTCTATCATTTTCAGAGCTCCATCCAGTTTCTTGGGCTGAGATTTGCTCAAAACATTTACTTTGAAAAGTAGGCAGAATTTTGATACTTAGGTATCAAAATGATACTAATGGAGTCTCTCATGAACGACGGTTCCGATTTGAACCTCTGCCCCGCACCGCTGGTCTTTGCAATGATCGGTGGAAAGTGGAAGCTGTCGATACTACAGATACTAATCTTTCAAGGCACCAAGAGGTTTGGAGAGCTTCGGCATGGTATTCCAGACATTACGCAGACGATGCTGACAAAACAGCTACGTGCTCTTGAAGGTGATGGTCTGGTTGACAGAAAGGTCTACGCTGAAGTGCCCCCCAAGGTGGAATACAGCGCCACCGACGTCGCTATCGGGCTGATGCCTGCGTTCAAGGCAATGCATTCTTGGTGGGAAGCAAAAGCGCGACCTTCAACGAATTGAAAAAGAACAGAACCCTATAGATAGCGGTCATTGACGTCCCACCCGCGTATGACAGTTTTGTCCGCATAGCAGACCTTGCTGCGATCATAAATTTATCTTGCCACCTGCTTGATCAATCCAAATGGCATGGCATCTCCAGCGCCACCGTCTTCGCCAGATCCAACTTCCGCCCCAAGGGCATCTCGTCGCCATAGATCTCCCGGTTCCGTGCCGACGCCACGCTGTGGCCCATCATCTCTCCCCGATCATCCGAAGCAATACCTGCCGCCTTCAGACGGCTTTCCCAGGTATGCCGCGTTCCGCCGGCCGTGTGTTTCGGCGACGGCATCAGGTCGTTGTCGCGCAGGTAGCCGTTGATGATCGCCGAGTAGCTGCGCTTGTAGCGATAGCGCGGGAAGCCGTTCGGATGCCGCCGCGCGGCCGCCAGCGCCACGCCGACCAGCGGCACGAGCCGGACCGAGGAGGTGTTCTTGACCTCCCGCTTCTCCTCGCCGTCCTCGAAGGCGATCCGCAGGTGCGGGATCACCGCATCCAGCACAATGGCGTCGGAGGGCAGGTCGTGGATTTCCGCCTGGCGGCAGCCGGTCTCGATGGAGATCAGCAGGATGTCACGGGCCTCGTCGTTGAGGCCGTCGAAGGCTACCGCCATGCCCACCGGTCAGCATCGTCCATGACGGGAATTTCCGTTCCCTTTCCAGGGACGAGCTTGTCAGTCGGAAAATGTGGACGCGGGTGACCCGGCCATAATCCCACGCATCGGGTCGGCGCCTCAACCGGAAACAGTTGCACGCGGACCCCGTTCTATCTGGCGCCTGTGATTTCGATCCGGGATAGAAAAGTCCAAGAAATTGCGCGCTTTGGACATTGCTCTCCGTAGCGGCCTATCTATTCTTTTCCCAAGGGAAGGCTGAAGCTCGCACCCCTCCTGCCTCGCAGGAGCCCCGATCCGTATTGGCCTTGCCCCAAGGAGGAGGAAACCATGAAACGACTGATATTCGCGCTGGCCGCCGCGACGGTGCCAGCCACCGCTTATGCGCAAGCCTCGCCCGAAGCCGCCCGCTGCGGCGCCCTGCGTGGCCTGGCAATCACCCCGGAGGAGATCGGCCTGCCGAGCGGCGGGGCCGATGTCGCCACTGCCACCTACCGGACCGAGCCCGCAGCCTTCTGCGAAATGACCGGGGCCATCGATCCCGTCGATCCTGACGCGCCCGACATCAACTTCCAAGTCAACCTGCCGCTCGAGTGGAATGGCAAGGGTCTGCACTACGGCGGCGGCGGCTACAACGGCAGCGTGGTCACGGGCCTCGACCAGGTGCGCTTCAACCCCGAGGACACCCCCACCCCGCTTGCAAAGGGCTACGTGACCTGGGGCAGCGACTCCGGTCACCAGTCCGTGGGGATCACCGCGGAATTCCTGCGAAACGAGGAGGCCCTGCGCAACTTCGGCGGCGAGCAGCTGAAGAAGACCCACGACGTGGCCATGGCCCTGATCTCGGCCTTCTACGACGATGCGGCGCCGGAGCATGTCTATTTCCAAGGCACGTCCCAAGGCGGGCATGAAGCGATGATCGCGATCCAGCGCTGGCCCGACGACTACGACGGGGCGATCATCGTCCACCCGGCCAACAGCTTCGTCGGCCTCCAGCTCTCCGGCAACCGCGCGGGCCAGGCCTTCTATCAGCCCGGCGCCTACATGTCGCCCGCGGACGTCGAGCTTCTGAACGGCGCGGTGATGGCGGCTTGCGACGGGCTCGACGGCGCCGAAGATGGGCTGATCGGCGACATTTCCGGCTGCGAGGCGGCCTTCGACGTGACCTCCCTGCGCTGCGAGGACGGCACCGGGTCCGACGGCAAATGTCTCGGCGACGCTCAGATCGCCGCGCTCGAAGTGCTGAACTCGCGCACCGAGACCCCGCCGCTTCAGGGCGGCGCCGAGGGCTTCTCGGAATGGCCGATCTACCTTGGTGCCGATCTCTACGGGCTGTGGGGCATGGGACTGTCGCCCGAGCCCACCAACCCGCCCTCGCCTGTCGCGAACTTCGGTCTGGCCGTGCTGTCGGACCCGATGATCCGCCATGCGGTGCTGAAGGATGACGACGCCAACACGCTGGAGTTCGACGCCTCGCAACACAGCGAGCGCCTGACCGAGCTTTCCGAGCAGCTTGACGCGGTCGAAGCCGACCTCACCCCCTTCACCTCGAAGGGTGGCAAGATCCTCCTGATGCACGGCACCACCGACTTCGCCATTCCCTTCGGCAATACCGTGGATTGGTTCGAGCGGGTCGTCGCCGAGCATGGCGAGGAGCAGGTCCGGGACTTCATGCGCTTCTGGCTGGTGCCCGGCTTTGGCCACGGCTCCGGAGCCTTCCAGATGCGATGGACCTCGCTCGACGCCCTTGAGGCTTGGGTGGAGGATGGCCAGCCCCCAGAAAACATGGTGATGAGCGACGCCGCGCCCGACACGGCTGGACGCAGCAGGCCAATGTGCGAATACCCTGCCTTCGCGCGACTGAAGGACGGGGCGAACGACCACGACAGCGCCGAGAGCTACACCTGCGTCACCGAATGACCTGACCCGTGGGTGAGCCATGTTGAGCTTGCCCACGGGCTCTTTGCCAGGTCTCGTTGAAGGAGATACATTGCCATTCGATCGCTCGGCGGCATTGTTGCTGAACTCTATCTGCGGAGGATTCACATATTGAATACATGCGGTTTGACGAGGTGCATGGAGTAAGCCCGCACCCGCCCGCTACCGCATCACGAACTGGCCCATCTACACGGCGTCGCTTCGCAAGCGCGGGTCGTTCCTGATCTGGCTGGACAAGGAAATGACCTACCTCGCGCCGCATGACGGCAGCCCCGGTCGCCCCGCGGTGTTCTCGCCCGCGTTGTTCTCAGATGGCTCCGCTTACTCTCTCAGAGAATAAACGTTCAGCCCCCTCCGTTGTCAAAGCGTCGGTCTTAGCGTCAAGGTTTTGGTCTATGGTTGAAACGCGAGCATATCCAATGATCATGCCTTATCATGACAAAACCGCTCCTATATCCCAAACGTTTTGTCATGGGTTTTGGGAACGGCTAACAGCTTGATTGTTCGTACGGAGATTGAGAGTGACAAAAACGACCGTTTGAATAAACTTCTTGTTTAAGCGCGGCACTTTACATATGTAAAATTTGCTTGAGAGAGACGGGAGACTGCGTGTGATAATTATTGCGGCTATATCTATAGGGTCAGTTTTTTTAACAATGTACCTTATATTGGCTCGGATGAGATCAAGAGGCGTCAACATTGATAGTATAATATTCGTATCATCGAAGTGCTTATCAAATGAAACAACAAGTGCAGAGAAGTTTCTGTACTTTTCGGTGCTAATTTCTGCGATCTCTTTATCAATATGGCTCTTGTCGTAATTTAAAGGAGCATGAACAATTTGTTCCATCCCGGATGATCACATAGACTCTCGGCGATTTGCATTTTTCACGGCAGGATCGATTCTGAGGGAGTGCGGCGGACCAGAAAATAGTCCGGGGGACTGTTTTCCCGCCGAACGGGACGGGGCGCAACCATGCTGATCCATCTTCACAAGCAGGCGACGACGACACCAAAGGTCAGGGCGGCGATCCAGGCGAGCGACGAGCCAGCATCGGCCCTGGCGGAACGCTTCGGCACGACTGAGCAGACGGTGTATAAATGGCGTCACCGCGACAGCGTTGAGGATCGCAGCCACATGCCACATCGGTTGCAGACAACTCTGACGCCTGCGCAAGAAGCCGTCGCTGTGGCGCTGCGCACGACGCTTCTGGTATCGCTCGATGACCTACTGGCTGTGGTGCGCGAGTTCCTGAACCCGAATGCCTCACGCTCTGGCCTGGACCGCTGCTTGCGTCGGCATGGCGTGGGAAACCTGCGCGATCTCAAGGCCAAGGGACGGAAGCCGAAGCACAGCGCCCTCAAGTCCTACGAGCCCGGTTACATCCACATCGATGTGAAATACCTGCCGCAAATGGCAGATGAGACCTCGCGGCGCTATCTCTTCGTTGCAATCGATCGAGCAACGCGTTGGGTCTTTATCCGCGTCTTCAATGCCAAGACGGCAGCCAATGCCCGCCGCTTCCTACGCGACCTGGGACGCGTTTGCCCGCTGCCCATCCGCACCATTCCTACGGACAACGGCAAGGAGTTCACGGATCGCCTCTTCGGCCTACGCAAACGCGCCGCGACCGGAGCGCACGAGTTCGACAAACTCTGCGCCGCACTCGATATCGACCATCGCCTCACCCCCGCCAAAATCGCCCCAAACCAACGGGATGGTCGAGAGATTCAATGGCCGCATCGAGGAGGTGCTGCAAAGCCACCACTTCCAATCCGGCGAAGAGCTGGAAACGACGCTGCTCCGCTATGTCTGGCTCTACAACCAGCAGCTCCCGCAGTCAGCCTTGGGCAGCAAAACGCCCTTGCAGGCCATGAAGGACTGGCACAAACTAAAGCCGAAGTTGTTCAAGAAGCAGCCATACTACCTGCCGGGATGTGACACCTACCTCTCTGAAATTACGATTGATCGCTGCTGACCCAATCTGGCAGCGCCGACTTCCAGACCCTTCGGCCCGAAAATGAGCTCGCGTCTAACTGGGGGTTCGTAATTGAAAATTCTACTCGAGAGTATTAAATACTCATCGAGGTTTCCCCCCGCTTCGCGCTTGCGTGAAAGCCAACTTTGCAAAGGTGGAAACCCGTAAAAAACAGGAATGTCAACAAGTAAACTCGTCAGCCCATAAACGCTATATACAACGAGACTTTCACTCAATACGTATCGCAAGCAGCCATCTTCAAACCCACCTATAAAAATCAATGTACGTCCTTCTACACTTTTTCCAAAAAAGAACGTATATCTTTTGTCGATTTCCCCTCTTACCTCTGGAGTAAAAGGATAGATATTTAAAGTCTCCGGTACTCCACATATTTTTTGGACGACTTCTATAGATGTTTCGGCAAAAGCGATTTCGTAACCTGTTTCGTCAGAAGCCATACATGACGACAGCAAAAAAAAGAGAATGAAAATTCTTTTCATCATGATCTGTTCATTAAGACTTGAAATTTCCATGCATGTCAACTTTGCTTCCTCAAGCACTTATGTGCGCTATCCCTGCACGACATCTTTGTCTTTCCTATTTCAGCCAGAATCCGCCTCACTGAGACATCAGCTCAACACCCTGATCAATCTCCCAATCACGAGTTGCGCCGGTCAACTTGCACAGGGTAACGTTCCGAAACTTCTTCGCCGGATACCAAGTGCGTTTGCCTTTTTAGTTCTCAAGCAAGATTTCTTCTTTGGAGCCATTGCGGGACGATCGCATGCGGCGGCCCCTCGCGGCCATAGGGTCAGGACTCATAGCCAGTAGATGACGAGTGCAGCGAGGGCGATTGCGGAGAGGAAGACTTCGGGGCGGCGGTCATAGCGGGTTGCGACACGCCGCCAGTCCTTGAGCCTGCCGAACATTATCTCGATGCCGTTGCGGCGTTCGTAGCGCCGCTTGTCGTATCGGATTGTTGTCTTGCGTTGCTTACGACTCGGGATGCAGGCGCGTACCCTTTTGTCTTTAAACGCTTCTCTGAACCAATCAGCGTCATAGCCGCGATCCCCAAGCAGCCAGTCGACATCTGGCAGGCTGCTCAGCAGCGCTCGGGCACCGATGTAGTCGCTGACCTGACCGGCGGTTGAGCTTTGAGGTAAGTGGCGTCGATCATGACCGTCGTCTGTTCGCCGTGATCAGCAGGCAGACCGGCCATCATCTGGGCAAAGATGCCCTTGTCACTCCAGCGTTTCCACCGATTGTAGAGCGTTTTGTGTGGGCCGTATTCCTTCGGCGCGTCACGCCACCGTAAGCCGTTGCGATTGATGAAGATAATCTCGCTAAGAACGCGCTTGTCATCGACACATGGCTTGCCGTGGGATTTGGGAAAGTAGGGCTCAAGACGCGCCATCTGCGCGTCGGATAACCTGATTGGATCACATATGTTCACCGCTCACTTTTTGAGCCGTGAATCACGCAGCGAAGCAAAAATCAATGGGTCCTCAGCCTAAGGACCAAGCAATACGATATCTCCATGCAGATCCGGAAGAAGGTCGAGATGCTTCTCGCGCACTGCAAGCGCCTCCTCGGCCTCGGAAGGCTCCGATTACGTGGCCCATGCGCTGCAACTGACGAATTCCTCCTCGCCGCCACCGCGCAGAACCTCAGGAAACTGGCCAAGATACTTCCTGCACCGCAGCGACCGCGGAACGCCTGACGGGATAGGCGCTCGCACCACGTTCAGCCGTCGATATTCTGCGCTCTCGAACGGGTGTTTTTCCACAGAATCGGCGGGAAGGCGACTTTCGCTGCGTCCTGGGCGAGCGGCAGCGATGCGCAGCAAGTGCGCCATCTGGTGCGTAGGTCTTTGCAACAGGCAAAAGGGCCACAATTTCCACAACTTTCGCTCAAAAATAAGGCAAATGCACTTGAGCGCTGCCCAAACATCTTCCACGTTGACAATTTGGGGCAGCGAAACTGTTCTGGGGCTTGTTGCCGGCCACCCGTCGGTGTGGCATGGGCGTGCAGGGCATTTAGGGTTCCACTGGCCATCCCGTCAGGTTCGGTCCGAGAAATGCCACCTGGCGGGCCAATTCTCGCGGGGCACACGGCGGGCCAAAATCCCGGGAGGCATACTGCGCAGGTCCGACCCGCGCCATATCCTTGTTCCGCCAGCGGGGCGCGGCCGACTCTGAACGAGCGGAACGCACCGATGGGGAAAGACGATGACCAAAGCCAAGTTTCTGACCGCCACCGCATTGACACTTGGGTTGCTGGGCAGCCTCCCGGCTCAGGCCCAGGAAAAGACCGATTTCAAGCTCGCATGGTCGATCTATGTCGGCTGGATGCCTTGGGGTTATCTCGACGAAAGCGGCATTATGGACAAGTGGGCCGAGAAATACGGCATCACCGTCGATATCGTGCAGATCAACGACTACGTTGAAAGCATCAACCAATACACTGCCGGTGCCTTTGACGGTGTCTCTGCGACCAATATGGACACGCTGTCTATCCCGGCAGGCAGCGGCGTGGACACCACCGCGCTGATCGTGGGTGACTATTCCAACGGCAATGACGCGGTGATCGCCAAGGGCGACATGACGCTGGCCGACCTCGCCGGGACCAAGGTCAACCTCGTGGAACTGTCGGTCTCGCATTATCTGCTGGCGCGGGCGCTGGACTCCGCCGGTTTGGCCGAGCGTGACCTCGACGGGGTGGTGAACACCTCGGACGCCGACATGATTGCCGCCTATTCGACCGAGGACGTCAAAACGGTGGTGACCTGGAACCCGCTGGTTTCCGAGATTACCGCGTCCAACCCCGATGCCAAGGTGCTCTTCGACAGCTCCAAGATTCCCGGTGAGATCCTCGACCTGATGGTGGTTAACACGGAGACGCTTGAGGCCAACCCCGACTTCGGCAAGGCCGTCGTGGGCGCGTGGTACGAGGTCATGGGCCTGATGGCCGCAGGCGACGAAGCGGTGCTGACCGCCATGGCCGAAGCCTCGGGGACCGATCTGGACGGGTACCAGGCGCAGCTTGCCGCGACCGAGATGTTCTACGACCCAGCCGAAGCCGTTGCGCAGGCGTCGTCGTCGGCGCTGCCCGAGACGATGATCGAGATCGCCGAGTTCCTCTTCGACAAGGGTATCCTGGGCGAGGGCGCGCCATCGGCGGATTTCGTGGGCATCGAATACCCCGACGGAACGATCACGGGCTCGGACGCGAATGTGATGTTCCGCTTTGACGCCAGCTACATGCAGATGGCTGCGGACGGCGCTCTGTGACCTGGTTGCGCGCCCTCGATCGGGGGCGCGCGTCGCGAAAGGCTTACCCATGCGACTGATCAACCTCTCTCCCTCGCGCCCCTTGGCGGTGTTCCTCGCGGCGGTGCCGTTCGTCGCGGTGTTGATCGCCTATGCGGCTGGGTCCGAGATCCGGCTGGCGGCGAACCCGGCGGACAAGCTGCTGCCCGCGCTGAGCACCATTCAGGAGACTGCCGTCCGTTTGTTCACCGAAGGTGACCGCCGGTCGGGCGAGATCCTGTTGTGGAAGGACACATGGGCGTCGCTGTCGCGGCTGCTGGGCGGCGTTGCGATTTCGGCGTCGCTGTCTCTGGTCATCGGCATGGTGGTCGGCCTCTTGCCGATGTTCCGCTCGCTGCTGTCGGGCTTTGTCGCGGTACTGTCGATGGTGCCGCCGCTGGCGCTGCTGCCGATCCTCTTTATTGTCTTCGGGCTGGGCGAGACCTCCAAGGTGGTGCTGATCGTCATCGGCATCACGCCTTTCATGACGCGGGACCTGGCGCAGCGCGTTCTGGACATCCCGCATGAACAGCTGGTGAAGGCGCAGACGCTGGGTGCCTCCTCATGGGTGATCGCGGCGCGGGTGGCGCTGCCGCAGGTGCTGCCCCGGCTTATCGCCAATGTGCGGCTGACGCTCGGCTCGGCCTGGCTGTTCCTGATCGCGGCAGAGGCCGTGGCGGCAGAGGTCGGTCTTGGTTACCGCATTTTTCTCGTGCGCCGCTACCTCGCGATGGACGTGATCCTGACCTACGTGATCTGGATCACCCTGCTGGCCTTTGTGCTCGACTGGCTACTTAAGCAACTGTCGCGCAAGGCATTTCCGTGGATGGAGGCAGGGCTATGAGCTTCATTCAGGTCCGTGATGTCTGGCAGGCCTACGGCGGCCGGTCGATCATCGAAAGGGTCACCCTCGACGTGTCGGAAGGCGAATTCGTGTCGATCGTCGGCGCCTCGGGCTGTGGCAAGTCCACCTTTTTGCGGCTGCTGTTGGCGGATGAGCGCCCGGTGCGTGGCACGATCACCGTGGACGGCGGGGACGTCGCGGTCGAGCCGGGGCGCGAGCGTGGCGTGGTCTTTCAACGCTACTCGGTCTTCCCGCACCTGACCGTGCGCGAGAACATCGTCGCCGCCGAGGGGTTCAACACGGCCTCCGGATGGCTGTTCGGAGCTGCGAAACGTACCTCCCGGGAGCGGGCGGATGCCATTCTCGCCCGTATCGGGCTGAACCACGTCGCAGAGCAATACCCGGCGAGCCTGTCGGGCGGGATGCAGCAACGCCTCGCCATCGGGCAGGCACTGACGGCGAAGCCGCGCGTACTGCTGCTGGACGAACCCTTTGGCGCGCTCGATCCGGGGACGCGGGTTCAGATGCACGATTTCCTGACCGAACTGAGGGCCGAGACCAAGATGACCGTCTTCATGGTCAGTCACGATCTGGAGGAAGCGTTCAAGCTGGGCGACCGCGTGCTGGTCTTCGACAAGCCGCGCTGGGACCCGCAGGACCCGGGCCTGTACGGCGCGACCATCACTTATGAATTCGACGCGCGGGACGGGGGGATGCCGTATCAGCACATCCTCGACCGCTATCCCTCGCTCAAGCCGCAGGCGGAACCGGCCCCGGAACGGCTGCTCGAACCTGCCTGACCAAAGACACCCACGCGCGCCGCCGGGCCCCGCGCGTGGGACAGCCAAGGCCCGGATCATATCGCCCCTCACGGGGTAACCGATTGGGAGACAGAAATGTTTTCTGACATTCACCGCGCCGAGGCGCAAGCACGCGACCCGCGCAGCCTTCGCGCCCGACATGTCACGCGTGAACAGCGTCAGCACCACCCGGACCTGACCAAGCTCGCGGGCTGGAAAGCAATGCGCAAAGAGGCCGACCTGCCCGAAGGCCGCTGGGCCGAGGAGCGCGCATGGGCGTTGCGCATGGGGCTGACCGGTGCGGACACCATCGAAGACAAGTCGATCCCGACCTTCGCGCGAGGCGAGCTGCCGCATTACGCCGGGATCAACACCTTTCTGAAGGCGCCTTACACCGAAGATGTTCTCGAGGTCGCGAATTATGACGCGACCGTGTTGGGCATCCCCTTCGATGGCGGCACCACCTATCGTCCAGGCACCCGTTTCGGTCCGCAGGGCGTGCGGAAGATCTCGGCGCTTTATACGCCCTATAACTACGAGATGGGCGTCGACCTGCGCGAGCAGATGACGCTCTGCGATGCGGGGGACGTGTTCACCATTCCCGCGAATATTGAGAAGTCCTTTGACCAGATTTCTCGAGGTGTGAGTCACGTGTTCTCCAGCGGCTCCCTGCCGGTCATGATCGGTGGCGATCACTCCATCGGCTTCCCCTGTGTACGGGGCATCGCGGAATGCACGTCCAAGAAGATCGGCATCGTTCACTTCGACCGTCACGCCGACATTCAGGAGAAGGACCTCGACGAGCGGATGCACACCACGCCATGGTTCCACTCGACGAACCTGCCGAACGTGCCCGCAAAGAACCTCGTGCAGATCGGCATCGGTGGCTGGCAGGTGCCGCGCGAGGCGGTGAAGGTCGCCCGCGAGCGCGAGACCAACATCATCACCATGGGTGACATGGAGAAGATGGGCATCAACAAGACCATCGAGATGGCGTTGGAGATGGCCTGGGACGGCGTCGACATGGTCTATATGTCCTTCGACATCGACAGCATAGACTGCGGGTTCGTCCCGGGTACGGGCTGGCCGGAGCCGGGTGGTTTCCTGCCGCGCGAGGCGCTGGCGCTGGCGTCCGGCATCGCCGCCGAGGGCATCTGCGGGCTGGAGCTTGTCGAGGTCTCGCCGCCCTATGACACATCGGACATCACGGCTCTGATGGGCACGCGGGTGATCGTGGACGTGCTGGGCTCGCTGGTGGCGCATGGCAAGCTGGGCGCGCACAAGCGGCACATCGACAAGCCGGTGGCGCTGCCGCATGGCGAGTTCGAGGGCAAGCGCTGGTCGAACCCGGAACCGCACAAGGTGGGGGAATGATCAGCGTGTACAAGAGGAGCGCGGGCCATGCCGCATGATCATCATCACCACGACCATGACCACGGGCATCACCACCCCCCGCATGACCACAACCAGCCGCATGACGCGGACCATCTGCACAGCCACATGCATCACCACGATGATGCGGCGGATTTGCAGGTGTTGGCGGCGCAATTCATTGATGGTTTCATTCAGGCCAAGGACAAGACCACCTATTTGAAGCTGGCTGGTATCCCCTTTGAGCGACCCGGCAAAGGCGGCGCAAAAGCCCTGAAGCTGGTGGACGTTGAGTTGACCACCGATTGGCAGGTCGGCACGGCCTCACCGTCATTTGGCTCGCGCGAGCTGAGCTACCTGCCGTTTCCAGGAGAGATGGTCCGGGAACGCACCAACATGAGCATGATTTACGTATCCATGGACGAGAAAGCAAAGCAGGATCTGCGCGACTTTCTCGTACAAAAGAAGAAAGACATCGAAGCATGAAATATCTCGCACCCGTACTCTCAACCGCTGTCGCCAGCCCTGCCATGGCCCACACGGACCCGACCGCGCATCTGCACGCCGGATCGCAAGTGCCGTGGCTTTTCGGCGCTGTGGTTATCGGTGTCGCAGCGGCGCTTTACTTTTTGATGGAACGCAAAATTCGTTCAGGAATCAAAGCAGTGGGTTGAAAACCGCCAAACTCCGTGCGGCCATATCAGGGTCTGTACAGGCCCTGATATGCGAAGTTAGGAATTCTGGCCAAAGGCGTAAGCGCGATGCGCGGCGATGAAATGCCGCGCCGTAAAAGCCGGGCATCGGTTGATACATTGGGTCGAAAAGGGCTGCAATCGGTAGCCCGCTGCGCCGGGCACGAACGGCAGCTTCGGGCCGATAGCGGCGAGCCTTAGCTTGCTCAGCGCAATCCACCCCTTCTTGGTGGAGCTGCTGATTCCGCCCCGAAGCTGATCCGGCAATTTTAACATGGCGCTAAAGGACGCCAGCCATCGGCAATCTCAGTCGATCTCGTTGGCCCCTCCGTCGCGTTGGGAGAGCACCGGCGCTATGCCGCCTAACTATGCCGCCCTACCCTGTCGAGAGTGCCGTTGTCGCGCATCCTGCTTTCGGGGCTCCAATAAAATAAGGCCCTTGGCGCACAAGGATAAGCTGAAAACGGTCTCGAAAACCGTCACTCGGAGGTTCGAATCCTGCCGAGATCGAATTGTAGTCGCCAATACCGAATTCAGCGCAGCGCACTGATCACGCGCCATGAGCCTTGCCAAGTTCGATGACTTCTTCCTACGCTGGGAAGATAGGACCAGCGATTATCTCGGGGAAGTTCCTTCAAGCGATTTTGCGGCCGCGCCGATGAGATGGCGCAGATCATCGACCGCTGGCAGCGCGCAAGCAAGATCGAGGCGCCGGAACCGCAGCTTGTAATACTGAATGCAGAACGCGGCGTGGGGAAGACCCGGCTGGCGCTGGAGTTCTACCGCTGGCTGAGCGAGACCGTCGATGGGCGCGGACGTGACGGCTACTGGCCCGACACGGTCGAAGTCCTCGACCGCAGCATCGACGTCAATCCCGATCCCGATTTCTGTCGCTACGGTGTGCCAATCCCATATCTTTGGTGGGGGCCAAGAGCATCGGACAAGGGCGTAGAGAACGGCATCGCTGGCGATGCCATCGCCACCTACGACAAGTTCCTCGCCCCGCACCTCGTTGCACTAACGTTGCGCGCCCGGATGATGAGCTCCGGTAAGGCCATAATGGATGTCTGGCGCGACGTGGCAAAGGGCGAGGCCGCCAGTTGGAGTGGCTACGACACAGTGATTTCTGTCGGAGAAAGCTGCTGAAGACAGTAGGTATTCTCCGGGGAACGCTTGGATCATCCGCCAACGACGCCCGCGAGGAAAAAGCCAAGCGATCGATGAGCCGGGTCGACGCCGTGATGGAAGATCTGGAGAGCATCTTCAATCCTCGGTCCTACACCTACGCGAAGACGCCGGGGGTGATCTTGATCGACAATGCGCAGTTCTCGACAGACGATCCAGGCTTGTCGGTATTCGCGGAACGCTTGCTTAATACCGCGATGACCCAGTCCTAGCCGGTCTTGGTCCTTGTCACGCACTGGAAACGCGATCTTTCCCCGGAGTTCATGAAGACCGAGCGCTGCTTCGCGGGCATCCTGCACCATGGCCGTGATCGGACCCCCGCGGACAACGGGCCGGCGGCAGGGTTGCCTGGCGGGTTCCTGAACACCGGCAACACTCTGGAGATCGACCTGCCGGTCGTGCCTGATCTGTCGGACGCCCTCTTGGAAACCTTTCCCGGACTACTGCCGGACCAAGTGTCAGCCCTGCTCGATCATGCCGGAGGCAATCCGCGTCACCTTGAACAAATCATCGCGTTCCTTCGCGAAAACGAGGACTTCTTCGAGGACTTCGATCCGCAGGCGGCGCTAACGACGCAAGGACTCTCCGAGGCTCTGGAAGAGACCCAAGAAATCTTCAAGGTCGTGCTGCGCCGACTGCGCGATGCGCCCGAGGATGTGCAGGAAGCGCTCTGCCTTGCAAGTCTGCATGGCATTCGCTTCGTCTCCGACTTGGTCGATGATCTCGCCTGTCTGCATCTCGGGGAAGGCCGCGGCGACGCCCTCGCGAAAGCGGCCAACCCATACAGTATGATCTCGGCGCCGCGCCGGGAGAAGATTTCGGAGTTCACCGAGCGCCTGTTTTACATCGTAGCCGAGCATCGGCGTCGATCGCTGAAGGTGCTGATGGGGGAGGATGCCCTTCGCAATTCTTTAAGGGCGACGCTCCGCGCCCGGCTGGAGAACATCGGCGCAAGCGCAGGTATCGAGGAACAGGTCCTGACATTCGGAATCGCGGCGCAGACATTTTCCGAAGATGACCCTGAGGACCGTCATTACCATCTGCTCGCGCTGGCCCATCTTGCACAAGCGGAGGCAGGACGCTACTCGCACGAAGCTGCGGTAGAGGCTGCATCCAAATTTTATGTGGTGCACCGGCGCGATCCCGCTGCGGCGAACGAGATCACAAGTGGGGTGCTCAACGAGTGTGCCAGCTTGCTGCGTGATGAGGGCCGTGTAGCTGAAGCCCTCGAAATTCTTGGCCCAGTCCTAACCCGGCACCGCGATCTGGCGGAGCGCCTGAAGACGCCGGAGAGCCTGCGGGACCTGTGCGTCGCCTTGTATTTGAGTAGTTCGCTGCACATAGAAATGGCCCGACTGGACGAAGCCGCAGTATTTGTCGACGAGGGGGAGACCTTGGCGACGTCTATTCCAGAGTTCATGCGGGACGAGGTCGTGAGTGCGTTCCAGGGCCTTCGGACACTCCTTGGCCAACCTTGACGACATTCCTGTGTCCGTGTCGCGAGCGAAGTCCGCTATGCCGTCCGACTATGCCGTCTTGCCCCGCTCAGCCCGCCGAAATTGCGGATTCCGCCATTGTAGAGTCAATAAAATATGACCCTCTGAGTGCACCCCTCGACCGAAAAACGGTCTCGAAAACCGTTGACCCTTCACGGGGTCCCAGGGTTCGAATCCCTGTCTCTCCGCCATTTTTACCTAAGCGTAATGCGCATATACCCAAGAAAACAAGGCTTTTCAGCGAGATGCGCTCGAAGATGCCCGTGAATTTGCTCCACTTTTTGCTCCACATTCTCCAGCGCCTGCGAAGATATATCGTCGGCAGTTAGGTCTTCCCGCGCATCCCGATGGGCCAAGCAGCTCGCACCCCGCCTGACCTACGGGCCCGGACAGATCAGCAGAGCGCCGTGGACGATCAACGGCACGACAATCGCGACGCGGACGAGGTTTCGGCGCAGCCAGACTCGGGCGCGGATGCAGTATTTCATCGGCCTCTGACCCAGCGAGACGTCCGAGCACGGCCGAACCGGTGGCCCGGCACACGGCGAAGCCGCTGTGCTTCAGCGGCACGAGCAGCCGGCGCGCGCCTACGAAGCGCGTTGGCTCGTTCAATCCCGCCGAGAGGTAGTCTGTCCGGCGACGGACATGAACCTCGTAGCCGACATTGGACCGCCGGCGCGAGGTGGTGCCATAGTGAGTAGAGGGCCACTCACACCCCGCGACGCATCAAGGAAGGAACCGCGATTTCCGGATCGCCTAGGTCAACAACATCTCCCCGTCTCCTGTCCTTCCGGAGATGTTCCCCGTGGTCCACCAGTCCTGCTCAAAGTTCGCCATCGTCTGTCGCTTCCAGGGTTTGTTCCCGAAGGATATCGGTGGCTATGAGAAGCATCGCCCCCGGAACGGCGGTGACCTCGGCCATGTCGATCCCACCCGTTCGCACCTGAACCGGCCCGTGATCGGCGAGGCGGATTGGGCAGCTCAGACGATCGCGATGATCGAGGACATGAAGGCCGAGAACTTCGCGGACGAGATCGAAACCCTCACGCGGCGGCGCCGAAAGAAGCAGATCAAGGAGCGCATGGCCGAAGGCCCACGCGATCCGTGGCGCGCGACCCGCCACGGCCCAATGCGGGAGGTGATCCTGACGGCCAACCGCGACTGGTTCGACGCTCTCCCCACCCCCGCCGCTCGGCAAGCGCGTGCCCAGGCCTTCGAGGACGCGGCCCGGGACTGGCCACCGGCGACGCTCGCAGTCCAGAGGCTCGCACAACTCTCTTGAGATCCACCTTGGTAGCTCTCACACATCGAGGCAGCCGTTCGGAGCACTGGCTGGAAGCGCCCCGATCGCTGGACCGCCTGATGCATCGGCCAGAGCACAACCTTGCCGATGCTTGAATACCGCCTTCTCCCGAGGGGTTCACTTCCCGCGCGGGCCGCCATGCCCGGGCTGTGCCGGCGCCGAAGCCTGCGTCGACACGATCCCTAAGCACCCCACGACCAGCGCGACACCGATCCAGCCTGATAGAGGCAGCCGTTCGCCCACTATCAAAACCGCGAGCATGGCAGCCACAACAGGCTCCAGGAGGGTCAGCGTTGTGGCTTCGCTCGCCTTCACCCGAGCGAGCCCAAAGCCGAAGCAGATATACCCCAGAAACATCGGGACGGCCGCCATGTAGATCCCGACGGCCATATTGCTCCACGATGCAAGGAAGGGACCGCCAAGAGCGTAGAGGACCGGCATGAGGAAAAGACCGCCCAATCCGAATGTCGCCCCCATCGCCACCGACGACCGAATCCCGCGGAGCATCATTCCCCGCGCCGTCCACGAATAGAGGGCATAGGTCAGACCTCCGACCAGCCCCAGAAGTACGCCTGGCAATGTCGAGTTACCGTCCAACAATGCCTCCGTCGGCGCGCTTTCTGAGATGCAGATCAGGATGATCCCCGTCAAACCTACGATCGCGCCGACGGCCCAACGCCAGGTCAGATGCGTTCTGTCCAATGCGTATTCGATCAAGGCGGAAAGCAACGGAGCGGAGCCGATCGTAACAACCGTTCCCACCGTGACACCTGCGAGCCGCATGGAGCCATAAAACGCCAAAGGGTACAACGCCACGGCAAACGCCCCACTCAGCAAAAGCAAGCAATGCTCCCACAGCCTTGCCCGAGATCGCGCGATGCCACGTGCAGCAAGCAGGGCTTGGGCCAAGCCCCCTACACCCATTGCCGCCGCACCTATTGCGGCCGCGCTTACGTCGGGGGCAAACGTCGCCGCCGTGCCTGTCGTGCCCCATACGGTCGCGGCGAACAGGATCCCGGCAAGGCCAATCAAACGATCACGCGCCATGCCAAAGCTCTTTTCTCGCACCGTTTAATCAACCTAGTGCGCATATCGGAACTGCGATGTGCATTCTTTACTCACGAGGCGCCCAAGCAGGATGCTGAGGGGTGCCCCCAATGATCGGGATAGAACATGTACGGGAGGGGCATTGGAGGCCTTCGCCAGAGCAGGAAGAGAGGAGCAAATAGTAAGCGTATACACCCAAAGCTACAACACTCTCCCTCTACGGTTGTTACACCTCGTTCTAATGGCGCAGCGCATTAAATACACCGCGTCAAACGAACGTCTAATCGGGGAGGCTTCTTTTCCACTCACCCCAAAGCAGCCCGCGATGAAACGGGATGAACTTCAGCAATTCTTCGGCAAAAAGGATCGCAAAGACCCACCCGACCGGTGCGTGCCACCACAGAACCATTGCCGCACTAAGCGGCACCTTGAAGGCCCATTGTGGCCAAACAAAGATATGCATGACGTAGACAGTGCGGCCCGCTGCGCGCAAAGTATTGCCGCAAATTGCATTGGAGTTCTTTGGCCACGGCAGCAGCAGCAATGTCGGCAGAAATGTCAGAAGCGCCGCGCGCGTCCGCCCGTCAATCCCGTCATAGATTTCTCCGGCAAACAGCACAACGCAGGCGTAGATAGCCGCCACTGCGAGGGAACTGACCATCACCCCCCTCCAAGCCATCCAGAGAAAAGCATCGAGTTTGGCGCGTCCTCCCCCCTGCCCCAAATGCTGGGCGACGACGATGCCTGTTGCCTGCGCCCACGCCATGCCGAAGGTTCCAGCGACATGCACCCACGGCAGCATCAAGGTCAGCGCCGCAAACTGATAGACGTCGTAGGCCGCATAAATCAGCATGCAAACGCTGGCTGATGCCTGCGCGCTAAAGAAGGTCGCCGCGATCGGGAGGGCAAAGGCCAAATGGCGGCGAGCCGCTGGCCAGAGCGGCTCCAACTGCGCCGAACGCCAGTGACCTTGGTCCTGACTGACACGAAACAGAAGATACCCGGCACGAACCGCTGACCCGACCACACTCCCCAAGGCGGCGCCGGCAAGTCCAAGCGCAGGCATGCCCCAAACGCCGTGGATCAGCGCGTATGACAGCGCGATATTGATTGGGACCGAAAACACGTAGCTGTAGAACGGGGCGCGCGTTTCCCCGCACCCATTGAAGAAGGCGGACAAGCTTTGGCCAAAAGCTTCGGCAATCACCACCCCCGAAAAGATCAGCAGGTAGTTCCTCGCCCCAAGAAACACCTCCTCGCTATGCGCGGAGGCGCGCAAGATAGGTTCCGCTGAGAGAGCAAGGAAACCCAAGCCGATCGCGCAAACACTCAGGTTGATCAGCACGGACGTCCGATAGTTGCTGCGCAATGCCTCTGGCCGGCCAGAGCCCCACGCTTGCGCGACGAGGATCTGTGCCGCATTCGAAAACGCGTTTTGCGCTCCGAGCAACAGCCCCCCTACCGCACTGGCGAGCCCCATTGCAGCGAGGGCTTCCTCGCCCAGTGACGCGACAAGCCACGCATCGACCACGACGATGCCGTGAAGCATGAGCATCCGCAAAGCCATAGGCCACGCCATCCCGAGGAGTTGGCGCCAATCACGCGTCGCCGACCGTTTCACGCGCGCATCCTTATCGTTGGTGGTGAAGAAATCACTTTAGCCCGTACCGAGGTACTTTCGTAGTATGTGAACTGGGATACAAGTGTAAATTTTTCGCCGGTCTCTTCGCGTCCCGTGGCGAACGTGAAGAGATCAGGTTTCGTCGTCGGCGAAATATGCGGCGCTGTTCACGCGGATTGCGGCGATGGTATCATCCAGACGCGAAAGGTGCCGCATCCCCGCGGCAACCGCCGCCTCGGCATCGCCTGCCTTTATGGCCCGGGCAATCTCCTCGTGATCCCGGATCAATTCCGGCATCCGCTGCTCCTTGGCCAGGCCCAGAATGCAGAGCCGGTCCACCTTTTCCTTCTCCGCCTTGATCACCTCGAAGGCATAGGGAACCCGTCCAATTTCGCAAATGGCGCGATGAAAATCGTAGTCCAGCGCGCCGAATGCCCCAAAATCCCGTTCGGCGAGAGCCTTTTGCTGAAGCGCGATACAGGAATCGAGCTGAAAACCTCCAGCCACATCACAGTGCTCCGCAGCCTTCCGAAGCGCAGCCGCCTCTATAGAGGCCCGCACAAACCTGCTCTTTTCAATAGCTTGGATCGAAAACTTTCGAACCTCAGTCGCCCGTTTGGGTCGAACGAGGATCAGTTCCATACTTTCGAGCCGCCGGAACGCGTCACGCACGGGCTGGCGCGATACGCCAAACTGCGCCGCGATATCCGTCTCCGAAATCCGCGTCCCCGGCAGCAGGCGCATCGAAGTGATCTCTCGATAGAGATACTCGGCGATGTCATCGACGATGTTGCGCCGATCCTCGGGCAGGGTTGCGACTTTGCTCATGATCACTCCTTGGCGGCGATGCCGTTATAGCCTGCGTTGATCAGAAAATACCAGCTTGACCCGTAAACTCTTGAAGGAACGACATCATTCTTGTGGGATACAGTACTAGTATCCAAACTTGGATACAAGTATTGACTTAGGCGGAGAATCGGCTCACCTTTCATCGTGCAGAAGCGGCCCAAACCCGGGCCCCGCATCTTTGGGAGGGGAAGCGATGTCCGGCGTTCGTCTCGATGGAATCGTCAAGAACTATGGTCAGCTTCAGGTCGTCCACGGCATTGAGCTGGACGTTGAGGAGGGGGAATTCGTCGTTCTCGTAGGTCCCTCCGGCTGCGGCAAATCTACGACGCTGCGCATGATCGCAGGGTTGGAGGAAATCAGCGGGGGGAGCCTCACGATCGACGGACGTGAGATGAACCGCGTCGCCCCGAAGGATCGAGACGTCGCGATGGTTTTCCAGAACTATGCGCTTTATCCACACCTGAACGTCGCCGAAAACATCGCGTTCGGTCTGCGCATCCGCAAGGAACCGAAAGCGGCAATCCGGGACGCTGTCGACGAGGTGGGCGGCATCCTCGGCTTGACGGAATACCTCGACCGCCGGCCTGCCGACCTTTCCGGGGGCCAGCGGCAACGAGTTGCCATGGGGCGCGCCATCGTTCGCCGCCCCAAGGTCTTTCTCTTTGATGAGCCCCTTTCGAACCTCGATGCCAAATTGCGCACCCAGATGCGGGCGGAAATCAAGCGTTTGCACAAACGGCTGGGCGCGACGTCGATATATGTGACCCACGATCAGGTTGAGGCGATGACCCTCGCGGACCGCATCGTCGTCATGAATGACGGCAGGATCGAACAGATCGGCACGCCCATGGATCTGTTCCTCAACCCCGCCAATACCTTCGTTGCTGCATTTCTTGGCTCCCCGCCCATGAACATGGTGCAGGCAACGGTCGTCGCCGGCGATGAAGGTCCGCAAGCAGAGTTTCAAGGCAACCGGCTTCCCCTGCCCCAACTGGCCGCTATCCAGCCTGGCATGACAATCACTTTGGGTATCAGGCCCGAGTTCGTGACGTTGCATGAAGCTCCCTGCTCGGGAAGCGTGGACGTGGACGTGGACCTTGTGGAGACCCTCGGGTCAGAGGCCCTGATCCATGCGACACTCGCCGGTCAGCCCTTCGTCATTCGCGCCGAGACCATCGGCCGCCCTCCGACGAACGGTGATATCACGAGGTTTACGATCGCCCCGGAGTTGCTGCGCATCTTCGACGCCGAAACCGGTGCCGCCCTGCCCGGCCAGAGGGTCACGTCATGACCCACACGCCAGAAATACAAGGCAATCGCACCGAAGAACTGGTGATCGAAGCGCGCGAGGCACAGCGCCACCGCAGGCCAAGCCGGATCGAACGTCTAGGCGATCACTTCAAACGCGAATGGCAGTTGTACCTGATGCTGCTGCCGACAATCATCTGGCTGCTCGTTTTCCTCTATAAACCGATGTACGGGCTTCAGATCGCTTTCAAGGATTACTCGATCTTTCGCGGTATAGAAGGAAGCCCATGGATCGGGCTGGAGCATTTCTATTCCCTCTTCGACAACGACCAGTTTATCCGCGCGCTCAAGAACACCATCATCATAAGCGCCTACGGGCTGCTCTTTGGCTTCCCAGTACCGATCATACTGGCGTTGATGTTCAATGAGGTGCTGAACGCCTGGTTCAGAAAGACCGCCCAGACGATCGTCTATCTGCCCCACTTCATCAGTTCGGTGATTATCGCGGGTATCGTCATGACGGCCTTTTCGCCCTCAGCCGGCATCATCAACACCTTTCTCGGCTGGTTCGGGGTAGAGCCGATCTACTTTCTCACCAAGCCGGAGTGGTTCCGCCCGATCTTCATCGGTACCGGGGTCTGGCAAGAAGCGGGTTTCCAATCGATTGTGTATCTGGCGGCGATCGCCGGGGTCTCCCCCACGCTCTATGAATCCGCCGTGGTCGATGGGGCCAGCCGTTGGCAGATGATCTGGAAGATCACGGTTCCCTGCATCCTGCCTACCATCATCATCATGCTCATCATCCGCATCGGCAACATTCTCGAGGTGAGCTTTGAGATGATCATCCTGCTCTATCAGCCCGCCACCTATGAGACGGCGGACGTGGTGAACACCTTCATCTACCGGCAAGGCATTCAGGGCGGGCAATACGACCTGGCCGCGGCAGCTGGACTTTTCAACGCGGTGGTGGCCTTCGTGCTCGTGATCTCGGCCAACACGGTTTCCAAGCGCTTCTCGCGCACATCCTTGTGGTGAGGTCGGTATGAACAAGCTCCATCTCTATTCCCGCGGCGACCGTCTTTTCGTCATCGTCAACATGGTTCTGATCGGGCTCTTCGCGCTCTCCACGTTGTACCCGTTCATCTACATTGCTTCCCTGTCGCTCAGCTCCGGCTTCGAGGCCCGCGCAGGAAACGTTATCCTGACACCAGTCGGCTGGACCTTGGAAGCATACAAGCGGGTTCTGGCGGAACCGATGTTCTGGATCAGCTACAAGAACACGTTCATCTACACGATCTTTGGTACGCTCACGTCGCTGGCCTTCATCATCCCCGGTGCCTATGCGCTCTCTCGCTCCCAGCTCTACGGGCGGAGATTCTGGAACCTCGCGGTGGCCTTCACCATGTGGTTCAACGCCGGCCTGATCCCGTTCTTTCTCAACATGCGTGACCTTGGGTTGCTCGACAGCTACCTCGGCATCATCATCGGTTTCGCGGTCAACGGCTTCAACATCATCTTGCTGCGCAACTTCTTCGAAGGAATCCCGCAAAGCTTTGAAGAAGCCGCCCGCATGGACGGGGCCACCGAGTTTCAGGTTCTGTGGAAGGTCTTCGTACCGCTCTCCAAACCAGCCATCGCGACGGTCGCTCTCTTCTGCATCGTCTCTCGCTGGAACGGGTTCTTCTGGGCGATGGTGCTTTTGCAGGACGAAGACAAAATCCCACTTCAGGTCTACCTGCGCCACACCATCTCGGAGTTGACCGACGATGAGGAGTTTGCATCGACCCTGCTGACGGCGAGCTACAGCGTCGAGACCGTAAGTGCGGCGATCATCGTCTGTTCGATCATCCCGATCCTACTCATCTACCCGTTCCTACAGAAGTACTTCACCAAGGGCATCCTTCTCGGAGGAGTGAAGGAATGATGCTCTCACGCAGTCAGGGAGGACACCTCATGCGTATCCAAACAGTTACCGCAGCAGCACTCGCCAGCACGATGCTCACAGCGCCCGTCTGGGCCGAGGATCAACTGCCTATCGTCGACGAGCCGCTTGAACTGACTATCCACATGCACTGGCCGCGCAGCCAAGGCTATCAGGAAGACTACCCGGTCGAACTGGCCGCCCGTGAGCGCACCGGCATCCACCTGATCGACGCGACGTCCGGCAAGAACACCAAGGACAACAACGAAGCCATGAACCTGCTTCTGGCTCAGGGCAACCTGCCTGACATCGTTGGTGGAAACCGCATTCAGCAGCCGGTCAACCAATATGGCCCTCAGGGCGCATTCCTCCCGCTGAACGATCTCATCGAGGAGCATGCCCCGCACATCAAGGCATTCTTCGACGAGCGCCCCGAGTTGCGTCAGGCAATCTCGGCCTACGATGGCCAGATGTACTACATTCCGTATCTCCCGGACGGGAAATATGGCCGGGCGTGGTTCGTGCGTCAGGATTGGCTCGACCAACTGGGATTGGAACAGCCCGACACGGTCGAAGACCTCTACGCCGTCCTGACAGCTTTCCGCAATCAGGACCCCAACGGCAACGGCAAGACCGACGAAGTTCCCTACTTCGCCCGCGACTGGGAGGAAGTGCTCCGCCTTCTGACACTATGGGACGCGCGGTCCTCGGGATCTGATACCTATCACGACTTCTACGTAAAGGATGACGGCACCATCGCACATCCCTACGCTGAGGAAGCCTATCGGACCGGTATCGCGAATATAGCCAAATGGTACGACGAAGGCCTGATCGACGCGGAGATTTTCACACGCGGCTCCTCCTCGCGCGAATACCTTCTGTCCGAGAACCTCGGCGGGATGACCCATGACTGGTTTGCCTCTACCTCAGGCTATAACGCAGCCCTTTCCGAGACGATCCCGGGGTTTGATTTCGCCCCCGTGCTGCCGCCTAAATCCGCAGGTGGCGTTCGCATGGAAGAGCATCGCCGCATCCCGATCAAACCTGACGGTTGGGCGATTTCCTACACAAACGAGCATCCGGTCGAGACGATCCGCTATTTTGACTACTGGTTCACCGAAGAGGGTCGCCTGCTGTCGAACTTCGGCATCGAGGGTGAGCATTACGACCTTATCGACGGGGAGCCCATTTTCAAGGAAGAGCTCCTGACGAATGGACGCCCCGTGAACACCCAGATGTACGAGATCGGTGCCCAGATCTATCGCGGCTACTGGATGGATTATCGCTATGAATGGCAGTGGACCGCAGAAGCTGCGCGCAAGGGCATCGAACTCTATGATGCGCATGACCTGCTCGTAGACCAATTCCTCGGCGTCGCCTTCGACGAAAGCGAACAGGCCGTCTACGACAAGTACTGGCCGTCCATCCAAGCCTACATGCTTGAGCGACAGCAGGCGTGGATCCTCGGATCCGGCGACGTGGAGAGCGATTGGGAGTCCTACATGGAAACTCTCAACAAGATGGGCCTTCAGAAAGTCCTTGAGGCGGTGAACTCGGCTTACGCCCGCCAATACGGCTGATCCAGACGGCCCGAACGGCGGGCACGGTTTTCTCCCTCCGTGCCCGCATTTTCTCGAACCGCAGACAAGAAAGACGCCCCCATGTCCGGCCAAACCATTCCCATGCTTGACGAACCGCGCGCGGGTCGTCTCACGATACAATATGCCCCGACCGCAGAAACCGAGCTGACCGAGAACCCGCCTCGGTTCACCTGGCTCCCGGTGATCGAGGACGAGGCCCGCTATCTGTTGCGGATATCGGCAGACCCCAAATTTCCAGCTAGCAAAACCCAGACCTACGGGCCGCTGCGCTGGAACATGTTTACCCCAGACGCGCCCCTGCCCGCCGGCTCGCATTATTGGACCTATGCTGCGTGTGACGACTCCGGCACTCCCGTGACGGAATGGAGCTCGACGCGCAGCTTTACCGTACCGGAGGGGTTGCCCGAAACGCCCCTTGCCCTTGCCGGGACGCGACTGGCCCAAGCGCCCCGCGCCCATCCCAGGCTTTGGATGACGCCGGAAAAGCTGCCGGGTTTCCGCAGCGCGGTGGCGGCGGATCCTGCACACTGCACGTGGGATACGTTCTATCGCCTGTCGGTCCTGCCATGGATGGACAAAGAGATCATGGCAGAGCCCGCAGGTTATCCCGACCATCAACGTGTCGCCCCGATCTGGCGCCAGACCTATATCGACTGTCAGGAACTGCTCTATGCGATCCGGCATCTGGCCATCGGCGGCAAGGTGACGAACGACGCAGCGATGACGCTACGCGCCAAGGAATGGCTTCTCTCCGCTGCTGCCTGGAACCCATCGGGCACCACCTCGCGCGGGTATACCGACGAATGGGCCTTTCGGGTCAACCTCGCGCTAGCATGGGGATATGACTGGCTTCATGACGACCTGACTGAGGAAGAGCGCGCGACGGTGCGCGAGGCGCTTCTTGTCCGCACTCGCGAGACGGCCGATCACATCATCAAACACGCCCGCATTCATCTCTTCCCTTTCGACAGCCACGCCGTACGTGCGGTTTCTGCCGTGCTTGTACCCGCCTCCATCGCCTTGCTGGATGACGCGCCCGAGGCCGAGGAATGGCTGAACTACTCAATCGAGTTTCTCTTCACCGTCTATTCCCCATGGGGCGATCCCGATGGGGGCTGGGCGGAGGGGCCGCACTATTGGATGACCGGGATGGCCTATCTGATTGATGCGGCGAACCTGCTGCGCGGCTGGTCGGGCATTGATCTCTACAAGCGCCCGTTCTTTCAAAAGACCGGGGACATGCCGCTTTACACCAAAGCCCCTGACACCCGCCGCGCCACCTTCGGGGACGATAGCACCATGGGCGACCTTCCCGCTGTGAAGCTGGGCTATAACCTGCGGCAGTTTGCAGGCGTCACAGGGAATCCCGCCTATCAGTGGTATTACGACGAGATCACGCGCACCAATCCCGGAACCGAAATGGCGTTCTACAACTGGGGTTGGTGGGATTTCCGGTTCGACGAACTGACCTATCGCACCGATTTTCCAATTGTCGAAGGCGCACCGCCCGCAAAAGGCGATCGCATGCGCCACTTCGCAGGGATCGGCTGGGTCGCGGTACAGGAGCAGATGCATGATCCGGACAACCACATTCAGTTCGTGTTCAAATCCTCGCCCTACGGTTCCATCAGCCATAGCCACGGGGACCAGAACGCCTTCTGCCTTTCAGCTTTCGGCGAGGATCTGGCGATCCAGTCGGGGCACTATGTCGCCTTCAACTCCTCCATGCATCAAAACTGGCGCCGTCAGACACGGTCCAAGAATGCGATCCTGATCGACGGCAAGGGTCAATATGCGGGTCGGGACAAGGCGCAAGCCATGGCATCCACAGGGCGCATCATTACGGCTGAGGATCGCGGGGATCATATCTATATCCACGGTGACGCGACCGCCGCATATCGCACCTTGTCGCCCGAGATCACCAAGGCAGAGCGCGAAATACACTTCGTGAACGGAGAGTTTTTCGTGATTGTCGACAGCGTCGACGCAGAAACACCGGTCTCGGTAGACTGGTTGCTCCACGCCAATGACAAGATGACCCTTGGCGAGACGACCTTCCGGTATGCGGGAAAACGCGCGGGCTTTTACGGTCAGGTTCTTTGGTCCGAAGCCGGCGCGCCAAAACTATCGCAGCACACAGGGTTCCCCGATGTCGATCCCAAGGACTACGACGGCCTGCCGATTTCAACCTGTCTTTCCGTTTCCTACCCCAAGGCCATTCGGCACCGGATCGCGACCCTTCTGGTGCCCTATCCGCTGAGCGCTCCACGACGCATCTTCAGCTTTCTGGATGACCAGGGATACGACTGCGATCTTTATTTCACGGACGCCGACGGACGCAGCTTCAAGGTCGTCGTGCCCAAAACCTTCAATGTCGGCGAAACCGTCGATGCCTGATACTCAGAAAGGACTTCGAATGCGGTTCCAAGGACAAACTGCCATCATAACTGGCGCGGGCCGAGACATTGGCGCAGCCTGCGCACGAAAGCTCTCCGCCGAAGGGGCAAACGTTGCGATCAACTACTTCTCCTCTTCTGCTGGCGCAGAGGCGGTGGTGAAACAGATCACGGACGCGGGCGGCAAAGCCTTCGCGATGCAGGGAGATCTCAACGATCCCGCGCAGGTCGAAGCGCTCGTTCAGAAAACGGTCGATACCTACGGCGGCTTGAATGTACTGGTAAACAATTCTGGCGGCCTGCTGGCGCGTAAATCCATCGCCGAGATGCCGCTTGATCACTGGCAGAAGGTGATCGACCTCAACCTCACCAGCGTCTTTCTGATGATCCATGAAAGCCTCAAGCACATGAAGAACGGCGCAATCGTCAATCTGGCCAGTCAGGCAGGCCGTGATGGCGGCGGACCGGGGGCCGTGGCCTATGCGGCAGCAAAGGGCGCGGTCATGACGATGACGCGTGGCCTCGCAAAAGAACTCGGGCCGAACATCCGGGTCAATGCGCTCTGCCCCGGCATGATCGACACCGACTTCCACAACGTCTTCACAAAGGACGAAGTGCGACGGAATGTCGAGGCGGCCACCCCGCTCAAGCGCCAGGGCACGCCGGATGATATTGCGAACACAGTTGCCTTCCTCGCCTCGGACGATGCTGCGTTCATCACCGGAGTGAACGTCGATATCAACGGCGGTATGCTGTTCAGCTAATGATCTGCCACGGGGCTCCGCCTTCGGGCCTGGGGCCCCGCTGCCGTTCGGGGAACGCGCTCATTCTGGTATGTTTGATGGCCATTGTTCTCCCGGATCTCGGGCTCTTGCATCAAGGCATTTATTCTCTGGCGGGAACAAAATGCCCCGCCCCCCGTTAAAGCACCAACCGACGCAGTCGTCGGAGTAAGTGAAAGGGGAAACCATGCATTCTATTATTTACCTTGTCGGCCTCGTCGTAATCGTTGTGGCAATCGTAGGGTTCGTCCTCTGACTGAACCCGCAGGCCCTGGGGCGTCGCCCCGGCAATTAGGCTAAAGAAACCCCGCCCAGGAACAGTATCCTGCGCGGGGTTTTTGACATGCTCCGTCTGAAATTTGGATTTGTGAGCGTTGTGAGCCGGCCGCAGGGACGCTGTTCAAACGCCCCCGCGGCAGAGTATCAAAATTCCTCAAGTTCGGGGCGTTTTCCGATTGAGATGTGATCAATCTCCTCGCGGTTAAAACCGCGTATCAGCGAGGGGATCATCATGCTCACCAGCAGGAAGATCGGAAGGCCCACCACTGTGATGACCTGTTGCAGCGCGGTCAGTCCCGCATCCCCCGCAAGCACGATCAGCATCGCCGCCACGAGCCCTTCTGCCGCGCCCCAGAACACCCGCTGGTGAACCGGCCCCGGAGTTGACGAGCCGGTGCAGAGCATATCCACCACCAGCGACGCGGAATCCGAGGATGTCGCAAAAAAGATCGCGACAATCACGACAGCGAGTCCCTGAACGAGGTCCGTGAAGGGGAAATGCTCAAAGAAGGCGAACATGGCCAGCGGTACGCTTTCGGAAACAGCGCGACTGATTTCGCCAGCGCTTTCCCCCATGGCGCTCCGGGCGGCCTCCCCGATCCCGTCGAATGCCATCGCCTGCCAACCGAAAATTGAGAACCAGACCAGCGTGAAGAGTGACGGGGCAAGCAAAACGCCAAAGACAAACTCACGGATCGTCCGTCCACGGGAGATCCGCGCGACGAAGAGACCGATGAAGGGCGACCATGTCACCGTCCAAGCCCAATAGAAAACGGTCCAGCTTCCCTGCCACCCCCACTCATCGGTTGTGGGGTTGCCGTTTGCGAGCATGTCGTTCCAAAACGCGAGCCGCGGTAAATTCTCGAAGTAAAGCCCGAAGGTTTCGACCATCCCCCGCAACAGGAACAGCGTGCTCCCAGTACAAAGGACAAAGACCATAAGCCCGACGGCCATGCCAATATTGATGTTCGAGAGCATTTTCACGCCCTTGTCGAGACCGGCCACGATGGAGCCCACGGCCACAACCGTCAGAACGGCAAGGATCATGACCTTCAGGAACGTGTTGGATTCCCAGCCAAAAAGGGCAGAAAGACCGGCCGCAATCTGGGATGAGCCGAGACCGAGCGAAACGGCGACGCCGAAGAGTGTCCCAAGGATCGAAGCGATATCAATCGCCTTGCCGATGGGGCCATGGATGCCTTCACGCAGCAGCGGATAGAATACCGAGCTTACCCTCACAGGCAGGTCATAGCGGTTGATGAAATAGGCAAAGGCCAGACCGGGAAGCGTGAAAATGGTCCACGTATGAAGGCCGAGATGATAAATCGCGATGGAAATAGCGTCTTGTGCGGCCTGCTCCGAAAACGGCTCAACCCCCGGCAGTGGGGGGGACTGAAAGTGACTGATCGGTTCGGCGACGCCCCAAAACATCAGGACGGTGCCGATCCCACCGGCAAAGAGCATCGTGAACCAAGATAGGTTGCTATATTCAGGCCGCGATCCCTTGGGACCCAAGCGGATGTGCCCGTGGCGCGACATGGCAGCCCAGATCAGGAACCCCAACCACAGGTTCACACCGAAGATGAAGAACCAGCCGAGATTGGCGACGATCCACGATCGTCCGGCGGCGAAGGCATCTCCGATCGGGCCGGGCGCAATCACGAGAAGCAGAACGAAAGCCACGGTCAGACCCGCTGAAATGAAGAAGATCGTCGGGTCCGTTCTTAGTCGGAGTCTCTGTGCCAAGCGTTCCACATATGTCCCCTTTTCAACTTTGGTTCGTTTGCACGAGCGCTCTTCGGCGCATGCCGAACCAACGGCCCTCGGGCGGAGCGGGTTCCAAAGAATGCAGAGAAAGGGAAAAACGACGGAGGTCGATTGGCCATGCCGCCGAAGGGCTGGCACGCATGGTCTTTCGCCAGGCTAGCGGCCGGAGCACCCTTGCTCCGGCCCACATTGTCAGCCCAAGAGCGAGGGTAGCCAGAGAGAGATCCCCGGGACATATGTCACCAGCAACAACGCCACGAGGATTGCGAGGTAAAACGGCCAGATCGATTTCAGCGCGTCTTCCATCTTGATCCGCCCGACGGCGCAGCCCACGAAGAGACACGTACCCACCGGCGGCGTGCAGAGGCCCAGTCCGAGGTTGATCAACATCATGATACCGAACTGTGTGGGATCCATCCCCAGCCCCTTGGCGATGGGCAAAAAGATGGGCGTACAGATGAGGATCAGGGCCGCCATGTCCATGATCATTCCCAGGACCAAAAGAATGACGTTGATCATCAGCAGGATGATGATCGGGTTGTCCGAAATCGTGACCAGCAGATCGCTCAACCTCGCCGGAACCTGATAAAGCGCGAGAAGATAGGCAAAGGAACTGGCAAAAGCGATCAGGATCATCACCATGGCGGTTGTACGCACAGCGCCCACGACGGAGGTGATGAAGCCCGACAGGGTCAGGCTGCGATAGTAGAAAATCGTGAGAAGGAGCGCATAGATCGCACCGAATGCACCGGACTCCGTTACCGTGAAGACGCCGGAAAGCGTTCCACCGACAATGATCACTGCCGTCATGAAACCGGGCAATGCATCCGCAGCGGCCCGACCCACAGCGCGCCAGCCGGGAAATGGCTCCGCCGGATAGTTGTGGCGCACTGAAATGATATATGCGGCGACTGCGAGGCTCACGCACATGAGAATGCCGGGGATGACGCCAGCGAGGAAGAGCTTGGAAACGGAGATCCCGCCGCCAGCGGCCACCGCAAAGATGATCATGTTGTGGCTGGGCGGAATAACGATACCCGCGATCGAGGATGTCACGGTGACGTTCACGGCGAAATCCGGGCGATATCCACGCTCCTTCATCACCGGGACGAGCAACGATCCTAGCGCGGAGATATCGGCAATCGCAGAGCCGGAGATGCCACCGAACAACATGCTGGAGAAGATGTTGACCATCGCCAACCCGCCCTTGAGGTGGCCGACGAGCGCCGAGGCGAGCCGCACCAGACGCTTGGCGATACCGCCGTGAAGCATGAGTTCACCGGCGAAGATGAAAAAGGGGATCGCCAGCAGCGAAAAGACGGTCACACCCGACGTGGCCCGCTGAAAGGTGATGAGCATCGGAAAGCCTTCGTACCAGAAGGCCGAGGCGGCGGCGATGCCCATGGCAAAGGCAACTGGCGCACCGATGACGATACCGGCACCGAAGACGGCAAGAAGAATGAAAAGCCCCAAGGTCAGATATCCTCGATAGCGGCGTTGGGGTTCCAGTCGCGGAACCGGGAAATGCGAAGCAATGCGCGCACACCAGCAAAGAGCAGGACAAGCGCCCCGCAGGACGTGATGGCGAGCGTGCGAAAACTCTCGGGGATATCGAGCATCGGCAGCAGGGTATCCCACCCAAAGCTCATCAGGGTGCTACCGGCCAAAAGCATCACGGCGCCGAACCCGGCAACGATGAGATCAATCACGATCATGAGGGCCTTCTGCGCGGTGACGGGCATCATGTCGCGAAACACGGTCACACCGATATGGCTGTCGTCGCGCACCCCTGCAGCAGCCCCGAGAAAGGCAATGTAGCAGATCAAAAGCAGCGCAAGCTGTTCGACCCAGGTCGGGGTTACGTTGAGCACGTAGCGCCCGAACACCAACCAACCGAACGTCGCGATGAGGACCACGAGCGCGATGCCGGCGATAATCTCGCAGAGGGTTCGGATGTAATCGAGAAACACCTCGATGCGGGCGGAAATGGGCAATCGGGTCATGGGATATTCCATCGAATGTCCGGCTGTGAAGCTCGCCTTCCACCACGGAAGGCGAGCTTTTTGTCATGCCGGGATCAGTCGGCGTTGCGGATCATGTCGACGAGGTCCGTCAACTCGGGGCGTTCCGAGAGAAAGGCTTCATAGACGGGCGCCATGGCTTCCTGGAAAGGGGCCTTGTCCGCGATCTTGTTGACCTCGGTACCGCCGGCTGCGACGGTTTCCATGCTTGCGGCCTCACGCTCGGCCCAAAGCTTGCGCTGTTCATCGGCGCTCGCCCGGCCTGCAGCCATCACGATTTCCTGCTGCTCGGGGGTCAGCTTTTCCCACGTCTTCAGGCTCATGCAGAGACACTCAGGAATGATGAGGTGCTCGGTCAGGGAGTAGTACTTGGCCACTTCGTAGTGGTTGGTGGATTCGTAGGAGGGCGGGTTGTTTTCCGCTCCGTCCACGACACCGGTCTTGATGGACTGGTACACCTCGGAAAACGCCATTGGCGTCGCGTTGCCGTCCATGGACTCGACCATCTTGACGAAGAGGTCGTTGCTCATCACGCGAACCTTGAGACCCTCGACATCTGCCGGTGAGTTGATGGGACGAACCGAGTTATAGAACGAGCGTGCTCCGGCGTCGTACCACCCGAGCGGCACCATGCCCTTTGCCTTCATGCCTTCGCCAATGGCATCGCCGACTTCGCCGTCCATGAGGCGATACATCTGTGGGATGCTCTTGAAGATGAACGGCAGCGAGACAACGTTGGCTTCCGGGACGGACTGACCCATCGGCCCAAGGCTGAAGACACCGAAGTCAATCACGCCGAGGCGGATCTGTTCGATGGCGTCGGGCTGACTTCCGAGGACGCCATTGTGGTAGACTTTGCCCGTAACTTCTCCGCCAGTCTTATCGGCAACTTCTGCGACAAAGCTCTCCATGCCGATGGAAACCGGGTATTCTTCCACGTGGATGTTCCAGCCGCGCATGTCGAGCGCGGAGGCGCTGGTGGCCGCTGCGAGAAGCGCCCCGCCCATGATGGCTCGCGACGCGAAACCCATAACCTTCTTTGAATAAGACATTCGATCCTCCCTGATCGTTATCGTCTCCGGCCTCTCCTCAGGACGTGGTCGCCCCCCTTTTTGGCCGGTGGACCGAACCCGGCCCGCTCATCTGGTATACTAGTATGAATTTATCAGTCAACGAATTTTGATGGTGGCCCCTATTTCTGCATCGAAGTGCATTTCCCGCCTAGGCGGCGAGTGCACCCGCTCAGGGAGCTTCCTCGTCGAAGTACCCGGCATTAGAAGCAAAAATTGCCGCTATCGTCTCATCCAGTCGCGAAAGATGGCGCAACCCCGCCTCCATGGCGCCGGCTGCGTCCCCCGCAATCACCCGCTCGGCGATTTCTTCGTGATCAAGCAGCAGATCGGGCATTCGCGACTCACGCGACAGGCTGAGCATACACAGGCGATCCACCTTGGCCTTTTCCTGCGCGATCGTATCATAGGCAAAATCCGCGTCCGCGATTTCACACAAGATACGGTGAAACGCATAATCCAGAACGCTAAAGGCCCCGTAGTCATCCCCATTTACGACAGCGCCCTGTTGCTCCAGCGATGCGCGCAAGCGCTTGGCATCGGCCTTCGAGCATCGGGCCGAGGCACGTTGCAGCACTTCCTTCTCAACGCAAACGCGCAGAAAGCGGGACTTGGTCACAGCCCTGCGGGAGAACCGCCGGACTTCCGTTGCCCGTTGGGGCCGCACGAGGATGAGATCCATGTTCTGGAGTCGGCTGAACGCATCGCGAACCGGCTGGCGCGAAACCCCGAATTGCGCCGCGATATCCGCTTCTGAGATTTTGTCGCCGGGGCGCAAACGTAGTGAGACTATCTCGCCATAAAGGTAGTCAAACACCTCGTTGACCGTCGTCCGGCGCCCGCCGAGTTCCTTGATTTGCGCCATGAAGCATCCTCCCCCGCAGTCTGGTCAGCAGCCCTAACGGACCCGAAGCAATCGCTACACGCAACCGAATTACACATACTAGTATTCCAGTTTTCCCCTGACTATACCAGACGGGAATTCGCTCGAATCGCGCCCCTGCCCATTGGGTGGGGAGGTTCGGAAGAGCGATCGTGTCGCCTCAGAGGTCGGCATGGAATATACCAAGGGAAGGATAGTCATATGAAACTACAGGGTAAAACAGCGATCGTTACCGGAGGTGGCCGGGATATCGGTCGGGCTTGTGCATTGAAGCTCGCGGAAGAAGGCGCAAACGTCGTCATCAACTACTTTTCCAGCAGCACAGGCGCAGACAGCGCCGTCGCTGAGATCCGCGAAGCGGGAGGTAAGGCCATCGCACTCCAAGGCGATCTGAGCAAATCCGCGGATGTGGATGCTCTCGTCGAGGCAACGGTGGCCGAGTTTGGCGGCATCAATGTTCTGGTGAACAATGCAGGCGGCATTATCGCGCGGAAGAGCTTCGCCGACACCACGCTCGAACACTGGCAAGCGGTGATGGAGTTGAACCTCACCAGCACGTTCCTGATGATCAAGGCTTGCCTGCCCCATCTGACCGACGGCGCGATCGTCAACCTCGCAAGCCAAGCGGGCCGCGACGGGGGCGGGCCGGGTTCGGTGAGCTATGCGACCTCAAAGGGAGCCGTCATGACCCTGACCCGTGGTCTCGCCAAGGAGCTTGGCCCCAAGGTTCGAGTAAACGCACTTTGCCCCGGCATGATCGATACCGATTTTCACAATCTGCACACCAAGGACGAAGCGCGCCGCGCTTTCGAAGCGTCTGTGCCCGTCAAACGGCAGGGAACTTCCGAGGATATCGCCAATCTGGTTCTCTTTCTCGCCTGCGACGACTCTGGCTTCATTACAGGTGCAAATGTCGATATCAATGGCGGCATGATCTTCAGCTGAGGAGGGCCAAATGGGCGATTTTCCTGTCGTCGAAACTGGCGAAAACGTCACACGACAAGTGCTCGCGGATCACCCGGATCTCATGGTTGTCGCCTTCCGCTTCGATGCGGAGGGCGCCGAGGGCGCACTGCACGACCATCCGCATGTACAATCCACCTTCGTCGAAAGCGGTCGGTTCCGCTTCTTCCTTGGGGAGGAGGTCCGGGAAGTTGGCCCGGGGGACAGCTTTGTGATCCCCTCGGGCCTGCGCCACGGATGCCTTTGCCTTGAGCCGGGCAAACTGGTGGATTGCTTCACCCCGCGCCGCGACGACTTTCTCTAGGCACGGCTACTCTCCCTCGGCGGGCTTAGGGAACCGGGCGCGCGTCCGGTTTGCGAAGGCGACGAGGGAGAGCATCACCGGCACCTCCACCAGCACACCGACGACCGTTGCGAGCGCTGCGCCGGAATTCAATCCGAAGAGACTGATTGCGACGGCCACCGCCAACTCGAAAAAGTTGGACGTTCCGATCAGGGCACATGGGGCCGCGATCTTGTGCGGGACGCGCAGCAGAAACGCCCCTGCATAGGCCAATGCAAAGATCCCGTAGGACTGAATGACGATCGGAACGGCGATGAGCGCTATGACCGTCGGGCGGTCGAGGATCGCCTGCCCTTGCAAGGCGAACAGGATCACGACCGTCGCAATCAGACCCACGATGGACCACGGCTTCACCCGCCCCTGAAATGCCGCGATCTGCTTTGCAGAGCCAAGCCGTTTGCGCGTCCAGATCCCTGCCGCAAGTGGCAGCACCACAAACAACGCAACAGAGAGCAGCAACGTCTCCCACGGGACGACGATGTCCGTGACGCCAAGGAGGAATGCCACGATCGGCGCGAAGGCCACCACCATGACCAGATCGTTCACAGATACCTGAAGCAGGGTGTAGGTCTCATCCCCTTTGGTCAGTTGCGACCAGACAAAAACCATCGCTGTGCAGGGCGCCGCGCCCAGCAAGATTAGCCCCGCGATGTACTGTTGCGCATCTGCCGGGTCGATCAGGTCGGCGAAAATGCCTTCGAAGAAGAGCACCGCGAGCGCAGCCATGGTGAAAGGCTTGATCAACCAGTTGACCACCAGCGTGATCAAAAGCCCTTTCGATTGGCGAGCGGCATTGCGCAGGCTACTGGGATCGACACCCACCATCATCGGATAGACCATCGCCCATATCAGCACTGCGACCACGAGATTGACTGAGGCGATTTCGGCCGCGGCAATAGCAGCGACTAGGCCGGGCCAAAGGGAGCCGAGCAGAATTCCCGCGACGAGCGCCAGCCCCACCCACAAAGTCAGATATCGTTCAAAGACGCTCATGTGGGAGTTGCCTCGCTCGGTTCAGGGTGAAGTTGGCCTGCGGCAAGCGCGCTGATCGCGACCATCGCCGCGGCGGTTCCCAGGGTGAGCGCAAGCCCCCCAACTTGATAGGTCACCCCCGAGAGCACGGTTCCCGCAAGCCGCCCGGCCGCGTTGGCCATGTAGTAGAAGCCCACATCCATCGTGACCCGCTCCGCCTTGGTAAAGGCGAGGATCAGATAGGAATGCAGCGACGAATTCACGGCGAAAACGCCCCCGAAGATCAGCAGCCCCGCAACAAGGGTTACCGTCAGCCACGGTTGAGGCTCGGGGGAAAGGAGCACCGCCAGAGTCAGCGCGCAAGGCACCAGACAGAGAACCGCCGCCCAACTCTTTGCGGCGCTCACAAGATCGCCTTCGGGGCGATTGGCGGCGTTCAGTATTCGTGGAGCTGCGGCCTGTACCGCGCCATAAAGGATGATCCAGAGGGCCATGAAGGTGCCGATAAGAAAGAAAGCGGCGCGATTGCCCTCTTCTGTACCGTCTGAAAGCACCGCATAGAAATAAACCGGAATGCCCACGACAAACCACACGTCCCGCGCGCCAAAGAGGAAAACCCGAGCAGCAGACAGCCAGTTGACGTTTGCGGATTTGGAGAACACTTCGGAGAATTTCGCGTCCCTACGCCCCCTTGGAAGCCCGCCCGGCATGGCGAACACGAGCATGATCAGGATCAGCAATAGAACCGCGGCCATGGCAAGCACGGCCCAGACGAATCCCACCGTACCCAGCAAGACGGAACCAATTAGAAACCCGACGCCCTTGACCGCGTTCTTGGACCCGGTGAGGATCGCGACCCAGCGAAAGAGCCCGCCCTGCCCCGTCGGCGCCAACAACTTCACGGCCGATTTCGACGACATCTTTGCAAGGTCTTTGGCCACGCCGCTCGCGCCCTGAACCAGCATGACGAACGCCACCGAAAGGCCCAAGGTCCATGACGGGTCGAGTTGGGCCAGCGCAACGAGCGCCGCGACCTGTATGGCGAGCCCGGCATAAAGCGTCGTGACCAGCCCGAAGCGCGCGGCGATCCACCCCGCCGCCAAATTGGTGATCATCCCCGCAAGTTCGTAGAGCACAAAAAGATAGGCAAGCTGTACCGGCGAGAACCCCAGTGTGTGAAAGTGCAACAAAACGAGCATGCGCAATGCGCCGTCGGTCAGCATGAACGCCCAATAGGCCGCCGTAACCGCGATATATGCAGAGAGCCCCTCGCTTCTCATCAAAGTCCCGACCCAACCATGAGCGCGACATCCACCAGACGGTGGGCATAGCCCATTTCATTGTCGTACCACGCGTAAATCTTCACCTGCGTTCCATTGATGACCATGGTCGAAGGAGCGTCGACGATGCTTGACCTAGTGTCGTTCGTGTAATCCGCAGAGACGAGCGGCCGCGTCTCGAACCCGAGAATGCCGGAAAGCGGACCCGTTGCCGCGGCCTTGAAAAGCGCGTTGACCTCTTCTGCCGTCGTTGCCCGCTCCACCTCAAAGACGCAGTCGGTAAGCGAGGCGTTCAGCAGGGGCACACGCACCGCATGGCCATTCAATCGCCCCTTCAGTTCCGGATAGATGAGCGTGATCGCGGTCGCGCTTCCCGTCGTCGTGGGGATCAGCGAATTGAGGGCGGAGCGCGCCCGGCGTAGATCCTTGGCCGGGCGATCCACGATGGTTTGCGTGTTGGTCACATCATGGATCGTGGTGATGGACCCATGGCGAATGCCCAAGCCTTCGTGGATCACCTTGACCACCGGCGCGAGGCAATTGGTGGTGCAGGACGCCGCTGTAATGATCCTGTGCTCGGCTGCGTCATAGGTTTCATGGTTCACGCCATAGACGATGTTCGCGGCATTTCCGTCCTTGACTGGGGCGCTGACGACAACCTTCTTTACGCCCGCCTCGAAGTAGGGAGACAGCGTTGCCTCCGTCTTGAAAACACCGGTACAGTCGATCACCACATCTACCCCGTCCAGAGGAAGTTGGTGCAGGTCGCGGGCCCCGATGAATGGCAGCCGCACGCCGTCGATTGTCACGCTGTCAGTGTCGTATGCAAACTCTGCGTCCCAACGTCCGTGAACGGTGTCGAACTCCAACAGATGGGCGTGCATTTCCGGATCGCCCACAGCGTCATTGATCCAAGCGATCTCCGCCCCCTGTTCCAGCAGGGGCCTAAGTGCGAGCTTTCCGATCCGGCCAAGCCCGTTGAGCGCATATACCGTCATGCGGGCTCTCCGGTCTTGCTGCGCCCGATGTCATCCACAGCGCTCTGCAGCGAGAGCCGGTCCAGCGATGCTATGGGGAGGGCGGAAAAGGCCAGTATTCGGTTCCGGAGCGCACCGTACGCTTGCTGAAACGCGAGATGTTTCTGGGCGAGGGTCCCTTCTGCGGCGACCGGATCCTCCATGCCCCAATGGGCGCTGACGGGTTGGCCCGACCAACTGGGGCAATCCTCGTTGGCGGCCTGATTGCAGACCGTAAAGACGAAATCCATCTTGGGCGAGTCCGGCGCACGAAACTCATCCACATTCTTGGCACGCAGCACATCAATATCGTGCCCTTTGCTGGCCAGAACCTCTATCGCAAACGGGTTCAGCTCCGAGTGGGGTTTGGTCCCCGCAGAGAACGCATTGAACCGGTCGCCAGCCTCCTTGCGTAATATGGATTCAGCAAAAATCGAACGGGCCGAGTTTCCCGTGCAGATAAAGAGAACATTGTACCGCGCGTCGTCCATAGCGGGGCTTTCCTTATGAATTGGAGAGAAAAAAGGCGTGCAGAGGTCAGGCCGACCCCGGCAACAATCGGAAAGAAGATAGTCGAACGTGTTCTGCGCCTCTGCCATGTCGATGGCGTAGCGCCGCGATGTCCCCGCGCGATCTTGGGTGACCAGTCCGGCCTGAACGAGGGCAGAGAGATATGCCGAGAGGGTCGAAGGCTTCAGACCCAGAACCTCCGCAATTTCCCCTGCGGGCACCACATCCGGGAACCGACGCATGAGCAGGCGAAAAATCGCGAGCCGTTGCGGATGGCCGAGCGTGGAAAGGCGAGTGGCGATTATTGATTCCATATTTCACGAATAACCGAAATATGACTCCGCCAGAAGTGAAATCTTTATGACACTTCGACTACAGCTTGATGCGCCGTAGCCGAAGTGAATTCCCGATTACCGAGACTGAAGACAGGCTCATTGCCGCTGCGGCGACCATCGGCGACAGAAGCATTCCGAAAACCGGATAGAGCACCCCCGCCGCGATCGGCGCACCCCCCGCGTTGTAGATGAACGCAAAGAACAGGTTCTGCCGTATGTTGCGCATCGTGGACAACGCCAGTTTCCGCGCCCGCAACAGCCCGGTGAGATCCCCCTTGAGCAAGGTGATCCCCGCGCTTTCCACGGCCACATCGGCCCCGGTTCCCATGGCTATACCAACCTGCGCCGCCGCAAGCGCTGGCGCGTCGTTGATGCCATCCCCGGCCATAGCGACCGAGTGACCCTGTGCCTGCAACTCCGCCACGAGCGCGGCTTTGTCGTCTGGCGAGAGCCCGGCGCGGACATCTGTGATCCCTGTTTCCCGCGCTACGGCCTGCGCCGTGGTTTCGCTATCTCCGGTCGCCATGACAATCTGCAAACCGGCGCGCCGTAGTTGTTCCACCGCGTCGGCAGCGCCCTGTTTCACACGATCGGCGACCGCGACAAGCCCGCTGATTTCCCGCTCGACAGCAAGAAACATCACCGTCTTGCCTTCTGCCTCAAGCGTTTTGCGCCTCTCCTGAATGTCGGCAACGTCGATACCTTGCTCTGTCATAAGCGCTTCGTTACCGAGAAAAACCGCAGCGCCGTCAACAATTGCCCGCACACCCTTGCCGGTGATGGCCTCAAACTCGGACGCGTCCTTGCGCGGCGCATTCCTGTCACTTGCCCCGGCACAGATCGCCTCGGCGAGGGGATGTTCCGATCCACGCTCCAACGCTGCGGCAAGGCTCAGTATCTCGAGCTCGGCGCGCGATACGGCAACCACATCGGTCAGGGTCGGGCGCCCCTCCGTCAACGTGCCGGTCTTGTCGAGGACAAGCGTATCGACCTTGGCATAGGCTTCCAGCGCCTCGGCTTCACGGATCAAAACCCCGGCCTGTGCCCCCCGCCCTGTTGCCACCATGATGGCCATCGGTGTGGCGAGACCAAGCGCGCAGGGACAGGCGATGATCAATACGCTGACGGCCGCGACCACCGCGTAGCCGAGCGCCGGGGTTGGGCCAAATACCAGCCACGTCGCAAATGCCAGAAGCGCCGCTGCAATGACCGCGGGGACGAAATATCCCGCCACACGATCCGCCAATGCCTGTATCGGGGCGCGTGACCGTTGCGCCTGTGCGACCATCGCCACGATGCGAGACAGAACGGTGTCGGCACCCACGGCCTCTGCCTCCATGATGAAGCTGCCGCTCTTGTTCAGCGTGCCCCCGGTGAGGGCTGCTCCGCTGGTCTTTTCAACGGGAACAGGCTCCCCGGTGATCAGGCTCTCATCTACGCTCGACCGCCCTTCCACCAAACGGCCATCGACGGGCACCGACTCCCCCGGACGAACCCGGAGGCGGTCTCCCGCGTGGATCGCATCAACTGGAACGTCCTCTTCGCCCGCGTCGGTAACGCGTCGAGCAGAACGAGGGGCGAGATCCATAAGCGCTCGGATCGCATCGCCGGTTTTCTCGCGCGCCGAGAGTTCCATCACTTGCCCCAAGAGTACGAGGATCAGGATGACGGCGGAGGCCTCAAAATAGAGCGGTGGCCCATGAAGTCCGCCAAGCGCTTCGGGGAAGACCTTTGGCAAGAACAATGAAATCAGACTGAAGCCATAGGCTGCGCCTGTGCCAATCGCGATCAGGGTCCACATATTGAGCTTGCCGGTGACGATGGAGGTCCAGCCCCGCTTGAAGAAGGGTCTCGCCACCCACAGGACAACCGGACTCGCCAAGAGGAACTGCAGCCAACGCACCGTGTCCCCGCCGATCCATTGGGAGATGGGAATCCCGAGCATCGCGCCCATTTCCAAGAAGAGCACGCCGAGAGCCAGCGGTGCCCCGATCAGAAGCCTGCGCCGGAAATCGGCAAGCTCAGGGTTCGGACCCGCATCCGCCGTAGGCATCATAGGCTCAAGCGCCATGCCGCAAATCGGACAGTCTCCCGGCCCTTCCTGGACGATCTCAGGATCCATCGGACAGGTATAGAGGGTGCCCTCGGGCATCGGCTCTGGCGCGGGCCGGTCCTTCAGAAATGCTTCTGGATCAGCTTCAAACTTTTGCTGGCAACCGGCCGAGCAGAAATAGAACCGTTCGCCGGCGTGCTTGGCCATATGCGCCGCTGTGGCCGGATCGACCGTCATGCCGCATACCGGATCCGTCACATCCAGGTAGGTTTCCGGCGCTGCCGCAAACCGTGTCCGGCAGCCCTCGCTGCAGAAGTGATACCTCCGGTCTTTGTAATCAAAGGTCGGCTTGCCCGCCTCCGGGTCAACGGTCATTCCACATACGGGATCACGGGTGATGTCGGTCATGGTATTATCCTTCATGGCCCACTATCTAGGGGTTCCAGCAACTGGAAGGTCAAGGGGCGTGCCATGAATATTGGAGAGATCGCCGAAAGCTGCGGGCTGCCGGCAAAGACGATACGGTATTACGAGGAAATAGGGCTTGTCCGTCCTGACCGCTCCGAAAACGGCTATCGAAATTTTTCGGAGCAGGATGCCCACAAGCTTGCATTTCTGGGGCGAGCGCGATCATTAGGTTTCACCATAGAAGACTGCCGGACGCTACTGTCACTCTATCAAGATCAAAGCCGCGCAAGTGCCAGCGTCAAGCAAATCGCCCGCGGTCATTTGGCCGATATCGAGCGCAAGATCGAAGAACTGCAAGCGATGCGCCGCGCCTTGCAAACCCTCGTAACGCGCTGCAACGGCGACGACCGACCAGATTGCCCCATTCTGGACGGGCTCTCGGGGGACTGACTGGCGCTCGCCGCCCGAACCGTAGCTTTGGGGCTATGCCATTCGGGCTTGGCGACATCTGTCCCTTGTCACATCGGCGCACTACATCTCCCGCAAGGTTTCCCGGACAATACTGAGGTCCTCAACGAACCTCCGGCGTTCCTCCGCCGCCCGTTCCTTGTCTGGGATCCGCAGGATGAATGCGGGGTGGATCGTCAGGAACACAGGAAGCCCCCCGGTTCCCGCTTCGATCGTCCCACGGCGCCGGGTGATCCTTTCACCGGATCCAGTGAGCGCGAGCGCCGCCGTCGCGCCCAAAGCGATCGCCGCGCGAGGGCGCACGCGCGCTATTTCTTGGTCCAACCACCATTTACAGGCCTGAACCTCTCCTGCATTCGGGCGCTCGTGTACGCGGCGTTTTCCCCGCGGAGAGAACTTGAAGTGTTTCACCGCATTCGTCAGGTATGCCTCATCCCGCTGCACCCCGGCCTCCTGCATGACCTTGTCCAGAAGGGTGCCTGCGGGACCCACGAACGGCCGGCCGGCAAGATCCTCCTGATCACCCGGCTGTTCTCCGACGATCATCAGATCGGCGGTCTCGGGCCCTTCGCCCCAGACAACCTGCGTTGCGCAGGGGCCAATCGGGCAACGCGTACACGTCGCTGCTTCGTGTTTCAGGGCCTTCATCCCCGAAGGCGCCGGTCCCATCGTTTCCTTACGCGCCCGGGAAAGCGCTGCAGCATGGGCGGGCGGCATCGTCGGCGCGGCGTCCTGCATCGCACGGGCGCGCTCCGGCGCAGTTCGGATCAACTCCGGGATCTGCCGCGTCTCCGGCAGGTTCTTCCACGCTTTCTTGGGCATTTCCGATTGCATCGCAGAAATCATCAAGCGTGCAGGGTTGAAGATCGACGCATAGTAGGTGCACCAAAGCGCCTCGGTTGCATCCTCCGGGGGCGGCGACGGATTTTCCGTTTCCTGGAATGAAAGCTGGCCTGATCGAAAGGTCGCGGTCACTTTGGGTGTCGCAATCACCCAATCCATATCGCCGAACCGACGGGCAAAGAACGGCGTCGCGGCCTCCACGATGTTGTGCTCCGGCTCAAACCACGCGGCGAAGGCGCGACGATCACCGCGCGCTGGTCCCTCTCTGAACCGGACAAAGGCATGCATCTTGTGGATGTCGCGGCCCACCGCCTTTGCCTGATCCAGCAATTTCCGCATCATCGGCACCGACCGATCGCCCCACCGGAGAGTTCCCTGCCCAAGCGCCCAGAGCACCGCATAGGCCCGTGAGAAAACCTCTGGATCGCGGTGGCATATCGCCTGCTCTAGGGTCTGCACCGCCGTTCTCGGGATTTTCAATGCAGGGGCTGACGCTGGCGCGGCGGGAAGTTCGCGCGCGGCAAACAGCCCGCCGCTCGTGTTGAATGAGACCTCTTCGGGTGGGATTTCCGCCCCCAGGCATCGACGCGCAGCCTCTCGCCAAGCCTGTGCGAACCCGACGCGCGGCAGATTGACCACATAGGTCAAAACAGCGCCAATTGCTCAGGTGGAGGCGCAAAGCGGGCGCGCAGGTTGTCTGCGTCGGCAAGGCCGCGCGGCGACCAGCCTTCGGCCAGAATAAACGCGCGGGCATTCTTCATCACTGCGCCCAGCGCCGCGAGATCTTCGTACCGCAAACTGCGATGTCGCCGTGCGCTGAGGATCCGAGCCACCGATTTCGCCCCGAACCCCGGAACGCGAAGCAAGGTTTCCCGCGGTGCGCGGTTCACATCGACGGGAAAGATTTCCCGATGTGCCAAAGCCCATGCAAGCTTGGGATCCAAGTCGAGGTCCAGCATTCCCTTCTGCCCCAATTCCTCAGCCTTGAACCCGTAGAACCGAAGCAACCAGTCCGCCTGATAGAGCCGGTGCTCACGCTGCAACGGCGGCGGTTTGAGGGGCAGCACAACTGTGGAATCCGGAATGGGTGAGAAGGCGGAATAATAGACCCGCGAGAGACCGTAGTTGGCATATAGGTTCGTGCTTTGCCGAAGGATCGTCGCATCGTCCGACCCATCCGCGCCGACAATCATCTGGGTGGACTGCCCTGCGGGGGCGAAACGCGCCTTGCGCTTGCCCCGGTACGTCAACTCCCACGAGGCCTCCTGCCGCAGACGAACTCCGGCCATTGCCTTGCGTATCTCCCCGAGGTCTTTTTCAGGTGCAAGCTGGTCCAGACCGCTCTGCGTCGGTAGCTCCACATTGATGGACAGGCGATCCGCCCACTTCCCTGCCTCGTCGAGCAGTTCGGGCGATGCGTCCGGTATCGTTTTGAGATGCACGTATCCGCGAAAGTTTTCCTGCTCCCGCAGCGTTCGCACGATCCGCACCATATCGGCCATCGTATCATCCGGGGAGCGGATGATCCCCGAGGACAAGAACAACCCTTCGATATAGTTCCGCCGGTAGAATTCGACGGTGAGGTACACGACCTCCTCCACCGTGAAACGCGCCCGTTCCACCCGGCTTGAAACGCGGTTCACGCAATAGGCGCAATCGTAGATGCAAAAGTTGGTCATGAGGATCTTGAGCAAGCTGATGCACCGGCCATCCGGCGCATAGGAATGACAGATCCCCGCCCCGCCGGTGGAGCCGAAGCCCTTGCCATCGCGCGCGTCGCGCCGCTCCCCGCCCGAAGAGGCACAGGAGGCGTCGTATTTTGCGGCATCTGCGAGGATGCTCAGTTTTTCAGAGAGGCTAAGCGGCATATGTTCTTTATATGTTCCGCGCCGGATCCCCTCAAGTGGCTGTAACTTATGTGGGCAAAACTGAGCGGAAATGGGTGTTGATACCCCCCGCCGTCGTGAACCAGACACGATCATCGCCCGCTGCCAGAATGTGCCGCAAGGCGCGTTCCAGATGCTTCATGCGGTGCGGGTGGCCCATCAAATAGCCATGCAGCGCGATTCCCATCACGAGCGGTCGGCGCGCGCTTTCTTCCAGCATGACATCGAATGCGTCACAGATCATGTCCGCGAAATCCGCCCCCTCGCGCTTGCGCCCCACTATCTGTGGAATGTCATTGAGCTCCTGCGGATAAGGCACGGAGAGGATGCGCCCCTTGCGCGTGGTCATCCACGTGGGCTGATCGTCGTGGCACCAATCGAGCAGGTAGTCGTAGCCCGCTTCTTGCAGCAAATCGGGAGTGACAGAGCTTTGACTGATCCATGGGCCAAGCCAGCCTTTCGGGGGGCTGGCTTCTTCTCGTGTCAGTCGGGTGGTTGCCTCCTCGATCAAGGCCCGCTCTTCGGCTTCTACCAACACCCCCTGACGTTCCGCGTTGGTGCGTCCGTGCCCGGCGATTTCGTTGCCCCCGCCGCGCCATGCCTCGATCAGTCCCGGTGCGTCATCATAGAGGTGGGAGTTTACCAGCACGGTGGCGGGAACGCCGAGTGCTCTGAACAACTCCAGCATTCGCGGCGCGCCCACGCGGTTGCCATAGTCGCGCCACGCATAGTTGAGCACATCCGGCTGCGGCCCGCCCGGCGCAAGTTCCGCCCCGAGCCCTTCGCCGAACGCAAAGCATTCCAAATTCATGCCGATATAGACAGCCAGCCTGCGCCCCTCAGGCCAACTGAAATCGGCCCGTTCGGTAATTGCGGAATAGGTATAGCGCCCGTGATGCGGCAATGAGGACATGGGAATTTCCTTGCGTGATCCGTGTCCGACAATGTGCCCAATCCTGCGCCGATGTCCTGCCATAAATATGGGCATCGCAGCCTAAAGGCCGCCCTAAATTCGGGCTGCGGAGGATTTCCCCCTTCCGACACGGCGCACCGATTGCGGTTGTCCCCCGCGCGGGCCAGCAATTCTCTCGGACCAAACAGAAGACCCAAGGGAGATAGAAAATGGATCGCCGCAAATTCATGACGACCGCCGGGATCGGTGCAGGAGCCGCTGCACTTGCCGCGCCCGGCATCGCCCGTGCCCAAACCTACAAGTGGAAGATGACGACCGCGTTTCCGCCGGGCCAACCGTTCTACTCCACCGGCCCCGGCTCTCTCACCGACTTCGCCGACCGCGTTCGGGAAATGTCCGGCGGCGCGCTCGACATCCAAGTCTATCACGGCGGCGAACTTGTTCCGGCCTTCGAGGGCTTCGACGCGGTGCGTCAGGGCATCGTGGAGATGAACGGCTGGGTCAGCTATTTTGGGTCGGGCAAGGTTCCGGCGGCACAGTTCTTTGGCGCGGTGCCCTTCGGCATGTCCACCCAAGGCCAGAATGCGTGGTTCTATGTGGGCGACGGGATCGACCTATGGAATGAGACCTATGAGCCGCTCGGAGTTGTGGCCATGCCCGTCGGGGCGACCGGCGTGCAGATGACCGGTTGGTTCAACAAGGAAATCAACTCCATTGAAGACATGAAGGGGCTGCGCATGCGCATTCCCGGCCTTGCCGCCCGCGCCTATGCCCGAGTCGGGGTCGAGGTGAAATTGCTTCCCGGTGGGGAGATTTTCCCCGCGCTCGAACGCGGCGTGATCGACGCGGCCGAATGGGTCGGGCCGGCACAGGACAAGATCCTCGGGCTCAACACCGCCGCGAAATACTACTACACTACCGGTTGGCATGAGCCGACAACCGTGACCGAACTGTCCATCAACAAGGCCAAATGGGACAGCCTCGGCGGTGAGCTACAGGCAATCGTCACCAACGCTGCTGCCGCGTGCAATGTCATCTCCCACAGCTGGGCCGAAGCGAACAACGCCAAGGCGCTGAAGGAATTCGCGGAAAGCGGTACCGAACTCAGAACCTTGCCGGATGACGTGGTCGCCGCGCTCAGGACGGAAATGGGGCCGGTCTACGAGGAGCTTGCCTCCGAAGACGCTCAGTTCAAGAAGGTCATGGATAACTACTTCGCCTTCAAGGCAGAGCATGACATCTGGGCCGCCGCATCCGAAGAGGTCTGGCATTCCCAACTGCGCGACGCGTAACGCCGCAATAGCACTGATCAAACGGGCGGGGCGGAAACGCGCCGCCCCTCACGCTTGAATACAGGACCGATCATGCAAAGAGCCCTCGCTTTCGCCGACGGGATCGACAGTATCACCCGCGCCGCAGGCAAGATCGCCGCCGCGCTTTTACTCGTTCTCGTAGCGCTCATCTTTTTCAACGTCTTTGGCCGGTACGTCATCGGCGGCAGCCCGATCTGGGCGCAGGAACTGGAATGGCACGTCATGGCCCCGGTGGCTTTGCTGGGTATTACGGTGCTCATGCTGGAGAACGGGCATGTGCGCGTCGACATGCTCTATGACAAACTCCCGAAGCGGGCGCAGCATCTGCTTGACCTTATCTCGATGCTGCTGGGCGTGGTGATAGCTCTGCTCTTCATCAAGTACTCCAGCGGCTTTGTGGACAGCGCCTGGTCGATCAAGGAGGGATCCCCCGATCCTGGCGGCCTGCCTGCGCGCTATGTGGTCAAGGCAATGATACCTGCGGCGTTTCTGCTTCTGGCGATGCAATGCGCAGCAAACGCGATACGCCACGCCGCCGCGCTGCGCGGGGAGGCCTGAGGCATGGAAGAGTATCTCGCAGTCTACATGATCCTCGGCTTCATGGTCTTTTTGCTCATCGGCATGCCGGTCGGCATCGGTATCGCCGTCGCAGGTTTTGCCTTCGGCTGGATGGGATTTGGCGATTTTCTGTTCAACCTTGTTCCGTCCCGCATTTATGGCGTCGTGACCAAGTACGAATTTCTTGCGATCCCCCTCTTTGTCTACATGGGGGTGATGCTGGAGAAATCGCGCGTCGCGGAGGATATGCTCGAAGTCATCGGGCGTCTTTCGGGGCGGCTCAGCGGCGGCATGGGGGTCGCGCTGATCATCGTGGGCGTTCTCATGGGGGCCTCGACAGGCATCGTCGGAGCCACGGTCGTCACGCTCACCATGCTCACCATGCCCGTTCTTCTGAAACGCGGCTATGATGGCGGGCTTGCGGCCGGAGCTATCTGTGCCTCGGGGACACTGGGCCAGATCATTCCCCCCTCGCTGGTCCTCATCCTGCTGGCGGACATCATGGGCGAAAGCGTCGGCACGCTTTTTGCCGCCTCCATGATGCCGGGACTGATGCTGGCGGGTCTCTACATCGCCTTCATCCTACTGACCGGCAAATTCCGCCCCGACCTGATGCCCCCGATCCCCGAAGACGAGCGTGCGGAGATCCAGGGATGGGCCCTCGCGCGCAAGGCCCTGATGGCGATCACCCCGCCCCTGCTGCTTGTCGGCGGCGTCTTGGGCACGATCATCGCGGGCTTCGCCGCCCCGACCGAGGCGGCCGGCGTTGGCGCGGTTCTCGCCATTCTCATCGCGGCGCTCTATGGGCGTCTCAACTGGGGCATGATCTGGGATGCGGCACAATCCGCGCTCAGGATTTCGGCAATGATCTTCTTTATCCTGATCGCGGCACAGGTTTTCTCGGTCGCGTTCCGGGGCCTCAATGGCGAAGATCTGGTACAGGATACTCTCGCGCTGCTGCCCGGCGGGGAAACCGGGGCGCTGCTGTTCCTGATGCTGCTGCTCTTCGTGCTCGGATTTTTCCTTGAATGGATCGAGATCAGCTACATCGCGCTCCCCCTGTTGCTGCCCTTCTTCAAGATGGCGGGGACGGATATGGTGTGGCTCGCGGCGCTTATCGCGCTGAACCTGCAAACCTCCTTCCTCACCCCTCCCTTCGGATGGGCTCTGTTCTTCCTCAAGGGTGCGGCCCCGCCCGGGGTGACGACGGGAATGATCTATCGCGGTGTCCTGCCCTTCATCGGGATACAGGTGCTGGCCTTGGTCCTGCTCTTCAAGGTTCCGGCCATTGCGACGTGGCTGCCGAACGCCATCGGCTGGTAAATCGGCGTGGGCGTGGCTCTGCCCCGCCCCGACGCTGTAACAAAAGAGTGGGGAACTCTGCTTGGCTTTTCTAGTTGTCTGCACATCGGCTCCGGCCAACCGTCACAGACAACAGAAAGCGAGAGCGAATGCGGATCATGCATGTTGCCCTCGGCGGGTGCCTTTCGGCGCCGCCGGTGCCTTATGGCCTGACTGAAGATACCGGCGGCCATATCGCTTACATTCTCGGCGCGGCCCGTGCACAGGCGGCGTTGCCGGGTGTCAAATCCGTCGAGATCGTCACCCGACTTATCGAAGATCCTGCCTTGGGCGCACGCTACAGCGCCCCGGTTGAACCGCTCTGCCCCTACGCCGTGATCCGGCGTATCCGTACCCAGAACACCAAGTACCTCGAGAAGGAAGCGCTTGAAGCCGAACTGCCCGCGCTTCGCGCCGCCTTTCTTGCCATGCTGGAGCGGGGACAGCGGCCGGACGTACTGCATGCGCATTTCGCCGACGCCGCCGTGCTGTGCTTTGCCGCCGCCCAGCGTTTCGGCATTCGGTGGGTCTACACCCCCCATTCCCTCGGGCTTGGGCGTGGGGCCACTGATAGCGTCAGCGGTGCCTTGGAGCGACGGATCGAGCGGGAACAGGCCGCAATACGCCGTGCGGACGCGATCATCACCTCGTCGCGGGACGAAGCCGAGCGGCAGGTTCCGGCCTATGACGCGCAGGCCGCTGGGCGGGTCCTCCGGTTCAATCCCGGCCTGACCCAACCGGTGGGCGCGGGCCCCGAGCGCGCGAGAGACCTCATCGCACCATTCCTGCGCAAGCCCGAGAAACCTGCGATCCTCGCAATTGCGCGTCCTGTCGCCAAGAAAAACCTCGCCGCGTTGGTCAGTGCTTATGCCGGATCGCCTGACCTTCAGGAGCGTGCGAACCTTGTGATTGTTGCAGGGGTTCGGGCGGGCCTGACCGGAAATGCCTGCGCAACCAACCAAGTCATCTCTCAACTCTTTGATCTGGTGGACAAGCACGATCTCTGGGGCCGGGTCGCCTTGCCGCGCAAACACAATCCCGAGGATATCCCGTCCTTCTACGCTCTCGCCGCGCGCGGTGGCCTTTTCGTGAACCCGGCACTGCATGAGCCCTTTGGCCTGACCCTGATCGAAGCGGCACAGGCCGGTGTTCCGATCGCCGCGACCGATAATGGCGGGCCTGTCGATATTCTCGATCAACTGGGATATCCCGCCGACCGCCTCATCGATGCCGAGGACACAGGGTCGATCGCGCGCGCGTGCCTCGCCTCACTGAACGATCCCGCCCGAGAGGATCTGGCCGCAGAGGCGCAAGCCCGTGCAATAGAGCTGTTCAACTGGGATCGTTGGGCTGAGGATGTGCTGGAGGCATATCGTTCCTCGCCCCCGTTGGAATCCACCCCCGAAGCCCCCGAGCGCCTCCTCGTCAGCGACATCGACGGAACCTTGACCGGGTCGCGCGCAGGCGCTGCGGCCTTCGGTGCCTATCACGCTGAAGAGCGTGATCGTCTCGCCTTTGCTGTCGCCACGGGGCGCTCGATCAGTGAGGCGCGCCGCGTGTTGCAGCATTGGGCACTGCCGGAACCTGACGTATTCATCACCTCCGTCGGAACCGAAATCTGGAAGAAGAACGCATCTGGTGCGCTCACTCTCGATCAATCTTATGCGCGTGCGATCGGCCAGAACTGGCATCGCAGCGGCATCGCCAAGCTGCTCGGACGGCTGAACATCCCGATGCAGGCGAGCTACGAACAACGCGAGTGGAAACTCAGCGGTTTTGGCGACCGCGCCGATGCAGCCCTCATCCGGGAAGCATTGCTCTCCGAGGGGCTCACCGCCCACGTCATCCCCTCGCACGGACGGTTCATTGACGTGGTGCCGCAGAGCGCAGGGAAATGGGCGGCGGCGCGTCATGCCGCCGTTCTGTTCGGCCTGTCAGAGGGTGCCTGTATCTGCGCGGGCGACAGCGGGAACGATCTCGACATGCTGCGCCATAGCCCCGCCGCGATCCTGCCAGCGAACGCTCATTCAGAACTCAACGGGCTTGAGAACCCCGGTCTCTATCGGGCCTCGCGCCCCTATGCCGACGGGGTGATAGAGGGATTGCAGGCGCATCTCCCTCGGCACCTGTCCATGGCGGCGGAGTAGATCATGCGCGACTTTCCCTCTAGCTCCCCCTCCGCCCCGATCGGGTATTTCGTTCACCACCAGGGGCGAGGCCACGCATTGCGCTGCGCCGCAGTGGTCAACGCATTGCCCGAACATCGGCCCGTAACGATCTTTTGTGCGCGGAACGATATCTTCCCCGCGATGCGCCCCGGCGTCGAGATCAGGCAAATCCCTTCGCTTTTTGAACCACAGGGCGACGAGGCCCCGGGAATGGCTTCCGCGCCGGTGCCGGACACGCTCCATTGCGCGCCGCTCGGCTGGCCTTCGATCCGAAACGCCATGGCGGAAATCACCTCGTGGTTCGCAGAGGCGAACCCGTCGCTCATGATCGGCGATGTCAGCGCCGAGCTTGCACAACTCTCGCGTATCTGTTCCGTCCCGCACGTCTCGGTATTGCAGCATGGAACCCGGAGCGATCCGGGCCATCAAGCTGGTTACGATTGCTCTGTTGGGCTGCTCGCGCCGTTCTCAGAACGCCTTGCACAGCCTGACTGGACGCCGAGCATGCGAAAAAAGACACATTTCGCTGCTGGGCTCGGAGCCTCCACCAAACTGCCAAAGCGACAGACCGCGCGGGAGATGCTTGGGATACGTGAAGGAGAAACGCTAGTTCTTGTATTGTCGGGCGGCGGCGGCACGGGCTTTGCGCAGGCGCCTCTGGGCATCGGTGCGCGCGCTGTTCCCGATACCCGGTGGATCACCATCGGAACGGTTCAGCGAGACTGGCACGCAACTGAACCCGGGAACATTGAACATCATGGCTGGGTCGACACGCCGGATCTCTATCTCGCGGCGGCGGATGTCATCATCTCGTCGACCGGCAACAATACCTGCGCGCAGGTTCTAGCCACAGCTCGCCCATGGCTCGCCGTGCCGGAATGGCGGTATTTCGATGAGCAGGTCGAGAAGGCCCGCGCTCTTCAGGTCGCTGGGGCCGCCACGATGCTCGGATCCTTGCCCAGTTCCGCGCAGGCGTGGCGTACGGTGATGCGCGACACCATCCGGGACCATGACCCACAACTTCAGCGGTCGCTGCTGGATCGCTCGCCTGCCGAGGCTACGGCTGGCTGGCTCGAAGGGCTGATCGAAGATCTGTGGCAAGGCGCTGCACAAACCTCTCTTGAAAGGACCATCGCATGAAAAGGATATCCGCCCTCACCATCGCGGCCGGCCGTGAAACGCACCTTGCGAATGTCATAGAGGGGTTCTCCCGTCAGGACCTTCTGCCTGATGAATTGATCATCGGCGTGATGCAGGACTCTCCATACGAGGATCTGCCTGCGGCCCCGTTCCCGGTGCGGCAAATCTCCCTTGGGGGTCGGGATCTCAACCTCTCGGCCGCGCGAAACGCCGTGGCAGAAGCCGCAACGGGCGACCTGCTGGCCTTCGTCGATGTCGACTGTATCCCCGCGCCGAGTTTCCTCGCCGACTATGCAAATGTGACGGATGAGGCGCAGGGGATCTTGATGGGCGAGGTGTCCTACCTTCCGAAAGGTGCGGCGGACAACGGCGTTGATTACCCGCTCTTTGACGAGGTTGGAGAGAAACATTCCGACCGCGCGGCACCGCCCAAGAACCCCTACGCCGCCTGTGAGGACTACCGCTGTTTCTGGTCCCTGAACTTCGCCATTGGCCGCGCCGCGTGGGAAGCTATCGGCGGTTTCGACGAACGCTATGTCGGTTATGGCGGCGAGGACACGGACTTTGGCCGCACCGCAGAGGCACGCGACGTGCCGATCTGGTGGGTCCGCGGCGCGCGGGTCTATCATCAGCATCACGCGCACTGCATGCCCCCCATCCATCACGTCGCCTCCGTAGTGCGTAATGCGGAGGTGTTCGCCTCCAAATGGGGGCATCGCACCATGGAACACTGGCTCTATGCGTTTCAGTTAATGGGTCTCATCGAGAGTAATGAGACGGGTATCCGAATTCTGCGTGAGCCGAATGAAGCGGATTTCGCGCTCTGCCGCCAGACCGACGCGCCCTATGCAAACACGCGCCGGGTTCTCGATATCCTGCAAGGCATTGACCGCGAAGGGACGTCCAACGCCACTCGCACTGCCGAAGTGGATGCAGCCCAAACCCGCCTGACACATATCGCTGCGGAGTAGAGATGCGCATCGCCGTCGTAGCCCACCTGCGCCACCCCATCGCGCCTCCATTTCCCGGTGGAATCGAGGCCCATACGTGGCACCTTTGCCGTGGTTTGCGTGCGCGTGGGCACGACGTGACGCTCTTTGCCTCGGGCGACAGCGATGCGGGCGTTCCCCTTCGCTCCCTACTGCGCAAACACTATGAAATCCGCTACCCGTGGCACCGCTACCGCGCGACGCCCGAATTGACCGCAGTTCTCGATGAGGCCTACGCAGGCGCGCTTGCAGAGTTGTCGGGCGGGGGCTTTGACGTCGTACACAACAACTCGCTCCACCGGTTCATTCCCCGCCTTGCCCGCCGAGACCGGATCCCGATGGTGACCGCACTGCACGTGCCGCCATTCGATGTGTTATCCCGCGCTGTCGCGAGCGGTATCGCACCGTGGAGCCGTATGACGGTATGTTCCACGGCCCATGGCCGCAGTTGGTGGCCGCTGGCCCTTCCCGATAGCGCGAGTGTCGTTCGCAACGGGATCGACCTTGAGGCATGGCCCTTCGCTCCTGCCCCGGGTCATGGCGCGGTATGGGCGGGCCGGTTGACCGAGACGAAAGGGCCGCACTTGGCAATAGAGGCGGCCCGCATCGCGGGTGTCCCCCTGACACTCTATGGACCTTTGGAAGATCGCCGGTACTTCGACACCGAAATCGCCCCCCGCCTTGGCGGCGGCATCTCCTATGGCGGGCATCTGCAGGGCGCTGCGCTGGCCGAAGCATTCGGGCGGGCGGCTCTCTGCGTCTTCACACCGCTCTGGGATGAACCGTTCGGGCTGGTCGCCGCCGAAGCGATGGCGTGCGGCCTCCCCATCGCGGCGACCGATATGGGCGCCGCTGGCGAAGTCATCGGAGATGCAGGCTCATTGGCTCCAGCAGGCGATGCTGCGGCTCTGGCCAAGGCGATCCAAGACGCGGCAGAGATTCCGCGTGATATTCCGAGGCACCGGGTCGAGCGCTTTTTCTCCATCGAAAGAATGCTTGATGGATATGAAGCCGCCTACCGGCAAGCGATTGCGGCACAAGACACTCCCGCCCCCAATGTCGAATTCGCCCCGCATGAGCTTCCGCCCCGCGCGTTCGCCATCGCGGCGGCGGAATGATCCCGGGCGGAACCCACCTATGCGGATGCGCTGCGGCCCCACCCTGGGGGCCTCAGCGCGCGGGCAGTGCCCTAAGAATTTCGCCTACGTCGCGACGAGTGGCGCCCAGCATGTGTTGCACGATCGGCGACCACGCCGCCACGTGCCCCTGACCGCCATACCCCCACTGCGCGCAAGCTCCAAGCTCCTCTTCGTCAAGATCCCAAACCGGATAGTTCGCGTTCCGGTTGGAAATGTCGCGCGGGGTCGGTGCGGCATGATCCAAATCGAGAAATCGGGCGATTGCCGCGGTGATATCACCCGGAGCAGCGACAAGGTCTTCGTACCTTAGCACCAGCACGTTGTGCAGATAGGGCAGATCCGCCCGTAACTGATCGTGCGCCGCAATCCAATGTGCAACAGCCTCCGCTCGGGTCATCTCCACCCATTTGGCGACCGCCCCTGCCACGGCCTGTGGATGCCGCAGGATCACGACAAACTGCGCGAGCGGAAACAACTGCTGATAAAGGCGCATCCGCGTGAGGTTGACCGGCGATTTCTCCACCCTCCACCGTGCACGCGGGTCGAACCAAGCGTTCCAGTCGGAGCGGAGCCGTTCGCGCGTCTCCAGCGTATCATAGCGCCCGCCCTCCACGTGGTGTTGTGCAGGATCGGTGGCGAAATGCATCGGCCTGCCATGCGCGGCCGTGTGCGGTATGGCACCTTGCAGATACACACCTTCCTGTTCAGGAACGGGCGCGCCGCGAATGCCCGAGACGTCCGGGAAATCAGCGATCAAGTCAGCCAGAAGGGAGGTGCCGGACCGATGAAGCCCCGCGACGAACACATAGCGCGGCGTCATCGAGGGATCCGCATGATTTCCAGATAGGCCGGATCAAAATGGCTCAGCTCTCGCAAGCGGGGAAGATCGGGCAGCTTAACACGCCCCTCGGACCATTCCAGCAAGCCGCGCGCCCGCAGGTCCTGTACCGATCGGTTTATGTGCACGCGCGAAAGCCCCAGGATGGAGGCAAGGTCGGCCTGATCAAGCGGGAGGGTAAAGCTGTTTCCAAAGATCAGCCCGGCGAGCCGCAGCCGCGTTTCCAGCTCACAGAAAAGATGACCGATCCGTTCGACGGCACGCAGTCCAGCATTGGCCGTGAACCACATGCGGTTGATCTTGGCGTCGATCAGCGTTGTCATCCATAGAAGCCGCGTAAGATGCGGGAACTCTTCCGTCAGCGTACGAAGGTCCTGCGTCGTGTAGAAATGCACCGTGCAGCGCCCTTGGGCCACGACCGAGTGATCGAGATCGCCCAGAACGAAGCCGTGCAGATCGACCAGATCGCCCGGAATATGCAGCGCCGATACGATGGAGGTGCCGGCCAGAGGGCGCTGAACTCGCTTGGCCATTCCGCCGACGATCAGACAACTTTCCGGGGGCGTCCGGCCGGCGGCGATGATCACCGCGCCGGGGCGAAACTCCTCTCGCCGGGCGGGCAGCGCATGAAGCGCGGCGCGCTCTTCGGGGCTGAGCGTATCACGCGCTTCGAGTAGATGGACGAGCCTATTCGTCAGGGCCTCTGTCATATGTAACTCCGGGGTCTGTTTCCCGGTTGATCTAGCGCGCACAGCGCGGAGGTCACGCCCACGCGCGCAGAGAGAGACATGGGAGCGAGACCCTGGGCGGGATCAGTCCGCAAAGGCCTCGCGGATTTCCGTCGTTGGCGTGTCAGCCCCGAGCAGAGCACTCAGGCGAAGCCGCGCCTTCACGGGCTGTAGGCTCCCGGCAAAGATGACCCCGGCCTCCGCCAGCGTTGTCCCGCCTGAATCTCCGCCATAGACCGGTTGCACGCGGCCTTCGGCGCAGCGGGACGCGACAACCACCGGAACGCCGCGGTCGACCAGGCGCCGCGCGGCATCCGCAAATCCCTTCGGTGCATTACCACGCCCGAATGCCGCGAGGACGACACCGCTTACATTCGCGTCGGCACAGTAATCGAGGTATTTCGGCGTGCTACCCATGCCCAGAAGGATGAGTTCCACATCCGGATCCAGTACAGAGGTCGCCAAGACCTCGCGTGCAGGCCGCTGCCGATAGAGATGAACCACAGAGCCATCCACCTCACCCAGCTTCCCCAACCCCGGCGACCGAAACGTATCGACCCGAGAGGTGTGAACCTTCGTCACCTCGCGCGCTGCGTGGAAATCCCCCTCAAAGAGGATCACGGCCCCCTGCCCGCGCAACGCAGGAGATGCGGCGCAGCGGATCGCATCGGCGATGTTCCGCGGGCCATCGGTATCCGGTGTCCCGGCATGCCGCTGCGCGCCCGTGAAGACCACTGGTTTGTCCGATCTGACCAACAAATCGGCGAGATAGGCGCTCTCTTCCATGGTGTCTGTTCCATGGGCCACGACCACGCCCGCCACCTCGTCCTCCTCCAGCACACGGTCGATGGTTGCGCAAAGGCGATGGATCGTGGCGAGGTCGAGGGCATAGCTGCCCACCGCGTCGAAATTCTCGACCCGCAGGTCAATCCCCTCGGGGCGCGTATGCAACGCTTCGAGCAGGGAATCCCCCGTCAGGCCAGCGGTCACCGGACCGCCCGGCGTGGCGGCAAACGAAGCAATGGTTCCGCCAGTGGCGATCACGGTCACGGTTGTCATGGTGGGGTCTTCCTTTGCCTGAACCTCAGCCTGCCCGGCGGCGTCCCTTCCGGCTATTGGCCAAGGTGATGATTTCCGTCCACTTTCGCACCAGATAGTTATGCTCATCCATTGTGCTGTTCCAGACGGCAATATGGTTCGATCGCGCGCGATACGACCCGCCCGAACGCACTTCTCCCTTGCGGATGGCGAGCGCGCCATCCGGGTCGGGCAACGCCCGCGCCGCGGGTTTGCCTCCATACCAGTAATCCCACTCATCGGGATCCAGATGAGCACGCACCCGGTCCGGCACGGACATGTAGTAGCCTTGCCGCGCCATGCAGGCCCCCGCCCACCCATCGAGAAACCAATTGAGCCAAGCGTATGCGCGATCCAGTTGCGCGCCCTCAAGGTTCCGGGACAGGCACAAACCACCGTGCCACGCACGATATCCTTCGGCGGGAAACGCTTGGCGGACTTTCAAGCCGCGCGCTTTCATCGTCACTACCGACGGCGACCAGATAGACGATATGTTCAACTCGCCGCTCGCAAACCGTTCCACCGCCTCCGGCGCACGGCGCCAGAAGGGCGCAAAATGACCCGATTGCACAAAATCCGTGGCGTGACGCGCCATCTCGTCGATCTCCGCCACGGTCATATTTCCAAGATCCCGGACGCTCATTCGGCCCACCGCGACCAGCGCCATGGTCAGATCGAACGCCCCAATCGCCGGCTCGTCCACAAGCGCCACCCGTCCCTGCCAACGCGGTTCGAGCAGTTCACCCCAACTGGTCACATCACGATCCACATCAACCGAGGCCACTTCCTCATTGATGCAGAAGCTGTCGAAATTGTGCACGGTGGGCAGCATGGAAATCTTGCCGGTGGGCGACGACGAGAGCGAGGCATCGGGCTGTACATAAAGGCGGGTTGCGGGTGCGTCTCCTACGCCGCGCCCTGACCCCGGTCCAGCTTCCCGGCGGGCGAGATCGGTCATTTCGTCCCAAGCGGTGATCCGCGCGGTGTCGATGGGCTGCACGGCACGCCAATGCCAAACGATATCAAGATTGTGAAAGCACTGATCGTAGACATCATAGCTTTCGGGCGACATCGCCGCCGACCGCTGCGCCGTCACGAAATCCTGCTCTATGAATTCGAGCGGGAATCCCAGATCCGCTTCGGCCTGACTCTTCAGCAGCCGCCAAGGCAGAATCTCGGTGCATAGAATGCGCAGTGGCTCCATCAGGCGACGGCTCGTTCTTCGGCAAGGCCCATGAACGCTGCGAAGGAACGCCGGATAAGAGCGGGGTCGATACCTTCGAGGATAAAGACAAGTCGCGACACATGGGGTCCCGGCGGCCAATGCTCCATATGTACCGGCGCGTGCACCAGATGCTGTACGCCATGGATTGCCACCGGGCGCGCCTCACCTTCAAGCGCTAGAATTCCCTTTACGCGGAAAATCTTCTCACCGTGGCGATGCAGAAGCAGCGTGAGCCAGACACCGAACCGCGTCCAATCTACAGGTCGGTCGATAGTCATCGAAAATGTCAGCACCCCAAGGTCTTCGTTGACCGAGTGATGATGGTGGTGGTGCCCGTGTTCGTCCGGCATGGCCGCCTGAACGATATCCCCGGCGCGCAGTCCACCCAAGATTTCCTCGGTCGTCGCATCCCCCGTTACCACGGCTGCGGTCGGGTTTGTCTGTGCAAGCTTTTGCCGCAGTTCCACCACGACGTCGCTTTCCGCGAGATCGGTCTTGGTCAGGACGATCCGGTCCGCGGCCGCGATTTGCCGAATGGCCTCCGCCCGATGACCCATCTGGGCGCCTGCGTTCACACTGTCGACCGTGGTCAGGACACCGCCGGACGCAAAGTGGCTGCGCAAGACCGGGTGGGCGGTCAGCGTCTGAAGCACCGGGTAGGGATCGGCAAGGCCGGTCGTCTCGATCACGACCCGGTCAAAGCCAATCTCCCCCTTGGCCCGCAGCGATTGCAGGTTCATGAGCGCATCGGCCACCTCACCGCGTACGGTGCAGCAGATACAGCCGGATTTCATCAGAACGACGTTATCGTCGATACGGTCAAGGAGATGGTGGTCCAGCCCGACCTCACCGAATTCATTGATGAGAACAGCCGCCCCCGCCATGGCAGGATCGGTGAGAAGACGTTGCAAGAGCGTCGTCTTTCCCGACCCCAGAAAGCCGGTAAGAAGAATGACCGGGGTCATTGCGCCTCCATCCAATCGAGCATGTCTTCATCCAGTGGGTCGAACCCGCGCGTGGCCATCGTCTCCGCCTCCGGCCAAAGGTGGGAAAGGGCGTCGAAGACGGAAGTGGCGCCCGTCGGGCTGCAGAGAAGATAGGAACGGCCCTGCCACTCGCTCAGGGCAAGCCGCCGGTAGGACAGCACACGATTGGCGGCGGCGATCCGGCGCGCGCCCTCTGCGCGGCGCGCTTGACGATCCGTGTTGTGCGAATAGACGCCCGGTCGCGCCACCGCATTGGTCCAGTGATCGTCACACCCCAGAATGCCGCATAGCGAACACATCTTCTCTCTCCCTTGGTTTGGGCAGGGCCACTCGCGGCCCCGCCCGGTTCGTCTTAGCCGCGCGGGAAGCGGCGATCGAAATCATCCGCCATCTCGTTCATGGTCACGAACTTCACGCCCTCATGGCTCTTGATATGCTTGATCAAACGCTCAAGCATCAGCAAAACCTGCGGCCGCCCCGACACGTCCGGGTGGATGGTAATCGGGAACACGGCATAGTCCATGTTGGCATAGACCCAGTCGAACTGATCGCGCCACATTTCCTCGATATCGCGTGGGTTCACGAAACCATGGCTGTTGGGTGCCTTCTTGATGAACATCATGGGCGGCAGATCGTCGAGATACCAGTTGGCCGGGATCTCGATCAGGTCGGTTTCCTCGCCCCGTTCAAGCGGCTTCATCCAGTCGGCAGGCTTGCCCGAATAGTCGATCTTGGTCCACTTGTCGCCCACACGAACGCGGTAAGGCGTGAAGTCGTTGTGCATCAGGGAGTGATCGTACTTGATGCCCTTCTTGAGCAGCAACTCATTCGTGACGTTCGAAAATTCCCACCAAGGCGCGACATAGCCCGTAGGCCGCTTGCCGGAGATATCGGTGATGAGGTCGATACACTTGTCGAGAACCTCTTCTTCCTGCTCCGGGGTCATCGCGATCGGGTTTTCGTGGCTATAGCCGTGAATGCCGATTTCATGGCCCCGTGCGGCGACGTCCTTCATTTGCTCGGGGAAGGTTTCGGCGGAGTGGCCGGGGATGAACCATGTCGTTGTCAGGCCTTCCTTGTCGAAAAGGTCGAGCAGGCGGGGTGAGCCTACCTCCCCCGCGAACAACCCGCGCGAGATGTCATCCGGGCTGTCTTCGCCCCCGTAAGAGCCGAGCCAGCCCGCGACCGCGTCGACGTCGATGCCAAAACCGACCAGAATTTCCTTAGCCATGAAGTATCTCCTTCCTGATTTACGAGTTGATGAGCGTAACGGCAACCGGATCGATCCCGAGCGTTACGCCCGCTCCGGGCGCGAGGGTCTGAACCTCGGGCGCCGCAGCATGTGTTTCGATGTCAATTTCCCGCTCGTCGCTGAGACGGACGCGCAAGTGTCCGACGGCGCCCACAAGTTTGCGAGCGGTAATGGTGCCGGGCAGCCGGATTTCGCCGGGCGTTCCCTGCGGAGCGATGCGGAACGCCTCTGCGGGAATGACAGCAGTATCCGCACCTGCAAGACCGTGCCCGGTTATCGTGCCAAAGGGCGTGGTCAGCTGTTGCGTCCCATCAGGCGCCGCGCCCGCCGGTGTGCCCTTGATCACAGTGTTTGAACCGATGAAACCAGCCACGAAAGGCGTCGCGGGCCTGCGATACAGCTCTTCTGGGGGGGATATCTGTTCGACGACCCCGTTGGACATCACGACCACCCGGTCCGACAGCCCGAGCGCTTCGCTCTGGGCATGGGTCACGAAAACGAACGTGATGCCAAGTTCGCGCTGCAGCAGCTTCAGTTCGTTCTGGATGATACGCCGCAGGTTGGCGTCGAGCGCGCCCAGAGGCTCATCAAGCAGGAGGATTTCCGGCTCCACCACCAGCCCGCGCGCAAGAGCGATCCTCTGCCGCTGCCCACCCGACAGGCGATCTGCCTTGCGGTCCGCGAATTCGGTCAGGTCGAACATGTCAAGGATACGCTCTACCTTGCGGTCCTTCTCGCTCCGGGCGAGCCCCTTGATATCCAGCCCGAAACCGATGTTCTGGCGCACGGTCATATGCGGGAACAACGCGTAGTTCTGGAAAATCATCGAGGTGGGCCGCTTCTCGGGCGGCGTGTGGCTGACGTCGCGGCCTTTGATGAGGATGTTGCCGCGGGTGATTTCCTCGAAGCCCGCGATCATGCGGAGCGTCGTGGATTTGCCGCAGCCCGAGGGGCCGAGGAAGGCGACAAACTCGCCCTTCTCCACCTTGAGGTCGAAATCCTGCACGGCGGTCGTGCCGTCGGGATAGGTCTTTCCGACCGAGTTGAGTTCAAGATCGTGGGTCATGGCACCGCATATACTGGAGGTCAGTGTCCGGGCCGCGATTTGCGCGCGGCCCGGGTTGGGGATCATGCGTTCAGGAACTCGTCCCAACGCATGATGAGGTGGTCGTATTCATCCGGCCACTGGTGCCAGTACGCGACATTGGAAGACCGCTCTTCGAGCGAGCCGCCATCGCGGAGATCGCCCGGCTCGATACCGCGCTCGGCCTCGCCGTCCCAAGGCATGCCTTCGTACCAGAAGGCGTATTTCTTCGGATCCATCGCTTCCTTGATGTTCTTGGAGGGGGAATAGTACCCCTGCTCCGTCACCGCGATGCCCGGCTCGCCGGAAAGCCAGAAGTTGGCATAGGCAATGGCCGCTTCGCGATTGGGTGTTCCCTTGAGCATTGACGGCCCGATCGCCCAGCCGCGGTAGCCTTCTTTCGGCGTCGCGTATTTCGCAGGCTTGCCTTGAGCCTTCACCGCCATGACCGCAGGTTGCCATGCATCGCACACAACCATCTCGCCGGAGGCCATGAGATTCACGAGTTCGCCGAAATCACCCCACAGGGCACGGAACTGACCGTCTTTCTTCTTCGCGATGAGGAATTTGGCCGCTTCGTCGATCTCTTCCATCGTCGGGTTGCCGGGGTTCTTCGCATCCAGAAGGCCTAGCGAATTCATCGCCAGGACGGCCTGACCGATCGCGATCAGCGGATCGACGTTGAGACCCGAACGGCCTTTCCACTTCTCGTCAAAGATCGCGGTCCATGTGTTGGCTTCTTCTTCCGAGAGAACCTCGGGATTGTAGCCGATGGAATCGTAGTTGTAGACCGCAGGAACCATGAGCAGTTCGGTCTGGGCCTCGTCCGCCCAAATCTGTCCGACGATCTGCGAGCGGCGTTCCCACTTGGGATCTTCTTTCGTGAAAGTCTCCCGGATACCCGCCCAGTTGGGCAGATCCGCAACCGCGATAGGCTCTACGTTGCCTGTGGCAATCAGCGCGGGCAGACGCTCTGCAATGATTTCCCAAACGTCGTAATCGGAAGAGCCCGAGAGGATCTTGGTCTGCGCGTCGGGATAGGTCGCGGGTGTGCCGGACACCGAACCGACGCCGCTTGCCGCCTGAAACATCTCGAGAATGCGGTCCTGAACCGTCACGGAGAGGCCAGTGGTGCGAAGCGCCTGATCCGCGAGGCCTTCGGCATGCGCCCAGCGGGTCCATGGGTGCATTCCGGAACCGAGTGCCGCCGCGCCGATGGCGGCGCTTCCCTGAAGGAAATTGCGTCTGTTGAGTTTTGTCATTGTCATAGTCCCTGTTGGTTGTTGGCGGTCTTGTCAGTAGCGGCCCGGCAGCAGGCCACCGTCGACCGTCACCACCTGCCCTGTGAGGTAGGAGGCGTCGGAAGAAGCGAGAAAGGCGATGACGGCGGCGATCTCTTCGGGCTCGCCGAGCCGCCCCATGGGAATGTAGGGCGAGGCGATCTCCGCCGCCTTGGGGCCCAGGCTGTTCTGTTCGCTAAGAAGCTGTGCCGTGCGGATGTAGCCGGGCGCGACGCCGTTGATCCGCAATCCCTTGGGGGCGAATTCCACAGCCAATCCGCGCACGAGACCCACGACACCCGCCTTTGCGGCGGAGTAGTGCACATGCTCATCCCAGCCGTAAGAGACGCCCATGATGGAGCTGAGGCAGATGATCGAGGCGCCGGCGGGCATCGATGGCAGGGCGGGCCGGATGACGCGCAGCATACCCTTCAGATCGATGTCGAAAGTCTCGTCCCACTTCTCATCGGTCATCTCCGCCATCGGCACACGGTGGGCAATGCCCGCATTCGCAACGATGACGTCCACCCGCCCGAACCGCTCAACCACATCCGCGATGAGCGTATCCGCGGCCTCTGTGCTGCGCACGTCGAGCAAAGCAAATTCCGCGGAACCGCCAGCCTCGACGATCTCTTCCACGACGGCGGTGCCTTCGGCCTTGAGGACGTCCGTCACGATGACGTGGTCCCCAGCGGCCCCGAAGCGTAGTGCGGCGGCGCGGCCAATGCCGATACCCGCACCGGTGATGATGACGATACGTTTGTCCATTGCAGTCCTCACAGCATGACATCCCCGGAATTGGGGCCGAGGGTCTGGCCCACGAAAAGCGCGGCATCATCCGAACACAGGAAGGCAACGACACCGCCAACCTCAGAGGGTTCGCCGAAGCGGCCCAACGGCAATTCGGCGCGCTTGGCCGTTTTCCAATCTTCGGATAGCGCCTCGACGAGCGGGGTATTGATCGGGCCCGGCGCCACGGCGTTTACACGTACGCCTTTTGCAGACACCTCACGGGCGAGCGATTTCGTCATTCCGATAATGGCCGCCTTTGCGCCGGAGTAATGCACCAGTTCGACGCCGCCAACCTGACCGAGTTGAGAGGCGATGTTGACGACGATCCCCTCCACTGCGTCCAGCATGGCGGGCAAGCAAGCTCGTGTGACAAGAAACGTCCCGCGCACGTGCACCGCGAAAATCCGATCGAATTGCTCCGGTGTGATGTCCATGAACGGTGCCTGATGACCGAAGCCCGCGTTGTTCACCAGAATGCCGGGCGTGCCGAAATCCTGCGTGATGCTGTCGTACATCTCGCTCACGGCCTCAGCATCGCTCACATCAGCGGCAAATGCCTGCGCCGCGCCGCCCGTATTGCGGATCGCCTCGGCTACTTCCTCGGCGGCTTCAAGGTGCAGGTCATTCACGGCAATGGCGTGGCCTTCTTTGGCAAGACGCATGGCGATGGCGGCCCCGATCCCGGAGCCCGCGCCGGTCACAAGAGCAATCATGCCACGGCCTCCTGCCCCGAGAACCGACCCGCACGGGTGCCCGTGAACCGTTTCATCAGCAGGCCATAGATCACCAGCAGCGTGAAGCTGAAGAGCGTGGTAAGAACACCGAAGGCAAAGAGGTTGGGATAAATCTCCACCGAGAAGGTTCCGTAGATCGACAGGGGCAACGTCAGATCCCGTCCCGCAGTAAAGAGCGTGCGCGAAAACTCATCATAGCTCAGGGTAAAGCTGAAGAGGGCAGCGGAGAGCACGCCGGGGAAGATGATCGGGAACGTCACCCGCCGAAAGGTCTGGGCGGGGCTGACGCCGAGGGAGAGGGAAGCTTCTTCAACCGAGCGGTCGAAGCGGTTGAAGATCGCGAGCATTACCAGAAAGGCAAAGGGGTAAGTATAGACGACGTGCAGGACAAAGGCCGTCCCCCACCATGCCCGCTCGATACCGAGCACGTTCGACAGAAGCGCCATCCCAAGCCCCACCAGAACGCCGGGGACCATCATCCCAAGGATCACAAGGTAGAATACCGGCCCTGAGCCGCGAAACCGCGTTCGGAAAGCCTCCGCGCTCATGGTTCCGAGCACGACGGAGACCACCGTGGTCATGAAGGCGAGTGCAAGCGACCGCAGAAGGCTGTCACCGACCGGAAGCTGCGAGACACGGGAGGTTTCCGTCAACCCGAGCAGGTGGCGATACCAGTATGTCGACCATTCCTGTATCGGGAATTGTGGCCCGCCGTTGGGCCCCTGAAAGCTGAGGATCGCGAGAACGATCATCGGGCCATAGAGGAAAGCGAGGAAGGCACCGGTATAGAGGGCGAGAGCGGGTCTGAGCATACGAACATCCATTGCTCACATCTCCTTGCGCAGGTCGACGACGCGCAGGGCGAGCGTGATAACCGCTGTGATGATGATTGTGAGGACCACGCCCGCAACAGCGGCAAAGGCCCATTTGAGAGAGCCGACCTGACTCACGATAATGTTTCCGAGCAGGTTGACCTTGCGGCCAGACAGCGACGCAGCGGTCGCAAATTCACCCAGTACCATGACGGACACGAAGATTGCGCCGACGATCACGCCCGGCATGGAAAGCGGAAGAACGATGCGGCGGAAGATCGTCCCGAAGGAGGCACCCAAGTCACGCGCGGCTTCGATCACCGACTCGTCGATGCGGGCAATCATGAAGGTGATCGGCCCCACCATGAAAACGCAATAGATCTGGGTCATTCCGACGAGGACAGAGAACTCAGAGAAGAGCAGGAATGTCAGTGGCTCACTGATGATTCCGAGCTTCTGGAGAATGACGTTGATCGCCCCTTCGGTCCCGAGCATGGGCCGCCACGCGATCACGCGGATCAGGAACGAGGTCCAGAACGGAATGACACAGGCAACCAGAAGCGCGGTTTGGACCGTGCGGTTTTTGACAAAGAGCCCGATGAACAGCGCGACGGGATAGCCGACAAGAAGGGTTGCCGCGAGTACGATGGCCCAGATCCTGAGGGTTGTACCGATTGCACCAAGATATGTCGGGGAGCTGAGAAACCGCTCCCAGCTTGCGGTGGTAAGAGTGGAATTCACCGCGAATGTCGTCTGCGTCCAGAAGGACACATAGACCACCATGCCGAGCGGCAACAACATGAAGAGGGTCATCCAGATGACCCCCGGGCTGAGCAACATGAGTGCACGACGGCGATCGGTCGCTTCGCGCACGGTCGCCGGGCTTTTTTCGGAGGTAAGGGGAAGGTCAGTTGTCATCGCGGTCATCCTTCGGCTCCCTCAAAGAGGAGCACCTCTTCGGGCCTGTAATGCAGTGCGTAGGTGCGCCCCTCTTCGAGCCGGGGAAGTCGCGGGCTGCTGAGATGGTCGACAACCTGCACAAGAGCACCGTCAGCCGTCCGGAAGAAGGACAGTGCAGTCGGGCCATTGAATTCACCGGTAAGGAAGCGCGCCTCGAAGTGATGCCGTCCTTCGGGTACCTGAGCAGCGTCAGAGACATCGATACGGTCGAAACGAAGCGCGATCTGTGCGCTTTGCCCATCGGACAGGCTGCCTGGAACAGGGAGGATTCCTGCATTCGTCCGAAGCTTGTCCTTCTCCACCGTGCCTGAAAGGATATTCCATGCATTGAGGTGCTTGGCCGCGGAGGCGTTCAGCGGGGCTTCGAACAATGCCCGCGAACCAGAGGACTGGACGATCCGCCCGCCCGCCAGAACTGCGACGGTGTCACCCATTGTGAGCGCTTCCGTCTCAGAGCCCGTCACATGCAGGAAGCTGACCTTGAGACGCTCACGGATCGCCCGGAGTTCGTCGCACATCCGGTCACGCAAGTTGGCGTCAAGCGCACCAAGCGGTTCATCTAGAAGCACAATTCGCGGCTCGGTGACGAGTGTACGCGCCAGAGCAACCCGTTGACGTTGGCCGCCGGAAATCTCGCCGACACCGCGATGTCCAAACCCTTCGAGCCCGACGAGTTCAAGCGCCGCCTGCGTACGCTCGGCAACTTCGGCGGCACTCGCAACCGCATTCGACTCGCGGTACTTCAGCCCGAACGCGACGTTTTCTTCGACCGTGAGATGCGGAAAGAGCGCGAAGTTTTGAAAGACAAACCCGATATCCCTGCGGTGCGGCGGCTGTCCATCGAGACGTACACCGTCGAGAATAATCTGCCCCGCGTCCGGCTCTTCGAATCCTGCGATCAACCGCAGCAGCGTCGTCTTGCCCGACCCCGAAGCCCCGAGAAGTGACACATAGGCATCGTCCGGGACCGTAAAGCTCAGGCCGTCCAACGCCGTCGCGTCCCCGTACCGTCGCGTGATTCCACTGAGTGTGAGCACTTGATCCCCCAAAATTTTTGCTTGTCGCATACGAACATCGTTTTCTGACTCCGATCAAGAAAAAAATGATCTTCGAATACAATGGTCACAAAATGCCTATAAACCGGGCGTTGCTGGGGCGTTCTAGCGCAGTAGAGGCAATTTCTGCGGCATATTGAGGGTGAACAGGGGCAACGCTCCAATGGGACAAACGATTTTTGTATACTGATCGTATATTGCCGAACCGACCTGACGTTGGTTAGGATCAGCAAAAGCCGCAGTCGGATCGAAGGTAGAACCACGCCCCATGACGCAATCGACGTCCTATGCAGACACGGCAGACCAAGCGCCGACAATGTTTGAAGCTGCGGCACGGCTTATCCGCAACAATATCATGTCCGGCCAACTGATCCCCGGGGTCGTTCTGCAGGAAAGCGCGCTGGCCGAACGACTATCCACCTCGCGCGCCACGGTGAAGCGCGCTCTTGCGGTTCTCGCTGACGAAAACCTCATCCAAAGATTTGAGGGGCGCGGCTTTCTCGTGGCCGGCGGCGATGGCACCCCCATCAGGCTTGACCTGCGGCGTCTGGAGCTTGACCTCGACGGCTTTGATGAAACCGTGGGCCAGCCCAACTGGCTGAGGATTCAGGACAGTGTGGCGGCGGAACTCTCGCGCTGTTTGGTCTTCGGGCGGTACCGAGTGGTCGAGGCGCTTGTCGCGAAAGAGTTCGACGTCAGCCGAACAGTTGTCCGCGATGTCCTGTCCCGCCTGCAGGAAAGAGGCTTGGTACAAAAATCCAGCAATTCTCGTTGGGTCGTCGAGCCGCTGACTGCGCACAAGATCAAGAACAAGTTTGAACTTCGCATGGTGCTGGAGATCGCAGCGCTTCAGGCCGCTGAAGCCGGATCAACCGAACTTGGTGATCTGGCTGATAAGATCCGCAGCGTTCCCTCCACCGCGCCTGTCCCGCCGGAAACTTGGTTCGAACTTGAAGAGCAGTTCTTTGATCTGGCGATACTCTCCACGCCCAATGATGACCTTGCGCAATATGTTCGCGCAAACCGTAGCGCGCTGAATGCGTCGCAGAGAGTACTGTTTTCCCTTGGCCTCCCCCCGGACAGGCAATCGTTGCTTGAACTTTGCCTCGTAATTGATCTCCTGAGAGCGGGCACGCGCGCCGCTGCTGCCAATATGCTCGGCACACACCTTCAGAACGCCCTGAACCGCACGATCGCTCAGCTCAAGATCGTGTCAGTGATTGATCCACCCACCGATCTTGCGCCCTACCTCGTCCGCGACTGACAACAAAAAACCGCGATCCCGTGTGGGACCGCGGCTTTGAACCGTACTGCAGGAGGAGAGATTACGCCGCGCGCGCGGTCAGCACCTCGTCGACCTTCTTCGATGCAGAAATCTCATCATCGCCAGAGACAGCGGCAATCTCACGGGTCAACCGTTCGAGCGCTGCTTCATAGAGCTGCCGTTCAGAATAGCTTTGCTCGCGCTGGTCATCACTGCGATGCAAGTCGCGAACCACCTCAGCGATGGCGATCAGATCGCCGGAATTGATCTTTTGCTCATATTCCTGTGCGCGCCGGGACCACATCGCACGCTTGACCTTGGCCTTGCCCTTGAGGGTTGTCATCGCCTTGGTGATCACATCGGGCGAACTCAGGGAACGCATCCCGATTTCCTCAGCCTTGTGCGTTGGCACGCGAAGCGTCATCTTGTCTTTTTCGAAGGAGATCACGAAAAGCTCGAGCGAAATGCCCGCGATCTCCTGCTGCTCGATAGACACGATCTGCCCAACCCCATGCGCGGGGTAGACGACATAATCGTTCGGACGAAAGTCAGGTTTCTTTTTGGTCATACAAGCCTTCCTTGCAAGAGCATCCCCAAGACGACAAAACCCTTCTACAGCGCTACCTTCTTAGGCGACTGTATGAAGGGGCTTTTGATCGATGAGGCTAGCGACCGGAGTGTGCGGCCACGGACGACATTCTCTCATTACGTTTCATGTTTACAAAGCATAACATAAAATGGGCCACAGCGGAAGCGCAGCAACCAGAGGCGTTATTTTTCACTTTGGCGACAATACACTTAGAGGCTGATCTTCGTGTCCCATACGGAGAGGCAAGTACCCCTCGCGTCGAATCACTCAGCCACCTTCGCCCGGCGCTTCGGAGAAATACTTGTCTTTCTTATCCGTTTCACCGTCGCGCGCCTCAGCTTCTGGGAGCGGATCTTTCTTGGTGACGATCACGGGCCAGTGCTCGGAGTATTTCCGATTGAACTCGACCCAGCCCTCCATCGCAGGCTCAGTGTCAGGACGAATGGCATCGGCGGGACATTCCGGTTCACACACGCCGCAATCAATGCACTCATCCGGGTGAATGACCAGCATGTTTTCGCCCTCGTAGAAGCAATCCACAGGACAAACCTCGACGCAATCAGTGTATTTGCAGGCTATGCAGTTGTCAGTCACGACATAAGTCATGGGGGCCTCTCATCCTTGTGGACTTTCAGTTAGATGAGCCCGCCTGATCATTCAAGCAGGTCGGATCGTTTGAGATCAAGATTGCGTCGGTCCCGCTTTGTAGGACGTCCTTTTCCCTCATAACGCGGATTTCTTGGAGCTTCGTCCTTCACCTCGGGCGGCGTGAGATCCGTATAGAGCAGACGGGCTTCAGTCGCAGGCCCCCGCCGGTTCCCGATTGCCTCAATCCGCACGATGCGAATCCGCTCGCCCTGTAGAAACGTCAGCGTATCTCCCGCACCAATGGTCCGCGATGGCTTTAGCGCATGCTGTCCGTCTACACGAACATGCCCCCCGGAAATCACCTTGGCGGCGAGAGCGCGGCTCTTGAAAAACCGCGCCCACCAGAGCCATTTGTCGAGTCGAACTAGCGGTCGCGGCTCCAAGCAATCAGCCTTTGGTCTTCAAGCCCATCAACGCCGCAGCAAAGGGATTGTCCGGGTCGATGCGGTCCGCCTTTTTCGGTGGCCCACCCTCATAGCGGCGCGCGCCCTGGTCAGCGGGCTTGCTACCCTTCTTGCCTTTCGGCGCGCCACCCTTCGCCTTTGCGGGGCGGTTCCTGCGCTGTCCGTCACCCTTGGCATCGGCTTGGCGGCGACCACGGTTTCCAGCCCAAGTGAAGGTATAGAAAACTTCTGTCTCAGGACCTGCAACCTCAGCATCCGGCGCCGTTCCCACTGGGATTTCATGCTCCGGAATTTCGGGAATTTCCGCCTCGACTTCGGCAGTCTCCGCAGGCTCGGCCGCGATTGGCGCCTCCCCGACGTCCGGCATTGCGTCCACCGGGGGCGCGATGTCGCCGGGCTCCACTGCTTCGGGTTGTTCGGTTATAGCGCCTGCAGGGGCTGCGTCGCTTATGTCCATGATGGGCGCATCGGATTCTGGTGTCTCCGCCGCTTCCGCACCGGGGATCGTTGCGTCCACGGCGCGCACTTTCCGGCGTTCAGAACGCTCTGCCCGATATCCAAGGCCGTTCATCAAATCGGCAAATTGCTCAAGCGTCATGCCCGTAATGGACAGCATGTCAGGCTTCGCTTCAAAGCCCCCACGGCTGTCTTCCCCGCGCAGCATGTCCGCGAGACGTTCCAACATATCGATGCGTATGGCGCGCTCCCCAGCGGCTCGATATCCCGCCATGGTATGATACCCATCGGGATTTCCCTGGCCAGTCATAACGGTCACGAGGCCTGCGGGCGGTGCCTCGGGGAATTCCTGATGGCCAGCGGCAAGCGACCAGAGCACAAGACGCAGGCGCGTGGGCGCGGGTTTCAGAAGCAGTGGCAGGAAGATAGTGAACTGGCCAAAACGCACGCCATGTTTGCGCAATAGGCTGCGCGCATCCTGATCCAGAGCCTTCACCTCCTGCGCAACATCCTGGCGGGGCACAATGCCGAAACCTTCGACGAGGCGGAAGGCAAAGCCACGGGCGAGGCCGGTAAGGGTCTCGTCGCGCTGCATACCGAGGAGTGGTTCGAAATTCGCAGCGATCTTGCGGTCGATGAAGTGTTGCAGACGGCGCTGCACCTTTTGGGCCACTTCGTCTCCGGCTTCTTCATCGACGAAGGCCACGACACGCGGCTTCATGGGATCATCACCGGAGACGAGTTTTCCCACGGCGCTGTCGCCCCACATGAGGCCACCTTGCTCGGTGAAATCGATCTCCGTATCCGGCGCATTATAGAAGCGATCCGCGCGGAGATGGAATTCCGGAGCCAGAGCCTGCAAGCTGGCTTGCATCAAGGTCTTCGCCTCCTGCCCGCTCGCGTTCTGATCCATACTGAAGCGGAAGCCGTTCAACCGACCAACAAACTGGTCTTCGACCGTCACTTCACCCTTATCGTTCACCTGGGCCACCATGGCCTCCTTCTGCTTGAGCCGGCGCAAAAGTACCGAAGTGCGCCGGTCCACAAATCTTTGAGTCAGACACATGTGCAATGCATCCGACAAGCGATCTTCTACCGCGCGAGTCGCCTCGCGCCAATGACTTTCATCCTGCACCCAATCCCGGCGTTGGGCCACATAGGTCCACGTCCGGACATAGGCGAGGCGTTTCGACAACGCATCAATGTCCCCATCGGTTCGATCTATTCGCTTTACTTGCCGCGCGAGCCAATCATCCGGCACCCGCCCATGCTCATGGAGAAAGCGAAAAATCTGCTCCAGAAGGCTTGCGTGTTCTGCGTGACTTATACCGCGAAAATCTGGAACGCGGCACACATCCCACAGGAGTTTCACTGAGTTGCCGTCTGAGGCACGTGCACGCACTTCGCCCACATCCGACAGCGATTTGAGCGCCCCGAGATCGTCCGCACCCCGCGCCCGCATCAGCCATTCGTCCTCTGGCGCGATCTCCAGCGAATTGATCAGCGCATCAGGCGAGCGGAAGTCCAAGGCGGCATTGCGCCAATTCAGCTTGCGGATCGGGGTGAACCGATGATCCATGATCGCTTGCGCGACGCCCTCGTCAAGCGGTCGCGCCTCACCGGTAACGCCGAAACTGCCGTGGCTCATGCCCCGACCTGCCCGGCCAGCGATCTGCGCCAACTCATTGGGCGCAAGAGGGCGCATGCGCCGCCCATCGAACTTGCTCGTCGCTGAGAAAGCCACATGATCGATATCGAGGTTCAGCCCCATCCCGATGGCATCCGTCGCCACTAGATGATCCACCTCACCATTCTGGTAAAGTTCGACCTGAGCGTTTCTCGTTCGCGGACTGAGCGCCCCCATGACGACCGCCGCCCCACCCTTCTGGCGGCGCAGCAACTCTGCGATCGCATAGACATTGTCGACCGAAAATCCGACGATGGCAGAACGGGCGGGCATCCTGCTTATCTTGCGGCTACCTGAGTAGGACAGTTCGCTGAGGCGCTCACGCCGCATGAACTGCACTCCGGGAACAAGCGCCGCGATGGCGCCCCGCATCGTATCCGAACCCAGAAACAGCGTTTCCTGCGTTCCGCGCGCCCGCAGAAGCCTGTCCGTAAAAACGTGGCCGCGTTCGGGATCTGCACAAAGCTGAATTTCATCAACCGCGAGGAAATCGGCCCCCATCGCTTCGGGCATCGCCTCCACGGTGCAGACCCAATATTGAGTTCGCTCCGGAACGATCCGCTCTTCACCTGTCACGAGCGCCACGACCGACGGGCCGCGAACGGCCTTGATTCGGTCATAGACCTCCCGGGCCAGAAGTCGCAGAGGCAGCCCGATCACACCGGTCCGATAGCCCAGCATCCGCTCGATGGCGTAGTGGGTCTTGCCAGTATTGGTCGGACCAAGGACCGCAGTGATCCTCGAACGTTCGGTCATTGGGAACGATCCTGTATCGCGGGCCTTCAGAGTTCGAACTCACCGGGGACGCGCCCGATCCGTTCACGGATGGTGGTTAGATCCTTGAAGTGGGGATGTATAGTGCCGAGGCGATCAAACGTCTCGTGAGCTTCGGGAAGCCGGTTCAACTCAAGCTGAATTCCCCCCAAAAGCATGATCGCTACAAAATCGCGTGGCTCACGCGCAAGAGCCGTTCCAAGATCCTGCAATGCAGGCCCCATGAGTCCCGAGGCGTAATAGGCCTGCGCCCGCAGGCTGTAACTAAGCGGATATTTGGGGGCGTGATCGATCGCAGCGGTCAGATGCTCCACCGCGGCGGCAAGATCCCCTTCTTCCAGCGCGTCGCGCCCCCTCTCGACGAGCAGATCGACCGCCGCCGAACCACTCAGCGACCAAATCCGCATAATGCGGCGCTCTATTATTGGGGCCTCTTGCGGTTCCGCATTGGCGAGATCGTCAAAGAGCGCGTCCAAGACTTCGCCGCTCTCAACATCCGCCCGATCCTGCAAGTTCCCAGCCTGTTGGGCAAACCCCGCATGAGACGTTGCGGCACAAACCGCAAATGCGATGAACAGGGGTTTGAGCTTGCGGGTCACTTTGGTCATGGTAGCACTGAGTGTAACGCCCCGAACCGGAAAAGCGAGAGGGGCCTCACAAATGTGAAGGGAAGGGATCCATGAGCGATGTAATCGATGCGGCAGTGACCGCGCTCAAGGCGAAAATGGACGGCGAGCAGTTTGACGGCTCCGCCAAATTCGTCATCAAGGACGAAGGCGCGATCATCATTGACGGTGCGGGTGTACGGGCCGGCGACGATGAGACCGAAGTGACCCTGACCGCAGATGCAGAAACATTTCGCGCGATCCTCGACGGTGACATGAATCCCACGACGGCCTTCATGTCGGGGAAACTCGCTGTTGACGGCGACATGGGCACCGCGATGCGGCTCGGCAGCGCGCTGAGCTGATTTTGGACGGGGCTCCCTACTTCACCGATATTACCCAAGGGCCGGACATTGTGTCCTGTGCTTGGGCCCAAGGCGCGGACGGCGTGCGCATTCGAGTTGCGCTTTTCCCCGTCGATCACGCCCATGGTACGGTTTTGCTGTTCACGGGGCGCACTGAATATATCGAGAAATATGGACCGCTTGCACGTGATCTAGCAGGTCGCGGATTTGCCATGGCGACCTGCGACTGGCGCGGTCAGGGGCTCTCCGACAGGGCGCTTGACGAAAAGCGGACCGGCCATGTGATGCGGTTCTCCGATTACCAGATTGACGCCGACGCGCTGCTAAAAGCGGCGCAGGACGCCGGATTGCCTGAACCGTACTTTCTTATAGGGCATTCGATGGGTGGCTGTATTGGCTTGCGCTCGCTTGTCGCGGGATACCCTGTCAGCGCTGTAGCCTTCTCCGCCCCCATGTGGGGCATCGGGATGGCCGGATATCTGCGTCCTTTTGCATGGACCTTGTCGTTCCTGAGCCGCTTTGTGAATCGTAGCCATGTCTTCGCGCCGGGCACGACTGGAACGCCCTATCCCGAAGCTGCGCCTTTCGAAGACAATCAACTGACCACCGATGCTGAACAATATGCATGGATGAAGAACCAGACCGAGATGCATCCGGAGCTCGCTCTTGGCGGTCCGAGTCTCAACTGGCTCTACGAAGGAATGCTGGAAACCCGGGCTTTGGCGCGCCTACCCTCGCCGGATGTTCCTTGCCTGACGCTTTTGGGCGGCAACGAGCGGATCGTGGACACGGACCGCATCCATGAGCGTATGCAGATCTGGCCAGATGGGGCGCTCGAAATCGTCCCCGGCGGCGAGCATGAAGTGCTGATGGAGCGCCCCCCGCTGCGAGAGCGCGCTATCGAACGCATCACTGGATTCTTCGACACGCACCTCTAAACGAGGCCTCAGTCCTCCGCCTCTCCGTAGGTCTTCAGCAGGCTTCCCTGCGCCATGAAAAATACGAACAGCGCGGCGGTCAGCCCGAACGTCTTGAAGTAAACCCACGCTTCTGTGGACATGGTGCGCCATACCACTTCGTTAGCCACAGCCAACCCAAAGAAAAACAAAGCTATGCGCCGGGTCAGGATCATCCATCCCTCATGCGCAAGCGGCATGACATCGTCCATCACCGTGCGCAGATAACTCTGCCCGCGGAACAGCCCGAAACCCAGAATCCCTGCGAAAAGCAAATAGATCATCGTGGGCTTCATCTTGAAGAAGCGTTCATCGTTGAGCCAGACGGAGAGGCCGCCAAACACGACCACCAACACGACGGTGGCGATCTGCATCCTGCTAAGCTTTCCCGTCAGCTTCCACAAAACCAATGTGGAGGCCACCAAGAGCGGTATAAAGCCAGCCGTCACTACGATGAAGCCGTCGTAATCACGCCCCGCGATGTTGAACACCCGATCCTTGAGCAGAAGATAGGCCGCAAAGAATATGACGATGGGGCCCATTTCGAGCGCCGTCTTCAGCAGCGGGTTGATGTGCTTGTCGTTCATGCTCACTCCGGTTAGCCACCAAGTTCTACTATCACGGCACCTGCTGCGATCAATCCCATCAGTGCAATTCGCCGCGGTCCCACAGTTTCCTTGAGGACGAGCCATCCAATCAAAGCCGCGAAGACGGTGGAGGTTTCGCGCAGTACGGCGGCCTCTCCAACCTTGTCGAGCCGTGTTGCCAGCATGATCGAGCCAAAGCTGGCAAAGGCGACCAGCCCACCCGCCACTCCGCGCGTCATGAGAGGGCGCAGCGCCGGCCGATCCTCCATACGCAACCAACGCCGCGACGCGATGATCGGCATGACCAGCCCGTCAAACATGAAAAACCACGCCAGAAAGGTAAACGGGTTGGCCGTCGCCCGAATTCCATAGGCATCGTAGGTCGTATAGAGCGCCACGAAGAGCCCCGTGATCACTGCCAAGATGAGCGCTGAGCCCAAGCTTTCGCGCTGTGTCTGCATGAAGATGAGATTATAGACAGCCAGCCCGAAGATTCCCGAAAGCAGAACCGCCACGCCCAGCCATTGCACCACCGAGAAATGCTCTTCGAAAAACAGCGTGGCCCCGATCACGGCAAAAAGCGGCCCTGTGCCCCGCACGACCGGGTACACGACTGTGTAGGCGCCTTTCATATAAGCCTGCGCCTGCAACACCTTATAGGCAGTATGGATCAGAAACGCGCCTGCGAAGATCATCCACATATGCGGCTCGGGCCATGGCACGACAAAAAGCGCGAAGGGCGCGGCCATCATCCCATAACTGAAATCCATCGCCCCCCGCATGATCCATGGGTCGAACCGGCCCTTTTGCATCGCGCCAAAAATTGCGTGCAGGAGGGCCGCCGCAAGAGCGAGGCCAAGCGCAAGCGTATGCCCGGCCTCGGTGCCTTCGAGGCTGATCAACCACTCACTCATTGCGGGAACCCCTTATGGTCTCTAGCCGTAGTATCGTCAGAACACGGGCGGGAGATGTATGATGTGGCAAACGGTCGTCGATGAATTGAACGGGTCTTTCTCAGCGGTGCCACCCCTCGTGTCCGCGATCCGTCTGGCCGCGGCTCTCATCCTCGGGGGCATTGTCGGATTCGAGCGGGAAGCGCGCGGCAAGCCGGCGGGGCTTCGGACCCATATGCTCGTCTCCATGGCCGCTGCGCTTTTCATCATCATCGGACTACAGATCAGCGCGCTGGATTTTGGCAAGGCCGGTGAAATGCGCATCGATCCGCTCCGGCTGATAGAAGCCGTGACCGCGGGCGTGGCATTCCTTGCCGCGGGCATAATTTTCTCGTCTGGGGGGAAAGTGCACAATATCACGACCGGCGCATCCCTCTGGCTTGCCGGCGCCGTAGGCTTGGCCTGCGGATCAGGTCAAATCCCCCTTGCGGCAATGGCCACGGGGATCGTTGTTCTGGTCCTCTTTGCGCTTCGGAGCCTGAAGAACTTCTTCCAGGACGAATAGACCGCACTATCGTCACGATCGCGCAGATCCTGTAAGAGCCTCTGCGAAATCGCGCGGGTCAAATGGTGCGAGGTCGTCAATCTGCTCCCCCACTCCGATCGCGTGGATTGGCAAACCGAACTTATCCGCCAGCGCGACCAGAACACCGCCCTTTGCCGTTCCATCAAGTTTGGTCATCACCAAGCCGGAGACATCGGCGAGCTTTTTGAATATCTCGACCTGTAGCAGAGCATTCTGACCAGTCGTCGCATCCAGAACGAGCAAGGTATTGTGCGGGGCTTCGGGATCCTTCTTGCGAATGACGCGCACGATCTTTGCCAACTCTTCCATCAGATCCGCGCGGTTCTGAAGCCGGCCTGCCGTATCGATCATCAGAAGGTCCGCGCCGTCCTGCTCTGCTTTCACCATCGCGTCGAACGCAAGGCTCGCCGGATCACTCCCCTCGGGGGCCGTAAGGACAGGGACCCCTGCCCGCTCGCCCCAGATCTGCAACTGCTCGACTGCCGCGGCCCGAAAAGTGTCACCTGCCGCGATGACGACGGTCTTGCCGGCTGCACGAAACTGGCTCGCGAGCTTGCCGATTGTCGTAGTCTTGCCGGAGCCGTTCACCCCGACGACAAGCACAACCTGCGGCGTCTTGGAATAAAGCGGCATGGGCCGCGCGACTGGTTCCATGATCCGCGCGACCTCATCGGCCAACAGTCCCTTGATTTCCTCGACCGAGAGCTTGCGCCCCATCCGCCCCTCGGCCATGTTCGCAGCAACCCGCATAGCGGTGTCCACCCCCATATCGGCGGCGATAAGCAACTCCTCGAGTTGCTCCAGCATGTCATCATCGAGAGTGCGCCGGACCACCGGCGCGGCATCCCGGCGAAGAAGCCGGTTGAAGAAGCCCCGACCTGAAACGGCCCCCCCTCCTTCGGGGATTTCGAGCGGCGCTGGACCGGGCACTTCGTTTGGCGCATCGGGCGCTTCTAGCGGTGACTCCACCGGAATCTCGTTCGGGGGTAGATCAGGCGTCTCTTCGGGTTGCGGCGGGCTCGCTGGTGGAAGGTCCGGCTCGGGATCGGGCAGCGGGGGTGCAGGATCGGCGGGCGCTGGCGCTTCATCCGGCCCCGTCGGCGCACCGGGCAGGTCAGGCTCCGGCACGGAGAGAGGTTCGTGCGGTGGCTCTGGATCCTCGGGCGCGGGATCTGTATCGCCCGGCGACGTTGGCGCCGCAGTATCGGCCATACCATGCCGCAGCGCTTCGGTTTCCTCGAGAGCGTCGGTGGGGCGGTCCTGTTCACCGCCCTCTTCGACAATTGCGTCCAGCCCTTCTTCGAGCTTCGAGGAGGATCGAAAGAGGCGATCCTTGAGCTTGCTTAGAAATGCCACGACATGCCTCCTGTACCCGTTCCCATCTGACCTAGTGCGAAGCTCGACGATATGGAAGGGCCGCGAAAGTCCCGCTGGCACCCCGTGTCTCCTTTTGGCAAACTCTGTGGATGATCGCGGCAATCCTCCTTCTTCTCTTTCTCAACTCCCCTGTCTGGGCGATGTCGGCTGATGAATTCGCCGCACGTGTCGAAGGGCATACCTTTCAGTACCGTCACGATGGCCAACCCCACGGGATCGAGGAATATCTAGAGAACCGGCGCGTGCGCTGGTCGCTCATGGACGGTCTATGCAAGGAGGGCCATTGGTACGAGGCGGGCACCCAGATCTGTTTCGTCTATGAGGACGACCCAGATGCGCCCCACTGCTGGACATTCGAAGAGGACACCGCAGGATTGCGCGCAATCACCTTGGACTCAAATGGCCGGCGGGAGGTGTACGATGCCTTTCAGAGCGACGAGGAGATGATTTGCCTCGGACCGGAAGTAGGCGTCTGAGCCGCACGACCCTGCCTTAGAAAAGATCCCCTTGTTCAGGAGGGGGCGGCGCGGGAGGTTTCTTGCGGGGCTGCGGTTTGGACGCGGGAGAGACCACCACTTTGTCGTCGGAGAACTCGATTTCAAGCTCCAGCGCCTTGGACGCTGACTTCGCGGTCGTGACAACTTTGCCCCCGTCCCGCACAACGGCATATCCCCGTTTGAGGGTCTCACGGTAGCCAAGGGTCTCTCGCAATCTGTCGAGGGACGAAAGCCTGTCCCGCAATTCCTGCTGTCGATACCGTGCGGCCTTGGCAAATTGCGCAGAGATACGCTGCAATTTCTCTCTTTTAGTCGTCAAATCGACCGAAATACTTCGCAAACTGAGTCTTCCGTCCAACTTTTCCAAACTGGAACGCCGATTTGTGACGCCGCGAGAGAAGGCCGGTACAAGCTGAACGGAACGCTCCTGAAGGCGGCGTCGGTCCTCCGCAAGATGCCTGCGCAGCGTTCCTCCCCGAAGCGCTCCTGTCATATCCGACAAATGCAGTTTGCGCCGCTCGACGCCCCGCAAAAGCGCCTGCGGCAGTCGCTCGCCCCACGCATCGAGCCGCTGGCTTGGTCCCTCTACGAGCGTTTCGGCCCGAGGAAGCGCCCGTGCAACATCGCGAAGGCGCTGCCCCCGCAGCAGGACCCCCTGCCCGACCGCTTGGCGTATACGCCCAGCTTGGCCGTCGAGCCACGACAGTAACTCCAGCCGTACTGGCACCGCCATTTCCGCCGCCGCGGTCGGCGTCGGCGCTCGCCTGTCGGAGGCAAAATCGATGAGCGTGGTATCCGTCTCATGACCCACCGCAGAAATCAGCGGAATATCAGAAGCGGCCGCAGCACGAACAACCGCCTCTTCGTTGAACCCCCACAGATCCTCGATACTTCCCCCGCCCCGCGCGACGATCAACAAATCAGGCCGCGGCATGGCACCACCGGGAGACAGCGCGTTGAACCCCGCGATGGCACGCGCCACTTCCGGGGCACAGCGTTCCCCCTGCACCGCGACCGGCCAAAGCAAAACCTTGCGAGGACAGCGGTCTCTCAGCCTGTGTAGGATATCCCGGATCACCGCCCCCGACGGGGATGTGATTACGCCGATCACCTCCGGAAGGAACGGAAGCGGGCGCTTGCGCGCCTCGTCAAAGAGCCCTTCCGCAGCCAAGGCCTTGCGCCGCGTCTCCAGCATCGCCATGAGCGCCCCGAGCCCCGCAGGCTTGAGCTCTTCGATCACCAGTTGATACTTCGACTGCCCCGGGAATGTCGTGACCCGCCCCGTGGCAACCACCTCCATCCCCTCTTCGGGCTGAACCTGAAGCCGGGCTGCGACCCCCTTCCAGATCACCGCCGACATCACCGAACGGTCGTCCTTTAGGTCGAGATAGACGTGCCCCGATCGCGGGCGGCTCACGCGCCCCAACTCTCCGCGAATCCGCACATGCCCGAATTCGCCCTCTATGGCGCGCTTGATCGCGCCCGAAATCTCGGAAACTGTGAACTCAGGCTCATTTGCGCCCGGAACGGGATCGTCGATAAGGTCCATGCTTGCTCCTTTGCCGGTGCGACTTTAGAACGCCCGCCAACGGAGGCCAAGCAGGAGCGCGCCTATGAATATCCTCATCCTCGGTAGTGGCGGGCGCGAGCATAGCCTTGCTTGGGCCATCATGCAGAACCCGAAATGTGACAAACTGATCGTCGCGCCGGGCAACGCGGGCATCGCCGACATCGCTGATTGCGCCACTGTGAACATCGAAGATGGGGGCGCCGTCGCAGTCTTTGCCGAAGAAAACGCAATAGACTTCGTGATCATCGGGCCGGAGGCGCCTCTTGCTGCAGGAGTGGCCGACAGGCTGCGCGAAGCGGGCTTCCTCGTCTTTGGCCCCTCGCAAGCGGCGGCGCGCCTCGAATCCTCCAAGAGTTTCACCAAGGAAATCTGTGACGCCGCAAACGCGCCCACCGCAGGCTACGGTCATTTCACTGAAGCCGATGCTGCTCGTGACTACGTGCGGTCAAAAGGAGCGCCCATCGTTGTGAAAGCCGACGGGTTGGCCGCCGGGAAAGGCGTGATCGTCGCACAGACCGAGGCCGAGGCCATCGCGGCGATCGACGACATGTTCTCTGGCGCTTTCGGGGGCGCTGGCGCAGAAGTCGTCATCGAGGACTTCATGACCGGCGAAGAGGCTTCGTTCTTTGTGCTCTGTGACGGCGAAAACGTCCTGCCGGTTGGCACGGCGCAGGATCACAAACGCATCGGCGAAGGGGACACCGGGCCCAATACGGGCGGCATGGGGGCCTATTCCCCCGCCCCGATCATGACGGAAGAAGTCATCGAACGTGCGTTGAGCGAAATCGTCCATCCGACCGTGGCCGAAATGCGCCGCCGCGGCACGCCCTACGAAGGGGTTCTCTATGTCGGGCTGATGATCGAGGACGGCGCCCCACGGCTTGTCGAATACAACGTTCGGTTCGGTGACCCGGAGTGTCAGGTTCTGATGATGAGGCTCGGCGCCCAAGCCCTCGATCTGCTACATGCCTGCGCGGAGGGACGGCTTGCCGAGACGACAGTCAATTGGGCCGACGATCATGCGATGACCGTGGTGATGGCCGCCGCAGGCTATCCGGGCGCGTATGAGAAAGGCAGCGAGATCCGAGGGATGGGGAATCTCCCCGAAAATAGTTCGCAAATGGTCTTTCACGCCGGGACGCGGCGTCGCGACGGCAAACTGGAAGCTGCGGGTGGGCGCGTGCTGAACGTCACGGCACGGGGCGCCACTCTGCGGGAAGCGGCCGATCGGGCCTATGAATTGGTAGACCGGATCGACTGGCCCGAGGGCATCTGCCGCCGGGACATCGGCTGGCGCGCCCTGTAATCGGCGATCTTGTACCGTGTCGGGAGGCTGGCTTCGGGCGGAGCTACTCCGCGGCCAGACCTTCGGTAAATTGAAGCCTCGCGAGACGGGCGTATAGCCCACCCGCGCCCACCAGATCGTCATGGGTGCCCTCGGCCACGATCCGGCCCGCATCCATGACGATGATCCGGTCGGCCTTCTTCACCGTGGCAAGCCGGTGCGCCACGACAATGGTTGTACGCCCTTGCGACAGGCGATCGACAGCAGTCTGAACCGCAAGCTCGCTCTCTGCATCAAGCGCGCTCGTCGCTTCATCCAGCAAAAGTACCGGTGCGTCGCGAAGAATGGCGCGCGCGATCGCGATCCTCTGCTTTTGCCCGCCCGATAGCATGACGCCTCTTTCTCCGACGAAGGTATCGTACCCCTCGGGCAGTGCGCAGATGAACTGGTGCGCGGCGGCGGCGCGGGCCGCAGTCTCCACCTCTGCATCTGTCGCTTCTGGCCGGCCAAATCGAATATTCTCCCGCGCGGAGGCGGCGAAAATGACTGGCTCCTGTGGTACGAGCGCCATGTTTCGGCGAAACTCTTCGCGCTTCATGTCGCGCAGATCGACACCGTCCAGCGTTATGGACCCACTTTCAGGATCAAAGAACCGGAGCAGCATCTGGATAATGGTCGTTTTTCCTGCGCCCGAGGGCCCGACGAGAGCGACAGTCTCCCCCGGCGCGATCCGCAGGTCGATGCCGTCGAGGGCCACGGTATCCGGCCTGGAGGGATAGCGAAACTGAACATCTTCGAACGCCACTGCGCCTCTGGCGGGAACGGAGGGGGCAGCAGGGTTTTCCGGATCGCGAACCGAATCCTCGGCCCCCAGAAGCTCGACAAGGCGTTCCGTTGCGCCCGCTGCCCGCTGTAACTCCCCCCAGATCTCGGCCAAAGCGCCAACGGCCCCGGCGACCATCACGGCATAGATCACGAACTGCACCAATTCGCCCGGCGACATAAGCTCCGCGCGCACGTCCCGCGCGCCGACCCACAGCACTCCGACGATCCCCGTGAAGACGAGGAAGATAACGATCGCTGTCATCGCGGCGCGGGTAACGATACGGCGGCGCGCCGCATCGAAAGATTTCTCGGTCATCGAGTCGAACGCGCCGCGAGCGACGCCTTCGGCGCTATAGGCTTGGACCGTCTGTACGCTGCTAAGTGTCTCGGATGCATTGCCAGAACTCGCCGCGATCCAGTCTTGGCTGGTTCGGCTCAACCCGCGCAACTTTCGCCCCAAAGTCAGGATGGGCACGAGCACCACCGGCACGACCAAGAGAACCAAACCGGTCAGTTTTGGCGACGTCAGCATCATGAGCGTCAATCCTCCCGCAAAAAGCAGAAGGTTGCGCAGCGCAATCGAAACGGACGAGCCGATCACGCTGAGTATGAGGGTGGTGTCCGTTGTAATACGGCTGAGCACTTCGCCCGTCATGATCCGCTCAAAGAAACGCGGGCTCATGAAGACCATTCGCCCAAACACCGCCTTGCGCAGATCCGCGACGACCCGCTCCCCCAGCCGGGTAACAAGCGCATATCGCAGCGCCGTTCCTAGGGCAAGCAACCCGGCAATTGCGAGGGCTGCGCCAAAATAGAGATCAAGTATCCGGCCATCTTCCGTCCCGAAGTTGTCGATCACCCGCCGCACCGCCATGGGCAGGGCAAGTGAGACCATCGCCGTCAGGCTAAGGGCAAACACCGCCGCGAGCGCTTGCCACCGGTAAGGAAGAATGAATGGAAAAAGCGCGCGCAGCGCTCCGATCCGGCGAGAGGCTGCGCGGTCCGCATCAGCGCCACTTGGTCGGGTTGGCTGTGGCGCACGGGCCATGGGCTCTCCTGGTATTCTTGCTGGTGTCCCCTCTTGAACGGCTCCCCTCTCGAAATCAAGTCCGCGGCGGCTTCGGGCGCCATTCCGTCGCAGCGGTTTCGCTCTCGGACCCTAATCCTGCTTGCGAGCCGTACTGCGCCGCGCACGCAGCTCAAAACCAAGATCCCGGATTTCGGTGGGGTTTTCCCCGTCGGACGCGATCCCCTGCGTCACCAGGTCCACAGCTTGGCGGCCCATCTGATAGCGCGGGATGAACACGCTGGTGATGGCGGGCTCCGCCGCCGACACCATCTCCAGATCGTTGAACCCGCAAATCCCGAGCTGATCTGGAACGGAAAGCCGCCGCCGCTGCGCTTCGAAAAGCGCTCCGAGCGCAAGGTCATCGTTGTTGCAAAATATTGCGTCCACGTCCGGGGCCTTCGCCAGAAGATCGGCGAGCAGTTGGCTGCCAAGGGTCACGCTGGAGGGTGTCGTCGTGGTGCAGACGCGCCTTTCATCAAAGACACCCGCCGCCTCTGCCACCTCGCGGAACCCGCTAAATCGCCGCTGTGTCCTAGGGTCCATCCGAGCCCCCAAGAACCCGACCCTGCGGTATCCCTGCTCGACAAGATGCGCCGAAGCGTGCCTTGCCGCCTCATAGTGGGATAGGCCAACACAGTGACCAACCGGATCGGCGCTCAATTCCATGATCTGCACCACAGGGCAGTCAATAGAGGCAAGCATATCCAGAGAGGCGGCTGTCTGATCGATACCAGCGACGATCAGACCTGCCGGCCTCTGGCTCGAAAAAATCCTAAGCAAACCTTCTTCTTGGGAAGGTGAATACCGGGTGTTTCCAAGCTGGACTTCGAAATCAGTCCCCTCGACCGCGTCATAGATGCCGCTTACCACGTCCGCAAAAACGTTGTTCGTGATCGACGGAATGACGACCCCGATCACGTTGGAGCGCCCCGTCGCAAGGAGCCTCGCCGCGGGGTTCGGAACGTACCCCAATTCCCGCACGGCGGCCTCGACTCGATTCTTCACTTTTTCAGAAACAATCCCTGGCTGGCGGATCGCACGAGACACAGTGATAGCGCTTACACCCGCAAGCGCCGCGACTTCTGCCAGAGTTACCCGTTTATTTCCAGCCATTTATAGCCTGTTTAAAGATTGATCGACCGCAGTCTCTTGACAAATGATAGCGCTGTCAAGAATGATCGCGCTGTCATACGGGGCCCGCTGTCCCGTAGTCTTGGGGAGGACGAAATGCGGCATATCCTGGTCATGGGCGTTTGCGGAGTTGGGAAATCAACGGTCGCTCAGGCAATTGCCCGCGAGTTGAACGCCAGGTTTGTCGAGGCGGACAGCTATCACCCCCCCGAGAACATTTCCCGCATGAGCCGCGGAGAGCCGCTCACCGATGAACTTCGTGCTGGTTGGCTCGACGCCGTCGCAGGCGCGGTCGCGAACTCCGAGGATGTGGCAGTGATGGCTTGCTCCGCGTTGAAGCAATCCTACCGCGACAGACTTGCCGCGACGCTGGGGGATATCATCATCATCCATCTGGACGGTGATCGCGATCTTCTGGTCGAACGTATGAGCCAACGCGAAGATCACTTCATGCCAACGAGCCTGATCGACAGCCAGTTTGCCGATCTGGAACGTCCCGAAGGACCATTCGTCGTACGCCTTGACGTGATGGAGTCACCCGACGCGGTGATTTCCAAGGCGATCGACTTCATCAACGGCGCAAAGAGCGCGCCGCAATCGGATCTACTTAAAGGGAGGACCTCATGACCCGATTTTTTACCAGCACCATCCTCGCGGTGGCATTGGCGGGCGCCGCGAGCGCCCAAGACTATACATTCCGGTTTCAGTCGTCTGACCCCGCCGGCAACCCCAACTTCCAACTTCAGCAGAAATGGGTGCAAAACGTCAGCGACAAGACAGACGGTGCCGTCGCCATCGAACTGCTCCCGGTCGAATCCATCGTTGCCCATAACGAGACGCAGGACGCCATTGCCGCGGGCATCCTCGACGGCCACATCACCGACACGTCCTATTTCTCGGGTAAGGATCCGGCGTTTGGCCTGATCGCGAACCCTGTTGGTGCCTGGTCCGCTCCTCATGAGATGTTCACCTTCATGCGTGAAGGCGGCGGCAACGAACTGATGAATGAATTGCTTGAGCCCTACGGCCTGCACTTCATCGGTGCCACGACGCCGGGGCTCGAAGCGTTCGTCTCTTCCGTTCCCCTTGATGGTGTGGATGACCTCAAAGGCGTCAAGATGCGTGCGCCCGAAGGGCTCGTGCAGCAGGTTTTTGCCGCAGCAGGCGCAGCGCCGGTGAACCTTCCCGGTTCAGAGGTTTTCACCTCGCTCGACAAGAAGGTGATCGAAGCTGCTGATTACACGGTGTTTTCCACCAACCACGCCCAAGGTATGCATGACGTGGCGCCTCACCCTGTCTACCCCGGCTTCCACTCCATGCCGCTAGTCGAAATTTCGATGAACAAGGCAAAGTGGGACGCCCTGCCCGACGACATCAAGACCGCATTCGAAACGTCGGTCGAGGAGTTCGGAGAGATGCAGGTTGCCGCTCTGCGCGAAGCAGATGAAGCCGCAGTCGAAGAAGCCAAGGCATCCGGTGAGGTGACCGTGCACGACTGGTCCGCTGAAGAACGGGCCAAGTTCCGCACCATTGCCACAGGTGAGTGGGCGAAGGTCGCAGCGCGTTCCGACAAGGCACAGATGGTCTATGATCGGTTGACCACCTACCTCGACGAAGCCGGCCTGCTTAAGAAGTAAGCACGGCATTCACATCGGTCCAGAGGCGGGGCGGCATCAAGCTGTCCCGCCTTCTTACAAGCGCTGGAGGGAAGCATGAACGACGAGATAGCTCCGATAGAACGCGAGCACGGGACAGCCATTCCCGAAGCAGGGATGTTCGGCCGCATCATCGACCGCGGCGGCGTCATCTTTGCCATCGGCATCCTCGTGGCGATGCTCATCCTGATACAGGAAGTCATCCTGCGCTATGTCTTCAATGCCCCCACCAACTGGGCGCATGAGACGACCATTTTCCTTTCGGGCATCGCCTTTGTGTATGGCGGTCTTTACTGCGCCGCACGGGATCGGCACATCCGTGTGGTCCTGATCTATGATGCTCTGCCGTACCGCTTCCGCCGCGTTTTGGATGTTGCGATTTCTATCGTTTGCGCCATCGCCAGTACGTTCTTCGCATGGGCGGCATGGCTTATGGTTGAGCGTGCGGCCTTCACCCCGGCAGGCGAGTTCAGGCTCGAACGATCGGGCAGCGCATGGGATCCGGTGTATCCCGGCCTCATGAAGGTCTTTCTGCTTCTCGTAATGGCGGCCCTGGCCATCCAATTCGTCATCCTCGCATACAATTACGCAAAGGGTCAGAAATAATGGATTTCTTTGGCTCGCTTCAGGGCTTGGGCGTCGAGAGCGCCACGCTTCTGATGTTCGTCATGTTGCTGGTGCTTCTGGTTACCGGTATTCCGCTCGCCTTCGTCACCCTGCTGGTCGCGCTGGTTTTTGCGCTCGGCTGGTTCGGGCCCATGGCCGTCCCACTGATCACAAGCCGCGTCTATTCCTTCGTTTCAAGCTTCGTCTTCGTCTCTGTCCCGATGTTCGTGCTGATGGCTGCGATCCTGGACAGATCCGGCATCGCGAGAGATCTCTTCGACGCCATGCGGTTGGTCGGTGGGCGTCTTCGCGGCGGTGTGGCGATCCAAACGATCATTGTCGCCGTGATCCTCGCGGCTATGTCCGGCATCATCGGCGGCGAAGTCGTCCTGCTTGGACTGATCGCCCTGCCCCAGATGCTGCGGCTTGGATATGATCGCAACCTTGCGATCGGGGTTGTCTGTGCGGGCGGTGCACTCGGCACGATGGTGCCCCCGTCGATCGTACTTATCATCTATGGCCTGACGGCAAACGTCTCCATTGGCGATCTGTTCACTGCGGCGTTCCTGCCAGGCCTGATGCTCGCCGGGTTCTACGTTGCCTATGTTCTGATCCGGGCCTACATGAACCCTGCCGTCGCCCCGGTGGTCGAAGAGGACGATACGCCGCTTTCCGAGAAGCTTCGCCTTGTCAAAGGGATCATCCTTCCGATCCTCGTCGTCGTCGCGGTACTGGGCTCCATCTATGGCGGGATCGCCAGCGTCACCGAGGCATCCGCCGTCGGGGTTTTCGGGGTGATCATATCCACCATTGTCCGTGGGGAGTTCAGCTTGTCGCTTCTGAAAGGCGCCGCGCTTCAAACCCTCCAGACAGTCGGCATGATCGTCTGGATCGGTATCGGCGCATCAGCCCTTGTAGGCGTCTTCAACCTCATGGGCGGCATTCAGTTCGTCTCGGCTCTCATTACCGGGATATCGGACAATCCGACGATCATCCTACTCTTCATGATGGCGATCCTCTTTGTGCTGGGCATGTTCCTCGACTGGGTCGGGATCGCCCTGCTTACCATGCCGATCTTTGTGCCGATCATCAAAACGCTCGGCTATGATCCGGTGTGGTTCGGGGTCGTCTTCTGCATGAATATGCAGGTGTCCTTCCTCTCGCCGCCCTTTGGGCCAGCCGCTTTCTACCTCAAGTCCGTGGCGCCGCCCGACATCAGCTTGGGCGATATCTTCAAGTCGCTCTTGCCCTTCATCGGGTTGCAAATCCTGGCACTCGCCGTGTTGATCGCCTTCCCCGGCATAACGGGGCGCTAACGAAAAACGCCGGGGGCTCAATACCCCCGGCGTTTTACGATTTCTAAGTGGGCGCGCGCTATTCCACTTCTTCGACGATCACCAGATCGCGTTCCGCCGCATTCCGGGCAAAGTCCAGCGCCTCCTGATATGCGGGCGAATTATAGCAATCATGCGCGGCCTGCAGGCTTGGAAAGCGTGCGACGACGTTGCGGGATCTATCCCGCCCCTCCAACTGCTCATATTTTCCGCCGCGCGCCAGGAAAACACCCCCGTGATCAGCGATGGCCCCCGTGGCACGCTTGGCATATTCGCCATAAGCAGCTTCATCCGTCACATGTACATGCGCGATCCACAATGCCGTCATTGTGCGTCCTCCAAAATTGCTTCCGCGGCCCTTATAGCCTGATCCGCGTGGGTGGCATCCTTGCCGCCACCTTGCGCCATGTCGGGACGGCCCCCGCCGCCCTTCCCGCCAAGTTCGACCACTGCTGCCTTGACCAGATCGACGGCGGAAACCTTGGCCACCGCATCGCTCGTCACGCCGGCTGCTACTGCGACCTTGCCATCGGCATCCGCGATAAGAAGGACCGCGCCGGATCCAATCCGCGCCTTATGCTCGTCGATGAGAGCGGGCAGATCCTTCCCGGTAACGCCAGAAAGCACTTGCGCCACGAACTTGATGCCGTTGATCTCCCGCGCTTCCGGTGCCGCAGCTTTTTCACCGCCCGACATCGCAAGTTCACGCCGAAGTTGGGAAACCTCATTGGTGAGTGCACGGCGCTCTTCAAGCAGCGTCTTTACACGGGCTGGAACGTCGTTCGGGCTTATCTTCAGTTCTGCGGCTGTCGCGCTAAGAAGTTTGCCGCGCTCTGCGAGATGGTCCAACGCGGCCTTGCCTGTCAGCGCTTCAATGCGCCGTACGCCCGCACTCGATGCCGTATCGCCCAGAACGACGCAAAGCCCGATATCCCCGGTCTGGCGTACATGGGTCCCGCCGCAGAGCTCGATGGAATAGGTAGACTTGTTGCTTCCCTTGCCACTATCGGAATCGAGCCCCATTGAGACCACGCGCACCTCATCGCCGTACTTCTCACCGAAAAGCGCCTGCGCACCCATTGCGCGGGCATCGTCTGGGGTCATGATCCGCGTCTCAACAGGCGAATTCTGGCGGATGTAGTCGTTCACAACGGATTCGACCTGCTCCAACTCCTCCGCAGTAAGTGCCTTGGCGTGGCTGAAATCAAACCGCAGCCGGTCCTGCGCGTTGAGCGAGCCCCGCTGTGCCACATGGTCGCCAAGCGCCCTGCGCAGCGCCTCATTGAGCAGGTGGGTCGCGGAGTGATTGGCCCGGATCGCCGAGCGTCGGGCATGATCCACCTCCAGCTGAACCGCGTCGGATTTTGAGAGCGTGCCGCGTTTCACGGTGACCTGATGGACCAAGAGCCGGCCCTCGCCCATCCGCTGCGTGTCGGTTACTTCGGCGAAGTCGTCTTCATCCTCGAGGCGGCGCAGAAACCCGGTGTCTCCAACCTGACCGCCGGCTTCGCCATAAAAGGGCGTCTGGTTGGTGACCACCCAACCGGATTCACCTTCGGACAGCGTTTCGACTTCGTCCTTGCCACTGACGAGCGCAAGAATTTGGCCCTCTGCGATTTCGGTTTCGTAGCCCAGAAAATCTGTCCCGCCATGGGTTTGCAGAAGGTCGAACCAGACCGCGGCATCCGCGGCCTCACCAGATCCTGACCACGCCGCCCGCGCCAAGGCCTTTTGTTTGGCCATAGCGCTGTCGAAACCTTCGGTATCCACCGAGCGGTTTTTTTCGCGCAGCGCATCTTGCGTCAGATCGAGGGGGAATCCGTAAGTGTCATAGAGCTTGAATGCCGCTTCGCCGGGAAGAGGCGCCTCGTCGGGCAATCCTGCCAACTCGTCGTCCAAAAGCCTCAAACCACGCTCCAGCGTCTGCTTGAAACGACTCTCTTCCAAACGCAGGGTTTCTTCGATGAGTGCCTGTGCCCGCCCAAGTTCCGGATAAGCGGCCCCCATCTGCCGCACCAAAGTTGGTACGAGACGGTGCATCAGGGGATCTTTGGCACCAAGAAGATGGGCGTGACGCATGGCGCGACGCATGATCCGACGAAGGACATAGCCCCGACCGTCGTTCGATGGCATGACGCCATCCGCAATCAGGAAGGACGTGGAACGAAGGTGATCGGCGATCACCCGGTGATGCGATTTCCCCGGTCCATCGGGTTCGGTGCTCGACGCATGGGCGCTTGCTTCGATGAGCGAGCGCATCAGATCGGTTCCGTAGTTGTCGTTCGTACCCTGCAGCAGCGCCGCCACCCGCTCGATACCCATACCGGTATCGATGGATTGCGCCGAAAGCTCGCGCCGCGTGCCGTCCTCGAACTGCTCATATTGCATGAAGACAAGGTTCCAGATCTCAACGAACCGGTCACCGTCTTCCTCGGGGCTTCCCGGAGGACCACCCCAGTATTTCTCTCCGTGATCGAAAAAGATTTCCGTGCACGGCCCACACGGGCCAGTCGGCCCCATCATCCAGAAATTGTCGTTCGTGGCGATCCGTATGATCCGGTCTTCGGGCACGCCGGTCCTTTTCCAGATTTCAACGGCCTCTTCGTCCGTATGATAGACGGTAACGATCAACCGTTCCTTGGGGATATCCAACTCTCGCGTGATCAACTCCCACGCGAACGGAATCGCCTCGGATTTGAAGTAATCCCCAAAAGAGAAGTTTCCGAGCATCTCGAAAAACGTGTGGTGGCGCGCGGTATACCCGACGTTGTCGAGATCGTTGTGTTTGCCCCCGGCTCGAACACACTTCTGCGCAGTGGTCGCTCGGGAGTAGTCGCGTTGTTCCACCCCCGTGAAGAGGTTCTTGAACTGCACCATCCCAGAATTGGTAAACATCAGGGTGGGATCGTTGCGGGGGACCAAGGGGCTTGATGGAACGACCTCGTGGCCCTGCTTTGCAAAGTAGTCGAGGAAGGTGGTTCGGATATCGTTAAGCGACGGCATATAGCTTACTTTCCGGCGTTTGTCTGACTTTGGAACGGCATACCCCCAGTCCGTCTCGCTGTCCACCTAACGAACCTAGGGACACAAAATGAGAAGGGCGCCCGAACCGGACGCCCCCACTCTGAAAATATGTTTGAATCTAGTCTTCGAGAATATCCGCGCCGTTGTCTTCTTTGGCATCGAAAACGACACCATGTGCAGCACGGATCTTGGCTTCGATTTCCTCGGACATCGCCGTGTTCTCCCGAAGGAACTGTTTGGCGTTTTCCCGGCCCTGACCGATACGCTCATCACCATAGCTGTACCAAGCCCCAGATTTATCAACCACGCCGACCTTCACTCCCAGATCGAGCAATTCGCCCATCTTGGAGATCCCTTCGCCGTACATGATGTCGAACTCTACCTGCTTGAACGGTGGCGCGACCTTATTTTTGACTACCTTCACGCGAGTGTGGCTGCCAACGACTTCGTCGCGATCCTTGATCGATCCAATCCGGCGGATGTCCAGACGTACGGAGGAATAGAACTTCAGCGCATTGCCGCCCGTGGTCGTCTCGGGCGAGCCGAACATGACCCCGATCTTCATGCGGATCTGGTTGATGAAGATCACCATGCAGTTGGAACGCGAGATAGACCCCGTCAGCTTGCGCATGGCCTGGCTCATCAAGCGCGCCTGCACGCCGACGTTGGAATCGCCCATGTCGCCTTCGAGTTCGGACTTGGGGGTAAGCGCCGCCACGGAATCAACGACGACCATGTTGACCGCCCCGGAGCGGACCAGCGTATCCGTGATCTCAAGCGCCTGCTCACCATTGTCCGGCTGAGAGATCAGCAATTCGTCCAAGCTGACGCCAAGCTTTTTGGCGTACTGCGGGTCAAGCGCGTGCTCCGCATCGACAAAGGCGCAAACGCCGCCTTTTTTCTGCTCCTCGGCCACACAATGGAGAGTGAGTGTCGTTTTGCCGGAGCTTTCGGGACCGTAAATCTCAACGATGCGACCTTTGGGCAGGCCACCGATCCCAAGTGCGATATCAAGGCCGAGTGAGCCTGTGGAGGTCGACTCAATTTCCTGAATGGGGCTGTCGACGCCCAGTTTCATGATTGAGCCCTTGCCGAATTGGCGTTCAATCTGAGCCAGTGCGCTGTCGAGGGCTTTTTGCTTGTCGGGGGATTTTTTGCTGTTCATGTCCAATAGGTCTGCCATTGCTTTGCGTCCTTATTTCACAGCCGTCGGCGCGCGGCAATTCTCTAGATGTTCGCCTCATGTTCTCGTAACATGAGGTCGTAAAGGGAACATTACAAGAAAATTCTCGCATCACTGATGTTTATCGGACTTGGTTAACAGAACCTTTCCGATATCCGCACCGTTCTGAAGAACAGTGACCGCAAGATACACTATGGAAACCTACGACAGCGCCACCGCGAGAAGGCGATCCTTAGACCTCATGCGACGGGGCCCGCCCCGAAGGTGCGACATACGGACGAGTCACGTCTTTGAGTCGAAGGTCAACTGCTTCAACTTCGACACGAAGCGCTCCGTCGCCGGCAAGCAGAAAGACAATGTGCCCCCCACCGTCCGCCACCGGTTCGAAACCGATAGAAAGCAACGACAGGACAGTCTCGCGCTGCGACCGGTCCACACCTTGGCTTTCCACATTCAGAACATCAGAGACCACGAGGAGCGATTGCACTCGCTCAGGAGCGCCCCCGCCCAGCTCCCACCGGAAGCGATTCAGCAAAAGCGCAAACTTTCGATCGGAGCGCAGCCAACGAATTTCCGTTACCGGGAACACCGCGTCCTGCACCAAAGCGGAGATAACCTTGATGTCGTCGGGATCCACCGCGCCAACGTTCAGCGGCCCACCGAAGCCGTCCTCAAACCTTGCGTCGTCACTCATTCCTTCACCCGTTCGATTTTTGCTCCAACACCAGATAGCTTGCGCACGACATGTTCGTAGCCCCGATCGAGGTGATAGACGCGCGACACCACGGTTTCCCCCTCAGCAGCAAGGCCTGCGAGGATCAGCGATACCGAAGCACGCAGATCGGTGGCCATGACCGGCGCACCCTTGAGGCGCTCTACCCCGGTGACCCGTGCGGTGCCCCCATGAACATCGATCTTTGCGCCCATTCGTATGAGTTCTGGGGCATGCATGAACCGATTCTCGAAAATCTTCTCTTCGAGCAAAGACGTCCCCTCCGCGGTGCAGAGAAGCGCCATCATCTGGGCCTGCAGATCCGTCGGGAACCCCGGAAAAGGAGCAGTGGTGACATCTACTGCCCTGAGGATGCCGTTTTTTCGCGAAACAATGAGGCCGCGATCCGTTTCGCGTACTTCGACGCCCGTTTCCTCAAGCTTGTCGCAGAATGCTCCAACAAGATCGCGGGAACCGCCCAGGAGTTCGACCTCGCCGCCACATATCGCCGGCGCGAGCATATAGGTCCCCAGTTCGATCCGGTCGGTCACGACGCGGTGGGTCGCACCGTGCAGACGCTCGACGCCCTCAATCGTGATCGTCGAGGTCCCCTCCCCCTCGATCTGCGCACCCATGGCTTTGAGGCATCGGGCCAGATCGACAATTTCCGGCTCGCGCGCCACATTCTTCAGCACGGTCGTCCCTTTGGCGAGCGTCGCGGCCATCAAGGCGTTTTCCGTGGCTCCGACAGATACGATGGGGAACTCATAGGTTCCGCCGCGCAGCCCACCGCTCGGCGCCTTTGCATGGACATAGCCTTCGCGGAGATCGAGTTCGGCGCCCATGGCTTCCAGCGCCCTTAGATGCAAATCCACCGGCCGGGCCCCGATGGCACATCCTCCGGGCAGCGACACGACCGCATGCCCCCGCCGCGCCAGAAGCGGCCCGAGAACCAGCACCGATGCGCGCATCTTGCGAACGATGTCATAATCGGCCTTGTCAGTGTTGAGATCATGGCTCGACATGGCAAGGACCTGTCCGCCTTGCAGCGACTGCACCTCCGCCCCGAGAGATTGCAGCAGCACGGTCATCGTTCGAATATCCGACAGACGGGGCGCGTTGGTCAGCGTCAAAGGCTCGTCGCTTAGAAGCGTCGCGGGCATGAGCGTCAGACAGGCATTCTTCGCCCCTGCAATAGGGATTTCGCCTTTCAACGGGCCATTGCCCGTCACCACAATCGAATCCATCTGCCTCTATTCCTTTTTCTCGGTCTCATCGCTTCGGGCGCGGGCCTGCGCCTTGCGCCGTGCGAGGTTCGCCTTGAGTGCCTGCTTCAGCCGGTCTTCGCGGGTTTGTCCACTTTTGACCACCGGTTTATCGCTGTTCTTTTTGGCCATGGCCCCCTCTCTACAGCAGGGATGAAAAAGCGTCCAGATAGCGCTTGCGCCGCGCCAAGAATGTCCGTAAAGAGCCGCCCACGGCGCTGCTGTAGCTCAGAGGTAGAGCACTCCCTTGGTAAGGGAGAGGTCGAGAGTTCAATTCTCTCCAGCAGCACCATGAATTGCACAAATATCTCAAATACTTCTAAAATATCAAAGCTTTGCGCTTGCCGACCCCTACACAGCGGTCCTACACAGTGACCCTGAAGATGCCTAGTCCCTACAAAGACCCTCTCAGCGGAATCTTTTACCTGAATGTCCGCGTTCCCACCGATTTGGTCGGAAAAATTGGTCGTAGGAAGATTCTCAAATCACTACGCACAAGAGACCCCTCGGAGGCCAAGCAGCGGTTTTCTAAGGAGTATGCGACATTGCAGAAGCAATGGACGGCATTGCGCGCCGGACCGAAGCCCCTCCCCCACAAGCAACTTGTCGCGCTTTCAGGACGCATCTACTCAAATCTGATGGATATCCTCGAGGACGAGCCGGGAGAGGCTGAGATATGGCACCAAGTCCTGCGCCTGAGTCAACAAGCCGAGGCTGCTGTAAACGGGTTTGAGCAGTGGTACGGCGACGCTGCAGACCAACTTCTTGCAGAAGAAGGGATTGTGCCTGACCGCAGGAGCAGAGAGCGGCTACTCCGCGAAGTACATAACGCGTGGACGCAAGCAGCAGAACAACAGCTAAAACGCGCCGGAGGCGATTATTCCGAAGACCCAGCGGCCACCCGATTTCCGAAATGGAAGAGTGAGGAGCAGGCGCGAAATACCAATGAACGCCCGACACTGACGGCACTCTTCGAGCGCTGGAGAAATGACCATCTCAGCGAAGGGAAGTCAGCTAAAACCATCACAGACTTTTCGCAGAAACTTCAGAGCTTGAAAACGTATCTCGGCCACGAAGACGTCGCGCGCATGACCAACAAGGAAATCTCTGAATGGTGCCAATACCTGCGCGATGAGAAGGGTCTCGCATCTAAAACAGTCAGCAGGAAATACCTAGCGGCGGTTCGAGCAATCCTAAGACATGGCCAAGCGAACTTCCTTATCACAACGAACCCTACGGAGGGCGTCGTCGTGAAGGTGGCAAAGAGAATAATAACCCGCCCGAAGGGTTTCACTGACGAAGAAACGAAGAAAATCCTCTTGGCTTCCTTGGCTGCACTAGAGCAAAACTCGAAGGTAAGCAAATACAACAGGCTTGCCCGACGGTGGTTGCCGTGGATTTGCGCCTACACTGGCGCGAGGGGCGGTGAAATTGCCCAACTTCGCAAGCAGGATTTGTCTTGGGAGGATGAAATTCCGTGGCTGACCATTACTCCGGAGGCGGGGACCGTCAAGTCCAGGCAATTTAGAACTGTACCGGTCCATCCTCATTTGCAGGAACTCGGCCTGACAAAGTTTATCAGCGATGCGCCAATGGGATATCTATTCCATTCAGGCGCTCAGAATCTCGAACAAGCAATAGCCTTCTCGAGCAATGTGCGGGACAAAATCGCTAGTTGGGTCCGACACGAAGTTGGCGTCACAGATAACCGAATACAGCCAAACCATGCTTGGCGACACCGCTTCAAGACCCTTGGGCGCAACCACGCTATCGGTCTCGAATACCTCGACGCGCTTCAAGGCCACACAGGTAAGGGTGCCAGCGAAGATTACGGAGAGTATTCCATCCGGGCACTGTACCGTGAAATATGTAAACTTCCACGGGTCGAGCTATATGACTAGAAGACAACTGAAGACGACCCAAGGTGAAGCTTCCAGTGAGACCGCAAAGCTTTGTTAATGCCATCTAGGAGCGCGCCGAAGCCCAGCGCCTTGGGCATAACAGGCAATTCCGAGCCGAAGAGAACGGCCTCAATCTCCACCGTCCGCATCGTGGGATAATAATAAAATTTTGAGGTTCTTGGGCAGCCGGGACAGAAAATGAGCTTGGTAGGCAAGATGCCCATATCGATCATTTGCCCTACAACCAAATTGTACATGACGGCATCTGAAAACTTGGCTCAATGAGTAGTGGCATCCAAAGCGTTCGCCCCTCCCCTCTCCCAAACTCAAAGGAATACGATGAAGCGCTTTTCCATCGTATCGAAATCATGTTTGGGAGGCTTAGGGACTGGCGGCATGTGGCTACCCGTACGAGAGATAGCCCAAGGTGTGGCTGACGGCAATCGCGCTCGCAGCAACCGTGGGTCTATTGCGTGTAAGTCCATACCCTAGCACCACCATGTTTGCGGAACCGCCATACTTGGCGGTACACTCTTGCTAACTTTGTCACCGCACCCGCGTCGCCCCTCTCTATTATCTGGTACTTGGGGATGGCATACTGCAAATCTAACTACCGATTTCGGATGGCCCGCTTCAACAATACCCAGCTCTCTGTATCCGTGATCGTGCCGCTCTTGTCTCAAGGCCTCCGTACCGCCCCCCAGAGTATCTAGGGCAATCCAAAGCCTGCCCCTCGGCGATGGCCATGGCCCCTATGTCCTTGCCTTCCAGGTAGCAAACACCAACCCATCGGTCATAGGTGCGCTCGCCATTCAGCTCACAGGTAATCCTCTTCCCGCCAACAAGCCTTTGCATAAAGAAGGTGGCTTCACGCCCCGCTGGGGTGCTTCTCTCAGGGCCATCTACCCCATTGAGCCTCACAGGCGTCCCGGCAACGACGATGGTGTCTACGTCTCTAACCTTGGTCACACGTCCCTCAATTACCTGAACAGAAATCCCGGCGCTGGGTAAAATTAGAAGCGCGGCAATGCTGAGGCGGATGAAGGCTTTGGACATAGTAATCCTTAGTTTTCCACATGGCGCGAATAGGATGTCGCGCATGCACAACATGGTCCGTGTTTACTGAGCGACTAGGACACCTACTTCTACCCCATGCGAACGAGCGAGCAACGCAAACATTTCGCTGACGTTGCAAAATCGGCCGAGAAAGCCCTGCCGATAGCGGCCAGTCGTCGACTGCTTAAGATACTACGACCGCATCCCGCTTCGCGGATATTGGCCCCTGTGATCAGCGCTACTATCACCTACAGGCGATCAGTGAGGTATCTGGATTGAACGCAAACCCAACCTTGTCATTTCCAGCAACTCGCAGCACACCGTTGAGGATGAAGTGCCATTCAAAGTGGATATCTACAAACTCTCACGCAGGGACGGTTGGTCACTGAGAGTTGCGACCGAAGACGGGTAGTCCATTGTCTGGGACGATCTTTTTGAAGACCACCGAGCGGCAGTTGAAGAGGCAATCGGCACCATGCGCGGTGAAGGCGCGCTTGCTCTTACCTACGGTAGTTCAAACGTCGTTCCACTTAGGCAGTAGGCGAACGGGCTGCAACGAGCCGAGCATTTGAAAGACTTCGCTTGGTGCCACGCGGCTTTTCGGAAGCAGCCGTTCGTGCCGATCTTGAGAAACTATTGTGACGACCGCTCCTCGATGAATGTCGTCGAGATGACTTGACGACACGACTTTCTCAACCCACGGTGGCTACATTGCGCGATAAGGTTTGTCTCAATGAGCGTCCGTAGATGGGCTTTAGTCCTTGGCGTCGCTTGGGTAGGTTTGGCCACCATAGGCACAGACGATTCAGAAAGAACACAAGCAAAGCCAATTGCACCCTCTAAAGTCAATCCGCCAAGGGTTGCAGAGACGCCTGTCAAACCGATGTGGGAAAAACTGACTGCCCCGAACCCCGAGAGTTACAGGACCCTCTATGTAACAGGCTCGGTTGTGAATGTCCGACGCGGCCCAAGTACCGCCTACGCTAGACTATTCCAGCTACGCAAAGGTCAAGCTGTCAAAGAACTAGAGACAAAAGAAGGCTGGACAAAACTGTCTTCAGATAGCCGTTCGGGGTGGATGTCGGCAAAGTACCTAAGCCCTAGCAAGCCCATCGCCGCAGCTGCAAAGCCATCGACAAAACGGGCACCTCAATGTCACCCCAATTACTCGGGTGCATGTGTACCAATCGCTAGCGATGTTGATTGCGCCGGCGGACGCGGGGACGGCCCTGCATATGTGCGCGGCCCCGTTCGGGTCGTTGGTAGAGACGTATATCGCTTGGATCGCGATAGGGATGGGATAGGTTGCGAATAGAATGCGGAGGAAAGAACTATCACACTAAAGCTACATTTTCGCCCACGTCTTTCGCGGCTCTAACCAGGCATTCGGCGTCTTCAAGCCTCGCCCCAGTAGCGGCGCTTGTTGCCCACTGCAGCATTAATGTGACTTCGAACGCGACAACGAGGGCAAGGCCAACATCATTACCTGTGAACCGAAGCGCTACTTACTCAGCAAGAAATTATTTAGCCGAATGTGATAGTCCAATAAGTATTGTCTACACGCTGGAACACGTGATGCACGTCAAAGATTTTGCCAGACCAGACGGGTCTGACAGGAAGCTTTTGGTGAGAAATTTATTGCAAGTATTATCTAAACAATCTTTAATCAAGCAGCAATCAACGATGCGCATAAAAAAATAGGCCTAAAATTGACCACATGGATTTTTCAGTGCAACCCAGATCATTACGACATCGATGGGCTGCTAGCATCCGAAACACGGGATATTCTATTTGCTGCAAATCAACAAGCTTCACTTATGCGCCCGGACGACACTGTGTACATTTGGCGCTCACAAGGAAAACAAAAAACTGTTGCCGGTATTGTCGCCAAAGGTCACCTTCTTGACACCGCGAGCATCCGACCTGATTCTGAGCCTGGCAAGCTGTTCTGGGTAGATGAAACACTCGCGAATTCCAATGAGCCGCGTGTCCGCCTACGCATCGATGACGTTGCTAATAAACGGGAAGTTATCCACCGTGCATGGATGATCACCGATCCAATATTGAGCGATCTGACGATACTTAAAATGGCGAATATGTCCAACTATGTGGTTGAAGGCGTGCACCTCGATCGCATCGGCGATCTTTGGGAAAGAACGGGCGTCAGTTGGTCTCGAGCTGAAAGCATTGCGGCACTGAGGGCTTATCATCAAACCTATGGTGGAAGCTTATCCCAGAAACCTGGTTCCCCGGTCGCTGACACCGCATCGCTGATTGGGCGCGCAGTTAAAGGTGTTTACAATAAGGTACTAAACTTCAGACACATTGACCCCCGCGATGTGAGGGAGGGTTTCTCTGGTGCAGGCGCGGTTGATCGTAAAGTCTGGGATGAGTTCTACGAACCATTAACTAAGGAAATCGACGCTGAAGCGCTGGAGCGCGAGTTCCTAAGACTCTGGCGCAGTTCTACCGCTAAACTAAGCAACGCACCTACTTCTTCTGATCAGCCAAGCACTTATCGACCAGGACCGCCCCCCCAGGGTGGAGATTATTTCGTTACGCACACAGCACATGAGCATTGGTTCGTCTACATTTTAGAACTTAACAACAAGAAGGCGCTAAAGGTCGGCATGTCACATGAACCAAAAAATCGACTTAGGCATTATAATCATACCATCATGCCAGAACTTACTGGCTTAAAATGGACACTAGCTTTTACTCATAGATTTGACGATGCTGATCATGCGTTGTCAGTAGAGCAAGTGGTTCTTCAATCCTTCGCCAAACACCAATTGCCAAGCAACGGCGAAATTCTAATGGGAGTAGACGCGATATCAGTTCAATTGGCGATCATTAATGCTTTAAATTAGAGAATGTCTCTACGCACTCATCTACCGCCCCCCATGTCTAACGGTTCATTCAACTTAGCACCCGCCGCGGACAGGCCCTCTCCATTCTTTTCACGAAGGTCTTCGTAGCAGCAGCAGCAGCAGCAGCAGCAGCAGCAGCAGAAATTAAACCACCTTAACGAATGACAACAATGCTTGCGTAGCTGGTCCACAAGGTTTGCGAGCATACTCCAAAAATATGCGAACACGGGGGTGTTCAAGAGCTACTTCGTGTTTCTCTGGGTGGAGAAATAGTACCTACGGCAATAAGTGTATCGGTTCCGGGTCGATGCCATTTCGTCGCGAAAATCCGTCTCCCTGAGATAGGTATAGCGTCTCGCGAAATCCCCCCCTGGGGGGCACCCTCTGTCGATCACCTTCTCAATTTGCGGGACCCCTTGCCTAAAAATTTTATACAGACACACGCCTCCGACCTCACGATGAAATCAAAGTGCCCTTTCCCACTAGACCTTGGTTGTGCGGGAATACGTTGGGCCAGTGAAAACCTTCCCACATAAATGGGTTTGACATTTTGGGAAAAAATTCCCACAATGTCTAAGAGATCATTTGGAAGGACCCACAATGCTTATCGGTTATGCTCGTACCTCAACCTTGGACCAGAAGGCAGGACTAGAAGCACAGCGACGCGACCTCACTTCTGCGAGGTGTGAGAAGATTTTCGAGGAACAAGTTTCTTCAGTGAATGTGGAACAGCGGGTAAAGTTGGATGCCGCGATAGATTTCTGCCGTGCGGGCGACGTTCTGGTAGTCACTAAGCTGGACCGTCTGGCGCGCTCAGTGGCCCACCTCGTTACCATCACTGAAACCCTCGCAGAGAAAGGCGTGGCCCTCCGCATCCTTGACGGGGCGATTGATACGGGCACCCCGAACGGTCGCCTGATGTTGAACATGCTGGCCAGTATCGCGCAGTTCGAGCGGGAGATCATGCTTGAACGGCAGCGGGAGGGCATCGCCAAGGCGAAGGCAGATGGCAAGTATAAAGGGCGTAAGGCCACTGCGATGGCCAGAGCCGACGAAGTTAAGAAGCTGGCTGATGAAGGCATGCCGTCTCTCAAGATCGCGGAGACACTCGGCATTGGGAAGTCTAGCGTCTATCGCATCTTGCGCTAGGAGGAGGGAGAATGAAGCACGTCACTGACGTTGCAACTTGCACGTCATAACCGTGGAGGAGCACTTATTGGGTAATTCCGCGATCTTTCTGAGGGTCGCCCGATTGTGACATGCGACGATGATTTTTCGTCTGGGTGAAAGTGAATAACATACCGCCCCATCGCCTGAGACTTTCTAAACGCGATCAACAGTCTTCTCACCCCTAAGGCTGACTGTCTGCAGTTTGCTAGAAATTGCCCAGCAGGAAGCCCACGCGGCCCTCGGAGGCCATGCTGGGTTTGGCTCTTTAGCGGCCTTCGAGAGACCGCATGTAGACCATTCAGAACCGTTCGATCAATTATCCCCCAACAATGCCTTTAACAGGCGTTCCATTCCTCTGGGAGTAGCCGACGAAGTTGCCGCTCTAGCTGGCGGTGCATTTCGTCTCAGGCGCATTCCTCCAGGATGGCATGTCAACACTTCCAAGCTTGCCATGAACTGACACACCGTAGCTCCGTGAGTGCCAACCGCGCGAGCAAGGCAGGGCATATCCGTGCTTCAGATAGTGCTGGATCGCCCCCACTCCAAAAGGACCAGATCACATGCCCACCTCAGTAGAACCGGCTGGTGCCCCCAGCGCGGACCAAAAGTGCTGTTCTCGATGCGGCGAACGTTTTGAGCCGAGCCGAAAAGACCAGAAATATTGCCACTCCAACTGCCGAAAAGCTGCAACGAGAAATGCAAAGCGCGGTGACAGGTCAAAGGAGAACAAGGCCATGAATCAACGGCACTGTGCTATCGCCGCTCACCTCAGTGCGTCCCTTTACGGTGCACCGCCAAGCGAGCGGCTCGGAGTCATGAAACGCATTCTAGACTGCGCCACTGAACAGGAAGTCGGCTTCCGGGGGGCATACCTAGATGATCGTTGTGATGAAGGCCGACCCACCGCCCCTCGCATCTGGAAGACCTCGCCCGCTGATCTTCGCCGCGTGTTGACCGACCCAAAGCTTCTAGCGGCCAGCCCTACGGAAGCTAACCTGTTCCATCGCAATGCGCCCGGCTCCTACATGACGATAAGCCAAGCTGCCAACGCATACACACAAAAGTTCTTCGGTGTTTCCCTGCGCACCTACCTTCAACAAACGCGTATCGGCACCCTCAGGGAAGAACATCCGGTGAGCCATTCCACTGCTCTTGGCGCTGTGCCGCGTCTCTCCAATTTCAGGAAGGTGAAGTGCTGGCACCGACCTCTCTGCAACAAGAGGGCTGTGGTTTCGGCCTCCCAGTTCAAGGCAGACGCTGACTACGTAGACACCATAGTCGAGGCTGTTCGAGCCAAAGTAGAACCCCTTGCGACAGCAGCCTAAAACGTCCCTCCGTATATATAATAGGGAACCTTTAGGGTGCGTCGGCTTCGCCTCCTTCACAAGAAGAAGGCTTTTAGTCTCGAACCTTCAGGTGGAACCAGCTTCGCTACTCGCTTCTGAATGGGCACCTGCGACATGGCTGACACATTGCCGCTGATAGCGGCGAAGACCATAACCTCCGTGGTCACCTTAAGTTCTCCCTTTACACGGCAAAGCCGCTTTGGGTCTCCAAGGGCGAAGACCTACACCTGAGTGCCCATACCGAAAGCGCCACCCGCTTTCAGCAGGTCCTCCATCAAACTCCCCGTCAGCTTCATCCCACCCCTCGCAACCTTCGCCGACGACTGCATGGCGGGGCTGTTCCGTCGCGAACACCTCTCCCTGACGGTCGGGAGCTTTCAAGCTCAACTCCTCAACCCAAATAAAATCCTCAAGGAAAATCCCCAATGCCTAACATAGAAATCACCATCCACACCGACGGCTCCTGCATTGGCAACCCCGGTCCCGGCGGCTATGCCGCTGTTCTGCGCAGACTCGAAGACGGCAGCGAAATCAAGAAACGCATAGTCTCAGGCTGTAACGTTGAGACGACGAACAACCGAATGGAACTTATGGCGGCAGTTGAAGGACTGAAAGCGCTCAGGGCTGACGAGACAGCTAGGATAACCATCCTGTCGGACAGTCAGTACCTCGTCAATGGAATGACCAAGTGGCTCCCAAAATGGCAGGCGTCAGGCTGGCGCAAGGCAGGCGGAAAGCCCGTTGGTAACTCTGACCTTTGGCACCACCTAATTGCCGCCTCCTCAAGCCATGACGTTCGCTGGGTGTGGGTGCGCGGCCATAGGGGCAATCACCAGAACAAAGAGGCCGATAGGCTCGCATCCAGTCAGGCGCATAATGCCAATGCCCGTGCCTTCCGCCGCTAAAAACGCCCCAAACTTCACTTCAACGCGCCCCTGTCGGTCATTCGGCAGGGGCTTCCGTAAGCGAGGGGCAACGCAAAGGCTCGTCCGAAGCATCGTAAAATTAGATTCTCAGCCAATATTGATTACGCTGCCGTTGGACACGCCGTACACAGAACTCCTACACACCCCTTGCCATTCTCGAAAAATTATCTAATTATATCAACACACAATACGAAAAGGTCGAGAGTTCAATTCTCTCCAGCAGCACCATGTCCCCCTACTTCATATCTCCGCAACGCCCGCGCCGGAAGTGCCCATTCAGAGCTTCAAGGCCGCGTCGGGTGGAGTGATCGCCCGGCGTCTGAGTTGTGCCTCGCGGAAGGTGATGAAACTGACGGATGCCAGAATGACCACCCCCCCGAGAACAACGAAGGTGTCGACGCTTTCGTCGAACACGAAATATCCCAAGAGGACCGCCCAAACGAGTTGAAGGAATGTCACCGGCTGAGTGACAGTGACCGGGGCCGCGCGAAAGGCCAAGGTCATGGCAAAATGTCCAGCCGTTGCAAAGGAGGCCACGCCGAAGAGTATGGCGAGATCCCAAAGACTTACCGGCGTCCAGACAGCGAGCGCGATGGGAAAGAGGCCAATCGTCACAGTGATGGAAAGCATTCCGACGACCACTGCCGGGGAAACCTCATCCGCGGCGGTCTTGGCCAACAGGTAGGAGATTCCAAACAGGAAAGCCGTGCCAAGCATGGCGAGATGCCCTAGGTTAAGCTCTCGAAAGCCCGGGCGCAGGATGATGACTGCGCCGGCCAGCGCAATCGCAACGGCGAGGACCCTGCGCATCGCAAGGCGTTCCCCAAGAAAGAGCGCAGCCCCCAAAGTGACATAGATCGGCGAAAGGTAGTTCATCGCCGTCACCTCTGCCAAAGGGATCATTGTCATCGCAAAGAACCAAAGCGCCACTGCGATCGTATGGACAGCTCCGCGCGCTGCAAAGATGCCCCACATGCGCCGGGTTAGCCTCGTCCGGCGCAAGGCACCGATCATCGGCAGGAGAAAAACGAGTCCGAGGAGGTATCTCAAGAATGCCGCCTGCGGTGCTGGAACTTCGGGGCCGAGAAACTTTACCAAAGCCGTCACGGCAACAAAGCACAGCCCTGTGAGGAACATCCAGAAGACCCCGGCAATGGGGCGGGGCGCGGCTTTTACTGTGGCTGTTATTGTGGCTGAACTCGTCATTTCTCGCACTTGGACCGAGTCGCGACGGAGGTGCAAGGACTAGCCGAACAACAGTTTCAGAGCGATTGCCCACATCGTAATTCCGACGATGCCGTCCAGAACCGCCCATGATCGAGGGGCGGCGAAAAACGGTGCCAGCTTGCGGGCGCCGTATCCCAGCGCAAAGAAGAACACAAAGCTCGAAGTCATCGCGCCCAAAGCGAACGAAAGCCGGTCGGGGTATTGCGCTGAGACCGCCCCGAGAAGCACGACCGTATCAAGATACACATGCGGATTGAGCCAGGTTAGCGCGAGACACGTGAGCAAGGTGGCCCGGAGCGAGTGGGTGGTTTCCTTGATCGGCTCCAGCCCGTGCCGGGATTGCCATGCGGAACGGAGCGCCCTCGCGCCATATACGAGAAGGAAAGCTGCGCCTCCGAGCCGCATTACCTGCTCAAGCCAAGGCGCGGCTTCGACCAATGCCCCGAAACCCGCGACACCTGCAGCAATCAAAAGCGCGTCCGACAGGGCGCAGGTCAGGCAAACCGCGAAGACGTGCGTCCGCCGCAACCCTTGACGCAGTACAAATGCGTTCTGCGCACCAATTGCGAGGATCAGTGAAAAGGCAAGTGCGAAACCTGCGGCGGCAGCGGCCATGAAGCGTCCCTTTTTGGTCGCGGCAAAGATGCAGAACGCGCAGGTCGGGTCAAGCCACTACAGTGGCCAGAACACGAGGATCGCCGGCACCGAAACTGCGACGACAAGTATTTCCAAGGGCAACCCCATTCGCCAGTAGTCGCCGAACCGATATCCACCGGGGCCAAGCACCAGAGTGTTGTTCTTGTGACCGATGGGCGTGAGAAACGCCGAGGATGCCGCGACGGCAACAGCCATTAGAAATGGGTCGGGCGAAACATTGAGTGCCGTGGCCATGTCGATTCCAACCGGCGCCGCCACGATGGCGGTCGCCGTGTTGTTGAGTACATCCGACAAGGTCATTGTAACAACCATCAGAACGGTGAGAATGGCCCACGCAGGCCACCCAGCAGTCAGATCCACAAGTCCCTCAGCAATGAGCTTCGTGCCGCCTGCTTCATCAAGCGCGGCGCCGAGCGGGATCATTGAGCCGAGCAATACAACAACCGGCCATTCCACGTGGTCATAGACCTCTGTCAACGGAAGGATCCGAGTGAGCACAAAGGCCCCAACCACCAATCCGAGCGCGATAGGCAGCGAGACCAGACCAAAGCTCGCAGCGGCCACCGCAGCTGCAAAAAGAGCTATGGACAGACCGCTCTTCCTATTTTGCGTCACCGCCAGACCGCGCGCCGCGAGCGGCAAACATCCCAACCATTGCGCCACCTCTTGGGCGCGATCCTTCGGGACAAGCAGCAGCAGTATATCACCGGGCCGAACCGCTGTTTTTCGTACGCGGCGCACAATGCGCGCGCCCTCCCGCGCGATCCCCAAAAGCAACGTGCCCTGCCTCCACGACAGACCCACGGATTGCGCGGTACGGTCGTTCAGCCGACTTTGCTCCGTGACGACCACTTCAAGAAGCTCCACCCCCTCCCCTTCGGCGCCAAGCCGCTCTTTCCGTTCGGCCTCGGCAAAGGCAAGGCCCAGCGCGGCACGGAATTCATCTAATGCCTCGGGGCGGGCTTCAAGCAGGATCGCATCGTCGGCCCGAAGCTTGACACCACTCGCTTGTCCGAACCGGCGCTCCCCGTCGCGCAATAACCCGAGCAGCGCCACATCCGCCTTGTCGGCTGCCTCCTCCAGCTCGCCCAACCGGCGCCCGATCAAGTCGCTCTTTTCCGGCACGACAAGTTCCGCGAGATAATCAGCCAGATCTCCCGGACCCGAAATCCCCTCTTCACTTCTCTGCGGGATCAATCGCCAGCCGATCAATGCAACAAACGCCAGCCCTGCAATGGCCGCGGTCAGCCCAACGGGCGCGAAATCAAACATCGAATACCCTTCGCCCAGTTCACTGTTGCGGATGGACGATACGATGATGTTTGGCGGCGTCCCGATCAGGGTGACCATACCGCCGAGGATCGTGGCAAATGACAGCGCCATAAGGCTAAGGCCCGCAGGCCGCCCCGCCTTGCGCGCGGTGGCGATATCCACCGGCATCAAGAGTGCGAGGGCTGCAACGTTGTTCATGAAACCGGAAAGAGCCGCGCCGAGCCCACCCATGACCGAGATATGCAACCCAATCGGCCGGTCACTGTCGAGAAAGGTCCGCGTAATCACCCCGACGGCCCCCGACCGGACCAACCCCGCAGATACGATCAGGACCAGCGCAACGATGACCGTGGCGTGATGACCGAAACCGTCAAACGCATTCTCGTCCTCCACCACACCGAGCAGAACCCCGGCGAGAAGCGCGCCGAACGCAATGAAATCGTACCTGAACCGCCCCCAGAGCATCAGCGCGAAAACCGCGCCAAAGAGGCCAAACAGAATTATCTGGTCGTTTGTCATTCAGCACCTTCGCGAAAGTTGCACAGATGGGCGTCCCTGCTTGCGGGTGATTCCATTGTTAACAGAGCCCTTATTCCGTTAACGATTCCGTAAGACCTTCAAGCCTTTCACATTTTGCCCGGTTTGCGAAAAGTCGCCTTTTTTGCTATACTCAGAGTTGCATCGGGAAGATGCGACAAACTTTATTTTTGATGACGAAACGCGCGCCGGATACTGGCGCGAACCTGGACGAAAAGCCAAGATTCGATGTGCCGCAAGGCCCTGATCCGCGAGGAGGCGGGGGATGCCGTTCGGCCCGCAATCGGCTTTTCGTCCACCAATTGATAGGAGCGCCCGAAATGGCCGAACCCCTTGATCTCAAACAGCTCTCAACCGAATTAAAAGATGCCGGACAACCATGGGAAATGGACGAACGCACGTCCATGGCCATGCTCACCGAAAATGAGCGCCGGATCCGTCTTGGCTTCAACCCTCCGCCGGGCGCGCCCACATTGGATGAGGCGGTGGCGATGGACAAAGCCGCGCCCCCGGTGACCAGTGCAGTCATCGCAGCGGAGAGCGGGCTTACTGCGCCTGCTTCTTTTGACCATCGGAACGTCGGCGGAAAGAATTTCACGACACCGGTCAAGAATCAGGGCAGTTGCGGCTCCTGCGTGGCACACGGCGTTGCTGCGGTGATGGAAACGACCTACCGGCGCTCTCAGAACAACCCGAACCTCGATCTGGATCTGTCCGAAGCGCATCTCTTCTACTGCCACGGCGGCGAAGAGGGCCGGACCTGCGCCAATGGGTGGTTCCCGGATGCCGCGCTCGACAAGTGCAAGGACAAGGGCATCACGCTTGAAAGCGTCTACCCCTATTCGGGCAGCCAGCAGGCCTGCGCCGTGCCGAACGGCTGGGAAGGCAATATGGCCCGTGTCACCGGACGCTCCAAACTCAACGGGCGCGCCGCGATCAAGGAGTGGATCGCCCAAAAGGGTTCAGTCACCGGATGCTTCATCGTTTATCAGGATTTCTTCTCCTATCGGTCCGGCGTTTACAAGCATGTCTCGGGCAATCAGGCGGGCGGTCACTGCGTTGAGATCATCGGTTACAACGACGCCCAAGGCTGCTGGATCTGCAAGAATAGCTGGGGTCCCAACTGGGGCGAAGGCGGCTTCTTCCGGATCGCCTATGGCCAGTGCCAGATCGACACGTGGTACGGGCCTTATGGCGCCAACGGCGTAACGCTCAAGAGCTGGGCCAACAACGTGAAGGTCAACGGCCTCTGGACCAACGAAAGCTCGCGCAATGCTTGGGCCCATATCGCTGGCACCGGTTGGAAAAAACTCACCACGGCGTCTGATGTGCAGCAACATGCCATGCTCGCCGAGTTGATCGGAGCCAAGGCCGGAGACCGCAGTGTGCGTGCCCTCATCGACGGCAACCAGATCAAGGAGGTCTATGTGACCTGATCTGCGATAGCATTTGCGGCCGGGCCGCGCAGGCTCGGCAGGATTTGATTGTATAGTAACGAAGGATTGTTTTCATGCCCAGATCAACCACGAAAGACGCCCCCACCGACACTGCTGAAAGTGTCCGGGCGGAGACGATGAAAAGCGCCTCGGAAGGCGCACCGAAATTGGATGTGGCATCGCTTCTCGGAGATATTCGTACCGAAGAGGTGCGCGATACCCAGCCCATGATGACCCCACCAAGCGAGCCCGCGGTCGAGGTACAGGCCGAAGGCATCACTGCATGGCACAACGGCAAGAAGATTACCGCGATGTGGGCCAATAGTGCCTCGCGCAATTCCTATGCGGCCGTGGCGGGGTTGGGATGGCGCAAGCTGTCCAACGCCAACGACAGCACTTACCTGTCCATGGTGATGATGGCGAGCCATGCCGAGCAGACCAATTCGACGGTGAACCTCGAGATCAGCGCAAGCAATGAGATCACTCAGATCTATGTCTGGTGACACCATCGAGCTCGGATTGGAGGACGGCGGCCGAAAGGTCGTCGTCCGACCCGGATCGGAAATCCTCCTCCGCCTTCCGGAAAATCCGACGACGGGCTATCGGTGGAGCGCTCCTACGGATGCGGGCATCGAGCTTCTGAGCGATGGCTATGCAAAGGAAATGGGTGCGCCCGGCGCCGGCACTGAGCGTATCTTTCGTCTTCGCGTCAACGAGATGCCCCCCAAGGATCTCAACCTCATCCGCAAGCAGGAGTGGGAACCGGAGAGTACGCCGGACGCCTCTTTTGTCCTGAGGTTGTCGCCGGATTGAGGCCATCGCTTGAACATCGGGGCAACCCTTGTCTATATGTGCGCCGATCACAGCCAAGACGGGGACACCATGGCCGGCCATTCAAAATGGGCAAACATCCAGCACCGCAAGGGACGGCAGGACGCTGTCCGCGCCAAGCTGTTTTCCAAGTTTTCCAAGGAGATCACCGTCGCTGCCAAGATGGGTGATCCCGACCCCGAGAAGAACCCGCGCCTGCGGCTCGCCGTGAAAGAGGCCAAGGCGCAATCCATGCCAAAAGACAACATCGAGCGCGCCATCAAGAAGGCGATGGGCGGCGATGCGGAGAATTACGAAGAAGTGCGGTATGAGGGTTACGGCCCGAACGGTGTCGCCGTCATCGTCGAAGCGATGACCGACAACCGCAACCGTACCGCCTCCAACGTTCGGTCGACCTTTACAAAGAACGGCGGAAACCTTGGCGAAACCGGGTCAGTCGGATTCATGTTCGAGCGCAAGGGAGAGGTCACCTATCCCATTGACGCTGGCGATGCCGACGACATCATGATGGCCGCGATCGAAGCGGGCGCCGAAGACGTGGAAAGCACCGAGGAGGAACACCTCATCTATTGTGCCGATACCGATCTGAACGAGGTCGCGAATGCGCTTGAGACGCAACTCGGCGAATCCACCACGACCAAGCTGATCTGGAAGCCGACGACGACGACCGAACTCGATCTGGAGAACATGCAGAAGCTCATGAAGCTCGTGGACGCCTTGGAAGATGACGATGACGTGCAGCGCGTCACGACAAATTTCGAAGCGAGCGATGAGGTCATGGCCCAACTTTAGCCGTCGCGCCACGACGCTCTCTATTGCGCAATTGTCAGAAGCCGCCCCCCCTTGGGCGGCTTCTGTTTTCGGAGCATATGAACCAGCCCGTTGCTTGCTCAATCTCCCTGAATGGATAAGAACAAATGGAACCTCTGGCGGGAGCAAACGAGTGACCTTATCCGGGCATCACATATCAAGTTCCGATCTGGCGACGAAGTTGCATCAACGTGCTTCCGGTGGTCGCGTCCTGTGCGCTATTGCCGGGGCACCTGCTTCCGGGAAATCGACCTTGGCCGACGATCTCGCCGATAGGCTGAACCGCTCTGAGCCAGGGCTGGCCGCCGTTCTCCCGATGGATGGGTTCCATTACGACAACCTCTACCTCGAACCCCAAGGCATGCTTGCCCGCAAGGGCGCGCCAGAAACCTTCGATGTGGATGGTCTGGCCCATGTACTCGCGCGGCTACGGACCGACGATGGCTCAACCGTTGCCGTGCCGCTTTTCGACCGGTCGATCGAAATTGCTCGTGCTGGTGCTCGGGTGATACCTGCGTCGGTGCGCGTCGTGATCGCAGAGGGGAATTACCTGCTACTCGACCGCGACCCCTGGAGAGCTCTTGAACCGCTTTTCGATGTTACGGCGTTGGTGCCGGTCCCCGAGGCGGAACTGCGGCGCAGGCTAGAGATGCGCTGGGTTCGATACGGGCTTTCAGCCGCAGAAATGCGGGCAAAGATCGATGGGAATGATCTGCCCAATGGCCGGCTCATCCAAGAAGAGAGCCGGCCACCAGATTTCATCATGCAGCCCTGAAGGGCCGCCAAACTCTTAGCGACGCGGGCCGCGGTTCATCTGGCGCAGTTGACCGTCGCCGTCGCGATCCATCCGCTCGACGACGTTCCCGAACCGATTGTCCATCTCTTCGCCTGAAATCTGGCCATCTCCGTCCGCATCGAGCTTCTGAAACAGGTCCACCATGCGCGCGCGGGTGTACTCCCGGTAGAGCGTATCGAACTCTTCGATGCTCAGCGCGCCGTCGCCCGATGCATCCACTTCGCCCACCTTTGCGGCGCGGAACTCATCGACTTCTGTTTGGGTGACCGCACCGTCGCCGTCGGCATCAATCTCGGCGAAGAGCGACTGAAAGAAGCCCGGCTCCTGCATCAGGCCACCTCGGCCCATGCCGCCCATCATGCCATGGCCGCGCGGCCCCTTGGCATGATGTTCACCGTGCTGCGCGCCTTTCTCGGCGCTGCGACCTTCGCCGCCGCGGCCTCCGTTGCCTCGGCCTTCCTCACCACGGGGGCCGCGTTCCTGCTCGGCGGCTGCGGCGCTCGGGGCGTCGGGAGTTGTGGTTTCGGAGCTTTGCGCAGTGGCGATCATCGCCCCACTGCCCAAAAGTGTCGCGACAAGGAAGGCGGTCGGAATAAGTTTTGAACGGGTCGTCATGAGAGGTTCTCCTGTAAAGGTCGTCTTTGCTTTGGCTGGGCGCATCGCCCTGCCCGTTTCACATGGGGTAGTGCTCGCAGCATTCTTAGGCTGACGCGAGCAGGGCTTTGTCGTGCTTTGTCGCGGCTTGCCATTCTGATACGTTTTGCGACAACTTTCCGTCGCTCGGCCTGTGCACCCCTCTGGCGCCCACACCACCCGGACCGCTAGAACCAAAGAGAAGGGGGCCCGATGACAGACACAGCGGTCACACAAATTCTCATCGTCGATGATGCTCGCGACATCCGGGAGCCGTTGGCGCAGTACCTGCGCAAGCAGGGGCTACGCACCCGAATGGCGGCCAGTGCCGCCGAAGCACGGATTGTGCTGGACGAAGCCTCGATCGATCTGGTGATCCTCGATGTCATGATGCCGGGAGAAGACGGGCTTTCGCTTTGCCGCGCATTGGTTGCGCGCGGAGGACCGCCCGTGATCCTGTTGACGGCAATGGCCGATGAAACCGACCGGATCGTAGGATTGGAGCTTGGCGCGGATGACTACGTGGTCAAACCGTTCAACCCCCGCGAGTTGCTCGCCCGGATTCGGGCCGTGCTGCGCCGTGCCCCCCCTACCCCGCCAACCGTCGACGCCACAGAGCGACGCTTTGCCGGTTGGACCCATATCCCGGCCACGCGAGAGTTGATCGACGCAGATGGCACGCGGACGGAACTTACCTCGGGCGAAAGCCGCCTGCTGACGGTCTTTCTGGACCATCCGCGAACCGTGCTGAGCCGCATGCGTCTTCTTGATCTCACAGCGGGACGAGAGGCGAAGCCCTATGATCGCGCCATCGATAACACGATCAGCAGGCTCAGACGAAAGCTCGAAGATGATCCGAAATCACCTCGCCTTCTGGTGACCGAATGGGGCGGTGGCTATCTCTTGGCCGCCGATGTGGAGAAGGTTTGAACCCGGGCGCGTATCTTCCCCGCGGGCTGGCAGCACGGTTCGTCCTGCTCCTGACCGCGGCGCTGTTGGCCGCAAACCTCGCGGCGCTGGTCTTGCTCGCGGTGCAGAGAGAGCGGCTCGACCGGCAAGCACGGCTGACGCTGGAGGTAGAGCGGGTGGCCGCGCTGGTGCCAGCACTGGAATCGCTCGCCCCGGACCGCCGGGCGTCTCTCGTCGCCGAGGCATCTCGTCGCTCAGCCCGGGTCACGCTCTCTCAACGACCATCCTTGCGCGAAACCGCACTCGACGCGCGGTCCGAGGATCTGGCCGCCCGGCTACAGGAAACCCTGCCCGGCCGCGACATTCGCGTGCGCGTTATCGACAGACGCGAAGGGTTCCGTCAGGCACGGGCCATCGCGGTGTCAATTCGCCTGAACACACTTGCTGGACCCCGGCTATGGCTCAACCTGCGATCCGCGTCGCCCCCTCGGGAGACTTTCCCCGGCCCGAACGAAGGCTTGCTGATGCTCGGCCTCGGACTGTCGCTTCTGGCTGTGCTGGGCGTCGGGACGCTGTTTATTTCACGCCTCACGCGCCCCTTGCGCGAGCTTGCCCGCGCAGCCCGTGCGGCGGGACGCGGTGATCGCGCGGTTCGCGTACCCGAAGGTGGCGCCCGCGAAATGCGCGATGCCGCTTCGGCCTTCAACGATATGCAGGCCCGGATCGAACAGTTTGAAACCGAACGGATGCGGCTTCTGGCGGCCGTGGGGCATGATCTGCGCACGCCGATCACAAGTTTGCGCCTTCGCGTCGAAATGCTCGATGAAGAGGAAGCCGCGCCAATGATCCGCACGCTTGAGGAAATGACCGTGATGGCAAACGGTCTCATTGCCTATGCAAAAGGCACGGGAGACGCCGAACACCCCGTCGAGCTTGCACTGAGGCCATTGCTTGCCCGGCTCACCGAAACGCTCGGCGGTCGTCTCTCCCCCGGCCGAGAGGTCAGCATCAAGGGACGACCTGTCGCTCTTGGTCGTGCCTTCGGAAATCTCATCGACAATGCGACGCGCTACGGCGGCGATCCCGAAGTTCGCGTGCGGCAAGAGGACGGCGATGCCGTCGTCACGATTGAGGATGATGGCCCGGGCATCCCCGAGGACCGTATATCGGACATGTTCGAGCCGTTCACCCGTGGCGAGCCCTCTCGCAATACTGATACCGGTGGCGCGGGCCTCGGCCTGTCGATCGCGCGGGCAATCATTGCGGGACATGGCGGGACGCTGACGCTCGAAAACCGGTCGCCGCGCGGCTTGATTGCCACGGTCCGACTGTCTGCGGCTGAATAGATCTTGCATCGCGCTTCGCGCCCGACAAAAGAGGGCCATGGCAAAGCTCTATTTTCACTATTCGACCATGAATGCCGGCAAATCGACGGTTCTGTTGCAGGCGGCTCATAACTATCAGGAACGCGGCATGGCGGTATATCTGCTGACTGCCGCACTCGACGAACGCGCCGGCACAGGCCGAATTGCCTCACGGATCGGGATCGGCGCAGAAGCAGAGACGTTTTCCGAAACCGATGATCTTTTCGAGCGGATTGCCCAACGAAAGCAAAGCGGCCCTTGTGCCTGCATCTTTGTGGATGAGGCACAATTCCTCTCCGACGCTCAGGTTTGGCAACTCGCTCGCGCGGTGGATGACCTCAACCTGCCCGTGATGTGCTATGGGCTACGCGTTGATTTTCGAGGAAAGTTGTTTCCCGGCTCGGCTTCGCTTCTGGCCCTGTCGGACGAATTGCGTGAGGTGCGCACCATCTGTCACTGCGGGCGCAAGGCCACCATGGTTACACGGCTTGGTCCCGATGGACGCGCGTTGACCGAAGGCGGGCAAGTAGAAATAGGCGGAAATGAGCGCTACGTTAGCCTTTGCCGTCGCCATTGGCGTGATGCCATGGGAGAGGCGCCCGGGGCCTGATATGGCCCAAGCCCCGAGATCGCGCAGGCAAGGATCAGGCGCGCTCAACCACCACAGACCCGACCGAGTAGCCTGCGCCAAATGAGCAGATGACGCCCAGATCACCCGGAACAAGATCGTCGGAATAGTGCGAGAATGCGATGATCGACCCGGCGGACGACGTATTTGCGTAATCCTGCAGGATATTGGGTTGTTCTCCCGGCTCTGCATCCCGGCCCAACACCTTGCGACCGATGAAGTCGTTCATCGTCTTGTTCGCCTGATGCAGCCACAGCCTGCGCAGGTCGCTCGCGGCGATAGCCTCGTCCGAAAGGTGCGAAAGAATATGGTCGGAAACCATCGGCACCACTTCCTTGAAGACCTTTCGCCCGTTCTGGCGAAACTGCATGTCCCGGCGGTCGGGCAGATCCTGCCCTTCTTCACGCGCACGTCGCAAGAAACCGTTGTTGTTGCGAATGTTGTTGGAGAACTGGGTCGCGCAGCGGGTTGAGCGCACACGGAAGAATGGCCCTTGGGCATCCTCCTCACGTTCGATCAAGACCGCCGTACACACGTCTCCGAAGATGAAGTGGCAATCCCGATCCCGCCATTCCAGATGCGCGGAGCAGATCTCGGGGCTGATCACGAGCGCGCGCCGAACGCTTCCGGTCCGGATCATATCGGACGCGGTCTGAATACCGAATGTAGCCGAGGAGCATGCGACATTCATATCGAAGGCAAATCCCGACGCCCCAAGAAGCTGTTGGATTTCCACGGCGATTGCGGGATAGGGACGTTCGTGATTGGACGCAGCACAGAGCACCAAATCAACCTCCGCGCCAGTTCGCCCAGCCGAGGCCAGTGCCTTCCCCGCCGCGTCCGCTGCCATTTCAGCCATGACAGACGGCTCATCGTCCTCCCGCTCACGCAGACGGGGATGCATTATACCGGGATCGAGAATGCCACTCTTGTTCAGCACGAAACGTTGCCCGATTCCGCTCGCCTTCACGATGAATTCCGACGACGAGAGCGGTATCTGATCCGCCTCGACGCGGGACGCATTTTGCTGCGCGGCGTAGCTGTTGAAGGCTTCCACGAGTTCATCGTTCGTGATGACCTCGCGCGGGGTGAAAACCCCGGTACCGGTGATTGCTGGCTTGTGCATCGCTGTTTCCCGTATCCCAGACGTCCGGCCAGAAACGCGGACAAACGGTCGGGGTCAACCCCCAAGCCATCTGTTTCCCGTGGCGGCACTTTTTGAACATAGTCCAAAACTATGCCGCTGGCGACGTGGGAGGGGGCGGTTCACGCGACTTGATCGCGCGCACTTTGTACCGCCGCCCATCCAATCCGGCCCTAGGCAGTCGGGCGCAGCTAGACCGCGTTGGGCAAGTCCTCTCCCGCGAAGAAGGCGCGCAGGTTTTCCACCGCCATGAGTCCCATGTCCTCGCGCACCTCTAGCGCCGCAGTCCCGAGATGCGGCAGGAGCGTCACGTTCTCTCGCGCGATGAGCGCGGCCGGCACTTTCGGTTCATGCTCATAGACATCCAGTCCCGCGCCCGCGATCTCTCCGGCATCGAGCGCCGCGATCAGGGCCGCTTCGTCGACGATGTCACCTCGCGCGATATTGACGAAATGCGCCGTAGGCTTCATCGCCGCGAACAGATTGGCCCCAACGAGGTGATGGGTTTCCGAGCCACCGGGCACTGCGACCACGACCACATCGGATGCCGCGCCGACCTCTTCAAGACTCCCGAGTTGCTTTGCGGGGAAATCCATCTCCTTGGGGGAACGATTGTGGTAGACAATCTGCATGCCAAACCCGAAATGCGCGCGCTTCGCGATGGCCTGACCGATGCGGCCCATACCGAGGATGCCGAGGGTCTTGCCGCTCATGTGCTGGCCCAGCATCTGCACAGGGTGCCACCCGTCCCACTTGCCGGTTCGCACCAAACGCTCCCCCTCGCCGGCTCGACGGCAAGACATGAGCATCAACGTGAGTGCGATATCGGCCGTCGCGTCCGTCACCGCGCCGGGAGTATTGGTGACGGCGATGCCCACAGCGCGAGCGGCATCAACATCGATATGATTATAGCCGACCCCAAAATTTGCGAGGATCCGGCACCGATGGCGTCCCTCCTCGAAGATCGTCGCGTTGAACATATCGCCAAGCGTGGGCAACACCCCATCATAGAGCGCCAGAGAGGCACGCATTTCCGCGCGGCCCATCGGCGTCGTCTTTTCGCGAAGTTCGATTTCGAAGTGCTTCTCCGCCTCTGCCAAGACTTTATCAGGCAAGGGCCGTGTCACCAGTATTCTCGTCAATGCATCTTTCCTCCCAAAGGCACTTTCAGATCAGGTCCGATCAGCACGACCTCACCATCAGCGTCGGGCAACCCAAGCACGAGGACTTCCGACATGAAAGGGCCGATCTGTCGCGGGGGAAAGTTCACCACCGCCAGCACCTGTTTTCCGACCAACGCCTCGGGCGTGTAATGCGCGGTAATCTGTGCCGAGGATTTGCGCTCACCTATATCGCCACCAAAATCGATCCAAAGTTTGAACGCCGGTTTGCGCGCCTCGGGAAAGGGTTCGCTCCGCAGGATACGGCCTACACGAATGTCGATTTTCTGAAACTCGTCATAACTGATCTCAGCCACGCGAAAGCTCCCTCGATCGCTCGGCTGCCGCGCCGATCGTGCGGATCATGAGGGGTGGCAGCCCATTCTCCTTGTTCATGAGTTGCTTCAGCCCGGCCTGTGTCGTGCCGTTGGGGCTGGTGACGTTCTCGCGAAGAATGGCCGGGCTTTCCTCCGCGGATCTGGCCAATGCGCCCGCACCGGCCACGGTGATCTTTGCCAGTTCAAGCGCCAATTCTTCCGACAGCCCCTGCGCCACGCCAGCGGCCGTCATGCACTCGATCATATGAAACACGTACGCCGGGCCGGACCCGCTCAGCCCGGTCACCGCATCCATCTGCTCCTCGGCCTCAAGGCGAACAACCTCCCCGATCGCGCGCAACAGTTTTTCGGCAAGATCGAGGTGCCCCTCACCGGCGCGATCATTGCCGATCATCGCGGTGATCCCCTGCCCTATGGCCGCCGGGGTGTTGGGCATTGCGCGGATGATCGGCGCTTTCGATCCCAAGTGCCGCTCGAACGTGGCGAGGGAGGTTCCGGCAGCGACGGATATGAAAAGCGTCGCCCCTCCGCCCATCGCCGCTAGGTCGGGCAATGCCTCCGTCATCATCTGCGGTTTGACGGCGATCAGGACGACGGCTGGAGTTTCGGGAAGCGGTGCGTTGACGCGAATTCCGGCCTCCGAAAGCCAAGGCGCAGGCGACGGATCGCGGACCCAGACAGCTTCGGGAGGAACCCCGCCATCGATCCAACCGCGCAGCATGGCCGATCCCATCTTGCCGCAACCTATCAGCACCAAGCCTCTTCGGGCGACGTCCTCAAACTCCATTCGTTCCTCCTGCTCCCTGCTCATCGCAATCACGTCCGCCGCCTCTGCGATCCCCGGCGGCTCAGGCGCGACCGTAGGCTTCGGCAATGGCGACTTGAAGCGCTTCTGCGGGTGTGCTCCCGCTCCAACTCACGAGTTGGAATGCCGGATAGAACCGTTCCGCGTTGAGAACAGACGATGTAATCAGGGTCGCGATCTGTTCTGGCGTCGCCGCCTGCCCTCCGGCAAGAACCAAGCCGTACCGAAAGACCATGAGCTTCTCACGGTTCCACCAAGAGAAAGCTCCGGTCCAGCACTGCTCGTTCACAAGGTTGAGAAGCTCATAGAGCTCACCGGCCTTCTCTCCGGGAGGCTCCATTTCGAAGGTACAGACAAGGCGCAGCGTCTCGTCATATCCGGACCAGGCAAGCGTGATTGAATACGTGCGCCACTGACCCTCGACTGCCATGGCGATTTGATCGTCACCGATACGGTCGAATTCCCACGCATGATCTGCGGCAAGGTTTTCGACGATGTCGATTGGGTGAATGTCGTCGTCTATGAACTGCTCGGACAGTGCCATTGGGCCACCTCATGTGCTATAGCGCCCGGGACGAATAGCACCCCAAGCGCTCGGTGCCGTCTCAAGACAGGGCAGAAACTGCACCCTGACTTACCAAATATGGTGGGGTCAAACCCAGGCACGTGTAAAGCAAAATCTTGGGGATATCCCCGACAAGTTGTGGATAGAGAGCCGTTTGGCCCAATATGAGCGATGCTGTGGGGCGGCCCTTTCAAACCACTCTGGTGTCTGGGCGACATAATGCCACGCTCAACAGGTTTTACCTCGGGGCGCGACTGTCTAAAGATTGACCAAGGGGATTCGCGGGGAGAGACAATGAACAACGCCAGCCTTTTGCCCATCATGGCGCTGCTGCCGTTCCTAGGGGCGCTTGTCCCAGGGTTAATGATACGGGCGGGTCGCACCGCCTGCGCCACGTTTACCGCCGTTCCAACCATTCTCGCCCTCGTCATGTTGGGCCTCTGCGCTCCGGACGTGTTTCGCGGAGAGGTGCTCCAGATCGAATTTGAATGGCTCCCCGCACTTGGGCTGTCGGTCAGTTTCTTTCTCGATGGATTGGGGCTTCTCTTTGCGGGCATGATCCTTTTCGTGGGTTTGCTCATCACGCTCTATGCCCGGTTTTACCTGTCTGGAGATGATCCCGCGGGTCAATTCTTCACCTATCTGTTGCTGTTTCAGGGCGCGATGCTCGGTATCGTTCTGTCCAACAACATATTGCTCCTGCTCATTTTCTGGGAATTGACCTCCCTCTCGTCCTTCCTTCTGATCGGATATTGGACCCACCTCCCCGAAGGGCGGCAGGGCGCACGTATGGCGCTGACCGTCACGGGCATGGGCGGGCTTTCGATGATCGCGGGAATGCTGATCCTCGGCAATATCGCGGGCAGCTATGAGTTGACCGATATCCTGGCCGCTGGCGATGCGATCAAATCATCGGACTATTATCTGCCTGCTCTGCTGCTCATCCTCGGCGGGGCGTTCACGAAATCGGCCCAGTTCCCGTTCCACTTCTGGCTACCGCATGCCATGGCCGCACCAACCCCTGTTTCAGCCTACCTGCACTCGGCAACAATGGTGAAAGCGGGCGTGTTTCTCATGGCGCGCATGTGGCCCGCACTCGCAGGTACGGATGCATGGTTCTACGCGGTGGGCACCGTGGGGCTCATCACCATGGTCCTCGGCGCGCTCATCGCGCTGTTCAAGGATGATCTGAAGGCATTGCTGGCTTTTTCGACCGTGAGCCATCTTGGATTGCTTACCATGATGCTGGGTTTCGGGACCGAAGCTGCGGCAATCGGGGCGGTCTTTCACATCATCAACCACCTGACCTTCAAGGCCGCTCTCTTCATGACCGCAGGTATCGTGGATCATGAGGCGCATACGCGCGACATCAAACGCCTTGGCGGCTTGCGTCACCTCATGCCGATCACATTCGTGATCGCCGTGATTGCCGGGCTGTCTATGGCCGGAATCCCGCTTTTCAATGGCTTTCTCTCCAAGGAACTGATGCTGGAAGAGGCCGCGCATACCGACTGGCGCGGAAGCCACTATGCCGTACCCATCCTTGCGACCCTCGGTGCGCTGCTATCCGTGGCCTATTCATTCCGGTTCATCTCTCACACCTTCTTCGGCCCTGTACGCGACGATTACCCTGCAAAGCCTCACGATCCGAACTTCGGAATGTGGGCGGCGCCGGGCTTGCTCGTCGTGCTGGTCCTTTTGATCGGGATCTTCCCCCAAGCCACCGTCGGCCCACTCGTCGAACTCGCCGCGACGGCCGTGGTCGGGCATGAACTGCACCACTGGCACGACCTCAAGATCTGGCACGGGGTCACGCCCGCTCTCATCATGTCGGCCATTGCGGTGCTCGGCGGTCTGATCCTGCTGGCCCTTCATCGCCCCCTTGAGCGTCTGTGGAATGCTGTTCCGCGCCCAGAAGCCAAAGTCATCTTTGACCATGTCGTTGGCTGGGCGGTCGCGGGATCCGATTGGATCGCGCACAAGACCCACAATGGCGCGATTTCGCGGTATCTGGCGATATTCGTCGTCTCGACGCTGGCCCTTGGCGCGATCGCGGCCAGTGGGGGCGGCCTCGCCCCGGCAACACGCGCATTGCTACCTGTACCACCTCTGGCATGGATCGGGTTCCTGCTGCTCGTCGTCGCGGCCATCGCCGTTGTGCTGCTCCACAGAGAGCGGTTCCTGTCTCTCATTTTGATCAGCATCGTCGGGCTCGGCGTTTCCGGTGGCTTTGTATACCTCTCCGCCCCGGACCTCGCACTGACGCAGATCTCGGTGGAAACGGTCACCATCATGCTGATGCTGTTGGCCCTGCACTTCCTGCCCAAATCAACGCCGGCAGAGTCAGGCATTTTCCGCAGGGTCCGCGACGGTGCCATCGCGCTCGGGGTGGGTGGAGCGGTTGCCAGCCTTACCTTCGCCTTCCTCCTGCGGGACTTCAGCAGCATTTCCGAGTTTCACCTGACCCAATCCAAGGTTGGTGGCGGCGGTACCAACGTGGTCAACGTGATCCTCGTCGACTTCCGTGGCTATGACACCTTTGGCGAGATCATCGTTTTGGGGATCGCGGGGCTGATAATCTATGCCCTGATGCATGCGCTGCTGGACGGACCCGCGGCGCGGCGCCTTCGCAACTGGGAATTCACACAGGAAAGATCTCGGGACCGGCACCCCATGCTGATGGTCATCGCCACCCGCGTGATGCTCCCTATGACGGCCATGGTCGGTGTCTACATCTTCCTGCGCGGCCATAATGAGCCCGGCGGCGGGTTTGTCGCGGGCCTGATCATCGCGATTGCCCTTCTGATGCAGTATATGGCCTCTGGTTTCGGCTGGGCGCAGGAACGTCAGCGCATCGAATACCACGCCATGATCGGGTGGGGGGTCGCGATTGCGGGGCTGACCGGCACGGCCGCATGGCTGTTCGGAAAACCCTTCCTGACCAGCAGCTTTGGGTACTTCCACATCCCGCCGATCGAAGAATTCGAACTCGCCACCGCGATGGCCTTTGACCTCGGCGTTTTCCTCACCGTCCTCGGTGCGGTGATGCTCATGCTCTACAGCCTGAGCCGGATCGCCCGGTATGCTGGAGAGACCGTCAACACCGCGGCGATGGATTACGATCCGTCCCAAGGTATCCGCGAGACCACCGAGGAGGAGCGCTGAGATGGAGCTTATCGTAGCTGCAACCGTAGGTGTGCTGACCTCCGCCGGGATCTATCTGATCCTGCGGCTCCGCACCTTCCCGGTCATTCTCGGGATGGCAATGCTCTCCTACGCGGTCAACGTGTTTCTCTTTTCGACCGGACGGCTCGCGACGGGAATGCCCCCAGTACTCGATCATCACGCAAAGCATGTGGATCCGTCCCTCTACACGGATCCGCTGCCGCAGGCTCTGGTTCTGACGGCCATTGTTATCTCCTTCGGGATGACCGCCGTGCTCGTGCTGATCTCTCTCGGGGCCTTTCTCGAAGCCAAGCACGACAAGATCGACATTTCGGATGAGGAGGCCGACGCATGAGCCACTGGATCATCGCGCCCGTTATCCTTCCTGCGCTGCTCGCGCCGCTCATTGGTTTCGTGATGCGGCACGACAAGGTGCTTTCGCGCAGCGCTTCTGTTGCGGGGTGCGTCGCGCTCGTCGTTATCGCGTTGGGGCTGCTGAACATGGCCGCCGACGGCACGGTTCATGTCTACCGCCTCGGGGACTGGCCCGCGCCCTTCGGCATCGTGCTGGTTCTGGACCGGTTGTCGGCCCTGATGGTCCTCCTGACATCCGTGCTGGCGCTGATCGTCCTTCTGCACGTGATCGGAACGGACTGGGATCAACGTGGGCGGCATTTCCATGCTCTGTACCAGTTTCAGTTGATGGGGATTTGCGGGGCCTTTCTGACGGGGGACGCCTTCAACCTCTTTGTCTTCTTCGAAGTTCTCCTCATCGCGTCCTACGGCTTGATGATCCACGGGGGCGGGCAGGCTCGACTGCGGGCCGGGCTGCAATACGTCGTCATGAACCTTGGCGGTTCGACACTGTTTCTCTTCGCCCTCGGCACCCTCTATGCCGCAACAGGCACCCTCAACATCGCCGATCTTGCGGTGAAGGTACGGGAAATCCCGCTGGAAGATGCAGCCATCCTGCGTGTGGCCGCGATCCTGCTGCTTGTGGTCTTTGCCATCAAGGCCGCGCTCTTTCCGGTGCAATTCTGGCTACCGGGGACCTATGCCAACGCCCCTGCCCCGGTAGCGGCTCTCTTCGCGATCATGACCAAGGTGGGCGCATATGCCATCCTGAGGTTCTACACCGTGATCTTTGGCCCTGATGTGCCCGCGATCGGCGATATGCCCGAACTTTGGATCAAGATCGGCGCGCTCATCACCATCGCGGTCGGGGCCTTCGGGGTGCTCGGTGCGCGGCGGCTCATGCCGCTGATCGCTTTCTCTGTGGTCGGCTCCATGGGCACACTGCTTCTTGCGATCGCGGTATTCACCCCGCAGTCGGTCACCGCCGCACTCTACTATCTGTTGCACTCGACCTTCGCGGCGGCCGCGCTCTTCCTGATTGGGGACCTTGTGACCACGCGGCGGGGCGCGAGCGCGGATAGTCTTCTACCGGCACCGCCAATCGCGAATAACGGCCTTCTCGCCGCTGCTTTCTTTATCGCGGCCATCGGCATGGCGGGAATGCCTCCTATCAGCGGCTTCCTGGGCAAGCTTCTCATACTCGATGCGTTCCAGGGGCAGGCGCATCAGGCTATCGCTTGGGCCGCCATTCTGGTCACGTCCCTCATGGTCATCGTCGGCTTTGCCCGTGCGGGCAGCCTGATATTCTGGAAAGCCGAGGGCGTCGTCGCGGTCGATGGGCACGGCGCACTCACCGAGACACCAGCGCCTGTTCCAGTCGCGGGACCATCCCAACCGAATGTAGGGATAGCCTTCGTGGCTATCGGCGCCTGCCTGTCGATGCTCTTCCTTCTCAGCATCTTCGCAGGTCCCGTCACCTCGTATCTCACGGCAACCAGTGCAGAGCTTTTCGATCCCGCCGCATATGTCGACGCGGTCCTGAGCGGGGGGAACTGATCCATGTTGAACCGTATTCTGCCTCATCCTTACCTGACCCTGTTGCTGACAATCTTCTGGCTGCAACTCGTGAACAAGGTAACCTTGGGCAATGTGCTTTTGGGATTTGCGCTTGCCGTAATCATTCCCGCCATGACCGAGCCCTATTGGCCCGACCGCCCCCGCGTCCGGCGGCCATTCAGGGCCATAAGCTATGTTGGCTTGGTCCTTTGGGACATCGTGCTCGCCAATATCGAAGTTGCGAAAATCGTGCTTTTCAAACCTGCGGCCGATATTAGATCCCAATGGGTAAGTGTCCCGCTTGATCTGAAATCCCCCGAAGCGATTGCGGTCCTTGCCGGCACGATCACCCTTACGCCGGGAACGGTCTCTGCAATGCTCGCAGCCGATGGGGGCGCCATCCTTGTTCACTGCCTTCATACCGATAATCCCGACGCTGTCCGGGACGAAATCAAAACCCGATATGAAGCCAGACTGAAGGAGATTTTCGAATGATCGCCTACGCCCTGATCTTCGCGTTCCTGTGCTACGGGATCGGCCTTCTTTTGACCCTCTGGCGGATCGCGACCGGCCCCGATCCCGCTGATCGCATTCTTGCCTTGGACACGATGGTCATCAACGTCATTGCATTGCTCATCCTCTACGGGATGTGGCAGGGCACCGCAGTCTACTTCGAAGCGTCGCTTCTTTTTGCGATGGTCGGATTTGTCTCCACCGTCGCCTATTGCCGCTTCATCCTGCGCGGCGACATCATCGAATAGGAGCGCGCCATGCTGTCAGAAATCTTCATCTCCGCTCTGCTCGTCATCGGTGGCGTGTTTGGACTAGTCGGCTCTTACGGGCTGGTAAAACTCCGCGATGCGATGCAACGGCTTCACGCGCCCACCAAGGCGACGACTGTGGGCATAGGCGGCATTCTCTGTGCATCGATCGCCATCGCGTGGCTCGAACGCGGCGTGGCATCGACCCACGAATTGCTCATCACACTGTTCCTCTTCGTCACCGCCCCGGTGACTGCGAACTTCATCGCCAAAGCCTATATGCACCGGAACATTGAGGCCGCCAGCCTCCCCCAAACAGAGACCTCCTGCGGCTGGGCGGGCTACGCCCCTCCCCCGGGAGAGAACGAACCACCGAGCGGCGACAAATCGAATTGAGCTAAGGTTTCGCTCCCAACAGGTAGGCGAATGGAGGCGCATGCGGAGTGAAGGCCAAGACTCGGTGAGGGAGGTCATAGGCAACAATCATGTCCCTGTTTGGAGCCCCCTCCATCGCCGCCCCTGCGATGCGCCGCGGAAAAGATCAGACAGGCCACCGCCGTTTTTCGAACTCTGACTCACGCAGCACAGCAGAAATCGACGGGTCCTGAGCGATATGCTGACACTTCTGCGCCGCTCGCCTCTAACCCGTGGAAGGGTAAAGCAGGTCTAGCGAACGCCTTGACCCAAAGGAAAAAGGTAGGCTCGCAGCTCCATGGGCGCGAGCTCCACTTTGCGTCACGCTTATTTGCCCAAATCTAAGCCGTTGATTTAAAGGATTATGGCGGAGACGAAGGGATTCGAACCCTCGAGACGGTTTCCCGCCTACTCCCTTAGCAGGGGAGCGCCTTCGACCACTCGGCCACATCTCCGCCGACCCGTTTAGAGGGGCATGGACCGAGAAACAAGCCAAAAAAGAAGGCTTGGGGATTGATCTACACCCATACCAAGAATTTCATTTCTCATCAGGGTCACGGCGAAATATCTAGCTAAAATCAACCGGCGCAGATCACCTCCATGAGTAAAAACTAGCGACGCTCAATGTCATCAGGCGAAGCAGCAAGTGAGGACTAACTTTATGTACTGACAGTGGACTGGTTGCGGCCTCTGGCCTCCACTTTCCCCGAATCTTTTGGCGTTCGTTGGTTCAAGACGAACGTTTGGGTTCATCGACTGCAACGATCAAAGCCGTCGCGCCAGTTTAACAAGTTCGTGCCTCCCAAAGCCAATGTATCACCTACACCTGCTCGTAACCGCCGGGCATGTCAGCAGTTCCATCGCTATTGCGACCGCGCTGAACGATGCAATCGTGTTGGGGCCATGATCGACAGGGCGGAGCACTGGCGAGCGCGGAAACTCGATACGACCGGTGTCCGAACACCTTCCCTGTTCACCATCTACGTGGCAAACTTGTCACCAAACCATACGCCTTGCAGCCAGCACGTTTCGAAATAGAAATTTCGACGTACGCGCCACTTGCTAGCGTCGGTTTTCGGTACTAGATCGCGCCGAGACGTGCATTGAGTCGTGAGGTCGCGGCTCCGTCTTCAGAAGTTCGCAAGGCGTCACATGCGTCTTCGTCGCCCCCCTTCTCTGCCCCACTTGCGTCATCCTTGCAGCGCCAAAGCGTCTCGCCATCGTTCGGGCCAGGATTATACCATTCACAGGCGTCCACTTCGGACATCCCGGATCCAGCGGCCGATTTTTAGCAGCGTTGCATCAGCACCCGACATGAGAGTTTTACAAGAGCAAGACGGAGCGGAGCCGAGGGAGGCAATCGACCACTCGCTTGTGCCGATGCCGCATGGCCCTAAAATGTTGATGCGAGATGGTCTCATGCAAAAGGCTTGTTCGTTCCTGATCCCGCTCTTCCCGCGTCGGCGCTCCTTCAACAGCGCAGCCAGAAAGGCGATCGCATGAACCTGTTTTCGCTTGGCTCCACTGCCCCATTCGTGGCGATGGCGCTCATCTTGGTCGTGTTCATCTTCTTTGTTCTCGACCGTTGCCCCCCCGAGGCAACGGCCTTCTGCGGAGCGGCCCTAGCGCTCCTGCTGGGCCTTGTCTCGACCGAAACGGTGCTTGCCGCCGTGGCGAACCCAGCTCCAGCGACGATCGGCGCGATGTTTGTGCTAAGTGCGGCGCTGGTCCGCACCGGCGCGCTGGACCTAGCCGTCGCTCGAATGTCCCGGCTTGCGCAACAAAGCCCCACGTTGGCTGTCGTCATTTTCTTTGTTACCGCCGCGTTGACTTCCGCCGTCATCAACAACACTCCGGTCGTCATGGTGCTCATCCCAGTGGCCCTGGGACTTGCCCGTCAGGTTGGCACAACATCCTCACGCCTCCTGCTTCCGCTTTCCTACATGGTTATACTTGGCGGCACCGTGTCGATGATCGGCACATCTACCAACCTTCTGGTGGACGGCGTCGCACAAAAGATCGGGCTTGCCCCATTCGGCCTGTTTGAAATCGCGCCACTGGGCATCGCGCTCGCTCTCTCAGGCGGTCTTTTCCTGGCCCTCGCGGGGCGTTTTTTGTTGCCTGATAGAGGCCCCACGGTCGCGGATCTTCCCCAACGCGGGCGCAGTTGGCTCGCTGAGCTGTTTCTGCCCGCCGGATCGCAAATGGTAGGGCGCCCGGTCAGCGAGCTTGAGACCAAGGTAGGCAGCGGGGGGCGGGTGGTCGATGTCATCCGAGGCGATGAATCGCTTCGAACGGAATTGAAGGCGTTGCGGTTCGAGGCAGGGGACCGTGTCGTCCTGCGCACCCGGGATGTGGAACTTATGGGCTTTCGGGACGGGATCGCATCCTGGCTCGCCATCCCCGGGGTGGAACCGGGCCGTGCGCGGCAAACGCAAGTGACCGAATTGCTCGTCGGCCGGCGAAGCCAGGCCGTAGGTCATACCCTGTCCGATATGCATCTGCGGCGCAGCTTTGGCGTCTATCCGATCGCGATCCACCGCGACGGCGAACACATCAGACGACCCAATGAAACCCGCCTCAGCGCGGGCGATTTATTGCTGGTTGACGGTGCCCCTTCGGATATCAGCCGGATGGCCGATGAGATCCGCCTTACCGTATTGAATCCGAATACGGTTCGCGCCTTTCGCCGCGCTCATGCCCCGATCGCAATCGGTGTACTCGCCCTGGTCGTAGGCCTTGCAGCCATGAACTTTGCTCCGATCCTACCCTTGGCGCTTTTGGGAATGGCGGTGGTTTTCGCCACCGGCTGCCTCGACATTCGAGAGGGCGTCGAGGCGATGGATGGTGGTCTCTTGCTCATGATCATATCGATGATCGTGCTCGGCTCAGCGCTTGAGGGAACCGGGGCGATGACCCTGCTCGTCGAATGGCTCGCTCCATTGCTCTCGGACGCGAGTCCGCTCGTGGCGTTGGCGCTGATCTATATCCTGACGTCCATTCTGACCGAACTCGTCACCAACAATGCCGTCGCCGTCTTGATGACCCCGATTGCCGCGGGCGTCGCCACCCAGCTGGGCCTTGATCCGCGCGGTTTCGTGGTTGCCGTGATGTTTGGGGCTTCGGCCAGCTTTGCCACCCCAATCGGCTATCAGACCAATACTCTGGTCTTTAACGCGGGCGGGTATCGGTTTTCTGACTTTCTGAGGATCGGGATTCCGATGAACATACTCGCAGGCGTCGTCACCGTGCTTCTGGTGCCGATCTTGTGGCCCTTGAACTGATCGAAGGTGCCTAGGCCGCTGTATCCCGCCAATGCTCTATCGCCTTGAGCAGCAGCGTTATCTGATTTGCTGGCACGGCTTTGCTGAACAGCCACCCTTGCACTTCCTGACAGCCTTCCGCACGCAGTTTAGCAAGCTGGTCGGAGGTCTCGACCCCTTCGGCCGTGGTGGCAATCCCTAGGCTGCTTCCCAAACCTATGATCGCCCGCACGATAGCCTGGGATTCGTCGTTGCCCTCGAGTTCACTGATGAAGGACCGGTCGATCTTGATCTTGTCGAAGGGAAACTTGCGTAGGTAGGCGAGCGAGGAATAGCCCGTTCCGAAGTCGTCCATGGCAATCCTGACGCCGAAGTGCCGAAGCCGCGCCAGAATGGTCAGGGTAGTATCGGTCTGGTTCAACAGCGCGGTTTCGGTGATTTCGAGTTCCAAGCGATCCGGTGTGAGCCCCGTACGGATCAACGTTTCCTCTACATCATCCACGAGCGCTTCGGTCGCGAATTGCGCAGGAGACAGGTTGACGGCGACACGAATTGTTTCCGGCCATGTTGCGGCGTCGGTGCAAGCGCGCGACAAGACATGGGCTCCGATCTTGTCAATCAACCCGATTTCCTCGGCCAGCGGGATGAAAACATCCGGGGGGATCTGTCCCCGCTCCGCGTGATGCCAGCGCGCCAAAGCCTCAAAACAGCGGACCTTGTTGGATTCGATATCCACAATCGGTTGATAGCTGACTTCGATATCCCCGTTTTCCAAAGCCGCACGCAAGTCTATCTCAAGCCGGCGCCGCTCCTGCATCCGTGCGTCCATCTCCCGCTCAAACAACCGAGCGACCCCGCGCCCGTCGCCCTTTGCACGATAAAGCGCAAGGTCCGCCGCCTTCATCAAGCCATCTGCGTCCGAGCTGTCATAGGGCGCAAGAGCAACACCGACGCTTGCGCCGATGACGATCTGATGACCGCTGACATGATAGGGCTGGCTCAGCGCAGTGATGACGCGGTTGGCCAGCGTGATGGGCATCTCCTCGTCGCCCTCGACAGGCTGCAGGATCGCAAATTCGTCGCCGCCCAAGCGCGCAACAACATCCGTCTCTCGCGTACTGAGTTGCAGACGCTCAGCCACCTGTATCAAAAGCTCATCGCCAACAGGGTGGCCAAGCGTATCGTTGACCGCCTTGAACCGATCCAGATCGAGACAATAAACCGCAAATTTCTGGCCGCGTTGCACCTGCTTCATGGCGTGGGCAATTTCGTCCCGAAAGCGTGATCGGTTCGGAAGGCCCGTCAAATCGTCATGGTGGGCCATATGCTCGATCCGCGCTTCGGCAAGCCGACGTTCAGTTATGTCCGAGAACGTGAAAACCCACCCGCCACTGTCCAGCGGAACCTGATTGACCGACACGACCCGGCCATCGCGTATCCTGTTGTAGTGGTGCCGCGGCTGGCTAGAGACGTGCTCGTCCGTCAGGTCAGCGACGACGAGATCAATGTCTTCGCCGGTAAAACTACCCGCGTCTTGCGCATGGCACATCAGGTCTCGCAGCGACATCCCGCGGTCGAAGACATCGGGGGAGAGATTGTAGAGGTCTGCGACCTGACGGTTGTTCACGACAAGGTTGCCCTCTCCGTCGAACATGCAAAGACCTTCAGACATGTTGTTGAGCGCGGCGTCTAGCTGTTGATTGCGCATGCCAATCTCAAGCTCGGAACGTTCAATGAGCGCTTCGCGAGAGGCACGAAGCTGTTCCATCAATCCGGCGAACTCGTTGGCCAAACGGCCGATTTCATCATTTCTGGACCTGAGCGAGCGAGGGATAAGATAGGTATCAAACGGGCGCATACTGGCCATCGTTCGGGTCAGTTGCATCGTTGGGGCGAGCATCAACCTATTGATCGCGATGAGCAGCATCGTCGTCACGGCGATGGCCGCGCCCAATCCAATAAGGGCCTGACGCACAGCATGTAGCAGCAACCGAGCCTTGAGATCGGTCGTATCCCACGCAATGGCAACAGCCCCCAAGACATCCATGTCCACATCGGAATTCGCAGGTGAGGCCAGTATGAACAGATCCCCGGCGGGGAGTTCTACCTGATGCCCCAAAGCCATGGCTTCTGCGGCGGCGGCCCGCAGTAGCTTTGCATCAAGGTCGGGACCAGGGAAGGTGGCAAAACTTTTCAGGCGAAGCCCGGAATGATCGAAGACTTGGAGCATCCCGATGCGCGCCGCAGTGTCGGTCCGCTCATCCTGCCGAAAAACAAGGTCGAAGAAGACGTGCTCCAGAAAGGCCTCGTCCCGCAGGGCAAGACCCCGCCGGGATTGCCCCGCGATAAGCTGAGTCTGATCTCGCACCGAGGCTTCGAGCAGATCGAGTGCGTGCCGGTACTCCGAGACGCTCTGGATCGTGATGATCGCGGCGAAAGCGACAGAAAGCCCACCCAGAAGTAGCGCCAGAACCTTGGCGCGCAGCGAGCCTGTCAGCGCCGCGATGGCGTCCCGGATTCCTCGACCCCGCATGCCGTATCAGTCCTTGATCTTGGCGACGGCGCCAGTGATCGGTTCGAGATAGATCTCAAGACGCTTGCCGTCATGGATCAATTTCACTTCGATGCAACCGTCCTCGATCGCGAGGACATGGCTACCGGTATATCCAAGTTCCAAAACTCGCGCGTGTACGGCCTCCTCGGTCATCCACTCGCTGCGAGGACCACCTTCACAGATATCCAAAGCGACAGCAGGACCGGCCAGAATGCAGAACGACAACCCAACAATTCCAAATCGACGCATGATTTCACCCACTTTTTACACCGGTTCAACTTAGTGAGGTGATCGCCAAGGGATCGTTAAGCTACGTGCCTTCTTGCAGTGGAATCTCCCTAAAATGCGTCGAAAGCCCCGCGTCACGGGACGGGGGCCTTCATCAAATCGCCAAGTGTTTTAGTGGTTCAGCTTACTGTGACTGCCGTTTGCTGGTTCTAGTCCGATCTCTAGGCCGCAACCTCGGCGCAGATACACGCACCCGCGTCGCTCATGTCGCTGATTTCCGAAGAGGAGTATCCAAACTCCCGCAGAACCTCGGCGGTGTGCTGTCCCAAAAGTGGTGCAGGCGCGGGGGTAACAGCAGGCGTTTCGGAATATTTGATCGGAAATCCGATACCCTGCACCCTGCCCGCCTTCGGGTGCTGCGTCTCCACGATCATCTGACGGGCCTGCGCTTGCGGATCGGCGTGCATTTCGCGCACATTCAATACCGGTCCCGCAGGAAGCCCCGCAGCTTCCATGCGCTCAAGCCATGTCTCCGTGCTCTCGCGAACTGTGTACCCCTCCAGCATTGCGGACAGCTCGGTCAGATTCTGCATCCGGTGGAGGTTGCTGTTGAAACGAGGATCGTCATTGAGCTGCGGCGCGCCGATCACCTCGAGAAAGCGCAACCAGTTTCTTTGATTTGCCGCGCCGACGTTGATCCATCCGTTGCTGGTCGGGAATGCCTGATAGGGTGCATTGAGCGGATGGGCCGATCCCATGGGGCCCGGCGCCTCCCCCGTGGCAAAGGCGATGGCCGATTGCCAATAGGTGAGCGTGATGCCCGCCTCGAAAAGAGATGTATCGACCACCTGCCCCTGCCCGGTCTGAAGCGCGTGAGCGTAGGCCGAAGCGCACCCCATCGCCGCCAGAATGCCCGCGGTAATGTCCGAAACCGGAGACCCCGTCTTGACCGGCGGTCGCCCTGGCCCCTCCCCCGTGATCGACATCAGGCCCGACATGCCCTGCGCGATCAGATCGAACCCCCCGCGATTGGCGTATGGCCCGGTGCGCCCAAAGCCCGAAATCGCACAATAGATCAGCTTGGGGTTCTTTGCGCGAAGCGCCTCATAGCCGAACCCGAGCTTCTCCATCGTTCCCATTCTGTAGTTCTCGATGACAACGTCCGCATCAAGCAACATGCGGTAGAGCGCCTCTCTGGCGGCGGGTTCCTTGAGATTGAGCGCCACGCCGCGCTTGTTTCGGTTCATCATCAGGTATGCCGCAGACTCCCCGCCGATGTCGGGGGGCAAAAATCGTCGGCTGTCATCGCCGTCGGGCTTTTCCACCTTGATGACATCCGCCCCCATGTCAGCCAACATAAGCCCGCAGGCAGGTCCGGCCATGATATGGGCAAGCTCGATGACCTTCATGCCCTTTAGCGGCCCTTGTGTCATTTGCCTCTCCAGATCGGTTTCGTCTTTGATAGAAATGCCTCACGCCCGGCTTCGAAATCCTCGCTCATGTATGCCTCCTTCACGAGGTCGGAATCGTCGGGCGCGGGCTCAAGCCGGTTGCGGCGCATCGCTTCCTTGATCGTGCGCAATGTGATGGGGGCCATCTCACCCAGATGCCGGGCAAGTTCGTCCGCCCGGGCCATGAGCGCGGCTTCATCCGGCAACACCTCGGAGATCAGACCGACCTCGCGGGCTTCCTCCGCGCCGACCAGTCGCGCGGTAAACAGGACCTCCCGTACCCGGCCCTCTCCCATCAACCCGGAAAGACGCCGTAGGTTGACTGCTGAAAGAGTGTTGCCGAGCGTGCGTGCAATGGGGAACCCGAACTTGAGATTGGCGGAGGCAATGCGGATATCACATGCCCCCGCGATGGAGGCGCCCCCACCTGTGCAGGCCCCGTTGATCGCAGCGATTGTAGGAACCGGGCACTTCTCGACGGCGGTCAGCACCGCGTCGATGCGCGCTTCATAATCAAGCGCGTCCTGCGGCTTCTCGAATGCGCGGAACTGCGTCATGTCGGTGCCAGCCGCAAAGGCCCGTCCGCCCGCACCGGAAATCACAACGGCACGAACCGATCTGTCCGTAGGAACTTCGGCACAGAGGTTTGCCAATTCCTCATACATGCCGAAGGTCAGCGCGTTGCGCGCCTCCGGCCGGTTGAACTGCACCCAGACAACGCCGTCCCTCGTTTCGCGTAATATCTCATTCATGCGTCACCTATAGAAATATTCGACGAGGAAGAGCGGCACAGCCGGCACATAGGTGCATAGGAACAGCACGAAGAGCAGGACACCCACGAACCAGATGTTGACCTTGGACACCTCCCAGATATTGGCGCGCGCCACCGAGCAAGCGGTGATGAGCACCGAGGCAACCGGGGGGGTCTGCTGGCCGATGGCGAGGTTGAGTGTCACCACGAGACCGAAGTGAACCGGATCAATCCCTGCCGCCGTGACCAGCGGTATGACGATCGGCACCACGAGTATGATCGCGGCGGCGGAGTGCAAAAAGAACCCGACGACAAGGAAGAAAACGTTGAGGATCAGCAGGATCGCCCATTGTTGCTGAGTAATCTCCAAAATCGCGGAGGCCATCTGTTGCGGGATTTGCGCGCGGGTCAGAAAGCCGCCGATCAGGACAGAGGCCGCTACGAGTAACATGACGACGGCCGTCTGGATGCCACCATCCAGCATGGCTTGACGCAGGTGTTTGAAGTCAACGTTGCGGTACCACGCAGCCACCACGATAGCGGCGATCACCGCAAGTCCGGCCGCTTCTGTCGCCGTCACGAACCCCCCGAAAATACCGCCCAAAATGATCACTGGCAGTGCGAATGCCGGCAAGGCATCCATGAAGGTTTCCCGCAGACGCGGCATGTTGAACGCTTCTTCGGTCGGCAGGTCATAGCGCCGCGCGAAGATGTAAGCCACGATCATGAGGCCCCCCGCGCCCAGCAAGCCAGGGACGACACCCGCAACGAAAAGTTGCTCGACCGAGGTGTTGGACGAGGCCGCATAGAGGATCATCGGGATCGAGGGCGGAATGATGATGGCGAGCGAGGCGGAGGAAGACGTCACCGCCGCGGAGAGCTCCTTGGAATAGCCCCGCTTCTTCATCTGCGGGATGAGGATGGAGCCCATGGCAGCCACATCCGCAACGGCAGATCCGGAGATTTCCGCGAAGAAAAGCGAGACGCCGATATTCACCATGGCAAGCCCGCCCCGGATGAAACCGATGATCGCGGAAACGAAGTTTATCAGCCTGTCGGTGATGCCGCCTGCGTTCATGATGGCCCCCGCCAGCACGAACATCGGAATGGCGATTAGCGAGAATTTCGTCGAGCCGTTGTACATATCGAGAGCGATATTCACGAGGCTGCCGGTGCCCTCGTTGAGCAACAGACCGATCACCCCAGCCATGGCGAGCGCGACTGCGATCGGCACGTTGATGCAGATCATGGCCACCATGGCGATGAAAATAAGGAACATCATCAGGCACGACCCTCATTCTTGGCGAGTTCCATCTCGACCTCTTCTTCGATTTCGGCGTGTTCCAGAGATATCCCCGCCTTTGTCTTGGCCCAGTAGTCCGGCAAGCTGAGCAGTTGGCCTAATATGAACAGGATGGCTCCGATGGGGATCACGGATTGCGTAAACTGGATGGGTACCCATGTCAGCGAGGTCAGCATCATGCCGTCAAGGATTGCGAGCACCTCGAACCCTGCCTTCGCCATGAGGACAAAGAACAAGATCACGATCCCTTCGCCCACAAGCACGGCGGGCATACGCACCGACGCAGGCAAGGCAAGAAGGACGGTGTCGAACCCGATATGGCTGCGCCGCAATGCCGCGAGGGCCGCGCCGTAGTAGGTGATCCAAGCCAGCATGATCGCGGCAACTTCATCGTACCAAGAGAAGCTGGCCCCCATGAGACGCGCGATGACGGCCACTATGACCGTCAAGGTCAGCAGGACCATTAGGGAAACGGTGAACCACTCAAGGAGGCTCCCGAGAACCCGGGCCAGTCTGTTTATCGTTGGCATTGAATGCCCCTGAGGATGGAGATGTAAAGAAAACCGGACCCCGAGGGGCCCGGTCTGATATGGCGCGCCGCTTAGCTGCCGCTGCCGAGTGCGAGGACGCGGTCGATCATCTCACCGCCGCCGTCGACCTCTGCCGCAAAGGCATCGTAGATCGGCTTGGATGCTTCGATGAAGGCGTCCTTGTCGGCCTCGTTGACCTCGACGCCGGCGTCCTGGATCACGCCAAGCAATTCGCTTTCGAGCGCCGCCGCATGCTCATAGGTGAAATCCTGCGTGCTCGCTGCGCATGTCTCGAGCTCCGCGCGGACATCTTCAGGCAATTGATCCCAATGCCGCTTCGAGGCGAGGATATAGGCTGGCGTGTAAACATGCCCCGTGATCGACAGGTAATCCTGCACCTCCTGGAATTTGGCCGACGCGATTTGCGCGTAGGGGTTTTCCTGCCCGTCGATCACACCCGTCTGAAGCGCGGTAAAGACGTCGGAGAATGACATCGGCGTCGGGTTCGCGCCGTATTCCTGGAACATCTTCACCCGCCACGCCCCGTTCGGTGTCCGTAGCTTGACGCCCTTCAGATCCTCGGGCACGGCGATGGGCCGCACATTGTTGGTGATGTGGCGAAAGCCGTTCTCGGCCAGACCGACGATGTGATAGCCGTTTTCGTGAGCGGCACCCTGAAACTCGTCCATCATCTCCGCCTGAACACGGCGCATGTGGTCGCGATCCTTGATGATATAGGGCATCTCAAAGATGCCAAAGGCATCATCCACCGACGACATGACCGAAGATGGCAGGGCGAACTGCGCCTGGCCCAGCTTGAGCTTTTGCAGCATTTCCTTGTCGGTGCCGAGTTGCGATGACCCGTAGGTCTGCATCTCCGCCTTGTCCCCGAGCGCAGCGTTCGAGCAGTCGCGGAAGTTGTCAGCGGTCGCCTCAAACAGCGATCCCGGCGCGCCGACATGCCCAAAGCGCAGTGTCATATCCTGGGCATGGCCTTGCCCCGCCAGAATGGCCGCGGTTGCCGCTGTCGCCAATACGTGTGTCAGTTTCATGTGGGTCTCCTCCCCTGGTTGGTTGTACCCGGTCGCGCCATCCCCCTCCCAAGGTCGCACGCCGGGCTTCTTGTTATTTAGTCCGAGCTTGTTCCCTCAGTTTCATTGTGCGGCGGCACGGGCCGCATCGGCCTCTGGTCCGAGCAGATCCATCGCCGCCAGCACACCGCCAGCCTGATACGGAATGCCCGCATCACGCAAACCCATTTCGACGCCCGCAAGCGTGCCGCACAACATGAGGTCGTTGAAATCGCCCAGATGCCCAATGCGGAAGACCTTGTCGGCCACCTTCGACAAACCATTGCCCAGCGAAATGTCATAGTTGGCCAGCGCAGTCGAACGGAACGCATCCGCAGAATGCCCCTCAGGCACCATCACGGCGGTCAGGACACCCGAATAGCAAGCCGGATTGGCGCAAAGCACCTCAAGTCCCCAATGCTGGACAGCGGCACGGGTCGCTGCGGCGTGACGCTGATGCCGGGCAAAGACATTGTCGAGCCCCTCCTCGTGCAGCAATGCAACCGCCTCGTTCAATCCATAGAGAAGGTTGGTCGCGGGAGTATATGGAAAATATCCCGTCGCGTTGGGCCCGGCCATTTCTTCCCATGCCCAATATGATTTCGGCATCGTCGAATTTTTGGCAACAGCGGTCGCCTTGTCGCTCACCGCGTTGAAGGACAGTCCGGGCGGCAGCATCAAACCCTTTTGCGATCCGGACACCGCAACATCGACGCCCCATTCGTCAAACCGGAAGTCGATCGAAGCAAGGCCGGAAATCGTATCCACCATCAGAAGCGCCGGGTGGCCCGCCGCGTCGATTGCCTTGCGAACCGCAGCGACATCCGTAACGGAGCCGGTCGATGTTTCGTTGTGAACGACGCAAACCGCCTTGATCTCATGCCCGGCGTCTTCCCGCAGCCGCGCTTCGATCGCCGCCGGATCTGCGCCCCCACGCCAATCTCCCTCGATAAAGATGGGGTTGATCCCCAATCGTTCCGCCAAGCCTTTCCAAAGGGTGGCAAAATGCCCGGTTTCGTACATCAGGACCGTATCACCCGGCGACATCGTGTTGGCCAAAGCCGCTTCCCAGGCGCCCGTGCCCGAGGATGGATAAATTACCACCCGCTGCTCGGTCTTGAAAATGGACTTCATCCCATCAAGCGCCCGCTGCCCCACTTCCGCGAAGGCTGGACCGCGGTGATCCATGACAGGCATGTCCATGGCCCGAAGCACCCGATCAGGTACATTGGACGGACCTGGGATCTGTAGAAAATGACGTCCGGCTGGCATCTCGGTCTCTCCTCCCGTGTCTCGCGGCGCTTGTCCGGGGAATCCCCTGCCGCCACGAATTTTCTTGAATTGAATTATGAATTCATTATCCAGTCAAGACAATTTCCGCAACGGCAGGGAGGGCCGGGAATGCTGGACGTGATGGGGCGCGGGCGGTTCGCAAGCGAAATAGAGGGGGAAATCCATTGGGATTCCTTCACCCGCGGTCGCTACTCCACCGATGCATCGATCTATCAGATCATGCCCGCCGGCGTTGTTATTCCCCGGCGTGCGGAGGACATCTCGGCGGCTCTTACCCTCGCCCGTACCGAAGGGCTGCCCGTTACCATGCGAGGTGGGGGCACATCGCAATGCGGTCAGACTGTCAATTCAGGCCTGATAGTCGACTGCTCGCGGCACCTGACAGGGATTCTGGAACTGGATATCGAAGGTCAGCGCGCTGTGGTCGAACCGGGCATCGTGCTTGATGATCTCAACCGCCACCTGAAACCTCATGGGCTGTGGTTCCCGGTGGATGTCTCGACCGCCTCCCGTGCGACAATCGGGGGTATGACCGGCAACAACTCCTGCGGATCGCGCTCGTTGCGGTATGGCACCACACGGGACAACGTGATTTCGATTGCCGGCTATCTGGCGGACGGTAGCTCCTTTCGTGTTTCCGAAGGCGTTCATGAACTGGCGGGGCGTGACCTGCATGAGCGTATGACCGCCCTCGGCGCGCGCGAAGCGGACGAAATCGCGGCCCGCTTTCCCGACGTTCAGCGCAGGGTTGGCGGGTACAATATCGACGCTCTGGTTCCCGGCTCGCCGCTAAACCTTGCTCATCTTCTCATCGGGTCCGAAGGGACCTTGGCAGTGTCGACCGCAATCGAGATCCGCCTCTCCCCCCTGCCACCTTCGGAAAAGATCCTTGGGGCCTGTCACTTCCCCACATTCCGCGCGGCGATGGATGCGGCTCAGCACCTCGTCGCGCTCGGGCCCACTTCGGTGGAACTGGTCGACAGCACGATGATCGACCTCGCTCGGTCCATTCCGATGTTCCGCAAGACGCTGGAAAGCTTTGTGAAAGGCACACCCGCCGCGCTGCTGCTCGTGGAATTCGCCGACAGCCCAGAGGAGAACGACCGCAAGGTTTCCGCCCTCCACGATACGATGGCATCACTCGGCTTCGGGTTCGGCAATGGGGGCGCCAAAGAAGGTGGAGCAGTCGAAATCCGTGACGGTCGCCTCGCCGCCGAAATCGGCGAAGTGCGGAAATCCGGCCTGAACATCATGATGTCGATGAAAAGCGCGGGCAAACCTGTGTCCTTTGTCGAGGATTGCGCCGTCCCTCTCGCCCATCTGGGCGACTACACGGACCGGCTCACGGCGGTCTTCCGCAAGCATGGCACGGAAGGGACCTGGTATGCGCACGCATCGGAAGGCTGCCTGCACGTTCGCCCTGTGTTGAACCTCAAGCTCGAAGCGGACGTCAAAACCATGCGGGCCATCGCCGAAGAGGCGTTCGACATGGTCAAGGAGTACAAGGGCTCGCACTCCGGCGAACATGGCGACGGCATCGTACGGTCGGAATTCCACGAGAAGATGTTCGGCACACGGATGGTCCGTGCCTTTGAAGAGGTGAAATCGGCATTCGATCCAGACGGCCACCTGAACCCCGGCAAGATCGTCCATCCGCCAAAGATGGATGACCGCAGCCTGATGCGCTTCCCCCCGGACTACACCTTCGACGACCGCGAAACCGGGCATGACTGGTCCGATTGGCAAGGGGCCAGCGGCGGCCTTCAGGGTGCCGTGGAAATGTGCAACAACAACGGCGCCTGCCGCAAGCTCAAGGGCGGCGTGATGTGCCCGAGCTATCGCGTGACGCGAAATGAACGCGACGTGACGCGCGGGCGGGCCAACACGCTTCGGCTGGCCCTGTCCGGGCGGCTTGGCAAGGATGCCCTTTTCAGCGACGAGATGGCAGAGACGATGAAGCTTTGCGTTGGCTGCAAGGCGTGTCAGCGCGAATGCCCTACGGGCGTCGATATGGCCAAGATGAAAACCGAAGTGCTGTATCAGCGCGGCCAGAAACTCGGCTGGTCAGTGAAGGACCGCCTGATCGCCGAGATGCCCCGTTATGCCGCCTTCGCCGTCGCGGGTCGGGGGTTGTTCAAGATGCGCAATCATTCGCGGATCGTGGCGGCCCTCGTCGAGCGAATGCTCGGCTTTGCGCGGGATCGCTCGCTGCCGGAGTTTCGTGGCAACTTCTTCCGAGACGCAGAAATCGCACCAATTGGCGGTGACGCGGGTGAGGTCGTTCTCTTTGCCGATACGTTCAACCGCTGGATGGAGCCGGATATTCCCAGAGCCGCAGTGAGAGTACTGCAACGGGCAGGGTATCGGGTCATCGGACCCGCGGCGACAGAACGGGCGGCCCGCCCTCTGTGCTGCGGGCGGACCTATCTCGCGGCTGGCATGATCGACAAGGCGCGTGCAGAAGCTCGCAGGACGCTTGAAACCCTACTCCCACATATTCGCGCGGGCCGCCCCGTCATCGGGCTCGAACCCTCCTGCCTGCTCACGCTCCGCGATGAATTCCGCACGCTGCTGCCCGGCCCCGAAGCGGACGAGCTTGCCGAAAACGCCTTTCTCTTTGAAGAATTCGTCGCACGCGAACAGGCCGCCGGGCGGTTCAAGCTCGAATTACGCGAAACGGTGGAACGCGCCAAGGTCCACGGCCATTGTCACCAGAAGGCCGCCGGCGTCATGGGCGACATGGATGCCGCTCTGGGTGCCCTGCCGGGGCTGGACGCGACCACTATCGAAACAAGCTGTTGCGGGGGTGCGGGTGCATTCGGCTATGATGCGGAAACCTCGGAGGTCTCAAAAGCCATGGGCGAACTCTCTCTCTTTCCTGCGGTACGCTCGGCCGATCCCGGTACGTTGCTGATTGCCAACGGCACCTCCTGCCGTCATCAGATCGCCGATGGCACGGGCCGGCGCGCCTTGCACATTGCAGAGCTCTATGACCGGGCAAGTGAGGTGGCATCATGAGCCTTCAGCCGACGCAGCACCCCATCTCGGCCCCACTGGAGCGCAAGGCTCTTGCGGTCGAATTGACCGATATGCTCCGCGAAATCATCCTCGAAGGGGAACTGAGCCCCGGCGAGAAGGTTCCGGAAAAGGCTCTGACGGAGCGTTTTGGCGTTTCTCGAACCCCGTTGCGAGAAGCAATGAAGGTTTTGGCGGCCGAAGGTCTCATTGATCTTGTTCCGAACAGAGGGGCCTTCATCGCAAGTCAGACCGAAGAGGAACTGAGCGATCTTTTCCCGGTGCTCGCCTCACTGGAGGGCCTCGCGGGAGAACTTGCAGCTGCCGCCGCGAGCGAGGCACAGATCGCAGAGATACGCAGGCTGACGCAGGCCCTGCGCACCTCGCACGAGGAAGCCGACAGGCCGACCTATTTCGCGATCAATCAGGCGATCCATGCCGCGATACTTGAGGCGAGCGGCAACGAATGTCTTCGGCGCACCCATGCGTTGGTCGCCTACCGAATTCAGCGTGCACGTTATCAGGCGAACTTGACACAGCGCCGCTGGACCGAAGCTGTGTCGGAGCATGAGCGCATTGCGGAGGCGTTGGTCGCCCGCGATGCCGGGGGGCTGGGGCAGTTGATGAAGGCGCACATGCTCAACAAGCTGCATTCCATCATCGCCGGCTAGGTATGGAACCCGCGCTTGGCGGGTTCCATCAGTAGATCAGACGGCGCTTTCACGCACCGCATCGTCAAGCGCGGCCTCAAAAATGGCCAAGCCTTCATCAATGATCGCATCGGACGCAGTGAGCGGAACCATGATCCGAAGTGCGTTTCCGTGCATGCCACAAGACAGCAGGATCAGACCACGCCTGAGAGCGTGCGCGATGATCGATTTCGTGAGGGCCGCATCCGGCGTTGCGGTCTCAAAGTCGGTCACGAACTCCACCGCCAGCATCGCGCCCAACCCGCGAATATCCCACATGCGGTAGGGAGCGGTACGCGCACCGATTTCCGCAAAACGTTCCCGGAACCGAGAGCCCATGGCCGCCGACCGCGCCAGAAGGCCCTCGGCTTCGATTGCCTCGATCGCTGCGAGCGCTGCTGCGCACGCCACCGGGTTACCCCCATAGGTGCCGCCGAGACCGCCGGGCGCGAGCGCATCCATGACCTCGGCGCGTCCGATCACGCCGGCGACGGGATAGCCACCCGCCATGGATTTGGCCACGGTGATAAGGTCGGGCGCGACACCGGAATGCTCGATGGCAAACCACTTGCCCGTCCGGCCGAACCCGGCCTGAATCTCGTCTGCGATAAGCAGGATGCCATGCTTGTCACAGATTGAGCGCAGGGCGCGCCACATTTCCGCAGGTACGGGCAGATACCCGCCCTCCCCCAGAACCGGCTCCAGAATGATGGCGGCGATGCGCGACGGATCCGCATCGGTGAGCATCAGAGTTTCGAGGCCCTTCAGCGCATCCTCAACAGTCACGCCTGTGCGCGTGTCCGGGAATGGCGCACGGAAGATATCCGACGGGAACGGGCCGACGTCCTTCTTGTACGGCGATACCTTTCCGGTGAGGCCAAGCGTGAGAAGGGTACGCCCGTGATACCCGCCGGTGAAGGCGATGACACCGGGGCGGCCCGTCGCTGCACGCGCGATCTTCACAGCGTTCTCCACCGCCTCGGCACCAGTCGTTACAAGAAGCGTCTTTTTGGCGAAATCACCCGGCGCGAGCGCATTCAGCTTCTCGGCTAGCGCCACATAGGGCTCATAAGGAACGACCTGAAAGCTGGTATGCGTATAGAGGTCTTCCTGCGCCTTGGCGGCGGCTACGACGGAAGGATGCCGATGCCCGGTGTTCAGGACCGCAATGCCACCCGCGAAATCAATGTACCGGTTCCCCTCGACATCCCAAAGCTCCGAATTCTCGGCGCGTGCGGCAAAAACCGGGGCGGCGGAGGCAACCCCGCGCGGCACGGCAGCCTCGCGTCGGGCCAGAAGGTCGGCATTGGTCTGCCCGGCAATTGCCGGTGCAGGCTGTGCCGCGGCTTTCCCCTTGCGGGGGGTCGAACGGCGACGGGGAGTCTTGGTTTTGGCTTCGAGGGTCGACATAGCACGCTCCGCAAAATACACGATTAGTATTATTATTGACCGATGATTATAATTGTCAACGGCACCCAGAGGCGCCTACCATACAAAATATCGTTGAAGTATTGACCATCTTGCGAAACCTGCGCTTAATTTTCCTATCAGGCGCTAAACTTAAAGGGGCAGCAGGTGGATATTGGCGGTCGTCTAAGGCAGGTTCGAGAAATGCGGGGCATGTCGCAACGTGACCTCGCGGGCCGTTCCGGTATGACCAACGGGGCCATATCTCTCATCGAACAAAACAAGAGCAGCCCCTCTGTGGCGTCTCTAAAGCGTCTGCTGGATGCCATCTCCATGTCGCTCTCTGATTTTTTCGCCGATGTCGAAGACGCCGGATCGCCGAAATATTTCTATGCCGCGGACGAATTCGTGGAACTGTCCCCTCAGGATGCCGGGCTGGGCGCCGGGGCATCCCGCGTTTCGCTTCGGCAAATCGGCGATGCCTCGCGCCATACGTTGCAGGTGCTGCACGAAACCTACCCCCCGGGGGCGGATACCGGGCCAGACCTGCTCTCGCACAATGCGGAAGAAGCGGGAGTGGTCGTGTCCGGCATCATCGAAATTACCGTGGACGATCAGGTGCGCATCCTGAACCCCGGCGACGGCTATCTTTTCGACAGCAGACTGCCTCACCGTTTCCGCAACATCGGGGAAGTCGATTGCGTGATCGTCAGCGCCTGCACACCACCGACCTTCTGAGGGATTAACGATTTACTGTTGGAAGATTGGAACTAGATGATAACGTCGTCCATAGGGGAAACCGGAGCGATGGACGTCGAGTGAGGCCAAGCGCATCACAGAACGACAATTCGACGGACGCGCCCGCTTGTGGTGTGCCCGGCGCTGGAGCCGGCGCGGAGTTGTGTACAGATTGGCCGATCCGGGAGGCAAATTTTTGGAGACGAATAACACATGACCCCCTTCGCGATTGCCGGCATTCAAATGAACGTCGCCGCGCTCACATCCAACGTAGAGGCGATGCGGCACAGGATCGAGATCCTGATGGCCCGCTTCCCATGGACCCAGATGGTCCTTTTCTCGGAGCTTGCGCCCTACGGCCCGTTGGATCGCTTCGCCCAGCCTTTTCCGAACGACGCCATTGCGCAGTTCCAAGAAGATGCTCGGCGCTATGGTATCTGGCTCATCCCCGGTTCCATGTTCGAAAAAACCGCCGACGGCCGCATTCTGAACACCTCCGTCGTAATCAACCCACTGGGTGAGATCGTCGCGCGCTACTCCAAGATGTTCCCGTTCAAGCCCTATGAGGCGGGTATCTCCTCCGGGACGGATTTCTGCGTCTTTGACGTTCCAGAAGTGGGTCGCTTCGGGCTGTCCATTTGCTACGATATCTGGTTCCCCGAAACGACGCGGCAACTGACCAGCCAGGGTGTTGAGGTGCTGCTGCATCCGGTCCTGACGGGGACAACTGACCGCGAGGCGGAAATCTCAATTGCACGAGCCACTGCGGCGCAGTTCCAGTGCTATGTCTTCGATGTGAACGGCCTCGGCGCGGGCGGCGTCGGACGCTCCCTCGTGGTGGATCCAACTTCACTCGTCCTGCATCAATCGGCCGGACAGGAAGACATGTTCCCCATCGAGATCGACCTCGATCTTGTACGGCGACAACGGGAAGCCGGGCTCAAGGGCCTTGGACAGGTTCTCAAGAGTTTCCGCGACCGTGAAGCGGATTTCCCCATCTATGACCGGACCAGCGGGGCGGATGCCTATCTGCATACACTCGGCCCACTCCAGACCCCGCATCAAGGCTCGAACGCCGGGGTGAACATGGCGGACCCACGCACCGCGCTCGCAGCCGACAGTCCCGGCGGAGCGCCAACCGATCCGATCCCCATGTTCAAGCGGATCGCAGGCACAGAATAAGTTCTGCCGGGCGCCTCCCGGCGCCCGGAAACGACGTAAGGGAGGCGACATACATGAATGCGCAGGCAGGAGATGGAAAGCTGCTTTCCATCGGGGATTACTACAGTGCCACACAGCTCAGAGCGGACCGGTGGAGCACCCTGCGGGAAACGGCGGAATCGCTGCATGTTCATGGAATAGAGGGGCGGCAGGGGAAAAAACTTCTAGCAACGGCCGAAGCTCTCTTTGCTGCCCTGGAGCCGATCGAGCTTTACTGGGCTTTCCCCGGAGCCCATGCCTTTGAGCATCTTCGCCGTATGCTCGAACAGCGCAACATCGATGAACTTTCTCAGGCCATTCGGCGCGTCGCGCGTGCGCTGACCTCCGGGGCCTATCGCCGGCGTACCATCCCGATTGGCGGTGAAGATCACGAAGAGGATTTCGAGGACGAAAGCGCACTGCCGCTAGAGGCACGAGCCCTCGGCCGCCCATACTTCGAAGTGCTGATCGTCGACAATGTCAACGAACACCAGGAACGCTTCCTGCGGAACAATCTCATCCGTATGCGCCGCCCAGAAGATCCTTTTATCTATGAGCCGGTGATCGTTCCGAGCCTCGAAGACGCTCTCATGGGCATTCTTTTCAATCACAACGTACAGGCTGTTGTCGTCAGGCCGGGGCTATCGCTCAAGTCGCGCAACGACCTTGCCCTCCTCAAGCAATACCTGAGCCGGGTTGGCGACGGAGAGGACGTGGACGGGCTTCAACCCAGTGACTATGGCCCCGAGGCATGCCGCCTTATCGCCAAGGTCCGGCCAGAACTCGACGCATACCTGATTACGGATCGTTCCGCCGAAGACATTGCCGGGCTCGATCTCGGCCGTTGCCGCCGGGTGTTTTACAATCAGGAAGATTTCCTCGAGTTGCACCTCAACATCCTGCGCGGCGTGAACCGACGGTACAAAACCCCCTTCTTCACTGCGCTCAAGGAATACTCCAAGCAACCTACCGGCGTCTTCCACGCGATGCCCATCAGCCGTGGCAAGTCGATTTCGCGCTCTCACTGGATTCAGGATATGGGCGCATTCTATGGTCCCAACATCTTTCTCGCGGAAACCTCCGCAACCAGCGGCGGCCTGGACAGTTTGCTGGAGCCAAGGGGCCCCATCAAGGAAGCACAGGAATACGCCAGCCGCGCTTTTGGCTCCAAACAGACCTTCTTCGCCACCAACGGCACATCGACCTGTAACAAGATCGTCGTTCAATCCCTGATCCGACCGGGTGATATTGTTCTGGTCGACCGAGATTGCCACAAGTCGCACCACTACGGGATGGTGCTGTCGGGCGCGAATGTCGTCTATATGGACAGCTATCCCCTGCACGAATACTCGATGTACGGTGCCGTTCCCCTGCGGGAGATCAAGCACACGCTTCTGAAGCTGAAGGCCCAAGGCAAACTCGACAGGGTTCGCATGGTGCTGCTGACCAACTGCACCTTTGACGGGCTGGTCTATAACGTGCAGCGTGTCATGGAAGAATGTCTCGCCATCAAGAAGGATCTGATCTTTCTGTGGGACGAAGCGTGGTTCGCTTTTGCCCGGTTCACGCCGACCTACCGTCAGCGAACGGCGATGGGCGTCGCCAACCACCTACGCGTAGCGCTACGCACGCCGGAAGCCGCCGCCGCTTGGCAAGCGCAGCAGACGGAACTGGAGGGCGCGGACGATGAAACGTTGCTCAACACTCGCCTCCTGCCCCCGCCGGATGCGCGCGTCCGGGCCTATGCCACGCAATCGACCCACAAGACACTGACATCGCTGCGGCAAGGATCGATGATCCACGTCAACGATCAGGATTTCAAAGGCGAAGTGGAGCAATCGTTCCACGAGGCCTACATGACGCATACCTCGACCTCTCCGAACTATCAGATCATCGCCTCGCTTGACGTGGGACGACGGCAGGTGGAGCTTGAGGGGTTCGAATTCGTTCAGCACCAGATCGAAAGTGCCATGGCGATCCGCCGAGCCGTGGCCAGCCATCCCACGCTGCAAAAGTATTTCAAAGTGCTGACCGCCGGGGACATGATCCCCGAAGAATTCCGCGAGAGCGGTGTCAAAAGCTATTTCAATGCTGAGGAGGGATGGTCCGACATCTGGGATATCTGGACCCGCGATGAATTCGTCCTCGACCCGACCCGGGTCACCCTCGCGGTCGGTGGGACAGGTTGGGACGGCGATACCTTCAAGACCCAGATCCTGATGGATAAATACGGCATCCAGATCAACAAGACCTCGCGCAACACCGTGCTCTTCATGACCAACATCGGCACGACGCGCAGTTCGGTTGCCTATCTCATCGAAGTTCTGGTGGAGATCGCCAACGACCTCGACGATCTCTTGGACGACGCCTCCAAGATGGAGCGGCGCTCATTTGAGAACAGGGTCAAGGCACTGGTGGAGCACGTCCCCCCCCTGCCCGACTTCTCGCGCTTTCACGATGCATTCCGCAGCGGACCTGACTCACCCGAGGGGGATATCCGAACCGCGTTCTTCCTCGCCTATGACGAAGAGAACTGTGACTATCACGCCCTCGATGACCGATTGATGGATCTGCTGACGAGCGGGGAGGAACTGGTTTCGGCCTCGTTCATCATTCCCTACCCGCCCGGCTTCCCCATCCTCGTTCCCGGTCAGGTGATCAGCCCGGAAATCCTGTCGTTCATGCGCGCGCTCGACGTCAGTGAAATCCACGGCTACCGCCCCGACCTAGGGCTTCGGGTCTTCACCCCGGAAGCACTGAATTCCCTGCTCAAGACCTGATTTCGAGACCAGAAAGAGGACATATATCATGCCCAAGAAGACCTTGAAGAACATTTCGGAAATCCGTCGGTACTTCCATACCAACTCTGATCCGATCTACTTCGTCTCGGCCACCAACTTCAATCTGCTCGGTCTCGATGAATGGGTGAAGAACTTCACCTACATCTGCTACATGGATTGCTTCGACGGGCGGCATCCGAACGTCTTTGTTCCGTCCGAAATTCCCCATGATGAGTTCCAGTCCATCGAGGACATCAACAACTATCTGCTGCAGCACAAGGAAGTGGTCGATCTGGTCAAGCGGCGCGGCGGCAAACCCAAGTTCGTCTTTCTGATGTTCGACGAAAAGACCGAAGCCCTTGCCAAGGAACTGGGCGGTACCGTCTGGTTCCCGAAGGCAAAGCTGCGGACCAACATGGACAACAAGATCGAGACGGTCCGCATCGGCAACAAGGCGGGCGTGCCCTCGGTGCCCAACACGTTGTCGGTGGTGGAGGACTATGAGCATCTGAAAGAGATCTGCGACAAGGCCAACCTTGGAAACGATCTGGTGCTGCAATCCGCATTCGGTGATAGCGGCCATACGACCTTCTTCATCAAGTCTGAGGCCGATTTCCGCAAACATGAGCATGAAATCGTCGGAGAGGGCGAAATCAAGATCATGAAGCGGATCGACTGCCGCGGCTCTGCGATCGAGGCCTGTGCGACGTCGGAAGGGACGATTGTGGGTCCGTTGATGACGGAACTGGTCGGGTTCAACGAATTGACGCCCTATCGTGGCGGGTGGTGCGGCAACGAAATTTTTTCGACGGCCTTCCCGCCCAAGGCGCGCCAGAAGGCCCGCGAGCTTACCTTCAAATTCGGGGAGCAGCTTCGCAAGGAAGGCTATCGCGGCTACTTCGAGCTTGATTTCCTTATTGAAAAGAAGAGCGGAGAAATCTGGCTTGGGGAGTTGAACCCGCGTATCACCGGCGCGTCGTCCATGACCAACCACGCGGCATTCGCCCATGCCGATGCCCCGCTCTTTCTGTTCCACTTGCTGGAATTCTCAAAGAAGCCCTTCACGCTCGATGTGGGCGAACTCAACGATCGCTGGTCCGATCCGGACATGATCGACAGTTGGTCACAGATGGTCATCAAGCATACGGACGACTCCGTTGATATCGTCACGGACGCGCCGCAATCGGGCATCTACAAGATGCGGGAGGATGGCCGCGTCGTGTTCGACCGCTTCGATTATCACCGCCGCGCCGTGGGAGAAAACGAAGCCTTCTTCCTGCGGATTTCCAATGTCGGGGATTATCGCTATGAGGGGGCTGACCTTGGCATCCTCGTCAAGCGCGGTCGGTCCATGACGAACGCGTTCCAGCTCACCGAAGAATCCAAGCGCTGGATCCACGGGATCAAGAATGCCTTTTCCGCGCGTCCATTGCCCTCCGCCACGGCACTTCAGGAGCCGGCGTTCAAGATCATGTAGCAATGCCTCTGACTTTCCGCGCGCTTTCAGAAGATAAGCCCGGCCCGAAATGGGCCGGGCTATTCGCGGCTTACTGGCCCGCTTATGCGCGCTGGTGGTCCCGCGAAGGGTTGACTGGTCGGCCCACCTATCTGGAATGCAATCGCGCGATCAAAACCCATATGCCGGAGCTCCTTCCTCTTTACGAGGAACTTTGCGAACTGGCGGGCGGCGGCGACATGCAGGCCCGGTTCCTGTCGTTTTTCGGCCCTCCACGCTATCTCGCGGGATGCAGTCAGGCGATCTGGCCGGGCGATGAGCCTATGCTGGTGAGAAATTACGATTATGCCCCTTCCGCCTTCGACGCCGTGGTTCTGCGGACCCGGTGGCAGGGGCGCGGTGTCATCGGGACAAGCGACGGGCTATTCGGTCTTGTAGACGGGATGAATGACGAGGGACTCGCCGTCTCGCTTACCTTTGGGGGGCGCCCGCAATATGGGCGGGGCTTCGGCGTTCCGCTCATTCTGCGCTATGTCCTGCAGACCTGCGCGACAACCGCCGAGGCCGCCGAGACGCTGGCCCGCATCCCGTGTCACATGAGCTATAACGTGACCGTCATCGACGCCGCGCGCAACTTCGTGACCGCCTATCTCGCCCCAGATCGGCCCGCCATCCTGACCCACGCGGCCGTGGCCACGAACCATCAGGAACGGGTGGAATGGTCAAGCCATGCACGCTTCACTGCCACGGTGGAGCGAGAGCGCTACCTGTTGCAACGGCTGACCTTGCATCCAGAAACGCAGGAAAAGTTCATTCGTGCCTTTCTGCGTCCGCCGCTCTACTCAACGGCCTTCGATGCAGGTTTCGGCACCCTCTACACAGCCGCCTATCGACCCGCGCAGGGGCAACTGGAACTCTTCTGGCCCGACAGTCGCTGGACCAAGAGCTTTGAGAATTTCGAGGAGGACACACGCGAGCTTGTTCTCCCCGGCGATATCGCAACGCCCATAGGCTAGCGCCCCTTGAACAGCCCTCCAAGGATACCGCGGACAAGCCGACGGCCCGTGGTTCCAGAAAGCTCCCTCAAAACAGCCTTGCCGAGTGCCTCGCCGATGCCGGCGGGCTGGCGCTTGCTGCGCGAACTGGAGCGGGAGACCCGCGGGCCGCTATAGCGGCGACCTGCGCTATAGTCTCGGGCCGCGGCTTCGGCGTCTTCCTCGCGCGCCTCCGCCTCTTCGGCGGCTTTCGCGGCAATGGCCGCGCGTTCGGCAAGCATTTCATGCGCGGAATGCGAATCCAGTTCCGCCTCGTACTTCCCTGCGACAGGGGAGGCGTCGATCACATGGCGCCGCGCCGTCTCATCCAGTGGTCCGAGCTTGGAGGACGGAGGCCGTATGAGGGTACGCTCCACAATGCCCGGAACACCTTTCTTCTGAAGCATGGAGGTGACCGCTTCGCCGACGCCAACCTCGCGGATCGCCGCCTCCGTGTCGAACCGTGGGTTTTCCCGGTAGGTCTCGGCAGCCATCCGAAGCTCTCTGCGATCCCTCGCAGTAAACGCGCGGAGGGCATGCTGAATGCGATTACCGAGTTGCCCTAGAATGTCTTCAGGGACGTCGCCGGGATTTTGCGTGACGAAGTAGACACCGACCCCCTTGGAACGGATCAGGCGCGCCACCTGTTCAACCTTGTCGACAAGCGCCTTAGGGGCGTCGTCAAAAAGCAGGTGTGCCTCATCAAAGAAAAAGACCAACTTCGGCTTGTCTGGGTCACCGACCTCCGGCAATTCTTCGAAGAGTTCCGACAAGAGCCAAAGCAGAAAGGTCGCGTAGAGCCGGGGGGAGCCCATGAGTTGATCGGCGGCGAGAATGTTGATCCGCCCCCGCCCCGCATCGTCGGTGGCCATGATATCACTGAGCGCGAGCGCAGGCTCTCCAAAGAACCCCGCGCCCCCCTGATTCTCTAGCACCAGCAACCGCCGTTGAATCGCCCCGATGGATGAGGTCGAGACATTTCCGTAGCGGAGCGACAATTCCCCCCGGTTCTCGCCGATCCAGACAAGCAGGGAACGCAAGTCTTTCAGATCCAGAAGCGGCAGACCTTCTTCGTCAGAGAGACGGAAGGCAATATTGAGGATACCCTCTTGGGCATCAGAGAGGTCGAGTAGGCGCGAGAGGAGCAGCGGACCCATTTCGGCAATCGTCGTGCGTACCGGATGGCCCTGTTTGCCGAAGAGATCCCAGAAGGTAACCGGGAAAGCATCATACTGCAGTTCAAGCCCGATGGTGGCCGCTCTCGACACGAAGGCTTCGTGCAGCTTGAAATCTTCGGACCCCGCCGCCGCCAGCCCCGATAGATCCCCTTTTACGTCCGACAGAAAAACCGGCACCCCAGCTGCCGAGAACCCTTCGGCGAGGATTTGGAGCGTCACCGTCTTGCCGGTCCCCGTCGCGCCCGCGATGAGCCCGTGACGGTTGGCGTAATTCAACGCGAGATGCTGCGGCTCTCCATAGTCCTCGCCGCCGCCGCCCAGAAAAACACCATCGCTCATCACTTCTCTCCTCAGTCCGCATCAGACCCAGACAATACATTGTTAACCTACCTGCGCTAGACAGGTTTTGTCCGGGCCTCATGTCCTCTGTGCCCGGATGAACTTCCTCCCTGTCAGACTGGGCCGCGCACAAGAGCGCGGCCTTTTTTCATTGGGACCATGGCCCCTCGGGTTCTGTCAGTACGGAACAAAAAATGTACTGAATATTGGCAGTTGACGGATCGAAACTTTGGCCGTAGCGTTCCCTCAATGACTAAGTCGGCCAGTCCGACAGGGAAAAGAAGACAGGAAAGGGGTTCGTTATTCGAACCTCTTTTTCTTTGGGAAGAACCGAAGGTCGCACCGCGCTGAATCGGGTCGACTCCATCGCTCAAAAGTAGGGCTTTTCCCTTTCGGCAGCCACTGACATCCCTTTCGCGCCGTGATATGCGATCGCCCGAACCCACCTGAGATACGAGGTTACCATGAGCACTTCCATTCGTCTGCTTGCCTCCCTGGCCTTCTTGGCCGCGAGCGGGACCGCCTTCGCCCAAGACGCCGAAGAAGCGCCCGCAGGCGACGCTCCAGCCACCGAGCTTTCCATGGGTGAGCAGGCAGAAGCCGCAAGCAACGAGCCGTACGTCAAAGAGGAGTTTGGCGATTGGGATCTGCGCTGTGTCCGCGCTGAAGCCGGAGGCGAAGATCCCTGCCAACTCTATCAGCTCCTGAGGGATGAACAGGGCAACTCCGTGGCGGAGATCAGCTTGTTCCGGCTCGAAGGCAATAACCGCGCCGTCGCAGGTGCAACCGTTGTCGTACCGCTTGAGACCCTTCTGACAGCCAACGCGCGCATCGCGGTAGATGGCAATCAGACCAAGACCTATCCCTTCTCGTTCTGTAACCAGATCGGGTGCTATGCCCGGATTGGCCTCACGCCCGAAGACATTGCGATCTACAAGGCCGGCAACAAGGCAACCTTGACGATCGTTCCATTCTCCGCGCCCGATCAGCAGGTCGCGCTCGATATTTCGCTTTCCGGCTTCACGGCTGGGTACGACAAGGTTAGCCGGGCACGGATCGACTGATGAAGGTCGCCGCCGCCGCCTATCCGCTCGATTTCCTCGCAGGGTGGTCCGACTATGCCGCCAAGCTGACCGATTGGGTGAAGAGAGCGGCGGAGGGCGGCGCCGAACTTCTTGTTTTCCCTGAATACGGGGCCATGGAACTGGCCACGCTTGCGGGTGCGGATGTTGCGGGTGATCTTGAGCGATCTCTCGTGGCGGTGTCTGATCGTATCGCTGATGCGAACACTTTGCATTCCGACCTCGCAAGCCAGTTCAAGGTCCACATTCTGGCCGGTTCCGCGCCGGTCTTTGATCCTGAGATAGGGACGCGCCCGGTGAACCGCGCGCGTCTTTTTGCCCCCGGCGGCGACATGGGGCATCAGGACAAGCAGATCATGACCCGCTTCGAACGGGACGAATGGAACGTGGTTGGTGGTGGCCCGCTGCATCTTTTCGAGACGTCACTTGGACGGATTGGGATACTGATCTGCTACGACAGCGAATTCCCCCTGTTGGGACGTGCGCTGGCGGATGCGGATATCCTGCTCGTACCGTCCTGCACCGAAGCGCTCGCCGGCTACAGCCGTGTGCGCATCGGCGCGCGGGCCAGAGCGCTGGAAAACCAGTGTGTGAGTATCATGTCCTCGACAGTAGGCGACGCGCGCTGGTCCTATGCGGTCGACGAAAATACCGGCCGCGGCGGCGTCTTTGGGCCGCCCGATACCGGGTTCCCATCGGATGGCATCATCGCCCAAGGCGTCATCGGCACGCCGGGCTGGACCTTTGCCGACGTAGACCCCGCGCAGATCAGTCGCGTCAGACACGATGGCGTGGTATTGAACCGGCACCATTGGGACGAGCAGCCTGCACGGGCGCAAGCTCCACAGGCGGTCCAACTGCGCTAAACGTTACGCAATTCGTGCAAACCCCCCTCTCGCGCCCAAATTTGCCCTTGAAAATACGGCAGGTGAGGCGCATTTATAGCGCGCCCGCGACCTCGCGGGCGGTAATTCAAGGAGACCACATGGCCAAGGAAGATACGCTCGAATTCCCCGGTGTCGTGAAGGAACTCCTGCCGAATGCGACATTTCGGGTCGAACTTGAGAACGGCCATGAGATTATCGCGCATACGGCGGGCAAGATGCGCAAGAACCGCATCCGTGTTCTGGCTGGCGACAAAGTACAAGTCGAGATGACCCCCTATGATCTGACCAAGGGCCGGATCAACTATCGTTTCAAGTAATCCACTTGGTACGGCTTATCCTCGGCTCGGGTAGCCCGCGCCGGCGGGAGTTGCTCAAGCAAATCGGCGTGGAGCCTGACGAAATTCGCGCTCCGGACATCGACGAGACACCGCTGAAGGGCGAGGTCCCCCGGGCCTATTGCGCCCGTATCGCCCGTGAAAAAGTGACGGCGGTAGCGGCCGCAGAGGATGATATCGTCCTTTGCGCCGATACGACCGTTGCCGTCGGGCGGCGCATCCTCGGCAAGGCGGAGAACGAGGCCGAAGCACGCGGTTTTCTGAACCTGCTTTCAGGCCGCCGCCACCGGGTCATCACCTCAGTCGCCATCAAGCGCGGCGAGAATAAATGGGCCCGCGATGTTGAAACGGCGGTTCGCATGAAGCGCCTCTCAGCAGCTGAAATCGACAGCTACATCGCCAGCGGCGATTGGCGTGGAAAGGCCGGAGCTTATGGCATTCAAGGCGCCGCAGGTGCCTTCATCCCTTGGATCAACGGCTCTTTCACGAGCGTCGTTGGCCTTCCGCTTGCGGAAACCGCGAACTTGTTGATTGCGGCTGGATACCCCTTATACGGAGAGCCCTCATGAAAGGCCGCCTCATCGCGCTAGACCACCTTGGGAACCGCGAAGCCGCCGCTCTCATGGTGGATGGACAATTGCACGACCTGCTGATCGAAAGCGACACCCCGGCGGCTGGAACCATTTACCGCGCTATCGCCGACAGGCCGGTCAAGGGCCAAGGCGGCATGTTCCTCAAGACCCCAGACGGCAACGCGTTTTTGCGTCAGGTCAAGGGATTGGCTCCCGGTGATCCGCTTCTGGTTCAAGTGACGGGCCATGCAGAGTCGGGCAAGGCGATTCCGGTCACGAACAAACTGCTCTTCAAGAGCCGCTATGCAATTGTCACGCCTGAAGCACCCGGTTTGAACATCAGCCGCTCTATCAAGGACGATGACCGCCGGGACGCGCTTCTGGAGATTGCACATGAGACGATGGAGGGATCTCCCTTCGGTCTGATCCTACGCTCTTCCTGCGCCGAGGCGGGCGCCGACGAGATCGCCGAAGACATTGCCGCGATGTGTGCCCTTGCCGAACAGGTGCTTTCTGATGCGGACGGGACTGACGCCGAAAAGCTGATCGACGGCGATGGCCCGCATGGCCTCGCATGGCGGGAATGGAGCGAACCTGCGCAGATCGAAACCGCCGCGGGGTGCTTTGAACATCTCGGTATTCTGGATGCGCTCGATACGCTCAGGCGCGCTGATTGCCCGCTTGGGGGCGGTACGCTTTATATTGAGCCTACACGCGCGCTCGTCGCGGTCGATATAAACACCGGCACGGATTCCTCGCATGCCGCGGGGCTCAAGGCCAATCTGACGGCGGCGCGTATATTGCCTCAGCAACTGCGTCTTCGGGGCCTCGGCGGCCAGATCGTGCTGGACCTCGCCCCCATGGGGAAAAAGGACCGCCGGCAATTTGAAACGACGTTGCGCGCAGCGTTCCGAAGCGATCCGGTTGATACCACACTCGTGGGTTGGACCCCGCTCGGCCACTATGAGTTGCAGCGCAAACGCGAACGCACACCCCTTGAGGATATCTTGGGATGAAATGCCCGATCTGCTCCCGACCCGCCGCTTCTGAATACCGCCCTTTCTGTTCAAGGCGCTGCGCGGACGTCGATCTGGGTAAATGGGTGAGCGGCGCTTACTCTGTCCCGTCCCAAGATCCCGAGGATGTCGAGCGGGCGATCGACGAAGTCGAAGCTCAGCTCAACCAGCCGCGCCATTAGCGCGCTTCAGTGAGACAGTGACATCTTCGGGCGGGCCTGCTTCTGCCAATCACCGGCGCGGATGATTGCTTCGGCGTTCCGCCGACTTATGACCTCCCTCGCATGAGGTCCATAGGCCCCGGCGGCGGCGGAGAGCAGGCTGGGCCGCGCTGAAATAACTTCCAAGCGCTGAATGGGTGCCAGACGGTCAATCCCCCACGGACCAGGATAGAAACTCTCGGTGCGCGCGCCCTCGGCATAAAGGATCTCATGGCGTGCAAGCAGGAGTGCGTGGTAGCGGACCGTTTGCCGCCCCTCCATGCGCCGTATGCCTCTGGCACGAGCAAAGGCGATGGCAGGGGCAAGCATCTCACGGCGCTTGTCCTGCAAAATAAGCCTATGCTGGGGAGAAACGACGAGCCTGCGCGCTGGAATACCGTCACCAAGAGCGCCTGCCTTGATCTCGACAGGGCGCTCGCTCGGGGATGCTCCAGCCTTGAAATCAAGGTGCCGCTCACCGCGCCAAAGAAGGGGCTGCGCTCCGTGGTCTGCTGTCATCAGCATATCGCCGGGCGTGAGCGTTTCCACCGCGCGATCCCCCTCTCGCGTTGCGATGCGCGTTCCGGTGGCAAAGCATACAAAATTCGTTGTGGTCCGCACGGTCATGACCTCGCCCGTTTGGCTGTACAATGAATCGAGCGACAGCGACCTGATGGCCTTTGCCTCCATCGCCGCCATATCATCATTCTCCTCGAACTCGGGAGCGAGGAACAGGTTTCCCTCCGCGTCCTGCATGATAACCGCGGTTATCGACGCGACAGTCCCATCCTCGTAGGTCAGAGTGGCGTTATAGATCGAGGCTGCGTCGAAGATATTCGTCTGGGTACCACGACCGTCACCCAAGTCGAATTGCAGCTGGTCATCGTGGCGGTCATTGTCCGCGTCCAGCATGTAGGATTGGCCGTTCTTGTTCACAGAAGTGACTTCAACGATGTTTCTAGAAAGCGGTTTGTCCACGCTGCCATAGCTCTGACCGACAAGGACGGACGCATTGTCGGCGTACTCGTCATCGTTCTCGTTGAGATCGATATCGGTCGTGTATTGTCCGAGGTATATGGCGTTCCATGTCAATGGCATTCGGCGGGGACTCCGGGCGCGGCTTTGCCCTCACATACCGGGCCTACGTTAATCGCCCGTATCCATGGCCCCATGGGTCTTTCTCGAACACAACAAAAAATGCCCCGAGCCTAAACTCGGGGCATTCTTCAATGCGTGGAAAGTGCCAGACGATTACTCGTCTGCGCCTTCCTTGCTTTTCTCGGGCGCGACTTCTTCACCCGTTTCCTGATCTACGACCTTCATGGACAAGCGTACCTTGCCACGATCGTCGAAGCCCAGCAGCTTGACCTTCACGTCCTGACCTTCCTTGAGAACATCAGAGGGGTGGTTCAAGCGGCGGTTTTCGATCTGCGAGACGTGCACGAGGCCATCACGCTTGCCGAAAAAGTTCACGAAGGCGCCGAAATCGACGATCTTCACGACCTTGCCGTTGTAAACCTTGCCTTCTTCGGGCTCTGCGACGATCGAATGGATCATCTCATAGGCCTTTTCGATCGCTTCGTTGTTCGGCGAAGCGATCTTGATCACACCATCATCGTTGATGTCGACCTTGGCGCCGGAAACCTCAACGATCTCACGGATGACCTTGCCGCCCGAACCGATCACTTCACGGATCTTGTCGGTCGGGATCTGCATGGTTTCGATGCGTGGCGCATGAACGGAGAAGTCAGCCGCCCCGGAGAGCGCCTTGTTCATCTCGCCCAGGATGTGCATCCGGCCGTCTTTCGCCTGTGCCAGAGCCTTCTTCATGATGTCCGGCGTGATGCCGGCAACCTTGATATCCATCTGGAGCGAGGTGATCCCGTTCTCGGTACCCGCAACCTTGAAGTCCATGTCGCCGAGGTGATCCTCGTCGCCAAGAATATCGGTCAGGATGGCATATTCGCCGTCGTCTTCGAGGATCAAGCCCATCGCAACGCCCGCAACCGCAGCCTTGAGCGGCACGCCGGCGTCCATCATCGAAAGGGAGCCGCCACAAACAGAGGCCATGGAGGAAGACCCGTTGGATTCCGTGATCTCGGAAACGAGACGCAGCGTATAGGGGAAATCCGTGGCAGCAGGCAGGACCGCCTGAAGCGCGCGCCATGCGAGTTTGCCGTGGCCAATCTCACGACGGCCCGGCCCGCTCACGCGGCCCACCTCACCGACCGAATAGGGCGGGAAGTTATAGTGCAGCAGGAAGTTGGAACGGAAGTTGCCATGCAGCGCGTCGATGAACTGTTCATCGTCGCCCGTGCCCAAAGTGGTGACCACAAGACCTTGCGTCTCACCGCGGGTGAAGAGCGCCGAACCGTGGGTCCGAGGCAGCAGGCCCGTCTGGCACACGATGGGACGTACGTCCGTCGTGCCGCGTCCATCGATCCGCTTGCCACCGCGCACGACGTCGCCGCGCAGGATCGACGCTTCGAGCTTCTTCATGGCAGAGCCGAGGTTGGAGTCGGCCAGCTGCTCTTCGGTCAGGGCGGCTTTGATCGTCTCACGGGCCGCGGCCACGGCTGTGGTGCGCTCCTGCTTGTCGGTGATCGCAAATGCCGCACGCATCTGCTCTTCGCCGGCTGCCTTTACCGCATCATACAGCGCGGAGTAATCCGGGGGCTGATAGTCGAACGGTTCTTTTGCGGCATCCTCGGCGAGATCGATGATCAGGTCGACGACAGGCTGGATCTGTTCATGCGCGAATGTCACCGCGCCCAACATTTCCTCTTCGGTGAGCTCATAGGCCTCGGACTCGACCATCATGACCGCGTCTTTGGTGCCGGCGACGATGAGATCGAGACGCTGGTCAGGGTTCTCGCGAAGCCCCTGCATATCATCGACCTTCGGGTTCAGCACGTATTCACCGCCCGTATAGCCAACGCGGCAGCCTGCGATCGGCCCCATGAAGGGGACGCCGGAAATGGTGAGCGCGGCGGAGGCGGCGATCATCGCGACCACATCAGGGTCATTCTCGAGATCGTGGCTCAGCACGGTGCACATCACGAGGACTTCGTGCTTGAAGCCGTCGACGAAAAGCGGGCGGATCGGACGGTCGATAAGGCGCGCTGTCAGCGTTTCCTTTTCGGTAGGCCGCGCTTCGCGCTTGAAAAAGCCGCCCGGGATCTTGCCGGCGGCATAGTATTTCTCTTGGTAATGCACGGTCAGCGGAAAGAAGTCCTGCCCCGGCTTGGGTGATTTGGCGAAGGTCACGTTGGCCATGACCGAAGTTTCGCCCAAGGTCGCGATGACGGAGCCATCGGCCTGACGGGCAACCTTGCCCGTTTCGAGGGTGAGCGTCTCTTCACCCCACTGCAGTGTTTTCGTCGTAACGTTAAACATCTCGTATCCTATCGTGGCCCTCGGGGCGTATCCCCTTGGGCCGTTTGCTTGGAGAGCGTATTCCCTCCGGCCGGTCGTCCTGCATCCTCATTTCGCACGGTAGATGGCCAGACCACCGCACGCCGGATGCCTCCCTCTAGCCGCTTGGGTGTAAAATTGAAACCCAATTCCCGGGTAGAAGGCGTGAATGAAAAAAGCCCGCTCAGCGAAACTGAACGGGCGCGAATCGTCGTCTGGCGGGCCTTAGCGGCGGATGCCGAGGCGTTGGATGAGATCCTGATAACGGCCCTCTTCACGTGCCTTGAGGTAATCCAGCAGCTTCCGGCGCTGAGCCACGAGCTTCAGCAGGCCGCGGCGGCCATGGTTGTCCTTCTTGTGCACTTTGAAGTGCTCGGTCAGGGTGGTGATGCGCGAAGTGAGGATCGCGACCTGAACTTCGGGCGAACCGGTGTCGCCTTCCTTGGTCGCAAACTCTTTCATGACGCGGGCTTTTTCTTCTACCGTAATCGACATCGGGGTCTCCTTCTAAGGTATGATGTGCGGGCTCAAGCCGGGATGTCGTCCAGCAGGGTCCATGGAGGCCGGCCCCCTCTGGGTCCGGATCGGCGCCATATAGAGGAGAACGGCGCATTTGGAAAGGGGCGATTGGCCCGCCCCTTCGTTCGCGGCAAACACGACTGCGCGCGATGCCACGGCCTTCGTACCTCAAAGGGAGACAGGCCATGCCGGGACAGGCGCGACAAAGAGCGGCCTATTGGTCAACTCGAACCGATGTCAGTACGGAGAGTGGAGGGAGATCGCAGCTAGACAAAGATGCCCGAAGGCACCCTTCTCCCCCGAGTGATCGGGGCCCACCTAGGGCTTAAAGGAGAAGTGGCGCGGTTGACGGGGCTCGAACCCGCGACCCCCGGCGTGACAGGCCGGTACTCTAACCATCTGAGCTACAACCGCGTTGTGGGGCGTGCAATAGGCCAACCGCGAAGCCCCGTCAATCGCCAATTCGAAGTTTTTTACTTTCCCCGACGGAGCCTCGATACCGCGCCGCTATTCGGCCGGTTTGGTGCTGGCTGTGACGTAGTTCACGGAAAGATCCCGCTCCGAGAGTTTCCACTTCCACAGCACGGGATTGAAGACGAACCCCTTGCGGTCAACCGGTTCAAGCCCCGCCCCGCGGATCAGATCAAAGAGCTCATCCGGCGTGATGAACTTGGACCAGTCATGTGTGCCTTTGGGCAGCCAACGCATGACGTATTCCGCCCCCACGATCGCCATGGCAAAACTTTTGGGATTTCGATTCAGCGTGGAACAGATCATCAGCCCGCCGGGCTTCAGCAACGCGGCGCAAGCCGCGAGGTAAGCTGCGGGATCGGCGACATGTTCGACCACTTCCATATTGAGGACCACATCGAATTGCTCCCCTTCGGCGGCAAGCGCCTCGGCCGTGGTGTGCCGGTAATCGATCTCCAGCCCGGATTGCTCTGCATGGACCTCTGCCACGGGTATATTCCCGGCCGCCGCGTCCGCCCCCACGACCTCGGCCCCCAACCGGGCCATCGGTTCCGCCAGGAGGCCCCCGCCGCATCCGATATCGAGGATGCGCAGCCCGGCAAACGGCGATTTGCCGTCGCGAGTGCGACCAAACTCCGCCGCGATCTGTGCGCAGATATATTCCAGACGGCAGGGGTTGAGCATGTGGAGCGGCTTGAACTTGCCCTCGGTGTCCCACCATTCCGCCGCCATTGCTTCGAATTTCGCGACTTCGCCTGCATCAACGGTGGTCTCGCTCGCTTGCATTCCGCTCTCCATGTGTTCAAGTGTCAGCACTCTATATAGGACAGTCATGGATAGAAACGCAGGTCATAAGCGCGCGGCCAGCTACCTTTACCCACCCGCCGATCCTTTCGATCAACGGATGCTGGAGGTAGGCGACGGGCACCATCTCTATGTGGAGCAATGCGGGCGGCCTGACGGACTCCCCGTCGTCATCTTGCACGGCGGCCCCGGTGGTGGGTGCAGCCCAGCGATGCGGCGTTATTTCGACCCGTCCATCTATCGCGTAATCCTTTTTGATCAGCGCGGGTGTGGCCGATCCCGGCCCCATGCTTCGGTCGAAAACAACACCACTTGGCACCTCGTCGCAGACATAGAGAAGATCCGCGAAACGTTGCAGATCGACGCTTGGGTTGTGTTTGGCGGAAGCTGGGGCGCGACGCTTGCCCTGCTCTACGCAGAAACCCATCCAGCGGCTGTGCGCCATCTGGTCTTGCGCGGTGTCTTTCTCATGACCCAAGCCGAACTCGACTGGTTCTATGGAGGCGGGGTCGCGAAATTCTGGCCAGAGGTCTGGAGCCGGTTCATCGAACCGATCCCGGTAGAGGAACGCGGCAATCTCATCGATGCCTATGCCAGGCGACTTTTCTCCGGCGACACCTCGACCGAGGTGCGCTTTGCCCGCGCGTGGTCCGCTTGGGAAAACGCGCTTGCGTCGGTCGCCAACAATGGGCGCGCGGGGGGAGAGACACCGGCCGACTATGCCCGCGCCTTTGCCCGCCTCGAAAATCACTACTTCCACAATTCGGGCTTTCTGCAGCGAGACGATCAGATCGTTCAGGACGCTCACCGGCTCGGCGGCATAGGTGGGACCATCGTGCAGGGTCGATTTGACATGATCTGTCCGCCGAGAGCCGCTTGGCGGTTGGCCCAAGCGTGGCCGGACGCAGAGCTTCGGATGATCGCCAATGCGGGGCACGCCCTGTCGGAGCCGGGCATCACCGCCGAACTCGTGCGAATCATGGACCAGCTCCCGGAACGGCTCGCCTGATTCCATTAACCCTTTACATAGTGCCCTCAGTCGCTACCCTTGGAGATCCCACCAAGACCCCGAGGGAGACAAATTGGGCACCGTTGCCAAGATCATCGCACAACGCCTAGGGCTTGGTATTCTCACCCTCTTCATCGTTTCCATCGTGATCTTCACGGCCGTGAACATGTTGCCTGGGGATTTTGCCGAATCGATCCTCGGACAGGGGGCAACGCCAGAGGCAGTTGCCGCCATTCGACGTGATCTGGGGCTCGATCAATCACCGGTGAGCCGATATTTCGATTGGCTCGGCGGCGCAGTAAGGGGCGATTTCGGCAGCTCCTTTGCCCAAGCCAATTTCGCCAGCTTTACCGGATCCGACAGCGGATCAGGCCTGACTTCGGTGGCCCAGCAAATTGCGCCGCGCTTCGCCAACACCATGTTCCTCGCCAGTGTCGCCGCGATCATTGCTGTTCCACTGTCGCTCACGCTGGGCGTGCTTGCCGCGCTGTTTCGGAATTCAGTCTTTGACCGGGTGGTGAACATCGCGACGCTGAGTTCGATCTCCAGCCCGGAGTTCTTTCTGGCCTATGTCCTCATTCTTGTCTTTGCGGTGCTGAACCCGTGGCTCCCGTCACTCTCCAACATCTATGAAGGGATGAGCTTTCCCGAACGCCTCGAGAAAACGCTTCTTCCCGCATTGACGCTCACGCTCGTGGTGACTGCCCACATGATGCGCATGACCCGTGCGGCGATCATCAACCTCCTTGCGTCCCCCTATATCGAGATGGCACGCCTCAAGGGCCTTTCTCCCATGCGGGTCATCCTGCGGCATGCGCTGCCCAATGCGCTTGCTCCCATCGTCAACGTGGTCGCCCTCAACCTTGCCTATCTGATCACGGGTGTCGTGGTGGTTGAGGTCGTCTTTGTCTATCCGGGCATCGGCCAGCTTTTCGTCGACAGCGTCAAGATCCGTGACATTCCAGTGGTGCAGGCCTGCTGTCTCATCTTCGCCGCGGCCTACATCCTGTTGAACCTCACGGCGGACATCCTGTCGATCCTGTCGAACCCACGGCTGAGGCACCCAAGATGATCCTCGCCTACCTTCTCATTGGTTTTCTCGGGCTGCTGTTCCTCGGGTGGGCGCTCCGCGCAGCTGGTCGTGGCCTCATCGGATCCCCCTACTTTCGCGACATGGGCCTCTCGGTCGCGTTCGGCTATATGCTCGCGGTCGCGCTCGTAGCCCTTCTCGCTTGGGGCTATTGGCTGAGCCGGTTTGCTCCCCCTGAGATTGCGCCGCGGTATTTCTTTTTGCGCATAGCGATCGAGGGGCTGGTCCTCTTTGCGCTTGCTGGTTGGCTCTTCCGGGCATTGGGCCGCACGCTCGGCACCGCTGGCAGCCGCAAGGTCTTCCGCGCGATGCCCGTGACCGCCGCGTTCGGAATTCTGGTTATCTTGCTCTATGCTATCGTGGCGATTTTTGCCCCCCTGCTCGCGCCCTATGGTCAGGATCAGGTGCTGGCGACCGCCAATGTCGTGCCCGGCGGCGACCCAGCCCTTGGCGGCAATCCGGACTTTCCGCTCGGGACGGACCAGATCGGGCGCGATATCCTCTCTCGTCTCATCTTCGGCGCTCAGAACACTGTCGGATTTGCATTCGTCACCACATGCCTCGCGTTTCTCCTCGGCGGAACACTCGGGTTTCTCGCGGCGGTCCTCGGAGGCTGGCTCGACCAACTTCTGTCTCGCTTCGTCGACGTGCTGATGGCGATACCCTCGCTCATCTTCGCCTTGCTACTCATGGCTATTGCGAGTGCCTGGGCGGGATCGGAGCGTTGGCTGCTCACGCTATACATGGTGGTCATCATCGCAGTGATCGACAGCACGCGGGTCTACCGTCTGTCCCGCGCGGTGGGGCAGAATATCGTGGTGATGGATTATATCGAGGCCGCGAAATTGCGCGGCGAAGGTCTCGGCTATCTTATCTTCAAGGAGATTTTGCCGAATGCCTATGCGCCGCTCCTTGCCGAATTCGGCCTGCGGTTCTGCTTCGTCTTTCTGACCATCGCCGCGCTGTCGTTCCTCGGGGTCGGCATTCAGCCTCCCCTCGCCGACTGGGGCACCATGGTCCGCGACCTTGCTGCGTTCATCAACTACGCGGCCTTCGCCCCACAGGCAGCCTCCCCGCCACTTCTGGCCGCAGGCGCAATTGCTCTGCTGACGGTCGCCGTCAACTTCGTTGTGGACTGGATGCTTTACTCGTCATCGGGGTTGAAGGAATGAGCGACGCGTTGCTGACAATTCGCGACCTGCGCATCGAAGGACGCAGCGACGAGACGTGGATGCCAATCATCAAGGGCGTCAATCTCGACCTGCGCCGCGGCGAAGTTTTGGGCCTTATCGGCGAAAGTGGCGCGGGCAAGTCAACCTTGGGTCTAGCCGCGATGGGCTATACCAGAGATGGCGTTCGTATCTCAGGCGGAAGCGTCACCTTCGACGGGATCGACCTCGTGAACGCGAGCGCGGACGACAAGCGCAACCTGCTGGGCAAGCGGATCGCCTATGTCGCGCAATCGGCTGCGGCCAGTTTCAATCCCGCGCACAAGATCATTGACCAGCATACCGAAGGCCCCGTCCAGCATGACGTGATGCGCCGAGACGAAAGCGAGTTGGACGCAGTCGAACTCTACCGACGTCTGCGCCTGCCAACACCCGATGAGATCGGCTTCCGATATCCCCATCAGGTTTCCGGCGGTCAGCTTCAACGAGCGATGACGGCGATGGCCATGTCTTGCAGGCCCGACCTCATCATATTCGACGAACCCACCACGGCACTCGATGTCACCACCCAGATCGAGGTGCTGTCGGCCATTCGCGATATCGTCGAGCAGTTCAACACCGCTGCGATCTATATCACCCACGATCTTGCGGTCGTGGCGCAGATGGCCGATCGCATCAAAGTCCTCCTGCGAGGCGAAGAGGTTGAAGAGGCCGACACTCGCACCATGCTCGACACGCCCAAGGAGGACTATACCCGCAGCCTCTGGGCCGTGCGCGCCTATGAACGACCCGCAAAGCCTGCGATTCTCAAGAAGGATACCCCGGTCATCTCCGTGAGTGGGATCACCGCGAGTTACGGGACGACCAAGGTTCTGGAAGATGTCAGCTTCGACATCCACGAGGGACGCACAGTCGCGGTTGTCGGTGAGAGCGGTTCGGGCAAGTCGACCGCCGCGCGCTGTATCACCGGGCTGCTCCCGCCGATCTTGGGAGAGATCAAATTCCGGGGAGAGGTGCTCCCCCCCAACTACCGAAAGCGGACACGGTCACAGCTTCGCGAAATTCAGATGATCTATCAGATCGCGGACACGGCACTGAACCCGCGCAAGACGGTGGGCGACATCATCGGCCGACCCATTCAGTTTTATGGGGGGCTGCGAGGCCGGGCCAAACGGAAACGCGTTGAGGAATTGCTCGACCAGATCGAGATGCCCGCCTCCGAGTATTTTGACCGTTTGCCATCAGAGCTTTCGGGCGGACAGAAGCAACGCATCGGGATCGCCCGCGCCCTTGCAGCGGAGCCGAGCTTTATCATCTGTGATGAGGTGACTTCGGCCCTCGACCAGTTGGTGGCAGAGGGAATTCTGCGCTTGTTGGCACGGCTGCAGGATGAGTTGTCGCTGAGCTATATGTTCATCACCCACGATCTTGCGACGGTGCGTGCCATCGCCGACGAAGTCGTGGTGATGAAGAACGGCCGAGTGGTGGAACAAGGTGCCAAGTCCGAGATGTTCCGCCCGCCCCACCATCCCTACACGGACCTGCTGCTTGCCTCCGTTCCTGAGATGGATCCGGACTGGTTGAGCAAGCTGCTTGAAGAGCGCGGCCGCGAGGATATCGGCGATGCCGGTATGGAGAAGATGGACTGACTACGGCGCGGCGGTTATGCTTGCGCCCGAGGATCCGCGGAGGGATTGCCCGCCGCGAGCAGACACCAACGGGAGAGAAACACATGACGAAACTCAGCAGACGCAGCCTGCTCCGCACCGGCGCCGCTGCCGGTGTTCTGGCCGCAAGCGGACTGCCCCTGCGCGCTCAGGCCAAACGTGGTGGACGTCTTCGCGTGGGTCTCAACGGGGCCAACAGTTCCGACAGCTGGGACGCGCGAACACACGCCGACGTTTTCATGATTTCGGCAGGCCACGGCACGGTTTTTGACTGTCTTACGGAAGTTGCCGCTGATGGGGCGCTCAAGGGCGAGTTGGCCACTGACTGGGAAGCCTCGCCGGACGCCAAGGTCTGGACCTTCAATCTCCGGCAGGGTGTGACCTTTCACAACGGCAAGAGCTTTGGCGCGGACGACGTGATCGAATCGCTGCAACTGCACGTCGCCGAAGGCTCCAAATCCGCGGCTGGCCCGATCGTGTCGCGTATCACCGAGATGAAGAAACTCGGCGAGCATCAGGTTCAGTTCGTACTTGGCAGCGGAAACGCGGATTTCCCCTACCTGCTGGCCGATTATCACCTCGTGATCTATCCGGCAGGCCAAATCGAAGAATCCCTCCAGCAGGGGATCGGCACTGGTCTCTACAGGGTTGCGAGTTTTGAGCCCGGGGTGCGGTTCCTCGGAACCCGTGTCGATAGCCACTACAAGGATGGCGAGGCTGGCTGGTTCGACGAGGTCGAGTTCATCGCGATCAACGACAATACGGCACGGACCAACGCCCTTCTGACCGGGCAGGTAGATTCGATCAACCGGATCGACCGCAAAACCGAAGGCCTGCTTAAGGCAAACCCGATGCTTCGCATTCAGGAAGTGTCCGGCAACGAGCACTACACCTTCCCGATGCTGACAGACGTGGCGCCTTTCGACGACGTCAATGTCCGCCGCGCGCTGAAATATGCAGTGAACCGGCAGGAGATGGTCGACAAGATCCTGCTCGGTCACGGGCGCATCGCCAACGACTCGCCCGTCGGTCCCGCCAATCAGTTCTTTGCCGGCGATCTCGAACAACTCAGCTATGATCCCGACAAGGCGAAATTCTATCTCAAGGAAGCTGGCTATGACTCGATAGATCTCGATCTGTCAGCGTCCTCCGCCGCCTTTGATGGCGCAGTCGACGCGGCGCAGCTGTATCAGGCGTCCGCGCGTCCCGCCGGCATCAATATCAACGTGGTTCAGGAACCTGCGGATGGCTATTGGTCCAATGTCTGGATCAAGAAACCTTGGTGCGCTTCCTATTGGGGCGGCCGGGCAACCGAAGACTGGATGCTTTCGTCCGCTTATGAAGAGGGTGTGCCGTGGAACGACAGCCAATGGGATTCCAAGGATAGCGCACGGTTCCAGACGCTGCTGGTTGAGGCACGTGCCGAACTCGACACAGTCAAACGCCGAGAGATGTACACCGAAATGCAGATGATCCTGCGCGACGACGGCGGGGTCATCATCCCGATGTTCGCCAATTTCGTCCAGGCGCTGAACAACAAGGTGGCGGCACCTGAAACCGTCGGCAACTACTTCCAGATGGACAATTGCCGTATGACCGAACGGTGGTGGATGGCCTGATCCCAAAGTACCTGCGCAGGCCACTCCGAGGCGTGGGGTGGCCTGCCGGAATTGGGGGTTGAATCGAAAAGCGCCTCGGGCTAAATGCCCCGCTACCGGGTGATTAGCTCAGTGGTAGAGCGCTTCGTTCACATCGAAGATGTCAGGAGTTCAAATCTCTTATCACCCACCATTATTCCATGAAACGCGTCCTCGTTTGGGCGCGTTTTTTCTTTGCCGCCATCAATCCCACGGGTAGCTTTCAGGGATGCTGCGCGGTTTTAAACTCAGAATGATGTTGGTTATTCTCGTGGGCTTGGGGCTCGGCGCGTTTGGACGGGCGTGGTAAGCGAGCTCGCCGCCAGATCGGGTCGAGCGTTTTATCGCCGTCTTTGACGAATGGTGCGCTCCGAGAGTTTGGGGGGCGAGGCGTATCCCGAATGATGCGTTTGTACATGTGCGTGCCGCAGGGAGTGAGTACCGCGTAGATCCCAATACCCTCATTGCCGTTGAACATGCGGGGCGCAGATGCGTAGTGAGCGATGTCCTCTCTCCCCTCACGCAAAGCGAAGTCACAAGGCTGGGCTCCGAATTTTCAGCCTATGCCGCACGCCGGTTTCCCGATCTACATCCTGAGCCAATCCATGCCCTAGAGACTTGGGACGACGTGCAACTTCGCGCCTCTGGGGAGCCGGGGGCCCGCAGCGAATTACTGTCATGCTCAGTCGCTGGGCCGCGGGCGAGCAAACTTTTATTTCGGCAGCAGGGCCTCGTGGAACTCCGCTCAGAGCGACGTGGCGTCCAGGGGTGACATTCCCCGCGCTTTCCGTTCCTTTCGAGGCAAGGAGGAGCTTCCATGACACAATACCCCCGTCTTTTTGCGCCGCTCGATCTTGGCCATGTGACCTTGCCCAATCGGGTGCTCATGGGCTCCATGCACACCAACCTTGAGGAAACCGGCGATTGGAACCGGATCGCTGAGTTTTACGCCGAGCGCGCTCGAGGAGAAGTCGCCCTGATCGTAACCGGCGGGATGTCTCCAAATGCCGAAGGTGGCGTGTTTCAGGGGGCTGCTGGCCTTTTCTCCCAAGGCGACATTGCTAATCACCGCATGGTCACGGATAGGGTGCATGATGCCGGCGGGCGTATCGCGATGCAGATCCTCCACGCGGGCCGCTATGCCTATAATCCCGCCTGTGTCGCGCCCTCCCCCATCAAATCTCCCATCAGTCCGTTCCCCCCAAAGGAATTGGACGAAGACGGCATCGAGAAACAAATTGCCGACATCGCAACCGCCGCCGCCCGCGCCCGCGAAGCCGGCTATGACGGCGTGGAGATCATGGGCTCGGAAGGGTATTTCCTCAACCAGTTCATCGTGACCCACACCAACAAGCGGACCGACCGTTGGGGGGGCAGCTACGAGAACCGGATCCGTCTGCCGATCGAGGTGATGCGCCGGGTGCGCGCGGCGGTTGGCCCGGATTTCATCGTCATCTTCCGGCTCTCCATGATCGACCTGATCCCCGATGGATCGACCTTTGACGAAGTATTACAGTTGGCCCGCGCTATCGAAGCCGCCGGGGCGAGCATGATCAACACCGGTATCGGCTGGCATGAGGCGCGCGTTCCCACCATCGCGACGTCCGTGCCTCGGGCCGGATTTACATGGGTGACGCAAAAGCTCATGGGGAAAGTCGGAATTCCACTCATCACGTCCAACCGGATCAACACGCCCGAGGTTGCTGAAGACGTGCTAGAGAGCGGTTGTGCGGATATGGTTTCCATGGCGCGCCCCTTCCTCGCCGACCCGGCTTTCGTCAGCAAGGCAAAGGCGGGCCGCGCGCGGACAATCGCACCGTGCATCGCGTGCAATCAAGCCTGTCTCGACCATACGTTTCAGGGCAAGGTCAGCACCTGCCTCGTCAATCCACAAGCGTGCTATGAAACCGAGTTGAAGATCGAACCTACGGACAGCCCGAAGCGGATCGCCGTTGTCGGGGCCGGTCCCGCAGGGCTTTCAGCGGCAATCACCGCCGCCAAACGGGGGCATACCGTCGAGCTATTCGAGCGGGCTGGCGCGATTGGGGGCCAACTCAATATGGCGCGGCGCGTTCCGGGCAAAGAGGAATTCAACGGGCTGGTAGAGTGGTTCGGCACCATGCTGGAGGAGAGCGGCGTGACGTGTCATCTGAACCGCGAAGCGTCTGAGGCCGATCTGGCCGATTTCGACGATGTCATTCTGGCCACGGGCGTACGTCCCCGCGATCCGAATATCCCCGGGCAGGCTCTTCCCAATGTCCTGTCCTATGTCGATGTCCTCGCGGGTGGAGCGCCCGTGGGTGACCGGGTGGCGGTGATCGGCGCGGGGGGGATCGGTTTTGATGTTTCAGAGTTTCTTGTTCAGGACGAAAGTCCGACCTGCGATCTGGCCACATGGCGCGACGAATGGGGCGTTGGCGATACGGAGACGACGCCGGGCGGGCTAGAGCGCCCGGCCCCGGACGCGTCCACACGGCAGGTGACGCTGCTACAACGAAAGGCCGAAAAGCCCGGCCGCCGACTTGGCAAGACCACAGGCTGGATTCACCGAGCCGCGCTGAACATGAAGGGCGTAAAGATGCTGTCAGGCGTCAATTACGAACGGATCGACGCCGAAGGCCTGCACATCAGTTTCGGGACCGACCGAACCGATCCACAGCTTGTTGCCTGTGATACCGTCGTGCTCTGCTCCGGGCAGGAAAGCGAAAGGACCCTGGCCGAGGCAATGGGCCCTCGTGCGCATGTGATCGGGGGCGCGGATGTTGCCGCCGAGCTGGACGCGAAGCGGGCAATTGACCAAGGCACGCGCCTCGCCGCCGGTCTTTGATCTGTTTCGCCGCTGGCGACAGTCGGGCGATACCTTGAGATTGTCCGGCTCGCGCCCCTTTTTCGCCTAAATTGTCGTTCAAATCCTTCATATCTTGGAAACACAGTGATGAAGGATTTGACATGGATCGCCTGACGGAAATGGAGGCATTCGCCACGGTCGTCGATCAAGGCGGCTTTACCGATGCGGCGCGGAAGATGGGAATTTCCAAGTCCGCCGTGTCAAAGCATGTCTCTTCGCTAGAGAGTCGCCTCGGGGCGCGGCTTTTGAATCGGACGACCCGTCGTGTGAGCCCGACAGAGATCGGGCTTGCGTATTATGATCGCGCTCGGCGTGTACTCAACGATGCGGGCGAAGCGGATGCCCTTGTGACCTCCATGCAGTCCGATCCGACCGGCATTCTGCGGATCAGCGCGGATACCGACTTCGGGGTCAATCATCTGTCGCCGATCCTTGGTCATTTTCTCAACAGCTATCCTGAAATCACCGTCAACATGGAACTGACCAATCGCTTTGTTGAATTGATTTCAGAAGGGTTCGACATCGCCATCCGCATGGGCGAGCTTGAAGACAGCACCCTGAGGGCGCGCAAACTGACCGAGACAACGCGGCGCATGATTGCCAGCCCCGAATACTTCGCGCGGTTCGGGAGGCCAGCACGGATCGACGATCTCAACGCGCACAAGTTGCTGCATTATTCGAGCCAATCACACGGCAACATGTGGAAGCTCACGGCGCCTTCGGGCGAAAAGCGGCAAGTTCGCACCGCCGGTTGGCTCAGCGTGAATGACGGTCAATCGCTGCTCAACGCAGCCGTGGCAGGACTCGGGATCGCCTATCTCCCATCCTTCCTTTTCGCCGAGGCGCTCAGCGAAGGTCTGGTGGAAGAGGCCATGCCCGATTTGCCGGTGGAGACGATCGGCATCTACGCTGTCTACCCACCCGGCAAGTTCGTACAGCCGAAGGTCCGTGCCTTCATCGATTTTCTGGTGAAGGAATTCGGGCAAAAGGGCCCTGAGATCTGGTGAAGGACCGGCGCCCGATCACGGGCGCCGGCAAATCTCATTGTTCCGCAAGCGCCTCGTCGCAGCGCGCGCAGGTTCCCGTGTGGGAATGGGTTCCGACATCGGGCAAGATCTTCCAGCATCGCTGACACTTTGCGCCGTCTGCCTTTTCGAAGACCACGCCGATGCCGGCGATGTCTGGCTGCCGATAGGCCTCCGCGGGGCTTGGATCCGCCGTCAGACCGATGGCCGACGTGATGCAGATATCCTCAAAGGCGACGGATTTCAGCGCCTCCAGCGTCTCCGCGTCCTCGACATGAACGACCGGGGCCGCCTCGAGGGATGCGCCGATGACCTTGTCGCGGCGCTGCTCTTCCAGCGCGGCCGTCACCACGCGCCGCGCCTGACGCACCCGGGTCCATTTCTGACCGAGCGCATCATCCCGCCACGCCGCTGGGGTCTCGGGGAAGTCAACGAGATGCACAGATGAGGCATCTCCCGGGAAACGCTCCAGCCAGACTTCCTCCGTGGTGAAAACCAGAATCGGTGCAAGCCATGTGGTCAGCCGATGGAAGAGAATATCCAGAACGGTGCGCGCAGCACGCCGGCGGGCCGTATCGCCATCGCAATAAAGAGCGTCCTTGCGAACGTCGAAGTAGAAGGCCGAAAGCTCGACAGTGGCAAAGTTGAACAGTGCCTGAAACGCCCCTTGGAAATCGTACTCCGCATAGCCCGTCCGCACCCGCTCATCCAACTCTGCGAGGCGATGCAGCACCCAGCGTTCCAACTCTGGCATTTCGTCATGCGCGATACGATCTTCCTCGCGGAAATGGGCCAACCCGCCAAGCATGAAGCGCATGGTGTTGCGCAACCGGCGATACCCGTCCGCAACGCCTTTGAGGATTTCCGGCCCGATACGCAGATCCCCGGTATAATCGGACTGAGCCACCCAAAGGCGCAGGATATCGGCCCCGTATTGCTTGGTCACATCATCAGGCGAGACAGTGTTGCCCAACGACTTGGACATCTTGTTGCCCTTTTCATCAAGCGTGAACCCGTGGGTCAGAACCCCGCGATAAGGGGCACTGCCCTTGGTGCCGCACGCCTGCAGCATCGAGGAATGGAACCACCCGCGATGCTGGTCGGTACCTTCGAGATAAAGATCCGCCATTCCGTCATCAGAGCCATCTTCGCGGTCGCGAAGCACGAAGGCATGGGTCGAGCCCGAGTCGAACCAGACGTCGAGAATATCGAAGACCTGCTCATAGGCCTCGGGGTCATGTTCATCCCCGAGGAACCGCGCCTTGGCACCCGGCTTGTACCAAGCGTCCGCCCCCTCTGTCTCGAAGGCTTCGAGGATGCGACCGTTTACTGCCTCATCGCGAAGCAGAAAATCGGGGTCAGTTGGCAAAGCGCCCTTCTTAACGAAACACGTAAGCGGAACGCCCCAGGCGCGCTGGCGCGACAGCACCCAATCGGGCCGTGCTTCGATCATTGAATAGAGCCGGTTGCGACCAGTGCGCGGAGTCCACGTGACCAACTCGTCGATAGAGCGGAGCGCCCGTTCGCGGATCGTCTGGCCAAGGTCGTCCTGCCCGTCGCCAACCTTGCGGTCGATCGCGGCAAACCACTGCGAGGTATTGCGGAAAATGACAGGGGCCTTGGACCGCCACGAATGCGGGTAGGAGTGCTTGATCTTGCCGCGAGCCAGTAGCCCGCCCGTCGCGGCGAGTTTGTCGATCACGGCCTTGTTGGCATCACCTTCCCCGCCCTTGCGGTTGAGTATGTACTTGCCACCAAAGAACGGCAGATCCGCGCGGAAGCCACCGTCGTCCAGCACGTTGTACGTGATGACATCCTCAAGCATCCCCAACTCTCGGTACATCTCATATTCTTCCATACCATGAGATGGAGCGCAGTGGACAAATCCCGTACCCTCGGTGTCGGTGACGAAATCCGCAGCGCGGAAATCGCGCGGCGCATCCCACTCACCTTCGGCCTGTTCGACGCCTGCAAGGGGGTGCAGAAGCGTCATGCCGTCGAGTTGAGCCCGGGTCACATCGCGAACCCTGCGATACATGCCCTCTTCCAGCCGAGCGCGGTTCATCACATCGGCGGCGAGATTGTCGGCAAGGATGAAGCGATCGCCCACCTCGGCCCAGCATTCGTCGGGCCGGGCCGTGACCTCATAGAGCCCGTAGGAGATGTCCGGCCCAAAGACCACGCCACGGTTGGACGGGATCGTCCAGGGTGTCGTGGTCCAGATGACAACATGCGCGCCGACAAAATCCTCTGACGCCTGCGCGACACGGACAGCGACGGCCTCCCGATCCTCGTCGGTCGCTTCCTCGTCGGAAAGCTCGACCTCGGGCAGATCGAAAGAGGAGACGCGAAACTTCACCCAGATCGTGAAGCTTTCCTTGTCGTGATACTCGACCTCGGCCTCGGCAAGCGCGGTCTTTTCGACCGGCGACCACATCACAGGCTTGGAGCCTTGATAGAGGGTGCCATTCATCAAGAACTTCTGGAATTCCTCGGCAATCACCCGCTCGGCGTGAAAATCCATCGTCAGATAGGGTTTGTCCCATGTACCAGTCACACCGAGGCGCTTGAATTCCTCGCGCTGGATGTCGATCCAACCTTCGGCAAACTTACGGCATTCCTGACGGAAGTCGATGACATCGACCTCATCCTTGTTCTTGCCCTTCTTGCGATACTGCTCTTCGATCTTCCACTCGATGGGCAAGCCATGACAATCCCAGCCGGGGATATACCGCGCCTCGCGGCCCATCATTTGCTGGCTGCGTACAACCATGTCCTTGAGGATCTTGTTGAGCGCGTGACCGATATGGAGATTGCCATTGGCATAGGGCGGTCCATCGTGAAGCACGAACGGCGCGCGTCCCTCCGCCTTTTCGCGGAGGCGGTCATAGATCCCGATTTCCGCCCACCGCTCAAGCCACTCAGGCTCTCGTTTGGGAAGTCCCGCGCGCATGGGGAAATCGGTTTCGGGCAGGTTCAGGGTGTCTTTATAGTCGGGCGTGTCGGCGCACATGGCGTGGCGTCCTTGGTCTTTTCGTATGAATATGAGCGGCGGCGCGGAAGCCCATGCGCCTTGTCCCGGCGGCTCCTCTTCAGAGCGCCGGGCAAGTAATTCGACGGATGTGAATGTTCAACCGCATGTCCCGGCTTATAGTTGCGCGGCGGACGAGGGTAAAGGCACTGTTGGGCACCAGCCTTTGGGCGGAGCGAGGCGCCACGAGGACGGCTTCGTACCAAGAGACGCGAAACGCGATCTCAAAGGTTAAACAGGGTGCCGACGCCAAAGGCGATCAAGGCCGCGACCCCGCCGATCGAGAAAGTCTCCAGCCCGGAGCGCCACCAAGGAGAAAGCGACCAGATGCTCTTGAACGCGCCAATTGCGAAAAAGCTGATCATTGTCAGTCCTGCGGACCATGTGAACGCTTCGGGCACAGAAAAGAGGAACGGCAACAGCGGCACCATCCCCGCGATGAGGAATGAAACGAAGGTGGTGAGAGCGGCGTGCATCGGATGTGGGTCGACCGAAGACAACCCGTATTCACCTTCCAACATCATCGCGATCCAAGCTTCTCTGTTCGAAGAAATCTGCGATACGGCGTCCTCGAGCGGTTTGCCGGACAGCCCCTTGAGTTGCAGGATATGGTGCAGTTCGCGGCGTTCACCCTCGGGATCTTTATCGATATGGCGTTCTTCGATCCGGCGCAAACGGCGGATATTGTCCAGCTCCGCCTTCGTTCCGGAGTAGTTGCCCGCTGCCATCGAAAAGCCATCCGCAAAGACGTTGGCGAGGCCAAGCGCGATGATGACGAAAGGAGAAAGCCCCGCCCCCGCGACCCCCGCCACGATGGCAAACGTCGTCACGGATCCGTCGATCGCGCCATATACTACATCCCGCAGGTATCCACGGCCCGCTGGTGCGCCAATGCGCTCGGCGATATCCGTCTCGCTATGCCCATGTTCCAACATGTCTTTGCCCGGATCCAGTTCCCGGACACATTGGCTTCGCCAGACGGGAAGGTAAACCCGAGTTAGTGCAGATAGCGGTCTTGTGCCGAGGAAGCTTTGGCCGGCGCTTCGGTCGGGATGAAAGGCCCTGACAACAGGTGGCCGACCTCCTCGGCCAGTGTAACCGCAACTAGCGCAATGTCGGAACGCAGGAGCAGCATCGCCAAAAGCCCCGCGTCTTCACGCTCCCCTGCCCGCGCGGTTTCGATGAACTGCGCAAAGACGGCCTCATCCGCTCCAACACAGGCGCATTCGAGGCCGTGTCGCATCAACGGGCGCCGCCCGTGATCAAGAGCCAGATGCAGGAGTGCTTCGAACTGGCGAAGCCCTTCACGTGCGCGGTCGGGCCCGAGCCGGGTGGCAAGATCGTTCCACATCATGGCCTTGGCGTCCGGCCCGCTAAACCATTGGCGCAAATAGCGGATCATTCGCGCTTCGGCCTCTGGAAGAGCGTCCATCGACCCAACCGGCACTGCACCACGTTCACGCATAGATCGACCTCCAAAACCTGATACTATATTTCTGATTAAATTAGTCGGGATTGTCAACTCCTTCGATTTTCCACAGAAAAGGCCGGAAGGGCTTCCCCATCCGGCCTTGCTGATGTGTCGCTTGCCTGCGCTCAGGTCATGCCAAGCGCGGACATGTAGAGATCGATCACCGCTTCTTGCTCTGCAACATCATCGGGATCCTGCTTGCGGCGCTTGAGGATTTCTCGAATGGCCTTCGCGTCAAAGCCTTCTGCCTTGAGTTCGGCAAAGACCTCCTTGATCTGGTCCGCCACCTCTTTCTTCTCCTCCTCGAGCCTCTCGATCCGCTCGACATAGGCGCGAAGTTGGTCCCCCGTGACGCGCTGTGCGTCGTTCTCGAAATCGCTCATTCCGTCCGTTCCTCGCTGGTGGTGGAGTGGCCCCGGTAGGCCGCTTTCGGGCGCCTGACTAGCCCCGCGGAGGAACAGGCGCAAGCGTCGTGGCTTGCGCCGGGCATCGCTATGCCGTAGGCGCACGCGGGACGCAAATGGGGGATACTCTATGGAACTCCTGATCTGGATCGGTGCTGCGATCTCCTTCGCCGGGCTGGGCGGCCTTATCTGGTGCATCCTTCGGGTGCTGAACGCTCGGCGCAAAAACCTGCCCGACGACGAAATGCGTCAGGTTCTGCGCCGCGTCTTTCCAATCAACTTTGGCGCATTGTGCCTCTCGGTGATCGGACTGATGCTTGTTATCGTAGGAATTTTCCTGAGCTGATCCGTCAGATGGGCAGATTGTCCATCTCATCCTCCACGGCCTCGTCGTGAAGCACACGTTCCAGCTTTCGCAACTTCTGCGGGACAAGCGCCCCAGCGACTTGAAGCTCCCGGATCAAATGGGTCAACTCCGGCGCGAGCGTATGGCGCTTGGCACCCGCAGCGTCGATCCGTGACAGCATTTGGTCGATCCTTCGTTCGGCGATCTGATGTTCCAAGGTCAATCCTCCCGTGGTGTCATATCTCGCGCCCCTCACGACCGTCGCTACCCACATCTTCTCGCGCGGGATTCGCGGCCTTGAACCTACGATAGTGAGGGAGGGGCGCTCCGACCAGTCAAGATTTCCCCAAGGTCAATTAAGACGCCAACTCCAGCAAGACTTGTAACACATATAAAAAATACAATATGTCTTGCGAAGGCGCATCTGCGATTTGTGGCCGCCTGCATATACAAGGACGAATTCATGGAACCGGATTGGATCAGAGGGCTGCTTGGTGGTCTAGCCATCGGCGCAGGCGGCGCGGTCTACTTGTTGGCCAACGGTCGCATCATGGGCGCGAGCGGGATCATTGGCGGGCTGGTCGATGGCTCCGGGCGATCCACCGGTAGGGAGAGAGCGGCCTTCCTCGCCGGTCTGGTCCTATTGCCACTCGTGTGGATCGCTCTGCTTGGCGTTGCTCCCACAACCCATCTGACGCCGAACCTGCTCGTCGTGGTTATCGCAGGGGTGCTCGTCGGGGTCGGCACACGGCTCGCCAATGGCTGTACATCCGGGCACGGCGTCTGCGGCATTTCGCGGCTCTCGCTGCGTGGGATTGTCGCCACTGCCTTTTATATTCTGGCGGGCGGCCTGACCGTGGTTCTTTTCCGTCATCTGCTGGGGGTAATCTGATATGCGGCTTGCATTTGCATTTCTTGCAGGGGCCCTCTTCGGAAGTGGCCTGCTCCTGTCCGGCATGACAGATACCACCAAGGTCCAAGGCTGGCTTGATGTATTCGGCGACTGGGACCCTACCCTCGCGTTCGTGATGGGCGGGGCGATTCTTCCGATGGCCGCAGCTTGGGCCTTCACCCGAGGCAGAAGCCCCCTATTGGGTGGAAGCTTTCCCGCCCCACCAGAGCCGCGTATCGGCAGGAACCTCGTTTTGGGATCGGTCCTTTTCGGTATGGGCTGGGGGCTCGCTGGCCTATGCCCCGGTCCCGCGCTTGCATCGGTTAGCTTTGGCGGCCTCGGCGGGCTTGTGTTCATCCTCGCGATGCTTGGCGGAATGGCCGCTGCCCCCACCATTCGAGAACGTCTGGACAGAGCAATCCCCGCGGAGTAGTCAAATCCCATGGACGTCAGGCAGATCACACCCCGCTATTCCGTCACCCCGCAAATCGCGCCGGAGGATATCCCGCAAATATCCGCCGCAGGGTTCACGGCAATCATCTGCAACCGCCCGGATGTGGAAATTCCCGCTGATATACAGTCCGACGTTATCCGCTTGGCGGCAGAGGACGCGGGGATCGCATTCCACGTCCTCCCACTGACCCACGATTCGATGACCCCCGAGCGGGTTGAGGCGCAGATGACATTGATTGAAGAAGCAGACGGGCCCGTGCTCGCCTACTGCGCATCAGGCACGCGGTGTACGGTCATCTGGGCGCTTGGTCAGGCTGGGAAGCTTTCGGCCGACGAAATCCTCGGAACGGCCTTCCGAGCAGGGTATCAGCTCGAAGCGCTGCGCCCCCGGCTCGAAGGCTGAACCCTCAAAGATCGTCGAAGTTGATCGGAACGACAGCCATGGGCATACCGATTCCGTCATCTCCGCCCCCTGCTGGGGCGCCGCCTGGATCGGGCAGATCATCAAGCGAGAACGGCTCAGGCTCGGGCAATTCGAAATCAAAGTCGGCAACCGCATCCTCTTCGGCAGCAGGTTCAGCTTCTTCCAGACCGGGCAAGTCATCCAGTTCGATCGCCGCCGCTTCCGGTTCCACAGACACGTCAGGAAGCGCCATGGGCGCCGCTGCGAGCGAGGCAGTTTCAACTGCATTGCTGCTCAGATTAGCCAATTCCCCGTTCGAGGGAGCGGGTTCGACCGTTGCAACAGGTTTTGCTCCGGGAACATGACCCAAACGCAGGGCCCGCATTCCGTTCATCTGTCCGAGTCGAACGTGGGAAACAACTGGCTTCACCCCGGCATACAGCGTGACATCCTCCAACGACTCGAGCGGGATAGGAAGAACATCTCCCGGCTTCAATCTTGCGAGTTGTGAGAGAGGCAAAGAGTACCGATGCACGACCGCATGAAGCTGCGTCTCCGCGCCGCCGACCGACTTGGAGACCTTGCGTACCCATTCAGGGTTACGCTTGGCTGGGACTTCCTCGGCATGAAGGGGTGTTTTGGGAAGGGCGAGGATCAGGTTGCCCTGTCGCGTCCCGAGAAACACATCAACCTCAGCGTCGAGCGTGATGTATTCCACCTCAGAAATTGACAGCCCCAGCGCGCGTGTATCGGCCACTTTGGCCCCAAAGCGATAGCCGCTTGGCCAAATCTCATCCGCGTTCTCTAGGAGCAATTCGGCAAAGCGCTTGAGCAGGTCGTTTATGACCGGTTCCGCGATAGCGGCATCTGTGCGGGTTGGCGTGCGGTCAGAAGAGGAACTCGGGACATATCCCAGCGTTTGCATTTCCACGATTGCCGACAGAAGCGGGCGATCAAGCATGATCGCGCCCGCAGCGCCTTCGGGCCCGTCAAGCAACACCAGCAGCGACGAATCGTTCAATCGATCCAACAACGGTTCGAGCTTGAGCACATCCTGCCTGACGGCCGTGATCTTGGCGGGAAGGGAAATCGTCTTGTCGAATCCCTTAGAAAGCGCCAAACGCATCGCCTTTTGGGCAGACATGGCTCGCGCCTCGAATTCACGTCTTCCGACGTCGGCCTTTCGGGCCAGAACAGGGTTCCCCATAAGCTCGCTCATCGACTTTCTGCCTGCGTACCGCGATCCATCCCTGTCAGACTTGGCCCAATTTGGTTACCAACGGATTGACCCGCGAAAGAAACTATGAGGTTGCGGGCCCTGCCCGAAGGGGCAATGTCACCCGAAAGGCCGCGCCCGTCTGCCCGGGAAGGTAGGCAACGGATCCTCCCAGACGCCCCATGATCTCCCGGCAGATTGCAAGGCCAAGCCCTGCGCCACCTGCGGATTGGTCGGAGGTCACGCGGGCAAACTTCTCGAAGATAACGCCGTGCTTGTCCGAGGGTATTCCTGCGCCGTTGTCGATGAAATCCACGGTCAGGGTGCCCCCCGTGCGATGCACCGAAATGCGAAGCTCCGGCCGCGCTGCATCGCAGTATTTACGGGCGTTTGCGATGAGGTTTATGAACACTTGGGAGAGACGGTCAAGGTCCGTGAAGATGGTGATCCCCTCTTGGGTCTTGTCGCGGCGTATCCGTAATTTTCCGCTCGCGGCGGAGGCAGAGGCGATCGCATGATCAAGCGTGACGTCCAGCCGCCCCTCTTGAAGGTTCAGGTTGACCTGACCGTTTTCCAGCACACTCAGATCAAGCAAATCGTCCAGTAGCCGGGTCAGACGCAGAGCTTCTCCGTGAATGACATTGGAGTACCGCGTCTGATCGTCCGGATCGAGCCCGCCGTCGCGCAAGATCTCCGAGAACGCGCGAATCGATGTCATCGGCGTTCGTAATTCGTGAGAGATCTGGGACAGGAAGGCATCTTTCTGTCGGCTAAGCTGTGTCAGTTTTTCGTTCGCAGTGCGAAGCTGCCGCGCGGTGCGGGCGAGTTCGCTGGATTTGGCCTCAAGCTGGCTCGAATATTCCATCATCTGGGCGGTTTCATCCGCAACAGCCAACAGATCCTCAACCGAAACGCTCGCTCGCCCGACGATCTGTGCCACCATGGCATGCGCGGTAGCCGCCCCGACCGACCCCGAAAGTTCCCGCTCCAGCCGTTCGATAAAATCCGGCGTCGTTTCCGGCAGGAACCCCGAGAGACCCTGCCGCCCCGCCTCCGCCTGAAAGATCTGCTGCGCCTCACTCGGTCCGATAATCCGTTGCGCCATCACCAAGAGATCCTCGCTCTCCGCGCCGCCCCGGGACCAACTGCGCGGATTTCCCGAATGCTCGAACACATTCACGAACTGCGCCCCCTGCAACCGCTCCAACGGGGTCGGAAACGTCAGAAGCGAGATCGTGAGGAAGAGCGTAACATTGACCAGCAAGCTCCAGATCATCGCATGAACCAGAGGGTCTATTCCCCCAATCCCAAAGAGCGCTTGTGGCCGCAGCCACCCGATGCCGAAAGGACCGCTCAGCAACAGCGATTGCTCCAGCGCCGTCTGAGCCGCGAGGTTGGGCAGCAGGAGCGTGTAGAGCCAAAGTCCAAAGCCCCCGAGAAGTCCCGCAATTGCACCGGGCCGCGTTGCCCCGCGCCAGAACAATCCCCCGACGAGGGCAGGCAGGAACTGCGACACCCCGACGAAAGAGATAAGCCCGATGGCGGCGAGCGCCGTTCCGCCACCCGACAAACGGAAATAGAGATAGCCTAGAAAGACCACCCCCGCGATCGAGAGCCTCCGTGAGACCAGCACTACGTGCCGCACATCGCCAGAGACCGACGCGCCGGGCCCCTGAAGCCGGAGCCAAATGGGCATCACAACGTGGTTCGACACCATGGTCGAAAGCGCGATAGCCGCAACGATGACCATTGAGGTCGCCGCCGAGAACCCTCCGATAAATGAAAAGAGCGCAAGCCCGTCCCGCCCCTGACTAAGGGGGAGCGTGACAACGAACAGGTCGGGATTGGCACCTTCGGGCATGATCTCCAGCCCGACAACCGCGATGGGCACCACGAAGAGACTCATCAAGATCATGTAGAGGGGGAAGGCCCATGACGCCGTGCGCAGATGCGCTTCGTCAGAATTCTCCACAACGAGGACCTGAAACATGCGCGGCAGACACAGGAATGCGGCCCCCGCCACGAAGGTAAGGCCCATCCAGCGCCCCGGATCCACCTCCCAACGCCCTATGACCGAGGCGTCAATCCGCGCGAGCATCGGGCCGACCCCGCCCGAGAGCCCCCAGGTGACGTAAGCGCCGACGGCAACCAGAGCCATGAGTTTGACAACTGCCTCAACCGCAATTGCGATGACCACGCCGTGGTGACGCTCATTCGCATCCAGATTTCGCGTCCCGAAGAGGATGGTGAAGATCGACAGCCCCGTGGCGACCAAAAGCGCCACCGACCGACTGTCGGGCGCGTTCACCACCTCATCCGCCCCATTCACGACCGACCCGGTGAAAGCAGACACCGCCAGCGTGATCGACTGCAATTGCAGCGCGATATAGGGCGTTGTTCCGATGACGGCGGCCAAGGTGACGATGACGGCCAGCGAATTCGATTTGCCAAAGCGGGAGGAGATAAGGTCTGCGATGGAGGTAATGCGTTGACTTCGCCCAATGCGCACCAATTTGCGCAAAAGCCACCACCATCCGACAAGAACCAAGGTCGGCCCCAGATAGATCGTCAGGTATTCAAGCCCCGACCGCGCCGCGTAGCCCACCGCACCAAAGAATGTCCACGCAGTGCAATAGACTGATAGCGACAGAGTGTAGACCACCGGGGATCGCAGCCACCGCCCTCTCCCGGTCTGGGCGATACGGTCCGCAGCGAAGGCAATGAGAAACAGCAGAACCACATAGCCAAGCGAAACGGCGACGAGTGTATTCAGGATCGTCATGGACCGGGCGGTTCCTTGCGGCGGCGGCGCGGCAAAAACCACGACAGCACTCCGCAAAGCGCCGAAAGGCCCGCCCAGGAGAGGAAAAGAAACACCATTGCCTGCGCGGTTGTTATCTCCGATCCGCCCCAGATGAGCGGAACCGAAAACAGCACCAATCCAAGCGCGGGAACGAGCGACAAGGCGTCATGCAAGCGCCTCTCCCTATAGGTCGTGCGCTCGAGAAAGATCGACCCCTCGCTACTATGCTCTCCAAGATCGGGCGGAAGCATAGCCCCTCAAGCCTCAGCAGCGAGGGTTCGGACCGTTTCCAGAACCTCCGCGTTAGAGAAGGGCTTGGACATGAACCGCGTCGCCCCGAGGCGCTCCGCCATCTCGCGATCCTTGGTCTGCCCGCGCGCGGTCAGCAGCATTACCGGAAGCGATCTGGTCGCGGCATCGCTGCGCAACTCCTCCAGAATGTCATACCCGCTTCTCCCGGGGAGCATCACGTCAAGAATGACCACATCAGGCTTGCGCATGCGCACCACATCGGCCGCATCGACACCGTTGGCATGGGAATGGACCCGCCAACCGTCGCGCGACAGGATGAAGCTTATCGCCTCGATGATGTTCGGTTCATCCTCGATCAGCAAGACCTCCTTACCCATCCACAAATCTCCCCCCGAAATCGGCCGTTTCGACCTTTTTATGACACCAATCTATTCCTTGAATCCCCCCTCCTGTCAAAACTTCATCAGAGCCCCTGACTCAGGATGGAAGGCTCCCGTCGCGCATCGCAGTTGGTCAATGGACATATGCGGCAGCTTATCCCGACCGGTTGGGGTGTGACCTTGTCCCGTCCCGCCGCATGAAACAGCATCGCCGCCTCGAAGCGAGGAACCGTGGCGAAATCCGCGGTGCCGACCTGTCGCGCAACCGCGTAGGTCTCAAAGGGTTGATCCCCGCGGCCGGCCATGACCAACCGTGCACGGATCGGGACCATTGGCCGGGAAAGTGACTGAAACAAAGGCCAGAGGGGGCAAGCCGCCCCAAACCGAGGCAAACCGAACCCGCCAAGTGGCTTACGAATGAGCAAGGTACCGGACGCGTCACAGGTCGCGAGACCTATCTCCGTCCCGACCACCTCCGTGGGAAGCATTGCGAGCCGGCGAAACAGCGGAACCAATTCCACCCTCAGTGCTCCCGCCAAGGCGGCCATGTCGAGCCCAAAGGTCTTGATGGCCTCTTCCACTTGGCCCATTGGCATCGCGGCGGCGTCCCGTGCATATTGGCGGAGGAATCCTATTGCCAATGTCTGGGCCGAGGACGATCCGCTCGCAATTTCCGTCTCGGAGATCCAACTTGCGGGATCATCACCCGGCGAATTCTCTATCCGCTCGAAATGATAGCCGTGCCTGCCAAGGAAGGCATCCAGTTCCTCCTGCGGCGAGGTCATACTCGCGTCGATATCATCCACCCCGTCGAGATACCGCACCAACGCCTTGGACGCGCCGGTCAGCCGCTGACTGTCCTCATTGATGTTTCTCAGGAACCGATCACGCCACTCAGCTTCGATCTCACGGGTTTCCACGAGAATGGAGGCCGTAGACCGAATGGCCGTCACGGTGGTGAGGATATCATGGAGCGAATCCGACAAGAACGGGTCATGTGTCAGACGGTCGGTCAGCGTCTCTACGGTTTGTTCCAGCGAGGCGACACGCCGCGCATGTTCGGACAGCAATGCCGCCCATCCCGGAAATCTCCCGGCGAATTCCTCCGCGCGGTCAAGTTCTGCTGCACCGCCCTCCGCAGAAGCGGCCTCCCGCAGCCCGGCGATAAGCGCGGCCTCGGCTCCCTCGGCCAGTGCGCCGGGGTCGACGTCAAGTGCGCCCGCAATCGCGCTCAGCAATTTCCCGCCGATTCTGCGCCGATTGTGCTCGATCAGATTGAGATAGCTTGGAGAGATTTCGGCCTGATGGGCCAGTTCGGCCTGCTTGATCCCAAGCATCAAGCGACGTGCCCGAATTCTGCTTCCTGTGAGCGTCGACTTGGACATGAAACTTTCTTGAGTTGTTTCAACGGCTTTCTGCGAGCGCGAGTAAAGTATTTTACCGATCAAGCAGATATTTTGTGTATTTTTTTACAAAAAAATTCAAGAGTTAAAAGCGGTTGTTGCCAGATTTTCTTAATCCGCCGCATACTCTGCGTGCACCAAAGTGCCGGCATGGCGAGGGAAGAGGAGCCCAAACCATGGTTGTTATCCAACGGGAGGAATACATGAAAAAGAGCAATCTGACACGCCGAGGCGTGCTGCGTTCCGGCGCGGCGCTCGGCGCCGGACTGGCGATGCCGACCATCTTTACGGCGTCTTCGGTTTCGGCCTTCACCAATGCGCCCGGCGATTCGAGTGTCACGCTGGGCTTCAACGTGCCCCAGACGGGCGCCTATGCCGATGAAGGCGCCGATGAACTGCGTGCCTATGAACTGGCGGTCGAACACCTGAATGGCGGCGGCGACGGCGGCATGATGGGGACTTTCTCGTCGAAAGTTCTGCAAGGCAACGGCATCCTCGGCCGCAAAGTCGAATACGTCACCGGCGACACGCAAACCAACTCTGACGCTGCGCGCGCATCGGCCCGCTCGATGATCGAGAAAGACGGCGCAATCATGATCACCGGCGGCTCGTCCTCGGGCGTCGCCATCGCCGTGCAGGGGCTTTGCCAAGACGCCGGCGTCATCTTCATGGCCGGCCTGACCCACTCCAACGACACGACCGGCAAGGACCGTCGTGCAAACGGGTTCCGGCACTTCTTCAACACCGAAATGTCCGGTCGCGCCCTCGCCCCAATCCTCAAGGCGAACTATGGCACCGATCGCAAGGCCTATCACCTGACAGCCGATTACACTTGGGGCTGGTCGCAGGAGAAATCCATGCGCACCTACACCGAGGACATGGGCTGGGAGACGGTCAACTCCGTGCTGACCCCTGTGGGTGCGGGCGATTTCTCGTCCTACATCACACCGGTTCTGCAATCCGGCGCGGATGTGCTGATCCTGAACCACTACGGCGGGGACATGGTCAACTCCCTGACCCAAGCGGTGCAGTTCGGCCTTCGTGCGGCACAGGTCAATGGCAAGCAGTTCGAGATTGTCGTACCGCTCTTTTCCCGCCTCATGGCGCGCGGCGCGGGCGAAAACATCAAGGGCATCTTCGGCTCCACCAACTGGCACTGGTCGCTGCAGGACGAAGGCTCCAAGGCATTCGTCAAATCCTTCGGAACCAAGTATGGCTTCCCGCCCAGCCAGGCGGCCCATACCTGCTACGTACAGACCCTGCTCTATGCTGATGCGGTCGAGCGGGCACAATCCTTCAACCCCTGCGATGTCGGGGCGGCTCTCGAAGGCTTTGAGTTCGACGGTCTTGGCAATGGCCCGACGCTCTATCGCGCCGAGGATCACCAGTGCTTCAAGGACGTGCTCGTGGTGAAGGGGAAGGAAAACCCGACATCAGAGTTCGACCTGCTGGAGATCGTCGAGGTCACACCGCGCGAAACGGTGACATATCCTATCGATCACCCGGACTTCCAGGGCGGCTCGCTCGGCAGCTGCAACCCCGGCGCCTGACGGCATAACCCCAAAAACCGCCGCGCGCCCCAACCGGCGCGCGGCCCCGGGCGGCAAAGGGCAGGCTCATGGAAGCGATCATTCTTCAAATTTTAAACGGACTCGACAAGGGCTCGGCCTATGCGCTCATCGCTCTTGGCCTAACCCTCATTTTCGGCACGCTCGGCGTGGTCAACTTCGCCCATGGTGCGCTGTTCATGATCGGCGCCTTCTGCGCGGTAACGTTGAGCCGTATCCTGTCACTGTCCCACACGGTCATCGACGAGACCCGGACCGACTTTCTCGGCAATCCCGCCAAGGTCGAAGTGCCATATATCTATGACTTTTTCGGACCGGAATTCGGCGCAACGCTAATCGACTGGGCGGTTCCGCTGTCGATCCTCTTTGCCATTCCCATCATGATCGCGGTCGGCGTCATCATGGAGCGCGGTCTGATCCGACACTTTTACAAACGCCCCCACGCGGATCAGATCCTCGTGACCTTCGGTCTTGCGATCGTGCTTCAAGAAGTCATCAAGGCTTTCTACGGCGCCAACCCGATTCCGACCCCTGCTCCCGATGCCTTTACCGGCTCTTTCGATTTCGGCGCCCTGATCGGCATGGATCCCTATACGGTGATCTATCCCTACTGGCGTCTGCTCTACTTCGTCTTCGCGATGATCATCATCGGCGCGGTCTTTGCCTTCCTGCAATTCACGACCTTCGGCATGGTTGTCCGCGCGGGCATGGCGGACCGAGAGACCGTGGGCCTGCTTGGCATCAACATCGACAAGCGTTTCACCATCATGTTCGGCATTGCCGCCGCCGTGGCAGGATTGGCCGGGGTGATGTACACGCCGATCAACTCGCCCAATTACCATATGGGGATGGATTTCCTCGTGCTCAGTTTCGTGGTGGTCGTGGTGGGCGGCATGGGGTCACTCCCCGGAGCCGTGCTCGCAGGGTTGCTCCTCGGCATCCTGCAAAGCTTTGCCTCCATGAGTGCGATCATCGAGCTTATCCCCGGCATCAACCAGGTGATCATCTACCTCGTCGCCATCGTCATTCTGCTTACCCGTCCGCGTGGCCTCATGGGCCGCAAGGGCGTGATGGAGGACTGAGCCATGCTCGGACTAACCGGAAAAGACTTCACGCTCTTCCTCATCGTCGTGGTGATGGTGGTCTTCGCCCCCATCATCCTCAACCCCTTTCCTGTCGATAGCGCCATGGCGCAGTTCAACGCAGGCTATCCCGACCTGATGCAGCGTTTCCTGATCTTCGGGATCTTTGCGGTTGGCTTCAACATCCTCTTTGGCCTGACCGGCTACCTCTCCTTCGGCCATGCGGCATTTCTCGGGGCGGGTAGTTACGCGGGCGTCTGGATGTTCAAGCTGCTCTCGATGAACGTACTGCCTGCGATACTCGTCGCAATGGTCGTGGCGGGGCTTTTCTCTGTGGTGATCGGCTATGTGTCGCTGCGGCGCTCGGGGATCTACTTCTCGATCCTCACACTTGCCTTTGCACAGATGTCCTATGCTTTGGCGTATTCGGTGCTGACCCCCATCACAAACGGGGAAACGGGACTGCAGCTTTCGCTCAACGATCCCCGCGTCCTCGATGGTGCGGCAAGTGCCGATGGCTCGCTTCCTGTTCCGACATTCTTTGGGTTGGAAATGCGCGACAGCTGGGACGTAACGCTGGGCGGCTGGGCCTTCACCTTCAACGCCGGGTATTATCTCTGCGCGATCTTCATGCTGGTTGCCTTCTATGTCGCGATCCGCATCTTCCGCTCGCCTTTCGGCATGATGCTCCGCGCGATCAAGTCCAACCAGCAGCGGATGAACTATACCGGGTTGAACACGCGCCCCTACACCCTTGCGGCCTTCGTCATCTCCGGCATGTTCGCGGGTCTCGCGGGTGGTCTGATGGTCTCCATGGATCCACTTGCGGGCGCGGAGCGCATGCAATGGACCCGGTCCGGCGAGGTTGTTCTGATGACGATCCTTGGCGGTGCGGGCACCTTGATCGGTCCGGTTCTTGGCGCGGGCTTCATCAAGTACTTTGAAAACATCTTTTCCAAGATCAACGACAATGTCCTGCACGGTTGGTTCGCCTTCCTTCCCGACGGGCTGGAAAACGCCATCGTCTGGATCTTGCACCCCTTCGTCGGCAAGGGCTGGCACCTGACCCTCGGGTTGCTTTTCATGCTCGTCGTTATCTTCCTGCCCGGTGGGCTCGTCGAAGCGGGTCAGCGGATAGGGCGCCTCTTCAGCCGCAAGAAAAAACCGGCTGATGCAGCCCAAAAGTCGACCCAGTCGACACCTGCGGAATAGGAGCGCGACAATGGGTATTCTCGAAGTCAAGAACGTCAACAAGCGCTTCGGCGGCCTGCAGGCGCTCGGTGATGTGAACCTCAGCGTGGTGGAAAACTCCTGCCACGCGATCATCGGGCCAAACGGGGCGGGCAAATCCACATTGCTGAATTGCCTCGTGGGGAAGCTCATCCCAGACACGGGCTCGGTCATGTTTGATGGACAATCCGTGCTGGGACGGACGCCCTACCAGATCAATCAGATGGGCATTTCCCGCGTGTTTCAGACACCGGAGATCTTTGGCGATCTTACCGTCATAGAGAACATGATGATCCCCTGCTTTGCCAAGCGGGACGGATCGTTCCGGATGCACGCCTATGCGCGGTCCAATCAGGAGCGTGACGTGATCGAAAAGGCGGAGATCATGCTGGAGGACGTGAACATGCTCGACAAGCGGGACATGCATGCGGCCTCCATGTCACGGGGGGACAAGCGGCGATTGGAAATCGCCATGTGTCTGGTTCAGGAACCGCGGCTGCTGCTTTTGGATGAGCCGACCGCCGGCATGGCGCGGGCCGATACCAACAATACGATCGACCTGCTCAAGCGGATCAAGGACGAGCGCAACATCACCATCGCGATCATCGAGCATGACATGCATGTGGTGTTCTCCCTCGCGGAGCGTATCACCGTTCTCGCCCAAGGGACCCCACTGGTCGAAGACACGCCCGCCAATATCAAAGGCCATCCCAAGGTGCGCGAAGCGTATCTCGGCGAGACGGCATAAGGAGACGCGCAGATGAACGTCAAACCGGACTTCTCCAAGGGCCACAATCTGGCTGAAACGTCCCCCGCCTTTCTCTCCGTCTGGAACATGGAGAGCTATTACGGCGAGAGCTACATCGTACAGAACATCTCCTTCAACCTGCACGAAGGTGAGATTCTCGCCCTGCTCGGCCGCAACGGGGCCGGCAAGACCTCCACGCTCCGCTCCATTGCGCGGATGGATAGCCCGCAAGTCACCCATGGGGAAATCTGGCTCGACCACCAGCCGCTCCACAAGATGAAAAGCCATGAGGCCGCCGCTGCCGGGATCGGACTGGTTCCGGAGGATCGACGGATCATTCCCGGCCTCACGGTCGAGGAAAACCTGCAACTCGCCCAGATCGCTCCGCCGGTCGGCTGGTCGCTCGAACGGCTCTATGAGTTGTTCCCGCGCCTCGGCGAGCGGCGCAAGCAAGAGGGTGTGACCCTGTCGGGCGGGGAGCAACAGATGCTCGCCATCGCCCGCGCCCTTGCGCGCGACATCAAGGTTCTGCTGCTCGACGAGCCTTACGAAGGCTTGGCGCCCGTCATCGTGGACGAAATCGAAAAAACGCTGCGGATCATCAAGGAGCAGGGAATCACAACTGTTCTGGTGGAACAAAACGCCCTGCGCGCCCTTGAACTGGCGGATCGCTCCGTCATCCTTGATACGGGCAGCATCGTGTTTGACGGGGCCGCTTCCGAAGTGCTTCAGAATGACGATCTGCGTTCTGAATATCTGGCCATCTAAAGGTTTTCCGGCACCCATTGCATGCCGATGCAACCGGGGCCTAGAGTGTCCCGGAGGAAGAGATTTGGGAGGCTCACCATGACCAAAACCAAGACCTACGCCCCGTCGGAGGACTTTGTTGCCAAGGCGCATATCGACGCCGCCAAGTATGAAGAGATGTACGCGGCCTCCGTCGAAAACCCCGAGGCATTCTGGACCGAACACGCCAAGCGGATCGACTGGATCGAGCCCTTCAAGACGGTCAAGAACGTCAGCTTTGCCCACCCGGACGTGTCGATCAAATGGTTCGAGGAAGGCCAGTTGAACGTATCGGTCAACTGTATCGACCGCCACCTTGAAACCCGCGGCGATCAGACGGCAATCATCTGGGAGCCGGATAATCCGGACGACGAGGCGCTGCATATCACCTATCGTGAACTCCACGAGAAGGTATGCCGCATGGCGAACGTGCTGCTCAGTCAGGGCATCATGCGCGGGGACCGGGTGGTGATCTATCTGCCGATGATCCCCGAGGCGGCCTATGCGATGCTGGCCTGTGCACGGATCGGCGCGATCCACTCCATCGTTTTCGCGGGCTTCTCCCCCGATGCGCTGGCCAACCGGATCAACGACAGTGGGGCCAAGGCCGTCATCACCGCCGATACCGCACCCCGCGGCGGAAAGCGAACGGCGCTGAAATCCAACACCGATGCCGCGCTGCTCCACTGTTCGGACAAGGTGCGCTGTCTTGTAGTCAAGCACACCGGCGATCAGACGACCTGGATCGACGATCGCGATGTCGACGTGAAGGCAATGATGCAGCAGGTCGGGCCCGACTGTCCGCCCCGCCCCATGGGGGCCGAAGACCCGCTCTTCGTGCTCTATACTTCCGGCTCCACGGGCAAACCCAAAGGCGTGGTCCACAGCTCCGGCGGCTATCTTGTCTGGGCGGCCATGACGCATGAATACGTCTTCGACTATCATGAGGGTGACATTTACTGGTGCGCGGCCGATGTGGGCTGGGTCACCGGGCACAGCTATATCGTCTATGGTCCGCTGGCGAACGGTGCCACCACGCTCATGTTTGAGGGCGTGCCGACCTATCCCGACGCCTCGCGCTTCTGGCAGACCATCGAAAAGCACAAGGTGAACCAGTTCTACACCGCGCCCACGGCCCTTCGTGCGCTGATGGGCCAAGGCAACGACTTCGTCACAAAGTCTGATCTGTCATCTCTCAAGGTGCTGGGCACCGTGGGTGAGCCGATCAACCCCGAAGCGTGGAACTGGTACAACGATATCGTCGGCAAGGGGAATTGCCCCATCGTCGATACGTGGTGGCAGACGGAAACCGGTGGGCACCTGCTGACCCCGCTGCCCGGTGCGATCGCGACCAAGCCCGGATCGGCCACCCTGCCCTTCTTCGGGGTGCAGCCCGTGATCCTCGACCCGCAAACCGGCGAGGAAATCACCACGAACCCGGCCGAAGGCGTGCTGTGCATGAAAGACAGCTGGCCGGGACAGATGCGCACCGTCTACGGCGATCACGAGCGTTTCGTGAAAACCTACTTCTCCGACTACAAAGGCTATTACTTCTCCGGCGATGGGTGTCGCCGCGATGAGGACGGGTACTATTGGATCACGGGCCGGGTGGACGATGTCATCAACGTCTCTGGGCACCGCATGGGCACGGCGGAGGTCGAATCCGCGCTCGTGGCTCATGCCAAGGTCTCCGAGGCGGCGGTCGTCGGGTATCCGCACGAGGTCAAGGGACAGGGCATCTATTGCTACGTGACGCTCATGAACGGACAGGAACCATCGGAGGACTTGCGCAAGGAGTTGCGCGACTGGGTCCGCAAGGAAATCGGGCCCATCGCCTCGCCCGACCTGATCCAGTGGGCACCGGGCCTGCCCAAAACCCGCTCGGGCAAGATCATGCGCCGCATCCTGCGCAAGATCGCCGAGAATGACTATGGCGCCTTGGGCGATACTTCGACCTTGGCGGAACCGGCGGTGGTCGACGACTTGATCGAAAACCGGATGAACCGAAGCTGAAGCGAACGGGCCGGGAGTGATCCCGGCCCGTTTTTCAGAACTCGAATGGCGCGACCACGCGCCGTTCCCCCAACAGGAACGCGTCGGCGACGAGGGCCAAGGGCCGCAAGTCCATCTCAGAGCGCCCCTCCCGCACCAACATCGCCATTTGCGAATAAAGCTGCGGGTATTCCCCATCGTTTGCCGCGCCGTCGACCTGCGCCACCTCTTTGCCATCGATATGAAGCGATGCACCGCCCTCCGAGAGGCGGATTGCGCCGTCCTCGGTTTCGACCTCGATGGTCCAAAGCTCCTCACCTTCCTGCCGCCAGTCGAACTCGGCGCTGATCTGAGCGCCGCCTGTATGGTGAAACGCCAGCCGCGCGGCGATCGGGGCCTGCCGGTTCTCCGGCACCAACAGTTCGGCAGAGCGCAGATGAACCGGATCTGGCAGGATCTCCGTCAGGATCGAGAGTCCGTTGATGCCGGGATCAAAGACCCCGAGCCCCCCCGCCTCGAAGACCCAGTCCTGTCCGGGATGCCACCGGCGCACATCCTCTTTCCAGATCACGGTCACATGGCGCAAGGCGCGTTCGGCCAGCCACGCCTTGGCCGCAGCGACCTGCGCCGCCTGCCGCGAATGCCACGTGGCATAGATCGACACCCCGGCCGCCGCCGCCATATCCCGCAGGATATGGCATTCGGAAAGCGTTGCCCCCGGCGGCTTTTCCAGCATGACATGCCGACCCGCGCGGATCACCTCCGCCGCATAGTCAAACCGGGGTTTTGGCGGCATGCAGAGCGAGACGACCTCAACCTCCGGGTGCGCTTCGAACATCTCCGCGAGCGAGGTGAAGCTGGGAACCCCCTCTACCGAGCCGCTCCGCGATACCGTTGCCCCGAGATCCCAATCCGACGACCCCGCGATGGCGGGCACATGCTGATCCCGCGCGATCTTCCCGATGCCTGCGAGTGCGATTTTCATCAGTGCGAGTCCTTGCCCACGGGGCTTCCGCGACAGCCCTTCAGAAAGTCGAGATCGGCACCGGTATCGGCCCCCTGCACATGGGTCTGGTGCAGCCATTCATAACCGGAGGACGCGCGCGGATGTGAAGGTGTCCACTCCGCGAGGCGCGCCGCAAGTTCCTCCTCGGTAACTTCAAGATGAAGCCGCCGGTTGGGCACGTCGAGTTCGATCATGTCACCATCTCGGACCACCGCCAGAGGCCCGCCCGCCGCCGCTTCGGGGGCGGTATGAAGCACCACGGTGCCATAGGCCGTGCCCGACATGCGCGCGTCGGAAATCCGCACCATATCGGTGATCCCCTTGCGCAGCACCTTGGGCGGCAATCCCATATTGCCAACCTCCGCCATGCCCGGGTAGCCCTTGGGCCCGCAGTTCTTGAGCACCATCACGCAAGTCTCGTCGATATCGAGCGCCTCATCGTTGATCCGCGCCTTGTAGTCGTCGATATCCTCAAAGACGACCGCCCGGCCGCGATGGGTCAACAGATGCGCGCTCGCCGCCGAGGGCTTGAGCACCGCCCCGCCCGGCGCAAGATTGCCCCGCAGCACCGCGATACCGCCCGATTGCGTCAACGCCTTCTCCACCGGCAGGATCACATCGTCATTGTCGTTGCGCGCCGCCGCGACCTCATCCCAGATCGGCCCGCCTGATACGGTCAAAGCATCGCGGTGCAGCAATCCGCCCTCCCCCAGCCGCTTCAACACGGCGGGAAGCCCCCCCGCATAGAAGAACTCCTCCATCAGGTATTTCCCCGACGGCATGAGATTGACGATGGTCGGCACATCGCGCCCGCAGCGATCCCAGTCCTCCAGCGTCAGATCGATCCCGACCCGCCCCGCGATGGCCAGCAGGTGGATCACCGCGTTGGTGGAACCGCCGATCGCCGCGTTGGTGCGAATGGCGTTCTCGAAGGCCTGCTTGGTCAACACGTCAGAGGGTTTGAGATCGTCCTTCACCATCTGCACGATCCGCCGCCCGGTGAGTTGCGCCATGACCCGGCGCCGACTGTCCACAGCCGGAATCGCAGCGTTCCCAGAGAGCGCCATGCCCAGCGCTTCGGCCATCGACGCCATGGTCGAGGCCGTGCCCATCGTGTTGCAGGTGCCCGTGGAGCGGGACATCGATGCCTCCGCCTCCAGAAACTCTTCCTGCGTCATTTCACCGGCCTTCACCGCCTCGGAAAACTTCCACAGATGCGTGCCGGATCCGACCCGCTCCCCCCGGAAATAGCCGTTGAGCATCGGTCCGCCGCTCACCACGATGGAGGGGATATCGGTGGAGGCCGCCCCCATCATGAGCGATGGCGTGGTCTTGTCACAGCCAACCAGCAGCACGGCCCCGTCGATGGGCTGGCCCCGCATGGCCTCTTCCACGGCCAGCGCCGCAATGTTGCGATACATCATCGCCGTGGGGCGATAGGTGTTTTCCGATGCCGAAAAGACCGGCACTTCGACCGGGAAACCGCCCGCTTCCCAGACGCCCGCCTTCACCTTTTCCGCAAGCTCCCGCAGATGCCCGTTGCACGGGGTCAGGTCCGACCAGGTGTTGAGGATGCCGATGATCGGGCGCCCGTCGAACAGATCGTCGGGATAGCCTTGGTTCTTCATCCATCCGCGGTGATAGATCGTGTCGCGGCTGGTGCCGCCATACCATTCCTGCGAACGCAGACGGCGGGGCCAAGCGGCGGGTTCAAATGGCATGGGGGACCTCCTCAGGGTGCTTTGGATCGAAGTGCTATCGCGGCTTTGCATACCTGTAAAATCGGATTATGGCTCATCATCATAACAAAGTTGGTATGCCTGATGGATGACCTCCTGCGCCGCCTCAAGCCCTCGCACCTCGCCCTGCTCGAACGCATCGCGGAGACGGGCAAGCTCCAGACAGCCGCCGCGCTTTCGGGCATGTCGCAACCGGCGGCCTCGCGGATCCTGCACGATATGGAAGCGGGCCTCGACGTGGCGCTTTTTGAGCGGGGCCCCAAGGGCATGGTCCCGACCGCCGCAGGGACAGTGGTGGCCCGCCATGCCGGCTTGATCCGCCAAGGGTATGAGGGGCTGGGCGATGAGATCGCCGCGCTGCGCGCCGGGCGGACCGGATCGGTGCGGGCAGGCGCGGTCACTGGCCCCGCCGTCGCGCTGCTTGTTCCCGCGATCCAGACGGTACGCCAAAGCGCGCCACAGCTTGATGTCTCCATCGACGTTGCCCCCTCGGCGGAGCTTCTGCGAGGGCTGGAGGAACGGCGCTTTGACTTTGTCATTGCGCGCCTGCCTCCCGAGCAGGACAGCGCCCCATATCATCTGCGCCCCGCCCGGCCGGAGATCATCTCGCTGCTTGTGAGGCGGGCGCACCCGTTGGCCGGGCTGGGGCCGCAACCCCTTTCACGTCTCGCGGACCATGACTGGATCATGCAAGAGCGCGGCTCTCCCGTCCGGCAGGCGGTCGAGGCGGCCTTTCTCGCCGGGGCGACCGCAGCGCCCGGTCGGGTGACCAACTCCTCCTCCCTGCTCGTCATGCTCGCGATGCTTCAGACATCGGATGCCATCGCGCCGGTAACCGACGAAGTGGCACAGCTTCTGCGCGGGCCGGGCCATGCGACACTCCCCTTCGAACCTGCGATCCACGTCTCGCCCTGTTATCTCATCACCCTGCGGTCCGCTCCGGCGTCCAGCGCCGCACAGCGCGTCATCGCGGAGGTCACCCGGCGGCTCGGTGCTTGAACTCCGCCCCCCGATTGACCAGCATGGCGCGACGACGAAAAGGATCAGGGCTGCATGGCCGAACGCTTCAATATCGTGGTGGTGGGTCAGGCCGGGCGCCTGCAATACGAGGCGGGCCTCTTTGCCGCCTCGCTCCGCGCCAAAAGCCCCCGGTTCGACGGCCGGCTCATCATCGCCGAGCCACAGCCCGGCGCGAAGTGGAACGGCGATCCGCGGATCAACGACCCCGCACTGCGCGACATGCTGCACGATCTTGGCGCCGAGATCCTGCCCTTTGAGAGCCGTGATTTCGGTGCGGACTATCCCGAAGGCAACAAGATCGACCTGCTGCATGCCCTCCCGGAGGCAGAGCCCTTTGTCTTTTTCGACAGCGACACGCTCATCCTCGATGAGATCATGGAGGTGCCGTTCGACTTCGACCGCCCCTCGGCCTCTCGCCGGGTAGAAGGGACTTGGCCCAAGATCGAGATTTACGGGCCGGGCTATACCGAGACGTGGAAATCGCTCTACGACCGTTTCGGGATCGATTTTGCCAGCTCCCTCGATCCGTCTCAGCCCGACGAGCACTGGGCGCGCTATCTCTACTTCAACGCCGGCGTTTTCTACCATCGCTGCCCCCGGATCTTTGGCGAGCGCTTCGCCCATATCGCCCGAAGCATTCGCGACGACCCCCCCGAAGCACTCGTCTGCCAATCGCTCTTTCCGTGGCTCGATCAGATTGCGCTGCCGATTGTGATCCATGCGCTTGGCGGCGCGCGGGATGCCCTGCCCGACGGGCTGATCGACGGGCGCGTCTCTTGCCACTACCGCCTTTTGCCGCTGCTCTATGCGCGTGAGAGGACCGCCGTGGTCGACACGCTCGAAGAGATCGCCGCGCCCAACCGGATCAAGAAGGTGCTGAAGGCCCATGAGCCGATCAAGCGGATGGTCTATCAGGGGCGCGGCGCCAAGGTCCGCGCGCTTTTCGATCAGGAGGACCTGCCCCGCAAGGAACAGGCCATCCGCAATCGCATCAAGCGCGAAGGGTTCTGGATGCGCTGATCACGCGGCGTTGAGATAGCGCGAATAGACCCAGCCATCGAGTTCCGCCTCACCGGCATCGTTCACCACCGTGACGAACCACCACCGCCCATGCGCCTCGTTGAAGGCCACCCGCGTTCCGGGGGCAAGCGCGCGGTCCTGTACCAGCGGGTTTTCCTTGCCGGGGCCAGAGCGGATCGCAAGCCCGCCCGGCGTATCCTCCCTCACGGTCCAGAACTGATCGCCGTCATCCTCGCGCCCCGACACGATCCCCCGAAAGGTTTCCATATCGAAAGCGGGGCCAGGATCGGTCTTGCGTCCGGGGGAGATGTCATCGTGGCCGACGATCTCTTCCATCCCGTAATGCGACATCAGCAACAGCGAGACATCGATGAGGCTGCGCATCTGCGCCTGTGGGTAAAGCTCCCATCCGCACTCCATGACATTCCCGAGACTTCCGCCGAACCACACCGGCCCGTTGCGGTGCCGCGCCTCCATCACGTCATCGGCCCCGACCGTCACACCCAGCGGGTTCTTCCACGTGCCCGACGCCGTGCGCACGCAGGCCCCGGCATTGGCAAGCTCGATCCCGATGGAATGGCTGTTGAGCCCGCTCACGGTCTGGCCATCCCGGCTGCGCCACGCGCTGCGCCCAGCGTGCCACGCCCGCTTGGACAGCGGCACCGACTGGATCACCGTGCCATCGCGTTCGATCGTCAGATGCGCGGAGGCCTTGGCGGCGGGATTGGTGAACCAGCGCGCCGAACTGCGCCCCGAACTGCCCGCCGTGTAATGCACCACGAGGAACCTCGGCTTGCGGGCAAAACCGCCCGAGGCGTTGGGCGACGGCAGGTACTCGATCCGCTGCCCGCCGTCATAGAGAAAGTCTCCGTCCGAAAGCGTTCTGATGGAATACATGTCATGCCCCCCTAGGCCATTTGCTTTACCTAGGGTAACACAGGCAGCATTCCGCCGAATACGGCGGAATTCCTGACCTTCGCCAACGCGGCTTAGTCGAGCGTGGTCGCCCCGAGACCATAGACGATCTGGACCTCGGCCGTCATCGACAACTCTCCCGCCGCCACGGCCATATCCCCCATCCGGGCGGAAGCCATCTCCATCATCTGCGGTTGCGGCATGCGCCCGTCCATTTCGGAAATCTCGCGGATCTCGCTCAGCTCCACCCCGGCGGCCTGAGCATAAAGATGTGCCCGCGCCCGCGCATCGCTGATGGCAAGCCTGCGCGCCTCGTCCATGAGGGGGCGCGGATCCTGCAATCCAAAGGTCAGCCCCTCGAATTCATTCGCGCCATCCTCCAGCAAGGATTGCAGCACGCCGCCGACCTCCTCGATATCCCGCAGCCGGACCATCAGCCGGTTGGAGGCGTGAAACCCAATGATCGCTGGGCTTGCGGCCTCATCCATGCCGTCGGTCCGCGCATAGATCGGGCGCAGCGACAGATCGCTGGTCTGGATGTCGTGGGCCGCAACGCCGCGTTCCTCCAGCCGCTCGATGAGCGCCGCACTGCCGCGATTGACCGCATTCATGGCGGTTTCCGCTGTCTCGGCGCGCTCGCTCACACCGACCCGGATGGTCGCCATGTCGGGCGCGGCGGTCACTTCGCCCTGCCCGGTGACGGTCATCACGGGCCCGGCCTCCTGCGCCGCCGCAGCGGACCAGAGCCCCCCGGCAAACGCGAGTGCGAGGACGGCGGGGCGAAACGGGTTGATGCGGGTCATCGTCATTCTCCGAATGAATTGCTTTGCACCAACATGTGCCGATCCGGGGGCAAGGCCAAGGGCCAAGCCCCGTGTTTTCCTTTCCCTCGGCGGGAAGCTGCGATAAGTTCGAAAGGCCCTTGGCCGGATCATTCCGGCGCGTCACAGCATGTAAGTCGCCAGCCCATGAATTTGCTCCATGCCGCGCCTCCCCACCCGGATTTCTCGCTGATCCTGTCCTTTGAGAGGATCACGGTCACCCAGCGCGGGACCGATAGCTGGATGCCCCTCGGGGAGGCCCCCGTCGACGACAACGTCACCGCCGCGCTGACCGCGCTGGTGGAGCAATCGGGTCGCCCCGCGCCCTATCGTGCGCTGCTTCTGCTGCCGCCCGAACAGATCCGCTTCATGACCGTTCCGGGCCATCTTGATCGGGATGCCGTGCTCGGGGCGCTGGACGGCGCGACCCCCTATGCGGTGGCCGATCTTGTCGTAGATTTCGAACATGTGGATGGCCACACCCGCATCGCCGCCGTCGCGGCTGAGACCCTGACCGAGGTTGAGGATTTCGCCCGCAATGCCGGGTTCGAGCCTGTGGCCTTTACCGGCGTGCCCGGAGACGGCGGATTTGCCAAAGGCGCAGACTTCGGCGCGCCTCCGGGCGTAGACCCCGCGCCAGCGGAGCCGCTGCCCGCCTTTACCACATCGCGCGACATCCCCCCCCGGCACAGCGAAGAGACGATCCGCCCGCTTGCCGCCACGGGCCGCATCGCATCCCTCGCCCCGGCGGGCGATCCCCCCGATCCCGCCCCGTCCGAAGAAAAGAGCGCCGCAACCACCGCGCGCGACGACCCATCGCCCCTCGCCGCGGTCGAAAGCCTGATGCACAGGCCCGCTCCCACCGACAAGACGCCACCCGCCGCGCCCCCCAAGTCTGCCCCAAAACCCGCGCAGAAACCCGCCCCGGCCCAAAAGGCCGAGCCGTCGCCCAAGATCGGTGCCCGTCCGGAGCCGCAACCGCGCAAGTCCGGCGGCCTGCGGTATGCGGGCATGGCGCTCGCCGCGCTGGCCGTCGTCGGGCTGGGTGCCTGGGCCGCGCTCGATACGGATCCGGAGCCGGCGCCGGAGGCCGCGCTGCAAACCACCGAAGCCGACGCCACCCCGCTCCAGTCGGATACGCCCGCCGCAGAGACTGAAGCCGAAGTCGAAACGGCAAGCAGCGACGCCGTGGAACCAGAGGCGCCCGCCGCGCAGGATATGCCGCTCGCCACCGCCCCGCTCATCGAATCCGAGGAGGCCGGTGCCTTTTCTCCTGACGCCATCGACCCGCAGGTCGCCTTGCTCCCGGACCCCGCCACGGAACAGGCCCCGCCGAGCATCCCGACCCCGGCAGAGGGCGCCTTGCTCTATGACCACACCGGCATCCTGCAAGCCGCGCCGACCCCGCCCGCCCCACCGCCGGGCGAGACTCTCGATGCGCTCTACAGCCCGTCCATCGATGCACCCTCCCCGGCCAATGACGCCGTCGCCCTCCCCTCGACGGACACTTTCGCAACCGACCTTCCGCCCGGAACGCTGGCAAGCCCGGCCCCCGCCGGCACGGCCTTTGATCTTGGGCCCGATGGGCGTGTGCAGCCGACGGTGGAGGGGGCGCTGACGCCCGAAGGGGTGACCGTCTATCTCGGTCCCCCGCCAATAGTTCCGCCGGAAACGCCCGACCGCTCGGATCAAAGCCGCCTGCAGGAAGCCACCGACGAGGCCGTGCGCACCGCCGCCCTGAGCGGGCGCGTGCCCCTGCCGCGCCCCGACGGTCTGGTCGAAGCCAATGAGCGGACGCGGTTCGGCGGGCGCAGCGTCAGTGAGCTGTCCTCCATCCCTCCGCTCGTACGCCCCGAGGGAACCAAGGCCGCCGCCGAGATCGACACGACCCCGACCGCGCAGGCGGTGGCCGTCTCCCGCCTTCCGCGCAACCGGCCCGCCGATCTCGCCGCGCAAGCCCAAGCCAAGGCCCCCGCCGCCCCTGCTCCAGCAGCAGCCGCCGTCGCGGCCCCGGCCCCGGCTCCTGCTGCCGTGTCCCCGCGCATCCCGAGCGCCGCCTCGGTCGCCCGCGCCGCCACCACGACCAACGTGATCAACATGCGCGACGTCAATCTCATCGGCATCTTCGGCAGCGCCTCCAACCGCCGCGCCCTGATCCGCCTGTCCAACGGCCGCCTGCAAAAGGTGACCGTGGGCGATGAGCTTGACGGCGGGCGCGTGGCGGCGATCGGCGACGGAGAGGTGCGCTATGTCAAACGCGGGCGAAACCATGTCTTGCGAATGCCCAGCGGCTAGCCCTACCAACGGTCAGTCCCCCCGCGCTGCAAAGGACCCAGATGGACGCCTTTCTCTACAACGCCACGATCTATCTCGCCGCCGCCGTCATCGCCGTTCCCATCGCGGCCCGCCTCGGGCTGGGGTCGGTGCTCGGCTATCTTGCCGCCGGTATCATCATTGGCCCCGTGTTCGGCATCGTCGGGTCCGAAACCACCGAGCTACAACATTTCGCCGAATTCGGCGTTGTGGTCATGCTCTTCCTCATCGGGCTGGAACTTGACCCCCGCGCGCTGTGGAACATGCGCCACCGCCTGATCGGGCTGGGCGGGCTCCAGATCCTGTTGACAACCGCCATCGTCATGGGCGGCACCATGCTGCTTGATATCGCGTGGCAACCGGCGCTTGCGGTCGGCGGCATCTTTGCCCTCTCCTCCACCGCCATCGTCCTGCAGACCCTCAACGAGAAACGCCTGATGCAGACGGGCGGCGGGCGCGCCACCTTCTCTGTGCTGCTATCGCAGGATATCGCCGTCATCCCGATGCTTGCCCTGCTGCCGCTTCTGGCGACGGGCGTTCCGGTCCACCTCTCTGCCGACGGCTCGCTCAACACGGGCCATGGCGAGGAACAGGCCCACGCCACGATTTCCCTTGTGGAGGGCCTCCCCGGCTGGGGCGTGACACTGGTAACGCTCGGCGCCGTGGGGCTCATCATCTTTGGCGGCGTCTACCTGACCCGCCCGCTCTTTCGCTACATCCATCAGGCCCGCCTGCGCGAGATGTACACCGCCTTTGCCCTGCTTATCGTGGTGGGAATCGCGCTTCTGATGCTCATGGTCGGCCTCTCGCCTGCGCTTGGCACCTTCCTTGCCGGGGTGGTCCTCGCCAACTCCGAATTCCGCCATGAGCTTGAAAGCGATCTGGAGCCGTTCAAGGGCCTGCTGCTCGGGCTCTTCTTCATCACCGTGGGCGCGGGCATCAACTTCGCGCTGCTCTTTGCCGAACCGATCAGCCTGCTCGGCCTGACCTTGCTTGTGATCCTCGCCAAGGGGCTGGTGCTCTTCGCGCTCAGCGTCGCCTTCAAGATCCGGGGCCGGGATCGCTGGCTCTTTACCCTCGGGCTGGCACAGGCCGGGGAATTCGGCTTTGTCCTCATTTCCTTTTCACAGCAACAAGCGGTCCTGCCCGGCGATCTGTCGGAAAAGCTGTTGCTGATCGTCGCCCTGTCGATGCTCATCACCCCGTTGCTCTTCATCCTCTACGAATGGCTGTCAAAGCGCATGAAGGATGAGGAAAAGCGCCTCGCCCCCGACGAGATCGACGAACAGGGCCCCGTGATCATCGCGGGCATCGGCCGCTTCGGTCAGATCGTGAACCGGCTGGTGCAATCCACCGGCTTCCGCACCGTGGTCATCGACCACGACATGGAAACGATCCAGCTCATGCGGCGCTTTGGCTTCAAGGGCTTCTTCGGCGATCCGACCCGGCCCGAACTGCTCCATGCGGCGGGTCTGCGCGAAGCAGAGGTGCTGGTCGTCGCGCTCGACGATCCCAAATCCTCCATCCGGCTGGTAAAATACGCGCGCCGGACCCGCCCCGACATCCACATCGTCGCCCGCGCCCGCGACCGCAACCACGTCTATCGCCTCTATCGCGCGGGGGCCGATGACATCGTCCGGGAAACCTTCGACTCAAGCCTGCGCGCCGGTCGATATGTGCTTGAGAACATGGGGCTTTCAGAGTTCGAAGCATCCGAGGCAGAACAGACCTTCTATCACCATGACCGCGAAGCGCTGCGCGAATTGGCGCAAGTGTGGGATCCGGACATTCCTTCGGAAAAGAACGAGGCTTATCTCAACCGCTCCCGAGAGCTGGAGCGGGAGTTGGAAACCGCGCTCATGGCACAGGTGACTGACCGGGAGCGCGCGGAAGAGGGCGATGACGACACGGATCGGCGAAGCGCCAGCTAGCGCCTCGTGCCTCTCCGCTCAGTCCCGAAAGACCGAGGCCAGCGCGGCAAAGCCGTGGGTCACGTCATCCACTTCCATGCCGCCCTCGGCATTGACCGTCAGCGAGACACAGACATCCTGCGCCTGCTCATCGCGGAACTGCGCGGTGAGGTTGAGCACGCCGTTCTCGCTGCCCCCTTTGAAGGCGACCCGGCCAAAGCGATAGACAGGCAGCGGCACCGACTGGCTGGGGATCGCCATCAGGTCAAGATGCGCCACCTCGCCCATCAGGGTACAGAGCCGCTCGACCGGCACGTACCATTCGATTCCCGCCATATGCGGCATGCTCGCCTTGCCGGGATCGAGCCGCGCGGCCGAGGCCGCCGCAACAGCCGCCTCACGGCGCGCCTCCGGCCCATCCGCCCCAAGGTAACGATCCCGCAGCCCGGCGGAGGATTTGAGCGCAAAGAATTCCCGCGTCGACAGCAGATCCTCCACCCCGAGCTTTTCCGCCACCGCATCCCGGCCCAGCACATCGATCAACAGGTCCGTCGCGGTATTGTCGCTCATCGCAATCATCAGCGCGGCCACGGAATGCAGCGTGAGCGGCGCCCCCTCGGGGAAGTCCTGCAAGATCCCCGAGGGCAGCGCCCTGTGCCGGTTGCGCAGCCGCACCACGTCGTCCCAGGCCCGCGTTTCGGCGGCGATCTCATCGCGCAGCACCGCCAGAACCGCCAGCTTGAAGGCCGACCCGACGGCCAGCGCCTTGTCGCCGCCATCGCGCGACAGCACCTCGCCTTCGCGCACGACGATCCATGACACCTCGCCGGGAAGCTCCCCGAGTCGCGCCTCGACCTCCTCCAGCGACACGTCGATCGGCACCGGCTGTCCGAACCACAGCCCGGTGATCTGCCCCGCCTCCGACAGGGTGATCCGCGCGGTCATGTCATGGCTGCGGGTCCGCAGGATCAGCCCGTCATCCGCCTCCTCCACGTCGAGGATCGGCCCGGTCACATCGCGCAATTCATCGATGAAGGTCTGCACGGTCTCCAACGGCAGCGCCGCGAGGAACTCCCCCGAAAAAGCGCTGATCGGGGCATCGGTGCGATAGATTGCCCGCATCTGATCGGCCGGGGTTACGGCCCCTGCGGGCCCTGCCAAAAGCACGGCCATGGCCGCAATTCCGCAAAGATATCTCCTTACGCGCACTTTGGGCCTGATCCTCCGCCGATCCCCTGCGGCGCCCGTCCGGGGCCGCTCTCTCACGGCGATCACCGAAACAGAAAAGCCCCCGCCTGTCCAGCGGGGGCCCATCGCGGCACCGGTATTCCGGCGCGCTTATTTCATGGTGATACGGCCATCCGTATAGGGCGCATAGGGGCCCTGCTCGGCGAGGAATTCCGCCGTCACATCGGCAAGGTCCGGCCCGAAGTCATAGGCGTTTTCCGCCTCCACGAACATCTTGTAGCCGTCGCCGCCGTTGCGCACGTAGTTGTTGGACACCGCGCCATACATCTTCTCGGGATCGACCGGCTCGCCGCCGATCATCACGTCGGAAATGCGGCTGCCCGGCTCGGCGCTGGCGTCGACCGTAAAGGTCATGCCCGCCACTTGCGGGAAGCGGCCCGCGCCTTCCTCGATCTGGCTCACGCCGTTCTCGAGCGCCTCGACGATGGTCGCGCCCGTCACCTGAAAGGTGGAGAGCGTGTTCTGGAACGGCAGCACCGTGAGCACTTCGCCCATGGTCACCTCACCCGCGTCGATGGAGGCCCGCAGACCGCCCGAGTTGGCAATCGCCACGTCGATCCCCTGATCCTTCACGCGGGCCAGCATGGCATCGGCCACGAGGTTGCCCATCGGGCATTCCATCGCACGGCACACGGACCGGTCGCCCTCGATCGCCTCGGCGGTTTCGGCCACCACCTTGTTGCGGATCTCCTCAAGCGGAACGGCCGCCTCGGCGATGCGCTCCTTGGTCGCCGCATCCTCGGTCACTTCGCCATCCATGATGAGCGGCGCACCGGCGGCTTCGGTGATGTTGCCCTCATCGTCGAAGGTCACGTTCAACTCGCCAAGGAACTTGCCATAGGCATAGGCCGACACGATCGCCGTCTCCCCGACCATCGTCGGGTACGGGCCTGCCGCGCCCTCCATGTCGCCCAGAAGCGTGTTGGAATGGCCGCCCACGATCACGTCGACGCCGGTGGTTCCCTCTGCCACGCGCTGATCGACCACATAGCCGGAATGCGACAGCACGATGATCTTGTTGACGCCCTCTTCGCTCAGCTTGTCGACCTCGCCCTGCACCGCCTCGACCGGATCGGTAAAGATCACGTTCGGGCCGGGGCTGGCCAGTTCATCGGTGTCCTGCGGCGTCAGGCCGATCAGGCCGATCTTTTCGCCGCCGCGCTCGATAACCGTGGATTTCATCAGCTCATCGGCCAGAAGCGCCTCGCCCGACACATCGGCGTTGGACATCAGAACCGGGAAATCGACCGCATCCATGAAGCCGCGCAGAACCTCTGGGCCATCGTCGAATTCGTGGTTGCCCACGGTCATCGCGTCATAGCCCATCTTGTTCATCATCTCGGCGGCGAGCTTGCCCTTGTAGTAGGTATAGAACAGCGTTCCCTGAAACTGGTCGCCCCCGTCCACGAGGATGGAATTGTTCGACCGGCCGCGCGCCTCTTCGATGGCGGTCGCAAGACGGGCGGAGCCGCCAAAGCAGTCGCCTGCGTCATTGTCCTCTGCCGAACAGCCGGAATCATATTTGCTGATCGGCTCGAACCGCGCGTGAAAGTCGTTGGTGTGCAGAATCGTCAGTGAATAGTCCGCGGCGGCCATGCTGCCCAGAAGGCTGATGGCGGCGACGCTGGAAAGCAGCCGGGTGTTCATTGAGGGAGTCCTCTCCTGTTTTGTCTGGCGCGGATGGTGCAACCAATGGGCCGCACTTGTCAAAGCTTCCGGTAGGGCATCTTTTGCCGTCAAAGCGTCACAAACCGATGACACTTGACCACCGCCCATTCAGGAGGCAAACCGCGCCCATGCCGATATACAAGATTTTCCGTGCCGACGAATGGGCGGCGTTCGATGCCGCGGGAGAGACGGCGGGTGCGCCCATCGACCTCTCGGATGGCTATATCCACTTCTCCACCGAAGATCAGCTTCAGGGGACGCTCGACAAACACTTCGCCGGAGAATCGGACCTGTGGCTTCTGGCGCTGGACCCCGATGCCCTCGGCCCCGCGCTCAGGTGGGAACCGGCACGGGGCGGCGCGCTCTTTCCGCATCTCTACCGGACCCTGCGCCGCGACGATGTGCTCTGGTCCCGCGCCCTGACCCGTCTGGCGGATGGCTCCGTCGACCGGAACGCACCCGCATGATCGCCCTCGCCGAACGGCTTGGCCTGCGCCTGCTGCACCGGTTCGACGCCGAAACCGCCCACGGGCTGGGCCTCAAGGCGCTGCAACTGGGGGCCGCGCCCTCCCCCGGCCTGCTGACCTCGCCGCGTTTGCGGACCGAGGTTGCCGGACTTCGGCTGGCCAACCCGGTCGGGCTTGCGGCGGGGTTCGACAAGAACGCCGTGGCGCTCGGCGGCCTCGCCCGCGCGGGCTTCGGCTTTGTCGAGGTCGGTGCTGCCACCCCGCGCCCGCAGGCGGGCAATCCCCGCCCCCGGCTCTTTCGCCTCCCCGAGGATCGCGCCGTGATCAATCGCTTCGGGTTCAACAATCAGGGGATGGAGGCGATCGGCGCGCGGCTGCGCACCCGTCCGCGGGATATGGTCACCGGGCTGAACCTCGGCGCGAACAAGGACAGCGAGGACCGCGCCGGCGATTTTGCCCGCGTCCTCGCCCATTGCGGCGCACATCTCGATTTCGCCACGGTCAATGTCTCCTCGCCCAACACCGAGCGCCTACGCGAATTGCAGGGCCCCGAGGCCCTCGCCGCCCTGCTCGCCGGGGTGCTGGCCGCGCGCGATGCCCTGCCCCGCCGAATTCCGGTTTTCCTCAAGATCGCCCCCGACCTGTCGGAGGCCGAGATTGAGGCCATCGCCGGGGTCGCGCAAAGCGCCGGGATCGACGGCATCGTCGCCACCAACACGACCCTGTCGCGGGGCGGGCTGCACTCGGCCCATGCGGGTGAAGCGGGCGGCCTCTCCGGCGCGCCCCTGTTTGAGCGCAGCACCCGCGTCCTCTCGCGCCTCGCCCAAAGCACCACCCTGCCCCTGATCGGCGTTGGCGGCATTGCCTCGGCAGAAGATGCCTATGCCAAGATCCGCGCCGGGGCCTCCGCGGTGCAGCTGTACTCCGCCCTCGTCTATGGCGGCCTGAGCCTGCTCGAAGAGATCGTGCGCGGGCTCGATGCTCTGCTGGAGCGGGACGGCTTCGCCACCGTCGCCGAGGCCGTGGGCACCGCGCCGCGCGCCTGAGCCAGAGTGTGGGCCAGAGCCAGAGTCACACAAGTGTATGACGCGGAGTCATACACTTGTCATACAAAAGTCATACCCACTTTTCAAAGGCTTAGGCCACGGCACGCTCCAGCGCCGGATAGCGCGCACCAAGCGTCACGCCCCGCGCCACGAAGCTCAGCAAAAAGGCCAGCCACAGCCCGTGATTGCCGAACGCGGGCACCAGAATGGCCAGCGCGATCCCGTAGAATGCCAAAGACAGCGCCATCATGTTGCGCATGTCCCAAGTCCTTGTCGCGCCAATGAAAATCCCGTCGAGCATCCATGCCGGAAGCCCCAAAAGCGGCGCGGCGGCCATATAATAGAGGTAGATCCGCGCGGCCTCCCGCACCTCTGGCGCCGTGGTCATCACGTCGATGATCCGCCCCCCCGCCAGCAGGAAGACAAGCGCCAAAGCCGTGTTGCCCACCAGCCCCCAGAAGCTCGCGAGGATCCCCGCCCGCCGCAGCCCCGCCCGGTCCCGCCGCCCCAGCGCCTGCCCCACAAGCGCCTCCGCGGCAAAGGCAAAACCGTCGAGCGCGTAGGCTGTAATGGTCAGAAATTGCAGCAGAATCTGGTTCGCCGCCAAGGTCACATCACCAAAGCCCGCCCCAAGCATCACAAAGGAAATGAGCATCGCCTGCAACATGAGGGAGCGCAGCAGGATATCGGTATTGACCACCGCCATCCGCCGCAGCTTTGCCCCGTCGAACACCCGAGCCCAATCGCGCCACGCCGGCACCCCAAAGGCCGCGCGGCAGAGCCAAAGCCCCAAGGCCAGCCCGCTCCACTCCGCCATCAAGGTTGCAATCGCCACCCCCTCGACGCCCCAGCCGAGCCCCAGCACGAACCACAGGTCGAGCCCAATGTTCACGCCGTTCATCCAAAGTTGTAGCACCAGCACCGCCCGCGTCCGTTCCTGCGCGATGAGCCAGCCGGTAATGCCGAAAACCGCGATCGCCGCAGGCGCGGACCAGACGCGGATCTGCATGTAGCTTCGCGCCAGATCTTCTACCTCCGCGCTGGCGGGCGCAATGGCGAAAGCCCCTGAAAACATAGCGTTTTGCAGCGCGATCACAGCCAGTCCGCCCACCATAGCGATCATGAGAACCCGCGTCAGAAGCGCCGCAACCTCGCCCCGTGCGCCCTCCCCCAAGGCCTGACTGGTAAGCCCGGTGGTGCCCATACGCAGAAAGCCGAAGATCCAATAGATCCCAGACAAAACAACCGCCCCGACACTCACCGCGCCGATTGGGGCCGCCTCGCCGAGTTGGCCAACCACACCGGTATCCACGGCTCCCAGGATCGGAATCGTGGCATTCGACAGGACAATCGGCAGCGCGATGTTGAGAACCCGCCGATGGGTGATCGCCGAGGCCGCGTCAGCCATCGCGGGACGGCATCAGGAAGTGACCGGTCGCCTGCGCAAAGAGCCGCGTGCGATTATCCTGCCATGCCTCAACGTGGACAGAGGCATAGCGCCGTCCCATCCGGTTTACCCGCGCCCTCGCATAGGCATCGCGCGGCAGACCGGAACGAAGGTAATCCACTGTGAAATCAATGGTTTTTGGCAATCTTGGCAAACGCCCTTCGCGCAAGACATCCATGCTCAGAGCGCCGCTTTCGACGTCCTCCCATATGAAGGACCACGACAATTCGATGATCGCCGTCACCTCTAGGAATGCCGCTGTTGCCCCGCCATGTATCGCGGGCAATGCCGGATTGCCGATAAGATCGTCGTGAAAGGGCAGAACCGCCGTCAACTCATCCCCGCGACGGTCAAACCCGATCCCGAGGAACTGGGCGTAGGGCACACCCTCCACCAACGCGGCGAGCGCGGCATCCCGGCGCTCCTTCACGACCTGACGCGGCTCTGGTTGTTGTCTCATGTTTTGCGCCCCAACGTGAAGGTCCCCGCAGCCGTCGCAACGGGCCGCGTCTCATCTCCGTCGAAAGTCGTGGCTCGGACAAAGGCCACCGACCGCGTGACATGATGGCAAACAGCATGGGCACGGATCGTCTCCCCCGGCGTGGCGGCGCGCATATAGTCGATGCGCAGGCCAATCGTCGCCGTGGCCACCGGTGCGTCCGGATGGGCCATCACAGCGGCACCGCTGCAGGTATCCATCAGCGCCGAAACGGCCCCGCCATGAATCACCCCCGTTTCGGGATCGCCGATCAGGCGAGTGTCATAGGGCATCTCGATTTCCGCCTCTCCCTCGCCGACGCGAAGGATGCGCATGCCGAGGGCACGGGAATGCGGGATGGCCTCTATGAACTGCCGCGCGATGCGTGTCCTATCGTCGCTCATAACCGCACCTCCTAAGGATTGAGCATTTATGCGGACTTGGACGAAGCGCTGCAAGGGGCAGCCCTATACCGATGTATAGGATTGCCCCTAGGTCGTAGCGTCGCGCGTGACCCGCGCCTTTCCGCCGCTTATCACGTTGAGGTGCTTGGATTTCACCGGGCTTCTCTTTAGAATGGGGTGCCAATGGCTGAGGTGGCGGATGACCGAGACCCGACTGACTTTTAAGGAAATGTGCGCTCGCTTCGATGTGACCCCTCGGACGCTGCGGTATTACGAGTATATCGAAATACTACAGCCCGAACGGGCGGGCCGCGCACGCTTTTACGGGCCTCGTGAGGTCGCCCGCATGACGTTGATCATGCGCGGGCGGAAATTCGGCTTTCCTCTGGAGGATATCCGCCAATGGCTGCTGATATATGAGCACGAAGGTACCGAACCGCAGATGCGAGAATGGATTCGCAAGGCGGACGAACAACTTGGGGAACTGGCCCGTCAGCGGGAACAGATCGACCAGGCGATGCAGGAGCTCAAAGAGCTCCGCGATCGAACGGAATCCGATATCAAGTCAGAATGACTGGTCAGGATTTCCATACTAATTCAACCTGTTAACCTCCTTTCTTGATGAAAGGAAATTGCGCCCGGAGCGCAGTGCCCAGCCAAATCTTTCGTGCATCCGCGAATGACGTAACGTCTCGCTTACGTCAACGTCATCACGCTTGTATCACGAGACAGAGTTACGCACATGCGTCCGGACCTATAGTTCCGGAGACGAAGGACAATGAACGACGATCTTAAGAGCATCCGCGAGATGTGCGACGATTTCGAGGTGACGGCCCGCACACTGCGGTTCTACGAATCCAAGGAATTGCTGTCGCCGCTCCGTGTTGGCACCAAACGCCTCTTTACCCGCCGTGATCGCGCGCGGTTGAAGCTGATCCTGCGCGGCAAGCGCTTTGGCTTCAGCCTGGAGGAAATTCGCCAGCTGCTCGACATGTACGACATGGAAGGCCAGCAGCACCTGCAGTTGCAGAAAAGCTATGAGCTGGCGTTGGATCGGATTGCCGCGATGGAGGCGCAGCGTGCCGAACTCGACGAAGCGATCAACGAATTGCGCGGCCAGATGAACTGGGCCGAAGCGATGATGGCGTCCCGCGACGCCGCCGAGTGACAGGCTGAGAAAAGAGGGAGATTTTCATGCCGAGCTACACCCCGCCGACGAAGGACATGCAGTTCGTTCTGCACGAGGTCCTGAAAGTCTCCGAACACCCCGTCCCCGGCTATGACGAGCTGGAGCCGGACTTTACCGCAGCCGTCCTGGATGAGGCGGGCAAGATCGCGGCGGGCGTGCTGGCCCCCCTGAATCCGGTTGGCGATGTCCAGGGCTGCAAGCTTGAAAATGGCATCGTCCGCACGCCCGAAGGCTTCAAGGCGGCTTTCGATCAGGTGCGCAATGGTGGCTGGACCGCGCTGGACTGCGATCCGGAATACGGCGGTCAGGGGCTTCCTTACGTCCTGTCCACCGCTGTAGGCGAAATGTTCTCAGCCTCGAACATGGCCTTCAACATGTATCAAGGCCTGACCCACGGGGCATATAATGCCATCCATGCGCACGGGTCCGATGCGCAAAAGACAATGTATCTGCCCAAGATGGTCTCCTGTGAGTGGGGCGGCACCATGAACCTGACCGAGCCGCATTGCGGCACGGACCTCGGGCTCATCCGCACCAAGGCTGTCCCCAATGGCGACGACAGCTACAAGATCACAGGCCAGAAGATCTGGATCTCGGCGGGTGAGCACGACATGTGCGACAACATCATCCACCTCGTTCTCGCCAAGCTCCCCGACGCGCCTGAGGGCGTGAAGGGCATCTCACTCTTTATCGTTCCCAAGTTCATGGTGAACGAGGATGGATCGCTGGGTGAGCGTAACAGCCTGTCCTGCGGCGGGCTTGAGGAAAAGATGGGCATCCACGGCAATGCGACCTGTGTGATGAACTATGACGGCGCGACCGGTTTCCTTGTCGGAGAACCGCACAAAGGTATGCGCGCCATGTTCACCATGATGAACGAAGCGCGGCTCGGGGTCGGCCTGCAAGGCTATGCCCAAGGGGCCGTGGCCTATGAAAACGCCCTCGCCTTCGCACGCGACCGCCTGCAAGGCCGTGATGTCACGGGTGTGAAAGCACCTGAGAAGCCTGCGGACCCCATCATCGTGCACCCCGACGTGCGCCGGAACCTGATGGATCAGAAAAGCTTCGTCGAAGGCGCGCGCGCCTTTACGTTCTGGGGCGCGTCACTGATCGACGCGTCGCACCGCGGTGGCGACGAAGAAGCGGAACAGCTCATCTCCCTGTTGACGCCGGTCATCAAGGGGTTTCTCACCGACAAGGGCTTTGAGACGACCGTTCTTGCACAGCAAACGCTGGGCGGTTCGGGCTTCACCCGCGAATGGGGGCTGGAGCAGTTCGTGCGCGATGCGCGGATCACGATGATCTATGAAGGAACCAACGGCATTCAGTCGCTCGACCTCGTGGGGCGCAAACTGGCTCAGAACGGCGGCAAGGCGATCATGGCCTTCTTCGATCTCACGAAGAGCTATATCAAGGACAACGCCGGCGAGGACGCCGAGTTCGACAAGGATTTCCTCGACCCGCTCAAGGCGGCCTCGAAAGATCTTCAGGCGGCGGGCATGTACTTCATGGCGCAAGGGATGAAGAACCCGAACAACGCGCTTTCCGGCTCCTATGACTTCATGCACCTCTTCGGCCATGTCTGCCTCGGGCTGATGTGGGCGCGGATGGCCAAGGCCGCCAAAGCGTCGCTGGATGCAGGCGCGAGTGATCGGGACTTCTACGAGACAAAGATCGCGACGGGTCGCTACTACATGGCGCGCCAATTGCCGCTGACCGCGACGCATCTGGCCCGCATCACTGCGGGCGGTGACACGGTAATGGCTCTCGACGCCGCGAACTTCTGACGCGGCGCTTGAATACCGATCTCCGAAGCTGCGCCGCGGTGTGGCTTCGGAACGAGAACGGATGCGAGGGGATCCGTTCAGCGACAAGGACGGGGCGCACTCGCGACCAGAAACTGCCGGCTTGGGAGGGCCTGCGAATGTTCGATACAAAGCGTCACACGCCATTTTCCGGTTGGCGGGCGAATGAACAGCCCCGCGCGGCGACGCCCCCTTGTGCCCGGATGCGGGATCGGCGGAAGCTGGGGCTTCACCCTCTTCGCTCCCTGCCAACCGAACGGACACACACATGACGATCAAACTCTATTGCTTCGGCGAATCCGGCAATGCTTATAAAGCGGCCCTCGCGCTGGAACTCTCTGGACTGGATTGGGAAGCAAAGGCCGTCGATTTCTTTGGCGGGGAAACGCGCTCCGACGACTACCGCGCCGACGTCAATCTGATGGGCGAGGTGCCAGTAATGGTGGATGGCGATCTGCGCTATTCCCAGTCCGGCGTGATCCAGGATTACGTGAGCGAGAAATCAGGCAAGTTTGGCGGGCGCGATTCAGCTGAGCGGCGAGAGATCCTACGCTGGGTCCTGTGGGACAATCACAAGCTCTCCAGCCAAGCCGGCATGACACGGTTTCTGATGAACTTCCTGCCCGAGGAGAAGCGCCCCAAGGAGGTCATCGCCTTCATGCTAGGTCGCCTCAACGCGGCATATGCCGTGCTCAACACGCATCTGGAGGGGCGCGATTGGATCGTCGGGGACAGCCTGACAAACGCCGACCTCTCCTGCTGCGGCTATCTGTATTATCCCGAGCCGTTTGGTTTCGACCGGACCGCTTGGCCGAATATCGACAACTGGCTTGGCCGGTTGTCCGACACGCCGGGGTGGAAACACCCCTACGACCTGATGCCCGGCAGCCCAGCCGACCGGGCCTGAGAAGGAGCAGACCATGACTGAAGCCTATATCTACGACGCCCTGCGAACCCCGCGCGGCAAGGGCCGCAAGGACGGGAGCCTGCACGAGGTGACCTCCCTGCGTCTTTCGGCAGAAACGCTGAACGCTGTGAAGGAACGCAACGGGCTGGACGGCCATGCGGTCGAAGACGTGATCTGGGGCAATGTCACCCAAGTAGCCGAACAGGGCGGATGTCTTGCACGTTCCGCCGTGCTCGCTTCCGACCTCGACGAACGTATTCCCGGCCTTTCCATCAACCGCTTCTGCGCAAGCGGAATGGAAGCGGTAAATCTCGCTGCCAATCAGGTGCGCGGCGGGGCCGGTCAGGCCTATATTGCCGGCGGTGTCGAGATGATGGGGCGCGTTCCCATGGGATCGGACGGGGCCGCAATCGCGGTTGACCCGAGCCTCGCCATGAAGGCCTATTTCGTGCCGCAGGGCATTTCCGCAGACATCATCGCAACCGAATATGGCTTCACCCGCGACGATGCCGATGCGTTTGCCGTGGAAAGCCAGAAACGTGCCGCGAAGGCTTGGGAAGAGCGCCGCTTCGGCAAGTCGGTGATCACCGTGCGCGATCAGAACGGCCTGCCCATCCTCGACCGCGACGAATACATGCGCCCCGGCACCGATATGCAATCGCTCGGGTCCCTGAAGCCTGCCTTCAAGGACATGGGCGAGGCGATGCCCGGCTTCGACAAGATCGCGATGATGAAATACCCCCATCTCGAGCGGATCGAGCATATCCATCACGCCGGTAACTCCTCCGGTATCGTCGACGGCGCGGCCGCGTTGCTGATCGGTAGCAAGGAATTCGGTGAGGCGCATGGATTGAAACCGCGCGCCCGTATCCGCGCCACCGCGAAAATCGGCACCGACCCCACCATCATGCTCACCGGCCCGGTTCCCGTGACTGAAAAGATCCTCGCGGAAAGCGGCATGAGCGCGTCCGACATCGATCTGTTCGAGGTCAACGAGGCCTTCGCCTCCGTGGTGCTTCGATTTATGCAAGCATTTGACGTAGGCCATGATAAGGTCAACGTAAATGGGGGAGCGATCGCCATGGGACACCCCTTGGGTGCGACCGGAGCCATCATCATCGGGACCCTGCTCGACGAGCTTGAGCGGACAGGCAAGAGCACAGGTCTGGCCACACTTTGCATCGCGTCGGGCATGGGTGCCGCGACCATTATCGAGCGAGTGTAGCATTGCGCGCGGCGGCGGAGATCTATCAGGAGGTCCTGAACGGCATGAGCATCGCGTTCATGCAGCAGGACTTCGGGATTGCCCGTCGGCTGATGACGACCCCTCATCGCGTGCAGACGGCCGGCTATTCGGCCGTCTACAGCACCGAGCACGAACTCTGGACCATGTTCAACGATTTCTGTCGTGCCCTGACCGACCGCGAGGTGACGAACCTCGTACGCACCGTCCAATCAGCCGAATATCTCGACAGCGGCTGTATCGAGGGTACACATCGGAGCCATTTCCTGCGCAATGGATCGCCTGTTGCCGCGCCGTACGTGATGACCTTGCGGATGGACCGGGTGCAGGGAGAATGGAAGATCAGCGCCCGGAAATGCGATGGCCTGCCTTTCACATGGCGCAATGTGTTCGAAGGCCATGGTGCCGACATGAGCGGCGCGGTCCAGGTGGAGAACGCGGCGCATTTCTTCCAGCAGTATATCGACCTCGCTGCGCACTGCTTGCTCAACCGCGACTTTGAGCAATACGGGCCAACGATTGCCCTGCCCTACATCGTCGTGGAGGCGGAGAACACCTTCGTTCTTCAGACCGAAGAGGAACTTCGCGGCGCGTTCGACAAGTTCTGCGGCATGCTGCAGAACTACAAGGCAACCGACATGATCTCGACGGCCCGCGCCGTTGAAGGGTTCGGCCCAGACATGATCGTCGGACGCTTTTCCACGCACATCCTCAACAGCGCGGTCACGGTGGTTCCTCCCTACGAGTCAGCTCTTGTCTTGCGACGGAACCAAGGGAAGTGGCGCGCCAATCTCGTCGTGAACGGTATGCGCAATGCCAAACAGGTCATCGGTCTCCCCCTGCATCTCGCAGGGATGAATACGGTCCCGAACTGACTTCCCCCCAAAAAACTGCCGCGTTCAGGCGGCACCAATCACACCCCAGAAGCCCGAAGAAGGGAAAGACACATGAGCGATTTTACCTATGAGGTCGGCACCGACGCCGTAGCGATCATCACCTGGGACGCCCCCGGAAAGAGCATGAACGTGCTCACACGCGATGCCTTTGAACTCGTTGAGGGGTTTCTTGATCAGGCCCACGCCGATGAGGCCGTCAAAGGCATCGTCATCACCAGCGGCAAGAAAGATTTCGCGGGCGGCATGGACCTCAATGTCTTGGCCTCCATCCGTGAAGAGGCTGGGGAAAATCCCGCCAAGGGCCTGTTTGACTTCACGATGAACGGCCACCGGATCCTGCGCAAGATCGAGCGCGCGGGAATGGACGACAAGAACAAGGGCGGCAAACCCATCGCCTGCGCCATCAATGGCACCTGTGCGGGCATCGGCACGGAAATCGCGCTCGCCTGTCATCGCCGCTTCATGACTGACAACCCAAAGGCAAAGATCGGCCTGCCGGAGATCCTCGTCGGGCTGTTTCCCGGTGCGGGCGGCACCACACGCTATTCCCGTATGGTCGGCGCCATGGCGGCAGCGCCCGTTCTCCTCGAGGGCAAGATGCTGCCCCCCAAGGGCGCCAAGAGCGCGCAACTCGTCGATGAGGTCGTCGCCGCCGATGACCTGCTGGATGCCGCCAAGGCATGGGTTCTGGGTGCAAGCGACGCTGAGATCGTGAAGCCGTGGGATCAGAAGGGTTGGAAGATGCCGGGCGGCGCCCCCTACCATCCGGCGGGCTTCATGACATTCGTCGGGGCCTCCGCCATGGTGCATGGCAAGACCCAAGGGGTCTATCCCGCGGCCAAGGCGCTGCTTTCGGCGATTTACGAAGGCGCGCTTGTACCGTTCGACACCGCCCTGCGCATTGAGGCGCGCTATTTCGTCAACATTCTGATGAACCCTTCCTCCTCTGCGATGATCCGTTCGCTCTTCCTCAACAAGCAGGCGTTGGAGAAAGGGGCAAACCGTCCGGCGGTTGAAGACCAGACCGTCCGCAAGGTCGGTGTGCTGGGTGCCGGCATGATGGGCGCGGGCATCGCGCTCGTCTCCGCACAGGCCGGGATCGAGGTGGTGCTGCTCGACCAGAAGCAGGACGCCGCAGACAAGGGCCGTTCCTATACCTCCGACTTCATGGACAAGGGCATCAAGCGCGGCAAGGCGACACCGGAGAAGAAGGAAGAGGTTCTGGGCCGGATCACCGCGACCACAGATTTCGCGCAACTTGAGGGGTGCGATCTGATCGTGGAGGCCGTCTTTGAGGATCCGTCCATCAAGGCCGACGTCACCGCCAAGGTCGAAGCCGTGATCGGCGAGGAGTGTATCTTCGCAACCAACACCTCCACCCTGCCGATCACCGAATTGGCCAAGGCAAGCAAGCGCCCCGAGCAATACATCGGCATCCACTTCTTCTCGCCCGTCGAGAAAATGATGCTGGTAGAGATCATCCGGGGCAAGGCGACCGGCGACCGGGCGGTGGCCAAGGCCCTCGATTTCGTGCGCCAGATCCGCAAGACGCCGATCGTGGTGAACGATGCGCGGTTCTTCTATGCGAACCGGTGCATCATTCCCTACATCAACGAAGGCATCCGCATGGTGGCCGAAGGGGTCTCCCCCGTGCTGGTTGAAAACGCCGCCAAGATGGTGGGCATGCCCCTCGGGCCGCTGCAACTCGTGGATGAAACCTCGATTGACCTCGGGGTCAAGATCGCCAAGGCGACCAAGGCCGCAATGGGCGATGCCTATCCCGATGCCGCGGTTGATGAGGTTCTTTTCTGGATGGCGGATGAAGGGCGTCTGGGCCGCAAGTCGAGCGCAGGTTTCTATGCCTATGACGCCAACGGCAAGCGCGAAGGGCTTTGGGACGGGTTGGCGGCACGATACCCCGAGGCACAGGTCCAGCCGGACCTTCAGGAAGTGCAGGAGCGGCTGCTCTTCGCGCAGGTCCTCGAGGCGGTACGCGCCCTTGAAGAAGGCGTTCTGACCGACATCCGCGAGGGGGATGTGGGGGCAATCCTTGGCTGGGGCTTTGCGCCGTGGTCGGGTGGCCCGTTCGGATGGCTCGATATCCTTGGTGCGGCCTATGCGGCGGAGCGGTGTGACAGCCTGACCGAACGCTACGGCGCGCGCTTCACAACGCCCGCATTGCTGCGCGACATGGCCGAAAGCGGCGAGAGCTTTTACGGCCGGCTCGACAGTGCCGAAGCGGCCTGATGCAACAGGGCGGCGCGGGGAATTTCCCGCGCTGCCATCCCCTGACGGGCGGTGAAGGCGATCCAGCCTGATAGCCTAGTCGAACCGATAGCCGAAACGCGCAACATCCGGGGCGCATAGTTTCGCGACATGGTCCGCATCCGCTTCGCTGTATTCCGTGCGATAATCCGCAGGCCGATCCGAGGCGTTTACATGCGGGATTTGGAGCCTGAACCCCAGATGCGTATCAAGGGCCGCTCGATCCTCTTCCAAGCGTTCGAGCCGCAGGAAAACCGGACCCTCCGCAAGAGGAATGGAGGCCGTCACATAGCTCTCATAGGGCGCGGCCATCAAACTTCGCATGACACCGGGATCACGCAGAAAAGCCGAAAAGCTCAGCGCTTGCGCCGCGCGCGTCGCGGGATGGTCAAACTGCTGCGTCCGGAGCCAGTGGTAATAGCTCACGAACCGGTCCCACGGATTTCGCACCAGCGTAAAGATCGCCATGCCGTCCAACAGATTTTCGGGCACCTCACGGAGCGCGGAATGCTTTCGCAGTCCAAGCGCCTTGGCCCGTGTCCGGCGGCGCACGGCCTTTGGCGTATCCCCCACCAGAATGTCATCGGCCATCGCGCGGGTTTCCAGCGCGAGGGAGAGCGATGTTCCCCCCGTCTTTGGGATATGAACGAAGATGAAGCGGCGCCCCGGAGAAATGATCATGGGCGCGACCCTATCCCATCATTCGAGTGACGCAATCGGACATGCGCGCGTTGTATGCGGCAATGGCCCCGTGCTAGACGAATGCCAAAGGGGCAAGGCCATCCGCATATGACCGCACTTAAGGGTTTCGAACGGCTCGAAGCGTCTGGCATCTGGCGCGCCGGGGTCGACGCGCAAAGGCGCGATGTCATCGTGTCCTTCGGCAAGGCGACGCTCGTGTTGACAGACATGCAGGACCGACCGCTCGCCCATTGGTCGCTTCCTGCCGTGGCGCGTGCGAACCCCGGTGAGCTTCCCGCTCTGTACCACCCCGATGGCGACCCCGGCGAGACGCTGGAACTTGCCGCAGACGAGACGGTGATGATCGACGCTATCGAACGGGTGCGACAGGCGGTCCACCGCCGGAGACCCCATCCCGGTCGCCTCCGACGTGGGATCGGTTTTGGGATCGCGGCGGCGCTGGTCGCATTGGCGATATTCTGGTTGCCGGGCGCCGTGACGCGGCACGCCGTGAGCGTGGTGCCGGATGTGAAGCGCGCGCAGATCGGCCACGCACTCGCCGCGCGCCTGACCCGCGTGGCCGGCCCCGCTTGTCAGACACCGCGCGGATCGGTGGCGCTGGACCGTCTTATGTCGCGGCTGGGCACCGGGGCCGGGCGGCTTCGCCGTGCTCGGGTCGTCCCCGGGGGTATTGAACGGGCGGTGCACCTGCCCGGTGGCACGGTCCTGCTGAGCCGCACGCTCGTCGAGGATTACGAAACACCGGAGGTGGCCGCTGGCTATATCCTCACGGAGGCGCAGCGCAGTCAGGAGGTCGATCCTCTGGCCGCACTCCTCAAGGCATCGGGGCCGTTTGCCGGTCTGCGCCTGCTCACGACCGGGGACTTCCCGGAGGGGAGCCTCGACACCTATGCCCAAGCCTTGATGACCGAGCGCCGCGCCCCCGTTGATGAAGCCGCGCTGTTGCGCCGGTTTGAGACGGCGGGGATCAGCACGAAACCTTTCGCCTATGCACGCGATGTGTCCGGTGAGGCCGTGCTTGGTCTGATTGAGGCCGATCCGATGACAGGAAAGACGCCCGAGCCAATCCTGAGCGATGGTGATTGGCTGAGTCTTCAAGCGATCTGCGAGGGTTAGAAAAGCCGCGCGGCGACAGGCCCCGCCATGAATCCCAACCGCCCGGCGCAAAAGCAGGCCGCCACCTGGCCCCCCTCATCCAGCATCACAAGGTCCGCCCGCTTGCCCGGCACGATCTCGCCCCGATCATCGAACCCCAGAATGCGCGCGGGACCAGATGAAATGAGCGCCCAAGCCTCGCCAAATTCCATGCCCTGCGCCACGAGTTTGAGCGCCGCGCGACGTGGCGAAGGGTAGTGATAATCGGAGGCCAGCGCGTCACAGAGTCCCGCGTGGGCCAATTCCTCGGCGGAGACGTTGCCATTGTGCGACCCGCCCCGCGTCACATTCGGTGCCCCAAGAACGATGGCATCGCCGCCCGCGCGCGCGGCCTCCGCGGCCTCGCGCGTCTCGGGAAATTCCGACAGATGCGCGCCGACCCCTCGCCAGAACTCCCGGTCCTGCGCGCTCCTGTCGTCATGCGATCCGAGCGTCACGCCCCGCAGGTCCGCCGCGAGGTGCGCCACCGCGCCGGGCACATCGCCCGAGGCATCGTGAAGCGCCTGCATCAGGGCCAGGTGAGCTTCGGGGTTACGGCCGCTTTTCAGCGCTGTTCCCGTGAGGCGCGGGGGCCGCTTTCCCCGGTCGAGATGATCATGGGGGAGATGATCGTTGAACACGAGATGACGAATACCCGCCTCGGCCACGAGCGTCTTTACCGCCTCATAGTCGCCCAGCATATGCGTCTCAAACCGGAGTTGCACATGAAGGTCCGGCACGACGCAAGGGTTCGCACCCGCCACCGCCGCGATCACCTGCCGCGCGAACTCCGGGCTCCTCATCCCGCCTTCCCAGCTGTAGAACTGCGCCAGCATCGCCGTGGTGATACCGTTCGCGGCAAGCTCCCCCGCGCAGGCGCGAACACCTTCTTCCATATCGAGCATCGCCCCACGCCGCCGGGCAAGATGACGCTCGAATCCATCTCCATGAGCGTCGACGATGCCCGGCACAACGCGAAATCCCGCCAGGTCCAGTGCCCGCCCCGCGCGCACATCGGTGCATATACCCTCCGCGACACCAAGCGGTGCATCGGTCCAACCTTCGGGGCGCAGGATCTGGGCGCCGGTAATGTGAAATGTCAGACTTTCCATGCGCCCGCTTCTGCCGCGCGGCACGCGGCAGCGCAAGCGTCACTCGCCGAGGATGACCTGCATCAGCGTCAGTTCAGGGTCGAAGCGGCCATGCCTCAGGAAGTGTTCGGTCTGGGCGATGACGAGGGGATTGACCATCATGAAGGTATGGGTCACCGGCAACTCGATGTGATCCGTCATGCCCTCGACCTTTGTCGAGGCGACCGAAACCTTGCCATCATCGGGACCGGGAATGAGCGAGGAATAAACCGGATTGACCGACCGCGTCCCGGCAATGACCCCCAGAGGAAAATCCACCGCCGGCAGGGCAAGCGGGACACTTCCCTCATGGGTGCCAAGTTGCGCGCCCGCAGGTCCGTTGATCAGTTGGAACAGCTCCAGCCCGCCAAGCTCGTCGACCAGCTCAGACCCCTGATTTGGGGGCCCCAGCATGACGACCCGCCCCAGCCGTTCGGGCCGCTTGTCCCGCAACCAGTACCGCACAAGGATGCCCCCCATCGAATGGGTGACGAAATGCACGGTGCGATCTTCACATGCCGCGACCGCCGCGGGCAACGTCTCGTCGACCAGAGGCCCGATACGCTTTTCGGTGGAGGCATAATCGGGAGAGACGGTCTCATACCCCGCGCCTCTGAGCGTAAGCTCCATCGCGGCGAATGAGGCATCCGACCGCGCGAGCCCATGCAGAAGGATCACACAATCCGCTGCGGCAAATCCCGGCAAAAGGGCGAAGATCAAGGCGAGGCGATAACTCATGCCGCCAACATTACGCCGCGCATGATCCGGGCAACAGGGGCAATTGCGGCCCGGCACCTTTCGCGGCATGTTCGATGCATGAGCCGCCCCTGCCCCCGCCTCGCCGCCCGCGCCGTGATCCTGCACGAAGGGCGTCTGCTCATGGTCAATGCCTATGCCGATGGGCGCAGCGATCTTTGGTGCGCGCCGGGCGGCGGGGTGGAACGGGGCTCATCCCTTCCCGAAAACCTGCGCCGCGAAGTCCACGAGGAAACTGGCCTGAACGTGCGCGTCGGAGTTCCCTGCCTCGTCAACGAGTATCACGCGCCAGAGACCGGGTTTCATCAGGTGGAGGTCTTCTTTCGGGCCGAGATCATCGGCGGGCACCTCGACCCGGCATGGCAGGACCCCGAGGGGATCGTCACCCAGCGGCGCTTCGTCACTCGCGCCGAACTGGCCGGGCTGCGCCACAAGCCCGACAGCTTGGGGGACGTGGCATGGGGCGAAGGTCTCAGCTACGATCCGATCGAACTTTTGGCGACATGAGGCCGGGCCCCAGAACACCCAAGGCCACACCGCTCAGAACCAGCATACCCGCCACGATCAATCGTGCGGTCACCGGCTCGGCCAGCAGGACCGCGCCGCCGGCGACGGCGATGACCGGCACTGTGAGTTGGGCAATCGCAGCAACCGCCGCTGGCAAACGGGGCAGCACGGAATACCACAGCGCATAGCCGAGACCGGAGGTCAGTGTACCCGAAAGCACCGCAAGGACCGCGCCAGAGCAATCGATCCCGTCGTGCATGACGAACGCGATCAGCAGGCCCAGCGGCGTTGCCAGCGCAAAGTTGATCGCCGTGGATCGCAGCGGATCCCGTGCGCCACGCCCCAACAGAGAATAAACGCCCCACCCGACCGCTGCCGCCGCCATGAGCGCCGCCCCCGCCACCGAGGGCGCGGCGGCCCCGCCCGGCCACATCAGCCAGACAAGTCCTGCAAAGGCGAGCGCCGCCCCGGCCCACCGGGCAAGGGGAATAGCCTCTCGGCTGAGGACCGCGCCGGCAAACATCGTGATCTGCACTCCGCCGAACAGCAGCAGCGCGCCAACCCCGGCGTCGAGCGTCACATAAGCGAACGAAAACCCAAGCACGTATACGGCGAGCGACACGGCCCCGGCTGACGAAACCGGCATGCGCCTGGGCGAGCCCCGGACATACAGCAAGGCACAGAGCATCGCCGCGCCGGAGGCTAGCCGGATCGCGGCGAAACTTGCCGGCCCTGTCTCCCCCCCTTCGAGAGCCATCCGGTTCAGGACGGAATTGGCAGCGAAGGCAACCATGGCGAGAGCGGTAAGGAGGAAAAGACGCATGGACGGGGCTAATCTTGTAACCCAAGCCCCGCGTCAATGGCTCAGATATCTATTTCCCCGTCGGGCGGCATCAAAGGCGGCGCTTCGGGGACCTTGCGGCGCAGGATGATATCCCCGTTGGGAAGCTTCTCCGGAGGGTGGTAATCCGAGAGGTCTCCGATCTTCTCCGCCAGTGCGCGCAGGCCGGGGCCCATATCGCGCAGAAGCTCCCGCATCTCGGGCGTGATATCTTCTGCGAAGCCGCGCAGCCCGTCGAGCGCGGGTCCGAATTGGTCCCGCAACCCGTCAAAGAAAAGCTCCGCCCCGCGGCGCATATCGCCCGGCGCATCCTGCGCATGAACCGGTCCGCACATCAGGCACAGCATGAGAGCAACGTGTTTCATACCTATCCAGATAGGCGGCCCCGCCGAAATCTCCAGTCAATCGATCTTTACATCGACACTGACCGGGAAATGATCCGATGCCACGAGCAGCGCCGCCCGCAGATCAGCGTCGCCCCAGCATTCGGCATCCTCAAAGGGATGCCACGTCCGCCACGCAGCACCGCGTGCAGCAAGGTCCGGGGAGAGCATCACGTAATCGAGCAGGGCCAGAAGAAAGCGCTTTTCGTACTCCACGAAGAAGCGCGCCGTGGTTGGATGCGCGCCGAGCGGATTGGATAGTACGGCCTCTGCATTGGGATCACGCAAACGCGTTGCTCCTCCAGCCCCGAGAACGATTTCAAAGGAGGACCGACCGAACAGCGCCTCGTATTCATCGAGCCCCGGCCCATCGTTCAGATCCCCCGCCACGATCAGCGCATCGCCTGCCGTCAGGTGCCCATCGACCCGGCGGCGCAGCCAGACCGCCTGCGCAAGCTGTTTGCGCCGGTTGGCGATCGCCCGGCTGGAGATCTCTTCGGGGGTATGCGCTCCATGAGGAGCCTTGGATTTCAGATGCGCCCCGATGAGCCGCAGCTTGGAGCCCCCCGCCGTTTCCAACGCAACCTCCAACGGCGGCTTGGAAAACGTGATCCGATCGTGCCGGTCGTCGATATCAAGGTCGATGTCAAAGGCTAGGTCAAAGCGTGGCGCGGCCTGCCCGCCATCCACCGGATCGTGCCGCGCCGTCAGCCGATCCGGATCAAAAAGCAGCGCGATTTCCTGCTGCGTTGTATTGGCAAACCCGATGAGCGCGCGCCGTGTCCGAAGGCCCGCCGCCTCTGCGAATTGCTCCAGAGCCGCGACGGAACTGCGGCGCCGATTCTCATCCGGGGCCTCGATTATGAGCACCGCGTCCGCATCCAGCGCCCGGAAAACCGTGGCCAGCGCCTCAAGCTGGTCGCGCCGGGAAATTCCCCGCCGCCCAGAAGGGCCATCGTCCGCCAGCATCTGCCCCGCATCGTCAAAGAGGTTGGTGAACCACTCGACGTTATAGGTCGCGATGCGCATCACCCGTGCTTGCCGCCGATCTCTTCCCAAGCGCGGTTGAGCGCGATGAGCCGCCGCTCCGCCATGGCCACCGCTTCCTTGGGGACGCCGCGCGCCATCATCCGGTCAGGGTGGCTTTCCCGTACCTGCCGGCGCCAGGCGCGCCGCACCTCTTCCTTGGGGGCATCGCGCGCTACGCCCAGAACGGTGTAGGGATCGGGGATCGCATCGGGCACGAACCGCGCTCGCAGGGCCCGGAACTCAGTCGAGCCAAGGCCGAATATCTCCGCGACGTTCTCCAGAAACCGATCCTCATCGGGATGATAGGTGCCGTCCGCCATCGCGATGTGAAACAACCCCTCCAAAAGATCGATGAGCGTTTCGGTGTGTTCGCCAAACATCCGCTTGATCCGGCGGGCATATTCCTCAAACCCGGCCACGTCCTGCCGCGCGAGGTTGAAGACACGCGCCGCGTTTTTCTCTTCTTCCGGCGGTATCTGAAAGAACTCGCGGAATGCCGCCACCTCATCGCGCGTCACCTGTCCGTCCGCCTTTGCCATCTTCGCCCCAAGCGCAATCACGGCGATGGCAAAGGCCACGGATCGTTCCGGCGGCGTGCGCAAGCGGTCAAACACTTCGGAAAGCGCTTCGCCTCGGGCGAGCGCGGACAGGGCATCGGATATGCGGGTCCAGATCGACATGGCAACGACCCTAATTCGCTTTCTCGGCAGTGTCAGGAGGACAAGCGCCCCAAAGCGGTGTTTTTCGCATCCTGCCGCTCAGAGCAGCAAGGCAACCTTTCCCGGTCCGGTGAATTCAGCACAAAGCCGTGGGCGCGGGCCGCTTTCGATCGCCACCCGGTCATCAACCAACAGCGGCCCAAGCCGTGTGTTGAGCAGTTCCGCCTCGGGGTGCTGCACGGTGAACCGCCGCAGGACGAGACCACTGCGGTCCAGCCTGTCAGCAGGGTGATCTGAGCCATCCCATTGCAGGATGGCGGGGTAACACTGATCAAAGGGAAGCGCCCCACCCGGCGGAACGCACATGCGCCACCTCAGATCGCCGCGCTCCATCTCTACCGGTGGGCCCGCCTCCTCCGGCGCGGCCTCCAGATCCCGCGTCGCGCAAACCCACGTCAGCAATCTGGGCGGGCCCGAAAAGTCATCCAGCCCAAACCAACGGGGCCGGGACGGCTCTGGCGCCTCTGGGTCGATCGCGATCACCTCAAGATAGAGCCCCTCCCCCAACCCGAGCAAACGGTTATGCGTGCCAAAACGCGCATGGAGCCCGCCGGGACCGGGGCGCACCCCAAGCGCGGCCTCTACATGGTCGCATCCAACCTCCAGCGTTTCGGCCGCCACGACGAGGTGATCGAGGCGAAGCACGCTCAGCGCCGCGTCTCGCGGATGAGCCGCAAGATGTCCTGCGCCGCAGTGGGAATGTTGGTCCCCGGCCCGAAGATCGCCTTTACGCCAGCTTTGCGCAGAAAGTCGTAATCCTGCTGCGGGATAACGCCGCCACAGATCACGAGGATGTCCTCTGCCTCCGCGGCTTTCAGCGCATCGATGAGTTGCGGCGCGAGGGTCTTGTGACCGGCGGCCTGACTGGAAATTCCGATCACGTGCACGTCGTTGTCGATGGCGTCCTGCGCAGCCTCGGCCGGGGTCTGGAACAGCGGTCCCACATCCACGTCAAATCCGATATCCGCGAAAGCCGTCGCGATGACCTTGGCCCCACGATCATGACCATCCTGCCCCATCTTGACGACGAGCATCCGCGGCCGGCGGCCCTCTTCCTCCGCGAAATCCTCAACGGATTTCTGGATCGCGGCAAATCCCTCATCGCCTTCATAGGCCTTGCCATAAACACCTGCGAGGGTCTTTACCTCCGCGCGGTGGCGGCCGAAAATCTTCTCCATCGCCATGCTGATCTCTCCTACCGTCGCCCGCGCCCGTGCCGCTTCGATCGCGGCTTCGAGCAGATTGCCGCCTTCCTTCGCGCGCTTCGCAAGCTCGCCAAGCGCCGCGTCACAGGCGGCCTGATCACGCTGCGCGCGAATACGCTTCAGCGCGGCGACCTGCCCTTCCCGCACCTTGTTGTTGTCGATATCGAGGATGTCGATCGGGTCTTCACGCTCCTTGCGGTACTTGTTGACCCCAACGATGACCTCTTCGCCCTTGTCGATCTGGGCCTGCCGCATCGCTGCGGTTTCCTCGATCCGCAGCTTGGGCATTCCCGAGGCGACAGCCTTGGTCATCCCGCCCATCTCCTCGACCTCTTCGATCAGCGCCCACGCCTCTTCAGCAAGCTGATGGGTCAGGCTTTCCACGTAATAGGACCCGGCCAGCGGATCGACTACATGGGTGACGCCGGTTTCCTCCTGCAGGATAAGCTGGGTATTCCGCGCGATCCGGGCGGAAAATTCGGTGGGAAGGGCAATCGCCTCATCCAGCGCGTTGGTATGGAGCGACTGCGTCCCCCCAAGAACCGCGCTCATCGCCTCATAGGCCGTGCGGATCACGTTGTTGTAGGGGTCCTGCTCCTGCAAAGAGACCCCGGAGGTCTGGCAGTGGGTCCGCAACATGGAGGACTTGGGGCTTTTCGGCTCGAACTCAGCCATGATCCGCGACCACAACAGTCGCGCCGCCCGAAGCTTGGCCGCCTCCATGAAGAAATTCATCCCAATGGCAAAGAAGAAGGACAGTCGCGGCGCGAAACTGTCCACGTTCAGCCCCCGCCCGATGGCCGTGCGCACATATTCCCGCCCATCGGCCAGCGTATAGGCCAACTCCTGCACGAGGTTCGCCCCCGCCTCCTGCATGTGATAGCCGGAAATCGAGATCGAGTTGAACCGCGGCATCTGCGTGGAGGTAAATTCGATGATATCCGCCACGATGCGCATCGACGGCTCTGGCGGATAGACATAGGTGTTGCGAACCATGAACTCCTTGAGGACGTCGTTCTGGATGGTTCCCGACAGAAGCGCGCGGTCATGCCCCTGCTCTTCACCGGCGACGATGAAACTCGCAAGGATCGGGATCACCGCGCCATTCATGGTCATGGAGACGGACACCTGATCGAGCGGTATACCGTCGAACAGGATCTTCATGTCCTCCACGCTGTCGATCGCCACGCCGGCCTTGCCGACATCGCCCACCACACGGGGATGATCGCTGTCATAGCCCCGGTGCGTGGCCAGATCGAAGGCCACCGAAACCCCCTGCTGCCCAGCGGCGAGCGCCTTGCGGTAAAAGGCGTTGCTCTCTTCGGCAGTGGAGAAGCCCGCATATTGGCGGATCGTCCACGGGCGGCCTGCGTACATGGTCGCCTTGACGCCGCGCGTAAACGGCGCTTCGCCCGGCACGCCGCCCAAATGCGGCAGCCCCTCAAGATCGTCTTCGGTGTAGAGGGGAGAGACCTCGATCCCCTCCAGCGTTTTCCACGTCAGATCCTCCAGAGGCCGTCCACGCAGTTCGCCCTGCGCCATCTTCTGCCAGCGTTCCGTCTTGTCAGACATCACCATGCCCTCCCTGTTTGGCGCGAGGGCTTCATAAACCGGCCCGGCGCGTCTATATCAGAAGCAACAGGAGCCTGAATGAAATCGATTGCCCTTCTCGGTCTGGCCATTACGCTCACCCTCGCCCTCGCGGGCAGAGGTGATGCCATCGGAGCCACCGAAGCGGATAGCCCGCCCACGATCCGCGATGCGTATGATCTTACCCTGTCGGAATTCCACTGGGTCAACAGGCTGGTTATCGTATTTGCAGATTCCCCCGCCGACCCGCGGTTCATCGAACAGATGACCCTCCTCAACGAACGGCTCCACGATCTGGAACTGCGCGATGTGGTCGTGCTGCTCGATACCGATGCCTCGGCCCGGTCCGATCCGCGCCAGACACTGCGCCCGCGTGGTTTCATGCTTGTGCTGCTGGACAAGGACGGAAGCGTACTGCTGCGCAAACCCCTCCCATGGAGCGTGCGGGAAATCTCCCGCAGCATCGACAAGACACCCATGCGACAGCGCGAAATGCGGGAATAGCGTACCAAGCGCGGATCCATCATTCGAACTCCATGATCACATCGTCCACCGCAAGGCTGTCTCCCGGTCCCGCGTTCACCTTCGCGACAACCGCCTTCTTTTCGGCGCGCAGGATGTTTTCCATCTTCATCGCCTCGACGGTACAGAGCGCTTGGCCCTCCTGCACTTCCTGACCCACTTCGACGTCGATCTTCACGATCAGGCCGGGCATCGGGCAGAGCAGCAACCTTGAGGTATCGGGTCCGACCTTTTCAGGCATGAGCCGGGCCAGTTCCGCCTGCCGCGGCGTGCGGACATGGACCTTCAGATCGGCGCCCCGGCACCGGATACGAAACCCGCCCGAGACCTTGCCCACCTTCATCACCAGCGGCGCACCATCCACGAGCATCTCGGCCAACTGATCTCCGGGTGTCCAGTCGCCGGAGACACGATGGACCGTCCCGTCCTCAAAGCGCACCGTGGCCCCGTCGCGGTCGGCTTCGATCTCCAGATCATTCGACATTCCCTGCAGCGCGACATTCCAAAGCGTGCCAACGCGCCGCTCGTGGTTGTCGAGCCGCCCTGAGATGCGCGTGCGACGGATCTCTGCAACCCGGTTCATCGCCGCGCAGGCCGCCGAGATGCGGCGCAACTCCTCCTCGGGCAGGTCCACGCCCACAAACCCCTCGGGGAACTCCTCCGCGATGAAGGCCGTGGTGATATCGCCGGATACGAATTTCGGATGATCCATCACGGCGGACAGGAACGGCAGGTTGTGCCCGATTCCGTCTACCTCGAACCGATCCAGCGCCACCCGCATCGCCTCGATTGCCTCGGCCCGCGTGGGTGCCCAAGTGCACAGCTTGGCGATCATGGGATCGTAGTACATTGAAATCTCGCCGCCCTCAAAGACGCCGGTGTCGTTGCGCACGACAACCTCGGGGGTCGTGATCTCCTCCGGGGGGCGGTACCGCGTCAGCCGCCCGATGGAGGGCAGAAACCCGCGATAGGGATCTTCGGCATAAAGCCGGTTCTCGATCGCCCACCCCGTAAGCCGGACGTCCTCTTGCGTGATCGACAGCGGCTCACCGTTCGCGATGCGGATCATCTGTTCCACAAGGTCGATGCCGGTGATGAGTTCGGTGACGGGATGCTCCACCTGCAGCCGGGTGTTCATCTCCAGAAAGAAGAAGTTCTTTTCGCCGTCCACGATGAATTCGACGGTGCCCGCGCTGGTATATCCCACCGCCTGTGCAAGCGCGACAGCCTGCTCACCCATCGCCTTGCGGGTCGCCTCGTCGAGAAAGGGAGAGGGCGCCTCCTCCACGACCTTCTGGTTGCGCCGCTGGATCGAACATTCCCGCTCGCCAAGGTAGACCCCGTTGCCGTGGGCATCGCAAAGCACCTGAATCTCGATATGGCGCGGCTGCGTGACGAATTTCTCGATGAAGATTCGATCATCCCCAAAGGAACTCGCCGCCTCGTTCTTGGAGCTTTGGAACCCCTCACGCGCCTCCTCGTCGGACCACGCGATGCGCATCCCCTTGCCGCCGCCACCGGCACTGGCCTTGATCATCACCGGATAGCCGATCTGGGTGGAAATCTTGGCGGCCTCTTCGGCGTCCCCGATCAGCCCCATATATCCCGGCACAGTGGAAACCCCGGCCTCTGCGGCGATCTTCTTGGAGGTGATCTTGTCCCCCATTGCCTCAATGGCTTTGACGGGAGGGCCGATGAACGCCACGCCCTCCGCCTCCAGCGCTTCGGCGAACTTCGCATTCTCGCTGAGAAACCCATAGCCGGGATGCACCGCCTGCGCGCCGCTTTCCCTGATCGCCGCCATCACCTTGTCGATGACGATATACGACTGGTTCGCCGGGGCCGGGCCGATATGAACCGCCTCATCCGCCATCTCGACATGCAGGGCGTTGCGGTCGGCCTCCGAATAGACGGCCACCGTCTTGATCCCCATCTTGCGCGCGGTCTTGATGACCCGGCAAGCGATCTCGCCACGGTTGGCTATCAGGATCTTGTCAAACATGCCTCGCCCCTCCCCATGGGTTCCGGCGTTCCAGCGGCCGGACGCAAAAAGACCGCCGAGATGTATCCACCCCGACGGTCCGGTCGTTTTTCAAAGCGCCCCGGAGGGCCTCTGCCGAGATTGCCTTAGCGGCAGTTGCCCCGGCCGGATTGGCAGTAGGCCGCATTCGCTGCGCCGCCGACAACCGCGCCGGTTGCAAGATCGCCGCCGGTCGCCGCAGAGGCTGCCGCGCCCGCGCCTGCGCCATAGATGACCTGCTCTCCAAGCGTATCGCCGCAAGCCGCAAGGCCAAGTGTGCAGACAAGTGCCGCGATCCAGGATTTTCTCGCCATGATGGACTCCCATTCATTCCGCGCCCCCGTCCGGGCGCTGGAGGATAATTGCATGTCTTCCCGCCTTCCAAAAGAGGCGGTCTGACGGCTTGGCCGACAGACCACCAGGCAGGAACAAGGTATACGTGCCTCAAGCACTGCGACCGGCGCGGGGACAGCGCGACAATCGCACCCACAAGGGTGGTGCGCGCCCCGCCCGCGGCAAGCGGAAAATGCGCCGGGCCCCGCGCCTGCGCGATAGATTGCCGATCGACAGGGTGCTGAGGCGCACTTACTCCCATTCGTCCCCGCCCTCGATGGCATCGGGGAAACTCACCCGCGCGACCCCTACATTGATGCGCAGCAACGCCTCGTAATCCGTGGGATCGAATGGATCATCCACGGCCACGACCTCGCGCCCGAAGAGCCAGCTCAGCCGCCCCGCGTCGAGATTGCCCCGCTCAAACGGCTCCTCGCCAAAACTGTCCCAAAGCGCCGCCATGAAGGCCGCGTCAGCACGTTTGTCCGCCGGTCTGCGGTCGCGATACCGTTCCCGCGCGATGAGCGGCGTCGCGCCCTTGGGATTGGCCCGCCGGATGGTGAATTGAAAATCTGTGCCTGAAAGGCGGCCGGGAAATCCACGATGCTTGATCATGCGATCTGCCCCCCGGCCAGAGGGGCGGACGCGGCGAGCGATCGCCGCATCCAGAAGGTGTCAGTACTTGGACATGACCGGCTCCGGCTCGACCGGTGCCACGACGACGACATCTTCTTCGGGCGCTGCACAGGCAACGAGCAGGCCGAGAAGGCTGATTCCAACGAAGGTTTTGGCGATATTGCGCATGATGAACTCCTGTCTCTCACTCCATAAGCGGGACCCGACCGGCCATATACTTTGGCGCGACCTGTCGATCCCCGATTCAAGTTAGAGCAGCTTAAGAAAAAAACACACAAAATTGATTGGCCCTCCGCCATCATGTTTCCTTGCCGCGATTCCGCCGCGACGCGCGGGATGACCGAGCGCGCGCCCCAAAACCCGGCGCTGCAGCGCGCGTAGGCGCGCAGGACACGGGACCGCGAGATATCAAAATCACCCACCGCTCTGCACCGCGCTATCTTCCGATAAGCACGGCCGAACGCACCGCGCCCAGACAAGGCCGAAACCCTGCGAAACCCATTGATAAGTAAGTGATTTTTCGCCGAGACGGTCGACGCACCCGCATCCGAAGCATCCCCGAAACCACGCCCAAAACAGGCTGCGAAACCATCCGCATCCCGCATCGCATCGACGTCCTTGGTGGTGGAATACTGGTCGGAGGGCACAGCGAGGGCCTCCTCCCTCCCTACAGCTGCGGCCGCCACCCCCCACAGGGCCCCTCCGTACGCGGCAAATTCTCTCGACCAGTGCAGGGGATCATGCCCAACGTGCGTCATAAGTCAACACCTTGCCTATTCGTGTAGCAAAAAGCGCACGAGTATCCCCGCGCCCCGCCCCGAGAGGCTGTCGATATCGATTCCATATCCGTCACACCAGTCTCATAGCGGGATATTGTCGTGCTTCTTCCACGGGTTGTTCAGCTTCTTGCCCCGCAATGAGGCAAAAGCGCGCGCAGCCCGCCGCCGGGTCGAATGGGGCATGATCACCTCGTCGATGAATCCCCGCTCCGCCGCGACGAAGGGATTGGCGAAACGGTCCTCATAATCCTTTGTCCGGGCGGCGATCTTTTCCGCATCGCCCAGTTCAGACCGATAGAGGATCTCCACCGCGCCCTTCGCGCCCATCACCGCGATTTCCGCCGTGGGCCAGGCATAGTTGAAATCCCCCCGCAGATGCTTGGAGGCCATCACGTCATAGGCCCCGCCATAGGCTTTGCGCGTGATCACCGTCACCTTGGGCACCGTCGCCTCGCCATAGGCGAACAGCAGTTTCGCACCGTGCTTGATGACACCGCCGTATTCCTGCCCCGTTCCGGGAAGGAAGCCGGGCACGTCGACAAAGGTCAGGATCGGGATCTCAAAGGCATCGCAAAAGCGCACGAACCGCGCGGCCTTGCGGCTGCTGTCGATATCAAGGCATCCGGCCAACACCATGGGCTGGTTCGCCACGACCCCAACGGTCCGCCCCTCCAGCCGGATAAAACCTGTGATGATGTTCTTGGCGAAATCTTCCTGAATTTCGTAAAAGTCGCTCTCGTCCGCGACCTTGAGGATCAATTCCTTCATGTCATAGGGGCTGTTGGCATTCTGCGGGATCAGCGTATCGAGCGACGGCTCCACCCGGTCGGGGGCATCAAAGAAGGGGCGCACGGGCGGTTTCTCGCGATTGTTGAGCGGCAGGAAATCGACGAGCCGCCGCACCTCCGCCAGCGCTTCCACATCATTCTCAAAGGCCCCGTCGGCCACGGAGGATTTGCGGGTATGCGTCGAAGCACCGCCAAGCTCTTCGGCCGTGACCTGTTCGTTCGTCACCGTCTTGACCACATCGGGGCCGGTCACGAACATGTAGGAGGTCTCCTTCACCATAAAGATGAAATCCGTCATCGCGGGGGAATACACCGCCCCGCCCGCGCAGGGGCCCATGATCACGCTGATCTGGGGAATGACGCCGCTCGCCATGATGTTGCGCTGAAACACGTCGGCATAGCCTGCAAGGCTCGCCACGCCCTCCTGAATGCGCGCACCGCCGGAATCGTTGATCCCGATGAGCGGCGCGCCGTTCTGCATCGCCATATCCATGATCTTGCAGATCTTCTGGGCGTGGGTTTCGCTGAGCGAGCCGCCAAAGACGGTGAAATCCTGACTGAAGACATAGACCATGCGCCCGTTGATCGTGCCCCAGCCGGTCACGACGCCATCGCCGTAAGGCCGCTGTTCCTGCATCCCGAAATCGGTGCAGCGATGCGCCACGAACATGTCGAACTCCTCAAAGGAGTCCTCGTCGAGCAGCAATTCCACCCGCTCGCGCGCGGTGAGCTTGCCCTTGCCGTGCTGGGCGTCGATCCGGCGGGCGCCCCCGCCCATCTTGGCGGTCTCCCGGCGTCGCTCAAGCTCCTGCAAGATCTGCTTCATCGTGGCTCCTCCTCCGATTGGCGCGACCCTATACTGCGCAGCGGCGAAGAAAAGGAAAGTCTCGCAAATTTGCAAATCGTGCAAAGGCAAAGCGAAAGAAAATGCAAATCTGCAAAGTCGCGCAAGCGCCCGCGCCATCTGGACAAAACCCGCGCGCGGGCATACGGCTCTCGCCATGCAAAACGCCCCAGAGGTCCGGTATCTGGACCGTACAACCGCCCCGCACATCTCCACGCTGATCCTGCTCGCCGGGATCTCGGCCATGGCGATGAACATCTTCCTGCCGTCGCTGCCCCGCATGACCGAGCATTTCCAGACGGATTACCGGGTGATGCAACTCTCGGTCGCGCTCTATCTGGCAGTGAATGCGGTGCTGCAGATCGCGATCGGCCCGATCTCCGACAAGTTCGGACGGCGGCCCATCATGTTGTGGGGTCTTGGCATCTTTCTGGTGGCGACGCTTGGCTGCATCTTTGCGCCAACGGTCGAGGTGTTTCTGGTCTTTCGGATGCTGCAATCGGTTGTTGTGGTGGGCATGGTCCTGTCGCGGGCGGTTGTGCGTGACATGGTCGCCGCCGACCGGTCCGCCTCCATGATCGGCTACGTGACGATGGGGATGGCCTTGGTGCCGATGATCGCCCCGGCCCTCGGGGGGTTCCTCGATGGCGCTTTCGGGTGGGAGGCGAATTTCTGGGCGCTCTTCATCTTTGGCACAGGCCTCGTCTGGCTCACGTGGAAAGACCTTGGCGAAACGTCCGTTAGCTCTGGTCTCACCCTCGGACAGCAGTTCCGCGAATATCCCGAATTGCTCACATCGCGGCGGTTCTGGGCCTTCTCGCTCGCCAATGCCTTCGCTTCGGGGGCCTTCTTTGCCTATCTCGGCGGCGCGCCTTTCGTCGGAAGCGAGGTCTACGGCCTCGATCCCGAAACCCTCGGGCTCTACTTCGGCGCTCCCGCCATCGGGTACATGCTGGGCAACTTCATCTCCGGAAAGTTCAGCGTGCGGATCGGAATCAACCGCATGGTGGTTTACGGCACGATGATCAACGCCATCGGGATCGGCCTTGCCCTCATCGCCTTCGGCCTCGGCTTCGGCAGCGCCCAGACCTTCTTTGCCTTCATGACCTTCGTGGGCCTTGGCAACGGCATGACCATCCCCAATGCCACGGCGGCGATGCTCTCGGTGCGCCCGCGCCTTGCCGGGACGGCCTCGGGCCTTGGCGGCGCGATCATGATCGGCGGCGGCGCGGTGCTTTCGGCGCTTGCCGGCGCGGCGCTCAGCCCCGGAACCGGCGCATGGCCGCTGCTCTGGATCATGTTCGCCACCGCCTGCGCCGCGATCGCCTCCATCGCCTATGGTCTCTACCGGGAACGGCAGGTCGCACCCTGACCGCCGTGCTGCACCTGCACGACGACCCCCTTGACCGCACGCTTTGCAAACTGCACCCTCGGATTCAGCAAATTCGCTAAATCCGGGGGCACGATGGCTGTCACCAAACTCTATGCCGGAGCGAAACTCCGCGAATTCCGGGCGCGTCTCGCGCTGACGCAGAAGGATTTTGCCGCAAAGCTCGGGATTTCGCTGCCCTATCTCAACCAGATGGAAAACAACCACCGCCCGGTGAGCTCCTCCGTGCTTCTGGCCTTGGTGCAGGAATTCGGCTTTGACGTGGCCGAGCTTGGGTCGGGCGATGCCGAACGGATGGTCTCCGATATGCGAGAGGCGCTGGCCGACCCGATCTTCGGCAGCCTGCCCAAGGGAGAGATGCCCCCCGCCGCCGATCTGCGGCTGGCCGCGTCCAATGCCCCTGCCCTTGCCCGCGCCTTTCTGGAATTGCACCGCGCCTATCGCCAGACCCATGAGCGGTTGGCCTCCCTTGATGAGGCACTTGGCCGCGACGATGCCCGCCTGATGCCCTCGCCTTGGGAAGAGGTCCGGGATTTCTTTCATTACTGCGACAACTACATCGACGCCGTGGACCGCGCCGCAGAGCAGTTTTCCCGCACCGCGCCGCCCGGCACATCGCTGCGCGATCACGCCATCGCCGTGCTGGCCGAACGCGGCACCCGCGTCGCTTTTGAACCGATGGAGCCGCTCCGCCGGTTCGATGCGGACAGCGCCCGCCTGACCATCTCTTCCTACGCGCCGCCCAGCACCCAGACGTTCCAGATCCTGCTGCATCTCGCCCATATGACCCAAGGCCCCCTGCTGGAGGCGAACCTCGACCTCGCGCGGTTCAAATCAGACGAGGCGCGCAACATCGCCAAGGTCGGGCTGGCCAACTATTTCGCCGGGGCCGCGCTGATGCCCTATACGCAATTTCTGGCAGAGGCGCATAATTTCCGCCACGATCTCGAACGGCTGGCGGTGCGCTTCGGGGCCTCCATCGAACAGGTGGCGCACCGGCTCTCGACCCTGCAACGCGCCGGCGCCAAGGGCGTGCCGTTCTTCTTCGTGCGGGTGGATCAGGCCGGGACGATCACCAAGCGCCATTCGGCAACCCGGTTGCAATTCGCCCGCTTTGGCGGGGCCTGTCCCTTGTGGAACGTGCACCGTGCCTTTGAAACGCCGGGGCGCTTTCTGCGCCAACTGGCCGAAACCCCCGACGGGGTGCGCTATATCAGCCTTGCGCGCGATGTCTCCAAGCCCGGCGGCCATTTCGGAGCCCCGGTCCGGCGCTTTGCCATCGCACTGGGGTGCCAGATTTCCCACGCCGAACATCTGGTCTATGCCGACGGGCTTTCGCTCGATCAGGACGACGCTTATGAGCCCATCGGGATTTCCTGCCGGATCTGTGAGCGTGTGGGCTGTCACCAACGCTCGGTTCCCCCGCTGGAGCGACGCTTGCGGATCGACCCGCTCGCCCGCGGTGTGCTGCCCTACGAGGTCGCGCGCTGATCAGTCGAAATCCGGCCCGTATTCCAGCACGAGCGGCACGATGATCTCTTCCTCATCCGTCAGGTGACGGTCAAGGAACGTCGCAAACCGCTGTTGCATCTCATGGAACCGGCCAATCTCGTCGTGGGCCCCGCTGCCATCCTGAATCTGCCGCAGCACCCGGTTGGTGTGGTCGGCAAACGCGTGGATGTGGTGATCCAGCACGTGATGATCCGCGTCCAGAATCTCGAACCCTTGCTCAAGCCGCGCATCAAGCGGGAGGAACTGCGGAAAGTAATGCTCATCCTCGATATGGTGATGGCTGTGCAACTGGTTCAGGAAAAAGCCCGCCATCCGCTGCAAGTTCGGCGCAAACCGTGGCCCCGGCCCGTTGTCGAACGCTGTCACCGCCTCATCGCTGAGTTGCCCGAGCAGTTTGCGGAACATCAGATGCCGGTCCAGCCAGAAGGCCGTCATATTGTTGAAATTGGCATGCCCCTGCCAGTCGGCCTTGGGGTATTTCTCCGCCAACACCCGAAGATGTACCGGAAGGCCCGTGCGGGTATCGAGGTTCAGCGAGGTATCCATACCCGCAAAGCTAGGACAGGGCCGCGCCGCCGCCAATCCCTTTTGCCGCGCGCGGATGCACAGCCCCTGCGCGGGGCGGAGCGGCAGAGGTTCGGCCAATTCCCGCGCGACATGGCCCCCGATGCCCCGGCAATCGGCATTCCGCCCGCCTCCGGCCCTATCCTTTTTCGCGAATCCGTGCTGATGTGCCGCCCGACAACGGTGAGAGGTATTGGCGATGGATGGAACACTGAAGGAAAACGATCTCTCGGGTGTGGTGGCGGCGGACAAGGCGCATGTCTGGCATCACCTCGTCTCCCACAAGGGGTTCGAGACGACCGACCCCAAGATCATCGTCGAAGGCAAGGGCCTGCGCGTCTGGGATCAGAACGGCAAGGAGCATCTCGACGCGGTTTCCGGCGCGGTCTGGACGGTCAATGTCGGCTACGGGCGCACCCGCATTGCCGATGCGATCCGCGACCAGCTGGTACAGCTCAACTATTTCGCGGGTGCCATGGGGTCCATCCCCGGCGCGCGCTTCGCTGAGCGGCTCATCGAAAAGATGCCCGGCCTTTCGCGCGTCTACTATTGCAACTCCGGCTCCGAGGCCAACGAGAAGGCCTTCAAGATGGTCCGCCAGATCGCGCACAAGCGCTATGGCGGCAAGAAGCACAAGATCCTCTACCGCGACCGCGATTATCACGGCACCACCATCGGCTGTCTCTCCGCCGGCGGCCAGCAGGAGCGCAACGCCCAATACGGCCCCTTCGCGCCCGGCTTTGTCGAGGTACCGCACTGTCTCGAATACCGCGCCGCCGATCAGGGCTGGGGCGATCTCTCGGGCGAGGCCTATGGCCAGCGCGCCGCCGACGCCATCGAGGAGGTCATTCTGCGCGAGGGCCCCGATACGGTCGGCGCGCTCTGCCTTGAGCCGGTGACGGCGGGCGGCGGTGTCATCACCCCGCCACAGGGTTACTGGGAGCGGGTGCAGGAGATCTGCCGCAAATATGACATCCTGCTGCATATCGATGAGGTCGTCTGCGGCGTGGGCCGCACCGGCAACTGGTTCGGCTATCAGAATTACGGCGTGAAGCCCGACATGGTCACGATGGCCAAGGGCGTCGCCTCCGGCTATGCGGCCATCGCCTGTCTCGTCACCACCGATGAGGTTTTTGACCTCTTCAAGACCGATGCCGACGATCCCATGGATTACTTCCGCGACATCTCCACCTTCGGGGGCTGCACCGCCGGCCCGGCGGCCGCGCTGGAGAACATGGCCATCATCGAGGAAGAGGGTCTGCTCGAAAACACCACCGCCATGGGTGAGCGACTTCAGGAGAACCTGCGCGCTCTCGCGGAGAAACACGCCGTGATCGGCGATGTGCGCGGCGCGGGTCTCTTCTGCGGCGCGGAGCTTGTCGCTGACCGCGCCTCGAAGGAGCCGGTGAGCGAGGCACTGGTCAAGGCCGTGACGGGCGATTGCATGGCGCAGGGCGTCATTATCGGCGCGACCAACCGCTCCGTGCCGGGCTACAACAACACGCTGTGTTTCGCCCCCCCGCTGATCGCCAGCGCCGATGACATCGACGAGATCACCGGCGCGGTGGATGCCGCCCTGACCCGCGTTTTCGGATAGGTGCAAGGTATGACAAGTGTATGACGCGGAGTCATACGCTTGTCATACAAAAGTCATACCCGCTTTTCAGGGACTTAGCCCGAACTGGTCCGTTGAACGGCACGCGCCATGACCCGCAGGCCCGCCACCAGATCGGCCTCCGCCGTATCCTCCTCAAAGGTGTGGCTGACCCCGCCGATCGAGGGCACGAACAGCATCGCCACTGGCATGTGCCGCGATACATTTGTGGCGTCATGCAGCGCGCCCGACGGCATCCGCCGCCAGCGCCCCGGCACCACGTCCTCGGCCGCCTCTTCCAGCGCGCGGCGCAGGCCCGCATCCATCTCCACCGGAGCGAGGCCAAGCATCGGCCCGAAGTCGAGCCCAAGCCCCTGATGCGCCGCAACCTCGTCCGCCGCCTCACGGATGATCGCCTCCATCCGGGCCAGCCGATCAGGATCGCCATCGCGCCATTGCATCGAAAATGTCACCCGCCCCGGCACGATCGAAGAGGCGTTCGGATGCACCGCCACATGCCCCACGGTCCAGACGGTCTGGGGCGTGACGACATTGGCGAAACGCTCTGAAATCAAGGTGTTGAAAGCAACCATCCCCTGCACGGCATCGCGCCGCAAATGCATCGGCGTGGTGCCTGCGTGGTTCTGTTGACCGCTAAAGGTGATGCGCATGTCGCGGATGCCGACGATGCTCTCGACAACGCCGATGGCTTCCTGCGCATCGTCCAGCCACGGCCCCTGCTCGATGTGCATTTCCATGAAAGCGCTGAACCGGGCGGGGTCGACAAAGGGCCCGCCCCAACCCGCGATCCGTCGCCGCGCATCGGCAAAGGTGATCCCCGCCCGGTCGGTCAGCAGGTCCGCCTGATCAAGCGAGAGCGCCCCGCCCCAGATCGCGCTGCCGGTCGTCACGCCGAACCGGCCTTCCTCATCCTCAAAGGAGACAACGGAGACCGGCGGCGCCCCCGCCTCTTGTGCCGCGCGCGCAATCTCCAGCGCCGCAATCACACCAAGCGCCCCGTCAAGCCAGCCCCCTTCCGGCTGGCTGTCCGAATGGGACCCCAAAAGCAAGGACCGCTCCGCCCCCGCCAGCCCGAACAGATTGCCTACCGGATCATATCTAACCTCAAGCCCCGCCGCAGAAAATCGCTCTGCAAGCCACGCCCGTGATGCCAGATCCGCCTCGGAAAATGCAGGCCTGACAACGCCCTTGCCGATACCGGACGCCCCGAATTCCCGCAGTCGGTGCAGATCCGCCAGAAACCGTTCCGCATTCACTTTCATCCGAAATCACCTCCTGTACGTATCCCGTCATAACCCCGCATGCGGCGCAAGCCGATTGACGGGCACCTTGCCGCGCTAGGTATCGCACCAGAAGGAGGACCCGATGCCCTCAAAGTCCACATTGCTCTGGTTCCGCAGGGATCTTCGCCTCGGCGATCATCCCGCGTTGACCGCCGCCGCCGCGCGCGGGACGGTGATCCCGGTCTTTATCCATGACGACAGCGTGGCGAACCTTGGCGCTGCACCGAAATGGCGGCTTGGCCTCTCGCTTGAATGCCTCGGCGCCGCGCTTGAGGCCAAGGGCAGCCGGTTAATTCTGCGCCGCGGCCCCGCTCTCGAAGTGCTGGAGGAATTGATCGAAGAGACGGGCGTAGATGCCGTCTATTGGTCGCGCCTCTACGATGGCACCGCGCAGGAGCGCGATTCCCGCGTGAAAGAAGAGCTTGGAAACAACGGCATAGAGGCCAAATCCTTTGGCGGGCATGTCCTGTTTGAGCCGTGGACCGTCGCGACACAGCAGGGCAATTTCTACAAGGTCTACACCCCGTTCTGGAAGTCGGTGCGCGACCGGGAGGTCGACACTCCGCTTCCCGCGCCGGATTTGACCGCCCCCTCCGAATGGCCCGGCAGCGAAGCGCTCCCTGACTGGGAACTCGGGGCGGGCATGGCACGGGGCGAGAGCATTGTGCGGCGCTTCGCCAATCCCGGTGAATCCGCCGCGCAAAGCCGCCTTGGGGCCTTCATGGCGCAGGGCGTGGACGAATATGCCACGCGGCGCGACCTGCCCGCCGAGGACGGCACATCCAACATGTCCGAGCATCTCACCACCGGGGAGATTTCCCCCGCCCAACTCTGGCATGCCGCGCTTCGGGAGGAAAAGGACGGCAAGGCGGGCGCAGAGACCTTTCGCAAGGAACTCGTCTGGCGCGACTTTGCCTATCACCTTCTCTATCATACGCCGCGCCTGACCGAAGGCAACTGGCGCGAGGAATGGGATGCCTTTCCCTGGAACGAAGACGAACGGCGCAAAGAGGTCACGGCGTGGAAACAGGCCCGGACGGGCATTCCCATCGTCGATGCGGGCTTGCGCGAAATGTACGTGACCGGACGCATGCACAACCGGGTGCGGATGAACGTCGCATCCTACCTCAGCAAACATTTGATGTGCCACTGGCTCATCGGGTTGAAATGGTTCGAAGATTGCCTGATCGACTGGGACATCGCCAACAACGCGCTCGGCTGGCAATGGGCGGCGGGTTCTGGCCCCGATGCCGCCCCCTATTTCCGCATCTTCAACCCCGAGACCCAGGCCAAGCGGTTCGACCCGGATCACGCTTATATCAAGCGCTGGATCGCCGAGGGACAGGAAAACCCGTCCAAAGACGCCCTGTCATACTTTGACGCGATCCCGGCGAGTTGGGGCCTGTCGCCGAGCGATCCCTACCCCGCGCCCATCGTTTCAGCCGATGAGGGGCGAAAACGGGCGCTCGACGCTTACGAGAACCGGGGTTTCTGAGATCCTGACCCTTGGGCTTGCAGGCCGCCCAACAGGGTTCTAGCCTTTCCCCTAAATCTTACGGAGCCGCGATGATCCACACCTCGACCCAAGGGCAGTCCGACCTGCCGCGATACTTCTCTCAGGTTTTCGAGATGGCCTGCAACCTTCGGAACGGACGCCTCGATTTCGTTCTGTCCGATGGGCGTCGCTTTCGTGCAGAAGGCAAGAACCCCGGCCCCGTGGCAGAGTTGTACATCCATTCGCCCGAGGTGTTCGCCCGCCTGATCCGCGAAGGGGACTTGGGCTTTTGCGATGCCTATGTGGATGGCGATTGGTCCTCCCCTGACCTGCAGGCCTTTCAGGATCTGATCCATCTGGACAATGATGAGGTTTATGACGGCTTTCCGGGGCGGCGACTGGTCACGCTCTATGAGAAGTTCCGCTTCTGGATGCAGCGCAACCACAAGGCACAGGCGCGCAAGAACATCTCCTACCACTACGATCTGGGAAACGATTTCTATGGGCTGTGGCTGGACGATACGATGACCTATTCCTCTGCCCTGTTCGAAACCGGGCAGGAAGCTCTGGAACATGCGCAAACCGCGAAATACGCCTCCATGATCGACCAGATGGGCGCGAAACGGGGGGAGCATGTGCTTGAGATCGGCTGCGGCTGGGGGGGCTTTGCGGAATATGCGGCCAAGGAACGGGGCCTGCGTGTCACCGGCCTGACGATCAGCGAGCAGCAGTTCAGCTTTGCACAAGAACGCATACGCCGCGAGGGATTGGACGATCTCGTCACGCTCAAGCTTCAGGATTACCGCGACGAACGCGGAACATACGACGGCATCGCGTCCATTGAGATGTTCGAGGCCGTCGGCGAAAAATACTGGCCCACCTATTTCGAGACGGTGAAATCCTGTCTCAAACCCGGTCGGACCGGTACGTTTCAGATCATCACCGTTCAGGACAAGCGGTGGGAAGTCTACAAGCGCGGAGTCGATTTCATCCAGAAATACATCTTCCCCGGTGGCATGCTTCCCTGTCCCACCGTCCTGCGCCAGCAGATCCAAGGTGCCGGGCTGGAGGTGGCGCGTTCCATCGAGTTCGGAGACAGCTATTCCCAAACGCTGCGCCGGTGGAACGATACCTTCAATGACCGATGGGACCAGATCTCCGAATTGGGCTTTGACGAGCGTTTTCGGCGGATGTGGAATTTCTATCTGACCTCTTGCGCCGGCGCGTTCGCCGGGGGCAATACGGACGTAACCCAGATTACTGTGCGCAACCCTGCCTGAGGCGTCGTATTTGTCCCGAGCCAACCTGTTCATCTATGGCACCCTCTGCCACGCACCGGTGCTGCGCGCCGTTCTAGGCCATTTGCCGGAGCGCCGCGAAGCGCAGCTTGAGGGCCATGCGGTTCGCTGGGCCGCCGGAGGGCCCTACCCCGTAATCCATACACGGGCTGGGGAGGTTTCTTACGGTCAACTTCTCTCTCTGGGGCCGGAGGATATGACTCGGCTGGACTTTTATGAGGCGGCCTTCGGCTACCTGCCAAAGCCTGTCGAAGTCCAAACGCCCGTGGGGACGGTTGAGGCGCTCGCCTATTTCCCCAACCATGAGGAGCCTGCCGCTGGGCGGTGGGATCTTGCCCTCTGGGCGGAGGAATGGGCCGAGATCAGCATTGGCGCGGCTGGCGAAGTCATGCTGCGCCAAGGAAGGGAAGATCCCAAGGCGGCGGGCGGGTTGCTTCCATTCTTTCGCGCGCGCGCATGGTCCCGGAAAATGGCGGCCACCCCCGCGCCCCAGACCTTGCGCAGCGCAAAGACCGCGCAGGATGTGGAGATTATCGCAGATCACGGCGGGTATGACGGCTTCTTTCGCCTTCGGGCCTTTGAACTCAGGCACCGGCGTTTCGACGGCAACTGGTCAGAGCCGATGCGCCGCGAACAGTTTATCTCCTACGACGCGGCGCTGCTCCTGCCCTACGATCCCGCGTCCGACCGCGTCATGCTGATCGAACAACTGCGCTTTGGCCCCTTGGGGCGCGGAGACCCCGCGCCATGGGTGCTGGAGCCGATCGCGGGCCTCATCGATGTCGGCGAAGACCCGATGGAAACCGCCCGGCGTGAGGCGGTAGAGGAAGCGGGCCTGCACGTGACCGACATCCGGCCAATGCTGAAGGGGTATGCCGCGCCCGGCTACTGCACCGATTTCTTTCATTGCTTTCTGGGCCTGACCGACTTGTCCGAAGGCGACGCAGGCCTTGGGGGGCTATCGTCGGAAAACGAAGATATCCGCAGCCACGTGATATCCTTCGATCATGCCATGGCCTTGCTGGAGTCGGGCGAAATCAACGCCATGCCACTCGCGGCCATGCTGCTGTGGCTCGCACGTCAGCGTGAGGCGCTGCGCGCTTCGGCTTGATCCCCACCGGTCCGCGCCCTACACCCAAGAGCAGATATGTGGAAGGACCAAGAGATGCGCATTGCCAAGGATCTCGCCGATGCTATCGGCCACACACCCCTGATCCGCCTTCGTCGGGCGAGCGAGGAAACCGGATGCGAGATCCTCGGGAAGGCCGAATTCCTCAACCCCGGCCAATCGGTCAAGGACCGCGCCGCGCTTTTCATTATTCGCGACGCGATGGAGAAAGGCTTGCTGGAACCGGGCGGCACGATCGTCGAGGGCACCGCGGGCAACACTGGAATCGGCCTTGCGCTGGTCGGTGCTTCACTTGGGTTCAAGACCGTCATCGTGATCCCCGAGACGCAAAGCCAGGAGAAGAAAGACATGATCCGGCTCGCGGGGGCCGAACTCGTGGAGGTGCCCGCCGCGCCCTACAAGAACCCGAACAACTATGTGCGCTACTCCGGCCGGCTAGCCGAGGAACTGGCCAAGACCGCGCCGCACGGGGCGATCTGGGCCAACCAATTCGACAACGTGGCCAACCGGCAGGCGCATATCGAAACGACGGGCCCAGAAATCTGGGAACAGACCGGCGGCAAGGTGGACGGCTTCATCTGTGCGGTTGGATCCGGCGGGACGCTCGCAGGCGTTGGCATGGCGCTGCAACCCAAAGGGGTAAAGGTCGGCCTCGCCGATCCGGACGGAGCGGCCTTGCACAACTTCTACACCAATGGGGTCATGAAATCCGAAGGCGACTCTATCACGGAGGGTATCGGCCAAGGGCGCATCACCGCCAACCTCGAAGGCTTCACGCCGGACATGAGCTTCAATATTTCCGATGCCGAAGCGCTGCCCATCGTTTTTGACCTCCTCTCCGAAGAGGGGCTCTGCCTCGGTGGGTCGTCGGGGATCAACGTCGGCGGTGCGATCCGCATGGCGCGCGAAATGGGGCCGGGGCACACGATCGTCACCATCCTGTGCGACTATGGCAACCGCTATCAATCCAAGCTCTTCAACCCCTCCTTCCTGCGCTCCAAGGGACTGCCGACACCGCCGTGGCTGGGTGAGCGCGGACCATCCTCCATTCCCGGCGTGTTCGAGGACGCATGATTCAGCCGCTGCTCCGCGTCCTGCTTGCGGGGCTCGTCGTCCTTGTCCTGTCTCTTCCCGGGGGTGCGCAGGAGGCCGAAGGGCCAACGGACATTCCTGCCTTCAATACCTTTGCCGATACGGCACAGGCCACATTGGCGACGCCGACGGTTTCCACCGCTGAACTCGACGAGTTGCGCCGCCAGTTGACCGACTGGCGCGCCGCTCTTCTGGAGGCCGAGAACGTCAATGCGGACCGGATAGCCACCTTGCGGAGCCAGATCGAGGCGCTCGGTCCGGCCCCCGAAGAGGGGGCCACAGAACCCGAAGAAATCGCCGCGAGGCGGCAGCAACTCAACACGGAACTCGCCGACGCGGAACTTCCAAGGGTCAACGCGACGGAGGCCTATAACCGCGCCGATGGCCTCATATCCGAGATCGACGCGACGATCCGCGCTCGCCAGACCCAAGCACTGCAGGAACGCGTTCCCACGCCCCTGAACCCTGCCCATTGGCCGACGGCGGCCAGCGATTTTGGGGAGGTCGCCGCGATCGTCAGGGAGGAAATCTCCACCAACCTCTCCGGCGATCGTATTCGCGACCGCCTTCGTGACAATGCGCCCCGTACCTTGGCAATCGTTGCTGTGGGCCTGCTGCTCTTGCTTCGTGCCCCGGTATGGACGGACCGACTGACCGATCGGATCGAGAACCGCCGCCGCCGACGCGGGCGCGCGACGCTCGCCTTTCTCGTCTCCCTTACTCAGATCGCCCTGCCGGTGGCCGGTGTCATGCTGTTCGTCTTGGCGTTCCTCAGCACCGGCATTCCGGGTGAGACGACGGCGGCGTTGCTGCGCACCCTCATCGGCTTTCTGGCCACGACCTTCACCGCTCTGTGGCTGGCGGGTCGCCTCTTTCCCCGCGATGAAAAACAACCCGATACCTTCAGCCTGACGCCCGAACGGCGACGGTCTGCCCGCCGCACGATGATCTTCACCGGTGTTCTCGCTGGCCTCAACATCGTGCTCAACATGCTTGTGGCGCTGGATCAGGTTTCGCCCGCATCGCACGGCGTCTTGCTGCTCCCGTTCCACATCCTGCTGGGGCTGACCTACCTGCAGGCCTCACGACTGATCCGCGCTGTACGAAAAACGCGCGCGGAAGAGACGGAGGACTATAGCCCCAGCTTTCTCGGTCGCCTTGTTGGCCTGCTGGGGCAGGCTTTGGGCCTTGTCGCATTCGCCGGCCCTGCGCTGGCGGCCGCCGGATATGTGAACGCGGCGGAGTGGGTCATGGTGCCGACGGCGCTGACCATGGGGCTACTGGCGCTTTTCGTCGCACTGCAACCGCCGATACGTGATGCCTATGCACTCATCTCCGACAAGTCGCTTGATGAGGCGGACAATGCGCTCGTTCCCGTGCTCGTCAACTTCGTGCTGGTCTTTGCGGCCGCGCCCGCCCTCGCTCTGATCTGGGGGATGCGGCCGACCGAATTGCTGGAAGTCTATGCCCGCTTTGCCGAAGGGTTCTCATTCGGCGATACGCGGATCACCCCTTCCACCATCGTGACCGTCATCGTGGTGTTCTTGCTGATCCTCGGTCTGACCCGTGTGCTGCAATCCGCGCTCAAGAGCACGGTCCTGCCGCGCACCAAGATGGATGTGGGGGCGCAAAATGCGTTGTCCTCCGGCATAGGCTATATCGGGATTGCCATCGCTGCCCTTCTGGCCGTCAACGCCGGCGGGATCGACCTCACCGCTCTGGCCTTCATCCTGTCCGCACTTTCCGTCGGGATCGGTTTCGGCCTGCAGAACGTGGTGCAGAACTTCGTCTCAGGTATCATCCTGCTGATTGAGCGACCCATCGGCGAAGGTGACTGGATCGAGGTCGGCGGCAACATGGGGATCGTCAAGAGCATCTCCGTACGCTCCACCACGATCGAGACCTTCGACAAGCAGCAGTTGATTGTTCCCAACGGCGATTTCATCTCTGGCACCGTGACAAACTGGACCCGTGGCAGCCCCCTTGGCCGTGCGACCATTACCGTCGGGGTCGCCTATGGGACCGACACCCGCAGGGTCCAATCCATCCTGCACGAAATCGCCGCAAGCCATCCCGAGGTGATGACCTTCCCCGAACCGGGCGTGGATTTTCTTGGGTTCGGCGCGGACAGCCTCGATTTCCGCATTCGGGCGATGCTCTACGACGTCAACCATCTGCTGAGTGTGACGACGGAGATCCACCACCTGATCGCCGAGCGTTTTGCAGCCGAGAACATCGAGATTCCCTTTGCTCAACGTGACCTCTGGCTCCGTAATCCCGAGGCGCTTGCCGCAGCACCAAAAGCTGATGCCCCGAAGCCAGAAGAAGCCCCACGCGCTCAACCGAAAGCCGAGTCGCCGTCGGAACCGCGCGACGGTGATCTTGCTCAACAGGACAACGACGGGGATCGGTAATGCCCGTCCCTTGTCTCCTCACACGGCAAGCGGGCCGCTTGATGAACCCTCCAAGTGCTGCCTTTCACGGCGTACACGGCCCCTTTGATGCCAAAACCGGGCCGAAAGCGGCGCCAAAGCGCCAGTGTGACGGGTTTCAGGCAGGTTTATGCCCACAGGAATCTGCGGGAGTTGCCACAAGAGCCGCTTCTGAGCCATCTGGCGGGTGACATAACCACTCACGGATCCACAAGATGAATTCACTTCGGCTGGCGCGCCTCGGGGCTCTATTCGCTGCTCTCTTTCTTGCGGGGTGCGATATCCCGGAGGTGAACCCCCAACCGATGTCCTTCGTGGCCACGCCGCTCAATCCCGGCGAAACTCCTGAACTGCGCAAATTGGTGAACACATATGCCGATGCGTACGACGTGCCGCGCTCACTCGTTCACAAGGTAATCCAGCGTGAAAGCGACTACCGCGCCGAAGCGCGCAATGGCCCCTATTATGGGCTGATGCAGATCCTGCCCGCAACCGCGCGCGGCATGGGCTTCGCCGGATCATCGGGCGAATTGCTCAACCCAGAGGAAAACCTCCGTTGGGGCGTGAAATATCTTCGCGGGGCATGGCTTTTGTCGGAGACGGAGAACGAAGCGGTGATGCACTATGCCCGCGGATATTACCACGCGGCCCGCGATCAGTGCATGTTGGTCGAAACCGAACTCGCGGAACGAGAGACGCTCAGACGCTGCAACTGAGTTTCCGATAGGAACGCGGGGGCACTGCAAATTGCGCGCCCGCGCTTCAAAGCGGCCATTTCCCCCGTTGCGCGAGGCTGCGACTCTGCGTATCTCCAGCGGCGGGACACCCCTCCCCAACGAGGGGCGCTTATCTGGAAGGATAGCAAAAATGGCTATTGATGCACCGGCAACGCGGCCGGCCAATCCGCGTTTTTCCTCTGGCCCTTGTGCCAAACCCCCCGTTTTTTCGCTGGACCAGCTTCAGGACGCCGCGCTCGGACGCTCTCACCGCGCCGCCGTGGGCAAGGACAAGCTGAAAGCCGCGATCGAGAAGACGCGCGAAATCTTGGGCGTCCCCGAAGAGTATCGTATCGGCATCGTGCCCGCCTCCGACACCGGCGCTGTTGAGATGGCGATGTGGTCCCTGCTTGGCGCGCGCAAGGCAACCATGGTCGCATGGGAGAGCTTTGGCGCGGGCTGGGTGACCGACGTTGTCAAGCAACTCAAGATCGAAGCCGATATCCGCGAGGCGGAGTATGGTGAGATCGTCGACATGAGCACGATCGACTATGACACCGACGTGGTCTTCACGTGGAACGGCACCACCTCCGGCGTGCGCATGCCGAACGGAGATGCGATCCCGGCGGACCGCGCTGGACTCACCATCTGCGACGCCACCTCCGCCGCTTTCGCCATGGAGCTGCCTTGGGACAAACTCGATGTGACGACCTTCTCCTGGCAGAAGGTGCTCGGCGGTGAGGCGGCCCACGGGATGCTCATCCTTTCGCCGCGCGCGGTCGAACGGCTCGAATCCTACACGCCCGCTTGGCCCCTGCCCAAGATCTTCCGCCTGACCAAGGGCGGCAAGCTCATCGAGGGAATCTTTCGCGGCGAGACGATCAACACGCCCTCCATGCTCGCGGTTGAGGATTACCTCCTCGCGCTCGACTGGGCGGAAAGCGTGGGCGGTCTCAAGGGTCTGATCGCGCGGGCCGACGCCAATACCAAGGCCATCGCTGATTTCGTCAAGGCGCATGACTGGATCGACTTCCTCGCCAGCGATCCGGCGACCCGGTCCAACACCTCGGTTTGCCTCAAGTTCACCGACGCTCGCATTGCCGACGGCGCCGCATTTGCCAAGGCCGTCGCCAAGCGGCTGGAGGCCGAAGGCGTGGCGCTCGATATCGGTGCCTATCGCGACGCGCCCGCGGGTCTGCGGATTTGGTGTGGCGGCACGGTGGAGACATCTGACATCGAGGCAATGTTGCCGTGGCTCGACTGGGCCTTTGAGTCTGAGATCGCGGCACAGAAACCCGCCGCCTGACGCAATCTGATTTTCGAGAGGCTGGCGTATCGCCCGCCTCCGCCCCCATACATCAAGATAAGGACCATGATCATGGCTCCCAAGGTACTCGTCTCTGACAAGCTGTCGGAAACCGCTGTTCAGATCTTTCGCGATCGCGGCATCGACGTCGATTTCATGCCCGAACTCGGCAAGGACAAGGAAAAATTGGCTGAGCTAATCGGCCAGTACGACGGCTTGGCCATTCGCTCTGCCACCAAGGTGACGGACAAACTGCTGGAACGCGCCACCAACCTGAAGGTCGTCGGGCGTGCGGGCATCGGCGTGGACAATGTCGACCGCGAAGCCGCGTCCAAGAAGGGCGTGATCGTGATGAACACCCCGTTTGGCAACATGATCACCACCGCGGAGCACGCCATCGCGATGATGTTCGCCGTGGCGCGTCAACTGCCCGAAGCGTCCTCCTCCACACATGCGGGCAAATGGGAAAAGTCCAAGTTCATGGGGGTCGAGCTGACCGGCAAAACCCTCGGGGTCATCGGTGCGGGCAACATCGGCGGCATCGTTTGTGACCGGGCGCGCGGTTTGCGGATGAAGGTGGTCGCCTATGACCCTTTCCTGAGTCAGGAAAAAGCCGACAAGATGGGCGTGGAAAAGGTCGCATTGGATGACCTGCTGAAGCGGGCCGATTTCATCACCCTGCACGTTCCACTCACCGACCAGACCAAGAATATCCTGTCGCGCGAGGCGCTGGAGAAGACAAAGAAGGGCGTGCGGATCATCAACTGTGCCCGTGGCGGCCTCGTGGATGAACAGGCGGTCGCGGACCTGCTTCAATCAGGCCATATCGCGGGCGCTGCTTTCGACGTCTTCGCGGTCGAGCCTGCCACTGAAAACCCGCTCTTTGGGTTGCCGAATGTGGTTTGCACCCCGCATCTCGGGGCCTCCACCACCGAGGCACAAGAGAACGTCGCCCTGCAAGTCGCCGAGCAGATGTCGGACTATCTGTTGACGGGCGCGGTTCAGAACGCGCTCAACATGCCGTCGGTCACCGCCGAGGAAGCCAAGGTGATGGGTCCGTGGATCAAGCTCGCCGATCACCTCGGTGCGTTTATCGGTCAGATGACGGATGAGCCGGTCAAGGAGATCACCATCCTATATGACGGCGTGGCAGCAGAGATGAACCTCGAGGCGCTCAACTGTGCCGCGATCGCGGGCATCCTGAAGGCGAGCAATCCGGATGTGAATATGGTCTCTGCCCCCGTGATCGCCAAGGATCGCGGCATGAAGCTGGCCACGACGAGTCAGGAACAGACCGGCGTTTTCGAAGGCTACATCAAGGTCACTGTGAAAACCGACACGCGAGAGCGGTCTATCGCGGGCACGGTCTTCTCGGACGGGAAACCCCGCTTCATCCAGATCAAGGGCATCAACATAGACGCCGAGATCGGCCAGCACATGATCTATACCACCAACGAGGATGTCCCCGGGATCATCGGCACGCTGGGCGCGACCTTCGGCAAGCACGGGATCAACATCGCCAACTTTACCCTTGGGCGCAAAGCCGCCAAAGGCGAAGCGATCGCACTGCTTTATGTCGATGACGTTGTTCCGCCTGCGGTCCTTGCTGAACTCAAGGAGACCGGCTTGTTCCAACAAGTCAAACCGCTGGAGTTCGCCGCGCAATAACCAATTGGCCCCCGCCCGGTATTTCCCGGGCGGGGGCCTCTACCGAACATTTCGGCTTATGCCGCTTGCATGCGCCCGGAGCGCAGCACCACCACTCCAAAGCACAACATCGACAGGACCGTCAGGATTGATCCAAGCTTGGCAAGTGTCTCGCCTTGCAAAGTCACGGCCTGGACGATGCCCGGTACGATGAGCCCGAGGCCGATGAACGCCAGCGTGAGGTGGACTTTGGCGAGAACACCCTCCGCCGCCTCCGGCACAAGATGATAATAGACCGCGAAAATTGAAAAACTCACCCAGCCCAGCAGGTTCAAATGCGCATGGGCGGGCGAGAGAGAATGATCCCCGGAGGCACTCATCACAATGCCCCAGCACATCCCGAGGATCGCGCTCAGGATCGCCCCGAGCAGGAAATATTTGGCAATTCCCGTCATACTAAAGCTCCAATTGTCCTCAGGGCACGTCCCGAGGGAGGAAAAGTCATTGCTATATAATCCCGCGATCATGCCACAATTTGACAGATTCGACAAAACAGTGATGCGACCACACATTCGAGAAAGCCGGCGAAGCTGGAGAGCGGCAAACCGGGCCGCTTTGCGCTTCCCAACGATCCTTCCCTAAGGTAGCCCGTTTTCATGACCAAACCGATCTATGCCCTCCCCGACATTCACGGCCATGCCGATAAGCTCGACGCGGCGCTTGAACTCATTCACTCAGATGGCGGCCCGGACGCGGAAATCGTCTTTCTTGGCGACTATGTTGACCGAGGACCGGATGGCGCGGGCGTTCTGCAGCGCTTGATAGACGGGCAAGCCGCCGGGCGCCCGTGGACCTGCCTCATGGGCAATCACGACCGAATGCTGCGGCGCTTCGTCGTAGAGGGCGTGGCCCATGACGATGCGATCAAGTCAGGGCGCCACTGGCTTGAGCCGCCGCTCGGTGGGAGGACGACCCTCTCCAGCTACGGGGTTGGTCCAGATATCGACGCCCCCTTGCCGCCGCTGTCGGAAATGCACGAAGAAGCGCGTGATACGGTCCCTGAACGGCACATGGACTTTATCGCCGGCCTTCCTCTTTATCATCAGCGGGGAGACGTGCTGTTCGTTCACGCTGGCATCCGGCCGGGCGTTCCGCTCAGAGATCAAGCCGAAGATGATCTCGTCTGGATCAGGCAACCTTTCCTTGAGCACGACGGCCCCTTCCCTTGGCTCGTCGTGCATGGCCACACCGCGCTTGAGGTGCCGCAGCACTTCGGGAACCGCATTGATCTGGACGGCGGCGCAGGTCACGGTCGCGCGCTCTATCCCGCCGTCATCGAGGGGCAAAACTGCTGGCTGTTGACCAAGGGCGGCAGGGTGGCTCTCTCGCCGCCGATCTGACGGCACGTCGCCGATGACAAGCCTCTCGCCGCGATGCACAGTATCACAAAACGGGAGGCTTTCATGGCAGACGATATCTTTATCCTCAGCGGCGCACGTACCGCTATCGGTGGCTTTGGCGGCGCGCTTGCAGGGACCTCACCGATCGACCTCGGCGCCACGGTATCGCGCGCCGCGATCGAGCGGGCGGGCATTTCCCCCGACCGCGTCGGGCAGGTCGTCTTCGGCCATGTGATCAATACCGAACCGCGCGATATGTACCTTTCCCGTGCCGCCGCCATGCAGGCCGGAGTACCGGACACCACACCCGCCATGAACGTCAACAGGCTCTGCGGGTCAGGCGCGCAAGCCATTGTCTCGGCTGTCCAGTCGCTCGCACTTGGAGATTGCGATTTTGCACTGGCTGGCGGAGCCGAGTGCATGTCTCGCAGCCCGTTCATTCTTTCTGACCAACGTTGGGGCGCCAAGATGGGCGATGTGACGGCCCAGGATATGATGCTTGGGGCGCTGAACTGTCCTTTCGGGACGGGGCATATGGGGGTGACCGCCGAGAACGTGGCCGCGGAACATCGCATATCCCGCGAAGATCAGGACGCCTTCGCGCTCGAAAGCCAGTCCCGCGCCGCCCGCGCGATCGAGGCCGGTCATTTCACCGATCAGATCGTCCCTGTTGAGGTACGAAAACGCCGCGATGTCATCCAGTTTGATCGCGACGAACACCCCAAGGCCACGAGCGCCGAGGCACTGGCCGGACTACGACCCGCTTTTCGCAAGGACGGGAGCGTAACGGCAGGAAACGCCAGCGGGATCAACGACGGTGCCGCCGCATTGCTTCTGGCACGGGGCGAGGCCGCCAACTCAGCAGGTTTGACACCGCGCGCCCGTATTCTCGGCTACGCCCACGCGGGCGTCCGTCCCGAGGTCATGGGGATCGGACCCATCCCCGCCGTAGAAGCTTTGTTGGCGCGAACTGGTCTGGAGGTCGGAGATTTTGATGTAATCGAGTCGAACGAGGCCTTCGCCGCACAAGCCATCGCGGTCAATCGCTCGCTCGGTCTCGATCCCGCGAAGGTGAATCCGAACGGAGGGGCGATCGCGCTTGGCCATCCGGTTGGCGCCACCGGTGCGATCCTGATGGTCAGGGCACTCTACGAACTTGAACGAACCCAAGGGCGGCGCGCCATCGTCACCATGTGCATTGGCGGCGGGCAAGGTATCGCGCTGGCCATCGAGCGGGTCTAGCCGAGCGAATAGCCAACACCGCGGACCGTCCGCACCGGATCTGCGCCGCCATGAGACATCAGCGCCTTGCGGAGGCGGCCAATGTGCACGTCGACGGTCCGCGTATCCACATAAAGGTCACGGCCCCAGACGCGGTTCAGGAGTTGCTCACGGCTCCAGACGCGCTCGGGCCGCTCCATGAAGGTCGACAAGATGCGGAATTCGGTGGGGCCGAGGCGTACTTCCTGACCGCCCCGAAAGACCTTGTGACTTTCTGAATCGAGCCGCATGTCCTCGTATTCGAGCAGTTCCCCGACGGACGACGGGCGGGATCGCCGCAACTGCGTGCGCACGCGGGCCATCAACTCTATTACCGAATAGGGTTTGACCATGTAGTCGTCGGCACCGGTTTCAAGCCCGCGCACCCGGTCCACTTCCTCGGAACGGGCAGAAAGCATGATGATGGGAATTGCCCGCGTTTCGCTGCGGAGCTTCAGGCGGCGACAGACCTCGATGCCGGAAACCAGCGGGATCATCCAGTCAAGCAGGATGATGTCGGGGCTTTCCTCATCGACACGAAGCAGGGCCTCTTCGCCATCTTCGGCCATGACGACATCAAAGCCATCCGCATCCAGATTATACCGCAACACTTCGCGCTGTGAGGTTTCATCCTCCACCACGAGAACGACCGGCTTTGACGAGGCTGCCATGGCTATGCTCCGAAATCGATCGTTTCAGTTGCCGTATGATCAGCCTTTGCGCGCTTTTCCGTCGGCAATTCACCGGTCACCATATAGACCGTCTGCTCAGCGATATTGGTGACGCGATCCCCGATCCGTTCGATGTTCTTGGCGATGAAATGCAGGTGCATGCAGGCCGTGATATGGCGCGGATCTTCCATCATGTGGGTCAGCAATTCGCGGAAGAGCGTGTTGTACATCTGATCCACATCGACGTCGCGATCGATTACGCTCTCGGCAAGTTGCGGATCGCGGTGAATATAGGCATCCAGCGCATCCTTCAGCATGAGTTCGGTCTGGCGCGCCATTCGCCGCACCGTCGCGGCCGTACTCTCGATCGGGGGCGATTCCAGCAGGACACCGGTTCGCTTGGAGATATTCTTGGCGAAGTCCCCACAGCGCTCGAGATTGGCGCTTATTTTCATCACCGAGAGAACGACCCGCAGATCGACAGCCGTAGGCGAGCGGAGCGCGATGATACGCGCGGTCTGCTCATTGATCAGTTGCTCCAGCTCGTCGATGGCGCGATCACCGACGCGAACCTTCATGGCGAGATCGCTATCGCGCGTTTCGAGCGCCCGGACAGCGTCTCGAATGGCGGCTTCGACCTGGCCGCCCATCTTCATGATCATCGCCTGAATAGACTCAAGGTCGCGATCATATGCGGAGAGAATGTGTTGGTCTGACATGGCGATGCCCTTCTCAGCCGATCCGGCCGGTGATGTAGCTTTCGGTGCGGGGATCTTCGGGGGAGGTAAAAATTCGATCAGTGGCGCCATATTCCACAAGGGTCCCGAGGTGGAAGAAGGCGGTTTTCTGGCTCACCCGCGCAGCTTGCTGCATCGAATGGGTCACGATCACGACCGAGTAATCCTGACGCAACTCGTCGATCAACTCCTCGACCTGCGCCGTGGCGATGGGGTCGAGCGCGGAGCACGGTTCGTCCATCAAGAGAACCTCTGGCTCCGTCGCCACTGCGCGCGCGATGCAAAGGCGCTGTTGCTGGCCCCCGGAAAGGCCCGTGCCCGGCGAGTGTAGCCGATCCTTGACCTCATCCCAGATTGCCCCGCGGCGTAGTGCCCTTTCCACAATCTCGTCAAGCTCTGCCTTGTTGCGCGCAAGCCCATGGATTTTGGGGCCATAGGCCACATTGTCATAGATCGACTTGGGAAACGGGTTCGGCTTTTGGAAGACCATGCCCACCTTTGCGCGAAGCTGGACCGGATCGACCTTGGGATCATAGATATCCTCACCGTCCAGCAGGATGTCTCCCTTCACCCGGCAGATGTCGATCGTGTCGTTCATCCGGTTGATGCAGCGCAAAAAGGTCGACTTGCCACAGCCGGACGGGCCGATGAAGGCCGTCACGGTCTTGTCCTGAATCTCCACGTTCACATTCTTGATGGCGTGGGTATCGCCGTAGAAAACCTCGACGTTCCGGGCCGAAATCTTGATGTCGTCCGTCTGCACGCCGCGCTCCAATAGTGTCATGTCGTTCATGGTCGCTCTCCCTTACCAGCGGCGCTCGAAACGGCGACGAAGGATGATTGCGATGATGTTCATGGTCAGCAAGAAGACCAACAGGATGATGATACCGCCCCAAGCGCGCTCGTAATAGGCGGGATCCGCACGCTTGGCCCATTCGTAGATCTGGGCGGGCATAGCGGAGTTCGGATCGAGAAAGCCGGAGCTGATCCCGTCAGGGTAGTTGGTGGCGATATAGCCCACCATGCCGATCAGCAGCAGCGGCGCGGTTTCCCCAAGAGCCTGCGCCAGTCCGATAATTGTCCCCGTAAGGATGCCGGGCGCGGCAAGTGGCAGGACATGGTGAAAGACCGATTGCATCTTAGACGCACCGATCCCAAGCGCGGCGTCACGGATCGACGGGGGCACCGCCTTGAGGGAAGCGCGCGTGGAAATAATAATCGTCGGCAAGGTCATCAGCGTGAGAACCAGCCCGCCAACCAACGGGGCCGACTGCGGCAGATGCGCAAACTCGATGAAGACCGCCAGCCCCAGGATACCGAAAACGATCGATGGGACCGCCGCGAGGTTCGAGATGTTCACTTCGATCAGATCGGTCAGACGGTTCTTCGGCGCGAATTCTTCAAGATAGATCGAGGCGGCAACCCCAATTGGAAGGGAGAAGGCCAGCACAACCAGCATCATGAAGAAGGAACCCAGTATCGCCACACCGATCCCGGCCTGTTCAGCCCGGCTTTCGGAGGCATCGGCCCCGAAGATGAATTCGGAATTGAAGCCTTTGCGGATCGCCCCGATCTCACGCAGCGCATCCGCAAGCTGGAGATGCTCTGCCGAGATGTTTCGATCCCGCTCCACGCTTTCCTGCGTAACACGCCCCTTGAGATATCCGTCCACGCGCGATGACGCGAGAAGCTCGAACCCGCGCGTTTCACCAAGCGCATCGGGATTGGCCAGAACATAGTCCCGCACTTTCGCGGCGGCAGAGGCGGAAATAAGCGCCTTCATATCGCCAGCTTTTTCGAAAGGTGCGTCTATGCCTTCCCGGTCGACAAGATCAAGCAGCCCCTGCTGTATCAGGGGCGTGTATCCAAAGGTGCTGACCTTTGCCATTTCAGCGGCGTCGCGATTGCCAGTCTTGTCGAGTTTCTGTGGGTCGAGATAGACCGGCACTTCGATGAAGGTCTGCTGAAACGCGCCGACGCCGTTGGATACGATTGCCGTCAGAAGCGTGACCAGAAAAACCAGCCCGATGATGATCGCGCCAAGGCCATAGGCCCGAAACCGCGCTTCCTTGGCGTTGCGCTTTTTGGTGCGGGCATCCAGTTGCAAGATGGATCCATGGCGGCGGGATCCTGCGGCGGGAACGGCCCCGCCCGAGGTTGCGTCGCTCATTCGTACTGCTCCCGGTATTTGCGCACGATGAAGAGTGCGATGATGTTAAGGCCGAGCGTGATCACGAAAAGCGTCATGCCAAGCGCAAAGGCGACCAGCGCTTCGGGGCTGGCGAAATCGGCGTCGCCCGTGAGCTGGCTCACGATTTTCGCGGTAACGGTCGTCATCGCGTCGAAAGGATTGAGGCTGAGCCGCGCAGCCGCACCGGCCCCAAGGACGACGATCATCGTCTCACCGATTGCGCGAGAGGCGGCCAGGAGGATCGCACCGACGATGCCGGGAAGCGCCGCCGGAAGAACGACCTGCCGCACGGTCTCGCTATGTGTCGCGCCGAGGCCGAGCGAGCCGTCGCGCATGGTTTGAGGAACCGCGTTGATAATGTCATCCGAAAGCGAGCTGACGAAGGGGATCAACATCACGCCCATTACAAGGCCAGCGGTCATCACGGCCGTTCCCGCCTGCATCCAGTTGAGCCCTTCACGCCCAAAGATGCTCACCAACAGGGGCCCGACCGTCAGAAGCGCGAACAGGCCATAGACGATCGTGGGGATACCGGCCAACACTTCGAGCAGGGGCTTGGCGATCGCCCGCATCTTGGGGGAGGCATATTCGGAGAGGTAAATTGCCGCGAAAAGCCCGATTGGCACAGCCACGGCCAAGGCGATGAGAGAGATATACAGCGTGCCCCAGAGGAGAGGCAGCATCCCCAACTCTGATCCCCCACCAAAGCTGGGGGCCCAAGTGAGGCCAAAAAAGAAGTCCCGCGCGGGGTAGAGTTTGAAAAACTCTATGGTATTGAAGATCAAAGAAAAGATGATGCCTACCGTCGTCAGAACCGCGATGGAGGCGGCAAAGACTAGCAGGGCTTTCACGGCATGCTCAACGATGTTGCGCGCGCGGAACTCAGCGCGCATCTGCGCCATCCCGTAGATGAACCCCGTCAAAGCCAGCCCAAGAACCGCTAGGGTCATGATCAAATGCCCGGTCGATGCATAGGCGCGGTATTTTTGCGCCGCATCCAGTACCGAAGAGTCGACATCAGAGCCCAACGCGACACCGACCGATCCGAGCCGCTCGCGGATATTCGTAGCACCGGCGCTGACTGACCCGGCCTCTTCGGCGGAGAGAGCTCCGCGTTCGACCGCGACGTTGAGCCCGTCTGCTACGCGCTTTACGTCGCTCATCACCAGACTGAGCGATGACCCCTCGGAGATCGCGCCGTCGGGAAAGCTTCTTGCTACGCTGCTGCTGATCACCATGGGTTGGACAACCAACCAAATCGCCAGCAACGCCACTGCGGGAGCGACCGCGAACAATGCCACATGAGAGCCGTAATAGGACGGAAGGGAATGAAGGTTTCGCATATCCCCGCCAGCGGAGGCGAGCGCGCGGCGACGGCCAAGGACATAACCAAGGACCGCGAGCGCAAAGAGGATAATCATGATCCAGGAAACCGGCATGCCGCACCATCCAGTTGAGGGAAAAGTAGTGGGGAGAGCGCGTGCGCCCTCCCCGGTCGTTACTTACATGTTCGTGCCCATGGTATGCTCGTCAGCCACGGTGGACTGGGTGTTGCCAAGCTCGGGGTCGGAAACCAGGCCATAGTTCGCGAGCGGGCCATCGGGGCCGGCAATCTCGTCAGAGACAAAGAATTCAGCGAATTCCTTGAGGCCGGGGATGACGCCGATGTGGGCCTTCTTGATGTAGAAGAACAGCGGGCGCGATACCGGATACTCACCCGATGCGATGCTCTCGGTCGACGGTGCCACACCGGACATCGTTGCGACTTTCAGCGTATCGGTGTTGTTCTCGTAGAACGCCAGACCAAACACACCAACACCGTTGGGGTTGGAGTCGATACGAGCAAGCGTTTCGGTGTAGTCGCCGTCGATATCGACCGATTTACCGTCTGTGCGCACAGCCATACAGGCCGCTTCGGCATCATCTTCGGACATGCCGCCGGAGATCATCGCTTCCATCGCGCCCGTATCTTCGCAACCTTGAAGAAGAACCTTTTCTTCGAACACTTCGCGGGTGCCGTGCTTGGTGCCGGGGATGAACGAGGCGATCTCAACGGCGGGAAGGTCGGCATTGAAGTCGGACCACTGTGCGTGGGGATTGTCGACAAGCGCGCCATCGACCACGACCTTCTGGCCCAGAGCATTGTACCAGTCGGACGGGGTGAAGGCCGTGAACTCGGGGCCGTCGAGTTGCGAGGCAAAGACAATCCCGTCGTAGCCGATGCGCACTTCGATGATTTCCGAAACGCCGGCTTCGGCACAGGCCTTTACTTCTTTCTCGCGGATCGCGCGGGACGCGTTGGCGATGTCGATCGTGTTTTCGCCCACGCCTTCGCAGAAACGCTTGAGGCCTGCGGAAGAGCCGCCCGATTCCACGACGGGGGTCGGGAAGTCGAAGTTTTCGCCGAAGGCTTCGGCGACGATGGAGGCATAGGGCAGCACCGTCGAGGAACCAGCGACTTGCACGTTGTCGCGGGCCATGGCCGCAGTTGCGGAAACGGCGGCGATCGTCAGAGTGGAGGCGGTCAGTTTCACAAGTGACATAGGGATCTCACAGTTTGGTCAGGTCCGGGCCGCGTCAGTGCGGCCGCTGTCGCCCTCCTAGGGGTCTTCGGTGACGCTAATGTAAGCGTTATGTAACAGTATTATGAAATGGCGGGTGCCTCGCGCGAGTTCGGGCAAAAAACTTGAGATGACGACGGGTAAGCCTTTGTTCACCGCGATCTGGAACGTTGGCCGAGTTGCGGCGGCAGGGAACCTGCATGGAACTGATCACCAAACTCGCGGCCGAGCGGCGCGCGCGCCTCGCGGCGGAGCGCAAGCTGGAGCTGAAACAGGCGGAACTGGAGGCGGTGAATCGCCGTCTGGCCAAGTCCTCTGGTCAATTTACTGAGCAAATCGCGCAAAAACGTGCTGAGATGGAGCAGGTTCTCGATGAGAACTTCCGCGTCAAGACCGACCTGACTGTCGCGAACAAACGCGTGCAGATCGCGGAGCGCCGCCTCTGGGATTCGATTGAAACGATCGAGGGGGGATTCGCGGTTTTCGACCGGGAGAGCACGCTGGTCATCGCCAATTCCGCATATCTGGAGATTTTCGATGGCCTCGATGTGGTGGGGCCGGGGATCGCCTATGCGGATGTTTTGACACTTCTCATGGAGGAAGGGATCGCCGACCCCGAAGACCTCGACCCTCGCGATTGGCGTTCGATGATGCTCGAACGCTGGGCAGATGGCGCGCGCGCACCAAAGGCAATCCGGACTTGGGAAGACCGCTACCTGCGCCTGATCGATGAGCGTACTGCGGATGGCGAGACGGTATCGCTGGTCATCGACATCACGGAATCGGTCCTGCGCCAGAAGGAACTCGAAGCAGCTCAGATCCGAGCCGAAGAGGCGAGCCGGACCAAATCGGCATTCCTCGCCAACATGAGCCATGAGATCCGCACCCCCATGAACGGCGTTGTCGGCATGGCGGAGCTTCTCTCGGAAAGCGCCCTTGATACCGACCAGCATCTTTATGTCGATACGATCCGAAATTCCGCCGAAGCTCTGCTTGTAATCATCAATGACGTTCTCGACTACTCCAAGCTAGAAGCACAGCGGATGGTCCTGCACCCTGAGCCCTTCGATCTGGAGCGGTGTTTGCACGAGGTCCTGCTTCTGTTGCAGCCCGCATGCCGCGAAAAAGGCATCACGCTTGATCTCGACTTTGATCTCTTCATGCCGACCCGAGTCGTGGGGGATCAGGGGCGCATTCGGCAGATCATGACCAACCTTATCGGCAACGCGGTGAAGTTTACGCCCGAAGGCGGAGTGCAGGTGCGCGTGACCGGAGTGCCGCCCGCGTCCGGGGAATTGTGCCGGTTGCACATCAGTGTCGAGGATACCGGCATCGGTATCCCCGAGCATCTCGTGCCCGAAGTTTTCGGCGAATTCAATCAAGTGGAAGATGCGCGGAGCCGCCGGTTTGAGGGAACGGGGCTCGGCTTGTCGATCACTCGGCGACTGGTCGATATGATGGAGGGGCAGATCTGGGTCGAAAGCGAATTGGGGCTTGGCTCCACCTTCGGTGTAGAGTTGGAGCTTCCGGTGGAGCCCGCCGCCTCTCCGGAGTTGCGCCCCCTTCCGATCGGAATGGACCGAGTGATGGTGATCGATGCGCGAACATCATCGCGGGTGATCGCGGCCCGGCAGCTTGCACAGCTTGGCCTCCACGTCGAAGAGGCCGCAGAGATCGGCCCAGCGATCACAGAACCCTCGGTAATCCTGCTCTGTCAAACCTCCGCCGACGACGAATGGCCGGACCTGGAGGCGAAGCTGGAGAAAGCGGGGCTTACCGCTCCGGTGATATTGGAAACCGATCGGCCCGCCCCACCCCACGGGCCGAAGGCTGTTCTCCGTCCACCTGTCTCCCGCGCGGATCTGCTTGCCGCACTCTATGATCTTGCGCCGGCCTCAAGCGCTCCGTTGCGCTTTTCCTCCGTGCGCGCAGCGCCGCGTCAGAACCTACAGCCCCTGCAACCGGACCGGCAAATGCGCCTGCTGCTCGCAGAGGACAACCGGACCAACCGTCTGGTTTTCACCAAAATGATAGCCGGACTGGACCTCGATATTGCCTATGCCGAGACAGGCAGGGAAGCGGTCGATCAGGTCGCGATGTCACCCCCTGACATCATCTTCATGGATGTGTCGATGCCCGAAATGGATGGCAAAGAGGCGGCGCGCCTTATTCGTGAGACCGGCGCAGGTGCCGTGATACCGATCATCGCCGTGACCGCACACGCCACCGAGGAAGAAGCCGAAGAGATCCTCGCCGCGGGCATGACACACTGCCTGACCAAACCGCTGCGCAAGTCTGAACTCGTCGAGATGATCCGCCGCTATGCCCCGACCGAGGTCCGCTCTCCCTTTGCCGAACCCTTGCCTGCTTCGGCCTGAGCCGGACGTAGGAAGGCGGGACGATCCGCTTCCGACAGGTCGGGGACATACCGGTATCCCGCGATATCGAAATCCAGCAACGCTTCCGGGTCGGTCAACCGATGCTGAATTACGAAACGGGCCATCGCGCCCCGGGCTTTCTTGGCGTAAAACGAGACGATCTTTGGGCCTGCGGGTTTTTCCTCATAGAAAATCGGCGTGACCACACGCAGGTTCAGTGCGCCCTCTGCAACCGCCCCGAAATACTCCTGACTTGCACAATTGATCAGCCACTTCGTCCCCAACCGCGCAGCTTGAGCATTCAGGGCCTCGGAAATCCGCTCGCCCCAGAATTGGTAGAGGTTCCGGCCACGGTCCGTTGCAAGGCGGCTGCCCATTTCCAACCGATAGGGCTGAATGGCATCAAAGGGGCGCAAGACGCCATAGAGTCCGGACAGGATCCGCAGTCGGTCCTGCGCCCAGAGCAACTCATCGTGGTCGAGCGAGGCGGCCTCCAACCCCTGATACGTATCCCCTGCGAAGGCGAAGGCTGCGGGGCGGGTGTCTTCCGGCTCCGGGGTTTCGGCGTAGTCCTGAAAACGTGCGTGGTTGAGACGCGCCAGATCTTCGGACAGGCCCATGAGCCGGCGCAAATCCTCGACACCTAGAGTGCGCGCCACACGGACCAACTCCATGGCCTCGGCCTCGAAGTGTGGCGCTGTGCAGGCGATATCCCGCGGTGACCAGTCAAGTTTCTTCGCGGGTGAAATCGCAATCAGCATCGGCGTCTCCTTTGATTGGGAGGGCTAACTAGCCCGCTGCCCGCAGCACGTCCAGAAAGGCGGCCCCGAACCGTTCCGCCCTGCGATCACCCAGCAACCGGCCAAGGTCTTCTTCGCTTCGGGGGCGCGACTGTGCGACCTTGGCGATCAGGCTGGCCGAACAGCTTAGCGGCTTGTCGATACCGCTTTCACCGCGCGCAAGCTCACTCTGTGCCTTCAAAAGCTGATCATAGAGCGATCCCGCATCTGAACCGGCAAGTCGGCGACGGTTTGGGTGCACGTCCTCGACCGAACCGTTGATGACCTCAAGGAATACGCGGCCATATTTCTCCAACTTCTTGGCCCCGACCCCGGAAATTCCGGCCATCTGGTCGAGATCCGCTGGCCGCGTCTCCGCCATCTCAATAAGCGTGCGATCGGCAAAGATCACATAGGCAGGAACGGTCGCCGCCTCCGCGAGTGCGCGCCGTTTGGCCTTGAGGGCTGACAGAAGCGGCGCGTCTTCGTCGCGAACCATGGCTTTCACTGCGGGGCGCCGGTTTGCAACCTGCAACGTATCCTTGCGCAGGATGATCGACTCCTCGCCGCGCAGGATCGCGCGCGCGGGTTCGGTCATCCGCAGTGCCCCGTGGCGTTCAGGATCAGGACGGACCAGATCATGACCCATCATCTGGCGAAACACCGCCTGCCACTGACGTTTGTCATATTCCCCGCCGACGCCAAAGGTGGGCAGGCTCTGATGGCCCCGTTGGCGCACCTTGTCGGTCTCGTTCCCCAGCAGGATATCGACCAGATGGCCCGTGCCGAAATTCTCTCCCGTGCGTAGAATGGCCGAGAGCGCCTTTCGAACAGCCGTGGTGGCGTCGAACGTCTCTGGCGGCTGATCGCAAAGATCGCATTTGCCGCAGGGTTTGCTCTCTTCCCCGAAATAGCCCAGCAGGATCTGTCTGCGACACCCGATCGCCTCTGCCAGACCGAGCAGCGCGTTGAGCCGGGCGTGATCCGCGCCGCGGCGCTCCGGCGGGGCCAGACCCTCGTCAATCTGGGACCGGCGCAGACGAATGTCCTCCGGGCCGAAGAGGGTCAGCGTCTCTGCGGCCTCTCCATCCCTGCCCGCGCGGCCGATCTCCTGATAGTAGGACTCGATACTTTTGGGCAGATCCGCATGCGCGACCCAGCGGATATCGGGCTTATCGACACCCATGCCAAAGGCCACGGTAGCAACCACAATAAGGCCATCCTCACGCTGGAACCGGGTTTCGACGACGCGCCGGTCTTCGGCCTCCATACCGCCGTGATAGTGGCAGGCAATATGCCCCGCCTCGCGCAGCGCCCGCGCAATTGCTTCGGTCTTGGCGCGAGTCCCGCAATAGACGATGCCGGACTGGCCCTTGCGCGCTTCAGCGAAGTCGAGGATCTGGCGGCGTGGGCCGTCTTTTACGGCAAAGGCGAGATGGATATTCGGACGGTCAAATCCCCGAAGGAACGTGCGGGGCGTCTCCCCATCAAAGAGCTTTTCCACGATTTCGGTTCGAGTTTCAGCGTCCGCCGTCGCGGTAAAGGCGGCAAGCGGCACATCGAGCGCCCGGCGCAGCGCCCCAATACGCAGGTAGTCGGGGCGGAAGTCGTGGCCCCACTGGCTGACGCAATGGGCTTCATCGACGGCGATTTGGGTAACCCCGATACGGCGAAGCATCCGCACCGCGCCTTCGGAGCCAAGCCGCTCGGGCGCCATGTAGAGCAGTTTGAGCCTGCCCGCTTCGAGCGCCGACCAAACCTCGTCGGTTTCCTCTTGGGTATTTCCGGATGTCAGTGCGCCCGCTTCGACCCCCGCCTCGCGTAACGCGCGGACCTGATCCCGCATGAGCGCAATCAAAGGGGAGATGACGACCGTGACGCCCTCGCGAAGCAAGGCTGGAAGCTGGAAGCAGAGGGATTTACCGCCACCCGTCGGCATGATCGCAAGCACATTTTCCGCGGCTGCTACGGCTTCGACGATCTCGCCCTGACCGGGACGAAAGCCATCAAATCCGAATACGTCCCGGAGAAGTCCGTTCGCGTCCGTCATGCCACCTGCCCACTATATCTGCCTCTTGCGGGACAATCCCACACCAAGACTAGCGCGGCAAGGGTGTCAGAGAAAGAACCCGACGTTGTTCTGAAGAACGATCCGAAGCGCGATAAGAATGATGAATGCGACCAGCGGTGCAAGGTCAAGCCCGCCCATCGGGGGCAGGAAACGCCGGATCGGCGCATAGACCGGCTCCAGCAGACGATTGAGCCCGTACCAGATTTGCGCGACGAGCGGCTGGCGGGTGTTCAACACCTGAAAGCTGATGAGCCAGCTCATGATGATATGCGCAATCATGATGAACCACACGACATCAAGGATCAGCATGATGATCTGATAGAGCGACTGCATCTGAAACGGCCTCTTTGCTTTTGTTCGGCCCGACCTAAGCACAGAACGGCAAAAGAGCAAGTCTTCCGCCGCGTTGTGGTTGACGAAGCGTCTGCGCGATGCTCCATCCGGTGCAAAAGGACAGACCGATGTACCCCGTTTTCCGCTTCACCAAGGAAATGCTGGCCGCGCGCCGTTTGGAGCCACTTTCGCCGCTGGGCACGCATGTGTCGCATCACATTTGCTGGCCTTGGGACATCGACCTTTGGATGGAGCTCAACAACGGCCGGACGCTCACGTTCTATGATCTGGGTCGGATACCGCTGGCGGTGCGGGTCGGACTGGCGCGTATCCTGTCCGAGAAGAAGCTGGGAATGGTGATTGCCGGGGCTTCTGTACGCTATCGGCGCAGGATCCGCGTCTTTGAACGGGTAGAGATGCGCTCCCGCGCGGTGTGTTGGGACGACCGGTTTCTCTATGTGGAACAAGCGATGTTCAAGGCGGGGGGCGAATGCGCGAACCACGCGCTCCTGCGCTGCGCCGTGACCGGACCTTCGGGGATCGTGCCGCCCGGGGAGGCCGCCCCGAGCTTTGGCCCCTCTCCTGACATGCCGGAATGGGTCCGGGCGTGGAGCGAGGCGGATGCGACACGCCCATGGCCCCCGATGCAGGAGTCCCTTGCCTGAGCCGGAGAAAGCCTGTCATATCCGCTCGAAACGAGCAGGACATTTGATGACCACGTTGCGCAAGCGGATCTGGGGCTGGTATTTCTTCGACTGGGCGAGCCAACCCTACAACACGCTATTGCTGACCTTTGTCTTCGCCCCTTACATCAAGGATCTCATCGGCGATGGCGCAGAGGCGCAATCGGTCTGGGGGTTCGGTATCGGCCTTGCCGGGCTCGTGATCGCGCTCACCGCACCGATACTTGGCGCGCTCGCTGATGTCTCTGGCCACCGGATGCGCTGGATCAAGGTATTCTCTGTTTTCTACATCATCGGCGCGGGGGGCCTGTGGTGGGCGGCACCTGACAGTTATAACTTGCTGCAAATCATGATCTTTTTCGCGATCGGTCTGATAGGGATGGAGTTCGCGACGATCTTCACGAATTCCATGCTCCCCGACCTTGGCCCGAAAGAGGCCATCGGCCGCATATCGGGAAACGGATGGGCCTTTGGCTATCTCGGCGGGCTTTTCGCGCTGGTTCTGATGCTGTTTTTCTTCGCAGAAAGTGCCGAAACCGGCCGCACACTGATCGGGTTCGATCCTGCCGTGCTTGGCTTTGACACTGCGGCGCGGGAGGGTACGCGAAGCGTGGGGCCCTTCGTCGCGATATGGTTTGCCGTATTCATGATCCCTTTCTTTGCGTTCGTGCGAGACCCCAAACCACCCAAAGCGCCACGGGGCGCCACACTCATCGCCCTGAAGCGCCTGCGGGATACGATCCGCACCATCCCCCGGCAACGCTCCCTCTTCGCCTTTCTCGGCTCCTCCATGCTCTATCGCGACGCTCTGAACGGGATCTATGCGTTCGGCGGCATCTATGCGGCGGGTGTGCTTGACTGGTCGGTGGTGAACGTCGGGATATTCGGTCTGATCGCCATCATTGCCGGGGCGGGTTTCGCCTGGGCGGGCGGTATGCTGGATGCGCGTCTTGGGCCCAAGCCCGTGCTGATCCTTTCGATCACCGCCTTGACGATTGCCACGATCTGTACGGTCTTCATCACGCGGCACAGTGTGCTGGGGATGGCGGTGCCTGCGGGATCGCCGCTCCCCGACTATGCCTTTTACCTGATCGGAGCGGTCGTGGGGGGCGCGGGCGGCGTGCTGCAATCCTCCAGCCGCTCCATGATGGTCTATCAGGCCGATCCAGAGCGCATGACCGAAGCCTTCGGCCTCTATGCGCTCTCTGGCAAGGCCACCAGCTTCATCGCACCGCTCAGCATCGGGGCGCTCACCGCGCTGAGCGGCAGCCAGCAAATCGGTGTTACACCGCTGATCTTGCTTTTCCTGCTGGGTCTCTACCTGCTACGCTGGGTCAAAGCAGAGGGAGACACCCCCGAATGGCAGGCAAATCCATCCTCAGCGCCGCACTGATCGGGCTGTTTCTGACCGCTTGCGGCCAGAGCACTCCCATCACCAGCAGCGCCAACGACGCGGCTCCGGCCGCTGTTCCCGCGCCTCTGGCCAGTGTACCGGCAAAGCGGCTCTTTGGCGCGGAACCCCGCCCGACCGCCCAGACGCCGGCCTCCTACGGCAGCTATGCCAAGGGGTGCCTCGCCGGGGCCGCGCAACTTGCCGAAACAGGCCCGACATGGCAGGCGATGCGCCTGTCGCGCAATCGAAACTGGGGCCATCCCGTGCTGATCGACTATCTGCGCGACCTCAGCGCCAAGGCCGCGCGACAACCGGGTTGGGAAGGGCTGTATATCGGCGATCTGAGTCAGCCCCGCGGCGGGCCGATGTTGACCGGCCATGCCAGTCATCAGATGGGCCTCGACGCCGATATCTGGCTGCTGCCTGCGTCCCGGCTTGATCTCAGTTCGGGCGAACGGGAGGCGCTGTCCTCCCTTTCCCTGCGGCGGTCAAGCGGTGCCTTCGTCAATTCGGAGTGGACCCCGCAACACCACCAGATCCTCAAGGCCGCAGCATCGGACCCACGCGTCGCGCGCATCTTTGTCTTTCCCGGTGCCAAGGTTCAGATGTGCGGTGATGAGACGGGCGACCGTGAATGGCTTCGGAAAATCCGGCCATGGTGGGGGCATCACTATCATTTCCACGTGCGCCTGAACTGTCCGTCGGGATTGGCGGGGTGCGTCAATCAGGACCCGCCGCCCCCGGGTGATGGCTGTGCCGATGCTCAGGCGTGGGTCAACAACATCCTCAACCCGCCGCCGCCTGACCCCAATGCACCGGCCCCCGCGCCCCGCTCGGAACTGACCCTCGCGTCGTTGCCTGCTCAATGCGTCTCCGTATTACAGGCGCCCTAGCGGCGCTTCTTGGTGTCGTCTGGGCTCTGACTGGTGGCGCATCCGAACCGCCAGCCGGGCCCGCGCGCTTCGAGGCAAGTTACACATGGCAGTTCGGCCATGACGAATTTGGCGGACTCTCTGGGATAGAGGTTGATCCGGAGGGTGGAAGCTTCGTCGCGCTCTCTGACCGGGGGAGGATTTTCTCCGGCAGGATCGTGCGCGAAGGGAACCAGATCACGCGGATTTCCGACGTGCAAACCGTGCCGCTGCGCGATGACAAGGGGAATTACCCCCCGCGCTTCTACCCTGACCCCGAAGGGTTCGCACGGCATCCCTCAAACGGGCGGTATTTCGTGTCCTTCGAAGGGTTCACGCGCATTTGGCACTATGACCCGGCGTTCTCCATCGCGCGTTGGGTGAGGGAGATGCCGAACTTTCGTGACTTTGCGCCCAACGGCGGACTGGAGTCGTTGGCCATCGATCAGCGTGGCCGTATTTACGCCATACCCGAAGAGATCCCGGACGGGCAGCCCGGACATCCCGTCTATCGCTTGACGGGGAAAAAGTGGGAAATGCCCTTCCGCCTGCCAGAGCGGGGTGCATTCCTCCCCGTGGAGGCGGATTTCGGCCCCGACGGTTGGCTTTACCTGCTGGAGCGGGAATTCTCCTCACTGCGGTTTCGCTCTCGGGTAAGGCGGTTCCTCATCGACGGGGACCGGATAGTCACCGAAGAGCCAGTTTTTGAAAGCGGCCCTGCGGTTCATGACAATCTCGAAGGGCTCTCGGTCTGGCGCGATGGGCAAGGCCGCATACGCCTGACGATGGTTTCGGACGACAATTTCAAGTTCTTCCAGCGCACCGAGATTGTAGAGTATAGCTTGCCATAAGCCGCGCTCTGCACTAGAGACCGCGCGTTCCGGCCCTAGCGGCCCAAGTCTCCGCGACCTTGTCAAAACGGAAAAACAGTCATGACCCGCAGCATCCTCCCCGGCGTTCTCGCCATGGCGACCATCGTCGTCGCCTCGAATATCCTCGTTCAATTCCTGATCTTTGACGGCCTCCTGACATGGGGCGCCTTCACCTATCCCTTTGCCTTTCTCGTGACCGACCTGATGAACCGCATCTATGGTCCGGGGCCTGCGCGCAAAGTGGTTTTCGCCGGTTTTCTTGTGGGCGTCGTCTGTTCGCTGATCGGCTCTCAGATCATGCTGGAGTACGGCCCCGCCGTTCCACTGCGCATCGCGATCGCCTCTGGCACGGCGTTTCTTGTCGCGCAACTTGTTGATGTCAAAGTATTTGATCGCTTCCGCGGCGGGCAATGGTGGCGCGCGCCTCTGGTTTCTTCGCTGGTGGGCTCTGCGCTGGATACGGCGCTTTTCTTCACGATCGCCTTTGCCGGGTTCCTGACCTTTGGCGCGATGGCCGATGCGCAGGTTTCCTGGGCGCTGGAGTCTGTGCCGTTCCTCATGACGGGGCCGGTTGCGCCGCTTTGGGTCACGCTTGGATTTGCCGATTGGCTTGTCAAACTTGCCGTCGCTTTGATCGCGCTTGTACCTTTTCGCATCATCGTGGGGGCGCTCTTGCCGCGCACCACATGATTTTGTTTTGACATCACGAAAAACTGTGCCACCTTTTTCAAAGGCGAAACATTGAGAAAGGAGGTGATCCAGTGTCGAGAGAAGCATTGGAGAGAGGTGTCGGAACAGTTCGGGAGGTCATCCTCTGAGGCAGCCCTGAGGGGGCTGACCCCCCGGATTGGTGGCTTGCCTAACCGGCCCCACCTCCGCAAATTCTCGGAAGGGCCGTCCATCGCCGGGCGGCCCTTTTTTTATTCGGCGTTTTGGGCTAACCCTCTGAAAAGCGGGTGTGACTTTCGTATGACATACGTATGACTCCGCGGCATACAAAAGGTATGACACGGCCATGAAGATCACCGACGACATTGAGCTTGCCGATTGGGAGTTGACCGAGCAGTTCACCCGCTCCTCCGGGCCCGGCGGGCAGAACGTCAACAAGGTGTCCACCGCCGTTGAACTGCGCTTTGAGGCGGCGCGCTCCCCCAACCTGCCCGGCCCGGTCAAGGCGCGGTTGCGCAGGCTCGCGGGGCGACGCTGGACCAAGGAGGGGGCGCTGATCATTCAGGTGGAGGAAACCCGCAGTCAGGCGCGCAACCGAGAGATCGCCCGCGAACGCCTCGCCGAGTTGATCCGGGCAGCCACCGTCAAACCCAAACGCCGCATCCCGACCAAACCCACGCGCGGATCGAAAGAGCGGCGGCTCAAGGCGAAGAAGGTCCGGGGCGACGTGAAGGCGCTGCGGGGGAAGGTGTAAGATCAGAGAATAGCTTTGAGCCGACTTTGACGGATGCTGCAAAGCGGACGAATGTCCGGTACTTCAAAAAATGTCGCGGAAGACCGATAGATCTGAATAGCATCTTTTTTGCGACACAAGAAGTTGCAGGTTAGTGAAGAAGCTTGAGCGAGGAAACGTATGATTCGATCATTTGGTATTTCAGCAATCCTGATATTGAGCGCCCAAGCGTCGGCGGGTGAGACCTTAACCGGTGGCGAATTCTATGAAGATCGTAGTGGGTATCCTTGCTTTACGACATTACATACGGATGCAGAAAAAAGCGTCACTTTGCAGCTATCTGACTACAAAGACGTCTGGTCCCTCAAATTCATTATCTCCGATCGAGCTTCCGTCTACCGCCGGTTCTTCGACAGCCAGGGCCTGCGTGATGCAGATGCATTCAAGGACGCCTTCGGCGGGGTGCGTATCGGTGAGCGTTCGTTTGATTTCAACGATACGTCGCTCATCGAGGTCCAGCGCCAAGACGTGGACGAAAAAACTGCCGGCATATTCAGCGTTGACGAGCGGCACAATGTGGCGCGCGCCTTGGAAGCGATGGACGATGATGGAATTGAGATACGAGACTTGGTGTCATTGGACGGCAACGTCGAGGCCTTGAGCCAATTCCGCGCCTGCTCTTACGCCGCAATGGGGCTTCAAGAGGGCGAAAGGGTCGAAACGGATTTCCGGGCTGAATACCGTATGATCTTTGAAGGCGCTTTCAAAAGCTGGATAACAAGCATGGCGCGGGCGGAGCATTGTCTTGTGGCGCAGTTTGATGATGACGCGGTGTCAGAGGTGGTCGCCGCAGCAACGGAGGCCTTTTATCCGGGCATTATGAACTTCCGCAAACGCAGTGGATACCAGGAAGACCTTGAGGGAATACTTCCTATGGCAAAACTTTCTGGCATGATTGAGGCTAGGACGGAAGGGTGCCTTATGGTGGGTAGTTTGGCGGACGTTTCGCGGATACCAGTTGACAGAGCGATTGAAGAAGCTGCGACGCTAGATTGACGCCCCCCGCTCCCTCATTTTTCGGCGAATGAACGCAGCCGTTGGAGCTACGACAGCGAAAGCTTATTCTTTCCGCATAGCCCGCCTTTAAACCACCACCTCCAGCCGTTCCTGTTTCCCCACTCCGAACACGCGTTTGTAACGGGCGATTTCGTCTTCCGGGCCCATGGCCTTGTTGGGGTTGTCGGAGAGTTTCACCGTGGGGCTGCCGTCGGCGGAGATGGCTTTGCAGACAAGGCTGAAGGGGGCGAGGCGGTTTTCGGGGGTCAGGCCGCGGAAATCGTTGGTGAGCAGGGTTCCCCAACCAAAGCTGACGCGGGTGCGGTGGGCAAAGCGCGCGTGCAATTCGAGGATCTTGTCGACATCGAGCCCGTCGGAGAAAATGACCAGCTTTTTCCTGGGGTCCTCGCCCCGGTCCTGCCACCAGCGGATCGCGGTTTCGGCCCCGGCGGCGGGATCGCCGCTGTCGATCCTGATCCCGGTCCAACCAGCAAGCCAGTCGGGCGCGCGGGCTAGGAAGCCTTCGGTGCCGTAGGTGTCGGGGAGGATCATGCGCAGGTTGCCCGAATGCTCCTCATGCCAATCGGCGAGCACGTCATAGGGCGCGCGGGCGAGCGCCGCGTCATCCTCGGCGAGCGCGGCATAGACCATGGGCAATTCGTGGGCATTGGTGCCGATCGCCTCCAGATCGCGGTTCTTGGCGATGAGACAATTGGAGGTGCCGACGAATTTGGAGCCGAGCCCTTCGAGCATGGCCTGCACGCACCAATCCTGCCAGAGGAAGGAATGGCGGCGGCGGGTGCCGAAATCGGCAATGGCGAGCCCGTCGACCCCGCGCAGCTTTTCCACCTTGCTCCAGAGTTTGGTCATGGCGCGGGCATAGAGCACCTGAAGCTCGAACCGGCCCATGTCGTGCAGGACGGCGCGGCCGCGCAATTCCATGAGCACCGCGAGGGCCGGGATTTCCCACAGCATCACCTCCGGCCATGAGCCTTCGAAGGTCAGCTCATACTGATCGCCGACGCGTTCGAGGTTGTAGGGCGGCAGCGAGAGATTCTCGAACCAGTGGACGAAGTCCGGGCGGAACATCTGGCGTTTGCCATAGAAGGTGTTGCCGCGCAGCCATGTGCTCTCCCCCCGGCTGAGCGAGAGGGAGCGGATGTGGTCAAGCTGTTCGCGCAGTTCCCCCTCGTCGATGAGCCGGGCAAGCGGCACGTCGCGGGATCGGTTGATGAGGGAGAAGGTCACCCGCGTGTTCGGGTGCTTGCGGAACACCGACTGGCACATCAGCAGCTTGTAGAAATCCGTGTCGATGAGCGAGCGGACGATCGGATCGATCTTCCATTTGTGGTTCCAGACGCGTGTCGCGATGTCCAAATCGGGTCTCCCTCGGCCTACCGGGGCCAAGTGTTACGCGATGCGGGCGTCGGGGGAAAGCGCGCAGGATCAGGCCGCGTCGCGCGGCAGGTCAAGCCGCTTGGCAATGGCCGTGAAGAGCTGGTCCGCCGTCGGGGGGAAGGCCAGCATCCCGGGTTTCGCCCGACCTTCGGGCGCGATGCAGATCGCGGGGACCCGTGTGTAGCACTCGAGAATATCGGCCACGGCTCCGCCGGGGAGGTGTTCGGAATGCAGCAGAAGGTCCGGCACGTCGAGCTCGAGCGCTTCGCGGAGGTCCCGCGCCGATCCCGCCATGCGGATGCGCGCGCCCGTCTTTTCCAGCAGGCGCTCATAGCAGGTGCGGATATGGGGGCGATTCTCGGCCAGAAGCACCGTGCAACCGTCAAGCGCGGGCAGCCCGGCGATCTCTGTTTCCGTGTCCTCCGGATCGGCGCAGGCAAAGCGGAAGCGCGCGGACCAGCCCCCGGTGGAGGGATCATCGCCGGTTTCCAGCGCGCCGCCCATGAGCAGCGCAAGATCGGCGCAGACGTCGAGGCTGAGGGGGATCCGGGTGCCATCGCCTTCGAGGGGGGCTCCGGCCTCTCCCTTGCGGGGGGCGGTTGTCTTGATCTCCAGCGTGACGTCATGGCCTTGGCGGGTTTTCTCGTGCCGCACGCGCAGGACGACCCCGCCACCGGAGGTCACGCGGATGGCGCGGCGCAGCAGGCTTTCGACGATTTCGCCCACGCGGTCGGCGGGCCCTTCGACGCGCAGGCCGGCATCGGCGACGAAATCGAGATCCAGAAAGAGGCCCTTGCGGCGCGCGGTGGGGCGCAGCTTGCGGATCGTTTCCGTCAGGCAGGCATCAAGCCCGAAGGCCGAGCGGTGCTGGACAATCAGGCTGGGATCCTCCCGCGAGAGGGTGATGAGCGCGGCCACGCGCGCACCGAGCGCAGAGGCCTCCGGCGTGCCGGTATCGAGCGCGCAGGCGACTTCGGTTTCGAGGAATTCGAGCAGGACAGCATGCGCCTCGCCGGAATCCACGGCGGCATCGAGCACCTCTTGGAGCACCACCGAATCGCGCCGCTCGACGGAAATATCCCGGTCGATGCAGATGATGAGATCGGTCTGGCCGTTCCGCCCCGGCAGAGGCACGAGCGAGGTTTCGATCCAGAGGGGCGTTCGATCCTTGCTATAGGCGCAAACCTCGGTGCGCAGGGATTGCGCCCACGAGACGGCCTCTTCGATCGCGCGGATGGAGGACTCCGACGTGTCTGCGCCATAGAGCAGTTCCGCGCGTGTCTTGCCGACAGCTTCGGCGCCGCTGTACCCGGTCAGCAGGGAAAACGCACGGTTGACCCATTGCACCCGGCCCGCCGCGTCCGAGATGGTCACCGCATCGCTGGCATGGCGCGCGACGAGCGATAGCTTGACCACCTCGTCCTGTTCGGCGCGCAATTCCTCATAGGCGTTTTCAAGCTCCTGCTTGCTGCGGATCAGATCCTCTCGGGAGAGGACGGATTCCTGCGCGCGGCGCGACACCGCCCGTAGGTGCAGCGCGATGGGCACGCCGATCATCAGCCCGGTGATCGCGACAATCATCAAAAGCGAACGGTCCGCGCCCCGGACGATGTCGATGAGCCAAAGGGAGGTGATCGCGGCCACGAGCGGCACAATGCGCAGCAGCGTGATCCGCGGTACCGTCGACAAAAGCCCCCCCGAATCGAGCGCGACAGCGGTGGAGAAGGCGATGACGAGGAAATAGGCGGCCGGATCAGGCGCGCCGAAAGACCACAAAAGCGCCAAGGCCGCGGCGATGGAGAACCCGTGGACGGCGGCGGCGACCCCTGCCACCTGCCAGCGGCGCGTGGCCTCTCCGTCCATGGGTTCCTGAGCCGTGATCGCCCGCAGGACAAGGGCTTCGACGGCCTCCGCGGCAAAACCGAAAAGCGCCACGGCAAGACCCACGCGGGGCGCGATGGCCGCCATGATGATCCCGCCGCAGGCGATGATGAAGAGCGCACGCATGCGGCGGCCGACCTGACGCTCAGCGGCATAGGTCAGCAAGGCACTCGCGCCGTTCGCCTCGGTGGTGATCGCGTTTTGGCCGGCCATGTCACTCGTCCACTACTTTTCAGAAAGCGACCGTAGCGAACGGCTCGTTAAGATACCGCAAACGGCTCAGAGCAGTGTGACGCCCGCGTCCCGCATGCCCGCCTGTGCCGCGGCCAGCGATCCATCGAGGTCGATGGCGCGGCAAAGCTCCTGCCGGACCTCAACCTCATAGCCCAGCCGCGCCCCATCGACGGCGGAGAAATTCACGCAGAAATCCGTGGCCAGCCCCACGAGCGTCAGCCGCTCTATGCCCCGAGTGCGTAGATAACCGTCGAGCCCGGTTGGCGTCCTGTGGTCGTTTTCGAAAAAGGCGGAATAGCTGTCGACGGCGGGGTTGAACCCTTTGCGCACGATCATCTGGGCCGCATCGGTGCGCAGATCGGGACGGAACGCCGCGCCCCCGGTGCCCTGAACGCAGTGGTCGGGCCACAGAACCTGTGGGCCATAGGGCGCGTCGATCGTGGTGAAGGGGTCGCGCCCCGCGTGGGAGGAGGCAAAGGAGGAATGCCCCGCCGGGTGCCAGTCCTGCGTCAGCACCACGCAGGCGAACTCATCCATCAGCGCGTTGATCCCCGGCACGATGTCGGCCCCTCCCGTGACGGCCAATGCGCCGCCGGGGCAGAAATCGTTCTGGACGTCGATGACGATGAGGGCATGGGTCGCTGGCATCATGGTGGGCTCCTTTTGCCCTAGAGGTGCGGCAATGACGCTCGGCGGTCAAGCGCGGGGATTGCGCGACGCCCTGCCCCGCCCCTATATGCGCGCCATGTATACGGTTGCCGCACTCTATCACTTCGCCCCCGTCGAGGACCCCGCCGCCCTGCGCCCCGGCCTGCTCGCCCGGTGCGAGGAGGCGCAGGTCACGGGCACCTTGTTGCTGGCCCATGAGGGGATCAACGGAACGATTGCCGGACCTGCCGACGGGATCGCGCAGGTACTGGAGCATATCCGCGCCCTGCCCGGATTTTCCGAGATCGAATGGAAGCTCTCCCATGCCGCCGCGCGGCCCTTTCCGCGCCTGAAGGTGCGGCTCAAGAAGGAGATCGTGACCATGGGGCAACCGGGGGTCGATCCCCGCGCCCGGACCGGCCACTATGTCGAGCCCGCAGAGTGGAACGAGTTGATCCGCAGCCCTGATGTGGCGGTGATCGATACGCGCAACGATTACGAGGTCGCCATCGGCACGTTTGACGGCGCGGTGGACCCCGGCACCGAAAGCTTCCGCGATTTTCCCGCATGGTGGGAGGAGAACAAGGCGCGGTTCCACAACAAGCGGATCGCGATGTTTTGCACCGGGGGCATCCGTTGTGAGAAATCGACCAACTACCTGCTGGGACAGGGGGTCGGGGACGTGTTTCACCTCAAGGGCGGTATCCTGAAGTACCTCGAGGACGTCCCCGAGGAAGACAGCACGTGGCAGGGCGAATGTTTCGTCTTTGACGGGCGCGTTTCGGTGGGCCACGGCCTGACCGAGGGGCCGCACGAGCTGTGCCATGCCTGCCGCCGGCCCATTTTGCCCGAAGATCGCGCGCGCCCCGCCTATGAGGAAGGGGTTTCCTGTCATCTGTGCATTGATGAGACCTCGGCGGCGGACAAGGCGCGGTTCCGGGAGCGCCAGAAACAGATCGCGCTGGCGCGCGCCCGTGGGGACCGGCACCTGACCGGGCGGGATTGACCGCAACGGGGGACTTTCGGCGCAGGGGTTCGGGCGGCATACTGTGCCCGGATCAGGGGGGCCGCGATGCTGTTGTCGATGATGAGCGAATCCGCGCGTGCCGCGCTGTTGCAGCGTAGCGCGCCGATTTCCTTTGGCCCCGGCGAGGCGATCTTTACCGAAGGCTCCCCCGGCGAGACGATGATCTTTGTACAGGACGGCCGGGTCGAGATCAGCCGCATGACCATGGGCGGGCGGCGCTCGGTGCTCAACCACGTCGGACCGGGAGAGGTGCTTGGCGAGGTGGCGCTGCTTGACGGTCAGGGGCGCAGCGCCGACGCCATCGCCCTGTCGGAGGTGACGGGCCGCGTGGTGCACCGCCGCGATGTGCTCGCCTTTGTGGCGGCCGCGCCGGAATCGACGCTCATGCTGATCGCGGAGCTGTGCAGCAAGGTGCGCAATGCCTCTGACATGTTCTCCATCCAGTCAGAAACACATGCGCCCACCCGGCTGGCGCAATGCCTGTTGCGGCTCGGGGAGAAGTGGGGCGTGGCGGGAGAGAACGGCGCCGTGCGCATTCCCGGCAAGTTCAGCCAGAGCGACCTTGGCGCCTTCTCCGGCCTCGCGCGGGAGAACGTCAATCGCCACTTGCGCGGCTGGGCCTCGGACCGGGTCGTCACGCTGGAACCTGACGCGCTGATGCTGCATCGGCCCGACGTTCTGGCACGGCTTGCCGAGGGCACGGACTGAACAACTAGGGGCGGCTATTCCCGTATCGACACGGTGGCCACGGAGCGGCCCACCCCCTTGAGGTCGAAACTCTGTCGCGGCGCATCGGCAAGGCCGGGCTGACCCCGCGCGATGTCGGTGCTGGCCAGAACCTCCCCTGCGCGCGCAACGGAGGACAGCCGCGCGGCCACCGTGACCTCCAGCCCGAAGACGGACACATCGCGGAACAGCCCCCGCGCGGCATCCACGGTGCCGATATAGACATCGCCCCTATGCACCCCGATGCCGACGGGAACCGGATCGGGATCGTGGGTAAAATGCGCCGCGATGGACCGCCCCGCAGCAAGCGCCTTGGCCGCGTGATCGGGGCCGCAATAGCCCGGAGGCCAGACCGCCACGACGCAATCCCCGTAGAAGGCCATGACGAACCCGTCGTTTTCGGTGATGATCTGGGTCGAGCCATCCAGGAAGCGGTTGACCCGGGTCGACACCTCCGAGGGATCGGCCCCTTGGGCGTATTCCGTCGAGTTGCGAATATCCGCGAATAGCAGCGACAATTCCACATTAGCGCCGCCCGGAAACGCCTCAAGAAAAGCATCACAGGAATTGCAGTAGTTCCGGTTTCGCGGGGTCGGACGGCGACCGCGCAGCCGCGTCAGCACACCGCCCGGCCCGGCAAAGGGTGCGCGGCACAGGCGGCAACGCGGGGCCGACGGAAGCCAGCCGAAGAGGCGATGCTGACGTTCAAGTGTCGGGTGGCCGTCGGCGAAGATGGTGCGCCAAAGCTCTTCGTTGCCATCCATGCGGGGGGCCGTCGGGGTTACGGGATCGATCTTGCTCTCCTTCATCGCCAGTATTGGCGTGGCATTTCGGTAAGGCGGAGCGAGTTGCCCGGCGCGGCCATATACTCGGGGGAGTTGCTCACCAGCCCGCCCCAGAGCCAACAGGTGGCGGCGGTGATCCTGCGCGGTGCGCCCGTTCCGCGATAGAGCACGGTAATCTCGTGACCCGGCGCAAAGGGTGGATCTTCGGTGATGACGGGCGCGCCGTGATCATCGGTACGGGGCACGTCCGGCAAGCTGATGACGACGCCGGAGGCCATGATCTCGGGCCCCAGCCAAGCGGGCCGGGAATGCAGGCTCATGATATGGTCCACATCCATGCCATAGCGCGGTGCCTCGAACGGGCCGGTCAGCAGGCGCGCGGTCTGGAGCCGGGTCATATGCGCTTCGTCGTCCGCCCCCCAGAGCAGATAGAGGGGATGATCGGGAAAGCCCTCGCAATGGGCGAAGGGGCGAAAGAGCACCACATGCTCCACCGTGATGGTAACGTCGTCGATCACCGGCAGTACCAGATCACGCGACCACGGAAAGAAATGCGGCGGGGGCTCCTCGGGCGGGGGACGGATCCCCAGATAGATCGCCCCCCTGAACGTGGGATCGCGCGCCGTGACCATGGACGGAACCGCAAAGGCATCCGGGCCGCCATCGTTGCACCAGATGAGCGCGGCATCCGGGTGGCTCCGCCGCACCTCACGCAGCGCCGCGCGCACTTCCGGCGAAACGCCGAGGCGAAAGACAAGCTGGTACTTGTGCGCCTCGTGCCAGAACTGCGTCATGTGGACCGCAAACAGGGTGTCGTCCCCAACAATCACAAAGGCATGCTGGCATTTGTGCAGATCGACTTCGGCAGTCGGGGTTTCGGGGGGGACGTTGAAATGCACCATCAGTCAGCAAGCCCATGGATTGCGAGTATTTCCTTGCGCGCATCCAGCACCGTCGCTCGCAGCACCTCAGCGAGGGTCGGGATGAAATTGCCCTCTGCGGTCTCGCTCAGGAACGGGTTCTCTATGGTTGAAATGAGGAACCGTACGGATGCCCCGGGCGGATTGGCGACACCGGCGCGGGCGGCAAAGGCATCGACAAAGGGCTGACCGTAATCGTCCGGCGAAAAGCTTGATGCGGTGATGATCATCGGCTGGGTCGGAACCTCGCCCCGCTGCTCGGAGGTCTCGATGCTGAGCCGGTGAAAAACCGCGTCGTTGAGCGCGTTCATGAGCGACAGATCGCGGTTGAGCGCCCCCCCGCGCCGCAGGTTGAACGCATAGGCAAAGACCGTGAGATCCGGGCCGATCCCCTGAAACAGGGTCTTGAGAGACGGATCCTTGGCCATCGCCTCCATCAGGGCGGCGTTGGAATAGCCGACGATCCGGTCCGCGACCACGGCGCGCTGGGCCGCGATCTGGGCCGGGGTGCCGCCCTCACGCTCGGCGGGAAGACGTTGGAAGGGGGTGACGGCAAAGAGATCCTCCGGTCCGGCGAGCGTGGACACAGCCGCGGCAAAGCGCTTGGCATTGAACAGACAACGCCCCAGCAGACGGCCATAGCCCGAAACATCCGTCGCGATGGTTCGATGATTGAGCCAGACACCGGCCGCCGCCGCCCCCGGCTTGGACCCTTCGACGCCAAAGACCCCGATGGAGGGGACCCGCCCCCCGTGATAGACCACCGGCGCCATTTCCGCGACGAGCCAGCGCATTTCCGCGTTGCGATAACACAGCCCGCCCGCGGGATAGGGCGCATAGCCCGCCTTGTGGGGATCGAGTGTGATGCTGTCGGTTTGCGGGAGCGCCTCGAACTGGGCGCGGACATGCGGGTTGAGGGTCTCGGCGGGGGCGTGATCGAAACCGAACCGCTCCCCCGGAGGCGGACCGGGAGGCGCGCCGCGGATCAGGGCGGCGAAATACCCGCCCCAGGCCGCATCGGCATGAAGTGCGAAGGTAAGCCCCCGGTCGGCGAATTCGTCGCGCATCGCGGCAATCTGCACGAGCGGATCCACCGCGCTTTCCTGCGTGCTGCCCATCACGGCGACGACGAGCGCAACCGGGCGCGCTTCCGTCAGGCATTGCTCCAGCGTCCGGCGCAGATCGGGCAAGGACATGCGCCCGTCGAGATCGACCGGTATCCGCAGCAAGGCACGCTGGCCCAGCCCGAGCAGTCCCGCAGCCTTGGCCCATGAGTAATGCGCCGTGGCGGGAACGAGGATGACCGGGCTCTTGACGCCGTGCAGCACCTCGGCATGAAATCCCGCAAGCCCCATCGCCCGCAGCGACCACCGGGCGAGCGCCGCATCGACATCCTCGGGCGCAACGCCGGTGTCGATTACCCGGGCGCGCAGGCCCACCGCGTCATCCACGCCAATGTTCAACAAGGTCCATGGATCAAGGTCCAACAGGCGCGCCCATCGCCCGTTCGGCTGACGCAAGGTGACGTGCCGCGCGGGCGCGAGCGAAGGCTCTTCCCGCAGGGCGCGGGCCATGGCGGGCGCGACATATTTCACGTTGCGCGCGGCCCATGCAGCTTCGAGATTGGCCACCGAGCCATCGCAGGTGATATGCCCCCATGGCCGCACATCCGCCTTGAGATCATAGCCCAGCATCGCCGCCATTTCTTCCCCGACCTGAATTTCCAGTTGGGTGGTGACGGGGGAGCCTTCGGCGGCGACGTTGTTCTGGTTGAAGAGCATCGTGGCCAGATACCCGGCCACCGACGGCATGGTGATATCCCAATACATGTGGCTGGTGTTGCGATGGCTCGCCACCGGGATCGACCCGCGCAGCGCGGTTGTCAGCAGGCGCAGGTTCTCTTCCATCGCCGCGCAGGAAATGGCGCGGGCCTCCTCGGTTTCGACATCGTCGGCGGCGGAGTCGGGATCGGTGGGGAAATAGTCGCGTCGCGCGGCCACGTGATCATCAAGCGCGATGCCCAAAAGCCGTTGCATATGGGCGGCGTTTTCGCCGTTGGGCCCGAGAAACCACGCTGATGGTGCGAAGGACGGTGGCTTTGCCCCTTCCCGCAGTGCCTCCCCCGCCCCGGCCTTCATGCCGCGCAGAAGCGCCTCAAAATGCGATCCCATCCCTACCTCCGAGCTCCGTTCTCGACCGGCCCAGTCGGGCCAACCATACCTGCGACCCACCATTTCGCAAAGATAAACGGCCCGCTGTGACGCGCGTCACCGGCCCGCGCCTTCCCCAAGGGCAAGATTGGGCTGTAGCAGCCAGAAGGAACAGAGCGATGCAGACCCGGTCAGATACCACTCCCGCCATCGACGAGCGGCTTCGCATGCTGGGGGCGATCGTCTGGCTTTGCGGACAGTCCCCCATGCACGCGCAGATGCAGATCGACGAGATCTCAGAGCTTTTCCTCGCCCCGCTTGCCGGTGGGCAGCTTCGGATCTGGGGGCGCGCGGCACAGCCCGTCGGGGTGGCGACCTGGGCCTGGCTCTCGGCCGAGGCGGAGGCAGAGTATCTGGAAACCGGCAAGGTTCCCCAAGGCGCATGGTCGTCTGGCGAGCGGTTGTGGTTCGTCGATGTGATCGCCCCCTTCGGGGATGCGCCGGGCATCGCCAGAGACCTGCGCCAGATCATCCCAACCGGTGCCGTGGCCCGCTCCGCCCGGTGGACCGACACCGGCGCGCTGCGCCGCATCGGGCGCTTTACCCGCGGCCCGGCAACGACCCCCGCGGTTCATTGACCGTCTTCAAAGGGCGGTGACGCCCGTCACAGCCAAGCCAACCACCACGGGGCAAACATTCCCTAACGTAATTCTCATTCAGGAGTTTCAGTCATGTCCAGCGTTGTAAAAGCAGTCAAAAGCGTCACGAAAACGGTTTCCCCGGTCAAGTACGGCGGCGGCGGGGCCGATACGCTCAAGGGATACCTTCCGTGGAACAAGCTTGTCGGGAACGGCGGCGATGACAAACTCTATGGCTATGGCGCCAAGAGCGATCTCTACGGCGGCTCGGGCAATGACCGGATGGAAGCCTGGGGCGTCTATAACAAGATGTACGGCGGGTCCGGCAACGACAGCGCCTATGCCCGCGGCGCCACGAACTATGTCTATGGCGAGAGCGGGCACGACACGCTGCGCGGCTATGGCGGGTACAACAAGCTCGACGGCGGCTCCGGCAACGACACACTTTATGGCTACGGGGCCAAGAACGATCTCTATGGCGGCACGGGCCATGACAAGCTCTATGGCTATGGCGCGACCAACACGCTCTATGGCAACAGCGGCGACGACCGGCTCGAAGCTTGGGGCGTGACCTACAACAAGCTTGATGGCGGCTCCGGGCGGGACACGGTCATCGGACGCGGCGCGGTCAACTGGATGTATGGCGGCAGCGACAACGACACGCTCGAAGGCATTGGCGCATGGAACCGCATGGACGGTGGCTCCGGCGACGACAAGATGTACGGCAAGGGTGCCTATAACGAGATGTATGGCGGCACCGGCAACGACACGATCGAAGCGATCGGCGCGGTCAACAACGCCTATGGCGGCGCGGGTGATGACCACATCAAGGGCATCGGCGGGGTCAACCTGCTGCGTGGTGAGGACGGCGACGACCGGATCGAAGGCTATGGCGGGGTCAACACCGCTCATGGGGATGCGGGCGACGATGTGATGATCGGCATCGGCGGCGTCAACACCTTCTGGGGCGGCGAGGGCAATGATACGTTGATGGCGGCGGGCGGCGTCAACGTCATGTTTGGCGGCGGCGGCAATGACACCATGACGGCGGCGGCCGTCTATGTGACCAGCCAGAGCGGCGAGGATGGCGACGACGAGATGATCGCTCTCTCTGCCGGCAATCTGCAATGGGGCGGCGCGGGCAATGACAAGATGCTGGGCGTGGGCGCCGGCAACTCTCAGTGGGGCGGCAGCGGCGATGACCTTCTGATCGCGCAGGGCAGCGCAAACCTTCAGTGGGGCGAGGCCGGTGACGATCTCCTTCTGGCCGTCGGCGGGGCCAACAGCCAATGGGGCGGTGCGGGCCACGATCTGATTGGCGCGGTCGGTGCGGGCAACCTGCAATGGGGCAATGATGGCGACGACACCATGGTGGCCCTCGCCAAGATCAACTTCCAAAGCGGCGGCGATGGCGACGACCGGATGTTCGCGGGCGGACAGGAGAACATACAACTGGCCGGTGCAGGCGACGATGCGCTGGTGGCGGCAAGTGTCGGTACGGGCAACCTGCAACACGCCGGGGCGGGCGACGATGCGGTCTTTGGGATCGGGAACGCCAATCTTCAGATCGGCGGCGCAGGGTCCGACTGGCTGGTCGCCATTGGCAACGGAAACCTGCAGTTTGCCGATCACATCGGCGACGCCATTCCCGAAGGGACCCTTGGCGGTGTGGACATCAAGGGCCTGCTCGAGAAGATCGAGGGCAAGGTTTCCACCTCAGGGACCGGGGACAACCTCATGCTCGGGCTGGGGCAAGCCAACCTGCAGGTGGGCGGCGACGGGCAGGATATCGCCTTTGGCGCAGGCAAGCTCAACGTGCAGAAGCTCGGCGACGGCGGCGATGTCGCCATGGGGTTCGGACGGGGCACCGCGCAGTTTGCCGAAGGCGGCGACGACGCGCTGGCGCTGATGGGTCAGGTCGGCGTGCAGTTTGCCGGGTCCGGTGACGACGTGCTGATCGGTGCGGTAAAGGCCAAATCTGCCGGCATCCAGTATCAGCACGGCGATGAGGGTGACGATCTTTTCATCGGGCGCGGCACGCAGAAAAGCTCCTCCACGCTGGAGAAAATCAAGAAATATGCCGACTATGCCAAGAAAGCCGCCGACAAGCTGGTGGAGATGAGCACATCAAGCGGGGATGATGACGGTGCCAGCGAGGGCAGCGGCCCCTCGACCAGCGAAAAACTCAAGGAGAAAGGCCTCGACTACGCCAAGAAGGCCGCGCTCAAGGCGATCCCCTCCGTGACGGTGCAAAACGGCGGTGAGGGCGACGATACCTTCGTGGCGGATGGTGAGTTGGGCGTGCAGATCGGCGGCAGCGGCGACGACATTTTCCTCGGCAACGGACAGTTCGGCCTTAGCTTTGCTGGTCTGGGGGATGATCTCATGCTCACCGATGGCGCTTCTGTCGCGGTGGCCGATGGCGGTGACGGGGCCGACTGGCTGATCGATATGGGGAGCTTTGCCAGCCTGCTTGTGACATCGCTGGTTCCGACGGAAACCATCGCCTCGATTTCCGACACGATCGACACACTCCTTTCCCCGATCGAGGACATAGCCGATTTCCTCAACGACATTGAAGATGTTCTGGCCCAACTCAATCCTCTTACCCCCATCACCGACGCGGTGGGCGGGCTGGTGGATGACTTCCTGCAGCATTTCGATTTCGACACGGTCCAGTCCATCGGCGGGGCGGGAGACGACATCCTTGCCGCGGGATCCAACGGCGGCGACCTCGTGGGCGGACTGGGCGACGATACATATCTCGTCACTCTCGGACACGCCGGGGATCAGGATATCGACGAGGCCGGGCTGGACGCCGCGCGCGACTGGGCCGATGCCCTCGGGACCGATGTCGATTTCGACGCCGCGACGACGGGCGGAGGCGGCAACGATGTGCTGGAATTGCGCGCCTGGGGCAACCTCTATGAGCTTGGGACGGAGAACCTGAGCTTCACGGCCACCGCTGGCGGGGATCTTCGCATCAACTTCCAATCGGAGGGCGGCTTGTCCTTCGACGGGTCGGGCGAAGTGCGGATCAAGAACATGGCCAACACGGAAACCCGGATAGAGACGCTGCGCCTCGTCAATGCTGATAGCTGGGCGGAATACGATCTTGGCGCGGCATGGGAAGCGGGGGTTTTCGTGGAGGACGGATGGCTTGCGGAGACTGCCGAAGGGGTCGGTGAATTGCTCTCGGGCGAATGGCCCTCTGCGTGGGAGGATGACGGATCGGTTGACCTCGACCCATTCCTTCTGGCCACGGGGACGGGATCAGCGCTTCAGGATGCGTTTGATTTCCGCCTCGATGGATGGACGGATCAAATGCGCAACGCGGGCGAAAACATCCTCGATGCGGGGGCAAAGATAGCGCAAGCTGCGGAGGATGCCGCGGACTTGCCGGATTTCATCGCCCCGGAAATGCCCGATCTGATGGCCTACGTCTGATCCGATCAAATGCGCAGACTGGCGGTGGCCCGATGGGCCGCCGCCTTTGTACGTTCAGCTTTTGGGACGACGCGGCGGCGTGTGACCGCCCGGTTTCGGGCCCGGCTTGCGGGCCCCCTTGCTCGCTGGACGCGCTCCGGGTTTTGCACCCGCACCGCGCGGCGGCTTGAACCGGCGCGAGGTGTCGCTGGCGGCCGAGGTATCGCGATCACGGGCGGGTTTGGCCGGTCCGCGTGGCTTGTCGGTGCCGCTTTTCGCCCTGTCCGGACCACCCTTGGCCTTGAACGGTTTCCCCTTGCCGGGCTTGCCGCCCGGTTTGCCTGTGGGCTTGCCTTTGTTGAAAGGCTTCTCAGACTTATCCACATAGGCAGGTTTCTTTGATTCAGCAGGGCGTTGCGTCTGTTCCTTGAAGTCGGAACGCACTTCCTTGGGCGCAATCCCCTCCGCACTCACAGGCTTTCCCACGGAGTTATCCACAGGCTTGTCCGCTGGCTTGTCGGCTGGCCGAACCGGCGCCGGGGCATCACTCTTGGAATAGCTTGGTTTGGCGGCGCTGCGTTTGGGGCCGTCATGCCTCGGCTTGTCACGCTTGGGCCCATCGGGGCGCGGTGCGCCGCGCGAACCGCCAAACTCCGGCGCGCCGTCGATCTTGCGCGCGGAAACGCCGTCTTCGAGTGTTCCGCCTTCGCCCAGAGCCGCTTCGAAATTCGGAACGCTGGCTTGGGTCAATTCCACGAAGGTTTCTGTTTGCTGCACGCGGATGGCGCCGATGGCTTCCTTGGTCAGGCCGCCTGCGCGACACAGCAGTGGCAGCAACCAACGCGGCTCCGCACGATCATCGCGGCCGACCGACAGGGCAAACCACTGGCTTGGGCCAAAGGGCGCACGCTCCGTCGCCGGTCCGCGGGCATCGGGCGAAGAGAGCTCTTCGGGTGCGGAGTGCTTGGACCGGTAGAGGCGCAAGTAGGCCGCCGCGATGGCTTGCGGCGAATGCAGGTCGAGCAGTTTGGCGGCAAACTCCCCTTCCCCATCGGTGATGTCCTGCGACCACGTCGGATCGTTCAGCAGCCGCTCTTCGTCACGGCGCAGAATTTCCTCCGCCCCCGGCGCGCCGATCCATTCCGCTGTCACACCGGCACTGCGGAGCAGGCGTTCGGCACGTTTGACCATCTTGGGCGGCACGATCAGGGCAGAAATCCCCTTGCGGCCTGCGCGGCCCGTGCGGCCGGACCGGTGCAACAGGCCTTCGACGTTCGAGGGCAATTCGGCATGAACGACCAGTTCGAGATTGGGCAGATCGATCCCGCGCGCCGCTACATCGGTGGCCACGCAGACACGCGCACGCCCATCGCGCATCGCCTGCAGCGCATGGGTGCGCTCCGCTTGGCTGAGTTCTCCCGAAAGGGTCACGACGGCAAATCCGCGGTTGCCAAAACGTGCGGCAAGACGGTTTACCGCAGCGCGCGTGTTGGCGAAAACAATGGCGTTCTGGGCGTCGTGAAACCGCAGCACGTTGATGATGGCGCTCTCGCCATCCTGCGGAGCGACGCGCAGGGCCTGATAGGCGATATCGGCGTGTTGCCCCTTCTCGGACACGGTCGTCACGCGAACTGCGTCACGCTGGTACTGCCGGGCAAGGGTTGCGATCATCGGCGGAACCGTGGCGGAAAAGAGCAGAGTGCGACGATCCTGCGGGGCCTCTCCCAGCATGAATTCCAGATCCTCGCGGAAGCCGAGATCAAGCATCTCATCCGCTTCATCAAGGACAACCGCGCGCAAACCGGTCATGTCGAGGGAACGGCGCTGGATATGGTCGCGCAGACGCCCCGGTGTACCGACGACGATATGCGCGCCGCGCTCCAGCGTCCGGCGCTCATCGCGCATATCCATGCCGCCGACACAGGACGCGACACGCGCGCCCGCCTTGGCATAGAGCCACTCCAGTTCACGCGTCACCTGAAAGGCGAGTTCCCTTGTCGGCGCGACGATCAGCGCGAGCGGCGCCGCCGCGGGGCCAAGCTTGCCGTTCTCACCCAGCAGCGTCGTCCCGATGGCGAGCCCGAATCCGACCGTCTTGCCCGACCCTGTCTGCGCCGAAACCAGCAGGTCCGCGTCCTGCAATTCGGGCTGGGTTACGGCCTCCTGTACGGGGGTCAAAGTCTCGTATCCGCGCTCTGCAAGCGCCTCGGACAGGGTGTGGATCATGTGGAAAGCCGATCTGGTCTAGTGGCGCAATGGGTGCGCACTGTCTTCGTGACAGGGGGAAGAGGGCCACATAGCGTAACAGCGCGGCCCTGTATAGCTTTGTCTTTGGCGAAGCTTAAGACAGGGCCATCCCATCAAGGAATATGTCAATAAGGCGCAGAGTACCATCCTTCCACCCCTCCCCCGGGGGTCGAGCGTTGCAAAGCGCATAGACCGAGCCGAGCAAATCCTCTGCATCGACATCCGGCCGCACGCGTCCTTCGGCCACCGCGCGCGCGATCAGGGCCCCGACTGCTGCGGCGAGCCTTGTCCGCAGCACATCGAACAGAGCCTGCGCCGCGTCGGAGTGGCTGACGGCGAGGGTGCCCAAGAGACCGCGCTTGGTGGAGACCAACCCGACCAGCGCGTGCAGCCATTGCCGAAGCGCGTCGACTGGGTCCTCTGCCGTGCCAAGTTCTTCGGCCAAGGCGATGAGTTGCTCAACCTCGTGTTGATAGACTGCCTCAAAGAGCGCCTCCCGCGTGGGGAAATGCCGATAAAGCGTTCCGATCCCGACCTCTGCCGCTCGGGCCACTGCCTCAAGACTTGCGCCGGGGCCACCGTTGCCGAGGATCACGCGCGCAGCATCGATCAACCGGGCACGGTTTTTCAGGGCATCCGCTCTGGGTTTGCGCTGTTCCCCCATTCGCTCGACATTTTCCTTGCTAAACGGAGGGTGCCTCCGTATAAGTATGATGGAAGGCGATCCGCCATCCCCAAATTTCATTTCCCACTACGTGACCATTCGACCTAGCCTTTTGCAAGCCCATGGAGGTTGCATGCCCTACTCCGTCCGTCTGACCGTCAATGGAATGCCTCATGATCTCGCGCTCGACGATCCGCGCGTCACCCTGCTTGACCTTCTGCGCGAGCGGTTGGCCCTTCCGGGGACGAAAAAGGGGTGCGACCGGGGCCAATGCGGGGCCTGTACCGTGCTGCTGGATGGGCGGCGCACCAACGCGTGCCTCGTGCTGGCGGTGACACTCGATGGCGCGGCGGTCACGACGATCGAAGGGCTGGCGTCCGGCGAGGAGTTGCACCCGATCCAAGCTGCGTTTCTGGAGCACGACGGGCTGCAATGCGGCTATTGCACGCCGGGCCAGATCATGAGTGCGGCGGGCCTTATCTCCGAGGGACACGCGGGCGATGACCTTGACCGTATCCGGGAGGGAATGAGCGGGAACCTGTGCCGCTGCGCCGCGTATCACGGCATTACCCGCGCGGTACAGGATGCCACGCGCCGCATGGCCGGAGGAGACGACGCATGAGAGATTTTGTGTACCTCCAACCCCGCACCTTGGCGGAAGCGATGGATGCATGGCGCCCCGGAGCGGCCTATATGGGCGGTGGCACCAACCTTGTCGACTTGATGAAAACCGGCGCGCTCTCGCCGCATACGGTGATCGACATCACACGCCTGCCGGATCTGGACCGTATCCAACGCCTCCCGGATGGACGCCTGCGGATCGGCGCGCTGGTGCGCAATTCCGATCTGGCCCATGATCCGGAGGTTGCCGACGCGGCACCAATGCTTGTCGAAGCATTGCTTTCTGGGGCATCGGGACAGCTTCGCAACGCCGCGACGGTCGGGGGCAATCTGCTCCAACGAACCCGCTGCCCCTATTTCGCCGATCCCTACTCGGCCTGTAATCAGCGCATGCCCGGGGCCGGGTGTTCCGCAATTGGCGGCGAGACGCACAATCACGCCATCCTCGGCTGGACAGATGAGTGCATCGCCACGAACCCTTCGGATTTTTGCGTGCCGCTCGCCGCGCTGGGTGCTGTGGTGCAAGTGCGCGGGGCCAATGGTCTTCGGGAAATTCCCATCGATGCCGTTCACCAACCACCGGGTCTCGGCCCCGCTGCCGGAGCTGCCCTTGAACCCGGCGATCTGGTTCTCGCGGTCATCCTGCCGACGGGATTTGAGGCAACGCGCGCGCACAGCCGATATCTCAAAGTGCGCGAACGAACCTCCTTTGCCTTTGCCCTGACCTCCGCTGCGGTGGGGCTGGGCATTAAGGACGGGGTGATCACCCTGGCCCGCATCGCGCTCGGCGGCGTCGCGATGAAACCATGGCGGGACGCAGCGGCGGAGGACCTGTTGGTTGGGCGTCCGCCTGAGACCGCCTCCTTTGAACGGGCGGCGGAGGCGGTCATCGCCGGGGCAAGACCCTCGGGGGAGAATGGCTACAAGATCGAACTGGCGCGTCGGACCGTCATTCGCGCCTTGATGTTTGCGGCGGCGGGCACTCCGCTCCGCACCCCGGCCCTTCCTGCCTCTCCTCATGGAGACTTCGCTCATGCCTGAAACACTTCGCTTCGGCTCAAACACCGGTCAGCCCGTAACTCGGCGCGATGGCGTCGCCAAGGTCACCGGTGCTGCGACCTTCGCGGCAGACAACCGTCCAGACGGCCTGCTCTATGCGGTCTATGCCTCCGCCACCATTGCGCGGGGCCGAGTTACCCGAATGGATACCGATGCCGCGTTGGCCCATCCGGGCGTTGTCGACGTCATGACACATGAGAACCGCCCTGCGCTGGCGGGGGACCCCGATACGAAACCTCTACGCTTTGCCTTTCGCATGCCATTGCTCAACGGGGATGAAGTTTTCTACGCCAATCAGGCGATTGCCATCGTTCTTGGTGAGACGCTCGAGGCGGCCACGGAGGGCGCGCGCCTCCTTGCGCCGGAATATGAGTCGCTGCCACCCCGAACGGGCCTCGACGACGATGCCCCGTTCGTATCGGCGGGCGGTGCCTTTGGCCTGCCCGAGGGAAAGGAATATGGCGACGTGGATGCGGGGATTTCCGCAGCAGACACCATGCTCGAAGCCCGGTATGAAACTTCAGCCCAATACCACCATCCGATGGAGCCGCACGCGGTGGTGGCCCGATGGGAAGGCGATCGTCTCATCCTTGACCTGCCCAACCAAGCCATCTCCATGACATGCAAGACGCTCGCCTATTACTTTGGAGTGCCGCCAGAGAATATCGTAATCCGCACCCCCTATCTGGGCGGTGGCTTCGGTTCCAAGGCCCTGCTCAACGCGCCGCAGGTTCTCGCCATGATTGCGGCGCGGAAGGCGGGCCGCCCGGTGAAACTCGTCCTTCGGCGGGAGCAACTCTTTGGTCCCACAGGACATCGCGGGAAGACCCGGCAAACGCTTCGCCTTGGGATCGACGGCGATGCCCGGCTTACGGCGATGGATCACGACACGCTTGCGGCGACGTCTTCCTTCGATGAATTCCTTGAGCCCGCCTCGAATGCCTCACAAGGCCTATACAGCGCGCCTGCCCTGCGTTCCGTTCACCGCGGGGTCCGCAATGACATAGGCACGCCCGGACCGATGCGTGCGCCGGGCGAAGCGTCGGGTTCCGCCGCACTGGAATGCGCCATGGATGAACTGGCCGAAAAGGCAGGCCTCGATCCGCTCGAATTTAGACTTCGGAATTATGCGGAGGTCGAACCCGGCACCGATAAACCCTATTCATCAAAAGCGCTCCGTGAATGCTATATGTGCGGCGCCGAACGGTTCGGGTGGGCGAAGCGACCGCAATCCCCCCGGCAGATGACCAACAGTAATGGCCACCTCGTGGGATGGGGCATGGGCACCGCCCTGTTCCCCGCGCCGATGTTCGAGGCGAATGCGCGGGCAACCATCCGCGCCGATGGCACGGCCCTTGTCGAAACCGGCGCGGTCGACATGGGTCAGGGCGCCTGGACCTCTCTCGCGCAGATCGCCGCCGACAGCCTTGGCCTGCCGCTTGGGCGAGTTGCGTTTCATGCCGGCACGTCAGAGCTCCCCGATGGCGGCGTTGCTGGCGGCTCGGCGCATACGGCCACCGCGGGCAGCGCGTTGCATGCCGCCGGGATAGACGCGATCGCCAAACTCGCGGAGGTTGCCGCCGCCGATCCGGCCTCCCCGCTCTTCGGCACGGGCAATGCTGGCGTAGCCGCGCGCGACGGATGGCTGATCGCGCAAGACGATGAGGCGCGCCGGGAAAGTTTCGCCGATATCCTAGCTCGTGCAGGCCTGGCGAAGATCGAAGGCACGGGGCGCGGCGCACGTTCGTCCGACGCCAGCAAGCGCCACGCCATGTATTCCCACGGTGCCGTATTCGCCGAGGTAACGCTTGATCCATACGTTCTGCAACCGCGCGTCACCCGCCTTGTCGGGGCCTTTGCCGCGGGGCGCATCGTCAATCCCCGCCTTGCGGAGAGCCAGTTGATGGGCGGCATGATATGGGGGATATCCTTTGCGCTGCACGAAGAAGCGCTTTGCGACCACCGCACGGGCCGGATCGTCAACGGGGATCTCGGCGGGTATCATATTCCGGTCAACGCCGATGTCTCCGACCTTGAGGTCATGACCATCCATGAGGACGACCCTTACGTGAACGAAATCGGCGTCAAGGGCGTCGGCGAGTTGGGGATCACCGGCACTGTCGGGGCCATCGGCAACGCGATCTACCACGCTACCGGCCACCGGATTCGCCGGTTCCCAATTCGGATTGAGGATCTACTCGGCGCGAGCGCCGCTTGACCTGCTGACCCGGTTGCGTCCCACTGGCGCCGGAAGCAACCGGAGAGGTCGGTCATGACGAGCATCACTTTGACGCGCGACTTGCATCTGCCGGATGACTTGCGCGTTGCACGCGCGCTGAGCGCGCCGCATCTGGGCCCTCATCTCCTTTTCTTCAGCGGCGGCAGCGCCCTGAATGGTATATCGCGTCAACTGAAGCGCTATACCTACAATTCCATCCATCTCATCACCCCCTTCGACAGCGGTGGCAGTTCGCAAATACTCCGCGAAGCCTTCGACATGCCCGCAGTCGGGGATTTGCGTAGCCGTCTCATGGCGCTCGCGGATGAGAGTGTCCTTGGCCAGCCGGATGTCTATGCTCTGTTCACGCATCGTCTTGCGCGTGACGGATTGCAAGACGACCTCGCCGCAGAAGTCGCCGAGATGCGTGTCGGGCAACACCCCCTGATCCGGGCGGTCGCACGTCCCATGCGAAGCCTAATCCAGTCGCTGCTCCAAAGCTTTGCAACCAAGGCACCCGCCGCTTTCGACTATCGCAATGCCAGTATCGGCAACCTGATCCTCGCGGGCGGCTATCTCAGCAATGACCGCGCGCTGGAGCCTGTGCTTTTCCTGATGTCCAAGATGGTCGACGTCCGCGGCACGGTGCGGGCGGTGATCGATGCCAATCTGCAGCTTGGCGTCGATCTTGAGGACGGGACCCGGATCATCGGGCAGCGTCTTCTGAGCGGCAAGGAGCTCGCTCCGATCACCAGCCCCGTCGCACGTTTGTTCCTGAGCGATGGGCAGGACGAGATCCCTGCGGCGCAATTTCCCCTTCCCGCCCGCAACGAGAGATTCATCGCGCGGTCTGATCTGATCTGCTTCCCCCCTGGCAGCCTGTTTTCCAGCGTGGTCGCCAACCTGCTGCCCTCGGGTGTCGGGCGCGCCATTGCCGCAAGGAAGGTACCGAAAGTGTACCTGCCGAGTCTGGGCGAGGATCCCGAAGCGCTTGGGCTTTCGCTCTCGGATCAGGTCGGCGCGCTGCTCGCTCCCCTCGAACGTGATGCGGGTGACGGTGCGGAGCTGCTGACCCATGTGATCTGCGATGTATCGCGCAGCGAAGCGGAGTGCGAAGCCGCATCGGCTACACACGGGATTCCCTGCATCCGGCTATCGCTGACCGGCGACAAGCTGGATCGCTACGATGCCCAGAAGGTGTGTGACCTGTTGGTATCGCTGGCCTGAAGGGGATTCGTAGTTCGCGTATTTTTTAGGCAAACCGCTTTGTTTCGCGTCATATGCCCATTCGGCATGCGCTTCAAAGGGGGCCACCATCCCGCGCACCTCCCCCCCCGCGGGCCGCACGTGTTTTCTTCGGGAAAAATGCGTCGGGCCGAACGTCGCCCGGAAGGGAATGCTGGAATGGGGATATATGGGGCAGTTGCGCAGAGCGCCGAACAGATCGCCCCGATTCAAGAGCAACCCCGCGCCCGTGGTACATTGCGCCTCTCGACCAAGGCCGGCCCCAAGGGCAGCGCCATCGACGGCCTGCGGCAACAGGGCTGCCTCAAGGCGCTGTTCCCGCGTGTCACTGGCCACACAGAAGCCATCCTCATCAACACCTCGGGCGGCATCACGGGTGGCGACCGGTTGCGTATTTCCGCAACGGCTGGCGCCGGCAGCCGTTTGGCGCTGACCACCCAGGCGGCGGAGCGCGCATATGCGGCGCAACCTGGCCCCGCAGGCCGTCTTACCACCGATCTGACCGTGGCCGATGGGGCGAGCCTTGCATGGCTACCGCAGGAAACGATCCTGTTTGACCGCTCCGCTCTCAACCGCAGACTTTCGGTAGACTTGGCGCCGGAAGCACGTTTCCTGATGGTGGAGCCGATAATCTTCGGGCGCCGCGCCATGGGAGAGCGCCTGAGCGCCATCGACTTTGACGACCGGGTGGAGATCCGCCGCGCTGGCCGGTTGATCTATCTCGACGCTGCCCGACTGAACGGCGATGCGGAAGCCCACCTCGACCGGCCCGCGATCGGTGCCGGTGCGCGGGCCATGGCCGCAGTGGTATTTGCCGCACCGGAGGCCGAAGCACAGCTTCCGTTGGTGCGCGCACTTCTCCCCCAAAGCGCCGGCGCGTCGCTTCTTGGGCCCGACTTGCTCGTGGCCCGGCTTCTTGCGCCTGACAGTCTCGCCCTACGCCGGATGCTCCTCCCGCTCCTTACCCGCCTCAACGCCGGCCCCCTGCCACGATCCTGGATGACCTGATGAACCTGACCCCCAGAGAAAAAGACAAACTTCTGATCGCCATGGCCGCCGAGGTCGCCCGCAAGCGTCTGGCCCGCGGGGTAAAGCTCAACCACCCCGAAGCCATCGCGCTCATCACCGACGCAGTCGTCGAAGGTGCGCGTGACGGCCGTTCGGTCGCTGACATGATGGAGGCGGGCGCACAGGTGATTACCGCGGCCGACTGCATGGAGGGCATTCCCGAAATGATCCACGAAGTACAGGTCGAGGCCACCTTTCCCGACGGCACCAAGCTCGTCACCGTCCACAACCCCATCCGCTGATCCAACTGGAGACCGTCATGAAATACCTCGTGCCCCTCTTTCTCGCCGCGCCAGCCTATGCCCATCAGACCGAAGCGTTGCACGCACATCCCCATTCGATGGATGCGGTCCCGGTGTTGCTGGGCATCACGCTTATCGCAAGCGCGGGAGCACTGGCCCTCGCGCGGGTGCGGGCACGATGATCCCCGGGGAGATCATGGCCGCACCCGGAGAGCATACGCTCAACACGGGCCGCGAAGCGATCACGATGCTTGTCGCCAATACGGGCGATCGCCCCGTTCAGGTCGGCAGCCATTTTCACTTCGCGGAGACCAATCCCGCACTTGAGTTCGACCGGGACGCCGCGCATGGCCATCGCCTTGATATCGCGGCTGGAACGGCGGTTCGTTTTGAACCGGGTCAAGCGCGAGAAGTGCGGCTCATTCCCTTCTCGGGGCGGCGGCGCGTCTTTGGCTTCGCCGGGCAGGTCATGGGCGCTATCTGAAAGCGCGAACACATCCAACGGAGCCCTGCCCATGCCTCGCTTTTCTCATACCGCGCCGATTGACCCTCTCGCCATGTGGAGCGCCGGACTGCAAGTCGGCTTTCTTCTGGCGGAATCTCAGGCGGTGATTGCCATGCGTCTTTGGGGGATGGCTGGCCTGTGGTCCGTGTCTCCGGGCGAAAACAACCGCATGGTCGACGAGAAACTGCGCGCCGCCCAGAATGCCGGAGCTGCGACCTTCAAGGCCATCGCCTCAGGCCAGAGTCCCGACCGGATCGCAAGCGCGGCCATCCGCCCCTTTCGCAAGGCGACCCGCGCGAACCATCGCAGGCTCACGAAACGCGGACCGAAGGCATGGTAAGAGCCGCGGCCATCCTCCTCCTCCTACCAACCCAGCTTTTTGCGGCGTGTCCCGGTGTCACGCAGAGGGAAATGAACCAGTGCGCAGGGGCGGAGTTTGAGGCGGCGGACGCGGACCTCAATGCCGTTTGGCGTGTGGTGAAACCCCGGATGGACGAGATCGGCGCAGGGGCGTCGCTTCTCGATGCACAACGAAAGTGGATCGCCTTTCGCGATGCTGCATGTGCCTCAGAGGCGGATGTCTATTCCGGGGGAAGCATCGCCCCGCTCGTCGCCGCCTCCTGTCTTGCACGGCTTACCACACGCCGGACGCAGGACCTCAGAGAGATGATGCTACCGTAAATGACCCAAGCGATGCCGACGATAAATGAGCGGCACGCCCCCAGAAACGCGACCAACAGGAAGCCGTACCATGCCCACCACCATCTCCCGTTCCGATTATGCCGCAATGTACGGGCCCACCACCGGGGACCGGGTGCGATTGGCCGATACCTCGCTCATCATTGAGGTAGAGCGCGACCTGACCGCCGAAGCGACCGGCTTGGCGGGTGGCCAGAATGGCGCGGTCTACGGCGAAGAGGTCAAGTTCGGTGGCGGCAAGGTGATCCGCGACGGAATGGGGCAAAGCCAGGCGACACGGGCCGAAGGCGCTGTGGACACTGTAATAACCAACGCGCTGATTGTGGACTACACCGGGATCATCAAGGCAGATGTCGGCCTGAAGGATGGGCGCATCCACAAGATCGGCAAGGCGGGCAACCCCGACACGCAACCGGGCGTGGATATCATCGTGGGTCCCGGCACCGAGGTCATCGCAGGCGAGGGCCGCATCCTGACGGCAGGCGGTTTCGACAGCCATATCCACTATATCTGTCCACAACAGATCGAAGACGCGCTTCATTCTGGACTGACGACCATGCTCGGCGGCGGCACCGGCCCCGCCCATGGTACGCTGGCCACCACCTGTACCCCCGGCCCATGGCATCTCGGGCGCATGCTGCAAGCCGCTGATGCCTTCCCGATGAACCTCGCCTTCGCGGGAAAGGGTAATGCATCCCTGCCCGCAGCACTGGAGGAACAGGTGCTGGGAGGGGCCTGCGCGCTTAAACTGCACGAGGATTGGGGGACGACCCCGGCGGCGATTGACTGCTGCCTTTCTGTTGCCGATGCGATGGACGTGCAAGTGATGATCCACACCGACACCCTCAACGAGAGCGGCTTTGTCGAGCATACGGTCAAGGCCATGAAGGGCCGCACGATCCACGCCTTTCACACCGAGGGTGCGGGCGGCGGTCATGCCCCCGACATCATCAAGATTTGCGGCGAGGAGCATGTGCTGCCCTCCTCGACCAATCCGACGCGGCCCTTCACGGTCAACACGCTCGAAGAGCATCTCGACATGCTCATGGTCTGTCATCACCTCGACAAGTCGATCCCCGAAGACATTGCATTCGCCGAAAGCCGCATCCGGCGGGAAACCATCGCGGCCGAGGATATCCTGCACGACATGGGCGCGTTTTCGATCATCGCATCGGACAGTCAGGCCATGGGCCGTGTGGGCGAGGTCATCATCCGCACGTGGCAAACCGCTGACAAGATGAAGAAACAACGTGGCAGCCTGCCCGAAGAGACGGGCGACAACGACAATTTCCGCGTCCGCCGCTATGTTGCCAAATACACGATCAACCCGGCCATCGCCCATGGCATTTCATCGGAAATCGGCTCCATCGAGGAAGGCAAGCGCGCCGACCTCGTGCTTTGGAATCCGGCATTCTTTGGCGTGAAGCCCGAAATGGTTCTCATGTCCGGCACTATCGTCTGCGCCCAGATGGGCGATCCGAACGCCTCCATCCCGACGCCGCAACCGGTCTATACCCGGCCCATGTGGGGGGCATATGGCCGTTCGGTGGAACATTCCGCCGTCACCTTCGTCTCCGAAGCGGCCCACGCGGCCGGCATCCGGGAGCAACTCGGCCTCGCAAAGCAGACCGTCGCCGTGAAGGGCACACGCGGGATCGGGAAATCTGACCTCAAGCTCAACACCGCAACACCTCGTATGGAGGTCAATCCTGAGACCTACGAGGTACGTGCGGACGGGGAACTTCTAACCTGTGAACCCGCGACAGAATTGCCCATGGCACAAAGATATTTTCTTTTTTAACAAGACGTAAAGGTTAACAATTTGCGCATGCACAGACTGCAAGACGGATATGCCAAACAGGTGGTGGTCGATCAGACATGGCGTGCCTACTTCTTGGGCACGGGCTTGAGGCCGGCGATGACGCAGGCCGCCCGAACGAGATACAAGGCAGACCGAGATGTCATACGCAACCGAAACACCCTCCGTGACCGCGCGGATTTCCACATGGATCGAACAGGCACTCCGCGCAATGGCGCGCGAAAGCCAGGCTGGCGATCACTTCCGTCAGGTAGAGACGCTTCGATCCCTCTCCGACGAACAACTTGCCGCTCGCGGCCTGACCCGCGGCGGAATCGCCCGGCGCGTCTTCGTCGAGCATCGCCTCGCATTCTAAGTCCAACCAAGGCTCCAAAGGCGCAACTCCTTGCGCCTGCCTTGCACCAGACGAAGACCGGCATTGCATCCGGCGGTCTGGTCAACAGGGTCAAAAAGGCTTACCTGTTTTTCAAGGGGGGAGGCCGGACGACAACACGAAAGGTTCTCCAAGATGGCAACGATTGCATCAAATCAAACTTCGAATCCGCTGGCGCAAGTCGGCTCCTATCTTCTGCGCGGCCTGACAGCGGTCGGCATGTTCATCGTCTCGATTGGCGAAGCGAACCGGTATGCCCGCGAGATCCGCAATCTCGACGCGCTGTCCGATGCTCAACTCGCCAAGCGCGGTCTGAAGCGCGAAGATATCCCGCGGCACGTGCTGCGCGGCGCCTACTTCATCTGAAGCAGGCCGTGATCCGAGAGGGCGTCTGATGGCTCCCGAATTGATCGCGCAAGACTACCATTCCCATGCCCACGCGTCCCCCACAGGGCGCGTGGCATTGACCTACGAAGACCGCTTCCTGCGCCGTAAGGTGCTCACCCTAGAGGATGGACGGCGGCTTCTTGTGGACCTTCCCAAGACGACATCACTGGATCATGGTGGCGTGCTGCTGACTGAGCAGGGCGAGATCGCCATTGAGGCCAAATCAGAGCCACTGCTCGAAGTCACCGGCCCAGATCTGCACCGCCTCGCCTGGCACATCGGCAATCGCCATACGCCGTGCCAGATTGAGCGCGACCGCCTTCTTATCCAACGCGATCATGTGATCCGAGACATGCTTGCACGGATCGGTGCGACGGTCGCAGAGGTGGAAGAGCCCTTCACCCCCGAGGGCGGTGCCTACGGCCATGGCCGCACCCATGGCCACGATCATTCTCACTCTCACGGCCCACACGACCATGAGCACTGAACGCGCAGCCCTCCTCCTCTCCCAGTGGCTCTCCCCCGCCTTCCCAGTCGGGGCCTTTGCCTATTCACACGGGTTGGAAACGGCGGTGGCCGAAGGTGCCATCGCTGATGCCACGGAACTGGCGGAATGGCTGACTGACTTGCTACTTTGGGGCGCTGGTGCCTCCGATGCGCGTCTTCTCGCAGCATCATGGCAGGGCGCGGCGGACACCGATGACACGGCTCGTGCTTTTGCCTCCTCCGCCGAACGCCTGCGCGAGACCGAGTTGCAAGGCGCGGCCTTCGTCGCCACCGTGTCAAAGGTCTGGGATCATTCAAACGATCCAGCCACCTACCCGGTCGCGATAGGTGCCGCTGCAGCGCGTGAGGGCCTACCGCTTGACCTCACGATCTCGATGTACTTGCAGGCCTTCGTCTCCAACCTGATTTCCGCAGCGGTCCGGCTTGTACCGCTTGGCCAAACCGATGGGCAGGTCGTTCTGAAACGGCTCACCCCTCTGTGCGAACGCATTTCCAAGGACGCGATGGAAGGCGATCTGCACGAATTGAGCTCACTTTGCTGGGCGAGCGACATCGCCGCCATGCGCCATGAAACCCAAACAACAAGGCTTTTCCGCACATGATGAACGGCCCTCTGCGCATCGGCATCGGCGGCCCTGTCGGCGCTGGCAAGACCACCTTGACCGCCCAGCTTGCCCGCGCGCTGCACCCTGCCCTCTCGATCGGCGTCATCACCAACGACATCTACACCCAAGAAGACGCCGAGGCCCTGATGCGGATGCAGATCCTGCCCCAGTCCCGCGTCATCGGGGTGGAAACCGGCGGCTGCCCTCATACTGCGATCCGCGAGGATGCCTCGATCAACCTCGCTGCCGTGGCTGAGATGGAACAGCGCCACCCCGACGTGGCCGCCATCCTCATCGAAAGCGGCGGCGACAACCTCTCCGCCACCTTCAGCCCCGAACTGGCAGATCTCACCATCTATGTCATCGACGTCGCGGCGGGTGAGGAGATCCCCCGAAAGGGCGGCCCCGCGATCACCAAGTCGGACATCCTCGTGATCAACAAGACCGATCTCGCCCCCCATGTGGGGGCCTCGCTTGAGGTGATGGAGCGGGATGCCACCCGGATGCGCGCAGGCAAGCCCTTCGTCTTTGCATCCCTCCGGCAAGGGAAAGGTACCGACGAAATCCTCCGGCTACTGGCGGAAATTGGCGGGCTGACGCTCCCGGAACTGGCTTGACCCTCTTGTAATCTTCGCGCCGCGCGCCAAACTTCTCTCAGCAGGAGGACAGCACCATGGCTGGAGGATGGGCCCGCGACGACGCGGTCAACGATCAGATCGAAGCCTCGATCCAAGACGAACTCAAACGTCTCAAGGCGCGCGGTGGCCCGCAGGGCGAAAGCCGCACCCATTGCGCCGAATGCGAGGAGCCGATCCCCGAGCCACGCCGCGCCGCGATCCCCGGCGTGAAGCTCTGCATTGACTGTCAGCAAGAGCGCGACAGCCGCTTTCAGTCCCGAGGTGGGATCAACCGTCGCGGCTCGAAAGACAGCCAACTCAAGTAGCTGGCCCACGGCTCCCTCCCTCTCTATCCTCACCCAAAACCCTGCGGAGGACCCATGGGCCCGGCCATCCTGCTCGACTATCTCGGCGTCGCCCTCTTCGCCGCCACGGGCGCACTCGTTGCCTCCCGCCAGCAACTCGACATCGTCGGCTTCATTTTCCTTGCGATGCTTACGGGAATGGGGGGCGGGACGCTGCGCGATCTGATCCTCGGAGTGCCGGTTTTCTGGGTCAAGCAACCCGCCTTCGTGCTGGTCTGTGCCGGTGCGGCCGTGCTGACCTTTTTCAGCGCCCACCTGCTGGAAAGTCGCTATCGCTGGGTGCTCTGGCTTGATGCCGCCGCGCTTGCCGCCTACTGCGTCTACGGTGCCTATAAGGGGCTTGCCGTGACAGGCTCCCCAGTGGTCGCGGCCGTCATGGGCATGATGACAGCAGCCCTCGGAGGCGTGATGCGCGACATCGTGGCGGGGGAGCCGTCGGTTCTGCTCCGCAAGGAAATCTACATGCTCGCGGCCCTCGTCGGTGCGGCGAGCTACGTGCTTGCCGACGCCGCGGGGCTACGCCCGTTGCATGCGATCCTCGCGGGCTACGCCGCCGCCTTCGGGATGCGCAGCGGCGCGTTGATCTTCGGCTGGACCCTGCCCGCCTATCACTCTCGGCCCGGACGCGAGGCCGAAGCGAGCCTGGAGGCCGCTCGCAAGAAACGTGCGGCCCGCCGCAGACGCCGCCAGTAGCCATTCACTGACCCCAGCCGAACGGTAGCGCGGCCCGCTCACCCCTTTTCGTGGAAGAAATCATAGACCTTCTGCGCCAGCCCCGCAGAGACTCCCTCAACCGCCTTCAGATCCGCCAGGTTGGCGCGCGAAACTGCCTTGGCTGAGCCGAAATGCGCGAGTAGCGCGCGTTTGCGCGCGGCACCGACGCCGGGAATGTCATCCAGCGGATTGGCCGATATCGCCTTGGAGCGCCGCGCCCGGTGGGTGCCAATGGCAAAGCGGTGCGCCTCGTCCCGCAGTCGTTGGACAAAATAGAGAACCGGATCGTTGTGGCGTAGAGCGAAGGGCCGCTGTCCGGGGCGGTGGAATTCCTCCTTGCCCGCGTCGCGATCGATGCCCTTGGCCACGCCAACCATGGGAATATCCTCCGCACCTTGTTCGCGCAGGATCTCGGCCACGGCCGAAACCTGACCTGCGCCCCCGTCGATCAACAAAAGATCGGGCCAGAGCCCCTTGCTGCGGTCCGGATCCTCCTTCAGGAGCCGCGTGATCCGACGGGTCAGCACCTCCTTCATCATCCCAAAATCGTCCCCCGGGGTGAGGTCGTCGCCGCGGATATTGAATTTTCGGTACTGGTTTTTGAGGAAACCCTCAGGGCCCGAAACGATCATTCCTCCGACCGCGTTCGTGCCTTGGATATGGGAGTTGTCATAGACCTCGATACGGGCAGGTGGAGCATCCAGATCGAAGGCCTCCGCCAAACCTTTCAAAAGCTTGGTCTGGGTCGCGCTTTCCGACATGCGCCGCGCTAGGCTTTCACGGGCGTTGCGTGCGGCCCCTTCAACGATCTCCGCCTTTTCGCCCCTGAGCGGCACGAGGATTTCCACCTTTCGACCCCGTTTCTCGCCCAATGCTTCGGCCATCAACTCAGGGTCCTCAAGCGGGTGCGAGAGCAAGATCTGCCTTGGCGGGTCCTTGTCGTCGTAGAACTGGCCGATGAAGGCCTCCAGCACCTCCGGCGCCTCAGCGCCCTCACCCGTGCGCGGATAGAAATCTCGGTTACCCCAGTTCTGCCCCGCCCGGATAAAGAAGACCTGTACGCAAGCTTGCCCATTCTCTAGGTGCAGCGCGATCACGTCGGCTTCGGACACGTTGCGTGGATTGATCCCCTGCGCCGTTTGCACCTGCGTCAACGCGCGGATCCGATCCCGCAGCGCGGCGGCTTGCTCAAACTCCATTGCCTCCGACGCTTCCTGCATCTCAGCGGCAAGCTTTTCCTGAATATTCGTGGACTTACCCGAGAGGAAACGCTCCGCGTCGCGCACAGACTCTGCGTATTCCTCCGCGCTGACCTTGCCCACGCAAGGCGCGCTGCACCGCTTGATCTGATGCAGAAGGCAGGGCCGCGTACGACTCTCGAACATGGGATCGGAGCAATTCCGAAGCTGGAATACCTTCTGCAACTGGTTCAGCGTCCGGTTCACCGCCCCCGCGCTGGCGAACGGGCCGTAGTAAGCTCCTTTTTCGCGCTTCGCGCCCCGGTGTTTCTTGATCATGGGAAAGGGGTGGTCGTGTGTGACAAGGATATTGGGAAAGCTCTTGTCGTCACGAAGCAGCACGTTGAACTTCGGTTTGAGCTGCTTGATGAGGTTCTGCTCCAGCAGCAATGCCTCAGTTTCGGTACGCGTGGTGAGAAACATCATCGACGCGGTTTCGGAAATCATGCGCGCGATGCGGCCGCTATGCCCCGTCGGCCTGGCATAGCTCGAAACACGTGCTTTCAGATTGCGTGCCTTGCCCACATAGAGAACGCGACTTTCGGAATCGAGCATCCGATAGACACCCGGCGCGCTCTCAAGTGTCTTGAGATAGTCTTGAATGACGGCATGCCCCTGCGGCACGTTTGATCCCCCGTTCACCTTGGCTTGATTCTGTATCGCAGTTGGCCCCCCATCCGGGCGAAATCAAGCAGAAACCTATCCACGGATTGTGTGGATAACTCGGGGGGCAAAATATGTAGGACGGCGATTTTTCCTTGTTTTCGGCCCAGTTCACCGGTTTGCCTACTTTTTGGGCGCGCTTGTAACAGTCTGATTTTAGGACGTATTTTTTTCAGCCCCGTGCAAAGTCCTGAAAACATTGGCAAATTGTAACACTTTCGTAATACCGATTAACCCGGTGCAAAAGTCTGCTCTCACCGGTTTATTCGACACCTTGGATGTCGGGCGTCTGCCATGCCAGATGTTGGCCGCCATCCACGCAAAGCAACTGGCCCGTAACGGCCGGTGTGGCGAGGAAATAGCGCAGCGCCGCGACGATATCCTCGGGGTTTGAACCGCGCTCCAGCACCGTCCCCGCGCGCTGTCCGGCGAAGTGTCGCTCCGACTGCCTTGCACCGCGCATCGTCGGACCGGGGCCAATCGCGTTGACCCGCACACGCGGCCCGAGCGCCTGCGCCGAGGTGCGCGTCAGGGCCCAGAGCCCCATCTTGGCGATGGTATAGGTCATGAACTCCGGCGTGAGTTTCCGCACCCGCTGGTCGACCATATTGATGACCAGCCCCGCCGCCACCGGCTCTCCACGCGCGTCGAGGGTAGGCTCGGGAATCTGCGCCGCGAGGGCTTGGGTCAGAACGAACGGCGCGCGGAGGTTGGTTTCCATATGCCGGTCCCACCCCTCTCGGGTGGCTGAACCCAAGTTGTCATATTCAAAGATCGAGGCGCTGTTCACAAGGCAGGTAATCGGCTGACCGAGCGCGTCTGAGGCCCGCGGCAGAAGCGCCTGCATGACCTCTTCTTCGAGCAGGTCGGCTTGGAGCGCCACCGCCTTGCGCCCCATTGCTTCGATCCGCTCCACCACCTCCGCTGCGCCGCTGGCAGATGAGGCATAGTGCACGGCAACATCGTGCCCCTCTTCAGCAAGACACAGTGCCATGGCCCGGCCTAGACGCGCCCCTGCCCCTGTTACCAACGCTGCTGGCATCTTGACCCTCCTCACATGATAAGGACTGAAAGATAAATCCCGTAAAGAGCTATGAACACGATCCCGACGAGCCGCCCGATATCCTTGCCAAAAAAGACAAAGGGTACGAGCAGCAGCGATGCCGCCAGCATCACCCAAAGATCGAAGGAAAGAAACTCCGGATCGACCGGGATCGGCCCCACCATTGTGGCGACCCCCATGATGGCGAGAAGGTTGAACATGTTGGAGCCGATGACGTTACCGAGCACGACGTCAGCCTGCTTGCGCAATGCGGCCATGACACTCGTGGCGAGTTCGGGCAGAGAAGTGCCAATCGCGACAAGTGTAAGGCCGATAACGGTTTCTGATATTCCAAAAACGCGTGCGATGTGGACGGCGCTATCGACGAGAAGATCCGCCCCGATTGGCAAACCTACAAGGCCAAGCACGAGATAGATAAAGATCCACGACCACGACATGTCGGGATCAACGCCTTCTAGCTCTTCTTCAACATTATCCGCGCCATTGCGGTGGGCGCGAGCTTCAAAAAACGCGTTGCCGAGGATACCCGCAAGCACAGCGAGTAGAATGAGCCCGTGCCACCAGATGAGGGGCCCAAGGAAGCAGAGCAAAATGAAGAGGACGCTGCCGCCAATCATGAAAAGATAGGTTTTGCGGGTTTCGCATGCCCCGGTGTGCATGCTCGTCAAAAGCGCGGGCACGCCCAGCACCAACAGGATATTGGCCGTGTTTGATCCAACGACGTTGCCCATGGCGAGGCCCGGTGCCCCATCGAGCATCGCCTTGACCGAGATGAGCAACTCTGGCGCGGAGGTCCCGAACGCTACGATCGTCAGGCTGACAATCAGGGCCGGAATTCCGAGGCGCAGCGAGAGATTGACGGCGCCTTTGACCAGCGCGTCCCCCGCAAGGAGCAAAATCACAAGCCCCAAGCCACCAAGCAGCCACTCCATCTTCAGCCTTTCCTTTCGTCTCTACAGGAGCAAGGCCCGCGGCCAAGCTGTAATCGACGGCAATGGGGACATCGGGCGGCGGCCAGCCGATCGCGCCCGGGGAAGCGTAACCGCCCGAACATGGCGAGAACCGCCATCCCCGCGAGAAACACCGTCACGATTTTGACTATCAAGGTGTCACAATCCGAAGCGCGAATAGGCCGCGCGTTCTTCGATTTGGCCCAGTGCGTCCTGCAGGAACTGACCACTGATGCGTTGGAGGATCGACCGGCGCGCGCCATAGCGGGCAAACCGGACCTTGTCACCGAACCGCTCTTTCATCGTCGGGACGAGATGGCCGATGCCATCCGCAAGTCCAACCTCCACAGCGCCCTGCCCTGCCCAGATCTCGCCTGTGAAAAGATCCTTCTCCAATGCGAGCTTGTCGCCGCGTCGCGCTTTGATCTGGGCGATAAAGGTGCCGTGCAACTGCTCCAGCAAGCGGTGAAGGCGGGCGACGTCTTCTTCGCGTTCGGGCAGGAATGGATCGAGGAAGCTTTTGGAATTCCCGGCGGTATGGACACGCCGCTCCACGCCCTGACGGGCCAGAAACACGTGCGCACCGAACCCTGCCGAAATGACGCCAATGGACCCGAGAACAGACGCCTCGTCGGCCCAGATCTCATCTGCGGCGGACGCAAGCCAGTAGCCCCCCGATGCCGCCACATCTTCGACGAAGGCATAGACGGGAATATCCAACTCATCCGCCAAACGGCGAATGCGCGCGGCAATAAGCGAGGATTGCACCGGGCTGCCGCCGGGGGAGTTGATCAACAGGGCAACGGCGGCGGGCTTGCCGCGACGGAAAGCCCGCTCAATGGTCGAGGCAATGGCCTGATCATTGAGGGCGGCCCGCGGGCCGGAGGCGATCATGCCCTGAAGGCGGATCACCGCCACCAGAGGACCAGATTTGATAAAGGGGATCCATCTTCTCATGGAACCTCATGTAGATGGGCGGGGTCTCCTAAACAAGACGCCCCACCCAACCTGATCGCAATGATCCCCGATATGTTCCGCTATGGCCCGCCCTTTGGACGTTTAATCGCGCAGGCGCCAGCCAGTGCGGAAGATCCACCACACGAAACCAAGGCACCCGGCCGTGAACCCCGTGATCGCAAAAAGACTTAGTAAAATGGGCAGATCTGCCTGATCAAAAAAGGCCCAGCGGAAGCCGGAGATGAGATAAACTACCGGATTGAAGAGCGTAATCGTCTGCCAGATCGGAGGAAGCATCGAGAGCGAATAAAATGCTCCACCGAGAAAGACGAGCGGCGTGACGATCAGAAGCGGGACGATTTGCAACTGCTCGAAGTTGCCTGCCCAGATCCCGATGATGAACCCCAGCAGGGAAAAACTCAGGCAGGTCAGCAACAGGAACGCGATCATCGCGACGGGATGCGCAATCGACAGATCGACAAAGAATGCCGCTGTCCCCAAGATCACAAGTCCGATGAACAGCGCCTTGGTCGCCGCCGCCCCCACGTAACCCGCCACGATTTCGAGGAAGTTGACCGGCGCAGAGAGCAGCTCATAGATCGTCCCAATGAACTTGGGGAAGTAGATTCCGAAAGATCCGTTTGAAATGGCCTGCTGGATCACGGAAAGCATGATGAGCCCCGGAACGATGAACGCCCCGTAAGACAGGCCATCAACCTCTTCGATCCGACTACCGATCGCCGTACCGAAGATCACGAAATACAAGGACGTTGATATGACCGGAGAGATGAAGCTCTGCGTCATCGTTCGGAAGAACCGCGCCATTTCAAAGCGGTATATGGCCCAGATTGCGCCGGCATTCATGCGCCGTCCTCCTTTACCAAGCCGACGAAGATTTCTTCGAGGCTGCTTTGACTTGTGGCGATATCCGACAGCACGATCCCCGCTTCGGTCAGGTCACCGATGAGACGCGCAATGCCGGTTCGTTCGGCATTTCTGTCGTAGGTATAGAGAAGCGACGTCTTGTCCGGCCCAAATTCGAGGTCATAGAGGCCAAGACTGTCTGGGATTTCTTCCAGCGGCTCGGTCAACTCGATGCTGAGTGTCTTGCGCCCCATACGCTGCATGAGCGCGGCCTTCTCTTCGACCAGCAAGAGCCGCCCCCCGGAGATGACACCGACACGATCCGCTATCGCCTCGGCCTCTTCGATGTAATGCGTGGTCAGGATGATTGTCACACCATCCGCCTTAAGCTGCGCCACGGTTTCCCACATGTCCTTGCGCAGTTCTACATCGACACCCGCCGTCGGCTCATCGAGAAAGAGCACGCGCGGCTCATGTGACAGCGCCTTTGCGATGAGGACACGCCGCTTCATCCCGCCGGAGAGTTCCATGGTCTTGGCGTCGCGTTTGTCCCAGAGTGACAGTTGGCGCAGGATCGCCTCGATCTTGGCATCATCACGCCGCTTGCCAAAGAGGCCCCGTGAGAAGCTTACCGAGCTCCATACCGTCTCGAAGGGCTCCAGAGAAATCTCCTGCGGCACAAGGCCTATAAGCTGCCGCGCGCCGCGATACCCCTTGAGCGTATCGTGCCCCCCTACGGTGATGCTGCCCGACGTGGGCATCGTGATGCCGCAGATAGTAGAAATCAGTGTGGTCTTTCCCGCGCCGTTGGGTCCGAGAAGCGCGAGAATCTCACCTTCTTCGATATCGAGATCGACACCTTTCAGGGCTTCCATACCGGAAGCATAGGCCTTGCGCAGACCTTTGATGGAAACGATGGCCGTCATGCCGCCCCCCTTTGGATTCAGCGAAACCTAATCCCGAAGCCAAGAGAAAGAAACGGCTCAGATGCAGAGGCAGCCCCGCGCATGCGCACAGTGGCCGCGCATTCAAACTGGGGGCGCGGTGCGGGTAAAGCTATCGCGTTCAGAGAATCCTGCGAACCAAGAAGACAACCCCGTTCGTCCCGCGCGCCAGTTTCGCGCCTCGTGGCGCAAGTCGAGATAACCCAAAGCACAGGCGACGGCGATTTGCCCCGCATCGATCCGACCCGCAAGGTGCCCGAGCCAGCGTGCCTCCAACGCGTCGCAAGCTTGCGAGATCTTCGCCCATTGCGCTTCGATCAACTTGTCGGAGCGGGCGTCTTCGGCACGTAGCCGCTTCTCATACACCATGAGAAGGGCGGCATCGAGAATTCCATCCCCCGTCGCCTCCAGCGTCAGCACTTCCCAACGGCGCTCGCCGCCGGGATAGAGACCGCCGCCGACACGCGCGTCGAGATACTGGCAGATCACCCGGCTATCATAGAGCGTCGCTCCTTCCGCTCGTTCCAACGCGGGAACCTTGGTCAGCGGATTGCGGGCGGAAAAACCCGGTGCGGGCGCGAGCGGGGTGCCTGAAGTCGGGACAAGCTCAACCTCATCTCTCTGCCCGGTTTCGAGCAGCGTGATCATGACCTTGCGAACGTAGGGTGATGTGGGGCTGTGATAAAGCTTCATGCGCAGATCAATGCACGCAGCACTCGATCCTGTCCAGCGTCATGCAACGAGTTGCGCGTTCTCGATGGAACGGACTTCGGCGGTGAGGATTTCTCCCTCCTGTTGGGCGACATCGAACCGAACCTCTGCAAATTGCTCGGTCCGCCCCATGTGGGGGTTCTCCATGAGAATGTTGTGGGTTCTGCCCACCTGTGCCGCGAGATGGGCCGCTACACGATCCATGCCTTTTGCCCGCAAACGCGCCGCGCGGTTTTTGATCGCACGTCCGTCAACCTGCGGCATGCGGGCGGCAGGCGTGCCCTTTCTCGGCGAATACGGAAAAACATGCAGCCACGTCAGGCGGCACTCATCGACGAGGCGCAGGGAGTTCTCGAAATGGGCCTCCGTTTCCGTGGGAAACCCCGCGATGATATCCGCGCCAAAGGTCATTTCGGGGCGTAGACGCTGTGCTTCCTCGACGAAGGCTATCGCATCGTCGCGCAAATGACGGCGCTTCATCCGCTTGAGGATGAGGTCGTCCCCGTGCTGCAGGCTTAGGTGCAAATGCGGCATCAGGCGGCGTTCCGTCGCGATCGCTTCCATCAGTTGCGGATCAACTTCGATGGAATCGATTGACGAAATCCGCAAGCGCGGCAGATCGGGCACAAGCTTGAGAATCCGCATGACCAGATCGCCAAGGCTCGGCTCACCCGGCAGGTCAGCGCCCCAACTGGTCAGATCCACGCCCGTCAACACAACTTCGCGATAGCCACTTTGAACCAACCGCTTGATCTGGTCGACAACCACGCCAGCGGCCACCGACCGCGAATTGCCACGGCCGTAGGGAATGATGCAGAAGGTACAACGGTGATCGCACCCATTTTGCACCTGAACATAGGCGCGGCTGCGCGTCCCAAAGCCATCGATCAGATGACCGGCAGTCTCCTTGACCGACATGATGTCATCCACCTGTACGCGTTCCACCTCTCCGATGAAATCCGCGGCAAGGCCTTTCCACGTTTCGGGCTGCATCTTTTCGGTGTTGCCAATGACCGCATCTACTTCGGTCATGGCCGCGAATGTCTCCGGTTCAGTCTGGGCGGCACAGCCCGTCACGATCAGCCGGGCATCAGGATTCTCGCGGCGCAAACGACGAATTTCCTGTCGGGCCTTCCGAACCGCCTCTGCCGTAACGGCGCAGGTGTTGACGACAACGGCACCCGAAAGCCCCGCCTCCGCCGACAGTGCCTTCATGGCTTCGGTTTCATAGGCGTTGAGCCGACAGCCGAGCGTCGTGAATTTCGGTGCCTCGGTCATGCGCCAAACTCCTCGGTCAATTCACCGGTGAAGACATGCGCGGTCGGCCCCGTCATCCAGACCCCATCATCACGCCAGTCGATTTCGATCTCCCCACCATCCAGCACAATCTGCACCGTCCGGCCTGTGATCCCACGCCGCGCTGCCGCAACGGCCACAGCGCAGGAGGACGAGCCAGAGGCCAGCGTCAGGCCGGCTCCCCGCTCCCATACTCGCATACGCAACCTGTCCGGCCCCAAGAGGCTGGCAAACTGGACGTTTGTGCGCTCTGGAAAGAGAGGGTGATGCTCGATCCGCGGACCCAACGTCAGGATGTCGACGGCGTCGGCGTCCGAAACGAAGAAACTGCAATGAGGATTGCCCATGCCCGTCGCCGTTGGCGCGCCCTCGATCGGGAGGTGGAGCGTATCCAACTGTTCCGCAAGCGGGACATCCGCCCACTCGAGTTGTGGATGGCCCATGTTCACTGCGGTAAGCCCCTGCCCCGCATCGCGTGCATGGAGCAGCCCTCGATCAGTCCGAAGGGTGAGTTCGTCCCGGCCTGTTTCATTCATGAGGAAACGCGCAATACAGCGCGTCGCATTTCCGCATGCCGCAGAGCCGCTTCCGTCTGAATTCAGAAACACCAAACGCGCGTCCGATTCGTCGTCAGCACTGATCGCAGCGAGTTGGTCGAACCCAACGCCACGATGCCGGTCGCCGAGTGCCGCAGCCAGCGCGGGCGACGGCAACTCACCCCCGTCCCGCAGGTCGAGCACTAGAAAGTCGTTGCCCAGCCCATGCATCTTCATGAACCGGCGGGATTGTGAAAATGGTGTTGTCATCGCGCGGCATATAACGCCGCCCGAAGCCCAAATCCAGCGCCGGGTGCGACTTCCGCAAATTTCGGGGTTGACCGCCCCCCACAACCTTTCTAGGTAGCCCTCCACAGTGGGCCGTTAGCTCAGTTGGTAGAGCAACTGACTTTTAATCAGTGGGTCGCAGGTTCGAATCCTGCACGGCTCACCACTGCACCAAGGATGTTTTGGCTTAGTTGGCTTCAGCATCTTCGTAGTCTGTAGTTTGTACCCGATGTGTGGTACGACTGAGACCACCCGTTCCGCACCTTCACCGCTCAGAAAACGCAAGCAATGCCGCCTTTTGGCGGCCATCGGTCGATGCGCGCCCAAGCCTAGCTCCGAATTCCATCACGCCGCTAGATTCGGACGTTGGAATTTTGACTAGGTCAAACCTGCCCGGTTTTCTTGACCTCGGCCAATATCGGCTTGCTCTCGCGGGCGGTCAAGCGCTCGAGGGCCTCTATGCGCGCCTCGAGTGCAGTAATACGTGCGTCTTGAGGAGCAAAATACTTGTCGAAGATGGCCTTGGATACGCTTGTCATTATTCTTCCTTTTAGGACCGACCTACGTCGGCCTCACAATTCTGGGCAAAAGCCGTTTGGTTTAGTCCACCCGCCCGAACGTCAGAGCTCATTTGGCTTGCGCTTCTGGGTCTGGGCCCCTCAAGTGCGAACCTGATGGTCCGTCAGATCAGGTCCCTTGATTATCATCGCAGACTGTAAACCTCCGGTAAGATTCTGATTTAATTCAAAGGTACCAGCTCATTACCATCGAAGCGAAGGAGAGCACGCGGGCGTTTGTAAGGTCATCAGCTTGGGGCAAAGCAGACCGTGCTTGCCTCCCCCAGATGGAGCGGGCAAAACCGATTCATGCTCGAACGATCTTCAGAACCGGCCCATGGCAAATTTCTTCCCGGCACCGTGCACAAGCGCGATGCCTTCTCCGAGACGATCTCGGGGCATATGTCCGAGGCGCCGGCGACCAAGGTGGTGCTTCGGCGCCTTTCGGGCGTTTCGCCTTGGCTGCGCCCCCTGGCATGGAGCTTGGCCCGCAAGGAAATTCGCGGGCTGCGCGCCGTGGAGGGAATTGCCGGTACACCGACACTCTTGCGCGTCGATCGCGAGGGGCTGTTGCGCACATGGTCAGAGGGCATGCCGCTCAACCTTGCAAAACCGAAGAACCCCGCCTTCTACCGTGACGCGGCGCGACTGCTTGCCCAGCTTCGCAGGCGGGGCATTACCCACAACGATCTTGCCAAGCCACAAAACTGGCTGATGGCACCGGATGGACACGCCGAAATCATCGACTTTCAGCTTGCGACGGTCCATCGCCGGAAAGGCTTGCGATATCGCCTGATGGCCTATGAGGACCTGCGCCACCTTCTGAAGCAGAAACGCAAGTTCGCGCGTCATCTTCTGACGCCGACCGAGAAGCGGCTACTTGCGCGGCGTTCCCTGCCCTCCCGGATATGGATGGCGACTGGGAAAAGGCTTTACAATTTTGTCACGAGGCGTCTGTTCGATTGGTCGGATGGCGAGGGTGCCGGAGATCGGTTTCGCAAGGATGGGCCAGCCATTCGAGACGCCCTGCTCGCCCACCCGCATGTGCATGCCGTCGCACTGTCCCCCTTCTCGCTCCCCGCGCGAGGCGTCGGGATCTACGCATTTGTCGTGAGTACGCTTCCTGAAACGGAATTACGCTCCCTCGCTGGTCGGCGCATTGAATTGCTGCAACCGGTCAAGGCGCTCCCCCTCCATGCAGATGGTACCCCGCGTGAGGACCTGCTAGAATTGATCGCCATGAACCGGCTCGATGAGTTGGAGGCGATTCTGACCCATGATCCCGAAATGCGGGCCGTGGTTGAACCGATAGTGGCCGAACGGCTGAACCTGACGGATCGGCGCTTGCGGGAAGTCTGAGTCTTTCCCTTTACGCTCCCTCCGGCATTTCCTATATCTGCCATCCACACAGGCGAAAGGCATCCGATGACCGACGCATCAGAACAGCTCGAAGGCGCCCCCCTCATTGCGCCGTCCAGCACCGACCATCCGCTTTATGATCAGGTGGTAGAGGCCTGCCGTGGGGTTTATGATCCGGAGATTCCCGTCAACATCTATGATCTTGGGCTCGTGTACACGATCCAGATCAGTGATGAGAACGAGGTTCGCATCGTCATGACGCTCACCGCGCCGGGTTGTCCGGTGGCGGGTGAAATGCCGGGATGGCTCGCCGAAGCGGTTGAGCCCTTGGCCGGCGTGAAACAGGTTGATGTTGACCTTACGTGGGAGCCGCCCTGGGGAATGGACATGATGAGTGACGAGGCGCGTCTCGAACTCGGGTTCATGTAAATCAGGTCGCGTCGGGCATTCCGGGCGGGATATCTGGCGAGACATGATACGCGCCAAGATCAGAGCCTCTTCCGGAGAATGCGCCCCCTTGTTCGCTACCGTCGCTCGGGGCACTCTCAGCGCATGACGCAAATTGATCCGATAGCGGTTTTGACCGGTGACATTGTCGAGTCCACATCGCTTGGGCGTGATCGGCTCGAGAGCGTTTTCGCGGCCCTCGAAGACGCTGCAGAAGAATTGAGCCTCTGGCAGGAGGCCGATCCCAAACTGACCCGGTTTCGCGGAGATGGCTGGCAACTGGTCGTGATGCGCCCAACAATTGCGCTGAGGGCCGCGCTTTTCCTCCGTGCAGCGATTCGTCGACATGGGCGGGATTTGGATACGCGCATTTCAATCGGAACAGGTGCCGTGGATGCGCTTCCCGACGGCGACCTTTCGGGCGCTTCCGGCTCGGCCTTCGTCAGTTCGGGCCGGGGACTTGATCAGATACGAAAGACCGCCCGGATCGCCTCCGACGGTTCCGGACCCCTCCGGGCCGCCACCCTACTCGCCGATACGTTGACCCGTGGGTGGAGCCCAGCACAGGCCGCAGTGGCTTATTACGCGCTAAACCCTGATAGGCCGACCCAGTCCGAGATAGGCGAAGCGGTCGGCAGCAGTCAGCAGAACGTACAGAAAGTTATGGAAGCCGCCCACCTTCCAGATATCTTGACGGCCCTTAACGCCCTCGAAACGGCATGAAATTAACAATCATATTTGGTTGTTTTTCTGGAATACAACCTAGATGACCCCGGACGCCCTCGTTACCTTTGTCGCCTTGCTGTTCGCCCATCTGCTGGCGGACTTCATCCTGCAAACGGGGTGGATCGTCGCCAATAAGCGCAAACCCGGCGTGTTACTTCTTCACGGAGCGCTTGTCCTTCTCGCCGCGCAAGTGACTGTCGGATCGCTTTCACCGATCCTGATCGCCCTCGCAGCCGCGCATGTCGCCATTGATGCTGCCAAAATATACGGACAATTCAACCGGTTTTCCGGATTCGCGATTGATCAAATCGCTCATCTCGGCACTCTCGTATTGGTTGCCGGCATCGCCCCCAGCCTCTTTGTCGAAGGGATCTGGGCGGACATACCCCATACGCCGACCCTGTTTCTCGTCGGGGCTGCTTTCATCGCTGCGGTCGCAATGGGAGAGCACGGCATTGCCCTGCTCATGCGCCCCTACGGCGCGCGCGTCAGAAGTCGCGGCCTCCCCCAAGCTGGACGCCTCATAGGAAGGCTGGAGCGGGCGGTCGTGGTTCTTCTGGTGCTCGCACAGATGCCGCTTGGCATTGGCTTCCTCCTGACGGCCAAATCGATCCTCCGTTTTGGGACTGCCAGCCGCGATCAACAGAGCGCGGAATACGTGATCATAGGCACCCTCGCCTCGTTCAGTTGGGCACTTGCGGTTGGGCTCGCCACGGTTCATGGCATGACGCTCCTTGAGACTGGGGCCACGAACCCTTAGCTTGGTAAAAAAGGAGGGACCGTTCATGTTCGGTATTCCGGGAAAGCAGGCTGTCACCATGACACCGGCTGCAATCAATCAAATCACGAAACTGATGGACCGCAACGGTCATCAGGGGCTTCGCATTGGCGTCAAGAAGGGCGGCTGTGCGGGCATGGAATACACCATGGATTTCGCAGACGAGATCGATCCCAACGACGAGGTCGTGGAAGAGGACGGCGCGAGGGTGATGATCGCGCCCATGGCTCAGATGTTCCTGTTCGGCACCGAAATCGACTATGAGGTCTCATTGCTCGAAGCAGGTTTCCGCTTTCGCAATCCCAATGTGGCCGATGCTTGTGGCTGTGGTGAATCGATCAAGTTCAAGGACGTCGACGAACTCGCTGCCGAACGCCAAGCAACCTGAAGCGGCGGGGCTTGACGCTCCCGCCCTCACGGGTCAAGCCTGTGGCGGAATGGGAAATGGGAGCGATCGATGCCACGCAAACTTGCCGCCGGAAACTGGAAGATGAATGGCCTTGGCGCCGCGCTCGCCGAAGTTACGGCCCTAGCTGAACGTTGCCCATCCCCCAAGGCAGAGGTTCTGATCTGCCCACCGGCGACTCTATTGTCTCGCCTCTCCGCCGCTGCCGAAGGATCGCCCATCGCCACTGGCGGGCAGGATTGTCATACCGCCACATCCGGTGCGCATACCGGCGATATATCACCGGCCATGCTGGTGGATGCGGGTGCCAGCTATGTAATCCTCGGCCATTCCGAGCGCCGTGCGGATCATGGTGAGTCCGATGCAACTGTCGCCGCCAAGACCCACGCGGCCTGGAACGCAGGCCTCACCGCCATCGTGTGCGTCGGAGAGACGGAGGCGCAGCGCGAAGCAGGCGAAACTCTTGGTGTAATCCAGAGTCAGATCGCAAGCTCCGTTCCCGACGGTGCGACCGCTGCTTCGACCGTGATTGCGTATGAGCCTGTTTGGGCCATAGGAACGGGTAAGGTGCCAACACTGAAGCAGATTGCCGAAGTTCACGATGCCCTGCGGGGGCAACTCAATGAACGATTTGGCAGCGAAGGCAACGAAATCCGCCTGCTGTATGGTGGTTCGGTCAAGGCCAAGAACGCGGCTGAGATATTTGCAGTATCGAATGTCGATGGCGCACTGGTGGGTGGGGCGAGCCTCACGGCTGAGGACTTTGGGCCGATTGTCGAAGCGCTGGATGCTGCGGGCTAAGGCACTTGATTCTAGAACAGTCGCCGACGGAGCCGGGTTTCGTACAAGACCCATACCGGTTTTATGACCACGCCCGCGCAGGCGGTCCGGTCCATTTCTGGTCCGAATATGGAATGACGGCCGTCTTTTCGCACGAGGCCGTGCAGGCCATTCTACGGGACCGGCGCTTTGGCCGTGAAATTCCGGTCGAACATAGAAAAGCCGTTCCTCCACATCTCGCACCATTTTATGCGATCGAAGACAACTCAATGCTTGAGTTGGATGCCCCTCGCCATACGCGCCTGCGGCGGCTTGTCCTCAAGGCATTCACCACTCGCGCGATCTCTGCCCTTGCGCCAGGTATCGAAGCGCTCTGCCATTCTCTGATCGACGAGTTTTCGGGCGAGGTCGAGCTAATCACAGCCTACGCCCAACCGATCCCGGTCATTACCATTGCCCGTCTTCTCGGCGTGCCCGAAGAGATGGCACCTCAGCTTCTTGCATGGTCCAATGCAATGGTCGCGATGTATCAAGCCAAGCGTGACCGCGCGATCGAAGACAAGGCCGCTGCCGCCTCTGCCGACTTTGCGACCTTCCTCAGGGGATATGTTGCGGAACGGCGCGCCCGTCCGGCGGATGATCTCATCTCGGAGTTGATAGCGGCAGAAGATGAGGCCGGAGCGCTGAGCACCGAGGAATTGATCGCGACCTGCATCTTGTTGTTGAATGCAGGCCACGAAGCAACTGTGCACTCAATCGGGAACGCTATCCCGATCTTGCTGGCCTCGACGGAGCGGGAAGCGTGGCTCAGCCCGGAACGGATCGACGGAACCGTCGAAGAGTTGCTGCGGTACGATCCTCCACTGCATGTGTTTACACGCTATGCGCTGGAAGACGTGGAGCTATATGGACACAGCTTTCAGCGCGGCGAACAAGTTGCCCTCATGCTGGCATCGGCCAACCGGGATCCAGCGGGATGGAACGCACCCAACCGATTTGACCCCTCCCGAAAGCCACAGACAAACGCAAGTTTCGGCGGTGGTGTTCATTTTTGCGTAGGAGCACCATTGGCGCGACTGGAGATGCGGATTGCCCTGCGTGTGCTCTTTGAAAGGCGACCGGAACTCGCCTTGCTCGCTCCTCCGGTCTACGGGGATCTCTATCATTTCCACGGATTAGAATCCCTACCCGTTCGCATCAGAGCGGAAGCGCCGTCGTCGATTTGATCTCCTCCATCGAGAGGAGTGCGGTGACGTTGTGCACGCGCACTTCGGAAATCAGCGCCTGATAGAAGGCGTCATATGCACGCGCATTTCTGACGCGCACCTTGAGGATATAGTCAATATCACCCGCAAGCCGATGCGCTTCGAGCACTTCAGGACGTTCTTGAAGAGCCTTGAGAAAGGACTTCTGCCAGTCGGCCTCATGCTCGGACGTGCGGATGAGCACGAAGAAACATGCCTCAAATCCGAGCGCTTCGGGATCGAGGATAACGGTCTGTTGGCCGATGATTCCGGCATCGCGCATCTTGCGAATCCGGTTCCACACCGGCGTCTTGGAACTGCTGACCGTCTTGGCGATTTCATCAAGTGACTGGCTCGCATCGCGCTGCAGTTCCGCGAGAATTTTCCGATCCAGATCGTCAATGCGAACGGCCATTCCAACTTTCTCCCTGTTCCGAAACACCCTATCCCAACCCTGCGACCAAAGGAACAAACATCCTTATTGGCGCAAGCTACTGGCCTCTAAACGGGAACATTTCCTATATTGGCGGTCAAGTTAAACCCACGCGCAGGGCCTAGCCAATGAACCATTTTCCGATTTTTGTGGCCGTCGAGGGACGCCGCATCGTGCTATCCGGCGGCGGAGATGCTGCGCTGGCCAAGCTGCGGCTGATCCTCAAGACCACGGCGCATGTCACAGTCTTTGCGCCCACGCCCGCACCAGAAATCGAAGCTTGGGCTGTTGAGGGTATCTTGCGGCTTGTACGTCGCCCGATGCAGCCGGGGGACGCGCTCTGCGCTGCCCTGTTCTATGCGGCGGACGAGAACGAGAACGAGGACGCCCGGACCTCGGCCATTGCCCGCGCCGATGGGGCATTGGTCAATATCGTGGATAACCTGCAGGACAGTCAGTTCATCACACCCGCGATCGTCGACCGGGATCCTGTGACGGTCGCAATTGGCACGGAAGGCGCCGCCCCCGTACTCGCCCGGGCAATCAAGGCCGACCTAGAAGCAAAACTGCCCGCGACGCTGGGAACTCTCGCCCGCATCGGAAAATCCTTCCGCAAAGCCGCTGACGCCCTGCCATTCGGACGTCCTCGTCGCGATTTCTGGGCGGACTACTATTTCAACGCTGGCCCCGCCGCCATCAGTTCAGGCGAAGAGGCCGTTGGGCCCGCGCTCGACTCTCTGCTCGTCGATCATTTGTCCCGCAAGGAACGGCCAGGCCATGTTGCCTTCGTCGGTGCAGGACCAGGAGATCCGGAGCTTCTGACACTCAAGGCGCGCAAGTTGCTGGATGAGGCAGACGTCGTGATCCACGACCGCCTGATCGCGGCTCCCATTCTCGAACTGGTGCGCCGGGAAGCCACGCTCTTGGATGCGGGAAAGGAGGGTTTTGGACCTTCCATGTCGCAATCGGACATCAATGCCTTGATGGTCGAACATGCGGCCAGAGGTGCGCAGGTTGTCCGGCTTAAATCGGGCGATCCCACCGTGTTTGGTCGGCTGGATGAGGAAATCGACGCGGTCGGCGAAGCAGGCATCGGCTATACCATCGTCCCCGGCATCACCGCGGCCTCGGCGGCGGTTGCCTCCATCGGTCAATCGCTCACGAAGCGTGAGCGCAACTCTTCGGTCCGCTTTCTTACGGGGCACGACATGAAAGGGTTCGCCGATCATGATTGGGCCGCATTGGCGCGCCCCGGCGAGGTCGCCGCGATCTATATGGGCAAGAAATCAGCCCGGTTTATCCAAGGCCGGCTCATCATGCACGGTGCCGACCGCGCAACGCCCGTCACCATCGTCGAAAATGCATCCCGGCCCGATCAACGCATCCTGACCACCACTCTTGCGCATCTGGCCGAAGACATCGCCGCAGCCCAGCTCTCCGGGCCGGCCCTTACCTTCTACGGGCTCGCACCGCGCGCAGCCGAAGCCGCCATGAATGAAACGATCAAGCAGGAGCTCGCCTGATGCCCCGCGCCTTCACCCCCAAGGTCATCACCGCAAACGCCCTGCTTGAGGGCGACGTCGTTTACCTGACCGCAGACGATATCTGGACCCGTGATCTAGACGCAGCCGAATTGCTCGAAGACGAAGCCCACGCCCAACTTCGCCTTATCGAGGCGCAGGCGCGCGTTCATGAGGTCGTCGGAGCCTATCTGGCGGACATGAAGCCCAGCCCCCACGGGCCGGAGCCCACTCATTTCCGCGAAGAATTCCGCCGTACAGGCCCTTCCAACTATTTCCATGGCAAACAAGCGGAGAAGAACCATGTATAAATACAACGACTTCGACGCCGCCTTCATTGCAGAGCGCAATCGCCAGTTTCGAGCACAGGTCGAGCGGCGCATTGATGGATCGCTGTCCGAAGAGGAATTTCGTCCGCTCCGGCTCATGAACGGTCTTTACCTGCAACTGCATGCCTACATGCTGCGTGTTGCGATCCCCTATGGCACGCTGAACAGCGCACAGATGCGTCAGCTTGCCTATATCGCGGAGCGGTGGGACAAGGGTTATGGGCATTTCACCACCCGGCAGAACATCCAATATAACTGGCCCAAGCTGCAGGATGTCCCGGATATCCTCGATGCGCTTGGCGAGGTGGAAATGCATGCCATCCAAACCTCGGGCAACACCATCCGCAACGTAACCGCCGACCATTTTGCCGGCGCAGCAGCGGATGAGATAGACGATCCGCGCCCTGTGGCAGAACTCCTGCGGCAATGGTCTACCGATCACCCGGAATTCCAGTTCATGCCGCGCAAGTTCAAGATCGCCATCACAGGCGCGCCAAACGATCGCGCTGTGATCAAGGCTCATGATATCGGCATCCAGATTGTGGAACAGAACGGTGAGCGCGGGTATCGCGTTCTGGTTGGTGGCGGTCTCGGTCGCACGCCGATGATCGGCAAGGTGATCAGTGACTTCGTCACCGAAGTCGACCTGTTGCCCTATCTGGAATCGATCGTGTCCGTCTGGAACCAGATCGGCCGACGCGACAACAAGTACAAGGCCCGCATCAAGATCACTGTGCATGAGCACGGTATCGATGAGATCCGCCGTATGGTCGAGGAGCGGTTCGAGCAGGTACGCCCGACCTTTGGCGGTATCGACCAGCAGCTTTTGGCGGAAATCCGAGAATCGTTTGCGCCACCGGCGTTCCGCAAGGCGGAGATCGACGATTACACGCGAGCCTACGACTCCGATCCGGTTTTCCGTTCATGGATCGATACCAACATCACGGCACATAAACAGGCCGACTATGCCATCGTTTCGATCAGCCTGAAGGCCCACGGCAAGACTCCCGGAGATGCGACCGCCGACCAGATGCGCACCATGGCCGATCTGGCGGAGCGCTACGGCCACGATGAACTGCGCATCAGCCACGAGCAGAACGTGATCCTGCCCCACGTTCACAATTCCGACCTTGCTGCCGTGCATACCGCGCTCAAGCAGGCTGGTCTGGCGACCGCGAACATTGGTTTGATCTCCGATATCATCGCCTGCCCCGGCATGGACTATTGCGCGCTTGCCACTGCCCGGTCGATTCCGATCGCGCAGGAAATCGCCACGCGCTTTGACGAGTTGAAGCTGGAGCATGAAATCGGCCCGATGAAGATCAAGATTTCGGGCTGCATAAACGCGTGCGGGCACCACCATGTGGGGCATATCGGGATTCTCGGTCTCGACCGCGCCGGGGTCGAGAATTACCAGATCACTCTCGGCGGTGATGGGACGGAAGATGCCACGCTCGGCGAACGCGCTGGACCGGGCTTCTCCTACGATGAGATCGTGCCAGCCATCGAGCGGATCATGAACGCCTATCTGGCACACCGTGAAACCGAAGCGGAAACCTTCCTGCAGGCCTATCGCCGGTTGGGTCTCGCGCCGTTCAAGGCAGCGCTCTATCCAGAGGCGCAGGCCAATGCCGCTTGAGGATACGCCGACCAATCTCCTGTCCGAAGGGGGGCGTTTGCATTCCGAGGGCACGCGCGCGGACCTTCTGGCCCGTGTGGACGCGCTGAATGCACGCTATCGCCACCATTCGGCGACGCAGGTACTGCGCGACGCGCTGCGGGATCCAGCCGCAGGCAGGCTCGCACTTGTCAGCAGTTTCGGCGCGGAATCCGTTGTACTTCTGCACCTCGTCGCGATGATCGAGAAAAATACCGCCGTGCTCTTTATCGACACGCAGATGCTTTTTCCCGAAACCCTCGTCTACCAAACCGAGGTGAGCGAACGGCTCGGGCTCCGCAATGTGCGTATCATCAGGGCGGATGAGTTTGAGGTGGAAAAGGAAGACCCGTTCGGACGCCTGCACATGGCCAATACGGATGCCTGCTGTGACTTGCGGAAAACCCGCCCCCTTGAACGAGCGTTGCAGGGCTTCGACGGGTGGATTACCGGGCGCAAGCGATTTCAGTCCGGCACGCGCTCCGCGCTGGATTTTTTCGAGGCCGAGGAAGGCGTTGACCGCATCAAGCTCAACCCGCTGGCGCATTGGGCGCCGGAGGACGTACGCGTTTATATGGACGAAAACCGATTGCCCCGGCACCCGCTGGTGGCTCAAGGCTATCCATCGATTGGCTGCGCTCCTTGCACCTCCAAGGTGGCCGAGGGCGAAGATCCCCGTGCCGGCCGTTGGCGCGGGCAGAACAAAGACGAATGCGGTATCCATTTCGTGAATGGGCGCGCAATCCGTAAAGGAGAAAACGCATGACTGTACTTGTGACCGACGATGGTTTTCGCGCCGATAGCTGGAATGGGCCGATCGTCCCGCTCGCTGATGATGACGGCACCGTCCGCGCGCTCGATGTGCCGAGCGATACCGATCCCGCATCGCTCAAGGACCGCATCGACACGCTGGGTCTCATTCGCGTGGATTTCCCGTCTTTTTCCGACGGGCGCGGCTTTACCATCGCCCGGCAGCTTCGCCTACTGGGATTTCAGGGCCGCTTGCGCGCGCATGGCCATGTTATCGCCGACCAGTACGCCATGGCGCGGCGCTGTGGTTTTGATGAGGTGGAGATTGCCGACGACTTGGCAGAACGCCAGCCTGAGGATCAGTGGCTAGCCCGCGCAAACTGGCAGGCCCACAACTATCAAGCCCGCCTGCGCGGTTAGGCCCGCTTTCATATCAAACAGAACATCGCTAAGGAGAGGCCGCCGTAACAGTCGGTGGATATGACATGACCGAGATTAGACCCGTGAAAGACGCAACTCCCGTCAAGACCTTGCCCGATGCTCAGACTGTCACTGAAGTCACGCATTGGACGGACCGACTGTTCAGTTTTCGTGTAACCCGGCCTGCATCACTCCGCTTTCGATCGGGGGAATTTGTGATGATCGGCTTGCTGAAGGACGACGGAAAGCCCCTTCTGCGGGCCTATTCCATCGCGTCGCCCTCGTGGGATGATGAACTGGAGTTTTATTCGATCAAGGTTCAGGATGGCCCCCTTACATCGCGACTGCAACACATCCAGCCCGGCGATCAGATCATCCTTCGGCCAAAGCCTGTCGGCACATTGGTGCATGACGCCTTGCTTCCCGGCAACCGGCTTTGGCTATTCTCCACCGGAACCGGGATCGCGCCTTTTGCATCGCTTATCCGCGATCCACAGACCTACGAAGACTATGACAAGGTGATCCTGACACACACCTGCCGCGATGTGGCGGAATTGGAGTATGGTCGGAAGTTAGTGGAGAACGTTCGCAACGATGAGCTTCTGCGCGAACTGATCGGCGACGGCCTCGACAAGCTTGTCTACTACCCCACAACGACTCGCGAGGAGAGCCCGAAGATGGGGCGGATCACGGCGCTCCTGAGTGACGGGACGCTCTTCAAGGATCTGGGTGTCGATGATTTCGGAGCGGAAAATGACCGGGCCATGGTGTGTGGCTCGATGGGTCTCAATACCGATATCAAGGTAATCCTCGAGGGGTTCGGACTTCGCGAGGGAGCAAATTCCGAACCCGCCGAGTACGTCGTTGAAAAGGCGTTTGTGGGGTAAGATCTACGTCAGCGAATGAGTTGCACCTTACTCGGCGGCGAGGGCCGCCGGGGCGAGGCTGTACTCGTTGAGAACCTCGGCAAACGCCGGATCGCGGGACGCGATATGGAGGGTGGCGCGTAACATTCCCTCTTTGGAGCCACAGTCAAACCGCTGACCACTGAAGTGGAAGCCAGAAAGCCCGACCTTGTCGATCCCGCGGGCGATGGCGTCGGTGAGTTGAATTTCACCGCCAGCACCTGGCGTCTGTGTCTCCAGCGCCTCAAAGATCGACTCGTGCAGGACATAGCGACCAACCACGGCAGTGAGCGAAGGCGCTTTACCTGCCTCGGGCTTCTCAACCATACCAAGAGCACGGCTGATTTGCCCCTTCCGGTGGCTTACATCCAGAACACCGTACTTGTGGACGCGATCTTCGGGCACATCCATCACGGCAACGAGGTGACCCGCGCCAGTTTCTTCATACCCGCCGATCATTTCGGCCAGACATCCCGGCTCTCCGAGGATGAGGTCGTCGGGTAGGATAACAGCGATCGGGCCGGGCAGCGCGTGTTCCTTGGCGCATAGCACAGCGTGACCAAGGCCAAGCTGCTCTTCCTGCATCACGAAAACGACGTCTTCGCCGGTATCGTCAACGCATGCACCATCAAGGTACTCGGCGATGTCGGACTTGCCCTTGGCGCGGAGATGCTCGCTCAACTCGGTGTCTGCGCGGACATGCTTCTCAATGGCAGTCTTCGACGGATGGTTTACAAAGATCATCCGCTCGATCCCAGCGGCACGAGCCTCATCAAGAGCGAACTGAATCAATGGGGTGTCGATAACCGGCAGAAGCTCCTTGGGGGTCGCCTTCGTCGCCGGGAGGAAACGAGTTCCCAAGCCTGCCACGGGAAAAATTGCTGTTCTCACCTTCGAACCGGCCATGGGCGCTAACTCCTCTAAAATCTCGTCACTGTTTCTGCTCTGCAGCACTGGTCTCAGGGTATGACTTGACGCTGCGTTGTCAAAACAAACCCTGACATTCGGTTAAAGAACGCGACAGTTTGCAAAGAGTTTCATCGAAATCGTCGGATATGGGTTTTTTATTTTGTTGAGCAAAATCAATATTGGGTTCGTAAACCGCGCAATTTTTAGGCAAATATTGCCTCCAACACAGTCCCCCTCGGAGCGGGTCATTCATTTCCAGGTCGAGTAGCTCTCCGACTCGAACAGCCTCTGACCGACCCCTAATATGCTGCGGTGCAGCTAAGCGATCCGCGGCATTGATATTCTGCTCTGGCCCCCTACCATCATAGGCGAAAAGGAAATCACCTTCATGTCAGAGAACCGGAACGACGACAGCGAATCCCAGATCGCCGCGCCGAGCGTAGCGGGCCGTTTGATGCAGCCCCCGCCGTACAATAGAGTGGCGGTCATAGGCGCAGGATCATGGGGTACGGCGCTTGCCACCATTGCCGCCCGAAATGGCCGGCAAACAAAGTTGTGGGGCCGTAATCCGAAAGTGATCCGCTCAATCAACGCGGGGACAGGCAATCCGACCTATCTTCCCGGGGTGGCTCTCCCCCGGAGCCTGCTTGCTACTGATGATCTGGCCGCCGCTCTAGCCGATGCAGAGGCTGTGATCCTCGTGACCCCCTCCCCCACGATCCGTGCGATGAGCGCTGCAATCCGGGAGCACCTTGCCCCCGGCGTGCCGGTCACGCTCTGCTCCAAGGGGATAGAAACGCAAACAGGGCTGCTCCTCTCGCAAGTGGTTGAGGCCGAACTGCCCGGTCATCCGGTTGGGGCCCTGTCCGGCCCGACCTTTGCCGGAGAAACCGCGCTTGGGCATCCGACGGCTGCGACGATAGCATTCCCGTTTTCCTACGAGGATCGGCTGAACCCAAGCTTTAGCCCGGCCGCGCGGATGGCGGTGACAATGGGGGACGACATGTTTCGCCCCTATATCTCGGACGACCTGATCGGAGTAGAGGTTGGCGGCGCGGTCAAGAACGTCATCGCCATCGCCTGCGGTATGATGACGGGCGCAGGCTTTGCCCAGAATACCCGCGCGGCTCTGATCACCCGCGGCATAGACGAGATGAAACTTCTGGCGGAGGCTCTTGGCGGCCGCAGGGAAACAGTGACAGGGCTTTCTGGCGCGGGGGATCTGACACTCACCTGTTCCAGCGAGACCTCGCGGAACATGTCGCTCGGCAAGCAACTGGGCGAAGGGTTGCTTCGGTCTGAGTGCTTTGGCGGCAAGCCCGTGGTGGTAGAGGGGGAGGTCAATGCGGTCTCTGTGATCGATCTCAGCAGGCGGATCGGGGTGCCCATGCCCATCTGCGAGGCTGTACACAACGTCCTGCACAATGGCGGAGACCTGAGGGAGACATTCGCGGAACTCTGGTCACGGCCCATGGAATCCGAACCGCGAACAATGGACATTGCCGCCCACCACGCCCCAGGCGTCGTGCCGGCCAACTCGGTGTAGAATGACACAGAAAACTGACTTCAACGACCTATCAAACCGCGACTTCGTGCTCGCAACCGATCTCGACGGTACCTTTCTGGGCGGCTCGGAACGAGACCGAGAAACGCTCTATTCCTGGATAGAAGAGAACCGCGATACCATCGGTCTCGTCTTCGTCACGGGGCGCGATCCGCAATTCATCGCAGAGCTTTGCGATGGGGGCGTGCCTTGGCCTGAGTATGTCGTGGGTGACGTGGGAACAACCATCGCCGGAGTAGGCATGTCCCGGAAAATTGAGCCGATTGAAACGTTGGAGACCGAAATCGCAACGACATGGGGCGACAGCGGCACGCGCGTCCGCGAGGCGCTGAACGGGCATCCTGGCCTTACGCTCCAACAGACTGCCTTTCGCTATCGCGTAAGCTATGATCTCAACCCGGCGGAGTTTGATGATCGCGCGTTGGAGATTGTCCGCGACATGGGATTCGACCCGCTGATTTCGGACAACCGGTATTTCGACGTGCTGCCGCGCGGGATCAGCAAGGGCCCCTCGATCCAGCGGCTCGTGGATCATCTCGGCGTCGCGCGAGAGCGCACGCTCGTCGCGGGTGACACGATGAACGACTTCTCGATGCTTGCGTGCGGCTTGCCCGCGGTCGCGGTGGGCGGCGCCGAAGAGGCGCTTCGCCGCGCCCTCGAAGGACATGACCACGTCTATCACGCGGAAGCCCTCGGCGCGGGAGGTATCCTTGAGGCCATCGACGCGCTAAACCTGCATCGCACTCCGGGAGGAAATTGATATGTCCAGCGATCTGGTGATCGTCTACCACCGCCAGCCCTACGAAGAGGTCGAGGAGAACGGAAAGACGGTTTTTCGGGAGCATCAAAGCCCTAACGGGATCGTCCCAACGCTCAAGAGTTTCTTTCGCCGCGCCGAAAAAGGTTCATGGATTGCGTGGAAGCAGGCGGAGGATACGGCAAATCCCGGTTTCGAACGGATTGTCGAATTTGACGACAAGAATGGCCGCTACTCCGTCAATCGCCTGCCGCTGACCCCCGAACAGGTGAAAAGCTTCTATCACGTCACCTCGAAAGAAGCCTTCTGGCCAATCCTCCATTCGTTCAAGGAGAAGTATAACTACGATCCCGTCGACTGGCCGGTGTTCCGGGAGGTCAACTGGGCCTTTGCCGAAGCTGCTGCGGCCGAAGCCGCCGAGGGCGCTAAGGTATGGATTCACGATTACAACCTCTGGCTGGTGCCGGGCTATCTGCGGCAGTTGCGGCCCGATGTGGTGATCTCCTTTTACCACCATACGCCCTTCCCCTCCGCGGATATGTTCAACGTCCTGCCATGGCGCAAGGAGATCGCCTTGAGCCTGCTGGCCTGTGACATCGTCGGATTTCACATCCCCCGCTATGCCGCAAACTTCGTCTCGGTGGTGCGCAGCCTCGCCGATGTAGATCAAACGCGCCGCGAGACCGTTCCCGAAATGATGCTGTCAGAAGGCAGCGCCTTGAGCGATCGCTCGGTGCCTACCGCGATTACCTTCGAGGGGCGAGAGATCCTCGTGGCGACCTCCCCCGTCGGGATCGACGCCGATTACATCGAAAGCGTCGCCTCGCGCCCCGAAACAGCCGAGCGGGTGGAGGAGCTTCGCAAAGAGCTTGGCACCAGCAAGATGGTGCTATCGGTCGGGCGCACGGATTACACCAAGGGCGGACGCGATCAACTTCTAAGCTATGAGCGTCTTCTCGAAGGCTCCAAAGACCTTCGAGGCCAGGTGCGGTTGATGCATGTCTCGGTCAGCGCAAATCGCAACATGTCCGTCTACGAAGACATCCAGAACGAAATCGAACAGATCGCAGGCCGTATCAATGGGCGCTTCGGTACCTTCGAATGGCAGCCGGTCGCGCTCATCAGTCGGGCAATCCCCTTCGACGATCTCGTCGCCTACTACAAGGCTGCGGATGTGGCGTGGATCACACCCATGGCCGATGGCATGAATCTGGTGGCAAAGGAATTCGTCGCGTGCCGGGACGACAACGACGGGGTGCTGGTCCTGTCGGAATTTGCCGGTGCCTCGGTCCAGTTGTCCTCCGCGATTCTGACCAACCCGTTTTCAAACCGGTCAATGGATACCGCAATCCGCCAAGCCCTCGATATGGAACCCGAGGAACGCCGTCAGCGGATGGAGCTTTTGCGGGACAACGTCAAAACCTACGACATTCGGCAATGGGCCGACGATCAGGATCTTCTGTTGAAAAAGGCCACGGCCATCCGAAAGGCCGCGCTGACCTCAGCTTGAGCCATCAAGACCCGCTGCGCACCCCGATCCCAGCGGTGCGCAGCACCCATGGGCCAAGTTCCGTCAGCATTTGCGACATTGCCGCATCCAACGCCGGCACGATGGCCTGCGGCGTGGTCCCTGATGTCTCAGCCGCCCCGGCAAAGCTGCGCCGCGCAAGTACCGCAGCATCGTTTTCCCGGATAAGCGTAGCCGTCAAGGCGACGCGCGTGACCGTGCGTCCGTCCGCTGACACATCCGCCTGAAGGTCGGTCAGTTCGGTCAGCAAGGCATAGTCGCCAACCGTCCCCAAAGGCCGCCGTCCAACGAAGCGAAACCCGCCGGAAGCTTCCATGCGACGCAGAATTACCGTCTGCACCATTTCCGGGGCCGGGTCGGTCCAACGGGCATCGGGCAAATAGCTCGCCTCAAGAGGACTGGGCCGTACGAGGATGCGATCGGTATCCAATGCACCGGATACCGTTGGAAGCTCTACCGTGAGATCACTGCGCAGGCTGCCTGTCGCGGCAAAGCGAGCACCCTCTCCACGCAACTCATAGGCATCGAGCGGTTCGGCTGCATCGCTGAGCGCGCCGATGGCCGAACACCCCGGAAGCGCGAGCAGGAAACACATCATAAGTGGCCGCAGCATGGCAATCCTCACTTTTTTCACCGTCTGTACTCCGGCGTTCCGTTGTTGAGCAGGAACCGCGCCGGATCGCGCTCTATCCGCGTGGCAAGCGAGTCGAGTGTCGAAATCAAGCGCCGCGTTTCTGCGCCGAGGCGCGTAAATTGCGGCAACCCCCCACTCACAAAGTCATTGATGGGCCCCCGCGCGCCCGTGACGATACCCGAAAGGTCCGAAAAGGCGACCCGCGCGGATTCGGCAGCAGCGCGAAGATCCTGCGAGGCAAGGGGGATTTCCTCGGAGACCTGCGCAACGGTTTGATCGAGGCGGCCTATCGCCCCGCGCAATGCGGTTGCGATTTCGTCGACGTCCTCGTTGATCACGCGGTCTGCCCCGTCGAATGTCCGCTCCGCCGCGGCCAGCGTTCGTTCGCCCGTCGCGAGAGCCCGCTCAATCGCGCCCAAGGTGGTGTTGGCACGGCTGAATGTCTCGGTCACTGTGGTCATGGTCAGTTGGGCATCATCGCTCAAACCTTCCAACCTGCCCGTCGTGGAGCTGAGGTCAGCAGCGATGGTGTCGATTGCGTTGCGTGCAGTTGTCGCCGCCGAACGAACGTCCGCCACGATGCCGGGCACGTCCTCGCCGACAGTCTGCGCTATCCCGTCCGCAGCTTGCCGGGCGCTGTCCATCGCCGCGCGGGTTTCAGCGACAAGCGCGGCACCATCCCCATCCATCAGCGTCTCAAAAGAAACAGCCGCGCTTTCGACGGCATCAAGGGTCGCAACGAGGTCATCCACCATGATATCGGCCTCGGCGAGCAACTCGTCTGCCTGCGTCAGGCGCGCTGTGGCCGATATGCCGGTATCGCGCCATGTATCGAGAAGATCGCCCGCCTTGATCCCCAACTCATCCGTTTGCCGGCGGATGGAGGCGGAGGTTTGCGTCAGATCCGACATCGCCACCCGCAGATCGTCCGAGATAAAGTTCCCTGCCCGCTCGATGGTCGTCTGCGCGCTCTGGAGCGTTTGGGTACCTGCTTCGAAGGTGATCTCGGCCTTTTCGGACAGATCTTCGACCGCGACGATTGCGTCGTCTGCCAGCGTCAGAGTGCGCTCCACAGCCCCGGCGATCCCTTCCAATTCACCGGTAAAGCGGGCAATCTCCGACACCGACTCGCCCACATTCGCAGCCACGGTCGAGAAATCCGAAAGCGTCTGGTCGAGCTTCTCGGAGGATGATTCCAGATTTAGAATGATATTCTCAACCCGATCGCGGTTCTCATCGGACAAAAGGCCGTTGACCTGTTCCGCGATCTCCAGAATCTCGGACAGGAGTCGCGGCGCGTCCTGTGTCAGGCTCTGCAGCGTAGAGCGGTCGGATTCCAGCACCGGTATGTCGTCACCGTCGCCTTTGGCAAGCGGAGCGTCCGGATCACCCGAGGTAATCGCCACATAGGCCACGCCGGTGACCCCCTGGCTCTCGATTGTAGCCACGCTGTCTTCACGGATCGGCGTATCTGCGGCCACTTCAAGGCGCACACGAACGGTTCCGTCCTGGTCCTCCGAAAGCCGCAGTTCCACGACCTGTCCGACGCTGAGGCCCGCAAACCGAACGTCGGACGCGCGGTCCAGCCCACTGACGTTGTCGAAAAACGCATCGTAATAGGCAAACTGACGGTCAAGCTCCGCCTTGGAGAACCAGATGAAGAAGCCCATGAGGCCGAGGAAACCGGCGAGGGTAAAGGCCCCGATCAGGATGAAGTTCGCGCGCGTTTCCATTGATTATGCTAATTGCCTCATTCGGCTGCGGTGGCAAGGGCCGCGCGAGCGCGCGGGCCGTGAAAATAGTCGTGAACCCATGGATGATCGACCTCTCGCATTTCCGCCATGGTTCCCGTGACAAGAACCTTCTTTTCGGCGAGCACCGCGATACGGTCGCAACACGCTTGAAGACTATCGAGATCGTGCGTGACCATAAACACTGTCAGACCCAGCGCATCGGAAAGCCGCTCGATCAGCCGATCGAACTCGGCTGCCCCGATCGGATCCAGGCCCGCGGTCGGCTCGTCAAGAAAGACGATATCCGGATCGAGCGCGAGAGCACGAGCCAGCCCGGCCCGCTTGCGCATACCACCCGAAAGCTCAGAGGGGTATTTGTCACCGGCGAGGTAGGGCAGCCCGGACATGGAAATCTTGAGATCAGCCAGCGCACGGCGGGTTTCATCGTCGATATCGGCATCCCGCAAGGGGACTTCGACATTTTCACGCACAGTAAGCGAGGAGAATAGCGCACCGTCCTGGAACATGACCCCCCAGCGCTTGCGGATCGCCTGTCGCTTGGCTTCGCTCGCGGAGTTCAGCTCGACCCCAAGCACTTCGATCGTTCCGGCCGCTGGCGTCTGTAGGCCGACGATGGTGCGGAGCAGAACCGATTTACCCGTACCCGAGCCGCCGACGATCCCCAAAACTTCGCCGCGCTTCACGTCCAGATCCAGATTGTCGTGCACGACCTGCGAGCCAAACTGGTTGCGTATCCCGCGCAAGCGGATGATCGGATCCGGAGCGTTCATATTCCCAACTCCGCAAAAAAGATCGAGAAGAGCGCGTCGGCGACGATCACCATGAAAATGGCCGTAACGACCGCCTTGGACGTCATGATCCCGAGAGATTCCGCATTGCCCTTGACCTGCATCCCGGCGTGGCAGCCGACGATACCGATGATGAGGGCAAAGACCGGCGTCTTGACCAGACCCACGAAGACATGTGCAACATCCGTTCCCTCGACCAACCGGGTTCGGAACATCGCGGGCGAAATCCCCAGTTCCAGCCACGACATGAGCGCCCCGCCCAGAAGCCCCGAGACATCCGCGATCAGCCCGAGGATCGGCAGCATCAAGAGCAGCGCCAGCACTCTTGGAACGATCAAGGCATCGGCGGGGTCCACGCCCAAGGTACGCATTGCATCGACCTCTTCGCGCATCTTCATCGATCCGATTGCCGCAGTGAAAGAGGACGCCGTGCGCCCGGCCACGATGATCGCCGTCAAGAGAACCCCCAACTCCCGAAGGACGGAAACGGCGATAAGATCGACGACAAAGACCTCCGCGCCGAACTGTCGCAATTGCGCGGCGCCCTGAAACGCCAGAACGATGCCGATCAAGAAGGCCATGAGCGCCACGATGGGCACAGCCTTGAGACCAACGTCCTGACAATGATGCGCCAGCGCAGTGAACCGAAAGGTTTTGGGATGCAGGATGGAAGCGAAGAGACGCGCGAGGAAGAGACCGAGGTACCCGCTCAGCGCCGAAAAGAATTTCCCCGCATCCGCCATCTTGCGGCCCAGCGCTTCGAGGCGATCAAGTGGGCTTCTTCGGCTGGATTTCTCAGGATCGGGTTTAGGCCACGCAGAGGAAACCGCATCAAGGATATCCTCATGCGCCCGTGAGCCGCCGAATATCCGCAGATCGCGGGAATCCCTCGCGGCCACCAAGGCCCAGGAACCGGCAGAGTCCAGCCGATCAACCTCGGAGATATCAATAGAGCCGTTGGCACCCGAAAGGGCATCCCGCAAGCGGCCTAAATGCGCAAGCGTCGCATCTCCGCGCAGGATCAAACCGCCCTCGGCCGTTTCTATCTCAAGGTCGCCCCCTGGGGCGACCGCGCCGTCATTCATCTAAAGATGCTCCACGCAGGTCACGGCAGAGACTAGAGTGGAGTCGCACCAGAGGCCAGTGGGATCAGTTCGAAGAGAGTTTGGCTTCGATCTCGGACAGCCGCGCCTTGAGGCTTTCGTTTTCCTCACGGGCCTTCTGAGCCATCGTGCGCACAGCGTCGAATTCTTCGCGGGTCACGAAATCACGGTCGGCAAGCCACCTGTCTACCATCGAACTGACAGCAGTCTCGGCTTCCTGACGCGCGCCTTGGGCGACGCCCATCGCGTTGGTCATGAGTTGCGATATGTCGTCCATGATCTTGTTGCGGGTCTGCATGGTATCCTCCGGTTCGGGTTTCCCCCTATATGGTTCTCCGATGGCCATCCCACAAGGTTGACTTCAACCACTGCCCAAAGGCAGAGATGCCACATGTTAGCAGCCCTCCCCTTTCCGGACATATCGCCGGACCTCTTCACCGTTTCGCTTGGCGCGATGACCTTTTCGTTGCGGTGGTACGCCTTGGCTTACATCGCCGGATTGCTCATTGGTTGGCGCATCGTAGTCTATGCGGTCCGGCGTCCGCGTCTTTGGCCGGCGGACACTCCGCCACTGACGGCGGCACAGGTCGAGGACCTACTGTTCTGGATCATACTCGGGGTGGTGATTGGAGGGCGGCTTGGCTTCGTTCTGTTCTACCAACCAGCCTATTTCGCCCAGAACCCTGCGGAGATACTCAAGGTCTGGCAAGGCGGGATGTCGTTTCACGGCGGGTTCGCAGGCGTAATCGTAGCGACGCTCCTTTTTTGCCGCCGGAATGCCGCACCCTTTCTCTCAGTGACCGATTCACTGGCGCTTGCCGCCCCGCCCGGACTGCTTCTTGGCAGGCTTGCGAATTTCATCAATGGAGAGTTGTGGGGCCGCCCCACCGATGTGCCGTGGGCCGTCGTCTTTCCCATGCCGCAGGCACAGGACTGCCCCGGGATCGCAGGCATCTGCGCGCGTCATCCCTCGCAGCTCTACGAAGCGGCGCTCGAAGGTCTGTTGCTCGGTGGCGTTCTCTTGGCGCTCGCCTTTGCAACTGGCCTGCTAAGGCATCCCGGGCGGGCCGCCGGCGTTTTCCTCACGGGCTACGGCCTTGCGCGTTTCCTCGTGGAACTTGTGCGCCAACCAGACGCCCAGTTCATGAGCCCTGACAACCCGGTAGGATATGCCCTGCAACTCGGCTCGTTCGGACTGACCATGGGCCAGATCCTTTCGCTTCCGATGATCGCGCTCGGCGTTTGGCTTATTCTACGCGTTTCTCCCAGCACGCGCCCAGCATGACCCCCCTTGCCCAAAAAGAGATCCGCCGACGTATCGCCGAGCAGGGCCCGATCACGCTTGCCGACTACATGGCCGAATGCCTGATGCATCCCCAATACGGGTATTACAGCACACGCGACCCATTCGGCACCGCAGGCGATTTCGTGACCGCACCAGAGATCAGTCAGGTGTTCGGAGAGTTGATCGGGCTTTCTATCGCGCAAAGCTGGCTCGATCAGGGCGCGCCACCTGCATTCGTGCTCGCCGAACTCGGTCCGGGGCGCGGGACTCTCATGGCGGACCTTTTGCGCGCCACTCGGTCCGTTCCCGGGTTTCACGCAGCGCTAAAGTTACATCTGGTAGAGGCCTCTCCCACCCTGCGCGCAGCGCAGGCGGCCCTCCTCGCCGACGCGGAGCCTGTCTTCCATGACAGCCCCCAAGATCTGCCGCCCGACAAGCCGATCTGGCTTGTGGCGAATGAATTCTTCGATGCCCTCCCCATAAGACAGTTTCAAAGGCAAAAAGACGGCTGGCGTGAGCGGCTTGTCGGTTTCTCAGAAGGTGAGCTTGGATTTGGGCTTGGCGCCGTAACCGCCCCCCCTTCATTGGCGCATCGCATGGATGACACGCGCGTGGGTGACATCGTTGAGATCTGCCCCGGTGCCACGACAATAGCTGTAGAGATCGGCGAGCGGATCAAAGCCCACGGAGGCGCAGCTATTTTGATCGACTATGGCGATTGGCACGGCTTGGGCGATACGTTTCAGGCAATCCGCAAGCATGCCCCGGTCGATCCCTTTGCAGAACCGGGGAACGCGGACCTCACCGCGCACGTGGATTTTGAGGCAATCGCCCGCGCCGCGCCTTGCGCCCATAGCCAGCTGACCCCGCAGGGCACTTTCCTCGACCGCCTCGGGATTGCGGCCCGTATCGAGATCCTGTTGCGCCGCGCCACGCCCGCGCAATCCGAAAGCCTGCGCGCTGCATTTCGGCGCTTGACCGACCCGGGGGAAATGGGCTCTGTATTCAAGGTGATGTCACTTCACCCTACCGATGCACCCCCACCAGCCGGGCTCATGCAATGACGCTTGAGATCCTTACCTCCGACGCCTTGGGCACCCTCCGCCATGGCTTCTTCACCCGCCGCGGCGGAGCCTCTTCTGGCGTATTTGAAGGGCTCAACTGTGGCCGCGGCTCGAGCGATCAGGACGAAATCGTACGAATCAATCGGGCGCGCGTCGCCGAAGCGATGAACGTCGCGCCTGATGATCTGTATGGAGTTCACCAAATCCATTCCGCGACTGTCATCCGCGCGGAACCCGGCACCGGATCACCGCAAGCAGATGCCCTTGTCACATCAACACCCGGCATTGCTATCTCCGTTCTGACAGCCGATTGCGCGCCGGTCCTTTTCGCTGATGAGGCTGCTGGCGTGATCGGCGCTGCGCACGCGGGCTGGCGCGGAGCGATCGAAGGCGTTCTGGAAGCAACACTGGATGAGATGATCGCCCTTGGCGCTGAGCGCGGCAGGATCACGGCGGTCATCGGTCCCACGATAAGTCAGCGCGCCTATGAAGTTGGCCCAGAATTTCTGGAAACCTTCGTCGTCGATGACCCTAGCAACGCGCGATTCTTTTCCGGCGGCAAGAATGACCGTATGCATTTCGATCTGCCGGGTTTCATTCTGGGGCGGCTTCGCGCCGCAGGTGTCGGTGAGGCCGAATGGATTCGCCACTGCACCTACTCGGACGAAGCCCGCTTCTACTCTTACCGCCGCAGCACCCACCGTCAGGAAGCGGACTACGGCAGGCTGATTTCCACGATCCGCCTTTAGGCCGAACGACTCAGCCGCTCTTCCAGCACTTCGAAGGGTACGCCCGGCTCATCCTTGGCCACACGGATCACCAGAGATGTCTTGACGCTCCCCACGTTGGGCGCGGTGAGCAGTTCCGAGGTCAGAAAACTCTGAAATGTGCTGAGATCGGGGGCCACGCATTTGAGCATGAAATCCACCTCACCGTTCAGCATGTGGCATTCCCGTACGAGCGGCCAGTTGCGGCAGCGTTCCTCGAAGGCAGAGAGATCGGCCTCCGCCTGACTTTGCAGTCCGACCATCGCAAAGACCCGCACTTCGAATCCCAGCTCCCGCGTATCCACGTCAGCATGATATCCGGTGATGTATCCCGCTTCTTCGAGCGTTCGGACGCGGCGTAGGCAGGGCGGCGCGGAGATACCGACCCGCCTGGCAAGCTCGACATTCGTCATTCGGCCGTCGGCCTGCAGTTCGGCAAGTATCTTGCGATCGATCGGGTCGAGGCGTGAAGTCGGCATGTTAACGCTCCCATTTTTGCGAAAGTTTATCTGATGGCAGAGCAAGCCGCAATTAAGTTTCACACTTCCGCAAGATCGTTATTTGCATCCGACGAGATTGCTTCGCGTGCATGGCCGCTTTCCGGGGGTTTCAACCACGAGGACCGGTCGCTATATCAAGCCGGAACTTTCGCAGGGGACACCACATGAGCGAGACACGGCACACCAAGGTTTTGATCATCGGCTCCGGCCCGGCGGGCTATACCGCTGGCGTCTATGCCAGCCGCGCCATGCTCGAGCCGATCCTCGTTCAGGGAATCGAACCCGGTGGCCAGTTGACCACGACCACCGAGGTCGAAAACTGGCCCGGCGATACCGAGGTGCAAGGCCCCGACCTGATGGTGCGGATGGAAGCACACGCCAAGGCGATGGGCTGTGAGATCATCGGCGACATCATCACCAAGCTTGATCTCGACCAGCGCCCCTTCACCGCTCATGGCGACAGCGGCACGACCTATACCGCCGACGCTGTAATCCTCGCCACTGGCGCGCGGGCCAAATGGCTGGGTCTTCCCACCGAGGAGGCCTTCAAGGGCTTTGGGGTTTCGGCTTGCGCGACCTGCGATGGCTTTTTCTATCGCGAGCAAGAGATCGTCGTGATCGGCGGCGGCAACACCGCCGTGGAAGAAGCGCTGTTTCTGACCAATTTCGCCTCCAAGGTCACGCTGGTGCATCGCCGCGATGAGCTGCGCGCGGAACGTATCCTTCAGGACCGACTCGCAAAGAACCCAAAGATTGAAACCCTGTGGTTCCACGAGCTTGTCGAGGTGTTCGGCACCGACATGCCCAAGGGTGTCGAAGGGGTCCGGCTTCGCGATGTCAGAACTGGCGAGATCCGGGAACTGGCCTGCAAGGGTGTTTTCATCGCGATCGGCCATGCCCCGGCGAACGAGTTGGTGAAGGACGTTCTGGAAACGCATATGGGCGGCTATGTCGTCACGCAGCCGGACAGCACCGCGACCTCCATTCCCGGCGTCTTTGCCGCGGGTGACCTGACCGACCACAAGTACCGTCAGGCCGTGACAAGCGCCGGAATGGGCTGCATGGCAGCGCTGGAGGCCGAACGCTGGCTCGCCGAACACAGTGACTGATCCGGCGCGGTGGCTGGCTGGCGATAGCCTGCCGCTTGCTCAATCCTGCAATTGCTCAGCGTTTAGGCGCTTTGTTGCTTACAAGCTATGCGCTACACGAAATGCAGCATTTCGCCTCGTCCGGGCGAAATGATGACGCGATGGCTTGAAATCTTTGCCCACCTGAGTCTATGGCCTGCGCGACCCGTTGACCGGTCCACAACCATTGAAGCGAGATCCTTTACATGACGATGAGCCCCAACCTCACTCCGGTTCCCGAACTTTACGTCTCCTATGAATCTGCACAGAAGCTTAAAGTTGAGGCTGCGGATCTTGTGAGTTGGGATCTCTCTCCTCGCCAGATTTGTGACCTTGAGTTGCTGATGAACGGCGGCTTCAACCCCCTCAAAGGGTTCCTGTCGGAAGAGGACTATATCGGCGTCGTCGAAAACATGCGCACCGCCGATGGTGCCCTCTGGCCGATCCCGATCACGCTCGACGTCAACGAGAAGTTCGCAGAGGCGCTTGAGATCGGTCAGGACATTGCCCTTCGCGATCAGGAAGGCGTCATTCTCGCGACCATGACCGTGACGGACCGTTGGGCGCCCGACAAGGCGCGTGAAGCGGAGAAGGTCTTTGGCGCGAACGACGAAGCTCACCCTGCGGTCGATTATCTGCATAACACCGCCGGCGCTATTTATCTCGGTGGCCCGATCACCGGCATCCAGCCACCCATGCACTATGATTTCCGTGCACGCCGCGACACGCCGAACGAGCTACGGGCCTATTTCCGCAAGCTGGGCTGGCGCAAGGTCGTCGCGTTCCAGACGCGCAACCCACTGCACCGCGCCCACCAGGAACTGACGTTCCGGGCCGCACGTGAAGCCGAAGCCAACCTTCTGATCCACCCGATCGTCGGGATGACCAAACCCGGCGATGTGGATCACTTCACCCGCGTCCGCTGCTATGAAGCCGTTCTCGACAAGTATCCCGCGGCGACGACCACCATGAGCCTGCTCAATCTCGCCATGCGCATGGCCGGTCCGCGCGAGGCCGTCTGGCATGGCCTGATCCGCCGCAACCACGGCTGTACGCATTTCATCGTTGGCCGTGATCACGCCGGCCCCGGCAAGAACTCCGCCGGTGAGGATTTCTACGGCGCCTATGACGCGCAGGATTTGTTCCGCGAGCATCAGGAAGAAATCGGCATCGAAATGGTCGACTTCAAGCACATGGTCTATGTGCAGGAGCGCGCCCAATACGAACCCGCTGACGAGATCGAAGAAGGCGTCACCGTCCTTAATATTTCCGGCACGGAACTGCGCCGCCGTCTCGCCGAAGGGCTGGAGATCCCCGAGTGGTTCTCCTTCCCCGAAGTCGTCACCGAATTGCGCAAGACGCGTCCGCCACGGGCCAATCAGGGCTTTACCGTGTTCTTCACCGGTTTCTCCGGCTCCGGGAAATCGACCATCGCCAACGCTCTTATGGTCAAGCTGATGGAAATGGGCGGCCGCCCTGTGACATTGCTTGACGGCGATGTCGTTCGGAAACACCTGTCCTCCGAACTCGGCTTCTCCAAGGAACACCGCGACCTCAACATCGAGCGGATCGGTTTTGTAGCCTCCGAGATCACCAAGAACGGCGGCATCGCCATCTGCGCGCCCATCGCCCCCTATGCGAAGACGCGCCGCAGCGTCCGCGGCATGATCGAACAGTATGGCGCCTTCGTCGAAGTGCATGTCGCCACATCGCTCGAAGAATGCGAACGCCGCGACCGCAAAGGGCTCTACAAGCTCGCTCGCGAAGGGAAGATCAAGGAATTCACAGGGATTTCCGATCCCTACGACGTTCCCGAAAGCCCCGAGCTGCGCCTTGAGACAGAGAATGTCGACGTGGACAACTGCGCGCACCAAGTTCTGCTGAAACTTGAGCAGCTTGGCCTCATCGCCGGGTAATCGCTAAACCAAAACGGGCCGCCCCCACCGGGCGGCCCGTTTTACATTCTGACCATTGTGATGGCCTAGTGCACCGCTACGGGTGCCAGATCGTTCTGGCGTGCGAGAATAAACGCCAACTTCCGATCCTTCACGAGCGCCAGACGCTCTCCATCCGCATTGTGAACCGCGTAGAGCCGATCAAGCCCCATCGCTTGCTCGCGTACATCCTCGGGCAGATCCGCGACCGCGACGCTGCGCACATAGACGATCTTCGCCTCGGGTCCGGTTTCGATTTCATAATCCGTATGCATCGCTCACCTCTTGCTTATCGTTATGGTCTGCACGACCGTTTCGGGGCGCGCCCGGCTTAGGTCGACATGCAGCAAGCCGTTCTCAAGCTGTGCCGCGCCGACTTCGACCCCTTCGGCCAGGACGAAGGATCGTTGAAACTGCCGCGCCGCGATCCCGCGATGAAGAAAGATCCGGCTTTCTTCCTCTTCGGTTTGACGGCCACGTATCACGAGTTGTCGGTCCTCGACGGTAATCGAGAGGTCTTCTTCACGAAAACCCGCCACTGCGAGGGTTATCCGGTAGGAATGATCCGAGCTTTGCTCGATGTTATAAGGCGGATAGCCTTCGTTTCCGGCCTTTGCCGTCCGCTCTACGAGCCGTTCGAGCTGATCAAATCCAAGCAGGAACGGGTGTGAGCCCAAGGTGAGTTTCGTCATCGACACGTCCTTCAAAAAGCGACAGTCCAGTCAAGGCGGGTCCCATTTCGGCAACCCTGAGAGAATATGGTGCCGCGTACCGGAGCCTGCAAGGCCTTTGCGTGCGGCCTTCGGTTTGCTAAGACGGATCCAAACCGCAAAACAGGTGAGACGCGCATGAACGCTCGGACAGATATTTCGATGAAGTCCGATGAGGTACTTCGCGTCGAACTGGAGGTTTTTCGCCGCGAGCATCGCGATCTTGACGAGGCGATCGATGCCATCGCTGCGAAGGGAATGGGCGATCAACTGACCCTGCAACGTCTCAAGAAAAAGAAGCTCTATCTCAAGGACATGATCGCCCAGATCGAAGACCGGCTCTATCCCGATATCATTGCATAACGGCAAGCTGCGGGTATAAGCGGGCCCGAGACACGAGAGGAGTGCCCGCATGACGATGGCCAAAATCGGCATCATAATGGGGAGCCAGTCCGACTGGCCCACGATGAAAGAGGCAGCAGCGATTCTCGATGAGCTGGCCGTGCCTTATGAGGCGCGGATCGTTTCCGCGCACCGAACGCCGGATCGGCTCTGGGACTATGGCAAGGGCGCTGTGGAACGCGGGCTGCAGGTCATCATCGCGGGGGCGGGCGGCGCGGCCCATCTCCCGGGCATGGTCGCATCTAAAACGCGCCTCCCCGTGATCGGCGTCCCCGTCCAGACGCGGGCCCTCTCCGGGGTCGACAGCCTTTATTCCATTGTCCAGATGCCACGCGGATTTCCCGTCGCAACCATGGCAATCGGCAGCGCGGGCGCGGCAAATGCCGGACTGATGGCGGCGGAGATCCTCGCCCTCAATGATCCCGCCCTTGCCGAACGGCTGGAGACATGGCGTTCTGACCTTTCGGCATCCATTCCGGAGGAGCCACAAGATGACTGACCCCCTCGCACCCGGATCTGTCATCGGCATCCTGGGCGGCGGCCAGCTTGGGCGCATGCTTTCTGTCGCGGCCGCGCGGCTCGGCTATCGCACCCACATTTTTGAACCCGGTGCCGCCCCGGCGGCGCATGTGGCGGAGATGGTGACAACTGCGGGCTATGACGATCTGGATGCTCTCAAAGCCTTTGCAGAGCAAGTCGACGTCATCACCTATGAGTTTGAGAACATACCGACCGAGGCACTCGACGCGCTAGAGCCGGTCCGGGCGATCCACCCCAATCGCCGCGCGCTGGCCGTGTCCCAAGATCGTATGATCGAAAAAGCCTTTCTTTCCGATCTGGGGCTGCGCACTGCGCCATTCGCTGCGGTGGATGATGAGATGGACCTTTCCGAAGCCATCGCGGCAATCGGACTTCCCGCCATCCTGAAAACCCGCCGCTTCGGCTATGATGGCAAGGGACAGGCCCGGATCGCAGAACCGGAGGACGCAAGCAGCGCACTCGCGGAGATGAACAGCGCGCCCGCGGTCCTCGAAGGGTTCATCCGCTTTGAGCGGGAGATATCGGTGATCGCAGCGCGCGGCGCGAACGGTGACGTCGCCTGTTTCGATCCGGGAGAGAACGTTCATCGCGACGGGATTTTGCGCACGACGACCGTCCCCGCTGCAATCGACGCGGAGCTAACCGCAGCGGCAAAGGACCTTGCGGCACAAGTTCTCGAAAAATTGAATTACGTCGGCGTGATGGGTGTGGAGCTTTTCGTCACCGAAGAGGGGCTTGTGGTCAACGAAATCGCACCGCGCGTCCACAACTCGGGGCATTGGACCCAAAACGGCTGCACCGTCGACCAGTTCGAACAACACGTCCGGGCGATCGCTGGTTGGCCCTTGGGCGATGGGAGCCGCTATGCCGATGTTCAGATGGAAAATCTGATTGGCGAAGATTTGCTGCGCATTCCGGAAATCGCGCGGGAACCCGGCGCGGCGATCCATCTTTACGGGAAAGGCGAGGTTCGAGCGGGCCGGAAGCTTGGCCACGTCAATCGTGTGATTCAGTAGGCTCAGCGGTAAAACGCATCTTTCAAACCCGCCGCATGCGCGACATCAAGCGCGCGTGCCCGTCGTTCGCGGGAGGTAAAGGGCCCGGCCATCACAACGTGAAGCTCTTTTCCGCGCCGGCGGAGCAATTGCCGTTTTACCGGCAGACCCGCTGCTCGCAATCGTCCTTCGGTTCGGTTGGCATTTGCAACAACTGAAAAGGTGCCAAGCTGCACATAAGGCCTCGCGAGGGGACTATGGGCTTTGGCTCTGGCCGGGCGTGGTTCGGCCTGCTTGATGGTTATCGGCACCCCACCAGCTATGACCTCGGGCGCTTTGGGTGCGACCCGCGTGAGCGGTCGAGCATCCTCGGCGCGCACTGTCGGCGGTGGTAGTACACTCGGCAAGGGTGCCTTCAATGATGCGGTTTTCTGGACCGGCACCGAGGGCGGCAGCGGGGGCAACGCCCGGACCGAAACGGTCGACCCACCATGCGCCCCCGCAGGCAGGCAGGAAAGCTCATACCGACGCGCGCCCAAGGTGAGCTCTTGGCGCGTGCCCCCTACAGAGCCGCACGCCGGATCCCGTTTCAATCGCGCTGCGGCGGACAGCACCTCATATGGCAAATCGGATTCGTTCCGAATATCTGTCTCTGGCGCCGTAGTGTGGGCAACTTCCATTGCATTGTCCGACAGACCACAGACCTGTGAGCGATCCTGCCTCATGAGCGGCACCCAGGTCATGCGGTCCTCAATCAGCGCTCGGACATGAAGACATCCGTTGCTATCGACGTATTGGTCCGCCCCAGCCACAGAATTTTCAAAGGGTGCTGCCTCGACGCGCACCGAGAGCATCAGAAGCAGACAGATCAGTCGAAAGGCGGGCATCAGGCGCGCTCCATGGGGCAAGGGATTGCCCCACACCTAGCGCCCGAGGGTTAAGGTTTGTTGGACTACTTGGTTCCGAACATCCTGTCGCCCGCATCGCCAAGTCCGGGCACAATATATCCCTGATCGTTCAATCGCTTGTCCAGCGCCGCCGTGACAATCGGAACGTCCGGGTGTGCTTCCTTCATGCGCGCCACGCCCTCGGGGGCCGCAAGAAGACAGAGAAAACGGATATCCGTCGCGCCGGAATCCTTCAAAAGCTGCACCGCCGCGGCAGAGGAATTTCCCGTTGCCAGCATGGGATCAACTGCAATCACCACCCGGTCCTCCAGCGACATCGGCACCTTGTAGTAATACTGAACCGGTTGCAGCGTCTTCTCATCCCGGTAGAGCCCTACGAAACCCACTCGGGCCGAGGGGATCAACTCCAGCACCCCATCCAAAAGCCCATTGCCCGCACGCAGGATAGAGATCAGCGCAAGTTTCTTGCCGGCCAGCACCGGTGCATCCATCTCCTCTACCGGGGTTTCGATCGGCTTGCTCGTCATCGGCAACTCGCGCGTGATCTCATAGGCGAGAAGCTGACTTATCTCGCGCAGCAATTGCCGGAAAACGGCGGTGGAGGTGGACTTCTCCCGCATGATGGTCAGCTTGTGCTGAACAAGCGGATGGTCGACGATATTAAGATGCTGGGTCATGTCTGCTCCAGTTGCTTGGCGATCCGGTCGCGGGTGTCGGCGTCGCAGAAGGCGGCGTCAAGGGACGTTTGCGCCAATTCCCGGAATTCCGCCTCGCCCCAGCCAAACGTCCGCTCCAACTCGTCGAATTCGCGGGTCATTGTGGTTCGGAAAAAGGGCGGATCATCGGTGGAAACGGTTACGCGGACCCCGCGCTCTCGCAGCTTGGCGATAGGATGGGCCTTGAAGGATGGCACAGCCCCCAGCGCAACGTTCGAGCCCGGGCACACCTCAAGGACGATCTCATGCTCCGCGAGGTAGTCAACAAGAGCTAGGTCATCAATTGCCTGAATGCCATGTCCGACCCGCTCGACCTTCAAGTCACGCACCGCCTGCCAGATACTCTTTGCCCCGCCCCACTCACCCGCGTGGGTAGTAAGCCGAAGCCCCGCCTCGCGGGCCAAGTCGAAGCTATAGGCAAAATCGCCCTGCGCCCCCATCGTCTCATCGCCGCCCATGCCGAACCCCACTATCCAGTCGCCGGCGGTCTCTGCTGCGCATAGGGCGATGGGTTTTGCCCGGTCCGGGCCGAAATGGCGGATACAGGTCACGATACCGCGCAGGGTGATGCCCATGGTTCGCTCCGCCTCATCCGCCGCTTCTCGGATCGCGTGGAGATACTCGCGCCAGGCCCCTAGATCACCGCCCCCGCAAAAATCCGGGCTGATGAAGCTTTCCGTATAGACTACCCCGTGCTTTGCACTTTCCTCAAGTACGGCAAGGGTCAAGCGGCGATAATCATCAGGAGATTTCAGGACCGCCGTCGCCGCTTCGTAGACCCGCAGGAACTGCGCAAAATCCCCGAAGAGATAGTTACCGTTGTCGTCAAAAACCCCCGTCAGGTTCACATCCCGTTCCTGTGCCAAGCCGCGTATGAATGCGGGCGGCGCCGCGCCTTCGTGGTGAAGATGTAGCTCTACCTTCGGAATATCCTTCCAACTCACAAGAAGCTCCTTCCCGGTCCTTGACTTGGCACACCCAGATGCTCGGCGACACTCGCCGCTACATCCACGAAACCGACCTGTCCAATCTTGCCCATGCCTGTTCCCGCGACCAGAACTGGCACCTGCTCTCGCGTATGATCGGTACCTGGCCAACTAGGATCATTGCCATGGTCCGCTGTGAGCACGAGCATATCGCCCTCTTTCAGTTTCGGAAGGAGTCTTCCGATTTGCGCGTCAAACCATTCGAGCGCCCTAGCATAGCCCGATATATCCCGCCGATGTCCATAGAGGCTGTCGAATTCCACGAAGTTGGCAAAGGTGAGACTGCCATCAACCGCCGTTTCCACCAGATCCTGCAAATGCCCCATCAGGTGCTCATCGTCGCCTTTACGTAACTCATCTATTCCCGTCATCGAAAAGATGTCGCCGATTTTGCCCACACCATAGACCCGCCGGCCTGCGTCCTGCACCCAGTTCGTCAGAACCGCCTCGGGGAGCGCAATGGCGAAATCCTTGCGGTTTCCCGTTCGGGTGAACCCCTCCTCCGCCGAGCCAACGAACGGTCGCGCGATTACCCTACCGACCCGCATGTCGTGCAGCATCGGGGCAAGCGCGCGGCATAGGTCATAGAGCCGCTCCAGCCCGAAGTGCTCCTCGTGCGCTGCTATCTGAAACACGCTGTCCGCGGATGTGTAACAGATCGGCCACCCCGTTTGTGTGTGCTGCGCGCCCAGTTCGGCGATGATGGCTGTGCCGGATGCGTGGCAATTCCCGAGAACTCCATCAGTTCCAGAGGCCTCCGCCGCTGCACGAAGAACTTCAGGCGGAAAGCTCGCTTGAGTGTCCGGGAAATAGTGCCATTCCCATGGCACGGGCAGACCGGCAAGCTCCCAATGACCGGAGGGTGTATCCTTGCCCGGGCTGATCTCCTGCGCAGCGCCCCATCGCCCGGATGTCGCGGCACCAAGCCCGGGAGCGTCCTCACCCGACGCGAACCGAACAGCCTCGCCAAGACCAAGATTGGCAAGCGTAGGGAGCGCGAGGGGGCCATGCCGCCCGTCCTCGGCCTCACCACGGGCGCAGGCCTGGGCAATATGCGCGAGCGTGTTGGCGCCTGTGTCGGAGATGGTGCCATTGAAAAACTGATGCGCGTCGGGCGCGCCGCCGATTCCGACGCTGTCCATGACGATCAAAAACGCGCGTGCCATCAGCCGATCCTTTCGCGCACCAAAGGGAGAATGTCCGGCACCTCATCCGTCACATGCATGGCGGCGCGGACCCGCGCCTCTGCGTGCGCCGCTGCCTCTTCGCTGGCTGCATGAATGCGGGCAAGTGATTGTCCAGCCTCTACATTTGCACCGAGTGCGACGATGTCAGATAGGCCGACTGAGGGGTCTATTCGGTCACTCTCGCGGTGCCGACCGCCGCCCAGATTTACGACAGCATGGCCAAGTGCCTCACCCTCTACGCGCGTCAGATAGCCCGATTGCTCGGCGGGTATGTCACGGACAACCTGCGCAGTTGGAAGGAACCGCAGCCAATCTTCGACAAACCGCGTCGGACCGCCCATCTCCGAAATCATCATCCCGAAACGCGCCGCCGCCTCACCGGAGGTGATGCTGGCACGCATCCTCACAGCTCCCTCCCCTTCCGCTGCAAGCCCGCATTGTTCGAGCAACACAGCCCCAAGTTCAATGGACAAGTCCAGAAGCGGCCCGCCCGTGTCACCCGTCAGAACGCGCATGCATTCCGCAACTTCCAAGGCATTGCCGAGCGCGGGCGCGAGGGGCTGAGACATGTCGGTCACGAGCGCGCTTGTCCGACAGCCCGCCGCATTGGCGGTGTCCACCAAGGCTTGGGCAAGCTGTCGCGCTGCGGCGGGATCTTTCATGAAGGCACCCGAGCCGCATTTGACGTCAAGGACGAGCCCTTCGATCCCCGCAGCAAGCTTCTTGGAGAGGATCGACGCGGTGATCAAATCAAGGCTGTCGACCGTCGCGGTCACATCACGGATCGCATAGAGACGCTTGTCCGCAGGGGCGACATCGTCGCTGGCACCGACGATCCCGACGCCGGCGTTCCCGACGACACTGCGAAACTGCGCTTCGCTAAGCGATGTAACAACACCGGGAATGGCTTCCAGCTTGTCGAGGGTCCCGCCAGTGTGCCCCAGACCCCGCCCCGAAATCATGGGAACGAAAGCGCCGCAGGCCGCGAGCGCGGGTGCGAGGATCAGCGATACACAATCCCCGACGCCACCGGTGGAATGTTTATCAAGGATCGGACCGGACAAATCCCAGTCAAGCACCCGACCCGAATCCCGCATGGCAAGGGTCAGCGCCGTACGGCCTTCGGCGCCAAGTCCCACGTGGCAAATCCCCATCGCAAACGCCCCGGCCTGCGCGTCGCTGACGGTCATGTCCGCAAGCCCCTTGGCGAACCATTTCAGATGTTCGGGCCCAAGCGCCTCGCCGTGCCGCAATCGCGCGTTTATGTGCCGTGCATCCAACCCTAGCGTTCCATATGCCGTGGCGCGAATGCGCCGGGGAGAAGTTCCGACACCGTCGTGGTCCGCTCTACGCCCGCAGTGGTCGCCATGGTTACGGGCGTATCCGCAGCGGCAAACTCGGCAAGTTTCTGGCGGCACCCGCCGCATGGGGTCACGGGTTCCGGGCTCTCGGCAATGACGTAAACCTCGGTAATCTCGCGCTCTCCCGCCGCGACCATAGCCGCGATCGCGCCCGCCTCCGCACAGGTGCCTTCGGGATAAGCGACGTTCTCGACGTTGCATCCGGCAAAGATCGCGCCTCCCGCAGTCCGGACCGCGGCCCCCACAAGAAACCCCGAGTAGGGCGCGTGGGCATTACGCCGCACGGCGGTCGCTGCTTCCTTGAGTTCCATAGTCCCTCCGTTTTCTGCCGCGTGAGTTGACAGTTTTGCATATGGTTTTGCAAGGCGTCGCGTGGTGTCACCTCAGAGTGGCCACGTCGCCCAAGTGGGCCGGTCCGGGGGCGTAAACCCTGTAGAGACTGAATTCAGAGTGTGAGCTTTCGTTGCCAGTGAATGCAACCTTCCAATCGGTTCAAGTTCCCATGCAGGAACCAGACGATTGAAGACGAATATCGTTGACCGCAAGCACCGCTAGTTTCAAGAAAGGCAAATTGAACGGGGGCGCGGATGCTGACCAAAGGCGTGACATTGAGAGGGCTGGAGGTCTTTAGCGCCCTCGCCAGTACCGGGTCGGTCGCCCAGACCGCAGAAGTCACAGGCCTCAGCCAACCAGCGGTATCCCAACAGCTTCGCAATCTCGAAAGCGCTCTTGGCATTGCGCTTGTCAATCATGGGCGCCGACCGATGGTGCCGACCCCGGCAGGCCGCAGCTTTCTGGTACGCGTAGACACAATCCTGAACCAACTGCGCATTGCCCAAGGCGAATTGTCGGTGATGGATCTTTCGCACCTCAGCACCCTGAGCCTTGGGGTAATTGACGATTTTGACAACGATCTGACGCCCAGACTGGTCACGATCCTGGCCGAGAACCTGACGCGGTGCCGCTTCAAGCTCGTGACGGCTCCGAGCCACGAAATCACGGACATGCTTACGAACGGGCGGCTGCACATCGCAGTCGCCGCGACCACTGGCATCGCCCTCGAAGGGGTGGTCGAATACCCCCTCCTGCGCGATCCGTTCCTCCTCGTGACCCCGAAAGGAACGCCAATAGGCCCCGATCCCCTGATGGATCTGGCCGCCTTGCCCTTCCTCAGATACGATCGCGAGCAATTGATTGGCCGCCAGATCGAGGCGCAACTGGCGCAACACGGAATTCAGTTTTCCGAAAGATTCGAGATTGGTGCACATCTTTCCCTGATGACACTTGCGTCACGAAATGTCGGGTGGACCATCACGACCGCTCTTGGGTTTATGCGCGCGGCGCGGATGCATGATGCGCTCGACGCGCATCCCCTCCCCTTCAAGCCTTTCGCCCGCGGTATCAGCCTGTTCGCCAGCGCCGATTGGGCCGACCGTGTCCCGCGCGACGTGGCTCGCACCATGCGCCACCTTCTCCTGAGCCAATCGGTCGACCCAGCGCTTAAGATGCACCCTTGGCTTGCGGATGATCTGTGCGTTCTGGATGAATGAAGGAGCTCGAACGCCTGAGAAACCCGGGGATTTCGCACCTGCCGTCATCTTACCCCTAGCGCGAGGGTGCTCACCAAATCTGTGTAGGTGAGAAAAGTGGGGCTCGCGGTAAGGAAATACTGATACATTTACGCTCATTCTCAACGAGAATTTCGAGAGATTTGCATTCTACTGCCGTAATTTGGGCCGAATTGCTCTTTGGAATCCGCAAATGCGGAATTGAGGGTGCGCCATGGACGAACGCTGGGAAATGGGTGAAATGACGACGCCAGATGAAAACAAGCCTGATCCCGCAGGTCTGATCGCCTGCTTGATCGCGCGTGCCCCCATGGAGTTTCTTGTGGGCGCCGAGATACAGGAAGCCGTCGGTGAGAACTGGACCACCGTGGAATTGGTGGAAGCGCAGGCGTTCCTGCGTCAGGCACCGGCGCAATCGCTTGAATTGGCTGTTCTCGCAGTTGGCCAACAGGATGAGCACGACCCGACACTCGTCGAAGAGGCCATTGTCGAGGCCGAGGCCCGGGGCATCACCGTTATCATCGTGGCCGAAGAATTGGGCGCGGTCACCTTGCATCATTTGCTTCGGTTGGGGGCAGATTGCGTTATCCCCTACCCCCTTCCGTCTGGCGATCTTGCCGCAGCGATGAAGAAAGCCCTGCGTCCAAAGCCCGCGTCCTCCGCGCGCGACAAACGCGCCGCCGAAGGCACGATCATCGCGCTGCAAGGGGTGGCTGGCGGTGTCGGCACGACGACACTTGCCACCAATCTCGCGTGGGAATTGGCGGATATGGAGGATCTTGATGGGCCATCGGTCTGCCTGATCGACCTTAACCACCAATTCGGCAGCGTGGCGAGTTACCTTAACCTTCGGGAACACCCCGCAACGTTCGATATCTGGAATGAAACCGGCCCCGTGGGGCAGGAGGAGATCATACAGGCGTTTCAGCCTGTGCATGAACGCCTCTTCGCCTTGGTTGCGCCCTCTGAACCCACGATGGGGGGAGATGCCGTTCCGCCCGTCCTTGGCAGCATCCTCAACGCGGTGCGCAATCGTTTCGACTATGTCATCGTCGATCTTCCACAGGTCGTCACCTCGGCGAGCATGACACTCTTGGATGAGGCCGACCTGATCCTTGCCGTGCTCAATCTGGATCGGCGATCTTCACGCAATACGGTTCGCCTTACGCGATTGTTGCGGAGCATGGGGCATACAGAAGAAAAAATGCGCTATGTGCTCAACCGCGCACCGGGCGTTGCAGAACTCAATGCGCGCGCACGGGTGCGACGTCTGGCCGAGGGGCTTGGCATTGCGATCGAAGCCACGCTGCCGGACTTTGGTGAAAATGTCATCCGCAGCAATGATCAGGGGGTTCCGCTCGCCCTGTTTGCCCCGGACTCTCCGCTGCGCCTCCAACTTCAGGCTCTTGCACGCGATTTGAACCGGACTGAGGGCGCGGGTCACAGGGCGGCCTGACTCCCCCCTTTTCCTCGCCTGCGCCTTCGCCTATCCACGCAGCAGGAGGCGCATTAAATGACCGAACTGACCCTCGTCCGCCACGGACAGGCCAACTCCGCCGGGCGGGACGAAGCCAGCTACGACAAGTTGTCGAAACTCGGCCATCGTCAGGCTGCTTGGTTGGGCGAGTATCTCGATACAGTTCCCGCTTATGACCGGATCGTGTCGGGCACGATGCGCAGGCATCTCGAAACAGCGAGAGGGGCCAACATTGCGGGCCTTCCCCATGAGCGGGATGAGCGACTGAACGAACTTGATTACTTCGGCCTCAGTCAATCGCTGCGCGACAGCCACGGCGTGCCATTCCCCGATACGCCAGAGAGCTTTGCCGCGCATGTTCCGCAGGTTCTCGGAGTATGGAGAGAAGGCCAGATGAGCGATCGCGTCGAAACCTATGAGCAGTTTCGCGACCGCATCTTCGCGGCACTACGCAGCGCGGCCGCAGGCGGGGATCGCCCGTTGCTGGTTACGTCGACCGGGGTTATCGCGACCCTCACCGCCATAGCGCTCGGGCTGGACACGAGCGCTAAGACCAAGATGTTCCTCGCAATCGCCCACACCTCGATCCACCGTTTCGAGTTTCGCGGAGATGACCTCTTTCTCAGCCAGTTTGGCGGAACGCCGCACCTCGATACCGCCGAAAGGCTTCCCCACCGGACGTTCGTCTGACCAACCGGATATTCGTCAGAGTCACGCGAAAATACGGTAGTACAACCAGTCTGGGAGCAGACGCCCCAAACGGAACATCCATGCGAAGGTTGTGGGAAAACTGCGACTGAACCCTTCGCCGTTCATGTGTTCGAAGATCACCTTTGCGGCGTCCTCTGCATCCATCAGGAACGGCATGCGAAAGTCGTTCTTGTCGGTCAGTCTCGTGCGGACAAAACCGGGATTGACAAGTTGGACATCGACACCGGTGCCGCGAAGATCGGCATGCAGGCATTCGGCCAAAGACATCACGCCCGCCTTGCTGGCGGCATAACCGATGGCGCCCGGTAGACCGCGGGATCCCGATAGGCTGCCTGTCAGCACGATATGCCCCTCGCCACGCTCCGTCATCTGCGGCACCACCTGCCCCAAAACGCGAAACGCCCCGGTGAAATTGACGTCGGCCATGAGTTCCGCTTTCTCGGCGTCCCATTCCGTCGCCTTCATGGGCCAATAGACCCCGGCTACATGGACAAGGCCATCAATCTGGCCAATCTGCATCGCAGCAGAGGTGACGCTGTCGCGATCCTGAACATCGCACACGGTATAGGACGCCCGGCCCGGCAAAGCGTTCACGACCTCCTGCAACCTTTCCTCAGTCCGCCCGGAGATAATCACCTCCGCCCCGACCCGGCTCAGTACATGCGCCAAGGCCTCGCCCAGCCCTTCGCTTCCTCCGACGATCCAATATCTCTTCCCCTGCCAATCCCGCACTCTGAACTCCTTCGCCCTAAACCGATCTTACCCTATCATTTCGCGCGATTGAGTCATTCTTCAACCTATCAACGTCAGAGTCGCAGGAAACCGCGTGCTCCGGGGGGCGCGGTCGAACCCGATACCTCCCTCCCTTGAGACGCAGTTTCAGGGCCTGCCAAAAGATCAACGCCAGAACGCGGCGTGAACCGAACGGGCGGCGCGCCAACAATGCAAGGCTGCCGGGCGTTGTCAGAGGTCGTCGCGGCCCCGTCAACGTCGCTATCATAACCGACTCGCTGTTGCGGTTTTCAATGCTGATGCCGATCCTATCGAGCCTGATATCGAAGCGAAATTCATAGTGGCCCTCGATGGGCTGAAACGGGGAAACATAGAAAATCTTTTGCGCGACGAGCACATCCTGCGACACGATCGGCGTCCGGTCAGGCTTCACGCACAGGTAGGAGTGCCGTTCTCCGAAGGTATTGGTCACTTCGGCGATCACCGCACGAAGGCGGCGACCGGTATCATGGGCCAGCCAAAAGCTGACGGGATTGAAAACGTGACCCAACGTGCGCGGCTGGGCAAGGAGAAGCATTGGGCCATCCGCGGTAACCGAATGTTCCCGAAGCACATCGCGGGCCCATTCCGCCCCGCGTCCATGCCCCGGCGCGCCGCCGTGATCCCGGTCGTTCAAGGCCAGCAAATTGCGCCCGTTGCGGGAAAAGAGCCGTGGCGCAAGCAACTTGGCCTCTGCATCAACAAGCACGTAGTCTACCGAATAACGAAACACGTTCGCCGGCGTGCCGCGGCGCATGTGGCATGTATGGGCCGCTATATGCTCGACGTAGCTCATTCCGCGGCCATGCTCTTGGCCATCGAGCCGGCAACAATACGGCGGGCAACATCTGCCGCACTGGCCAAACCGTCCTCATGAAATCCGTGGCCCATCCACGCACCACAGAACCACGTCCGCCGCGCTCCGTTCCGGGCAGCGAGTCCCTCCTGCGCGGCGAGCGCACCCAGATCATACACCGGATGGTCAAGCGTCACCTGATCATAGATCAGCTCTTCTCGGATGGGCCGAGAGGAGTTGAGCGTCACGAACATCTGATCGTTCATCGGGATCGGTTGCAGTGAGTTCATCCAATACGTCAGGTCGATATGCTCGGCCGATTTGTCCCGCTGTTCTGTGTAATTCCAGCTCGACCACACACGACGACTGCGCGGCATGATCCTGTCATCGGCATGTAGCGTGACTTCGTTCGGCTGATAGCGGATCGCCCCGAGCAAGGCGCGCTCCTCGTCGTTTGCATCGCTCAGCAGGCGCAAGGTCACGTCCGTATGTGTGGCGAAAATCACCTCATCGAAATGCTCCCCTTCACCGCCAGCGGGGCGTAGCTCGACGCTCTCACCCATGCGGCGAACGGATGCCACGGGCGCCCCGGTCCGTATCTCTACACCCGCCTTGCGCAGATGCGCCTCCAACCGGGTGACATATTCCTGCGATCCTCCCCTCACCGTAAACCACTGATGCTGCCCCGTATGGCTCAGCAATGCATGGTTATCGAAGAATTGGATCATCGACTGCGCCGGAAAGTCGAGAATGCGGTTCACCGGCGCGGACCAGATCGCCCCGGAAAGTGGTGAGAGGTAATAATCCCGGAACCAATCCCCTGTCCCCATCCGCACCAGAAACTCACGCACCGTCAGCCCCCTCTCGGCCTCGGCGAGGCGCATCGCATTGGCGTTGAAATGCAGGATATCGCGGCACATCCGAAGAAACCGGTGCGACACGACATTCTTCTTTTGCGCGAACAGCGCCCCAATGGTCGCAAGCCCGTACTCAAGCCGGCCTCCGTCGATCGAAGCACCAAAGCTCATGTTGCTGCGCGCGATTGGCGCGTCGATTTCCTTGAAGAGCCCCGCCAGTTGCGGATAGTTTTCATAGTTGAACACGATGAACCCGGTATCCACCGGCTGATCTCCACGTCGCCCAGCCATGACGGTACGTGCGTGCCCACCCAGCCGCGGCTCGCTTTCATACAGAACCACCTCCGCGTGATCGGCAAGCATATGCGCCGCGCCCATGCCGGAAATCCCGCCCCCAATGACAGCAATCTTCGGGCGGTACCCATTTGGTCTCTCTTCGAATGGCATGTTTGTTCGCGCTCCGCCTCAGAGGTGTTTTCCTCATTACGGCGGTCCGAGCGAATTGGATCTGTCACAGAGAAGAATTCTTTTGATCCGGCAAGCCGAGCTTTGCGTAAACGCTGCATGATCAATACAGCACTCCGGGTCGAGAAAACCACGTTCCAGCCGTCATGCGGCGCTTCAACAGCGCGCGCTCTGCGTGCTATGCCTGCCCCAAGGACCGGAATATTGAGGATCAGGGTGCAGGTACCAAAGAGCGACATGAGAGCGGATTGGGTGGCCCATGTCATGCGCATCCGCGAAGATCGCGATACCGAGGCCTTTGCCGATCTGTTCTACCATTTCGCGCCGCGCATCAAATCCTTCCTCATGCGCTCCGGCGCGTCGCATACCCAAGCGGAAGATTGTGCGCAGGATGTCATGGCGACGGTCTGGCACAAGGCACATCTTTTCGATCCGGCCCGCGCCAGCGTGGCGACGTGGATCTTCACCATTGCCCGAAATCGGCGGATCGATCTGCTGCGCAAGGAGCGACGCCCCGAGCCCGAAGACCTCTCATGGGGCCCCGAACCAGAACCCGCTCAGGAAGACATCGTCAGCTTTCAACAGGCCAGCCACCGGTTGGCAGAAGCGCTCGTGGCGCTCCCCGAACGACAACGGGCCCTGGTCGAGCGCGCCTATTTCGGCGATCTGAGCCACAGCGAGATTTCCGCCGAGACGGGCTTGCCCTTGGGAACAATCAAGTCGCGCATACGGCTCGCCCTTGACCGTCTGCGCCATGCGATGGGATCATCCGAATGACACGACAGATAACACACCACCCGACCGATGCCCTCCTTCTCGCCTATGCTGCTGGTGCCCTGCCCGAGGCCTTCTCGCTGGTCATCGCTGCCCATATCTCCTTGTGCGACCAGTGCCGCGCCCAATCCGAAAGCTTTGACGCGGTTGGCGGGTCCCTTCTCGCGCAGGCCGAGGACAAAGACGTGCCGCCTCCCGATCTTGAGGCGACATTGGCACGGATTCGCAAAGGGCCGGCAACACGGCGCGCTCTTCCTCGTGACCCGGTTTTTCCCGCGCCATTGGCGGATTACCTCGGCGGCGGCGTTGATCGCGTGCGTTGGCGGCCCGTTGGCATGGGCGTACGGCAGGCCATCCTGCCAACATCGCGCACCGCCAGCGCTAGGCTGCTGTACATCCCCGCGGGCACTGCCGTTCCCGATCATAGCCATAAGGGGTTGGAATTGACGTTGGTGCTGCAGGGTGCGTTTGCCGACGCTGACGGACATTTCGGGCGCGGCGATCTGGAAGTCGCCGATGACTGCGTTGACCATGCACCCATGGCTGACATTGGGGAGGATTGCATCTGTCTCGCTGCGACAGAAGCGCCCTTGCGGTTCAACGCCTTCTTTCCGCGCCTCGCGCAGCCGTTCCTGCGCATCTGAACCCATCCCAAGCTAATGGCACTCGCCTCCCCCTGCGTTCAACCCCGTCAGGAGGATGTTGCATGCCGTCCCATTCTGTGCGTTATTGTGCATAATTTCCGGATCTGGGGAAATTTCGCAGTATGCAGCAAGAAACGTCCGCTATCTGGCTGGCGCTGGAGATGGTTCTGACGGGGGAGCACGATCTGATCGAGATCGTCGGGCTTTCGCTACAGGTGAGCCTCACCGCGACTACTCTCGCGTGCGCTATCGGTTTGCCAGTCGGGGCCCTGCTCGCAATCCTGCGGTTTCCCGGGCGCGGTCCGCTTCTGGTGCTCGTCAACGCGCTCATGGGCCTGCCGCCGGTCGTGGTTGGCCTGTTGGTCTATCTGGCCCTGTCCCGCTCAGGCCCGCTGGGGTTTCTGGGGCTGCTCTATACGCCGTCGGCGATGATCATTGCGCAAACCATCCTCATTGCTCCCATCGTGGCGGCACTCTCGCGGCAGGTGCTCGAAGACCTGCACGGTGAATATGCCGATCAATTCCGCTCCTTCGGCCTCGGCCCGATCCAGACGATATCCGCGCTCCTCTGGGATGGGCGTTATGCCTTGCTCACCGTTGCGCTCGCAGGGTTCGGGCGGGCGGTTGCCGAAGTTGGCGCTGTCATCATCGTGGGCGGGAATATCGACCACCTCACACGAGTGATGACCACGGCCATCGCATTGGAGACGTCCAAGGGAAACCTCGCCCTCGCACTAGCGCTCGGGATCGTCTTGTTGAGCCTCGCCCTTATCGTCAATGCCTTGGTCTATGGGCTGCGCCTTACCGCAACGAGGGCTGCCTATGCGTGACGATGCGCGCCTTCACATGCTCGGCGGGCTGATGCCGATCAATCGACAGAAGCGTTCACTGCTACCGCTTTCTTGCGAGGGGCTGTGTTTCGATGCCGGGGGCATGCGGCTTCTGGGGCCCGTTGACCTGACCCTCGCACCGGGACGGATCACGGTCGTCATGGGCCACAACGGGGCAGGAAAGAGCCTGCTGCTCGGCCTGCTTCACGGATTGCGAGCGCCCTCCGCGGGCACGGTTCGGTGGAGCACCAGGGATTCTGGTGACACGCTTCGCCGGCGACAAGCGATGGTCTTTCAAAAGCCCGTTCTGCTGCGCCGTTCCGTCGCCGCGAATGTGGATTTTGCTCTCAAGACACGGGGCCGCCCCGACCCTGATCGCCGCGATGCGCTGCTCGCGCATGTCGGGTTGAGCCACCTTGCAGCGCGCCCGGCCCGCAAACTATCGGGGGGTGAACAGCAGCGGCTCTCCCTCGCACGCGCGCTTGCGACCGAGCCTGAGATTCTCTTTCTCGACGAGCCGACGGCCAGCCTCGATCCGGCCTCCGTGCGCGCGATCGAGGATATCGTCTTCGCAGCACATGACGCAGGGACCAAGATCGTCTTCGTCACCCATGACCTCGGACAGGCGCGCCGACTGGCCGATGAGATCGTGTTCCTTCACGACGGCCGCGTCGCCGAACAGACGCTAGCCTCGACCTTTTTCGACAAGCCCCGCTCGGCCGCCGCTCTGGCCTATCTCGAAGGACGCTTGCCGCTCTGACCTTTCCAAATAACGGGAGTACCTTGGAAATGACGAAGACCTTTGTGTCCATTCTAGCGCTGACATTCGCAGCCAGCGCTGCCCATGCCGATATTATCGTGCAGAGCACCACATCAACGGCCAACTCCGGCCTGTACGATCACCTCCTTCCGACCTTTGAGGAAAAGGCAGGGTTCAAGGTCAATGTCGTGGCCGTGGGCACGGGACAGGCGATCAAGAACGCAGAGAATTGCGATGGTGACGTTCTGCTGGTCCACGCGAAACCCTCTGAGGAACAATTCGTCGCGGATGGCTTTGGCGAAATGCGCAGTGACTTGATGTACAACGACTTCGTCATTGTCGGCCCCTCCGCAGATCCGGCTGGCATCGCTGGGAGCGACAACGCGCAGGCGGCGCTGCAAACCATTGCGGAGGCGGGCGCCTTGTTTGCGTCCCGAGGGGATGAATCCGGTACGCACAAGAAGGAACGCGCGCTCTGGTCCGATGCGAATATCGATCCGCTGGCGGGTTCGGGATCGTGGTACCGCGAGACTGGCTCCGGCATGGGCGCGACCTTGAATGCCGCCGTGGGCATGGGGGCCTATGCCCTCACCGACCGCGCTACGTGGCTCTCCTTCGGGAACAAGGGCGATTATAATGTGGTGGTCGAAGGCGACGAGGATCTTTTCAACCAATATGGTGTGATCCTTGTCAGCCCTGAAGCCTGCCCTTCCGTCAATGTCGAAGAAGGTCAGGCCTTCATCGACTGGCTGCTTTCCGAAGAGGGTCAGGCCGCAATTGCCGGGTACCAACTCGGCGGCAAGCAGCTTTTCTTCCCCAACGCGGGCAGCTAATCAGGAGGGCATGGATCCTTTCGCCGCCGAACCTGAGTTTTTTACCGTCAGAGAGCTTGCCGAGTTCCTGCGCGTGAAGGAACGCAAGGTCTATGACCTTGCCGAAAAAGGATCGGTGCCCTGCACAAGGGCGACGGGGAAGCTGTTGTTCCCCCGTCGTGCCATCCGCGCCTGGATTGCCGCCTCCAGCGATGGCGTGCCCGGTGGGATGGACCGGCCCAATACCTTTCTGGGAAGCCACGATCCACTGCTTGAGCGCGCTTTGCGCGACTGCCGCAGCGGAATGGCAACCTTGTTTGACAGCTCATTGGACGGCTTGCGCCGGTTTGCCGCGGGCGAAGGCATAGCGACGGGCCTGCACATCTATGATGCGGCGTTGGACCAATGGAACATTCCCTTTGCGAAGCGGTACTGCGCCGATGCGAATGCCGTCCTGGTGGGCTGGGCCAAACGGCAGCGAGGGCTGGTGTTTCGCAAGGAAGCTGGCGACATCCGCGGAATGGAAGACCTCATCGGCAAGCGTGTCGTTCGCAGGCAAGCAGAGGCGGGCACGGAAGCAATTTTTGAGTTCCACCTACAATCGTCACTGGTCGAGTCTGAAAGCTTCGAGAGTATTGGCCCTGTTCACAGCGAACAGGACGCGGTGCTTGCGGTGCTTCAAGGGCGGGCAGATGTGTGCTTTGGCCTACGCTCAGTCTCGGAGCCATATGGGCTGGGTTTCAGCCCCGTGACGGTCGAGCATTTCGATCTTCTGGTGGATCGGGCCGCTTGGTTCGATGAGCCCATGCAAACCTTCATGCAACATTGCGGCACATCATCATTCAAAGCGTTGGCCACCTCCGCAGGCGGGTACGACATGGCCCCTCTCGGCGTGGTGCGCTGGAACGCCTAGTCTGCGCCGGGCAGCGTCACGACACGGATTTCGCTGTCGGCAATGGAGGGGCTTTCCACCGACTTGCCCGCAGAGACCACGCCCATCTGCTCAAATTTACGAACAGAGGGCAGCACGCGGGATTCAAGCGACCCAACCGCCTTGTTATAGGTCGAGACCGAGCGGGTAAGCGCCTTGCCGATGCCATCCATGTGCTCGGCAAAGGTGCTGAGACGGTCATAGAGTTCCTTGGCAGTCTTTTGCACTTCGACGGCGTTTTCCGCCATCTTCTCCTGTTGCCAGCCATAGGCGATGGCTTTGACCAGCGCCATGAGCGTCGTGGGCGTCGCGATCAGCACCTTACGCTCGAACGCAAATTCCATGAGGCCCGGATCAACTTCGGCGGCCGCCGCCACAAAGGTTTCGCCGGGTATAAACATCACGACAAAATCCGGGGTGGTGTGCAACAGATCATGATAGGCCTTGGAAGACAGCGTTTTCACGTGATCGCGAACCTGCCGGGCGTGGCGGGCGATCTGGGCGGTCTGGGCCTCCGGCGTCTCGGCGTCGAGCGCATCGAGGTAGGCCTCCAGCGGCGTCTTGGCATCCACGACGATGCTCTTGCCACCGGGGATATGCACGATGGCATCGGGTCGCCGCGCGCCGCCATCGGTCTCCATGTGACTTTCCAGGTCATAGTCCACGTGCTCTGCCATGCCCGCCATGTCAAAGACCTGACGCAACTGCATTTCGCCCCACCGCCCGCGCGTTTTGGGCGCGCGAAGCGCCTGAACCAGTTTGCGCGTTTCCTGCCCCAGCGTGCTCTGCCCTTCTGCGAGTTGCGTCACCTGCGCGCGGATCGCGCCATAGGCCTCATTGCGAGCTTTCTCGATCTCGCCAATCCGCTTGTCGAAAACGCCAAGCTTTTCGTCGAGAGGCTTCACGAGGTGCTCAATCGCTCGTTTACGCCCCTCCAGATCTTCTTGGGCGGTGGCCTGATGCGCCTTGAACCTTTCCGTCACGAGACCGAGAAACGCATCGGAGTTCTTCTGCAGGACACCATTCGCGAGGTTGGCGAATTTCTCCTCCATTTCGGCCTTCATGCCGCGCAACTCGTGCAAGCGCGCCGCATGTTCGGCCTTGCGCGCCTCCAACTCGGACTCCGCAGAAACCCGCCGCTCCAGTTCATCCTCGACCCGTTCCTTCGTCGCCTCCAACTCTTCTCGAAGCTGAGATGCGCGGATTTCCTTTTCGTCGGCAACCGCGAGTCGCTGTTGCAAGGACTGGATATCGGAACGGGCACGGCTCAACTTGATCGCGAGAACGATCAGCAGCAGCACAACAAGCGCGCCCCCGCCCAAGATCATCATCCCAAGCTGATCCATATTGGCCACTGCCTGATCCATCCCTTCCATCATGTCCGCCCAAATAGTCTTTCAATGTCAGATAGCTTCAGCTCGACATACGTCGGCCTGCCGTGATTGCATTGCCCTGAATGCGGGGTCGCTTCCATCTCTCGCAGCAGCGCATTCATTTCCTCCGCCCGCATACGGCGCCCGGAGCGGATTGAACCGTGACAGGCGACGCGGGAAAGAATGGCATCGATACGCGCCTGCAGGTTCAGGCTTTCGCCGGTGTCTTCGAGTTCATCGAGTATGTCGCGGATCATCGCCTCGGCATTCACTTCACCGAGGATGGCGGGAGTTTCGCGAACGGCAACGGCGCCACCGCCGAACGGCTCTATCGTGAGACCGAACCGGGCGAACTCCTCAGCATACTCCAACAGCCGAGCGCTATCGCCTTCGGAAAGCTCAATGATCTCCGGGATCAGAAGCGCTTGTGCGGAGACGCCGTTTTCCGCCATCTGCCGCTTGAGCTTCTCATAGACCAGTCGCTCATGCGCGGCGTGCTGGTCCACGATGACCATGCCGCTCTCGGTCTGTGCAATTATGTAGTTCTCGTGCACCTGCCCTCGTGCGGCACCGAGAGGAAGGGTTTCAGGGGCTTCATCCTGCCCCTGCTCTTCGCTCGGTATGTCCACCACGCGGGCGCTGTAGGCTTCTGTGACCTCGGCAAAATGCGGTGCCTGCGCGCGATAGGCTACGGCCCGCGCTGCGCTCGACGGGCGATCCATCTGATAGACGCGGGGTGCCGTGCTGGGCGCTTCGGGCCGCATCGCGCCAAGCGTGGCATTGCCGACGGTCGAAGACGATCTGTGCCCGGCCTCGGCAAGCGCATGCCGCAGGCCCGAGACTATCAACCCGCGTACCACGCCCGGTTCGCGAAAACGTACTTCGGTCTTGGCGGGATGCACGTTCACGTCCACCAGTCGGGGATCACAATCGACAAAGAGTGCGGCGGCCGGATGCCGATCGCGAGAAAGGTAATCATGATACGCGCCGCGCAGCGCCCCGATCAGCAATTTGTCGCGGACCGGACGTCCGTTGACGAAGAGGAACTGCTGTACTGCGGAGCCTCGCGAATAGGTCGGCAGGGCGGCATATCCCGTCAGGTGGAACCCGTCCCGCTCGGCATCCAGCGGCAGGGAGTTTTCAGCAAAATCGCGCCCCAGCACTGCACGGAGTCGTGCGTGCAGTGCGCTGAACAGGTTTCCGTTTTCCGGATCGGCGCGAAAGACCGTCCTGTCATTTCCGCCCGAGCAGTCCCGCAGGATGAAGCCGACGAAGGGTTCGGCCATGGCAAGGCGCTTGACGGTGTCAGTAATGGCCTGTGCCTCTGCGCGGTCCGTGCGCAGGAATTTCAAACGCGCTGGCGTGGCGAAGAAAAGGTCGCGCAACTCAACCACCGTTCCTCGGTTGAGCGCTGCAGGGCGAACGGGCCCGCACTCGCCTCCCGATACCCGCAACTCGGCCGCCTCAAAGCCTTCGGCACGCGAGGTAAGGGTCAATCGCCCTACTGCTCCAAGGCTGGGAAGGGCTTCGCCGCGAAACCCAAAGCTGTTGATATTGAGCAGGTCCTCGCCATCAAGCTTGGATGTGGCGTGACGGCACAATGAAAGCGGCAGATCATCCGGCGACATGCCACAGCCGTCGTCGGTGACGCGGATCAAGGTTTTGCCCCCATCCGCGATGGCGATCTCTATCCGGCTCGCCTTCGCATCCAGCGCATTCTCCACCAACTCTTTCACGGCAGAGGCAGGACGCTCCACCACCTCGCCCGCGGCGATACGGTTGATAGCGGAGTCGTCAAGCTGCCGGATAACGGGCCGGGGGCTTATCTGGGGGTCAAGGTGGGACATTCAACTAGACCTAGCAGGAGCCCGCAGATTCGGCCATGGCTTTTGAGCGCCCCACCAGAGGAATTGAGGCGCGGTGAGCCTCGCAAAACCGCGCCAAAGAAGGCTCAGGCAAGTAGGCTCTGAGCGCGCTTGTCCGTATACGCCCCCATAGTGCAGCTAGTGCGCGCTGGCCGGGTCAGATCGCTGCTTTGCGGCTTTCATCCAAGTAGATTTCGCGCAGGCGCGGCGCGACAGTGCCCGGCGCACCGGTTCCGATTTTCGCGCCGTCGATTTCGACTACCGGCATTACAAAAGTACTGGCGGAGGTCACAAAGGCCTCATCCGCCTGCTTGGCCTCATCGATCGTAAAACTGCGCTCCTCTACCTCCATCTGCGCCTCGCGGGCAAAGCGCAAAACGGCGGCGCGGGTGATCCCATGAAGGATGTCGGAAGAAAGCTCTCGGGTGATGATCTTATTGCCCTTGACGATATAGGCGTTGTTGGAAGTACCTTCCGTCACCTGCCCATCCTCGACCATCCAGGCGTCATCCGCGCCAGCGGCCTTGGCCATCATCTTGCCCATGGAAGGATAGAGCAACTGCACCGTCTTGATGTCGCGGCGGCCCCACCGGATGTCGTCGATGGAGATGACCTTGATCCCGACCTTCGCGACCGGCGTGTCCGCCATGCCGGGCTTGTCTTGGGTAAAAAGCACGACGGTTGGCCGGGTCGTTTCGGGATCGGGAAAGACGAAATCACGATCCCCTGCGGAACCGCGTGTCACCTGCAGATAGATCATCCCGTCTTCGATTGCGTTCAATCGAACCAGTTCGCGGTGAATTTCCAACAACTCATCACGCCCCAAAGGCTCAACCATATCGAGTTCAGAGAGCGACCGCTGAAGCCGCAGGGCATGACCTTCGAAATCGATAAGTTTGCCGCCCAGCACACTGGTGACCTCATAGACGCCGTCCGCCATGAGGAACCCCCGGTCAAAGATCGAAATCTTTGCGTCAGCTTCGGGAAGATACTCTCCGTTGACATAAACGGTGCGGGACATGGGCCTCTCCTCGTGTTGCCGGTCAGCCCCAGAGGGCCGCCTCGGGCGGATGCACGCCCGCCTCATCAAAGCGCAGCGCATGCGCCCGGTCTTGCGCGAGGAGAAGCGGCCCGTCAAGGTCCGTCACCATGGCCCCCTGCGCAAGAAGGGTGGCCGGCGCCATCGCGAGCGAGGAGCCGACCATACAGCCGACCATGATGTCATAGCCGCGGGCCTGCGCATCCTCGCGAAGGGCAAGCGCCTCGGTCAGCCCGCCGGTCTTGTCGAGCTTGATGTTGACCATGTCATACTTGCCGATCAAGTCCGGAAGGCTGGCGCGATCATGACAGCTTTCATCCGCGCAAAGCGGGACCGGGCGGTCAATCCCCTGGAGGGCCTCATCGTCGCCCGCTGGAAGCGGCTGCTCCACCATTGCCACGCCAAGACGGACAAGATGCGGCGCAAGATCGGCATACACCTCCGCACTCCACCCCTCGTTGGCGTCAACGACGATGCGGGGGTTTGGCGCGCCGCGACGGACGGCCTCCAGGCGCGCCATGTCATCGGGCGTGCCGAGCTTGATCTTCAGAAGGGGTCGATGGGCGTGCTTGGCGGCCTGCGCCTCCATCTTCTCGGGCGTGTCGAGAGAGAGCGTGTAGGCGGTGATCTCCGGGTGCGGCGCGGGCAGGCCCGCAAGCTCCCAGACGCGTTTCCCCGCCTGCTTCGCCTCAAGATCCCACAGCGCACAATCGACCGCATTTCGGGCCGCCCCGGCAGGCAGCAGTGATTGCAACGTCGTCCGGTCGAAGCGCTCCGGCAGGCTCTCGATTTCAGTCGTGACCGTCTCCAGCGTCTCGCCATACCGTGCGTAGGGGACGCATTCACCCCAGCCTGAGACGCCGCCTAGGGTGATCCGTACGGTAAGGACTTGCGCCTCGGTGCGGGAGCCGCGGGAGATGGTAAAGACTTCGGCGAGCGGAAAGGTGTCCCGTGTGATCTCGATTTGCATGATGCTTCCCTCAGAGAGCTTCGAGCGCGTCGGCAAGACGGGCCGCACCCTGCCGGAACGGATCAACGGCGGGAAGGCCCATGCGCGCTTCGACTTCGGCAAGATAGGATAGGGCCTCTTCCTCCCCAAGCCCGGCAGTGTTCACGGAGATCCCCACGACCTTCACAGCCGGGTTCGCAATACGCGCGATGGGAAGCACGAGATCGCGGAGCGCTTCCAACGTGGGCACGTCATATCCCGGAAGCCCGCGCATATGCTTGCGCGTCGGCTCGTGCGACAGGATCAAAGCGTCGGGTGCCCCCCCGTGGATCAGGGCCATGGTGACCCCGGAATAGGAAATATGGAACAGGCTCCCCTGCCCCTCGATATGATCCCAGTGATCCTCATCGGCAGGCGGGGTCAGCCATTCGACGGCCCCGGCCATGAAATCGGCAACCACCGCATCTAGCGGCACACCTTCGCCGGTAATAAGGATGCCGGTCTGCCCGGTGGCGCGGAAGCTGGATTTCAGCCCGCGCTTCTTCATCTCCATGTCCACGGCGAGGCTGGTGTACATCTTGCCGACGCTGCAATCGGTGCCCACGGCGAGGCATCGCTTGCCGCTCCGGGGCTCCCCATTGGCGATGGGGTATTTGACCGACGGGATGCGCACGTCATGCAAGGCGCGGCCCGTCTCACGTGCCTTCTCGACGAGGTCGGCCTCATCTCGCAGCAGGTTGTGCAGGCCCGACGCCAGATCAAACCCGAGATCCATGGCCTCAAGCAGCACGGCCTTCCATTTCTGAGAAATTTCCCCACCGCGATTCGCCACACCGATCACCAGCGTCTCTGCCCCTGCGGCGCGGGCTTCTTCGAGCGTCATGTCCGGCAGGCGTACGTCGGCGCCGCAACCGGGCAAGCGCAGTTGACCCACGGCATTGTCGGGCCGCCAGTCCCGGATACCCTGCGCCACTTTCGCAGCAAGTTGATCCGGCGCATCGCCTAGAAAGAGGAGGTAAGGTGTTTTGATCATGGGTCTCTCCTATTCGTCGAGCCTAGTGTCGCATTGGCCTTGCGCAACGGGGAGGAAAACCCGCCGAGGTGCAAGGGGCCAAGGCCAATCCTATATCGCCGTGCGGGTATTTCCGCCCCCAATGCAAAGAAATCGGCGGATTTAGCTGCACACGTACCGCGTAAGTCACCAAAAATGCTGCGCTTGCATAACTGCACTTGAATTGCATCACGCAATTAAATAACCCTATCGACAAATAGTGTGAAATTTCCTTGCGAGGGATCTTCGATGAGTTTCCGTCTTCAGCCTGCGCCGCCCGCCCGTCCAAACCGCTGCCAGCTATTTGGACCCGGCTCCCGACCGGCGATCTTTGAAAAGATGGCAGCCAGTGCAGCGGACGTGATCAACCTCGATCTCGAAGATGCGGTCGCGCCGGATGACAAACCGCAGGCGCGAAAGAATATCATAGAGGCAATCGGCGATGTGGATTGGGGCCGCAAGACGCTCTCGGTTCGGATCAACGGACTTGATACGCCCTATTGGTACCGCGATGTGGTGGATCTTCTGGAGAACTGCTCCGAGCGGCTCGACATCATCATGATCCCCAAGGTTGGCTGCGCTGCGGATATTTATGCCGTCGACGCGTTGGTCACGGCAATCGAACGGGCGACAGGCCGGTCCAAACCCATAGGCTTTGAGGTGATCATAGAGACCGCGGCTGGCATCGCCCATGTGGAGGAAATCGCCGCCGGCTCACCGCGCCTGCAGGCGATGAGCCTCGGAGCCGCCGATTTCGCCGCAAGTATGGGCATGGCAACCACCGGGATCGGTGGAACGCAGGAAAACTACTACATGTGGCATGAGGGCGCGAAGCATTGGTCGGACCCGTGGCATTGGGCGCAGGCCGCGATCGTCGCCGCGTGTCGAACCCATGGCGTGCTGCCGGTTGATGGGCCTTTCGGTGATTTCTCCGATGACGAAGGATTTCGCGCCCAAGCTCTGCGGTCCGCGACTCTTGGCATGGTGGGGAAATGGGCGATCCACCCCAAACAAGTGGCACTCGCCAATGAGGTGTTCACCCCGTCGGAGGCGGCGGTGACAGAGGCCCGCGAAATCCTCGCCGCGATGAAGGACGCACAAGCCCGCGGAGAGGGTGCAGCCGTCTACAAGGGCCGGTTGGTCGATATCGCCAGCGTTCGGCAGGCCGAGGTCATCGTGAAACAAGCAGAACTGATCGAGGGATAAGCCGCCTCAAGCACGCTCGTCCTTGGGGGAGCCCATGACCACATAGGAGGTTATGGAACTCACCTGCGGTAGAGTGCCCAGCACCTCTGTATGAAAATGCTTGTAGGCGGCGAGGTCAGCACACTCGACCCGGAGCAGGTATTCGATCATGCCGGTGATATTATGGCACTCGCGCACCTCTTCTGCTTGCGAAATGGATGCTTCAAACGCCTCTTGGCTGGCTTTGGAATGATCCGAGAGTCCGACACCGATATAGGCCGTGAACCCCTGCCCGAGCTTCGTTCGGTCGATCACGGCGCGATAGCCCGCGATTACGCCCTCACGCTCCAGCGCCGTCACCCTGCGCAAACAGGCCGACGCAGAAAGACCGACCCGTTCGGCCAGCTCTTGGTTGCTGATCCGGCCCTGCGCGGACAACTCGCGCAATATCTTGTCGGTTATGCGGTCAGATTTAAGCATGGATTGCAAAACAATGCCGTTTAGGTGTGAAATATGCAATTCCCTGCCACGCAATAGGGCGCATAAAACGTGGCATGACACTTGACCTCATCCTCGCCCTCGCCGGCTTCTGCCTCGTCACCGTGATCACGCCGGGGCCGAACAACTTCATGCTTCTGGCGTCCGGCGCGAATTTCGGGTTTCGCCGCACTGTGCCGCACATGCTTGGAATCGGGCTGGGGTTTCCGGCGATGGTTCTGCTGGTGGGCCTTGGCGTAATGCGCCTCTTCGATGCATGGCCGGTGAGCTATACCGTGCTGAAGGTGCTTTCGGTGCTCTACATGATATGGCTCGCATGGAAGATCGCCCATGCCGCACCGCCCGCGGAGGCGCGGACCGGCGGCCGGCCCCTCACCTTCCTGCAAGCGGCGGGGTTCCAGTGGGTCAACCCAAAGGCTTGGTCCATGGGCCTCGGAGCGATTACCCTTTATGCCGCAAGCCGGGATCTGACGGCGGTGCTCTTGGTTGCGGGGATGTATGTCGCGGTCGCCGTGGTCTCCACCACGAGTTGGACCATGCTGGGGCAACAGATGGGGCGCATCCTCGCGCGGCCCGCGCGGTTGCGGGTTTTCAACCGCATCATGGCGGCCCTTCTGCTGATCACTCTCGTACCCGTCATGCTTTGATCGAGTTGCATTGCGGATGCGATCCAATATATGCCGCATAAGACATACTGGGCTTGGGAACTGGGCATGACCAACTACCTCGACTTCGAAAAAACGCTGGCCGAGATCGAAGGCAAAGCCGAAGAACTGCGTGCCATCGCACGGCAGAACGATGCAATGGACGTGGACAGCGAGGCAGGCGCGCTTGACGTAAAGGCCGCCAACATGCTCGCTGACCTCTACAAGAACCTCACCCCATGGCGCAAATGTCAGGTCGCCCGACACCCGGACCGGCCCCATTGCAGCGATTACATCTCTGCCCTTTTCACGGATTTCACGCCCCTCGCCGGTGACCGCAACTATGCCGAGGATCTGGCCGTCATGGGCGGCCTTGCCCGCCTCGATGGACGGCCCGTGGTGGTATTGGGCCAAGAGAAGGGCAACGATACCAAAAGCCGGATCGAACGCAATTTCGGCATGGCCCGGCCCGAAGGCTACCGTAAGGCCTACAGGTTGATGGATTTGGCGGACCGCTTCGGCCTTCCGCTTGTCGCCTTGGTTGACACGCCCGGCGCATACCCCGGCAAAGGCGCAGAAGAACGCGGCCAATCCGAAGCCATCGCGCGGGCAACCGAGAAGAGCCTGCAGATCGGCGTGCCGGTTGTGTCCGTCATCGTCGGCGAAGGGGGGTCAGGCGGTGCCGTCGCCTTTGCCACCGCCGACCGGGTCATCATGCTGGAACATTCGGTCTATTCGGTGATCTCCCCCGAGGGCTGCGCCTCGATTCTGTGGAAGGATCCCGACAAGATGCGCGAAGCGGCAGAAGCGCTGCGCCTGACGGCACAAGATCTCAAGAAGTTGGGTGTGATCGACAGGATCGTGTCTGAACCTCTGGGCGGGGCTCATCGTGATCGCAAGGCCGCGGTAGACGCAGTTGGCGTGGCTCTGACCGAAGCGCTCAAAGAGTTCGACGGCAAGGATGCCGGCACTCTGATCGCATCCCGCCGGCAGAAGTTCCTCGATATGGGCGCGAAGGGCTTGGCCGCCTGACCAGCTAGCCAATCTTCCCTCTGTTCGCGCCCACCTGACCCCGGTGCAACAGCACTTGATCGAGCAGGACACAGGCCATCATCGCCTCACCCACCGGCACGGCCCGAATGCCTACGCAAGGATCGTGCCGCCCTTTGGTGATGATTTCGGTCTCTTCGCCCGACCGGGTAATGGTCTTGCGCGGCGTAAGGATCGAAGAGGTCGGCTTTACCGCGAACCGCACCACAACGTCCTGCCCCGTGGAAATCCCACCCAAGATGCCACCTGCATGGTTCGACGAATAAAGCGGTCCTTCCGGCCCCATCGTGATTTCGTCGGCATTCTCAGAACCGGTGAGCATGGCGGCGGCCATACCCTCCCCAATCTCAACACCCTTTACCGCGTTGATCGACATCATCGCGGTGGCAAGGTCGGTATCCAGCTTGGCATAAACCGGCGCGCCGAGCCCAGCAGGCATTCCCCGCGCCGTCACCTCGACCATCGCACCAACGGAATCGCCGCTTTTGCGCAGCGTGTCCAGATAATCTGCCCAGTCCGCGGCCGCCTGCGCGTCGGGCACCCAGAAGGGGTTTCGCGCGATTTCGTCCCAGTCAAAGCGCGCCCGGTCGATCGCATGGGGACCCATCTGCACCATATAGCCGGTGATGCGCAGGTCCGGAACCAGATCCGCCAAGGCCGCGCGCGCCACGCCGCCTGCGGCCACACGCGCGGCGGTTTCCCGCGCCGAGCTTCGCCCGCCCCCGCGATAATCCCGGATTCCGTATTTCTGCCAATAGGTGATATCGGCATGTCCGGGCCGGAATTTTTCGGCAATATCGCCATAATCCTTTGATCGCTGGTCGGTGTTCTCGATCATCAGTTGGATGGGCGTCCCCGTTGTCTGCCCCTCGAAAACGCCTGAAAGGATGCGCACCTGATCGGCTTCGCGCCGCTGTGTGGTGTATTTGTTCTGACCCGGTTTACGCTGATCAAGCCAATGCTGGAGCATCTCCTCATCAATCGCGATCCCCGGGGGGCATCCGTCCACGGTAGCGCCCAGTGCCGGACCGTGGCTTTCGCCCCAGGTCGTCACGCGGAAGAGATGGCCGAATGTATTGATGCTCATGGGGCGCCTCGTGATCTGGTCGCCCGCGAGTAACAGACCGTCGCCGCGCGCGCAATTCCAGACCCTTGCACGCAGTCGCCCCGAAGGCTACCTGACCCGTCATGCGAACCGTGCGAGATTATCAATTTTTGAACCCCGACGACCGTGGCGCGAGCGCCGCGATCGGAAACTTCGACGGGGTGCACCTTGGCCACCGGGCCGTGATCGAGCTTGCGCGAAAAGCTGGCGAAGAGATCGGCGCCCCACTTGGAGTTCTGACCTTCGAGCCGCATCCGAGAGAATATTTTGCGCCAAGCTCCACCCCCTTTCGGCTCATGAACCCCGAAGCCCGCGCGCACCGGCTGGAGCGCATGGGCGTGGCACGTCTCTATGAGTTGAACTTCAACGCGGCGTTGGCGGGACTCAGCCCTGCGGAATTTGCCGGGCAGGTGCTGGATGAGGGCCTCGGCCTGCGCCATGTCGTCGTGGGCGAGGATTTCCGTTTCGGAAAGGGCCGCGCGGGTGATGTCGAATTGCTGGGCACGCTTGGGGCTGAACTCGGGTTTGGCGTGACCGTCGCGGAAATCCTCGAAGGGTCCGTTGGCCGCGTCTCCTCCACCGCGATCCGGCAAGCGCTTACCGACGGGAAACCGCGCGACGCCGCCGCTATGCTGGGCCACTGGCACCGTGTCGAGGGCGAGGTGATCGGGGGCGAACAGCGCGGGCGGCAACTGGGCTATCCCACTGCCAACATGTCGATGGAGGGGCTGCACCTGCCGCGCCTCGGGGTTTATGCCGTTCTGGTGGATGTGCTCGACGGGCCTCACGCCGGGAATTACCACGGCGTCGCCTCCCTCGGGGTGCGGCCCATGTTTGGTGAGAACAGCCCCAATCTGGAAACGTTCCTCTTTGATTTCTCAGGTGATCTCTACGGTGCGCACCTCTCTGTCGCGCTGGTGGACTACTTGAGGCCTGAAGAAAAATTTGATGGTCTCGATGCGCTCATCGAACAGATGGATGCGGACAGCGCGCGCGCCCGCGACATACTGGTGACCTTATGAGCGATGATCCCATCGACCGCAGCGGCCTGCGTCCGCATTACTGGGAAACCGTCCCGCTCACCCGGATGACCCAGCGGGAGTGGGAAGCGCTCTGCGATGGCTGCGGGAAGTGCTGCCTGAACAAGCTGGAGGACGAGGACACCGGCGAAGTGGCATTGACCCGCGTCGCATGCCGCCTTCTCGACGACGCGACATGCCGGTGCTCACAATACCCCATCCGGCGGCAATTCGTTCCGGAGTGTATCCAGATCACGCCAAAGAGCATTGAGAAGCACGCCTATTGGCTCCCCGAAACCTGCGCCTACAAACTCTTGTGGGAAGGGGAGCCGCTGTATCACTGGCACCCGCTACTGACGGGGACTGCTGAGAGTGTGCATGACGCGGGCGTGTCCGTCCGGGGGCTGACCGTTTCCGAACACGAAATCGACGATGACGAGTGGGAAGACCACATAATCGAGGAGCCGCTCTGATGTTTTTCATGTCTGACAATACCGGGCCCGCCCACCCGGCGATCATGCGCGCCTTGACCGAAGCGAACAGCGGATTCGCAGCACCCTATGGCGCGGATGACTGGACCGCCGCCGCGGTGGCAAACCTGCGCGACGTGCTCGAGGCACCGAAGGCTTCCGTCAATCTTGTGGCCACTGGCACCGCAGCAAACTCAATCGCGCTTGCCGCGCTCTGTCCGCCATGGGCGACGACTTTCTGCTCCTCGGTGGCCCATATCCACGAAGATGAGTGCAACGCGCCTGAATTCTACTCCGGAGGGGCAAAGCTTACCCTCGTCGGGGATGGAGAGAAGCTGACACCTGAATCGCTCCGTGCGGCCATAGAGGCCGAAGAGATCCGCGGCGTACATGGGCCGCAGCGAGGCCCGGTCTCGATAACGCAAGCCACGGAAAAGGGAACGCTGTATTCCCCCGCAGAGATCCGCGCGATTTGCGATGTCGCCCACGGCTACGGCCTCAAGGTGCACATGGATGGCGCACGGTTTGCGAATGCCGTGGTCAGTCTGGGGGTTACGCCCGCGGAACTCACGTGGAAGGCAGGCGTGGACGCCCTGTCGTTTGGTGGCACCAAGAATGGGCTGATGGGCGTCGAAGCGATCGTCATGTTCGATCCCGACCCGGACTGGGAGGTGCAGCTCCGCCGCAAACGCGGCGCGCACCTTTTCTCAAAGCAGCGCTTTCTCGGCGCGCAAATGGCTGAATACGTCAGGGACGGCCTCTGGCTTGAGACGGCGCGTGCGGCGAATGCCCTGTGCGCAACGCTGGCAGAGGGTCTTCGCGCCAAGGGCGCAGTGCTCGACTACGAGCCGGAGGCCAATATCATCTTCGCGCGGCTCCCCCGAAGCACGCACGCCCGGCTGCAGGCCGCCGGCGCGCAGTATTACCTGTGGGACAGCGCGCTCGATGGAGGGTCCGACGACGACATGCTGCTCGCGCGCTTCGTGTGTGACTGGTCGCTACCGCGGACATCCGTGGAGGAGTTTCTGAGCCTGCTCTAAACCCGGCTCAGAAATTCGGTCAAAGCCATGGCCGTAGGCTTCGGATGGGTAACGGGGACCATGTGCCGAGCGCTGGCGATCTCGACACGCTCGGCCTGCGGTATCCGCCGCGCCAAGCCTTGGTGAATGTCACGAATTATGGGCGGTGAGTCTGCCCCCTGCAACAGAAGAACCGGCATCGTCAGCGGCTCAAGCGCGCCGGGGCGCAGAAGCCCCGCGCTATCGCCCACCAACATCTTCTCAGCTGCTGGTATCAGGTGAATCCGCTCGGAGGCGTAGGCTTTCTGGGCTTCTGGAAGAGCCTCCCACGGTCGCCCATCGCCCCACTCCGCCATAAACAGCCGCGCGGCGTCTTCAGATCGGCCTGCCTCCAAAGCGGCATTTATGGGCGAATGTACCGCATCGAACCGCGTTAACCCTGCCCCCTTGTCTTGTATGGCGACCGCGAAAAAGACCGTATCGATCAACGTGAGGCTGCGTACCAGATCGGGCCGCATGGCCGCGATGCGCAACGCAACAGTAGCCCCGAAGGAATGACCTATCAGGTGGAGGGGGCCGTCGATCAAATCGAGCGCGGCATGTGTCGAGAGGTGGTGGTAGTCCCCCTCCCCGTCCCAACCGGCGGAGCGCCCGTGGCCGGGAAAGTCCGGTGTCTGCATCGTGAGCGTATCGAGCAGATGGCTCGCTATCGGCCCCCACGCGCCACCATGGCTCAGGGAGCAATGCAGCAAAAGCGCCCGGTCGGACCCTCGCCCGACCGACCTCGTCGCAAGCTGAGGCACGATCTAGATCTTGCCCGCGAGGTGCAAATCCAAATCCTCCAGCCGGTCCTGCCCCCAGAAGCGCTCGTCCTGATCCGTGATGTAAAAGGGCGCTCCGAACACGCCGCTATCCACCGCGCGTTCGAGATTGGCACCATAAGTTTCCGCGCCGGTGAGCAGACCGCTTTCGACGAGGCCGGGGTCGAACCCGGCGCCCGAAAGCGCCTCACGGATCACGTCATCTTCGGCGATATCCTTTTCCTCCGCCCAGCAGGCTCGAAGAATGGAATGGGTAAGGGCACCCAAATCGCCACCGCCCGCATTTTGAGCAGCGATGATCGCATAAGAGGCCGGAGCCGCATTCGTGGGCCAATGGGCGGGCCGAAAGTTGATAGGCATATCCACTTTCGCCCTTTGGCGCTTGAGCTCCTGCATACGATATTCGAGGCGACTCTTGTGGCGATCTTTCGGAAGCGCGCCGCCCGTACGCGGAAAAGCGGCCATGATGTCAAACGGGCGATATGTGATTTCTGCCCCGTGTTTCGCTGCAATCTCCTCTAGCCGGGTTCCGGCCAGATAGGTGAAGGGAGACAACACCGAGAAATAATAATCAATATGGGTCATGCGGTCCTTCCGTCCCTGTCTATGCGGGACCGTACCTGCATGCTAAGCGAAGTCAACTTCACGAATCTGACATATGGGAACCGCCGCGCCATGCCCTCCACCGCAGAACCGAAGCTCATCTCGGGCAACGCCAACATGCCCCTCGCCAAAGCCATCGCGCGGAGGATGTCGATGCATCGCGGCGTTAACGTCGGACTCGTCGATGCTCGCGTCGAACGGTTTAATGACGGCGAGATTTTCGTCGAGGTTTTCGAGAATGTCCGCGGCGAGGATATGTTCATCCTCCAACCGACGTCGAACCCCGCCAACGATAATCTGATGGAGCTACTGATCATTGCGGATGCGATGCGACGATCTTCCGCCCGGCGCACGACGGCCGTGATCCCCTATTTCGGCTATGCTCGCCAAGATCGGCGCACCAAGGCGCGCACCCCGATCAGCGCCAAGCTCGTGGCAAACATGATCGTCGGGGCCGGTATCGAACGTATCCTGACGTTGGACCTGCATGCCGCTCAGATCCAAGGTTTCTTTGATATCCCCGTGGACAACCTTTATGCCTCCCCGATCTTTGCGCTCGATATCGTCGCGCAATTCAAGGATCGGATGAGTGATCTCATGCTGATTTCACCCGATGTGGGCGGCGTTGCCCGAGCGCGCGAACTTGCCAAACGGGTCAATGCGCCCCTCGCCATCGTCGATAAGCGCCGAGAAAAACCCGGCGAAATTGCGGAGATGACAGTGATCGGGGATGTGACCGGCAAGACCTGCCTGATCGTCGATGACATTTGCGACACCGCCGGAACGCTCTGCAAGGCGGCGGAAGTGTTGCTTGAGAATGGTGCAGCGGAAGTGCACGCCTACATCTCCCATGGAGTTCTTTCCGGCCCCGCCGTCGGGCGGATCACCAATTCCGTCATGAAATCCCTCGTCATCACGGATACGATCGAAGCCACCCCAGATGTCAGCGCCGCGCCGAATATCCGCATCCTGCCGACTGCCCCGCTCTTTGCACAGGCCATCCTGAATATCTGGCATGGCACATCGGTGTCTTCGCTATTTGACACCGACACCCTTGCGCCTGCTTACGAAGGCATTCTGTAGCCACCGGATAAGCGAAGCGCACACGCTCCACACCTTCCCGAATTCATTCGGTGGTGCCCGCGAGGGCGCTTCCGAATATATATAGCGTCGGCTCTATCTCCCATCAGGACTTAGCAGCGGCACCAGGGGCAGTAGAGTCGCAGCACTCTCCCCACTCTTGCGGCCAAACGAAAAGCCACCAGCCGGGAATACCCGGACTGGTGGCTTTTACTGGGTCTTTGGCGGCGCGAACCGCCTGAGACTATATCAGAGCGACGGTTGTTTCGGAGAAAGCCCGATATGGGTCCCTACAGCCACCATGTCGGACAGCAGCTTGGCCGCATCGTCAACCGGGCCAGGCTCGTTCTTGAAGGTTTCACGCGTCCGCTCATAGGCCGCATGTGCCTCATCAACCAGCGCCTCATAGGCTTCCTGCGTCACCTCTCCACGAGGCAACGCGCGTTCTGCCAAGACGGTGCAGGTCTCGCCGATCTCTGCGAAACCGCCCGTCACGACATATTGCTCGGTGCCGCTCTCACCTTCGACAGTGAGTATTCCCGGACGCAGCGTGGTGATGAGCGGCGCATGGTTCGGCATCGCCGTCAGATCGCCCTCTGCAGCGGGGATCTGAACAGCCCTGACCAGACCGGAGGCGACACGGCGCTCCGGGCTGACAAGGTCGAATTGCATCGTATCTGCCATTGATCAGGCTCCTCAGGCGGCTTCGTTCGCCATCTTTTCGGCTTTCGCGATCACGTCGTCGATGTCGCCAACCATATAGAATGCGGCTTCCGGCAGGTGATCATATTCACCAGCAACAACCGCCTTGAAGGAGGCGATGGTTTTCTCCAGCGGAACCTGAATGCCGTCGGAGCCGGTGAAGACTTTCGCAACGTCGAAAGGTTGGCTGAGGAAACGCTGGATTTTCCGCGCACGCGACACGGTCAGCTTATCCTCTTCAGAAAGTTCATCCATGCCGAGGATGGCGATGATGTCCTGCAGCGACTTGTAGCGCTGAAGAACCCCCTGCACGTCGCGAGCAACCTGATAGTGCTCTTCACCAAGGATCGACGGATCCATAAGACGAGAGGAACTGTCGAGCGGGTCAACAGCCGGGTAGATGCCAAGCTCGGAAATCGCACGGCTCAGAACGGTGGTCGCGTCGAGGTGGGCGAATGTCGTTGCAGGTGCGGGGTCGGTCAAGTCATCCGCAGGCACGTAGACGGCCTGAATAGAGGTGATCGAACCGTTTTTGGTCGAGGTGATCCGTTCCTGCATCGCGCCCATATCGGTGGCGAGGGTCGGCTGATAGCCCACAGCGGAAGGAATACGGCCGAGGAGCGCAGAAACCTCAGAACCCGCTTGCGTGAAGCGGAAGATGTTGTCGACAAAGAACAGAACGTCGGTACCGGACTGGTCGCGGAACTGCTCTGCAAGGGTCAGACCGGTCAGAGCAACACGTGCGCGGGCTCCGGGAGGCTCGTTCATCTGGCCGTAAACCAGCGCCACTTGGGATTCGCTGAGGTTATCGGGCTTGATGACGTTGGATTCGATCATCTCGTGGTAAAGGTCGTTGCCCTCACGCGTACGCTCACCAACACCGGCGAACACGGAATAGCCCGAGTGCACCTTGGCGATGTTGTTGATCAATTCCATGATGAGAACGGTCTTGCCCACACCAGCACCACCGAAGAGGCCGATCTTACCACCCTTCGCGTAGGGCGCGAGCAGGTCGATAACCTTGATCCCGGTCACGAGAATCTCGGATTCTGTGGACTGCTCGGAGAAGGCCGGCGCTTGTGCGTGGATCGGGCGGGTTTCCTCGATCACGAGGGGTTCACCTTCGTCCACCGGTTCACCGATGACGTTGAGGATTCTGCCGAGTGTAGCGTTGCCAACGGGAACGGAAATCGGGCCGTCCGTGTCGGTCACTTCCTGACCGCGAACAAGACCTTCGGTCGCGTCCATCGCGATTGTACGGACAGTATTCTCGCCGAGGTGCTGTGCGACCTCCAGGACGAGCTTCTTGCCATTGTTGTCGGTGGTCAGCGCGTTCAGGATCGCCGGCAGGTGGTCGCCGAATTGAACGTCGACCACGGCGCCAATGACCTGGGTCACTTTGCCTTTTGCGTTTGCCATCTGTTGTCTCCGGTCCTTAGAGCGCTTCCGCGCCCGAAATAATTTCGATCAGCTCATTCGTGATCACGGCCTGGCGTGAGCGGTTGTACTCGATGGTCAGCTTGTCGATCATCTCGCCCGCGTTACGCGTGGCACTGTCCATTGCCGACATCCGTGCGCCCTGTTCCGATGCACCGTTCTCGAGGAGCGCCGCGAAAATCTGGGTCGCTACGCCGCGCGGCAACAAATCAGCGAGGATCGCCTCTTCATCCGGCTCGTAGTCGTAGAGCGTACCGGCGCTATCGCCATCCGTGGCATCGAAGCTCGCCGGGATGATCTGCTGCGCGGTCGGGGTCTGAGAGATCACCGAACGGAACTGCGAGTAGAATATCGTCGCCACGTCGAACTCGCCCGCGTCGAAACGGACAAGCAGGTTACGCGCGATATCCTGTGCGTTGGCATAACCAAGCCGTTTCACATCGCTCAGATCCACATGATCCACAAGGTACGCGGAAAAGTCGCGCTTGAGCTGTTCGCGACCCTTCTTGCCTACCGTGAGGATCTTGACGGTCTTGCCCTCGGCGAGAAGCTTTCTCGCCGTGAGCCGCGCCAGCTTGACGATGGAGCTGTTGAAGCCCCCGCAAAGCCCACGCTCGGCGGTCATGACCACAAGCATATGTACCTGATCCGAGCCGGTGCCGGCGAGCAGTTTGGGCGCCGTATCGCTTCCCCCGACGGAGGCCGCGAGTTGCGCCATAACGGCGTTGAACCGCTCGGTGTAAGGCCGAGACGCCTCAGCCGCATCCTGTGCCCGCCGCAATTTCGCGGCGGCCACCATCTGCATGGCCTTGGTGATCTTGCGGGTCGATTTGACCGACGCGATCCGGTTTTTTAGATCCTTGAGATTCGGCATTGCCTCTTCCCCTTATGCGAAGTCGGCGGCGTATTCGTCCAGCGCGGCGCGGATCTTGTCCTCGGCTTCGCCCTTGATCTTGGGATCTTCCTTCGTGATGAAGTCGAGCAGATCAGCATGCTTGCCACGCAGATGCGCAAGCAACCCCTTCTCGAAGCGCCCAACATCGGACACCGCGATCTTGTCGAGATAGCCCTTGGTACCAGCGAAGATGACGCAGACGATTTCCGCGTTGGTCAGCGGCGAGTATTGCGGCTGCTTCATAAGTTCGGTCAGGCGTGCACCACGGTTCAAGAGGCGCTGCGTCGAAGCGTCGAGGTCGGAGCCGAACTGCGCGAAGGCCGCCATTTCACGATACTGCGCGAGTTCCAGTTTCACCGGGCCGGCGACAGATTTCATCGCATTCGTCTGAGCCGAGGAGCCCACTCGGGACACCGAAAGACCGGTGTTCACGGCGGGGCGGATACCTTGGTAGAAAAGTTCCGTCTCGAGGAAGATCTGGCCGTCGGTGATCGAGATCACGTTGGTCGGAATAAAGGCCGACACGTCGCCGCCTTGGGTCTCGATGATTGGCAGCGCCGTCAGCGAGCCTGCACCGTGATCCTCGTTCAGCTTGGCGGAACGCTCAAGCAAGCGGGAGTGGAGGTAGAAAACGTCGCCGGGGTAAGCTTCGCGGCCGGGCGGGCGGCGGAGCAGAAGCGACATCTGGCGGTAGGAAACGGCCTGCTTCGAAAGGTCATCATAGATGATGAGAGCGTGCTTGCCATTGTCGCGGAAGTACTCTGCCATCGCAGTTGCGGCATAAGGCGCGAGGAACTGCATGGGCGCCGGGTCGGAGGCGGTGGCGGCCACGACGATTGAATATTCGATCGCGCCGGTCTCTTCCAGCTTCTTCACAAGTTGTGCAACTGTGGAACGCTTTTGACCCACGGCGACGTAGATGCAGTAGAGCTTCTTGCTGGCGTCATCGCCCGCAGCGTCGTTGTAGGACTTTTGGTTCAGGACCGCGTCGAGTGCGACGGCGGTTTTGCCGGTCTGACGGTCACCGATGATGAGTTCGCGCTGGCCACGGCCAATCGGGATCATCGCGTCAACAGACTTGAGGCCCGTCGCCATCGGCTCGTGCACGGATTTGCGCGGGATAATGCCCGGAGCCTTCACATCAGCGACACGGCGCTCGGAAGCGGCAATCTCACCTTTGCCGTCAAGCGGTACGCCGAGCGCGTCAACGACGCGGCCAAGAAGCGCTTCACCGGCGGGCACGTCCACGATGGAGTTGGTGCGCTTTACGGTGTCGCCTTCCTTGATGTCCCGGTCGGAACCGAAGATCACCACACCGACGTTATCAGTCTCGAGGTTGAGCGCCATGCCCTGAATCCCACCGGGGAATTCGACCATCTCACCCGCCTGCACGTTGTCGAGGCCATAGACACGGGCGATCCCGTCACCGACGGACAACACGCGACCGACTTCCGCAACTTCGGCTTCCTGTCCGAAATTCTTGATCTGGTCCTTCAGGATCGCAGAAATCTCTGCTGCTTGGATACCCATTTATCCGACCTCTTTCATTGCATTCTGGAGGGAATTGAGCTTCGCCCGGATCGATGTGTCGATCATCCTGGAGCCCACCTTGACGACTAGACCACCGATGAGGCTTTCATCGACGGTCGCATTGATCTTGATATCCTTGCCGACGCGTTCCTTGAGAGACGCGGCGAGACGTGCCGACTGTTCTTCGCTCAGCGGCGTCGCACTGGTCACATCCGCAGTCACTTCCCCACGGGCATCGGCGATCTTCTCGCGCAGCACCACAAGCAACTGGGGCAGGACGAACAGGCGGCGGTTCGCCGCCATCAGGCGCAGGGTATTGCCCATCACGCCTGTGAGCCCCATCTTCTCCGCGAGGGCGGAAATAGCACGCCCCTGCTCGTCGCGGGGGTAGACCGGTGAATTGATAAGCGCACGGAAATCCGCGCTTTCGACCAGAGCCGCATTCAGGGAATCCACATCGGATTCCAGTGCGGAAAGATCGTTGGTCTCGCTGGCCAAATCAAAAACGGCCGAGGCATAGCGCGCGGCAATGCCAGTGGAAATCGAAGCTGGTTCGGACACGTCCACCCTTTCGACATCATTGGCCCCGGTCCGGCATCTCTTCGAAGACCGGCTGAGGGGCGGTATGGGCGCCCCGCATGTCTCAGGGCGATTAAATCAGGCGTGGATGTAGCAGAGGCTTCTCAACCCCGCAACCTGCTCCGCACTTTTCCCCACCCTTACGAAACGTTGTTTTCAAGGGGTTTGGGTCAGACTGCGACCTATTGCGCCATTTGACCCTGCGACATTGGCGCGCAGATGTCCGACGATTCCTCTCGGCCAGCGATCGGGCGGCCTTCGGGCACGGCCAATCCCTCCAGAACTCGCAGCGGCCTTGGGCGGGCTGCCGGGCGCCCTTTTATGCCGTGCGCCCGCTTGGTGACCTCGACAATCAGCACGCCGCCCGCCACCACGGTCGACAGACGAAGGCCCACCTGCTCCCACATCGCACCGGTCTTGCGCCAGAAACGCTGTGACGAGGGGGGCTGATACAGGGCGGCGCTATGGGACTCGGGCAAGAAGTGATGATCGCGCAGCTGTGTTTCAAGCTGGCCCAGCGAATACGGGCGGCCTTGACCGAAGGGGGTCGCGTCCCGGCGGGACCAGAGCCCCGCACGGTTTGGTACGATGAACAATGCACGTCCTCCCGGGCCGAGCACCCGAAACGCCTCCCATAGCAAGGCCTCGGGCCATTCGCTTGTCTCCAGCCCATGCAGAACAAGAAGCCGATCGACGTGCCCTGTTTCCACCGGCCACGAGGTTTCTTCGCAAAGGACGCTGACGTTCGGCATCCCTGCTGGCCAGGGCATCACCCCCTGCGGCCCCGGCATCAGCGCGGTGACGCGCCGAGCCTCGGCCAGAAACGGGCGCAGCAAAGGGACCGCGAACCCGAAGCCGACGACGGTTTGACCGCGCACATCCGGCCATATCAGCCTCACCCGGTCACGGATCGCCTTCTGAGCGGCCCGACCGAGGTGGCTTCTGTAGTAGAAGTTGCGCAGATCCTGCACGTCCAGATGCATTGCAGAGCGGAGCCTCATCGTCCAAGCTGGTTCCAGTCTAGCAATCGAAACGGGAATGACCATGCCTCTGACGATCAAGACCGTACCTTGTCTGAAGGACAACTACGCCTACATCGCCCACGACCCTGAAACTGGCACGACCGCTGTGATCGACGTGCCGGACGCAGCGCCCATTATCGCAGCACTGGAGGCAAACGGGTGGGCTGCGGATCTCGTGCTGCTTACCCACCATCATGACGACCATGTTCAGGGGCTCGACGCCCTCAAGGATCAATACCCCTCTGCGAAGGTCATCGGCGCCGAAGCAGACGCCCATCGCCTACCCACCCTCGACATGCAGGTCGCGGAAGGCGAGACCATTGAAATCGGATCGGAGAAGCTCGACGTCATCGATGTGTCCGGACACACGATCGGCCATATCGCCTTTTACGCCCCGGGCAGTAGTGCCGCCTTCACCGCTGACAGCCTGATGTGCTTTGGCTGCGGACGAGTCTTCGAAGGCACGATGGAGCAGATGTGGGGCAGCTTGCGAAAACTGATGGCGCTACCCGAAGACACGCTGATTTACTCGGGCCACGAATATACGGAAGCGAACGCGAAATTCGCCCGCACCATTGAACCCAACAACTCGGCGCTTATCTCCCGTATAGAGAGTGTGGCCATGTCCCGAGCGGAGGGCAGGCCCACAGTTCCCGCCAGATTGCGCGAAGAACTGGCTACTAATCCCTTCTTGCGCGGCCATGTCCCCGAGGTACAGGCCGCTGCGGGGATGCCCGGCGCGGAAGCGTCCGCGGTTTTTGCCAAGGTTCGCAAAATGAAAGACTCCTTCTGACTGACCAGCCCGCACCGCTGAAAATTAACGCGGATGTACGGTGGGGAAAGGAATTGTGAGCGGTCAGTTAAGAGAAACCACTTGAAGGTTGATCGTGATCGACCAAACTTTAACCATATGAGTCCATCGTTGCAGGTAGCAGCCCCACGCGCCCCGCAACCAAGATAAGAGGAGCACGTCACGTGCCTTCATTCTCGACAACACTCGAACAGGCAATCCACTCGGCATTGGCCATGGCCAATGCCCGCTCACATGAATTCGCAACGCTGGAGCATTTGCTGCTCGCGCTGATCGACGAACCAGACGCCGCGCGGGTCATGAAGGCCTGTTCGGTAGACCTCGAGGATCTTCGAAAGATACTGGTTGAGTTTATCGAGGACGATCTGGCCAACCTCGTGACGGACGTAGAAGGTTCGGAAGCCGTCCCGACGGCTGCGTTCCAACGCGTGATTCAGCGAGCCGCCATCCACGTGCAATCTTCGGGACGCACCGAGGTGACCGGCGCCAACGTGCTCGTGGCGATCTTTGCCGAGCGGGAATCCAATGCGGCATATTTCCTGCAGGAGCAGGAGATGACCCGCTATGACGCTGTGAACTATATCGCGCATGGCGTTGCCAAGGATCCGGCCTACGGCGAGCGCAGGCCCGTCACCGGCGCGACCGAAGCCGAAGAGGAGGCGTCAAATTCTTCGACGGCCACCGACGCGGGCGACGGCAAGGAAAGCGCGCTTGCGAAGTACTGTGTAGACCTCAATGTGAAGTCCCAGAAAGGTGATATCGATCCGCTTATCGGGCGGGACTCCGAGGTCGAGCGTTGCATTCAGGTGCTATGCCGCCGGCGCAAGAACAACCCGCTGCTCGTTGGTGATCCCGGAGTGGGCAAGACCGCAATCGCCGAAGGTCTTGCACGCAAGATCGTCAAGGGCGAGACGCCCGAAGTGCTGCGCAACACTACGATCTACTCTCTCGACATGGGTGCCCTGCTTGCGGGGACACGGTATCGTGGAGACTTCGAAGAGCGCCTCAAGGCTGTTGTCACGGAACTCGAAGAACACCCCGATGCGGTGCTGTTCATCGATGAAATCCACACGGTGATCGGTGCGGGTGCCACTTCTGGCGGCGCGATGGATGCCTCCAACCTGCTCAAGCCCGCCCTGCAAGGTGGCAAGCTCAGGACCATGGGGTCGACCACCTACAAGGAATTCCGCCAGCATTTTGAAAAGGACCGCGCCCTCTCCCGCCGGTTCCAGAAAATCGACGTCAATGAACCGACGGTCGACGATGCTGTGAAAATCCTGAAGGGGTTGAAGCCTTACTTCGAGGACCACCACTCGGTCAAATATACCGCCGATGCGATCAAATCCGCCGTGGAGCTTTCCGCACGTTATATCAATGACCGCAAACTGCCGGACAAGGCGATTGATGTAATCGACGAAGCGGGCGCCGCGCAGCACCTCGTTGCAGAGAGCAAGCGCCGCAAGACCATCGGTACCAAGGACATCGAGAACGTGGTCGCCAAGATCGCCCGCATTCCGCCGAAAAATGTCTCCAAGGACGATGCAGAGGTGCTCAAGGACCTCGAAGCCTCGCTCAAGCGGGTCGTCTTCGGACAGGACCCGGCAATCGAGGCACTTTCCTCGGCAATCAAGTTGGCTCGTGCGGGTTTGCGGGAACCGGAAAAGCCCATTGGCAACTATCTGTTTGCGGGTCCGACGGGCGTTGGCAAAACCGAGGTCGCGAAACAGCTTGCCGACACGCTTGGGGTTGAGATCCTGCGTTTCGACATGTCGGAGTACATGGAGAAGCACGCGGTTTCACGGCTTATTGGTGCCCCTCCCGGCTATGTCGGATTCGATCAGGGCGGACAGCTCACCGACGGTGTTGATCAGCACCCGCACTGCGTTCTTCTTTTGGATGAGATGGAAAAGGCACACCCGGACGTTTACAATATCCTGCTGCAGGTGATGGATCACGGGAAGCTGACCGATCACAATGGTCGGACCGTGGATTTCCGGAATGTCATCCTCATCATGACCTCCAATGCTGGTGCAATGGAGCAGGCGAAATCAGCGATCGGGTTCGGTCGCGACCGCCGCGAAGGTGAGGACACGGCCGCAATCGAGCGGACGTTCACGCCTGAATTCCGGAACCGACTGGATGCGGTGATCAGCTTCCAGCCGCTGCCGAAATCGACGATCCTGCAAGTGGTGGAGAAGTTTGTCCTGCAACTCGAAGCTCAACTGATGGATCGCAACGTCAGCATCGAATTGACCAAACCCGCCGCCGAATGGCTTGCGGACAAGGGATATGACGACAAGATGGGCGCTCGTCCTCTGGCACGCGTGATCCAGGAATACATCAAGAAGCCGCTTGCCGAGGAACTCCTGTTCGGCAAACTGGCGAAGGGTGGCATTGTGCGTGTGGGGGTCAAGGACGGCGAGCTTGATCTTGTAGTAGAAGGCCCGGAAAAGCTTCGGCTTGCGGGCAAGAAGCCGCCCCTTCTGACCGCTGGCTAACCAGCTTCCGTGTTTCTGATTGAGGCCGCGCCGTTTGGTGCGGCCTTTTTCGTATGCGGACAATGCTCGCATAGTTCACGAGGTCAGGCTTTGCAGGAACAGTACATCCGCAGAAAAGCAACTCGGCGCTCACACTCAACGGCTAGTCTCGCCTTGGCGAACACCCCTTCCAGAAAAATGAATGGGCGGTCAATGACCGCCTTTGGCCCCGGGACCGCGAGCCTCGGGGTACGTTGTCCCCGCAAAACGTTCGGCGACGCAGGCGCCGCTCGCCATAAAGTATCGCCCTCGCGGAAATTATTGTTCGGTAAGCTTCAACTCGATCCGGCGATTCTGCGCGCGGGCCTCAGGGGTATCGTCGGTATTCACCGGTTGATACTCGCCAAATCCGTTCGCCGCGAGACGTGAGGGCGGGATTCCAAGCGCTTGAGTCATGTACTTCACCACGGATAGCGCCCGGGCCTGACTGAGTTCCCAGTTGTCGGCATAGCGCGCACCGAAAGCGATGGGCTGGTCGTCCGTATGCCCATCGACGCGGATGATCCAATTGATCTCGCTCGGGATCTCTCCGGCGACATTCTGCAGAATCGCCGCGACCTTGGCGATTTCCTCCCTGCCTTCGTCCGAAAGCGTTGCGCTTCCCACCGGGAAGAGCACTTCTGAAGAGAAGACAAACCGGTCGCCTTCGATCCGGATCCCTTCTTGATCGCCAAGCACTTCACGTAGCCGACCAAAGAAGTCGGACCGATAGCGCTCTAGATCCTGCTTTTCGGCGGCGAGGCGTGCGCTCTCCGCTTCCAGCCGCTCTCGCTCTGCCTCTTCCAACTGGCGGCGGCGACGCTCCTCCGCTGCGACCCGGGCAAGCGCTGTATTGAGTTCGGCGCCTAAGGTTTCCAGCCGGACTTCCTTGTTGGCGTCCCGCTCTCGGGCATCATCAAGAAGATCTTGCAAGGCGCCTACCTGCTGCCGCAATTCGGCCGTCTGCGCATTGAGCGCTTCGACCCGCCGTTGAGCTTGCGTGCTCATCTCTGCCTGATCAGCGAGCGAAGCCCGCGCCATCGCAAGCAGGCGTTGCCGCTCCTCAGCCTCGGTCAGCCGATCTTCCGCCTCGGCTTCGGCCTCCGCCTTGGCGGCCAGCGCTGCGGCCAAACGACGGCTCAGCGCTTCACGCTCCTCTGCCGTGCTCGTCTGGAGCGCCTCCATCTCCGCCCGGAGATCGGCAAGATCAGCCTCCCCCGCCTGCTGCTCCGCTAGAGCGGCCGCGAGCCGAAGATCCAGATCTTCCGTGGCCTCCCTCGCCGCGGCAAGCATCGTAAGTGTCTCCTCGGCTCGCTTCCGCTCTTGCTCCAGTGACAGAGCCATGGCCGTCAGTTCGGCATCCGCATCCCTCAGCCTTGCCCTCAAGGCTTCGGCCGCCGCTGCTTGGGCAAGCCGTGCGGCTTCTTCCTCACTCAAATTTTCGGTGAGATCCGCAACCTCGGCCTCGGCGTTTGCAAGCGCACTCTCTGTCTCGGCCTGTTCCGAGCGCAGATCGGCAACCAATGCATCGAGTGCCTCTCGGCGTGCCGCCGCCAACCGGGCCTGCTCGGACGCCAGATCAATCTCTTCCCGAGCCTGCGCCAATGCAAGGTTCAGCGCCTCTTGCACAGAGAGCAACTCCTGTTCCCGGCCTTCCAGATCGGTGATCTGCGCTTCGGCCTCGGCCCTCTGCGCGAGGAGTCCCACGACCTGCTCTTCGAAACTTATGATCCGGCCCTCGGCGGCATCCAGAGCGGTGGTCATCTCATCCTGCGTGGCCCGGAGGGAATTGATCAACGCCGACTGTGCGGCGGCTTGTGCCTCTGCATCAGAAAGCGATGCCCTCGCTCCTGCAAGATCGCTTGCAAGGTCGGCGCTACGATCCCGCTCGATCCCAAGCGCGCGGGAAAGCTCGCTGAGTTCCTGCGACAGATCGCTGAGTTCCGTTTCCTGTCCACTGATCTGTTCCTGAAGGACGAATTGAACCACCATGAAGATGGTCAGGACGAACATCAGAACCAGCAAAAGCCCGGTCATCGCATCGACGAACCCGGGCCAGATCGAACTCTGGAAACGTGCACCGGAGCGGCGATTCAGGGGCATGAGTCAGCCGTCGCCCTGAGGGCCGGGCCCCCTGCGCAGAGATGCCCCGCGTGGGGTATCGGCGAAGATGGAGCGCAGGGCATCGACACTCTCGGCACGGCCCGCCGTCATCTCTTCCAACAAACGCAGAAGTTGCACATCGATGGACCGCAGGCGCATCCGGCTCTCGGCATCAAGCTCGACCGTGCCGACCTCCTGACCGCGCACATGCTCCAGCAAGGCTTCCTGCGCCGTGGCGACACGTTCCATAGTCTCACCGCCAGCGCCATTCTCAAGCGCGCCGGCAAGCTGGCCGATACGCTCTTCCAAAGCGGCATGGCGTGCATCCGATTGTACGAAAAGCCCCTGCATTGCCTGCATCTGTTCGGCCATCCGATCCAGCAGCATCACCGTCGCCTGATCTGCACCGCTGTCTTCGCCATCCGCGCCAGCGTACCCCAGCCGCGTGATCGTGGAGAGCCATTCTTCCATCTCGCGATAGAACCGGTTTTGCCCGTGGCCAGCGAAAAGCTCCAGCAAACCGACGACGAGCGAACCGGCGAGGCCCAGCAGCGAGGAGGCAAAGGCCACGCCCATCCCACCAAGCTGTGCCTCCAGCCCGGTCATGAGCCGGTTGAAAACAGCGATCCCCGCTTCGCCCTCTTGCGGTGCAAGGCTCCGGATCGTGTCGACCACAGCCGGGACAGTCGTGGCCAAGCCATAGAACGTGCCCAGAAGGCCAAGGAATATGAGCAGGTTGACGATGTACCGCGTGATCTCCCGCATTTCGTCGAGGCGGGTTGCAACGGAATCGAGAATGGAACGGGCGGAGGACGCGCTGATATGCGTATGCGCCCCGCGAGAACGAAGCAGAGATGCCAGCGGCGCCAGAAGGCTGGGCGGCCGGGTCATCTCGTGGCCGGGAATGTTGGCGGCAAAGCCTTCGATCCAGCGCACCGAGGTGATCATCTGCAGCACCTGATAGAAGCACGCGAGCACGCCCACCACGAAGACAAAGACGATGAACCCGTTGAGCCATGGATTGGCTTCGAACACGGGGAGAACACGCGGCAATGCCAGAAAGGCCCCGGCGCCAGACAAGCCAAGCGCGGCCAGCATCAGGACGATCTGGCGGACGGGTTGTGAAAACTGGGGCCCGGTCGTCCGATCCAGTGAGGTCATACGGGGCCTGCTCCTGCCACTCGTCTTTGTTGCAGTGCAGAATAGGGAAAAACGCCCCAAGAGCCAAGCGATTACTGGCCGCAGAGCCCCCGGACCCGCAGGTCAAGCCAATTGAGGTCGGCATCCTCAATCCCGAGGTCACGCAAATGCGCGGCGGTGTTGTAAAGATAGTCGGGATTCGGGCCCCGGCCACCCACCGCGCCAGCAATCGCCACGGCCTGTTCCTCAAGCGTCAGGTCGCAGTATTGGACATGTTCGGGATCGATGACATAGGCCAACGCCTCGACCGAGCGGCCATCGTCGAGATTCACCCGCGCGTGGCGTTCCAGATAGGCGGAACTGACGAGTTCCCGTTCCCGCAGGTAGGTCAGCACCGGATCCTCTTCCCCCGGCCGAACCCGCAAGGCCACCCCTTCACAGGCCGCGCCCTCCGCCTCGTCCAGGGCGAGAACAAGGCCCGGGTTTTCCGGCGTTCCGCGATGATGGATCGACCGCATGCAGAAAGAGCGCGAATAGCCCGGCAGCGTCGCAAGCCGTCGTTCTGCGGGCTCGAATCCCGGGTTCCACAGGAGCGAGCCGTATCCAAAGACCCACATGGTCATGTCTGCTGGTCCTTCTTCACGGCCCCCTGTAAACACCAAGCGAAGCATGGAGGAAAGGGGCCGTCGATGCGTGCGCTTCTTATCATCGTTCTGGTCGCGGGATTGGGCTGGTGCGGCTACTGGTTCATCGGGGCATCTGCGCACAAACGGACGGTCGCAAATTGGTTCGAACTTCGGCAGGCCGAAGGATGGGACGCCGGGTATGAGCGCGTAGCCGTGCGCGGGTTCCCCAATCGGTTCGACACGACCCTGACCGAGCCGCGCCTTGCCGCGCCCCAAAGCGGTTGGGGCTATGAAGCGCCGTTCCTCCAGATGTTTTCCCTGTCGTACAAACCCCACCACCTGATTGCCGTGTGGCCTGTCGAGTGGCAGATCACCTCGCCGCAGGGTCCGTGGACCATTTCGCACGACGACGCCCGGGCGAGCATCGTCTTTGCCCCGCGCATGGGCTTTCCGCTGGAGCGCGCGACTTTCGTGGCAAGCGACATTCAGATCGATGGGCCCGATGCTCTCGATGTGGCCGAAATCCGGCTCGCGGTCGAGCGCCTGCCCGTGCGCGATGCTGGCTATCACCTCGGCCTCGCCGCATCTGATCTGCGCCCCGCAGAAGGGTTGCGCAAAACGCTCGATCCCGGCGCTGACCTTCCTGCCGTGATCGAGGCGATAGCCTTGGATGCCGAAATCGACTTTGACCGGGCTTGGGACAACGCCTCGTATGGGCTCGACCAGCCACAACCGACACGGATCAATCTCGACCGCGCCGAAGCCCGCTGGGGCGATCTGCGTCTGCGCGCGAGCGGGGCGTTGGATATCGGTGCCGATGGGCGCGCGGATGGAGAAATCACGCTGGATGCGCAGAACTGGCGCCTCCTGCTCGACCTGATACGCGGCGCGGAGCTTTTGTCCGGGGACTTGGTCGATCAGGCGGAAGGGGTTCTTGGCCTGCTTGCGCGGTTGTCCGGCGATGAGGACCGGCTGAAAATCCCGCTGACATTCACAGAGGGGCAGATGCGTGCAGGCCCCCTGCCCCTCGGCCCAGCTCCGCTTTTCCGTCTGCGTTAGCGGCAGTAAGGACCGCTTCGATACAGCGCGGTATCGAAGTGGAAATGATCCCCATGGTGACCGTCCGAGCCGGGGCCAAGGACCGTTCCAAATGGCCCGCAGGCGGATTTGTGCATTGCTCGCAACGCCGGGCCATTCCGCCCTGACCACCCGTCAAGCACGCTGATTTCGCGGCCATCCCGAAGAATAAACCCACCGATGTCGATGGCACGGCCGCGCCCATGCTCACTGATCTTGCCACCGGGTTTGTTGTTGCGCGTCCTGCAGGCGTAATGCGCATAGACACGAAGCCCGGCAAGCCCGCCGCCGGTCGAGCCGATGGTCGGCTCCGCGCCGCGCACGATCCATGTCTTGAGCGCCTTGGCGGTGCGGCAATCCATCACCGCCTCCGTGCTGAGCGAAACGCCCCGTACGCTGCGCACGCGAACCGCCTGATCGATCCCGCATCCGGCGATCCGTCCGGCCATCGGGCCAAGGGCGACCCCTTGGATCTCGGCGTCACCGCAGACCGACCCGCGTTTCGCCGCCTCACGTCGCGCCATGAACTTTTGCATGAGTTCGCGGGGTCGCAGTTGGGGCCAGAGCGAGACCCCAAGCGCAGTAGGCGCCGCCGGTCGCATTTCGGGTTTGACAGGTTCTGCATAGGCCAGCGCGGGCAACAGAACTGCCAGCGCCAGCGCGCGTATCATACCTGTGCTTTCCCGCGCCCAAAGTTCGGCGCATCAACATCTTGTCCGGCCTCGATGATACCCCGCCGGATCGCACGGGTGCGGCTGAAGTAGTCGTGCAGATGGTCGCCATCGCCCGTCCGGATCGCTCTTTGAAGGGCAAAGAGTTCCTCAGTGAAGCGGCCCAGAATTTCCAGCGTAGCTTCCTTGTTGGACAAAAAGACATCGCGCCACATGGTCGGGTCGGAGGCGGCAATGCGCGTGAAATCCCGGAAACCCGCGGCAGAGTACTTGATGACTTCGCTGTCGGTGACCCGGCCCAGATCGTCGGCCACGCCCACCATCGTATAGGCGATCAGGTGCGGCGTGTGCGATGTGACCGCAAGCACCAGATCATGATGCTCGGGATCCATCTCATCAACATTGGCCCCCATGCCTTCCCATAGCTTTCGCAGGTTGGCGACAGCTTCGATGTCGGTTCCCTCCGCCGGAACCAGAAGGCACCAGCGATTGTCGAACAACTCTGCAAAACCCGAACGCGGGCCGGAGTGCTCTGTTCCAGCGAGCGGATGCGCGGGGACGAAATGTACACCGTCCGGCAGATGCGGCGCGACGGCGTCGATCACTGCGCGCTTGACTGATCCGACATCCGTCACCGTGGCCCCGGGCTTGAGATGCGGTGCGATTTCGGCGGCCACCGAACCCATGGCGCCCACAGGCACGCAGAGCACCACGAGATCGGCCCCCTCAACAGCGCCTGCGACCGTGTCACAAACCCTGTCGCACAGGCCGATTTCCCGAGCGGTGGCCCGTGTTTCCGGCGTACGCGCGAAACCGGTCACCTCTTCCGCGAGACCGCCCCGTTTGATCGCCCAGAACATGGAGGACGCGATCAAACCCAAACCGATCAGCGCAACCCGTTGGTAGACCACGCTCATCCCTGCTCCCCCATGAAGTCCCGCAAAACGGCGGCCACGCGCCGGCATGCCGCTTCGTCGCCGATGGTGATCCGCAACGCCTGAGGAAGGCCGTAGCCCGCCACATTTCGCACGATCAGCCCGTGTGATTTGAGCGTAGCATCAGCCGCCTGTGCCTTCTCGGCATCGGCAAAGCGGGCCAGAATGAAATTCGCGTGGCTCTCGTCCGAGGGGATCCCCATGCCTTCAAGCTCAGCGGCCAGCCAATTGCGCAAGCGGCTGTTCTCGTTGCGGCACCAAACCGCGTATTGCCGATCCCGGATGGCCGCTTCGGCAGTGGCGAGTTGCGTCTCCGACAGGTTGAATGGCCCGCGAATGCGGTTGAGAACATCAATCACCGTCCTCGGCCCGTAGCCCCACCCGATACGAAGCCCACCGAGCCCGTAGAGCTTGGAGAAGGTGCGCGTCATCACCACGTTTTCGCGGGAATCGACCAGAGCCGCCCCCCCGTCGTGGCCATCGACGAATTCGACATAGGCCCCGTCGAGCACCAGCAGAACATGATCCGGAAGCCCCTCCGCCAGACGCGCGACCTCAGAGTCGGAGATCAATGTTCCGGTCGGATTATTGGGGTTGGCGATGAAAACAAGCCGGGTCCGCTCCGTCACCGCGTTCAGGATCGCATCGACATCCGTTTTCCGTTCGGCCTCCCGCACCTCGACGGGCGTACCACCCGCCGCCAGCGTGGATATCCGATACATCGCGAACCCGTGTTCGGTATGGATTACCTCATCCCCTGCCCCGACATAGGCCTGACACAGAAAGGCGATGATCTCATCGCTGCCGACGCCGCAGATGATCCGCTCCGCATCAAGCCCGTGCACTTCGGCGATCGAGAGCCGCAGGCCGGAGTGATCCGTAGGTGGATAGCGGTGGAGCGCGGAGGCGGAGGCGCGAAATGCGGCCTGCGCGTCGGGGCTGGGCCCGAAGGGGTTTTCGTTGGAGGACAGCTTTACCACATCCTCCACACCGTCAACTTTTGACGCGCCCCCTTGATAGAGGTCGATCTCCATGATGCCGGGCTGCGGTGCGATGCCTGCCATAAGGATCCTCCTTGCTTGGTTGGCGTTCTAACCATGCCGAAGGGAGGACGCCAGCAGCAAAAAGGCCGCGGCGGTTTCCCGTCGCGGCCCTGGCTTGAACTGTGGTCAGGCTCAGTTCTGAGCGTAGAATTCGATGACGAGGTTCGGTTCCATGTGCACCGGATAGGGCACATCGGACAGGCCGGGCGTCCGGGTGAAGGTCGCGACCATCTTGGAGTGATCGACTTCGATGTAGTCCGGCACGTCCCGCTCGGGAAGCTGTACGGCCTCCAGAAGAGCGGTCATCTGCTTGGATTTCTCGCGGACCTCGATGACGTCCCCTTCCTTTACGCGGTAGGAGGGGATGTTCACGCGGCGGCCGTTCACGAGCACATGGCCGTGGTTCACGAACTGGCGCGCGGCAAACACGGTTGCGACGAACTTGGCGCGATAGACGACCGCGTCGAGGCGGCGCTCCAGCAGACCGATAAGCAGCTCACCGGTATCGCCGCGCTGACGCTCGGCATCGGCAAAGATGCGGCGGAATTGCTTTTCGGTGATGTCGCCGTAGTAACCTTTCAGCTTCTGCTTGGCGCGAAGCTGCAGGCCGAAATCGGAAACCTTGCCCTTGCGGCGCTGGCCGTGCTGGCCGGGGCCGTATTCGCGGCGGTTAACCGGGGATTTCGGACGGCCCCAGATGTTCTCGCCCATGCGGCGGTCAATTTTGTACTTGGCAGACGTGCGTTTGGTCACGGCTGATCTCCTTCGAAGTGGCCGCCCGGAGGCGGCAGTGAAGGGCGTTGTCCTCTGGTTTACCCGGCAATTGCCAAGCACCTGACAGGGTTCCCCTTGCGGGGGCCACCAACACCAATGAAGCCGCGCTTATACGCCGCCAAGGCGGGGAGTCAAACGGAAATCCGAACCCGGCCTATTGGGGCGAACAAACGCGGAAACAAGCGGAGCAACGGGGGCTCTTGTGCCCCCGCCGATATTACTTCTTGCGCTTTTTGGGCGGCATCAGATCGGTGATCGTACCCTCGAACATCTCGGCGGCGAAATTAACCGTCTCCGACAGCGTTGGGTGGGGGTGGATCGTATGACCCAGATCAACCGCGTCCGCGCCCATTTCAATGGCCAAGGCCACCTCGGAGATGAGTTCCCCCGCGTTGGTCCCTACGATGGCCCCGCCAATCACGCGATCATCCTCCGGATCAAAGAGGAGCTTGGTCATCCCCTCGCTTCGACCGTTGGACAGCGCGCGCCCGGATGCGGCCCAGGGGAAGACGCCTTTCTCATAGGCGATACCCTTGGCCTTGGCCTCCGTCTCCGTGAGGCCGGCCCAAGCCACTTCGGGATCGGTATAGGCAACCGATGGGATCACTCGCGCATCAAAGGCCCGCTTTTCGCCCGACGCGACCTCTGCTGCGACCTTGCCCTCGTGCACGGCCTTGTGCGCCAGCATCGGCTGACCCACGACATCGCCGATCGCGAAGATATGGCTGACACCGGTGCGCTGTTGATGGTCCACGGCGATGAAACCGCGATCATCCACGGCGACCCCAGCCTTTTCCGCATCGATCAGCTTGCCGTTCGGACGCCGCCCGACGGCCACAAGCACCTTGTCGAAGGAAACCGTCGACGTCTCGCCCTTGTCATTTTCGAAGGTGACTTTCAGAGCGCTCTTTTCGGCCTTTACCTCGGTCACCTTGGTCTTGAGCAAGATGTCCGCATAGCGCGCCTTGATCCGGGCCATGAGTGGCTTGACGATATCCTTGTCAGCGCCGGGAATGATCTGGTCCATCAGTTCGACGACCGTCACATCACTGCCGAGCGCGTCATAAACCGTTGCCATTTCCAGCCCGATGATGCCGCCGCCAAGCACGAGCATCTTCTTGGGCACGTCCTTGAGTTCGAGCGCGCCGGTGGAATCGATGACCCGTTCATCATCATGGGGCACGAAGGGCAGTTTCACCGGTTCTGACCCGGCCGCGATGATGCACTGGTCAAAGGAAACGGTGGTCATGCCATCGTCACCCTGTACCTCGATCATGTTCGGACCGGTAAACCGTCCATAGCCCTGCACGATCTTGACCTTGCGCGCTTTGGACAGCCCGTCGAGCCCTCCAGTCAGTTGCTTGACCACGCCGTTCTTGAAATCGCGCAGACCATCGAGGTCGATCTTGGGCTTGCCAAAACTGACCCCGTGCGCGGCCATCTCTTCGGCTTCAGTGATGACCTTGGCGACATGCAGCATCGCCTTGGAGGGAATACAGCCCACGTTGAGGCACACCCCGCCGAGCGTCGGATAGCGCTCGATCATGACGACCTGCTTGCCGAGATCCGCCGCCCGAAACGCTGCGGAATACCCGCCCGGACCGGACCCCAGAACCACGACTTCGGCATGAACATCGCCCTTGCCGGATGCCGTGCCCGTGGCCTCAGTGGCTTTGGGCGCAGGTTTGGCGTCCTCTTTTGGGGAGGTCTCTTTTGGGGCTTCCTCTTTTGGCGAGTCGCCAGTTTCGGCCCCGTCGAACACCATGATCACCGTCCCTTGGGAGACCTTGTCGCCTTCGGAAACCTTGATCTCCTTGACGGTGCCCGCAGTAGGGCTCGGCACCTCCATCGTCGCTTTATCGCTTTCAATCTCGATCAGCGGGTCTTCTTCCGCGACCGTATCTCCGACACTCACCAAAACAGTGACAACCGGTACATCGGTGAAATCACCAATATCGGGAACCTTGATATCCATTTTTGTCTGGCTCCCTTACAGCATCAGCCGGCGAACATCGCCGAGCAGGTGTTTCAGCGTGGCACAGAAGCGGGCCGCAAGCGCGCCGTCGATCGCGCGGTGGTCATAGGACAGCGACATCGGCAGCATGTTGCGCGGCACGAACTCCTCCCCATTCCAGACCGGCGCCATCTTGGAGCGCGTAAGGCCCAGGATCGCCACCTCCGGCGCGTTCACGATGGGCGTAAAGGAGGTGCCCCCTATCCCGCCGAGCGAGGAGATGGTGAAGCTCGCACCCTGCATGTCAGCGGATTTGAGCGCCCCGTCGCGGGCAGCCTTGGAGAGATCGCCCAGTTCCTTGGAAATCTCGACGATCCCCTTGCGGTCGGCATCCTTGATAACCGGCACCACGAGGCCGTTCGGCGTGTCGGCGGCGAAGCCGATGTTGTAATAGCTCTTCTTGATGAGCTTGTCGCCGTCGGGATGGATCGACGAATTGACCTCCCAGTGCTGTTTGAGCGCCGAGACGCTGGCCTTGACGATGAAGGACAACAGCGTGACGCGGTAACCCTCCTCCTTGGCCATCGTATCAAGTTCCTTGCGGTACTTGTCGAGTTCGGTGATGTCGGCCTCTTCGTTGTGGGTCACATGCGGAATGTTGAGCCACGAACGATGCAGGGCGGGGCCAGAGATCTTCTTGATCCGGCTCATCGCCACATCCTCGACCGCCCCGAACTTGGAGAAGTCGACGGCGGGAATGGGCGGGATGCCCGTGCCGCCTTGTGGTGCCGCCGTACCGCCAGCAGGGGCCTGCGATTTGAGCGACTTCATCACGTCTTCTCGCAGGATACGCCCCTTGCGGCCCGACCCGTTGATCAGGTTGAGATCCACCTCGACCTGCCGCGCGAAGGCACGCACCGAAGGTGAGGCATGGACCCGGCCAAAACCGGCATCCGTCACCGGCGCGGGGGCGGCTTCCTTGGGGGCTTCCTGCTTGGGAGCGTCAGCCTTCGGCGCGTCTTTGGCCGGGGCCTCCTCCTTTTTCTCGGACGACCCTTCGGCGGCTTCGATCATCATGATGACGCTGCCTTGGGATACCTTGTCGCCTTCGCTCACCAGTATTTCGGTGATTTTGCCGGAGGCGGCGGAGGGCACTTCCATCGTCGCCTTGTCGCTCTCGAGCTCGATCAGCGGATCTTCCTCAGCGATGGTATCCCCAACGCTGACCAGAATGCTAACTACGGGGACATCGTTGAAATCGCCGATATCGGGCACTTTTACTTCGGTTGCCATGTCTCTCTGTCTCCTCTGGTCCGCTTACACGAGACGCGGATTGGGCTTGTCGCCATCGATGTCGTATTTCACGAGCGCCGCCTTGAGATCCTTGTCGGATACGGCCCCCTCGCGGTGAAGGTCCACCATCGCCGCCGCGGCGATATGGTTGGCGTCCACCTCAAAGAACCGGCGCAGGTTCACGCGGCTGTCGGAGCGGCCATAGCCGTCGGTGCCAAGCACCGTGTAGCGCCCCGGCACGCAGGAACGTACCTGTTCGGCGAAGTTCTTCATGTAGTCGGTCGCCGCGATGAACGGCCCCTTGGCCCCTTGCAACGTCTGATACAGATAAGAGGTGCGCGGTTCCGCCAAAGGATTAAGGCGGTTCCAGCGCGCGGTATCCTGACAGTCGCGGGCAAGTTCGTTGAAGGATGTGGCCGACCAGATGTCCGCCGTCACGCCGAAGTCTTCCTTCAGCATTTCGGCTGCCTTGATCGCCTGTACGAGGATCGTTCCCGACCCCATCAGGTTCACGTGCTTCTTGCCCGGGCGGGAGGTTTTCCGCATCCGGTAGAGCCCGCGGATGATCCCTTCTTCGGCACCCATCGGCATCTCTGGATGCTGATAGTTCTCGTTCATCAGGGTCAGGTAGAAATACACATCTTCCTGATCCTGATACATCCGCTTGAGGCCGTGCTGCACGATCACGGCGACCTCATAGGAGAAGGTCGGATCGTAGCTGATACAGTTGGGGATCGTGCTCGCGAGGATATGCGAATGGCCGTCCTCATGCTGTAGACCTTCGCCGTTCAGCGTAGTGCGCCCGGCGGTCCCGCCAAGCATGAAGCCCCGTGCGCGGCTGTCGCCTGCGGCCCATGCCAGATCGCCGATCCGCTGGAAGCCAAACATCGAGTAATAGATGAAGAACGGGATCATCGGCACGCCGTGCGTCGAGTAGGATGTCGCTGCGGCGATCCAGTCGGCCATGGCCCCGGCTTCGTTGATGCCTTCCTGAAGCACTTGGCCGCTTTCCGACTCCTTGTAGTACATCATCTGATCCTTGTCCTCGGGCGTGTATTTCTGCCCAAGGGGATTGTAGATGCCGACGGAGCGGAAAAGCCCCTCCATACCAAAGGTCCGGCTTTCGTCCGGAACGATCGGTACGACGTGTTTGCCGACTGCCTTGTCGCGCAGCAGCGTCGTCAGGATACGGACAAAAGCCATGGTGGTGGAAATCTCGCGATCCCCGGTGCTTTCCAGTTGCCCCTTGAACTTTTCGAGCGCGGGGATCTCAAGCTTGGGCGCATCGCGCCAATGCCGCTTGGGGAATTCGCCCCCCAACTCCTTGCGACGTTCGGCAAGATACGCCTTTTGTGCATTGTTGAGCGTGACGAACGGCGCTTTGGGCAGGTCTTCGTCCGAAACGGGGATCTGGAACCGGTCGCGCATGGCACGCAGTTGATCCTCGTGCATTTTTTTCTGCTGGTGAGTCGTATTCTGGCCCTCGCCAGCGGTGCCCATGCCGTAGCCCTTCACCGTCTTGACGAGCAGGCAGGTCGGTTGCCCCTTCGATTCCGAGGCGCGCTTGAAGGCGGTATAGACCTTGCGTGTATCATGCCCCCCGCGGCGCAGGTTCCAGATTTCCTCGTCGGACCAATCTTCGACAAGCGCAGCCGTCTCGGGATAGCGCCCAAAGAAATGCTCACGGATGAAACCACCATCCTTGGATTTATAGGTCTGATAGTCGCCGTCGACTGTTTCATCCATGAGTTTGCGCAGCATGCCGGAGGTGTCTTTTTCCAGCAGGTCGTCCCAGCCACGGCCCCAGAGAAGCTTGATCACATCCCAGCCTGCGCCGCGGAACTCGCCCTCCAGTTCCTGCACGATCTTGCCATTGCCGCGAACCGGACCGTCGAGACGCTGCAGGTTGCAGTTGATCACGAAAATCAGATTGTCGAGCTTTTCACGCGCCGCGAGGGAAATCGCACCGAGGCTTTCCGGCTCGTCCATCTCACCATCGCCAAGGAAGACCCAGACTTTGCGATCGGCCGCATCGATGAGCCCGCGGTTGTGCAGGTACTTCATGAAGCGCGCCTGATAGATCGCCATGAGCGGGCCCAGCCCCATGGAAACCGTCGGAAACTGCCAGTAGTCGGGCATCAGCCATGGATGGGGATAGGACGAGAGCCCCCCACCATCAACTTCGGAGCGGAACTTTTCCAGCGTCTCTTGGCTGATGCGGCCCTCCATGAAGGAACGGGCATAGATGCCGGGCACGACATGGCCCTGAAAAAATACAAGATCGCCACCGTGGATTGCCGATTTTGAGCGCCAGAAATGGTTCAGGCCAACATCATAGAGCGCGGCAGAGGATGCGAAGGACGCGATGTGCCCGCCATATTCACTGCTTTCCTTGTTGCGCCGCACCACGGTCGCCATGGCGTTCCAGCGCGTGATGGCGCGGATTCGCCCTTCCATTTCATAGTCGCCGGGGAAATCGAATTCGTCATCCGGTGGGATGGTGTTGAGGTAGGGAGTGGTCGCCGAAAAGGGCAGTGTCGCTCCGTTCGCGCGGGCCTGTTGCACGGCCTTGTCGAGGAGGAAATGCGCGCGGTTCGCCCCGTCGCGCTGAATGACATCCTCGATCGCATCCTGCCATTCCTGGCTTTCGATCGGATCGATGTCCTCTGGCGTATCTGTCATGAGATCCTCTTCCCTTATCTCGCCGGCGGGCCCGGCTTTTGTTCATGGTTCAGCTTAAGGCGAACCGGCCTTGAAGCGAGTCCCGCAGATTTGGCGTGATTTTGCAAGTCCGCCCTCAGAACCCTCGCTCCCCTGCTCTTTCGGTAGCATGCCAGATTGTGGCACCGCTATCCCGACCTGTGCATATCATCGAGACCTTGGCTGCATGGCTTTTGCGCAAGGGCCTGATTGCTTGTGCAAAGTTCCGCGCAGACCTAGCGTTAAGCAATTTTCAGTCGCCCCCGATCCGAGTGGCCTGAACCCACCAGCCTGGATGCGCTTGGGAGAGTTGCTGTGCGGCCGCCCTTGCCGAAGCTGGTGAGGGAAAAAGACCGAAACAAGTGGCCCCCGATCCCGACATCCGGGCGAGCGCGCAGTGGCGCGTGGCGGCAAGCGCCGCCAGCGTGTCTCCGATGGCGGGGGCGATCTGCCGGGCCGGGGTTTCGAGATCGTTGCGTTGATCACCGAGCCAATCCAGCAGCGCACCGGCCCCGTCAAACTGGGGTAGCACGCCTTGCATAGGCGCGCCGAACTGCCCCTCAAGCGCGGCAAAGACCGGCCCCGTAGGCACCGAAACACCGGGGTTCACCAGCACCGCATCCAACGGAGGAAGCGGCAGAGGCGTGACCGTCTCCCCGATCCCCTGCATCCGGGCAGTGCGCGAAGGAAGGCAAACTGGAATGTCCGCTCCGAGGCGCGCGCAATCAGATGGTATCGTCCGCCCCCAGAGCTTCGACAGAGCGCGCAGCGTGGCTGCGGCGTCGGCGGACCCGCCACCGATGCCCGCAGCCGCCGGGAGGTGCTTTTCCAAGGTGATACGCGCGCCCTCATCCACGCCGAACAACGCCGCCGCCTTCAGAACAAGGTTGTCAGGGCCGGTTGGAACCCCTAGCGCGCGTGGCCCGCCAACCTCCAATGAAAGCTCGAGAGCAGGTTCGACGCGGACCCGGTCGCCCACGTCGGCAAAAGCCACGAGCGAATCCAGCAGATGATACCCGTCTTGCCGTCGTCCCGTAACGTGCAGGGTCAGGTTGATCTTGGCCGGGGCGAATGCGTCAATCGGCGCCATTTGCCATGTCGACCAGCGGCGGCGAGCCTTCGTCGGCCAGCACCTGATCCAGCCCGACATCCAGCTTTTTACGAATACGCGCGGCTTCTTCTTCCTCAGGATCGAAGGACAGCGCCCGCAGCCATTGGAACCGCGCTTCGAGTTTGCGGCCAACCGCCCAGTACACGTCGCCAAGGTGATCATTCACGATCGGATCGACAGGGGTGAGTTCCGCCGCCCGCTCCATATGCTCTACGGCCTCATCGAAGCGTCCAAGCTTATAGAGCACCCAGCCGAGGCTATCGACGATGTAACCGTTCTCGGGCCGCTTGGAGACGGCGGTCTCGATCATGTTCAACGCTTCGTCGAGCTTCAACTGCTTTTCCACAAGGGAATAGCCGAGGTAGTTCAGCACCTGCGGATGTTCGGGGTTGAGTTCCAGCGCCTCACGGAAGTCGGCCTCTGCCTCTTCCCACCTGTCGAGACGCTCATAGGCGATGCCCCGCGCATAGAGCACGAACCACCGGCGTGGGCTTTGCGCGTCGATCTCATCAAGGCCGCGGGTATAGGCTTCTGCCGCTCCGGCATAGTCTTCCGTCTGGCGCAGAATGTCGCCGAGGCTCACCTGCACGTCCGCCATATCTGGCCGCACCCGCGCAAGACGGTCCAGCACTTCCACAGCCGCTTCGATGCGTTCATCGCGGCGCAGCGCATCCGCCCGCCCAAGTTCAGCCGCGAAATGCGCCGGGTGATCGGCAGGCACTTTCTTATAGGCCTGTACCGCCAGATCCAGATTACCCATCTCATCAAGCAGCGCAGCAGAGAGGAGAATCGCATCCGTATGCTCAGGCCGCAGGTATTCGGCGGCGCGCGTATAGAGAAGCGTATAGGCCTCGTTGGCATCGCGTTGCAGCACGAGCGCTACGGAATAGAAAACCTCCGCCACCCCGTCGCGCGGCGAAGTCGCCACCGTGAATGGAAGCGTCTCCCCCGATTCCAGCTTCTCCGACATGGTTTGCAGGGCGATATCGAGATCGGCATCAAAGCTTTCACGCAAGAGCGACAGCGCCTGATCGTTCCGTTCAAGCTGGCTTAGAATCTCGATATGGGCGATCACGGCGCGGCGTGTGGATTTGAGCGCGGCCTCTTCGGGGCCGGAAAATAACTCGTCCGCGCCTTCGAAATCCCCGACGGAGGCCAGCGCCAGTGCCTTGTGATAAAGTCCAAACGCCCGCATCCCTGAACGGTCGGCTACCGCGTCGAAAGAGGCCAGTGCCTCAGAGACATCGCCCGCCCCCAGATGGGCCCACGCGGATACCAGCCCGTCAACGAGGGGGCCGACGCCCTCACCTTCCGCGCGCTCTTCCGCCAGCTGCTCCCAGTTTTCTTCAGCGGCATGTCCCACCACCTCGGCCAACTGGGCGATTTGCGTGCCGATCCCTGCGCCCTCCATCTTGCGGGCAATTTCCACGGCGCGTTCGACGTGACCCAATGACATGGACGCGATGAGCGCCCCTTGCATCAGCGAAGGATTGCCGGGATCGCGCTGCATGGCCTGTCCGAAATACCGCGCGGCATCGGCGTAATCGCCCTGCACCTCGGCGGATCGCGCCGCGAGATAGGCACCGGCAAGGCCGATAGGTTGCGCCGTCGCAGTCATACCAGACAGCGCCCCGGCGGTGACCAGGGCAAGAAGGGAAAGTTTTCGGATCGGCACGGAGCAACTCCTGTTGCGAACAATCAACTTCTGATAAGCTAGCCTGCACGCGAGACGAAAACAATGCAGCCGCCCGGCACATGGTTTCCAAAGCCGGAAGCTGCTCGTTACCGCGGCAAATCCGCCTGTGGGGGGCATCGGGTTATGTAAGTTCCGTGACAGGGGCCGCGCCCTCCACTATGTGAGGAGCAAATCACAGCATGACTCGGGAATCACAATGACCGAAACGCCTCGGATGCCCGCCCATCCGTTCGACGGGGACAAGCTGCATGAGGAATGCGGCGTCTTTGGTGTGGTGGGTGTCACCGATGCCGCGAACTTCGTGGCTCTCGGCTTGCACGCACTACAACACCGAGGGCAGGAAGCTGGCGGGATCGTCTCCCACGACCATGAACTCGGTTTCAATTCCGCACGCCGCTTCGGCTATGTGCGGGACAACTTTACCAAGCAATCCTTGATGGAAACCCTACCGGGCCCGATCTCGATCGGCCATGTGCGGTATTCCACCTCGGGCGCCAAGGGACAGACGGCGATCCGTGATGTCCAACCCTTCTTTGGTGAATTTTCCATGGGCGGTGCTGCCATCGCCCACAACGGCAACATCACCAATGCCGATGCCCTGCGCCGGGAGTTGATCGAACGCGGTTCGATCTTCCAGTCTTCGTCCGACAGCGAGTGCATCATCCACCTGATGGCCCGTTCGCTACAGCGCAATATCCCCGAGCGGATGGAAGATGCGCTGCGCCGGGTCGAGGGGGCCTTTTCCGTCGTCGCCATGACGCGCACCAAATTGATCGGTGTCCGTGATCCCTTGGGAGTTCGTCCGCTGGTCCTTGGCCGTGTTGGCGATGGCTGGGCGCTCTCCTCGGAGACTTGTGCCCTCGATATTATCGGCGCTGAGTTCACGCGCGAGGTCGAACCCGGCGAGATGGTCGTTATTACGGCCGAAGGTGGGGTCGAAAGCCATTTCCCCTTCCGCCCGCAAAAGTCGCGCTTCTGTATCTTTGAGCATGTCTATTTCTCCCGGCCCGACAGCATCATCGGCGGGCGTTCCGTCTATGAGACCCGCCGGCAGATCGGCGTGGAACTCGCTCGGGAGGCCCCGGTGGAGGCTGACCTCGTCTGCCCCGTCCCCGACAGCGGCACGCCCGCCGCCATAGGCTTCGCCCACGAAAGCGGCATTCCCTATGGCATGGGCATCATCCGGAACCAGTACATGGGCCGGACCTTCATCGAGCCGACCGAACAGATCCGAAATATGGGCGTGCGGCTCAAGCTCAACGTCAACCGGGCACTGATCGAAGGCAAGCGCGTGGTGCTCGTGGACGACAGCGTGGTCCGAGGCACCACATCGCGCAAGATCAAGGAGATGATTCTTGATGCCGGCGCGAAGGAGGTGCACTTCCGCATTGCCTCCCCGCCGACTTCATGGCCCTGTTTCTATGGGGTGGATACGCCCGAACGCGACAAGCTGCTTGCCGCCACGATGTCCGAAGAGGAAATGCGCGTTCACCTCGGCGTGGATTCGCTTCGCTTCGTGACGCTTGATGGGCTCTATCGGGCCGCGGGCGAGGTATCGGGACGCAATCCCGATGCACCGCAATACTGCGATGCGTGTTTCTCCGGGGAATACCCCGTTGCACCCGCCGACATGATCGAAAAAGGGTTCATGCTCAAAGCCGCTGAGTAGACGCGCGCGGGCCTATCGCTCCAGGGGGATGAGTTCGCTGACGAGATCCGGCAGGTCAGCAAAATCATCCAGCAGCGCTTCTGGCTCCAGATCCGTCACCTTCCGCCCTTCGGGGCCGAAGGTGACGAGAATGCAAGGGATCCCCGCGGCGCGTGCTGTCTCACGATCTGTGGTGGTGTCGCCAATGAGGCAGGCCTTGCCGCCCTCTCCACCAGCGCGCCGCACGGCTTCTACAAATGGGGCTGCATCGGGTTTTCGCACCGGAAGGGTATCGGCTCCGATAAGCGCGGCGAATTGTCCCCGCACCCCCAAGCGATCCAGCAAGGTCTCCGCCAATCCTTCGGGTTTGTTGGTACAGATCCCGACGCGATAGCCAAGCGCCGAAAGCGCCTCCACGGCCTCGATCGCGCCCGGATAGAGCCGCGTATGCACATCAATCGCCGCGCCATAGGCCGCGAGCAGTTCGGGATAGTATCGCTCCACCATCTGCGCATCGTACTGCCCCAGACGGGTCAGCCCCTCAGTCAGCATGGCGCGGCCACCGCGAAAGGCGACGGAGCGGTCCCTCTGCATGCAGAGCACTTCGCCATGCCCCATCTGCTGAAAGCAGGAATTGGCGGCCGCGATCAGATCCCCGCTTGTGTCGGCCAAGGTCCCGTCCAGATCGAAAATCACAGTGCCCATCGTCGCTCCTGTCACATATCGCAAACTTGTTTGATGGGCCGCTCCCTTGCGTGCACCCCGCCATCGGGTATTACCCGCGCCAGAGCAGACAAGCAAAGAGGCATGCGATGGCAACGGCGCTGATCCTTCTGGCCGCAGGCCAAGGCACGCGGATGAACTCCGACCGGCCGAAAGTATTGCATGAGGTCGCTCACGCGCCCCTGCTGGTGCATGCCATGCGCGCCGGCGCGGCGCTTGACCCCGAAGTTACGGTCATCGTGGCAGGCCATGGGGCGGACGACGTCGCCAAAGCGGCCCGCGACTGGGACGAGACCGCCGCCGTCGTGCTTCAGGAAGAACAACTCGGCACCGGGCATGCCGTGCTGCAAGCACGCGCGGAGCTTGCCGGTTTCGACGGGGATGCCGTGGTGCTGTACGGTGACACGCCCTTCATCCGGGCCGAAACCCTTGAAGCGATGCAGTCAGCACGCGCCAGCCACGATGTCGTCGTGCTCGGGTTCGAAGCCGCAGACCCGGCCCGCTACGGTCGGCTGGTGCTGGAGGGGGAAACCCTGACCCGGATCGTGGAATACAAGGATGCCAGCGACGCGGAGCGCGCGATCACCCTGTGCAATTCCGGGGTCGTCGCCGCGAAGGCCGAGACGCTTTTTGCCCTGCTGGATGCCGTGGGAAATTCGAACGCCGCAGGGGAATACTACCTCACCGACATCGTCGAGATCGCGCGCGAACGGGGCCTTTCGGCGACCGCCGTGACCTGCGATGAGGCCGAGACACTCGGCGTGAACACCCGCGAACAACTCGCTGCGGCCGAGGCCGCCTTTCAGGCGCAGGCACGCGCCGAAATGCTTGATCTGGGCGTGACGCTCACCGCACCCGAAACCGTCTTCTTTGCCTTCGACACGGTGGTCGGGCGCGATGCCGCGATTGAGCCCAACGTGGTCTTTGGCCCGGGCGTCACGGTGGAAAGCGGCGCGAAAATCCGCGCCTTTTCTCATCTCGAGGGCTGTCACGTTTCCCGTGGTGCCGTCGTCGGCCCCTACGCCCGCCTGCGTCCCGGCGCGGAACTGGCGGAGAATACCCACATCGGCAACTTCGTGGAGATCAAGAACGCCCAGATCGATGAGGGCGCCAAAATCAACCATCTGTCCTATGTGGGTGATGCACATGTGGGCGCGCGGACGAATATCGGGGCGGGCACGATCACCTGCAATTATGACGGGGTCTTCAAACACCACACGGAAATCGGGGCGGATGCCTTCATCGGGTCAAACACCATGCTTGTGGCCCCTGTGCGCATCGGCGACGGTGTCCTCACGGCATCGGGATCGGTGATCACATCGGATGTCGAGGATCACGCCCTCGCCATTGCCCGCGCCAAGCAGGAGACCAAGCCGGGATACGGGCGCCGTCTCATGCAGATGCTGCGCGCGAAAAAAGCGAAGGGAACTCACTGATGTGCGGAATCGTCGGCATACTGGGCAAGCACGAGGTCGCGCCCATACTCGTTGAGGCGCTCCGACGACTGGAATATCGCGGGTATGATAGCGCCGGGATCGCCACGCTGAATGACGGTCATCTGGACCGGCGCCGCGCAGTGGGGAAGCTGGTCAACCTCTCCGACTTGCTGGTGCATGAACCGCTTGCCGGAAAATCTGGCATCGGCCATACCCGCTGGGCCACCCATGGCGCGCCCAGTGTGGTCAATGCGCATCCGCACCGGGCCGGGTCCGTGGCTGTCGTCCATAACGGGATCATCGAAAACTTTCGCGCATTGCGCGAAGAACTCGCCGCAGCGGGCGCGACGACGGAGAGCCAAACCGATACGGAAACCATTGCCCTTCTGTGCCAGCAATATCTCGCGGCGGGCGATACGCCCCGGGATGCCGCCGCACGAACCCTTGCGCGGCTGGAGGGGGCCTTTGCGCTGGCGTTTCTCTTCGATGGGCATGATGATCTGATCATCGCCGCCCGTCAGGGCAGCCCGCTCGCAATCGGCCACGGAGATGGCGAGATGTACGTCGGCTCCGATGCGATCGCGCTCGCCCCCATGACCAACCGCGTGACTTATCTCGAGGAAGGGGACCGCGCCGAAGTGACCCGTGCGGGTGTGCGCATCCTTGATGCCTCCGGCGCGCCGGTCGAGCGGGAAATGCGAGAAATACAGATGGATGCCGCCCGTGTCGACAAGGCCGGGCACAAGCACTTCATGGCCAAGGAGATCGCCGAACAACCCACGGTGATCGCGCAGACGGTCCAGAGGTATCTGGGGGCCGAAGACAACGCCATCACGCTCCCTGACGACAGCCTCGATTTCAACACCATATCCCGGCTGAGCCTTGTGGCATGCGGCACCGCTTATTTCGCCTGCCTCACGGCGAAGTACTGGTTTGAGCGCCTCGCGGGGATCCCCGTCGACGTCGATGTGGCCTCTGAATTCCGCTATCGAGAGCCGCCGATCCCGGCCGGCACGCTTGCCCTCTTCGTCAGCCAGTCGGGTGAAACAGCAGACACGCTTGCCGCCCTTCGGTATTGCAAGGGTCGCGCGGCGCGGATCGCCTCGGTGGTGAACGTCCCGGAAAGTTCCATCGCGCGGGAAAGCGACCTGTGTCTTCCGACCCTTGCCGGCACGGAGATCGGCGTCGCCTCCACCAAGGCCTTCACCTGCCAACTCACCGTGCTCCTGCTGCTCGCTCTGCGCGCGGCAAGCGATCGAGGGCGGCTGGACGAGGCTCGGAAGGTCGAGCTGCTCGACGGGTTGCGCGCCCTGCCCAACACGCTCAACCGCGCCCTCGATGTCTCATCCACGCTCGAGGATATTGCCCAGGATCTGGCCGAAGCGCAGGATATCCTCTTCCTTGGTCGCGGGCTGATGTATCCACTCGCCCTCGAAGGCGCGCTGAAGCTCAAGGAAATAAGCTATATCCACGCCGAGGCCTATGCGTCGGGGGAACTCAAGCACGGGCCCATCGCACTCATAGATACCCATATGCCCGTGGTCGTCTTTGCTCCGCACGATGCGCTGTTCGACAAGTCCGTCTCCAACATGCAGGAAGTCATGGCGCGCGGTGGCAAGGTGGTTTTCGTGACCGATCGCAAGGGCTGGGCCGCAGGTCAGGAGGGCGTCTGGCGCCATGCGATCATGCCGGATGTCGATCCCATACTGGCACCAATCCTCTATGCCATCCCCGCGCAGCTTCTGGCCTATCACACCGCCGTGGCGAAGGGCACGGATGTGGATCAGCCGCGCAACCTCGCCAAATCAGTGACGGTCGAATAGCCCCTTACATGTTGGGGTAATTCGGGCCATCGCCCCCCTGCGGCGTCTGCCAGTCGATGTTCTGGCTGGGGTCCTTGATGTCGCAGGTCTTGCAGTGCACGCAGTTCTGGAAATTGATCACGAACTGCGGCGCGCCGTCCTTCTCCACCACCTCATAAACCCCGGCAGGGCAATAGCGCTGTGCTGGCTCCGCATATTCCGGCAAGTTGACCGCAATCGGGATCGACGGATCCTTGAGCCGCAGGTGACAAGGCTGGCTCTCTTCATGGTTGGTCATCGAGAAGGAGACGTTGGTCAACCGATCAAAGCTGAGCTTGCCGTCGGGCCGGGGGTATTCGATGACAGGATGATCCGCCGCCTTCCCCGTCGCTTCGGCATCGGTTTTCCCATGCTTGACGGTGCCGAAGAGCGAAAACCCCAGCGTGTTGGTCCACATATCGAGCCCGCCCGCCATAAGGGAGGCCGTGAGCCCCCACTTTGACCACATCGGCTTTACGTTGCGGACCTTCTTAAGGTCGGTGCCGATTGCACCGTCGCGCACCTCTGTCTCATACGCGGTCAACTCATCGCGCGAACGCCCTGCCCGGATTGCCTCCACCGCAGCTTCGGCCGCCGCCATTCCTGAAAGCATCGCGTTGTGGTTGCCCTTGATGCGCGGCACGTTGACCATCCCCACCCCACATCCAAGAAGCGCGACTCCCGGCGCGACCATCTTCGGCATGGACTGATAACCGCCCTCGCTGATTGCCCGGGCTCCATAGGCCACGCGTTTGCCCCCTTCCAGCAGCTTGGCCACCATCGGGTGATGCTTGAAGCGCTGGAATTCCATGTAGGGGTAGAGATGCGGATTGACGTAATTCAGATGCACCACCAGACCGATATAGATCTGATTGTTTTCCAGGTGATAGATGAAGGAACCGCCACCTGCGTTCTTGCCCAGCGGCCAGCCCATCGTGTGGGTAACGGTGCCCTCGCGGTGCTTCTCCGGGTCGATTTCCCAGATCTCCTTCATCCCGAGCCCGAATTTCTGCGGCTCGTGCCCAGACGAGAGATCGAATTTCGCCATCACCTCTTTCGTCAAGCTGCCCCGCACACCTTCCCCGAGGAAGACATACTTGCCGCGCAACTCCATCCCCGGCTCATAGGCCGGTCCGGGCGTTCCATCCGGGTTCAGGCCAAACTCGCCCGCGACAACGCCGCACACCGCGCCGTCGTCGCCATAGATCACTTCGGAGCAGGACATGCCGGGGAACACCTCAACGCCAAGCGCTTCGGCCTGTTCGGCCATCCAGCGACAGACGTTGCCCATGGAGACGATGTAATTGCCGTGGTTGTTCATCAGGGGCGGCATTGGCCAGTTGGGCACCCGCACACCGCCTGCCTCGCCCAGAAGATAGAAGTTGTCTTCCTTCACGGGCACGTTCAGAGGCGCGCCCTTGTCCTTCCAGTCCGGGATGAGCGCGTTGAGGCCGCACGGATCAAGCACCGCGCCGGAGAGGATATGCGCACCCACTTCGGAGCCCTTCTCCAGCACCACGACCTCAAGGTCCGCGTCGAGCTGTTTAAGACGGATCGCGGCAGAAAGACCCGCAGGCCCCGCCCCAACGATCACCACGTCATAGTCCATCGCCTCTCGCTCGATCTCGGCCATGTCAGCCCTCCTTGCTGCACCTGCAAAATGTCAGGTTTCCCGATGCGTAGCGCGCAGTTGCCGCCAAGGTCAATTGTGACACGGCGTCGTGGACCGGCGGCCACGTGCCAAATCCCGCAGTGCCCCCTTGCATTCGCCTGCCGCTTTGGGTCAGGTATCCGCTCAAACAAGCGCGGGCATGCCTCATTGGGCCCCGCATACGCACTACGGAATGGCTCATGGAAAAAATACCGATGACCCGCGCGGGCCATACCGCGCTCGAAGGAGAATTGAAGCAGCTCAAATCCGTTGAGCGGCCTGCGATCATTCGCGCGATCTCCGAAGCACGCGAACATGGCGATCTCAGCGAAAATGCCGAATACCATTCCGCACGAGAGAAACAGTCCTTCATTGAGGGCCGGATCAAGGAACTGGAAAGCGTCATCTCGCTGGCCGATGTCATCGACCCCAAGCAATTGTCCGGGACGATCAAATTCGGGGCCACGGTCACAGTGATCGACGAGGACACCGAAGAAGAAAAACGGTGGCAGATCGTGGGCGAATACGAGGCCGACATCAACGCGGGCCTTCTGAACATCAGGTCGCCCATCGCGCGCGCCTTGATCGGCAAGGATGAAGGCGACAGCGTCGAGGTTCGGACGCCCGGCGGCGAGAAGGCCTACGAAGTCGTCAAGATCGAGTATATCTGAGATTTCCCGGAAAGGGGGCCGCATGGCCAGGGACCCGGAGCCACAAGTTGTCGAAAGCTCGCCCATGGGCACGAAAACGGCCTCGTCGCGCAATCTGACGCTGGCGGATCTTGGTGCGCTTGTCTTCAGCCTGCTCTGGCTTGCCGGAGCGGGGGCTTACCTGTTGCTGGCCGAGACGGCCACGTCGGGGCTTCTGGGGTTGCTGGTGCTGATCCTTCCGGTGGCCATGGCTTGGGTTGCTGCGGCATCGTTGCGCTCAGCTATGATGGTCCGGGAGGACCTTGCGCGACTTCAGGCATCTGTCGATCTGCTGCGGCGCGCGCAGATCGCGCAAGGCCAGACACATAGCGCGCAGGGCAACTCCGCACTCACGGACAAACTCAATGAGATGGCGCAAGCGCAGCGGCGGACTGAGGCATTGCTTGCTATGGTGACCGCCACGCGCGACCATTCCCCGGCGGACGGGCCGCTTGATGCCCAGCCAGAACCGGCCCGTGCACGGGAACCCGCGCCACAGACGCAACCGCAATCACCGGAGGCCCAAAGCAGCCTGCCGCTGGTTCAGCCGAAGCCCAACGATCCGCTCACCGTGCAGGATTACATCCGAGCGCTCAATTTTCCCGAAACCGCGCAGGACAAGATCGGTTTTGCCGCATTGCGCCGGGCGCTGCGCGACCGTCAGGCAGCGCTGTTGATCCAAGCCGCGCAGGATGTGCTGACCCTGCTCAGTCAGGATGGGATTTATATGGACGATTTTGCGCCGTCCCGACCCGATGCCAACCTCTGGCGACGGTTTGCGCGGGGCGAACGGGGCCCCAAGATTGATCCACTCGGGACGATCGATGCCCAAGCCGCGATGGACAAGACCGCGCAGCGGATGCGTCAGGATACGATCTTCCGCGACGCGGTACATCACTTCCTGCGCCGATTCGACCGAAGCCTCGTCGCTTTTGAGCCGCAGGCCAGCGAAGCTGAATTGACGGCCCTTGCGGATACTCGGACGGCAAGAGCCTTCATGCTGCTGGGGCGCGTGGCAGGCACCTTTCACTAGAGGCCAAAACTCCCGTAGGGAAGAAACCGAACGGGATCACCGGGATTGATATGACGGGCGCCATCGGCGATCTCCACCAAACCCTCGGCCCAACTCAGGCTGCTGATCCGGCCAGAGCCTTCGCTGGGAAAAACCTCGGCGCGTCCGTCGCGGATGCGAGCCCGAAGATACTCACGCCGACCGGGTTTCTTGCGCTTTTCAAACGCCGCGGGCACATCAAACCCCACGGGATCAAGCCAATTGCCACCGGCAAGCCGCTCCATCGCAGGCCGGGCGAAGACGAGGGTACAGACAAGCGCAGCAACCGGATTGCCCGGCAGTCCGAAGACCGGTGTTTCGTGCCACATGCCAAGCGCCAAAGGACGGCCCGGTTTGAGGGCGATGCGCCATTCCTGCATGGCCCCTCGTTCACGCAACAGGGCGGAGACGTGATCTTCGTCGCCCGCCGATGCCCCTCCGGAGGTCAGGATTACATCCGCCCCGGCCGCGCCACGGTCGAACGCCGCGGCTATGGCTGCGCGGTCATCCGGCATCCGGCCAAGATCCAGCGCCTCAAACCCGAAGCGTCGGACCATCGCCAAAAGCATCGGTCGGTTTGCGTCGAAAATCTGGCCCGATGCTGCGGGGCTGCCTGCCTCGACCAATTCATCGCCGGTGGAGATTACTGCAACGCGCAACCGCCTGAAGGCCGGTACCTCGGCTACACCGCCGGAGGCCAGATAAGCCAGATCAGCCGGGGTCAAACGCCGGCCAGCCGGCAACAACGTCGCGCTTTCCTGTACGTCTTCCCCCGCTTTCCGGGTATTGGCCCCGCGCTTCAACGGCCCGCGGAACGCCACCTGCCCCGCGCCCACCACCACGTCTTCATCAAGGACGACGGTATCGACCCCAACGGGCAGGCTTGCGCCAGTCAAAACCCGGATGGCGTGCTCTGGGGGGACTTCCCCCTCATAAGGCACACCGGCCGCTGATCGTCCCTCCATCAAGGGCAGGGAAACGGGCGCCTCGTCAGGCACACCGCCCGCGAAACCGTATCCGTCGACCGCGCTGTTTGCATGGGGAGGGTTGGCGCGAAGAGCCGTGACTGGCGCGGCCAACACCCGGCCCTCGGCCTCGGCAAGCGACAGGGCTTCGATCCCGGTGATCGGATGCAGGCGCTGTTTGAGAAGCGACAGAGCGTCGTCCACCGGGGTCCAATCCACGCCGGGAGGCAAGGCAAAACAATCATTCCGCAGGGGTGGCGGTTGGGGATGCTGCTGCGCAGCCGACCTCGATGCCTCTTCATTCGCTGAGGACAGTCCCACCTGCACGAGGATGAAATCTGCAACTGCTGCGGTATCGTTCAGGTCAAACACGGGCCGGTCAGCTTGGAGCGGCACGTCGGCGGCAATGGCCTTGATACTTGCATCGCTGGGGGCAATGAGAGGATTGCCGGTCTCCGCGCGGTGCGCCTCCACCTTGGGGTGGTCATCGCGCTTGTACCCTTCGACCAGCACCAGATCGGCGGGGCTGAGATTGGTCAACAATTCCGCAAGCGTCGGCTCCTGTTCATCGCGCAGTTCATGCATCAGCGCCCACCGGTTACGAGACGCGAGCAACACTTCGGTGGCACCTGCGATGCGGTGCCTGTGGCTGTCCTTGCCGGGATGGTCCACATCAAAGGTGTGGTGCGCATGTTTGACGGTGGAAACGGAAAAACCCCGCCCCGTGATTTCGGTCACGAGCCGCTCCATCAGACCGGTCTTGCCCGCGTTCTTCCACCCGACGACGCCGAAAATCCTCATGCCGCGCCCTTCGCCATGTCGCGGGCCTGCACCAGATCTTCGGGGGTGTTGACGTTGAAGAAGGGATCAATGGCCCCTGTTGCAAAGAGCGCCTCGCGGCCACCATGTTGCTCGGTCCAGATCACGACCTTGCGGGTTCCCCGTGCCAAGGCCTCCCGAAGATCATCACGCAACGCCACGGGCCAGATCCCGAAGGTGGGATGCCGGACGGTTCCGCGTCTGGGGTCCGGTGTCGTGGCGAGCGCGAGCGGATGCGCCATGCCTTCGGCGGCGAGAAGCAGGCGCGGCACAAGGTCTTCGGGAAAGAAGGGCGTATCGGCTGCGGCGGTCACGATGCTGTCCGCACCCCGGTCGGCGGCCCAGTCGAGACCGGCGAGAACCCCCGCAAGCGGACCGGGAAAGCCCGCCACGCTATCGGGCAGGATGGGCAGATCAAGATCAGTAAACCGCGCCGGATCACCGTTGGCATTGAGCGCGAGCGCCGCCACTTGCGGCTCCAGCCGATCGATGACGTGGCGCAGGATGGACTGACCATCAAGGCTCAGCAATCCCTTGTCACCTCCCCCCATACGCGTGGCCTGACCGCCTGCGAGGATCACTCCGAGTGGTTGCTTCATGACCCGTCTCCCTTGCGGCCCGCGCGCTTGGGCTCATCCCCCACCGACGCGATGTCGGCGTCGCGCACCAGTCGTTCCTCTCCTGCCAGGCAGACGAACCTCTGACCACGAAGCCGCCCGATGAGGGTCAACCCGACCTGCCGCGCGATCTCCACCCCCCAAGCGGTGAAGCCGGAGCGAGAGGCAAGAACGGGGATACCCATGAGCGCGGTCTTGATCACCATTTCGGACGTCAGGCGCCCGGTGGTGTAGAGGATCTTGTTTTCGGGGGAGACCCCTTCGGAGAACATCCAACCGGCGATCTTGTCCACCGCGTTGTGGCGGCCCACGTCCTCCATATAGACCAGCGGGCGATCACCCTCACACAGCACGGTGCCATGGATCGCGCCCGCCTCGAGATAGAGCGAGGGCGTACGGTTTATTTCATGCGAGAGGGCATAGAGCCAACTTGTGCGAAGCTCAGTCTGCGGCAGCTTGGTATCCTCAAGCCCTTCCATCATGTCGCCAAAAACCGTCCCAACGGCACAGCCGCTCGTCCGCGTCTTTTTCTGGAGCTTTTCCTCGTAGTTCGTCTCTCGCGCCGTGCGGACCACGACCGTTTCCAGATCCTCGTCGAAGTCGACCCCGGTTATCTCCTCATCGGCCTGCAACATGCCCTGGTTGCGCAGAAATCCAAGCGCAAGGTACTCGGGGTAATCGCCGATGGTCATGGCGGTGACGATCTCCCGAGAGTTCAGAAATATCGTCAATGGGCGCTCTTCAACCACATTGGTCGTGATCTCGGCACCGGTCTGATCATGGCCCGTCACCGTGCGCGTCAGGCGCGGCGCGGACGGGTCCGGTGCGATCAGGAAACTGTCATCGCTCTTCCGAGTGGCCAATTGCATCCCCCCCTCAATCCCTCTAAGCCCGAGGGCAGACAGACCGTAGAGACCCCCGATGCCAACGTCCACCATCAAATCCCGGTACTTGCAAGGGGTGCGCGACGGCGCGCCGTTCCTCTTTGTGATCGGCCCTTTTGGCCTTCTCTTTGGCGTGGTTGCCACAGAAGCCGGGCTGAACGTGCTCGAAGCCCTCGCCTTTTCAGTGATGGTGATCGCCGGGGCGTCGCAATTTACCGCGCTTCAACTGCTCGTGGAGGATGCGCCCACTTTCGTCGCGCTCGCGTCGGCCTTGGCGGTGAACTTGCGTATGGCGATGTATTCGGCCTCCATGACCCCCTATCTGGGAAAACTGCCGCTGTGGAAGCGGGCGATTGCCGCGTATTTCCTTGTTGATCAGACCTATGCAGTCAGTCTGATGAAATTCGAGCGGGACCCGGAAATGACCCCGGCGGGGCGCTTTGCCTATTTCATCGGGGCGGTGACCCCGCTTTGCCCGCTGTGGTACCTGTTCACCGCCATCGGGGCCATTCTCGGCAATGCGGTCCCCGACGCGCTCGCGCTTGATTTCGCGGTGCCAATCACCTTCCTCGCGATCGTTGCCCCGATGCTTCGGTCCCTGCCCCATGTGGCGGCGGCGGTGGTGGCAATCGTCCTCGCGCTCGTCTTTGCATGGTTGCCCTATAACCTCGGGCTCTTCGTGGCGGCCATCGCGGGAATGATGACAGGGGCGCAGGTCGAATTGATGACCCAAACCAAGGCGGCACAGGCCAAAGCGGAGGCAGAGACATGATCGACCGGTTGGACCTCTGGATCGTCATTGTCGGGCTTGGACTTGGCAGTTTTCTATTGCGTTTCGCGTTTTTGGGGCTTGTCGGCGGGCGGGAGTTGCCCGCGTGGCTGAGCCGGCACCTGCGCTATACGGCGGTGGCGGTGCTGCCCGCGCTGATCGCGCCGCTGATCCTTTGGCCCGGCGCGACGGATGGACAGATCGACCCGGCACGTCTCTCGGCATCGGCCGTCACGATTGGCGTTGGGCTTTGGACCAAAAACGTATTGCTATCAATCGCCTGCGGCGCAGTGACCCTGTATGGGATGCTCTATCTGCTGGGCTGAACCGCGGGCAGATCCGCGAGCGCCTCGACCGCCTCGATGGATTTCAGATCCGGGTCGTCATCTTCGATGAAGACACTGCGCACACCCGGAATCTGGGCGAAATCATCGGCCAGTTTGTTGGGATAAAAGCTCATCCGGACATGTTCGAATCCGGGCAATTCGCGCAGCAATTTCGCCAACGCGCGGGTGCAGTTCGCCTTGGGCACGGGACCCGCCCTCTGGGCCAGTCGGAAGGCCCGCTCGGCGGTTTCCCGAGACACGGTAAGTCTTTGGATTTGCACGTCATATGTGATGCGCGCATGGTAGTCCACAAAGGCCCGTTCGATGGCCGGACTGACACCGTAAATCAGGTCGTTTCGCTCAGGGATCGCGGGGTGTCCGAAGGTGCCGGCGGGGTCGAAGATCACGCGCTCTGAGGCGTTGATGAGCAGGGCGCTGTGCGCGCCATTGCCGGAGCCTGCGTTGAGCACGGTGATGAGGGTAAGCTCCGCAGGCCCGTCATCCACATAACGAACGCGGTCAAGCTCGGACTGGGGCGCCCACACTTCTTGCGCCCCGCACCCGGCGAGGAGGGTCGCGAGCGCGACGAGGAGACAGAGGATCCGCACGGGGGCGTTGTCCGGCCTGATCTCGTTAGCTGTTGAAAATAGCCAAGAAAACCACGGCGCCGATGCTTATCCCGGCGACCCAGGTGGACACCCGCACAAAACCTTCAAAGGTCTTTTCCTGATCGGTGATATCCATGCTGCCATGCTTGTGTTCGGCCATGTCGCAATCCTTCTGGCGTCGGTTTCGGGCAGGTTTAATCCATATTTCCGCCCGTGTCACGACATCCCGAAGCGGGGGCGACGAAATGCGCCAAGTGTCTGAAAAGCGGGTATGACTTTTGTATGACATACGTATGACTCGGCGTCATACAGGTGTCATACCTTGCCCGCGCCCCCCTTGATCCACGCCTTGGCCTCTTCGAACGCGGCGGCATCGAAATACCGTACCTCGGCATCCAGAAAATGCCGCCCCACGCCTTCGGCCAATCGCGTGAAGGTGTTGCGCCCCACGATGGCGACCCGCTCTGGCGCGCGCCGATGCTCCCGCACAAGGCTGAGATGCTCGGCAATGGCCCCCAGTCCCTGCCAGCCGTCGAACTCTCGCAGATCGAGAAGCAGGCGGATCCGGCCGTTGCGGGCGATGAAGGCATCCAGATCCCGCCCCTCTTCCTCATAGACCGCCGAATCCAGCTTGCCGAGAAGTTGCAGGTGCAGCGCCCCGTCGCCAAGATCGGTCTGGTGGATTGCGCCCAGTGATTCCGAGAGCCAGCGGCGCGCCTCGTCCTCCTCGGCGAGTGGGAAGATCATCACCGGACAGGGCATGATCACGGCAAAGGCGCGGATCGCCTTGGTGATCCAGTTCGGCTCTGCGACCACGGCGACCCGGTCGAAGCCCCGCCAGTGCTTCAGGCCCATGCGCGAATCCTCGAACAGGGCGCCGAGGGTGAAATCGGACACGTTGGAATCAAACCGCACCAGAAGGCGCACGCGCTTGTGCTCGGCGATGCGGGCCTCCAGCGCGGGAATCAGCACCTCGGTATAATCGCGTTCGGTGACGGTTCCAGAAATGCGCAACTCGAGGATATCGCCGTGTGCGCCGGTTTTCTCTTCGATCATGGGGGCCTCCCGACAGTTGGGGTTAACCATAAAGAGATGGGGAGCGGCGCGGCCGGTTCCAAGATGGAGAGGCATCGGAAAAGGGGCTTCGCCCGGCGGTCGATTGCCCATTTTGGCTACTTTCCGAGCCGTGGCAGCAATCGGGGGTGCCATATGCCCACGCCCCGTTGGGCTTTGGGAAAAACTGGAGGGGAGACCGGAACGGCGGTGATCTCAGAGGCGGCGAAAGACCCAAGCGCCGTCGTCGCGGCGCTCGCGGCTCGCCGCGCCCTGCCGGTGAAGATGGTTGAGGTGGCCGACGGCTTCCACAAGGGCGAGGCCATATTCCCCCGGCCCGATTCGGCGCTTGTAGAGCGGCGCGAAACACTCCCCCGCCGCGCGCGGCTCATCGAGGTACTCGAGCAGGCGTGCGAGGCTGCCGTGGTGGTTGGCGATGAGTTGGCGCAGGCGCAGCGGCAGACCGGTAAAGGGGCGCTTGTGGCCGGGCAGGACGAGGTGGCGCTCCTCGGCGATCTGGCTGAGCCGTTCGCAGCTTTCGAGCCAATCACCCACAGGGTCGGCCTCCGGCTCTGTGGCATAGACGCCAAGGTTGGAGCTGATCGAGGGGAGGACCTGATCGCCCGCCAGCACCAGATCGTCATCGCGGCTCCAGAGGGTGGCGTGTTCGGGGGCGTGACCGTTGCCGATGTGGATGTCCCACGTGCGGCCCCCGGCGGTCAGGGTGTCGCCTTGGGCGATGCGGGTAAACCCGAGGGGCAGCGGCGCGACCATGTCGGCAAAGTTGAGCGGGCGGGAGGTTTCGCGTTCGGCATAGATGTCGGGATTCATCCCCGCCCCGCGCCAGAAGGCCAGCGATTCGGGCGTGGGCACAGCCTGTTCATCGAGGGTGAGCATCCGGGCAAAGAGCCATGCCGTGCGCGTGGTGATCAGCGCCGCCCCGCGCGACTGGAACCACCCGGCGAGGCCGACGTGATCGGGGTGGTGATGGGTGACGAGCACGCGGGAGACAGGCTTGCCCGCAAGCGGCCCGGCAAGCAAGGTTTCCCAAAGCGCGCGGGTCAGGCCGGAATTGAGCCCGGTATCCACGATGGTCCAGCCATCACCGTCGTCGAGCGCATAGACATTGATCTGTTTGAGCGGTGAGGGCAGCGGGAGGCTGCACCAGAGCACGCCCTCGGCGATTTGCGTGGCCTCTCCTTCGGCGGGGAAGGCCTCCCACGGATAGCGGATGCCGCCCTGCCCGCCGGGCATCAGGCCACGAGGTCTTCGGCCGCGATCGCGTAGAGATCCTCCGCCCCGGTCACGGCTTGGGCGAGATACGCGGCATGTTCGGGCAGAAGGCGCGTGATATAGAACCGGGCGAGGCGCGCACGCGCCCCCGAAGGATCGGCCAGCGCGGATTTGAGGTGGAAATACCCCCCCAGCACGCGGGCAAAGCCCATGAGGAAGGGCACGGCCCCGGCGAAGCGATCGTTCAACTCCTGCGATGTCAGCCATTCGACCGTCTCGCGCAGGGTCTCGCAAGCCTCCCACACCGGTTCGGCAAGGTCGGGCATCGTCTGGCGCGCGGTCTCCAGCTCTTCTTCGATCTCATCGAGCAGAGCGGCGGCGGCTTCGCCCCCGTCCATCAACTTGCGCCCGACGAGGTCCATCGCCTGAATGCCGTTGGTGCCCTCATAGATCGAGGTGACGCGCACATCGCGGGAGAATTGCGCGACGCCGGTTTCCTCGATGAAGCCCATGCCGCCATGCACCTGTACCCCGATTTCGGCGACGCGCATCCCGGTTTCGGTGCCGAACGCCTTGGCGATGGGCGTCAGCAGGGCGGCGCGGGCCTTCCATTCGGGTTTGCCGGTGGCGCGGTCCATGTCGATCGCCGCGGCGCAGGCCAGCGCGATGGCACGGGCGGCGAAGGTTTCGGCGCGCATGGTGGCCAGCATCCGGCGCACGTCGGCATGGTCGATGATTGCCCCGGTGCCGTTTTCAATCGGGCTGCGGCCCTGCTTGCGGTCCTGAGCATAGGCCAGCGCGGCCTGCGAGGCGGCCTCGGCGATGCCGATCCCCTGCACGCCGACGCCGAGCCGGGCGTTGTTCATCATGGTGAACATGGCCGCCATGCCGCCATGCGGCTCCCCCACGAGCCAGCCGGTCGCGCCGTCGTATTCCATCACCGCGGTGGGCGAGCCATGCAGGCCCAGCTTGTGTTCAAGGCTGACCACGCGAAGAGTGTTGCGGGCGCCGGGATTGCCGGCCTCATCGGGGATGAACTTGGGCACCATGAAGAGGCTGATCCCCTTCGTGCCCGGCGCGCCGTCAGGCAGACGGGCGAGGACGAGGTGACAGATATTCTCGGAGAAGTCGTTGTCGCCCCAAGTGATGTAGATCTTTTGCCCGGTGACGGCATAGGAGCCATCGCCGTTGGGTTCGGCCTTGCTGCGCAGCGCGCCCACGTCGGAGCCGGCCTGCGGCTCGGTCAGGTTCATGGTGCCGGTCCATTCGCCGGAGATCAGCTTGGGCAGGTAGATCGCCTTGAGCTCGGCGCTGGCGTGATTCTCCAGCGCTTCGATCTGGCCCTGGCTCATCAGCGCGTTGAGTTGCAGCGCGAGACAGGCGGCGCTCATCATGTCGTTGACGGCGGTGGTGACGGCCATGGGCAGGCCCATGCCCCCTTCGGCGGGATCGGCGGCGATGGAAACCCAGCCGCCTTCGGCCAGCGCGCGGAACCCGTCGCCAAACCCCGGAGGGGTGCGCACGATGCCGTTGTCCAGCCGCGCGGGGTGCAGATCCCCGGCCCGGTTGAGCGGCGCGAGAACCTCTTCGCAGACGCGCCCCGCCTCGGTCAGGATTGCCTCTACCATATCGGGCGTGGCCTCGGCGAACCGGTCCGTGCCAGCGATGCGGGAGAAGTCGATCACATGGTCGAACAGGAAGCGGAAGTCGTCAGTTGTCGCGCGATAGGGCATACGAATTCCTCTTGAGTGTCGGGGCTTGGCAAGTGTGCTGCCCCCGGCTATCCCTCAAGTCCTACCGCAACCCCGCGCCCCTTCAACCTGAAACGCCACGTCACGGGAGAGCCTCACGTGTCTCTGCTCCCTTCGCATCAGACGGAACGGCTTGTTGCCGATACGGCGGGCATCGCGCGTGCCGCGCAACTCCTTGCCAACGGGGGGCTTGTCGCCCTGCCGACGGAGACGGTCTATGGGCTGGCAGCGGATGCGGGGGATGATCGCGCGGTGGCCCGGATCTTCGAGGCGAAGGGTCGGCCCCGGTTCAATCCGCTCATCGTGCACCTGACCGGGGCGGAGGCAGCGGCGCGTTATGTGCAGTGGACCGATGAGGCGGACCGGCTGGCCTCTGCCTTCTGGCCCGGTGCGCTGACTCTGGTGCTGCCGCTGCGGGCGGGGCACGGGCTGTCGCCGCTGGTGACGGCGGGGTTGGAGACGGTGGCGCTGCGGGTGCCGGCCCATCCGGTGGCGCGTCAGGTGCTGGCCGCGGCGGCGCGGCCCGTGGCGGCCCCTTCGGCCAATCCCTCCGGGCGGATCAGCCCGACGACCGCCGCGCATGTGCTGGCCGGGCTCGACGGGCGGATCGACGCGGTGCTCGACGGGGGGGCCTGTACCGTGGGGGTCGAATCCACGATTCTCGGGCTATGGGATGTGCCGCGCCTGCTGCGTCCCGGCGGGATTCCCGCCGAAGCCATCGAGGCGGCGCTTGGCATGCCACTGGCCGGGCCGGACGCCTCCCCCAGCGACGGCCCGAGCGCACCGGGCCAGCTTGCCTCCCACTACGCGCCGGGAGCGCCTGTGCGGCTGGAGGCGGACGGCCCGCGACCGGGGGAGCTTTTCCTTGGGTTCGGGCCGATGGACGCGGATCTCAACCTGTCGCCCGGCGGCGATATGCTGGAAGCTGCGGCGAACCTGTTTGGTCATTTGCACCGTCTTGATGCGCGGGGCGCGCCCATCGCGGTTGCGCCCATCCCCGAACGGGGCCTTGGGCTTGCGATCAATGACCGGCTGCGGCGCGCGGCGGCTCCGCGCGACTGATCAGGCGGGGACACGGGCAGTCGCGGGCGGTCAGGCGTGGCCAGCAGTTCCCGACAGGGCCAGCGCTTCGACACCTAGATGCTTGAGAGAGGCGCTCCATTTCTGCGTATCGGGCAGGTCAAAGACGATATCGCTCCGGGCGGCGCAGGTGAGCCAGCCATTCTGGGCGATCTCTCCTTCAAGCTGCCCCGGCCCCCAGCCGGCATAGCCGAGCGCCATGATCAACCGGTCCGGCCCGCGCCCCTGTGCGATGTCTTCGAGGATATCGAGCGTTGCCGTCATGCCGAAGCCCCCGGCCAGTTCCATCGTGGCGATGTTGGACCGGTACTCCGAGGAATGCAGCACGAAGCCCCGCGCGCTTTCGACAGGCCCGCCGAAGTGAACGCCAAGGTCGCGGCCCACGGTGCCATTGATTTCCAACTGGTCGAGCAGTTCGGCAAAGCGCACATCCGCGGGCTTGTTGATGATGAGCCCCATGGCGCCGTCCCGTGAGTGGGCGCAGAGAAACACCACCGCATGTTCGAACCGCGGATCGCCCATGCCCGGCATCGCAATCAGCAGATGCCCCGTCAGATTCATGTCGTCATGCTCATCTGTCATGGGGTCAGGATGCTCGCAGGGGGACGATCACGCAAGCCTTCGCTTTGAGCACGCGCGAAAGATCGCAAGGGTGCCCACGGAGCGGTCGCCGGAATGTGACTTGTCAAGGCAGGCGCGCTCAGTGATCAGGGGGGATGATCAAAAGACTGAACGCCTTGCTGCTCTCCGCCCTCATGCTGGCTGCTCCCGCCGTCGCCGAGCCGCTGCGCAGCGTCGTCTCCGTCGAATTGCTGCCCGGTTGGCGCAAGGCGGATGGCACGCATCAGGCCGGATTGGCGATCACCCTTGCGGAGGGGTGGAAGACCTATTGGCGCGCGCCGGGCGATGGGGGCATCCCCCCCGTGCTGATGATCGAAAGCGACGAGAGCGTGAAAATGGCGCAGGCGCTCTGGCCCACGCCGGTCATCTTTCACACCGGTGGGATGCGGTCGGTGGGTTATGATCGCAGCCTGATCGTGCCGCTTCTGGTCACCCCGAACGGCGCGAGCACGGATATTGACCTGCAGGGACAGATACAGATGGGCGTGTGCCACGACATCTGCATGCCTGTGGAGGTTGGTTTTTCCGGGCAGCTCGCCGCGTTCGATCGCCGGCCCGATGCCCGCATTGCCGCCGCACTGGCCGACCGGCCCCTGTCCGCGCGTGAAGCGAGGGTCGGCGCGGTCGATTGCACGCTGCGCCCGGAGAAGGACGGGGTTCACCTGACGGCGCGGATCGAGATGCCCACCGCCGGATCACCCGAAGAAAGCGTCGTCGAGGTTCCGGATCAGGAGATTTGGGTCATGGACCCGACCACGACGCGGCACGGCGGCATCCTGACCATCGAAACCCGGATGGAGTATTTCGGGGAAGGCCCGCTCATGCTGGAGCGATCCGCGTTGCGCTTCACGGTGCTGGGCGCGGCGCGGGCGGTCGATATCCGCGGCTGCGCCGGTTAGCGCGCCTCAGGCCCGCCGCGCCCGCAGCAGCGCCCCGAGCGCATAGGCCGCAACCGCCAGCAGGAACAGCCCCACGGCAAAGAGCGCCACGGCACCAGCCATGCCGGGAACGGGGATCGCGAAGGCCAGCGGCGAGGATTGCCCCCAGATTTCCGCCCCCACCGTCACGGCGAACCAGACCGCCCCAAGACCCGCCGCACCGCCGGTCAGAGCGGCGACAAGGCCCGCCCGCCGCCGCATCGCCCGGCGCAGGGCCGCCCGCTGGCGCCCGATATCGTGCTGTACCGCGATCAGGGCGGGCACGATCATCAGAACCAGCAGCATCCCGAAGCCAAGCCCATAGACGAGGGTGATCACCGTCGGCTTGAGAAATTGCGCCTGACTTGACCCCTCATAGAGCAGGGGTGCGAGGCCCAGAACGGTCGTCAACGTGGTCAACAGAACGGGCCGCAGACGATCCGCCGCGCCGTCGACAATGGCGGGCAGAACGCCCCGCTCTTCGGCATATTCGTCGATCGTCGTCACCAGAACGATGGAATCGTTGATGATGATCCCCGTCATGCCGAGCAGCCCGACAACCGAGAACATCGACAGCGGCACCTCCCAGAGCGCATGGCCATAGATCGCGCCGACCAGCCCGAAGGGGATGATCGACATCACGACGAGGGGCCGGGTCCATGAGGAAAACACCCATGCCAGCACGAGAAAGATCCCGGTCAGGCAGAGGATGAGACCGGTGCGCGCATCGCTCAGGAACTCCCCCTCCTGCTCGGCGAGGCCGGACAGGCGCCAGTCGATCTGATTTTCCGCCGCGATGCGGGGCAGGATGTCGTCCTGGAGGGCCTGCATGATCTCGGTCGCGCGGGCGGGGTCATCCTCGGAGATATCGCCGGTCACGGAAATGAGGCGCAGCCCGTTTTCACGCCGGACGGTGGAGAAGCCGGTACGGCTTTCGACGCGCACGATATCGGCAAGCGGCACATAGGATCCCGTCGCGGTCCGAAGCTGCATCCGGTCGAGGAAATCGGCGGTCAGCTCGGCCTCGGGCAGTTCCACCCGGATCGCGGCGCTGCGCGGCCCCACGGGGTATGTCGCGGCCTCGATCCCGCCCAGACGGTTGCGCAGAACCCGGCCAAGCTCATCGATGGTGAAGCCGAGCGCCTGCCCCTGCGGGGTCAACTCAAGGATCACCTCCTCCTTGTCATAGGCCAGATTGTCTTCGAGCGCGGACACCTCCGGATAGCGGGCAAGCTCCTCCTGCAGGGCGAGGCTGGCTGTTTTCAGCGTCTCGGCTGAGGCACCGTATAGCTGGACATCCAGCGCATCGCCGCCGGGGCCGGAGCGCCAGCCGCGAAAGCTGACCGTCTCGACCAGCGGGTGCGACTGAACCGCTTCCTGCAGATCGCCGACAAACTGGAACGAGGAATAGGGCCGCAGATCCGCTTCGATCAGTTCCACGGCGATGGAGCCAAGTTGATCAGCATCCTTGCTTTCCGATCCGGGCAGCGCACGGCCGGAATTGCCGCCGATCTCTGCGATGGCGTAATCCACCGGATCCAGCCCGTACCGCTCCTTGTATTCGGCCCCGAGGCGCGCGACGGCCTGCTGCATCTGGGCCATCATCTCCAGCGTATCGGCCCGTGTCGCGGAGGGGGCCATGGCGAAGTTTCCGGTCACCGACCCCTGTTCGGGCGCATTGAAAAAGCGCCACTGCACATCGCCCTTGATGAACAGCGCGACCTGACTTGCCAGCAGCAGGAGCGCGCCCGCAATCACCGGGTAGCGCAGCGCGATCACCCCCGCGATGAAGGGGCGGAACAGCCGCTCGCGCACCCGGCGGAACCCGGCGTTCACCGTGCGGGAGGGCCAGTCATACCAGTGCTGCTTGTTGGCATGGCGCAGCGCGTGGGCCATGTGGTTGGGCAGGATCAGGAAACATTCCACCAGCGACGCGATGAGCACGACGATCACGGTAAAGGGGATGTCCTTGATCAGATCGCCAAAGCGCCCGCCAATCGCCACGAGCCCGAAGAACGCGATGACCGTCGTGAGTGTGGCGGAAAAGACGGGCATGGCCATGCGGTTGGCGGCATTGGCAGCGGCATCCATCGCCCCTTCGTTCAGCCGCCGATAGCGCGCATCGGCGTGTTCGCCCACCACGATGGCATCATCGACAACAATGCCGAGCGTGATGATCAGCGCGAAGAGAGAGATCATGTTGATCGTCAACCCGGCGGCATACATCAGCGCGATTGCCGCCAGCATGGCCACCGGGATGCCCGCCGCGACCCAGAAGGCGATGCGCGCGTTGAGAAACAGGAACAAGAGCGCCAGCACGAGGCCAAGCCCCATGAGCCCGTTGTCGAGCAGAATGTTGAGCCGTGCGGTGATCGCCTCCGCGCGGGTCCGGATCAGGTCGATGGAGACACCCTCGGGCAATGTAGCTTCGACGGAGGCCGCGACTTCCTCCACCGCGCGTTGCATCGCGATGGCGTCGCCCTGCTCGTTGCGGTCCACGCGGACAGAGATGGCCGGATTGGCCCCTACGAAATAGGTGCGGTCCCGGTCGATCCCCTCGACGCGGATCGTCGCGACCTCCCCGACGGTGAGCTTGGAGCCATCGGTATCGGAGCGCAGGACGATATCCGCAATCTGGTCGGCGGAGCGTTTCTCGATCCCCGTGCGGACCCTCGCGCCGCTGCCGCCGACATCACCGGCGGGCGAGGCGCTGACCTCCGCTTCGATGGCGGCGGCGATTTCGGCCATGGTGACATCGTAGCGGATGAGATTGGCGCTTGGCACTTCGACGATCGTCTGGGGCGCGGCAAGGCCCCGGATCGTGGTGCGCGTGACCCCTTCGGCAAAGAGGCGATTGACGAATTCATCGGCGAACCGGGCAAGTTGATCCACGCCGACCGGTCCGGTGATCACCACATCGGTGACCCTGTCGCGCCAGCCTCCCCGGCTCACGCTCGGGTCATCCGCATCTTCTGGCAGGTTGGAGACGGCATCGACAGCCTGTTGCACATCATCGGCAGCGCGCGACATGTCCCAGCCGGGTTCAAATTCCAACTCGATGGAGGCGCGCCCTTCGCGCGATTGGCTTTCGGAGCTTTCGACCCCTTCGACGGCGAGCAGGGTCGGTTCAAGGATCTGTACGATGGCGCTGTCTACGTCCTCGGCGCCCGCGCCCTCCCAGCGAACGGAAACGTCGATATTGTCGACCACGACATCGGGAAAGAACTGCGCCCGCATACGCGGGGCAGAGAACAGCCCGGCGGCGATGAGCAGCACCAGCAGCAGGTTGGCCGCCGTGCGGTGCCGGGTGAAATAGGCGAGGATGCCGCCCGCGCGTCCGATCTCCCGCATGGTTTAGCCCCCCATCCGATCTTCGATACGGCTGACGACCTGCGCGGGAACGCGGGGCTCCCGTAGCTGGGCAAGCACGCGGGCCTTGGCATCTTCGGGCATCCGCGAATTGCTTTCGATGAAGGCCACGAGCCGCGCCCGGCGGTCCTCGCTCAACTCGAGAAGTTCGACGGCCTCTTCCTCGGGCGGCTCCGGCGCGCCGATGACGCGCACCTTGATGCCCGCCCCCAGCAGCGGCGTCCGTTCCGCCACGATCTGGGCCCCGCCAAGACCGCGCGCCCGGATCAGCACATCATCCCCCTGTCGGCGCAGCACCTCGACGTCGGCGACCTCCAACCGGTCTTCCGCGCCGATCACAAGCACGGTGCCCGCCGCATCCACCGCCCCGGAAGGCACCCGCGCCACACGGTCGAGCGGCGGCTCCTCCAGTCCGACGGAGACGAAATCGCCCGGTTTGAGGCCTCGCGGCTCATCGAGTTGCACATAGACGATGCGACCGCTCTCACCGCTGGTGACAGAGGCGCTGTCGCGGCTGACCGTCCCGGAGGAGGTCAGGCCCAGCCCGTAGACATCGAGCGTCACCGTCGCAGGCACCTGCCGCAGTCGCCCCTCTTGGTCCAGCAGCCGGGAATACTGTGCCGTGGAGAGCCGCACCGCAACCTCCAGCCGGTCGGGATCGACGAGGCGGGCGAGTTGTTCATTCGCGCTGACGATGCCGCCTTCGACGACGGTGACCTCGGTCAGGGTGCCGTCAAACTGGGCCCGGAGCGTGGTATCCTCTAGCCGTCTTTGGGCTTCATCGCGGGCAATTTGGGCGCGGGACAGCGCGGTCGCGCCCTGCTCGATACGCGCCTCGGCCTGATTTCGCGCCTCGCGGGCGGAGAGGACCGCCTGCCGGGCCGTGGAGACGGACAATTCCGCATCCTCGACCGCAGAGGCCGATCCGACCCCGCGATCCTGCAAATCGCGCTGCCGGGTCAGGGCCTTCTCGCGGAGCACGGCCTGTTCTTCCGCCGCGATGAGCTTGTCCTCAGCGAGGCTCAGCGCGCGGTCGGCATCGCGCACCTCCTGCGTGGCATCCTGTAGATCGGCCTCGGCCCGGGCCAGTTCATCCTCGGCGTCCTTGGGATCGACCCGCAGCAACAGATCGCCCGCGGATATCGCGCCGCCCTCCTCGAAGGATGCGCCAAGCTCCACGACCGTGCCGCCAACGGCGGGGCGCACATCAAGCGTCCGCCTGCTGCGCACCTCGCCATAGGTGGTGAGTTCGGGGGTGACCGTTCCCGGCTCCAGCACGACGGCGTTGACGGCAAAAACCCGTTCCTGCGAGCGCGGCGCGCGCGGCTCCTGCGCAAGCCGCTCTTCCACGGCCCCGCCGATCAGCATCCCGGCCCAAGCCAGAAGTGCGAGCGTTATGCCCAACAGAACAAGCCCCGTCAGGCTTTGCCGCAAGAATCGCATCAATCAGGTCTCCATCCCTCTGGGCGCTCACGTGCATCTACGCAGGAACGCCTCCGTCGGATCATATACGCAAGTCTGCGTCACTTCCGTCGCAGATGCTCGTCCAATCTCGGCATGATCTCGACAAAGTTACAGGGCCGGTGCCGATAGTCGAGTTGCAGGCGCAAAATTTCATCCCACGCATCGCGGCAGGCCCCGGGGCTGCCCGGCAGGGCAAAGAGGTAGGTGCCGCCCGCGACGCCGCCGGTGGCGCGCGATTGCACCGCGCTCGTGCCGATCTTGTTGAAGCTGACGAGGGTGAAGACGGTGCCAAAGGCATCAATCTCCTTTTCATAGACATCGCGATGTGCCTCGACGGTCACGTCGCGCCCGGTAAGCCCGGTGCCGCCGGTCGAGAGGATGACGTCAATCTCTGGATCCGCGCACCAAGCGCGCAGTTGATCGGCGATTTCCGTGCGTTCATCGGGCAGGATCATGCGCGCGGCCAGCGTATGGCCGGCCTCCTCGATGCGGGCTACCAGCGTGTCGCCGGAGCGGTCATCGTCGCGGCTGCGGGTATCCGAGACGGTCAGCACAGCGATGCGCACGGGAAGAAAGGGCCTGCTTTCGTCGATCTTGCTCATGGAGGGTCCTCTCAGAGACAGGGGTTCATGACAGGAAGGCGCGGGCGGCGAAGATCCTGCTCCAGCAGTCGAAGCGCGGCGGGCCGGGTCATATCACGGGCAATCATGAGGAAATCATGGTGCTTGCCGCCCTCTATCGGGCAGATTGCCGTGGCAAGCGGGGTCGCCTTGGCAACGATCAGCGCGCGAAGCCGGTCCCCCACCTCTGCCTGCGGAATTTCGGGGATCGCGTTGCGCGCCGCGAATACCCCCGTCATCCAGAGGGATTGCTCAAGGCGGTCAAGCTCCTCCGCTCCCAGCATATCGGGGCACAGCCCGGAAAACGCGGCAATCGTGAGCAATATGTCCAATCGGCAAAGGGCCGCAGTTCCCCCGCTTTGATCCACGGCGGTGACCTTGCCGCGCCGCTCGGTCACGATGACCGGCCCCGGCAATTCAAGGCGACGCTGACCGGGAATGACAGTCTCAACCCGCGCCGCGTTCCGGGAGAACACCTCCCCCCAATCCGAGACGAAGCCCTCCTGCGCAGTTGCCGGAAGGGCGAGCAGGAGCCAGAGGGCAAACGCTCTCACCGCGCACCCTTGCGCAGGCGCGCTTGTACCATGAGCAGATCCTGCCACGCCTCACGCTTGGAGGTGGGATTGCGCAGGAGATAAGCCGGATCGCACATCGGCATCGCATCGCGGCCAAAGGCCGTGGTCCAGGCCCCGCGCAGGCGCACGACCCCCTTGCGCCCCATCGCCGCAAGACAGGAGATATTTCCCATCAGGATGACCACCTCCGGCGCGATCAGTTCGACGTGGCGCTGCACGAAAGGCAGCATCATGGCGATCTCTTCGGGGCGGGGGTCACGGTTCTGTGGCGGTCGCCATGGCAGGACGGTGGTGAGATAGAGCGGCTCTCCTTCGGCGCGGCCAAGGCCGATTGCCTCAAACATCAGATCAAGAAGTTGCCCCTCGCGGCCCATGAAGGGGCGCCCTTCGCGATCCTCCTCCCGTCCGGGAGCGTCGCCGATGACCATGACCCGAGCTTGTGGGCGTCCATCGGAGAACACCAGATTGCGCGCGCCCTTCTTCAACTCGCAATGGTCATAGGCCGAGAGCGCGGCGCGCAGCCCGTCGATATCCTGCGCCGATTGCGCCATGCTGCGCGCTTCGGCAACCGGATCGACAGGCTCCACCGCCGGAACTGGCTGTGACGCCGCTGCCGGGGATGAGGCGGGCTTGGGCGCAGCCGCATCCAGCGCGAAGCGATCCACCGGCGTGTCACAGATGGCTTCGGACGCGCCCATTTCCAACTGCCACTCAAGCAGCGCCAGCGCGGTTTCCGGGTCAATCTGCGATTCCATGGCGGAAGCGTAGGCCCCTGCCCCGTTCGGGTCCAGCATCCGGTTACTTCTGACCGATGCGGGATTCAGTGCCCGAAATCAGGCGCGCGATGTTTTCCCTGTGCCGCCAATAAAGAAGTGCGATCGTCACGAGGGCGAGCGCTATGCCGTTCCCGGGGCCAAAGAGGCCGATAAAGATCACCGACGAGGCCGACGCGATGAGCGCGGCGAGCGACGATATCCGGAAAACCACCGCAGAGAGGAGCCAGATCGCGCAACAGGCCAGCCCCACCGGCCATGCGAGCGCGAGCCACAGTCCAAGGAACGTAGCGACACCCTTGCCGCCCCGAAACCGCAGCCAGACCGGGAAACAATGCCCCAGAAATGCCGCCAGTCCGGCAAGCTGCGCCGCATCGGGGCCAGCCATGGCGCGGGCGAGCATAACAGCGAGCGCCGCCTTGCCACCATCCAGAAGCAAGGTAGCTGCCGCTGCGCCCTTGCTTCCGGTGCGCAACACATTGGTCGCGCCGATGTTGCCGGAGCCGACCTTGCGCAGATCCCCAAGGTTCATGGCCCGAGTGATCAGCATTCCAAAGGGGATGGAGCCGAGCAGGTAGCCGACAACCAGCCAGAGCACCAAAACGCCCGGCGCAGTGACAAGATCAGGCATTCGCACCTCCATGCACCCGCGTGCCCCCGACCCACGTTCCGAGGACGCGGCCCTGCAGGCGGGCTCCGTCAAAGGGAGTGTTCTTGGATTTCGAACGCATGGTCCACCGATCAAGAATGAAGGGCGCATGGGGATCGAACAGGATCAGATCCGCAGGCGCGCCCTTGTCCAGACGGCCACACGGAAGGCCGAGACGCTTCGCCGGGTTGAGCGACATCGCCCGAAAGAGAACCGCGAGATCGAGCCCGTCGGAATGATGCAGGCGCATGGACGCAGGCAGCAGCGTTTCCAGCCCCACGGCGCCGCTCGCGGCCTCCTCGAAGGGCAGGCGCTTGCTTTCCTCGTCCTGCGGCGTGTGCATCGAGCAGACCACGTCGATCAACCCCTCGCGCACCGCTTCGACCACGGCGACACGGTCGTCCTCGGCGCGGAGCGGCGGCTTGAGCTTGAAGAAGGTGCGATAGTCGGCCACGTCGAATTCATTGAGCGTCAGATGATGGATCGAGGTGCCTGCGGTCAGGTCCACACCGTTTCGCTTGGCCCTGCGCAGCGCGGGGAGCGCGCGGGCGGTGGTGATCTGGTCGGCATGATAGCGCGCGCCCGTCATCTCCACGAGGGAGATATCGCGATCGAGCGCCATCCGCTCCGCCATGGCCGAGACGCCCGGCAGCCCCCGGAGCGACGCGAACTTGCCGGAGGTCGCCGCCGCGCCGCGCGACAGGCCGGGATCCTGCTGATGGCCAAGCACCAAGGCCCCGAGGCTGCGCGCATAGGTCAGCGCGCGCGAGAGCACCTTGGTATCGGTGACCACGCGGTCGCAATCGGTAAAGGCCACGGCCCCGGCATCCATCAAAAAGCCGATCTCGGTCATTTCACGGCCTTCGCGCCCCTTGGTCAGAGCAGCCATGCAGAGCACGTTGACAGGGGCCGCCTCATTGGCGCGGCGCGTGACGAATTCCAGCGTTTCAGGCGTGTCGATAGCAGGCAGCGTATCGGGCCGGGTGATCATCGTGGTGATCCCCCCCGCCGCTGCGGCCAGCCCGGCGGAGCGATAGCTTTCCTTGTGCCGCTCACCCGGCTCACACACCTTGACCCCAAGATCGACGATACCCGGCGCAAGGCATTTGCCGCCGCAATCGATCACCCCGGCGGTAGGCACGTCCGGTCCGGGCACATCAAAGCGATCAATAATCACCCCATCCTCAACCAGCACCGCGCCCGGCCTTTGCGTCAAGGCGACGGGATCGACCAACACGGCATTGGCGAAAAGTGTGCGCGCCATCAGCGGCCGCGCCCCAGAAGAATGAACCCCAGCACGATCAACAGCAGGATCACTATTCCGACGTAAACCGGAACGCGGCTGGCCCGGCGTGGCGCGTCGGTTGCGACCCCGCTTTGCGCTGCGGCACCGCCTGCGGGCAGGGATTCGAAATGCACAGGCGTGCCCGCTTCGGCATAGGTGCCGATCCACCGCAGCGGCGCGCGTGGCGCAAACGTCACTTCTCGGCCACCGAAGGCCCCCGACAGCAGCACGAGCACATGGCCCTGCAATCCATCAAGGCGCGCTTTCTCCCCGGCGAGCTGCTCCGCAGGCACCCCGAGCCCGTCGACCAGATACCCCGACAAACCAACGTCATCGAGGCTTTCTACCGGAAAGATTTCCACGTATTTCTCGTCAATCGGCCCCGCCCCGAGCGCATCGGTCAGCGGTCCCTCCCCACGATCCATCCGCCCGAACGCTTCGACATCGCCCTCCGGCAGATCCACGGAAAACAGCCGGACCAGCCCGCGCTCCTGTGCCTTCACCTCCATCATGCCCAGACCTCCTTGGGTGCCGCGCGCAGGTTCCGCGCCAAAAGATCCATCGCCGCCATGCGCACCGCGACGCCCATCTCGACCTGTTCCTGAATCACCGAGCGGTTGATGTCGTCCGCGATCTCGCCGTCGATCTCCACCCCGCGGTTCATCGGCCCCGGATGCATGACGATCGCATCGGGCTTGGCGGCGCGCAGCTTTTCGGCATCAAGTCCATAGCGGTGGTAGTATTCGCGCTCCGACGGGATGAACCCGCCATCCATCCGCTCTTTCTGAAGCCGAAGCATCATGACCACATCCACATCGCGCAGGCCCTCGGCCATGTCCTCATAGACCTCGACTCCGAACTCCGCGATGCCCGCAGGCATCAACGTTGGCGGCCCGACGAGGCGCACGCGGTTCTCCATCTTGCCCAGCAGCAGGATGTTGGACCGCGCGACGCGGGAATGGGCGATATCGCCGCAAATCGCGATGGAAAGCCGGTGGAGCCGCCCCTTTGCGCGGCGAATGGTCAGCGCGTCGAGCAGGGCTTGTGTCGGGTGTTCGTGGCGACCGTCGCCAGCGTTGAGCACGGCGCAATTGACCTTCTGCGCCAACAGATCGACCGCGCCGGAATGCGGATGACGGACAACCAGAAGATCGGGGTGCATCGCATTGAGTGTCAGGGCCGTATCGATCAACGTCTCGCCCTTCTTGAGCGAGGAGGCCTGCATCGCCATGTTCATCACGTCCGCGCCCAGCCGTTTGCCGGCCAACTCAAAGCTGGCCTGCGTGCGGGTGGACGCTTCGAAAAACATGTTAATCTGCGTGAGCCCAGAGAGGGCATCACCATGTTTGGACGCGCCGCGGTTGAGCGAAACATAGTGCTCGGCGAGGTCCAGAATTGTGCTGATCTCAACCGGATGCAGCGGTTCGATCCCCAGAAGATGCCTCTGTCCGAAGCTCATGACCCACTCCCTGCCACCATCGCCTGCCTTATAGAAGCGCCGGTGCCCCCCTTCAACCCGAGGCGTGCCGCGCGATACCGGACCATGCCGGTTAGTCGCGTGTCAGTAGGAATAGTCAGCGTAGATGCGGGTCAGATCGCCGTTCCAGTCGCCCTCATAGCGCTCCAGCAATTCATCCGCCGGGACGCGCCCGCTCTCGACGCTTTCCTTGAGCGCGTTGAGAAAGTGCGTCTCATCCGGGATCATGCCGCCCGAACCGGGACGTGCGCGCGCCTTGAGCCCTGCTTCGGAGATGGCCACGGCTTCCCGCGCCAGATCGTGCATTGAAATGCCCCCGACCTTGGCTTGCAATCCGTCGACCGAGGCCGCGACGCGCAGCGCCTCGCGCGTCTCCGCATCCCAACCTTTTGCGAGATCCCACGCGGCGTCGAGCGCGGCCTGATCGTACATCAGACCCACCCAGAAAGCCGGCAGGGCGCAGAGCCGCCGCCATGGGCCGCCGTCCGCACCACGCATCTCGATGAACTTCTTGACCCGCGCTTCGGGGAAAACAGTCGTCAAGTGGTCCGCCCAATCCGAGAGTGTCGGCGTTTCACCCGGCAGGGCGGGCAGTTCACCCTTCAGGAAATCCCGAAACGACTGACCCAGTGCATCGTGATAGACCCCGTCGCGATAGACGAAGTACATCGGCACATCGAGGGCATATTGTACCCATGCCTCAAAGCCGAACCCCTCATCAAAGACGAAGGGAAGCATTCCGGTCCGCGCATCGTCGAGGTGGCGCCAGACGCGCCCGCGCCATGATTTGTGCCCGTTGGGCTTGCCCTCAAAGAAGGGGGAGTTGGCAAAAAGCGCCGTTGCGATCGGCTGCAGGGCGAGCGCGACGCGCATCTTCTGCACCATATCCGCTTCGGTTTCGAAGTCGAGGTTGACCTGCACGGTGCAAGTGCGGCGCATCATGGTCGTGCCGGAGGTCCCGACCTTCTCCATGTAGCCATCCATGAGCTTGTAGCGGCCCTTGGGCATGAGAGGCATATCCTCGTGCCGCCAGATCGGAGCCGCGCCCAGCCCGATGAAGCCCACCCCGATCTCGTCGGCGATATCCTTCACATCGGCCAGATGCGCGTTCACCTCGTCGCAGGTTTCGTGGATTGTCTCCAGCGGCGCGCCGGAAAGTTCCAACTGGCCACCCGGCTCAAGCGAAATGTTCGCCCCGCCCTTGGTCAGGCCAATGAGCTTGCCGCCCTCTTCCACCGGTGCCCAATCGTGCCGGGTACGCAGGCCCTCAAGCACGGCGTGGATGGAACGCTCTCCCTCATAGGGGAGCGGCTTGAGGCTGTCCTTGCAATAGCCGAACTTCTCGTGCTCGGTGCCGATCCGCCAGTCTTCGCGCGGCTTGCACCCGTCCTCGAGATAGGCGGCGAGTTGGCTGTGGTGTTCGATGGGTCCGCCGCCGGATTGGGGAATGGACATGCTGTTTGCTCCGGTCTGAGGCGCGTTGGGGGTCAGGAGTGCGGCGAAACGCTGGCTGTGTCAATGTAGCCGGAGGTTGGTGTTCGACCAGACTGTCACCGGACGCCCCGGTCCGGCGCGCAGTTCAGCGAGCATGCGCTCCGTACGCAGGCCCGGAAGCTGTGAGAAGGCATCGAAAAGCGCATCGGCCCCATCGGCGTTGACGGGAATGTGAAGCGCGGGCTGGCCGGGTTGGTACAAAACCCAGTGCGCAGGATAGCCAGATGGGTCGAGATCGAGGCGCGTCAGATACTCTAGCGCGGCCGAGCCACCCTCCAGCGGGCCGTAGTAGGTCACCTGCCCCTCATCGACATCGACAATCCCCGGACCGCCTTTTCCTTGCAGGAACCGTGCGCGCTGTATCCCCGACAGGATGATGCCGATGCCAGCGGCCGCCATCGCCCAGCCCAGCCAACTGAGCAGGCCGATCCATCCCAGCGCGAGCCACAATCCAACCCCGCCAACCGCGCCGCCGATCAACACCTCCCGCCAGCGGCGAAGCGTTTCTGCTGCTTCGGGACGGATCATGCCGCGCCCTCGCGTTGGCGCCAGTCGCCCAAGGCGGCTTGCCAGAGGGTCATGGCGGCCACTGCTGCAGTATCGGCGCGCAAGATGCGCGGCCCAAGGCTGACCACATGCGTAAAGGGTGCAACCCGGAGGCGATCACGCTCTGCATCGGAAAACCCGCCCTCCGGCCCGATCAGGATGGCCCAAGGTCCGCGCGGAGCCGCATCCAGCCCCTGATGCGCACCCGCCTGCGTCTCATCACAGAACATGAGATTGCGGTCGTCCGGCCAAGTGTCGAGCAGGTGGGACAGCTTCTGAAGATCTGCGACCTCCGGCACGAAGGTGCCGCCGCATTGTTCGGCCGCCTCGATGGCATGCGCCTGCAGCCGGTCTTGGCGTAGCCGCTCGGAATTGGTGAAATCCGTGGTGACGGGCACGATCCGCCGCGCGCCCATTTCCGCCGCTTTTTCCACGATGAAATCGGTGCGCGCCTTTTTGATCGGCGCAAAGAGCAGCCAGAGATCCGGGGGCAGCCGCAGTTTGGCTGTCCGCTCCAGACAGGTGAGCACGCCGCCCCGCTTGCCCGCCTCTGTCACTTCCGCGCGCCATTCTCCGTCACGACCGTTGAAAATCGCCAGCCGATCGCCACTGCTGAGCCGCATCACCCCGAAAAGGTAATGCGCCTGTTCGCGTTCCAGCGGAACGGTTTGCCCCGCCCCCAGTTCCTGCGCTACGTACAGCCTGACCTTGCTCTCTTTCATAAGGCCCGTTTTATGCCCCCGATCAACGAAGCGCCAGAGCCCAGCGGACAAGTTGCCGACGCTGTGCGCGGCAACTGGGTAGATCATATCGCCCCCGAATGGTCGCGGCCTTACCTGCGCCTGTCCCGCGCGGACCGTCCGATTGGAACGTGGCTCTTGTTGCTCCCCTGTTGGTGGGGGCTTTTGCTGGCGATGCTGCATGACGGGCGCATGGGCCTGTTCGATGCGTGGATCGGGCTGGGGTGCGCGATCGGCGCGTTTCTGATGCGGGGCGCGGGCTGCACCTGGAACGACATCACCGACCGGCATATCGACGGCTCGGTCGCGCGGACACGGTCGCGGCCCATCCCCTCTGGGGCGGTCAGCGTACGCGGCGCACTTCTCTGGATGGCGGCGCAGGCCCTCGTCTCGCTCGTCATTCTGCTGACCTTCCCTCCGGCGGCGATCCTGCTGGGGGTGCTCTCTCTCGCGCCCGTGTGTATCTATCCGTTCGCGAAACGGTTTACGTGGTGGCCGCAGGTTTTTCTGGGGCTTGCGTTCAACTGGGGCGCGCTGCTCGCATGGACGGCGCACACGGGATCGCTTTCATGGCAGGCGGTGCTTCTCTATGTCACCGGCATCTGCTGGACGATCTTTTACGACACGATCTATGCCCATCAGGATGCGGAGGATGATGCGCTTATCGGCGTCAAATCGACCGCGCGTCTCTTCGGTGACAATTCCGCGAAATGGCTCAGAGGGTTCTTGGCGCTGACCCTCATCGGCTTTGCGATCTGCGTAAACGGTGCGACGGATGTTCCGGCCCGTATCGTGGCATTGCTGGGAGTGGTTGCGATGGGCGTTCATATGCTTTGGCAATTGCGCCAGTTCGATCCGGAGGATGACGCCATACTGCTACGGTTGTTCCGCTCCAATCGGAACGCGGGGCTGCTTCCTGTGCTGTTTTTCGCCTGTGCACTTTTGATGTGATTGATGCGCGGGCACGCCCGCCGTAAAACCGCCCGGCACATCAGATAACGGCAGGACCCATGCCCATTTCCAGCAAACTCATCCCCCTCGCTGCTTTCATTCTCGCAGCATTGGTCGCTGTGGTCGGCGCCTCGTTCGCCGCGAACGTTGTGGAGGATGCCTCCGAGATCAATGTGCGTCAGGAATTCGACGAGAACGGTTTCGAGTGGGCGGAGGTCGAGGCAAGCGGTCTTCAGGTCATTCTGACCGGAACGGCCGAAACCGAAGCTGCACGATTCTCTGCGCTCTCCGCCGCAGGCCGCGTGGTCGATGCGGCCCGCGTCATCGACCGGATGGATGTGCGCGCCACCGCTGACATAGCAGCCCCGAAATTCTCGGTGGAGATGCTGCGGAACGAGGCGGGTATCTCCCTTATCGGATTGATCCCCGCGCAGACGGACCGAGAGGCAGTGATCGCGGATCTATCGGGCAAGGAACCGGTCAGCGACTTTCTGGAAACCGCCGATTACGACCTGCCCCGAAACTGGGAACCTGCCTTCGACTTTGCACTAGATGCACTCGCACTCCTGCCCCGTTCGAAGATCTCGGTGCGGGCCGGAGAGGTCGAAGTTACCGCCATTTCCGATTCTGCGGACCAGAAGACGAGCTGGGAATCGGAGCTTACGCGCAAATTGCCACGGGGCGTGGATCTCGCATTGGATATCTCCGCTCCGCGTCCGGTGATCACCCCCTTTACCCTCCGCTTCGTCATCGATGATGCCGGCGCGCGATTCGACGCCTGCTCGGCCCATACCGAGACTGGGCGCGCGCGGATCCTCACGGCGGCTCGCAGCGCCGGCCTTCGGGACGGTGCGGACTGTACGCTCGGGCTTGGAGTTCCATCCCCGCAGTGGTCCGAGGCGGTCGCCACCGGGATCGCGGCATTGAACGAAATCGGAAGCGGGACGCTCACCTTCTCCGATGCCGATGTCTCCCTCATCGTTCCGGCCGGTACATCGCGGGCCCTCTTTGACCGGGTGGCGGGCGATCTCGAAGCGGACTTGCCGGAGGTGTTCAGCCTGACCGCCGTGCTGCCCCCCGCGGCCGAAGACGCACCCGAAGGGCCGCCAGAACTGACCGTCACACGCTCCCCCGAAGGTCAGGTGCAAATTCGTGGCCGACTGCGGGACGACATTGCCCGCAGTTCGACCGAGAGCATTGCCCGGTCCTACTTCGGAGCGGATGCCGTTTATATGGCCGCGCGGCTGGATCAAACCCTTCCCGAAGGTTGGTCCCTGCGGGTGCTCGCCGGACTTGAGGCGTTTTCCGTGGTTGCCAATGGTGTGCTGCGGGTCACCCCCGAAACCGTGGAAGTACGCGGCAACACTGGCAACGCGGATGCCTCTGCTCAAATCGCGCGCATCCTCTCGGCGCAACTGGGTGACGGGATCGAATACGACATTGATGTGACTTATGTCGAAGCGCTCGATCCCCTCGCTGCGCTGCCAACCCCGGAAGAGTGCATGGCCCGAATCAGCACGATCACGGCAGAATCAAAGATCACCTTCGAACCCGGTTCCGCGACGGTCGATGGCGCCTCTCGCCCCACGCTCGACTCCATTGCCCAGGTCCTGAGCAATTGCGGTGACATCCCGATAGAGATCAGTGGCCACACCGACAGCCAGGGCCGTGAGACCATGAACCAGCAACTCAGCCAGCAGCGCGCCGAATCCGTTCTGGCGGAATTGCGCGCGCGCCGCATTCCCACAACCGGCTTCACCGCCGTGGGCTATGGCGAGGAGCAACCCATCGCGGATAACGACACCGCAGAGGGCCGCGAAGAGAACCGTCGCATCGAGTTCCGCCTGATTGACGATCACGATGGTCATTCGGACCTTGATCATGAGGGCCATTCGGGGGAAACAGACGCCGCGCAGGAAGAGGCGCAAGAAACAGACGTCGAGGGACAACAGACGGATGAGCCGGACTGAACTGATCATGGCAACGGCAGTGGTGCTGTTCATCGCTTTTGCGCTTGGCTGGTTCGCCCACTGGATGATCCATCGGTTCACCCGCATTTCCAAGACGGACCTGAATGAACTGGAGCGGATGGCTCAGGAGCTTCACGAAGCAGAAGAAACCCGCGATCAGGCGATCACCTATCTTCAGCAGCGCGAAGCCGAGCTTACCAACCAGCTAAGTCAGACTGAGGCAGAGCTTGCCGCGACGATGGACGGGCTTCGCGAAGCGCGCCATGAGACCGAAGAGTTGCGCAAGCAACTGAACGGCCTCAACCATTACTGACGCTCAGTCAGGCTCGAACTGACGCAGAACTTCTTCCAGCAGCGCGTGGATTTCGGCATGGGCCGGTCCTTTGGGCGACTCGAGCACCCCGCGCCCCTGACCAAGGGTCTGGGCATAGACAACACGGTTGGCGATCGGCGTCTGTAGAACGTCCGCCTCCATCTCGCTTGCCTTTTGCGCCACTTCAGCGGCGAGTTTCGTGCCGGGCCGGGCGCGGGTCATGACCACACGGGCGGGCACCTTCTCTCGCTTCGCGAGGTCCAGCACGCCCTCGGTCGCCCAGAGATCGACATGGCTCGAGGCAACCGGCACCAGAACGAGATGCGCCGGGCGGAGCGCCGGGCGAAGATCACTATCGGCCTTGGGCGGCGTGTCTATCAGGACAACGTCATAATCCCGCGCGAGCTTGCCAGTCTCATACCCCACCCCCCAGGCGGATGCGGTGGAAAACTCCATCCCCGGCTCACCGTCGGTATTTTCCACCCGGGTCATGAACCATCGCCCGAGTGAGCCCTGCGGATCGGTGTCGATCAGCGCCACCCGCTTGCCAGCCTGCGAAAGGGCCACAGCGAGGTTGACGGCCAGCGTTGTCTTGCCGGCCCCGCCCTTTTGCTGCGCGATTGTGATGATGATACCGCTCATATGTGCCCCGCGCGCGTTTCTGCGACGCAGCGTAGCCGATTTACCCCATCCCTGCCAAGTGCTGCGATCATGGCCGCCAAGGCTTGCAACCGCGCCCCGTTTCAGGGACTTTGAACACCGGCAAGGGGCATTCATTTATGGCATTACCGGTCAGGGATCAGTTCAAGTACTGGGGCATCGCAACCGCGGTGGTCCTCGCGACGCTTTGGTTTTTGGGCGATGTGCTGCTGCCCTTCATCCTCGGCGGGGGGATCGCCTATTTCCTCGACCCGCTTGCCGACCGGCTTGAGCGGCTTGGTCTCTCACGGGTGGCGGCAACGGTGCTGATTTCCTTCGGCGCGCTCGTCATCTTCGTGCTCATGGCGCTTACGGTGGTTCCGCTGATGCGCGATCAGGCGGTGCAACTCATCGACACGGTCCCCACCCTCTTCGAAGGCGTGCCAACCTTCCTGACCGAACGCTTCCCGGACCTTGTCGAAGAGGACAGCATCCTGCGCCGCTCGCTGGACTCCATCGGTCAGACCATCCGCGAACGGGGCGGCGAGCTTTTCCAGACGGTCCTGAGTTCCGCAGCCTCCATCATCAACATCGCAATGCTGTTCGTCATCGTGCCCGTAGTTGCGTTTTACCTGTTGCTCGACTGGGATCGCATGGTGGCCAAGATCGACACCTTGCTGCCACGTGATCACGCGCCAACCATTCGCTATCTCGCCAAGCGGATCGACGAGACGATCGCGGGTTTCGTGCGTGGCATGGGGACAGTCTGTCTGATTCTCGGCACCTACTACGCGGTCTCCTTGATGCTCGTCGGCCTACAATTCGGGTTGGTGGTGGGCGTGATTGCAGGATTACTGACCTTCATCCCGTACGTCGGGGCGCTTGTCGGCGGGGTGCTGGCCATCGGCCTTGCGCTCTTCCAGTTCTGGGGCGACTGGGTCTGGGTCATCGCGGTCTGGCTCATCTTCCAATCCGGTCAGTTCATCGAAGGCAACATCCTCACCCCGAAACTCGTCGGGAATTCCGTGGGGCTGCACCCTGTCTGGCTCCTTCTGGCACTATCCGTTTTCGGGGCGATATTCGGTTTCGTCGGGCTTCTGGTCGCTGTGCCCGTTGCGGCGGCAATCGGTGTACTTGTCCGCTTCGCCGCTGATAAATATCGCCACAGCCTACTCTATCGTGGGTTGGAAAGGGACGATATCTGAATGGCCGAACAACTGCGCTTTGATCTCGAGGTCCGACCGGCCCTCGGGCGAGAAGACTTCTTTATCTCTCCTGCAAACGCCGTCGCTGTGGCGAGCGTTGAGGGGTGGCGCGACTGGCCGGGACGCAAGCTGCTCCTTATAGGTCCCGAAGGCGCGGGAAAGACCCATCTGGTTCACGTCTGGGCCGCGCAAACGGGCGCACGGATCGTCAGGGCAAAGGATCTGGAGGCAGAGCGTATCGACACGCTCGCCGCTGGTCCCGTCGCGGTCGAAGACGTTCCCGATATCGCTGGCCAGAGCGCCGCCGAAGACGCGCTTTTCCACCTGCACAATCTGGCGCTGGCCGAAGGGCACGCGCTTCTCCTGACCGCCAACCGCCCGGCGCAGGACTGGCGCCTTTCGCTTCCCGATCTGGCCAGCCGGATGCAAGCCACACCGGCTGCGATGCTTGCCCCTCCGGATGATGCACTTCTCGCGGCGATCCTCATGAAGCTGTTCGGCGACCGACAGATCAATCCCGCCGAGGGCACGATCCCCTTCCTCCTTCGACGGATCGAGCGCAGCTTTGCCGCCGCCGCGCATATCGTCGAGGCTCTGGACGAGGCCGCCCTCGCACAGCAACGACCCGTCGGCCGCGCGCTGGCGCGGGACTTGCTTCAGGACGGCGGACTGGACAGAGATCGACCAGATGGTTGATACTTCGGCGTCTGTCACACATCCGTCACAAGCCCCGCGCATAAGGCCCTCATGACAAACGCCGATTTCCTCAAAGCCCCGTTCCCAGAACCCATCGACATGCCCGAGGTCACCCCGGATGGGCCGGAGCGGTTCTGTAATCGCGAGCTGAGTTGGCTCGGCTTCAATTGGCGCGTTCTGGAGGAATCGGAAAACCCGCGGGTTCCATTGATGGAACGGGTTCGCTTCGTGTCGATCTCTGCTGCCAATCTCGATGAGTTCTTTACCGTCCGTGTCGCCGGTCTTCGGGAACTGGCCCACGCAGGCAATACGACGCCCTCGATTGATGGCCGCACCCCCGCGCAGCAGTTGGTTCTGATCAATGCAGAAGCGCGTCGCCTCATGCTGCGCCAACAAGAAATGCTTGATCGGCTCATCTCCGAGATGGCCGAAGCCAAGATACATATCCTGAAGCGCGAGGAATTGACGGATGCGGACAGGACGCATCTCAACGACGTGTTCCTCAATGGAGTGTTTCCGGTTCTCTCGCCGCTCGCAATCGACCCGGCGCATCCGTTCCCCTTCATTCCCAACACCGGCTTTGCCCTCGCGCTTCAGCTTGAGCGCCGCAAGGACAAGCGGTCGTTGCAGGCACTGCTGCCCATCCCGGCCCAGATCAACCGCTTCCTCAAGCTGCCCTCGGGGCCTGACGAGCGGCGGTATCTGCCGCTGGAGGAATTGCTGCTCGAACACATCACCAGCCTCTTTCCCGGCTACAAACTGCTCACTCATTGCGGTTTCCGGGTGTTGCGCGACAGCGATTTGGAAGTTGAAGAAGAAGCCGAAGATCTCGTGCGTGAATTCGAGACCGCCCTCAAGCGACGTCGTCGTGGCGAAGTGGTGCGCATGAAGATAAGCGCTGGCGCCCCGGAAAAGCTCAAGTCCGTCATTATGAACGAGTTGCACGTGGGTGACGACGAAGTGGTCGAGATGGACGGGATGATCGGGATCTCCGACATCTCGGAACTGGTGTCAGACGCACCCTCTGACCTTCTGTGGCCAAGCTTTACACCGCGCGTCCCCGAACGGGTGCAGGATCACGATGGCGACATGTTCGCCGCGATCAAGCAGAAGGACATGCTGCTGCACCACCCCTATGAGACCTTCGATATGGTGGTGCGGTTCCTCCAGCAAGCCGCGCATGATCCCAATGTGGTGGCGATCAAGCAGACGCTTTACCGGACCTCCAAGAACTCCCCGATCGTGGAGGCGCTTTGCGAGGCTGCGGAAGAGGGCAAATCCGTCACCGCGCTGATCGAGCTAAAGGCGCGTTTCGATGAGGCGGCCAACATTCGGCAGTCACGGCGGCTGGAACGGGCGGGCGCGCATGTGGTGTATGGGTTCGTCGATCTGAAGACCCACGCCAAGATCAGCACCGTCGTCCGGCGCGAGGGCGAAAAGCTCGTCACCTACACCCACTATGGCACCGGAAATTACCACCCGATCACGGCCAAGATCTATACCGACCTCAGCTTTTTCACCTGCGATGAAAAGCTCGGGAGGGATGCGACCAAGGTGTTCAACTATGTCTCGGGCTATGCGCAACCCGACAGTCTGGAAAACCTCGCGATTTCTCCCATTTCGCTCAAACCTCGACTGCTGGAGATGATTCAGCGGGAGATTGCCTTTGCCAAGGCCGGCAAACCTGCTGAAATCTGGGCCAAGATGAACTCCCTTATCGAACGCGAGGTCATGGACGCGCTCTATGAAGCAAGCCGTGCGGGGGTAAAGATCAGTATCGTGGTGCGCGGCATTTGTGGTTTGCGCCCCGGCGTGAAGGGATTGAGTGAAAACATTCGCGTCAAATCGATCATCGGCCGCTTCCTCGAGCATTCTCGCATCGTTTGTTTCGGCAATGGTCACGGGCTTCCATCCAAAAAGGCCCGCGTCTACATCAGTTCCGCCGACTGGATGGGGCGCAATCTTAACCGGCGGGTGGAAACATTGGTGGAGATTGAAAACCCCACGGTGAAGGCGCAAATCGTCAGCCAGATCATGGCCGCGAACCTCGCCGATGTGGCGCAGAGCTGGATCATGGCACCGGATGGGCATTTCGCCCGCGCCGAAGTGCCCGAAGGCAGCTTTGCCTTCAATTGCCACCGGTTCTTCATGGAAAACCCATCGCTCTCGGGGCGCGGCTCCGCCGGCGCGGCAGACGTCCCCAAGCTCACCCACGCCGACGATTGAGGCCTATCGGCACGAAGCGCCATTCGGAATTGGCTCCCCACCTTGTCGCCCGCGGTGCCGGTCGCTAAGCCTTGGGCATGACACGCGCTCGCTTTACCCCCCTCATTGCTTCCTTGCCCTCGACCGTTCCCTTCGTGGGCCCTGAAACGCTGCAACGTGATCGCGGTGCGGACTTCGTCGCTCGGCTCGGGGCCAACGAATCCGCTTTTGGCCCTTCTCCGCGCGCGGTTGAGGCCATGCGCGAGGCGGATGCGGAAATCTGGAAATACGGTGATTCCAGCAGTCACGACCTACGGCACGCCTTGGCGCAGAAGTACGGCTGTCCGGCGGATTGCGTGATTGTTGGGGAGGGGATCGACGGGTTGCTTGGCAATCTTGTCCGGCTCACGGTCGCCACGGGGGATGCGGTCGTGACCTCCGAGGGTGCCTATCCCACGTTCAACTATCACGTGGCCGGCTGCGGCGGCACGCTGCACAAGGTGCCATATCGGGACGATCACGAAGACCTCGCCGGGCTCCTCCGAATGGCTGCCGATTGCAATGCCAAGCTTGTCTACTTCGCCAATCCCGACAACCCGATGGGCAGTTGGCATTCAGGGGCATCAATCGCGGCTGCGTTAGAGGATCTGCCAGAGGGCGCGTTGCTCGTTCTTGATGAAGCCTATCTGGAATTCGCCCCGGCAGGAACCGAAGTGCCCCTTCCGCTGGACGATCCGCGCATCATCCGGCTGCGGACCTTTTCCAAGGCCTATGGCCTCGCCGGAGCGCGGGTTGGCTACGCCCTTGCCCACCCGGATCTGATCGCCGCGTTCGATAAGGTCCGAAATCACTTCGGCATGAATCGCTCAGCCCAGATCGCAGCGCTCGCCGCCCTGCGGGACGAGGAATGGCTTGCAAAGGTGCAAGGCAAGGTCAAAGCCGCGCGCAACCGCGTCGGTGAAATTGCGAGAGAGAACGGTCTCCTGCCCCTCCCGTCGGCGACAAACTTCGTCGCTGTCGATTGCCGCCGTGACGGAGAGTTTGCCCGCGCCCTTCTCTCCGCGCTGCTGGAGCAAGGCGTTTTCCTGCGTATGCCGGCCCCGCCCCCCCTTGATCGATGCATCCGCATTTCCTGCGGCCTGCCCGCAGAACTTGATGCGTTGGCCGGGGCCCTCCCGAAGGCTCTTCGACACGTCACGAGATGACAAACCTGAAATTCAGACTACACTTCTTGCCAAGCTGAAGTGGAGTCGCCCATGCAGGACCCTGTCCGACAGCCCGCCCCGGATTACACCAACGCGGCCCTGACGATGGCCTTCATCAATTTGCTGTGGTTTTTCGTCTTTCTCTGGTCATCCTTTGGCTTTGCATCGGTGCTACTCACAGCATTGCTTCTGCATCGCGGTATTTCCTGGCTCGACCTGCGCCGGAGACGTACCAGCCGCTGAGATGACCTGAACCGCCGCAGAGAGGCCGCCCGCGCCATGCGGAATCTGAAGCGCGCCAAGACCTGCTTCGATAGTCCCCAGCATTCCGAGGATCATGTGGGCGTTCACGTGCCCCATATGCCCGATACGAAAGAACCCGTGCCATTCGGGATCACCCGGCGGGGCCATGCCCAGACCGATTCCCAGCGTTACCCCTGCCTCACGCTCAACCCATTCTCGCAAAGCCGTGCCATAGGGCGCGCCGATCTTGAGCGCGGTTACCGCGTGGGACCGCAGAGCGGGATCCGCGACATTCAACTCCAGCGGGCCCTCCTTCCCCCAAGCGTCGACAGCCGCCCAGATGGCCCTCGTCAAGGTGGCGTGCCGGGCCCAGATCGCTTCAATTCCCTCTTCGGCAATCATGTCGAGCGAGGCGCGCAGCCCGAGGAGATGATGGGTCGGGGCCGTTCCCCCGAAATACTGATAGAAGAATTCCGGATCTGCCCGTGGAATCCAATCCCAATATTTGCTCACACGCGGCATGGCGGCCCGCACCGTCGCGGCCTTCGGGGAGAAGAACACGAACCCCAAACCGGGCGGCACCATCAATCCCTTCTGACTGGCGGCAACCATGATATCGACGCCCCATGCATCCATCTCAAACCGATCGCACGCGAGCGAAGCGATGCAATCAGCCATCAGGAGGCCGTCATATCCGGCCGCATCAAGAGCCTTTCGCACCGCACCGACGTCGTTTCGAATGGATGTAGACGTATCGACATGGGTGACGAGCACCGCCCTGTAGTCACCGTCGGCGCGCAAATGCGCCTCAACCCGGGCGGGATCGACCTGTGCCTGCTTGCCGAATTCGAGGATGTCCACCTCTGCGCCGACGCCTTGCGCCACCTCTGCCCATCCGTGGGCGAATTGCCCCGTCGAGAGCACAAGCACCCGATCCCCCGGGGAGAGCACATTGGACAGCGCCGCTTCCCACGCCCCGTGACCGTTCGAGACATAGATCGCCACGTGGTGCGCCGTACGGGCCACCTGCCGCAATTCCGGGATCATCCCCGCCACCATATCCACCAGCGCGCCTTCATAGATGTTCGGTGCAGGCGCATGCATTGCCGCCAACACCCGGTCGGGCACGACGGAGGGGCCGGGTATGGCCAGATAGGGACGGCCGTGACGCAGCGACATGGGCAAACTCCTTCTGCCGGAACCGGGCAGACCTTACCGCCACGCCTCGCCGCGTCAATCGCGTAGCGGGTTGCCAGAACCGCCCCACCCCCCTAGATGGGGCAAGCAACAGCGCGGGGCGCACACTTATGGGCATCTGGAACGCGGTCATGCGCCGGATCGACAAGGCGAACGGCAAGTTCATTCGGAGTTTCGGGCATGATCTCACCACGCCCCGTGGCCGTCGCGTTGCGCGTTTTCACTACCATTGGATCGACCACGCGATCCTGCGGTACTGGTGGACGAACTTCGCTCAGATTGCGCCGGGGGTCTATCGCTCCAACCAGCCAACTCACGCCCGTTTTGAGGTGATGAAGGAGTTGGGGGTCAAGACTGTGCTCAATCTGCGCGGCGAAGAGCGGCTGAGTCATTTTCAGTTCGAGAAGGAAAGCTGTGACAAGTTGGGCCTCAAAATGGTCAACATCCGGCTTCACGCACGCAAGGCCAAAACTGGCGAACGCTATCTCGAAGCGATCAACGCCATGCGCGAGATCGAAAAGCCTTTCCTGATCCACTGTAAATCAGGCGCGGATCGCGCAGGGCTTGCCGCAGTGCTCTATCTTCTTGCCATCGAAAAGCGCCCGATCGAGGAAGCACGCAAGCAACTATCCCTTGGCCACCTGCACATTCGCTGGACCAAGACGGGCATTCTCGACCACATTCTTGACCTCTACGAGGCGCGCAATGAGAAATCGCCGATCGATATCGAGGAGTGGTTCCGTACGGAATACAATCGCAAGGCGGTTCAAAAGAGCTTTGACGCGCTGCCAATCTGGCGTCGCTAGGAAACTCCCCGGCGCTCAGCGGCGGCGTTCATAGCGCGCGACAAGTCTCTCCGGCGTTACGCCTGCGTAGTAGAGTGCCAAGGTCGTGAGGTTCTTTGCCCCGCGCCGCATCCATCCCTCCCGCTCATACCGTTCGGCGCCTGTCCGAATCTCCGCCGCTATCGGCACCAAATGCCCGCGTAGGGACCGTGAGAGCGCAACATCCTCCATCAACGGCTGATCTGAAAACCCTCCGACCTGATGATAAACCGTCCGGGGAAGCAGAAGCCCCTGATCCCCATATGGAATCCCGAATACCCTCGCTCGAAGGTTCGCCCACCCCGCCACGACATGCGCACCAGCCGCAGCGGAGCGGAACCGAAGGCGAAAATACCCGGCCTTGGTTCCCTGGATATGCGACGCCGCGGCCTCGGTCCAACCCGCCCCAAGCCAACTGTCAGCATGCAAGATCAGCAGCCATTTGCCTTCCGCGGCGGCGCATCCTCGCTGAAGCTGTCCACCACGTGAGGCCTCGCCGTGAACCACCTGCGCGCCAGCCGCCTCAGCAATCTCGAGCGTTTCATCGGTCGAGCCGCCGTCGCTTATGATCAGATCGCGGATAAGACCGCACGTCAGTCCCTCCGCCAGAGAGGCAAGGCAATCAGGCAGCGTCTTTCCCGCATTCAAAGTCGGGATCACCACGGAAATCGGTGCGCGCATGCCGCCCCCTGTTGTAGCTCAAGGCCATCTCTATATTACGGGAGCACATCAGGAGGGAAGCATGACCGAGGAACACGCAGATAGTCGCACGATCCTGAAGCTGTCCGGGGACGATGCCCGCGCATTCCTTCAGGGCTTGGTGACGAACGATGTGGACCGGCTGTCAGAGGGGATCGTCTACGCGGCACTGCTGACACCGCAGGGCAAGCTGATAAGCGATTTTTTCCTCGTCGAGCAAGCCGATGCGATTTTGATCGACGCCCCTGCGGAACGCGCTCCGACCCTGTTCCAGAGGCTGTCGCTCTATAAGCTTCGCTCCAATGTGGCGGTCGAGCAAACAGACCTCACTGTGCAGCGCGGCTTGGGGACACCGCCCGAAGGTGCCTATGCTGACCCGCGTCACCCCGCACTGGGCTGGCGAGCCTATGGCCAAAGCGAAATGGCCCTGCCTTCAGTCGATTGGGATGCTCTTCGTGTCGCGCATCTCATCCCCGAATGGGGCACCGAACTCGACGAGGACACGTTCATCCTCGAAGCCGGTTTCGAGCGGTTGAACGGCGTCGACTTCCGAAAGGGTTGCTATGTCGGGCAGGAGGTCACGGCGCGCATGAAGCACAAGACAGAACTGCGCAAAGGCTTTGCCCGCGTGGCTGTCACGGGGGATGGGGCAGCTGGAACCCCGATTGAGACTGCCGATCAAAAACCGGCTGGCCGCTTGCACACCCGCGCAGGGAACGAAGCCATCGCCTATCTGCGTTTCGACCGTGCAGAGGGGCCGATGACAGCGGGCGAGGCGAGCGTCAGCCGCCTGTGAAAGCCGCTAGAGCACTTCGGTGATCGGATAGACATGAGTGAGGTAAAGGTAGAAAAACGCCAATGAAATCGCGAGGATGATAATCCCCAGTACCGGCGAGGATACCTTTATCCCCCCTGTGCCGGCCTCGAACGATGTCTCTAGGGAGCCGCGCTTTTCATCCGTCGCGCGGCGCGCTTCCGCAAACTGAAGCCAAGAGAAATAGAGACCCGCGACAACGATCCCGATCACAAGGAAGAAGATCACCTTGGAGGACAGGAGTTGCCACTCAAAGACACGGCGGCGGTGATCATAGCCGCTGGCGCGGTACTCATAATAGGCCCGCAGGCTTTGCTGCATCGCCGCCATACCGTCTTCATCGAGTTGATCGGCCGCCCATAAGTCAGGAAGCTCTGCCTGCATTCCGCCGAATTCGTCCAAGGGAAGCGGTTCGACGACGATAGGCTCCTCTTCGACAAAGTCGTTTTCAAAGATGAACACATCGTCAGTTGGGAAAAGGCTTCCGGGGGCCTCAGGAAGGTCAGCAGGCTGAACCTGATCCTGCGCCGACAATGGCAGAGCGACGAGCGCCAGTACGAATGCTATGATCAAGCGCAAGGATTACTCCCCCCATGGTTGAACCATGAAGGGCACGAACCCCTCGCAAAATCAAGACATCGCGGGATAAAACGCCTCAGGCGCGCTCGGAATAGTCCATCGTTTCCGTGTTGACGATGATCATCTCTTCCTGACCGACGAAGGGCGGCACCATGACCTTGACCCCGTTGTCGAGGATCGCAGGCTTGAAGCTATTGGCCGCCGTCTGGCCCTTCACAACCGGTTCCGTTTCCACGACCTGACAGGTGACCTTCTGCGGCAGGGTGGCATTGAGCGCTTCGTTCTCGTGAAATTCGACCAGAATTGTCATGCCATCCTGAAGGAAAGGCCGACGCTCGCCGAGGATTTCCGAGGGAAGTTCCACCTGATCGAAGGTTTCCGTATCCATGAAGGTCAGCATGCCGTCCGTCTCGTAGAGGAACTGCATGTCTTTCTGCTCAAGGCGTACGCGCTCGACCTTGTCAGCGCTGCGGAAACGCTCGTTGAGTTTGGATCCGTTGCGAAGGTTGCGCATTTCCACTTGCGCAAAGGCGCCGCCCTTTCCGGGCTTCACGTGGTCAACCTTCACCGCGGCCCAGAGGCCGCCATTATGCTCCAGAACGTTTCCGGGGCGAATTTCGTTACCGTTGATCTTGGGCATCAGTAAACACCGTGGCAATGGTTGATGGATCGTTGACGCGCTCTATATCTGGCCGGGTGCGGTGGAGCAAGCCTGCGAGATAGGGTGCGTCATCGCGACGAGTTATGCGTCAGTCGCATATGTGCTATGCAAATTGGGTGTATCCGAATCGCGGCATATCAGTCATAAGCACCGGCACGCCGGAAACACAAGACCAATAAAAAGGACGGATCATGAAGGATTTCGTTGACGGTACGGCCTTCAATAACGAGCAAGGAAACCGTGCCCGAAAGCTATTCGCCGCCGTTGTGCTTGCAGCACTCGACGATGCGATCGCTGACGACAAGAAATACGGCAATGGCCCCGAGCAGATCGCCCGCTGGGCGCGCTCTCGTGATGGCCGCGAGGTACTGAGCTGTGCCGGAATCGACCCCAATGAGCGGGTCGTCGAGGGCCTGATGGACTTCGTATCGAAGGGTGTGCGGACCTCCGTCGCCCTGTCGCGCGAAGAGAGCGAGCGTCGAAACGCTGCGCAGGCCGAAGCTGCCTGAGACTTACCTCGCCGAATGATTGAACCCCGCATGTGCTCCGCACTGCGGGGTTTTTTCTTTTCAGGGATCAGCATCGCGGGTCATGGAACTCAGCCCACGGAGCGATAGACAACCAGAGGTCCCTTGTTCCTTCTTCACCACCAAAGAAGACGGAGTCTTACCAAGCAGGATCGCGTTCCGATCAGCCAGCGCTATATCATGCGGCCTTGCAGCAGGCGGGGAACCTCACCTGTCAGCCCGGCCGCTTCGCGGATGAAGCCTCTGCGCAACCCCGGCAAAGCGTTCACAACCCCAAGCCCCAGATCACGCCCGAGGCGCAAGATTGGGTTATCCGTCGAGAACAGTCGGTTGAAGGTATCTGTGGCGGCGGCGAGCCCAACGACGTCAAACCGTCGCCACTGCTCATAGCGTTGCAGGACGTCAATCGTGCCGATGTCCTCCCCCCGGCGGGCCGCAAGCACAATCACCTCCACGAGCGACGCCACGTCCCTCAGGCCCGCGTTCAGCCCCTGCCCGGCGATTGGGTGCACCACATGCGCCGCATCTCCCAGAAGCGCGACGCGGGGCGCTACGAACCGCTCAGCGAGGCTCAGCGCGAGCGGATAGTGGTATCGGGCCCCGTCGAGATGGATATCCCCGAGAAAGTCGCCGAAACGCGGGCGAAGGACCTCGAGATATTCCTCCGCGCCAAGATTGCTGATCCGGTCAGCCTCTTGCGTTTCCTCGGTCCAGACAATGGAGGCGCGATTGCCGTGAAGCGGCAGAATCGCGAGCGGGCCGGAGGGCATGAAGAATTGATGCGCCACCCCGTCGTGCGAACGTTCGTGCCCGATAGCGCATACCAAGGCCGTCTGATGGTAGGACCACCCGCGCCGAGCAATTCCCGCGCGCTCTGCAACTCCGGATGCTCGACCATCCGCTCCCATCAGAAGCTGGCCCGTGAGGTCAGTTCCATCCGCAAGACGCACTCGCACCCCTCCGGGGATCGTGTCTTGCGCCACCACCGATGAGCCGCTGCGCAACGTGATCGCAGGACTGGCTTCGATCATTGCCTGTAATACGGGGCGGAAATGGCGGTCTTCGACCATGAAGCCCATCGGCCCTTCTTCGATTTCCGCATGATCGAAGTGCAGAAAGAATGGTGACGGTCCTTCTCCCGCGCGGCCATCCGATACCTTGATATCCAAAATGGGTTGCGCTCGTGCGTCCAACACTTCCCAGATGCCAATGACCTTGAGCAGGCGCTGTGAAGCCAGCGCAAGCGCATAGGACCGGCCGTCGAACTCGCCGCTGCCCACAGTGGGCGCCCGCCCTTCGATCAACGTGATCGAAAACCCGGTTTGGGCAAGAGCAAGGGCAAGCGTTCCGCCGTTCAGGCCGCCACCGACAATCAGGATATCGCTATCGTGTTTCATGATGCCGAATATGCGCCGTCTTGCGGGATTGTCCATCCATGGACAGCCCGCTACCGTCCGCGCGCAGGATATGGAGAGAGCGATGAACGATTGGACTGGCAAGAGCGCAGCAGACCTTGGCCGCGGGATCGCTTCGGGGGAAATCGACCCGGTAGAGCTTTGCGAGCAAACCCTGGACGCAGCGACCCGCCATCCCGTATTCGCCCGCATATACGCTCGTCTCACCCCCGAACGCGCACTGTCCGAAGCGAAGGCCGCGCGGAACCGTGCGTTGGAGGGGAAACGCCGCTCCATTCTCGATGGCGTTCCCATCAGTTGGAAGGACCTCTTCGATACAGCGGGGGTCGCCACCGAGGCGGGTTCTGCCCTGCTTGCCGGGCGGGTACCTGAACGCGACGCCGAAGTGCTGCGGGTCGCGACAGAAATGGGCCTCGTCTGTCTTGGCAAGACACACATGTCGGAGCTTGCCTTCTCCGGGCTAGGCCTCAACCCAGTGACTGAGACATCTCCGTGCATAAATGATCCAGAGGCCGTTTCCGGTGGCTCCTCTTCGGGCGCGGCGGCGTCAGTCGCCCATGGGATCGCGCCTGCGGCTATTGGATCCGATACGGGAGGATCCGTGCGCATTCCGGCGGCGTGGAACGACCTTGTCGGCCTCAAGACAACCTCAGGGCAGCTCTCCCTCGAGGGTACGGTGCCGCTCGCCCCTAGATTCGACACAGTCGGGCCACTAACCCGCACGGTTGAGGACGCAGCCCTGCTTCTCGCGGCCTTGGAAGGACGCAACGCCCCTGCACCCCAGGCGGCGCCCCTTCGCGGGCGCCGTTTCGCCCTTCTTGAAACCGTGGCGCTAGACGACCTGCGGGATACGCCCGCAGCAGGCTACGATCGCGCGCTTGAGGCATTGAAGAGCGCTGGCGCGGAACTGGTCCCTTTGAAAGTTCCATTCCTTGAGGATGCAATGGCGCTCTCCGCCGTGTTGTACAGCAGCGAGGCCTACGGGATCTGGCGCGATACCATCGAAGCCGCGCCCGAGAAGATGTTCGATCAGATCCTTGAACGGTTCCGGGGCGGCAAGGACTTCTCCGCACCCGATTATGTCGCGGCTTGGGTAGAGTTGGACCGGCATCGCAAACGGTGGCTCGATGAGACCGCGGAATTTGACGCAGTGCTTTGCCCGACCTGCCCGATCCTGCCGCCGACCACGGCACGGCTTCTGTCCGACCACGCCTATTACGTACGGGAGAACCTGTTGACCCTGCGAAACACGCGGATCGGCAACCTCATGGGGCTATCTGCGTTGACCCTGCCTACCGGCATACCGAGCACAGGAATTTCCCTGATGTGCGCGCCGATGCAGGAAGAGACGCTACTCGGGCTTGGGCGCGCAGCAGAGGCTACGATTGGCATGGTGCCCGCAGGGTGAAGTCGAATTAGGAGGAAAATGGCGGACCGAGGAGGATTCGAACCCCCGACCCCCTGATTCGTAGTCAGGTACTCTATCCAGCTGAGCTATCGGTCCGTTGGGCGGTCATCTACGTGAGGTGCCCAACCTGTGCAAGTGCAAATTCACACTTTTTTCGACCGTTCAACTGCCTGCCGTGACGCCCCGGGGCAGGACGATCTCGAACGTCGTCCCGGAGGCATCGGACCTCAGCAGGCGCAACTCTCCGCCATGGCCCCGGATCAGTTCCAGGCTGATGGTCAACCCGAGTCCAGCACCGCCTTTGCTTACGCCCCCCTGAAACGGCTTGAAGATATTGTCCCTCGCCCGCTTCGGCAGGCCGGGCCCCGTATCCCTGACGTGAATGACCCATGCCGTTGCGGTTTCCTCGGCGGTCAAGGCGATTTCACCCGGAACTCCGGCGGAAATAATCGCCTGCCGCGCGTTTCTCACGAGGTTCGATAGCACGCGATGAAGCTGTTCGGGGTCGGCACGAAGCGACAATTGCGGCGGCATTTCCTGACTGAAGATCAGCGGGTGGGTATCGACCGCGAGGCGCTCTGCGGCAAAGACATCCTCAACGATTTCCGAGAGTGACACGCGAGTCAGCCGGGGCGAAGGCTCTTCGGCGCGGCCAAACGCAAGGGTCGATTCGCACAGGGTGATGGCCCGCGTCATGGAATTGACCAGTTTCGGGGCAAGCCGCCGAACCGTCGGATCCTGGCTGTCGTCGATGCGGTCGGCAAAAAGCTGGGCGCTGGTGAGAATATTGCGAAGATCATGGCTGATCTTGGCGACGGCCTGACCAAGCTGGGCCAGACGCTCCTTCTGTCGCAAAGCCCCGGTAAGCTCGAGTTGAAGCGACCTTAGGGCCTCTTCGGCCTCGCGCAACTCTCGGACCCGGTGGGATGGCTCTATGATCCGCCGCGCATCCTCGGGAGCCTCGGCATAGCTGGTGATATGGTCCACGACCCTGCGGATCGGGACCACCAGCAAGCGCCGCACCGCCACAAACAACATGCCCGCCGTGATGATCGAGATCACCAGCGACAAAAGCAGGATTCGTGCGGCGTAATCCAGCATGGCAGCCCGCAGAGGCCCCGTTGGCATCGTCACTTCGATCAACAGACCGGCCTCGCGCACCGGATCGCCGATCACCCGAATGATGTCCTCCTCCGGGTCCAGAAGACGCTTCAGCGCATCCAGGATAAGGTCCGTTGCGGTGTCGGTTCTCAAATCGAATGTCGCGTCGATCGGCTCGGGGATCGGAGAGGCAAGGATAAGCTGTCGCGCTTCATCCCGCCGAAGCACCACGTTGAGCACCCCGGCGTTTCGCAGCAACTCCTGCTCCAACTCGCTGTCGATCACGTCATCCGCGAGCAGCGCAAGCGATGCGATCTGGGCCCTTTCCAGACGAGATAGAAGGAAATCCTGCCGAAACCGCGCGACCGACGGCAGGAAGATGAGAATTTCCGCGAGCATGACGAAGATTATCGTCAGGATCAGGAAGCGACCTGAGAGCGTCTTCAACATGCTCGTTTGCTTGCCTCGTTACGGGATCCAGCGCTGTACCAGCCGGACGATCCGTTTCACAGTGGGGTTTTCGAACAATCTGGGGCTAAAGTAGGCGCCGACCACCCTCTTGTTAACCTCCGAAATCGTTGGATAGGGCACAACCATGTTCGCAAGCTGGGTCATTTTGAAGCGGTTCGCGATGGCAAGCGACCAGAATCCGATCAAATCTCCGGCCTGCGCACCAACAATAGAGGCCCCGACGGGCCGCCCCGAGACGACCATGATCTTGATAAGCCCGTCCGTTTCGCGTTCAGCGATAGCCCGATCATTCTCATCATAGTTGAACCGGAAAACCTCAACCCGTCCGCCATATTCCTTCCGCGCCTGTGCCTCGGTCAGACCGACTTGGGCAAGTTCGGGCCGGGTGTAGCTGCACCATGGTAGGTGGGCGGTCTTGGTCTTGGCAGGAAGAGCAAAGAGCAATGATCGGATGATGACCCCGGCGTGATACCCGGCGACATGGGTGAATTGCATCCCGCCTGCTGCATCTCCAATCGCATAGACCCGCCGGTTTGTCGTCCGCATCGAGGCATCGACCTTGATGCCCGATTTTGTGCGCTCGACGCCGGCTTTCTCGAGAGACATCCCATCGGTATTGACCTGACGGCCAACCGCCACGAGCAGATGACTGCCACGGATCGTCCGGCCATCGCTGGTGTCGAGTTCAATTGCGCCCTCTTCACCGCGAACGGCTTCTGCCTGTGCACCTTCGAAGATCTCGATCCCTTCGGCGCGCAGCTTCTTCAATACGATCTCGGCAAGCTCGGGGTCATCCTTGCCAAAAGCCCGCTGACCTTCGACCACAGTCACCGCCGAACCCAGTCTGCGATGGGCTTGCGCCATTTCCATCCCGATCGGGCCACCGCCTACCACGATGAGATGGTCCGGGCGGTCCCGCAGCTTCCAGAGAGATTCATTGGTAAGGTAGGGTGCGCCGTCCAGCCCGGGGATGGGCGGAACGAGCGGGGATGAGCCCGTCGCCAACACGATGCGGCGCGCAGTGATGGTATATTCCCCCGCCTGCACACGGCGATCGTCGATAAACTCGGCCCATTCTCGTATGACCCTCACGCCAAGGCCTTCGAAGCGCTCTTCGCTGTCTACCGGGGCGATGGACGCGATGACCTCCGCCACGTGATCTTGCGCCTTCGCGTAATCAATCTCCGGCTCATGTCCCGCGATCCCGAGCGGCCCGCTCTGTCGATGCGTCTGGGCGGCGGCGGCAGCAGCGATCAGGGCTTTCGACGGAACGCATCCGTAGTTGAGGCAATCGCCCCCCATCTCGCGGCCTTCGACAAGGATCACATCCGCGCCCATCTGTACCGCCCCCGCCGCAACCGAAAGCCCCGCAGAGCCAGCGCCGATAACGAGGATGTCGGTTTTGAGTTCAGCCATTGTCGAGGGCTCCTTTTCCACGCAACAGTTTCCAGATGATCGGCAGGGCTGCCAGCAGGCAGAGTCCGAGAATCGGTAGTAGGATCTGTGGCTCCAACAGAATGCCGAGGTCGGGCGTCCCTCCCCGTTCGAAGACTTCTCCAAGGCCAGCACCAACCGACGTGAACACCACAGCGCCGGGGATGATCCCAAGAAAGGTAGAAACGACAAACCGGAACACCGGGACCCCGACCAACGCTGGAATGAGATTGGCCGCAAAAAATGGAACTGCGGGAACCAAGCGGATGAGAAAGAGCATGGACCATTGATTCTGGTCGATTCCCTCCTTGATGCGCCGGATCATCCCCTCACCCGTTTCCATCCGGGACGCGAGCCTTTCGCCGAATCCCCAACGCGCTGCAAGAAAGATGAAGGTGGCCCCCATCGTCGCGCCCAAAACATTGAAGAGCGCCCCCGGAAAGAGAGAGAAGAGAAACCCGCCCGTCAGCGTTGCAATGGTCGCGCCGGGAAGGGAGAAACCAACAAGCGCAGTGTAGACGGCAACGAACACGAGCGCCGTCAGCACATAATTTTCATCGCGGAAGGCGATAAGCGCCTCCCGGTTGTCTCGCAGCGCCTCGAAGGTCAGATGGTCGCGCAGCGTAAAAGCCCCCACCAGCGCAACAACGCCAATGGCAAGCACAGGGAGGCGTCGAAGCCATTGGGAGGGCGCCGGGGCGCGATCGCTCATATCACTCACTTTTCAATCCATCATGTTGTCGGGGGCGGATAATCGCCAGACTTTCTTTGCACCAACATGATGCATGGCGCCTTGCCGGGACATGACCGATCACGGGGCATTGATGGTCAGTGACATCGAACGGCAGACAGGTCAGGGTTTTCACCGGGGCTGAAACAATCCCGCGCCCAACCCGGCGACCAATTGTTGCAAAAAATGCGGCGGGAGGTGTTTGACTCGGGCAAACGGCTTGCGTATAGGCAGTGCTTCGAATGCCTCAGGTGGCCCGTGATCGGTGCTACCTAAAGAGATGCGCTCCCGTTGGGGGGCAATGCCACGGAGACGGAGCGATGAAACGCACCTTTCAACCCTCGAACCTCGTCCGCAAGCGGCGCCACGGCTTCCGTGCACGCATGGCGACGAAGGCCGGACGCAAGATCCTCAATGCGCGCCGCGCACAGGGCCGGAAATCGCTGAGCGCCTGAGCGGCGCAAGGCTGATGACAGAGATGCCGCCGGAGGCCCCCGTGAGCACTGCGGGGATGATGCCCCCGGCGGCTTCTGCTTGCCCAAAGATCATCCAGAACCGAGCGGACTTTCTGCTGGCGGCACGCGCCCGCAAACAGGGAAGTGCGGCGATGATGGTGCAGGGACGCGATCGCATGGATGGCGATCCGGCCATCAGGATGGGATTCACCTGCTCCAAAAAAGTCGGAAACGCAGTTGCGCGGAATCGCGCCAAACGGCGATTGCGGGAGGTTGCGCGCAGCACGCTTCCCGAACTCGGTCGCCCCGGGTGGGATTACGTTTTGATTGGGCGAAAGGATGTGACGGCGTCGCGTCCCTTCCATCTGTTGCTGGACGATATGCGATACACCTTGCGAAAACTGCACGGCGGATGAGCCCCGCGGCTTGGGTTTTAGCCTTGCCGGTCAGGGCCTACCGCCTGATTTTCTCTCCGTGGGTGGGATACAACTGCCGGTATCATCCCACCTGTTCGGCCTATGCGCTCGAAGCGCTTGCCAAACATGGCGCAGTGAAGGGCGGCTGGCTGGCCGTGCGGCGCATCGCCCGATGTCATCCCTGGGGCAGCAGCGGGATCGACAACGTGCCATAGCGGTTCCGGTTGTTGTGGCCCCGCCCCCTTCTGTTGCGGACCACTGTTCCTCTTGCCGCACCGTCCCGGCTCGGATAAACGCCGACCATGCTGGACCAATCTGACGAAATCCATCCGCTGTTTCACGGGGCGCCCAAAAGCACCGAATTCAAGAAGCTGCGCAAACGGATCGTTCAGCATACCCGCGAAGCGATCGAGCAATACGGCATGATCGAGCCCGGAACCCGGTGGCTCGTCTGTCTCTCGGGCGGCAAGGACAGCTACACCCTACTTGCCGTTCTGCATGAATTGAAATGGCGGGGGTTGCTACCTGTCGACCTGCTGGCTTGTAATCTTGATCAGGGACAACCGGGCTTTCCGGCGACTGTCCTGCCGCGCTTCCTCGAAGAGATGGGCGTAGCGCACCGGATCGAGTATCAGGACACCTATTCCGTCGTCATGGACAAGATCCCACAGGGGCGCACCTTCTGCGCGCTCTGTTCACGCCTGCGGCGTGGGCACCTCTACCGTATCGCGCGCGAAGAAGGATGCTCAGCCGTAGTTCTGGGCCATCATCGCGACGACATCCTCGAAACCTTCTTCATGAACCTCTTCCACGGCGGGCGGCTTGCGACGATGCCGCCCAAGCTCCTGAACGAGGAAGGGGATGTTTTCGTCTATCGCCCCCTTGCACATGTAGCCGAGGCGGATTGCGAGAAATTCGCCCGCGCAATGAGCTATCCAATCATCCCTTGCGATCTCTGCGGCTCGCAGGACGGGCTGCAGCGGCAACAGGTGAAACAGATCCTCGATGGGTGGGAAAAGAACAGCCCCGGCCGACGGCAGATCATGTTCCGCGCCCTCATGAATGCCCGCCCTTCGCATTTGCTCGATCCAAAACTCTTTGATTTTGAGGGCCTTGCCCGTCGCTCTGTCGAGTTTGAAGAAAATACCACCGACAATCGAAGCCAGGATTAACCGCTCTCTCACTCCAGACCGCTGATATCCCGCTTGGGAATTGGGCAATTTGGGGTTCGAAACGATGTTGTTGGCGAGTTTTATGCGCATTCGGCGAGTGGCGGCTCTCTTGTTTTCTGGGCCGCAAGTCATCGCATTCACACCTGCCGTATCGCTTGGCGCTTTCTGGATCGGCGGCGAGGGCGCGCTTCTGGCCGCTTCGCTCGGCTATCCGATGATTTACATGCTTTTCGCACCAGAGGGATGGGTCCCGCACGAAACCGTCTCGCGACGCGATGCTGTAACCGGTTTGCCATTGCGGGAATTCATGCTCGAAAGGCTGGACGACTATTTCGAGATCTCCGCCAATCGTGCCCGGAACGGCGCCTGTATGCTGATCGAGCTGACGAATGCGGCGCATGTCGAGACCACCTTTGGATCCGAGGTTCTGAGCGAATTGCGCCGCGCAGTCGCAGATCGCCTGCGCGCCGCGCTGCGCGACAACGACATGGTTTACTGTCTCACCGACGATCGGTTTGGTCTTGTGTTGGGGACGACCACCAACCTCGACCTTGAGGCAGGCATCCAGTTGTCGAACCGACTGCTTCGAACCGTACAGGATCCCATCAAGGTGGGAAGCAATACGATCTATCCCTCGAGTTGCCTTGGATTCTGCCTTGCGAACGTTTCGCCTGAACCAACGGGTGAGGCCTTGATGGACGCCGCGCAATCGGCACTCTTGAGCGCTATGAAGAGCGGCGAAAGCACCATAAGAGCCTATGCCCCCGACACAATCCGCGCCGCCGCAAAGGTCGACAACAATGCGCGTGAGGTCATCGAAGCGCTGGAAGACGGGCGTATTACCGCATGGTTCCAACCGCAGGTGAGCACTGATACGGGCCTTGTCTCGGGCTTTGAAGCGCTTGCCCGCTGGATCCACCCCGAGAAAGGTCCTATCGGGCCGAGCAGCTTTATCCCCGCTCTCGAAGCTGCTGGCCGGATGGAGCAGCTTGGCGATATTATCCTTCGGCATTCGCTCTTGGCATTGCGCAAATGGGATGCGGCGGGCTTCGACGTGCCATCCATTTCGGTCAATTTCTCCGAAGTAGAGCTCAGCAATCCGCGCCTCGTCGACAAGGTGCGTTGGGAACTGGACCGGAATGAACTCCCCCCGGAGCGGCTGACTGTCGAGATTGTCGAAAGTGTCGTGACGGCGGACCCCAACAACTTGGTTACGCGGAATATCGCGGGCCTCGCGGCGCTTGGTTGTACCGTGGATCTTGACGATTTCGGGACCGGAAACGCCTCCATTGCGGCCATCCGACAGTTCGATATCAACAGGATCAAGATCGACCGCTCCTATGTATCGCGGATCGACCGGGACCCCGAACAACAGCGGCTGATATCGGCGATCATCACCATGGCCGAACAACTTGGCCTGCAAACCGTGGCCGAAGGCGTGGAGACACAAGGAGAGCATGCGCTCATTTCCCAGCTTGGATGTGATCACGCTCAGGGGTTTGCACTGGCGCGGCCGATGGCGCTGGACAACACCTTTGGCTGGATGGAGCAGCACTACGCCCACCTTCTGCCCATACCCCAGATCGGTGGCCGCGCGTTTTGACGGTGCGGCCCAACCGCCGCAGGGTCAAAATCGCTTGACGTTCCGGCCAATGCTCTGTTGAACCCCACCAAGTTTGAACAGACGTAGGTGGCGGTCCCAAATGGACAATCAGAACAAGAACCTCATTCTCGCGACGGCGCTTTCTTTCGTCGTGATCCTCGTGTGGTTCCTACTCTTCCCGCCGCCCGATCGTGCGCCGACCACGGATGTGGCGGAGCAGTCGGAGCAAATCGAAGCGGCTGATCCGGCCCTTCCGCGCGCTGACGGCCCCGCAGCTTCGACGGCAAGCACCGATATCGCGGCAACCGACGCCGATGCGCCGCGCATTCAGATCGATACCCCACGGGTTTCCGGCTCCATCTCGCTTCTGGGTGGACGGATCGACGATCTGAGCCTCAAGGACTACCGAGTCTCGATCGACGAGGATTCGGATAACGTCACCGTTCTCAAGCCGGTAGGCTCGTCCTCTGCCTACTACGCCCTCTTCGGCTGGGCCGCTTCGACCGGGGTCGATGCCACCGCCGTACCAGGTCCTGACACGATCTGGGAAGGCGTCGAAGGCCAGACCCTGACCCCCTCCAGCCCTGTCACTCTTACGTGGGACAATGGCGCGGGCCTCCTTTTTGAGCGCACTATCGCGGTCGACGAAGATTTCATGTTCACCGTCTCGCAATCAGTCACCAACGCGGGGAACGGCGAAGCGACGCTGCGCCCCTATGGCTTGCTGCGCCGCCATGGTGAGCCTGAGAACCTGAAGGACTTCTTCATCCTGCACGAAGGACTTGTCCGCATGTCGGACGGAGCGCTGCAGGAAGCGGACTACGGCAAGATTGCTGACTTCCCGGTCGACGACCGCGAGGGCGCCGCTGCAGAGCGTGTCGAGGTTGCCGAAAACGGGTGGATCGGCTTCACGGATCACTACTGGATGGCGACGCTGGTCCCCCAGAACGGATTCCGCTCGACTGCCAAGTACTTCTCTGGTCGCGATATCTATCAGGCCGAAGCGGTCAGCGGGCTGCAGACGATTGCCCCCGGCGAAAGCGCAACCGTCGAAACGCGCCTGTTCGCAGGTGCCAAGGAATGGGAAACCATCCGCCATTATCAGAACGATGAAGGTGTCGAGGGCTTTGTCGACAGCATCGACTGGGGTTGGTTCTTTTTCCTGACGAAGCCGATCTTTGCCGTACTGCACTGGCTCAACCAACTGATCGGCAACATGGGCTGGGCCATCATCGGCCTGACCGTGCTCATCAAGATCATTCTCTTCCCCTTGGCCTATAAATCCTATTCCTCCATGGCCAAGATGAAGGAATTGCAGCCTGAGATGGAGAAGCTCAAGGAGCGGACCGGCGACGACCGCCAAAAGCTCCAACAAGAGATGATGGCGCTCTACAAGAAGGAGAAGGTGAACCCCGCCGCAGGTTGCCTTCCGATCCTGATGCAGATCCCGATCTTCTTCTCGCTCTACAAGGTGATCTTTGTCACGCTAGAGCTGCGCCACGCGCCATGGATCGGCTGGATCCGCGATCTGTCCGCCCCCGATCCGTCGTCGATCTACAACCTCTTCGGGCTGCTTCCATGGGGCCCGCCGGAAACCGGTACGATTATGGCAACGGTGTTCATTGGCCTCCTGCCGATCATTCTGGGTATCTCCATGTGGTTGCAGCAAAAGCTGAACCCGGCACCCGCCGATCCAACGCAGCAGATGATCTTTGCGTGGATGCCATGGGTCTTCATGTTCATGTTGGGCGGCTTCGCGTCGGGGCTGGTGGTTTACTGGATTGCGAACAACACGATCACGTTCACGCAGCAGTACCTGATCATGCGCAGCCACGGCTACAAGCCGGACGTGTTCGGCAATATCCTCGGCAGTTTCCGCCGCAAATCCCGTGATGAAACCTGATGTCACTTCCCTATCCCCTCGTTGAGGAGCCAGATCCTCTTGCCGCTGAAACGGGGCGAAAGCTCTTCGCAGGGCCATGTGATTTCGTGAAGGGCGTGGTCGCCATGTCCGGCCTGCCTGATCCCGACAGGCCGGAAATCTGCTTTGCAGGGCGGTCCAATGTGGGCAAGTCCAGCTTGATCAACGCACTGACCGGTCGCAAGTCTCTCGCCCGCGCCTCGAACACGCCCGGACGCACGCAGGAGATCAACTACTTCGCGCTCGGCCCGGCCTTCTACCTCGTCGACCTGCCCGGCTACGGCTACGCCAATGCGCCGCTTAGCAAGGTCGAGCAGTGGCAGAAGCTGCTCAAGCAATACCTCGCCGGCCGTCAGACGCTACGCCGGGCCTTCGTCCTCGTTGACGCGCGCCATGGGATAAAGTCGGTCGATGAGGAGATCATGTCTCTGCTCGATACCAGCGCCGTCACCTTTCAATGCGTGCTGACGAAGGCCGACAAGATGAAGGCAGGCGACGGGGTTCTGGATCAGGTTCGGAGCAGGCTTGCCAAACACCCGGCGGCCTATCCCGAGCTTGTCCTCACCTCCTCCGAAAAGGGCGATGGCATCGCCACGCTCAGGGCTATCGTCGCCTCGCTCCTGTGATCCGCGAGCAGGCCGGGATCCGGTCTGTTTCGGCGAGATTTGCGGGGGTGCAAGCCTCTTGCGCAGCGGGCCGCCTTTCAGGATAAGCGGTCAAGACCGCGAGGATCACGAAAGATGAAGCCGAGAGACATGAACCGCGACTGGATCGCCACTGCACGCACCCTGAGCCAAGCCCTGCCCTATCTGCAGCGCTACTCCGAGGCCGTTGTCGTCATCAAGCTCGGCGGTCACGCCATGAGCTCTCCCGAGGCGATGGACGAATTCGCCCGTGACGTGGTGCTGATGCGGCAAGTTGGCGTCAACCCCGTGATCGTTCATGGCGGCGGGCCGATGATCAATGCCATGCTCGACAAGCTTGGGATCGAATCGACCTTCGTACGGGGGAAGCGCGTGACCGATGCCGCGACCGTCGAGGTCGTGGAGATGATCCTCTCGGGCTTGGTCAACAAACAGATCGTGCAAGCGATAAACCGCCAAGGTGGCAAGGCCGTTGGCCTGTCGGGCAAGGATGCGGATCTGATGATCTGCGAGCAGACGGATCCCAATCTTGGGTTCGTCGGAACCCCTGTCGAGGTTCGCCCGCAAATCCTCCAGGATCTATTCCAGAACAACACCATCCCCGTCATCGCGCCACTGGGTGCAGGCCGCGAGGGCGAGACCTTCAATGTGAACGGAGACACCGCAGCAGGCGCCATCGCGGGGGCGCTGAAGGCAGACCGGCTTCTGCTCCTGACAGATGTCAGCGGCGTGAAGGATGACAGCGGCGACGTTGTAACCGACCTTACCGAGGGCCAGATCCGGGCGATGATCGCCGACGGCACTATCGCGGGTGGTATGATCCCCAAGACGGAAACCGCGCTCGAGGCGATTGCGGGCGGCGTTCGCGCCGTGGTGATTCTCGATGGGCGCGCCCCCAACGCCTGCCTTCTTGAGTTGTTTACAGAGCATGGCGCGGGTTCGATCATCCGCTCAGAGGCCAGTGCCGCCGCGCAGCGCACCTGAAGACCTCATCCTCGGGGAGCCGGTCCCTCGGGGACTGCGGCTCTTTGGGGGGTTTTCACCCACAGTTCACGATCTTGTCCCGGGTGGCACGCGGGTTATTCTGCTACTCGCCCCGCAGGAGCCGGAGTTCTGGTCCGTGCTCCGGGCCTCCGATGAATACGGTGATGGTATGGCTGATCCATTGGATCGTTGGTCCCGGCGCGTCATCGGCAACTGGGCTACGGATCTGGGCGGCACGGCACTCTTCCCCTTCGACGGCCCGCCCTACCGACCATTCGTCACTTGGGCCTTCGCCACGGGACGGGCCTTTCCATCGCCCCTTGGTCTTGCCATGGACCGGGCCGCTGGATTGTTCCTGAGCCTGCGCGGCGCGGTCGCCCTACCCGTCCCAGTGCCCCTGCCCGAGGCACAAGTTTCACCCTGCGCCAGTTGCGCCGGGCAACCCTGCAAATCGGCCTGCCCTGTCGGGGCCTTTCAAAGCGAAAGCTATGATGCGTCGGCCTGCCGAGAATGGACGCGGAGTGTGCCCGGAGCGGCGTGCCGCCATGGTGGATGCGCGGCGCGGCGGGCCTGCCCCTTCAGCGCCCGGCGCCTCCCTGAGCAATCAGCGTTTCACATGACAACATTTCTCGAATAGCATTCACCCATGACGCTCCGCCTGATCCTTATGCGCCATGCAAAATCCGACTGGTCGGGTGATCTTACCGACCATGATAGATCCTTGAATGCTCGGGGCCGTGCCTCGGCAGAGGCCTTGGGAAATTGGCTGAGGGAAAAGCGTATTACGCCGGGGGAAATCCTGTGTTCCTCCGCACGTCGAACTGTTGAAACACTAGAGCGGCTCAACCTGAACGGCGGCCATACGAACCTCAGCGATGTACTCTACCTCGCCGAGGCGGAAACGCTGCTACATGCGATCCGGAAGGGTGTATCGGAGACTCAGCTTCTGCTCGCCCACAATCCCGGCATCGGAGAGTTGGCAAACCACATTCTGGATCGCCCGGTCAAACATCCACGCTTCAACGCCTATCCAACCGGGGCGACCCTTATTGCGACCTTCGACTCCGGCACGTGGGAAGAGGTCCGCCCCGGTTCGGGACCGGTCGAACACTTCACCGTCCCGAGGGAACTAGTCTGAACCGGATCAATGACCGAGTATCTGGCTGAGGAACAACTTGGTCCGCTCCGACTTGGGATTGTTGAAGAATTCCTCAGGCTCGTTCTGCTCGACGATTTGCCCCTGATCCATAAAGATGACCCGGTTCGCGACCTGCCGTGCAAAGCCCATCTCATGCGTCACACAGATCATCGTCATGCCTTCTTCGGCAAGGCTCACCATCGTATCGAGCACTTCCTTGATCATCTCCGGATCAAGCGCCGAAGTCGGCTCATCAAACAGCATGATCCGTGGCATCATGCAGAGAGAGCGTGCGATTGCGACCCGCTGTTGCTGCCCCCCTGACAACTGTCCGGGGTATTTGTTGGCTTGATCCGGGATCTTCACCTTTTCGAGGAAATGCATGGCCGTCTCTTCGGCCTCCCGCTTGGGCGTCTTGCGCACCCAGATTGGCGCGAGCGTGCAGTTCTCAAGAATGGTCAGGTGCGGGAAAAGGTTGAAGTGTTGAAACACCATGCCGACCTCGGAGCGGATCTTGTCGATGTTCTTCAGGTCGCTCGACAGCAGCGTCCCATCCACGACGATCTTGCCCTTCTGGTGCTCTTCCAGAGCATTGATACAACGAATGAGCGTGGATTTCCCCGAACCGGACGGGCCAGCGATGACGATCCGCTCCCCTGCATAGACGGTGAGGTCGATGTCGCGCAGGACGTGAAACGTCCCGTACCATTTGTTCATGCGTTGGATCGAGATCGCGACCTCGTCGGAAACGTGCATCTGTGGTGCGGTGTCGGCCATGGTCAGCCCCCTAGCGATGATCGGTCCGAAGCTCACGCTCCAGCCATTGTGAATATTGAGAGATGCCGTAGCAGGTGACAAAGAACAGAAGGCCCGCTGCGAGGAACAACTCCCAGTAGACCCCATTCCACTCTTGCGAACTGGAAATCGGCCCGCGGATCATGCCGACCAAGTCGAACATGGAAATGACCGAGACGAGCGTGGTGTCCTTGAAGAGGCCAACCGCTACGTTCACGATCCCCGGGATGGATATCTTGAGGGCCTGTGGCAGAATAATCAGGCGCATGGATTGCGCATAGTCGAGCCCGAGACTGTTTGCCGCCTCGTACTGGCCGCGCGGAAGGGCTGCGAGCCCGCCCCTGATGACCTCGGCGATATAGGCCGAGGCAAACATCGTGATCATGATGATGACCCGTAAGATAAGGTCAAAGTTTGTCCCCGGCGGCAGGAAATAGGCCAGCACAACGTTCGCCACGAAAAGCAAGGTAATGAGCGGTACGCCACGGATGAATTCGATGAAGACGACGCAAATCCATTTGATGATCGGCATTGAGCTCTGGCGTCCGAGGGCCAGCGCGATCCCGAAGGGAATGGAGAGCGATACGCAAACCGTCCCGAGGATCAGGTTCAGCATGAAGCCACCGATCTCTCGCGATTCCACAGGTTCTATCGCGAGTATCCCTTCGACGGGGAGGTATCCCGAGAGGATCCAGAAGGCGAGCGCGGCGAACAGTCCACCGAAGAACCCGAGGGCAAAACTCTGTGCCACCAGTTTCGTGTAGACGAAGTACCCCACCACAAATCCTGCGAGCGCGAGCACAGGTGTCAGCAGCGATCCCCCCCAAATGAGGAAAAAGGCGATGAACGGGTAGAGCGCCGTGAAGATGAGCATCTTGGACGGGACGTATTTCTGGAACAACACCGGCGCGATTGCCACAAACAACAGCAGAAACGCTGCGAGCGGGCGCCAGTAGAGTTCAGAAGGATACTGGAAGCCGAAGAGCAACTGGTTCCAGCGCTCGGACAGCACTGCGAAGCAGGCGCCGGTCTCGCCTGCCAAGGCCTCCCGGCAATCGGAAAGGCTGGACCCGGACCAGACGCCATTCGCCAACCAAGGCACCACTGTCAGCGCGATCTGGATGACGACCACAAAGACGAAAATGGTCATCACCGTGTTTATGGTCGAGGAAAAGAAGTTCTGGCGGACCCATTTCGCTGCGCCCCGTTCCGACGCCGGGGGCGGTGCTTCTGGAAGCATTTTGGAGCGGACGAATGCGAACTGAGCGTGCGTGTCGGACATCTCAGCGCTCCTTCAGTTTCATGGCGTTGTTATAGGCGTTCATGATCGCCGAGATCCCGAGCGATATGGCGAGATAGAACAGCATCAGCAGCAGGATGGCCTCAATAGCGCGCCCCGTTTGGTTCAGGGTGATCCCACCAAGCGTCCCGGTGATGTCCATGTAGCCCACGGCGATGGCGAGGGAGCTGTTCTTGGTCAGGTTCAGGTACTGCGAAATGAGCGGCGGGATGATCACGCGCAGCGCTTGGGGCAGGATGACGAGGTTCATGATGCGGCGCGGACGCAGCCCAAGAGCGGCGGCGGCTTCAGTTTGCCCGGCGGATACCGCCTGAATGCCCGCGCGCACGTTTTCAGCCACGAAGGCACCTGTATAGATCCCCAGCGCAAGCCAAAGCGCGATCAGGGAGCCGCGAATTTGCACCCCACCTTGAAAGTTGAACCCTTTGAGTTCGGGGATCTCCCATCCTATGGGCATCCCGAGGGCGAAGTAAACGAGCAAGGCAGGCAGAAAAAGAATGCCGAGCGTTGGCCAGAATGTCGGAAGCAATTTGCCCGTATTGAAGAGCAGATTGCGCGCATAGCGCCGATAGAAAAAGACACCCACGATCGAGAGCAGAAACACGGCAAAGACGATACCGCTTCCGTTTTCGAGGATAGGTTTGGGAATATAGACCCCGCGGTTCGTCAGCGCGATGATGCCGAAAAGTGGGCTAGCTTCAGGATCCTCACCGCGGAAAGCCCTCGGGGCCGGCATCGCGGCGGCCATGATCGCAAAGATGATCAGGATCCAGATGAAAACGGGGATATTGCGGAAGATCTCGACGTACACCGACATCAGCTTGCGCAGGAGCCAGTTCGGAGACAACCGCGCCACACCCGCGAGCACCCCGAGTATGGTCGCCGTGATGCACCCGAGGACCGAGACGATAAGCGTGTTGAGCACTCCGACGATGGCGGCGCGCATATGCGTCGATTGACTGTCGTAGGGAATAGGGCGCTGGTTGATGTCGTACCCGGCAGGTTCGCCGAGGAATTTATAACTGATATTCTGACCTTGATCCGCAAGGTTCGTCACAAGGTTGGACGCCAGATATCCGAAAAGCAGCAGCAGCAGGACGAGCGCGATGAACTGAAGCGTGTAAGAGCGATAGCGCGTGTCGTTCAACAGCATGGAAAGCCGGAACGACTCCCGAGGGGGGTCGCTGAGGGTGGTCATCCTGAAGTTCCCTGTTTGACGGCCTTTGTGGTGGGGTCTCTTTGCCCCGGGGCCTTTGCGAAACGTCTGTTGGCCAGAAGCGAAGAAGGCGCGGGATGATCCGCGCCTTCTTCGTCGTGTTTAGCGGAACGGCGGCGAGTAGATGAGACCGCCTTCGGTCCATTGCGCGTTGAGACCGCGCGCGAGACCGATCGGGGTGTTCTCACCGATGTTCTTTTCGAAGAGCTCACCGTAGTTGCCAGCCGCGGCGATGGCGTTGACGGCCCAGTCGGATTCAAGGCCGATCATCTCACCAAGGTTGCCTTCGGTACCGAGCAGACGGTTCATCTCCGGGTTGTCGGTTCCTGCTTCGGCGAGTTCCTTGACGTTGGCGGAGCTGATGTTCAGCTCTTCTGCTGCGACCAGCGCATTCAAGGTCCAGCGAACGATGTCGCCCCATTCGCTGTCGCCGTGACGAACCAGCGGTCCAAGCGGCTCCTTGGAGACGATCTCGGGCAGGATGACGTGATCGGACGGATTCTCAAACGTCGCTCGAACGGCCGCGAGGCCGGAGGCGTCGGTCGTGTAGGCGTCGCAAGCCCCGGCGAGGTACTGCTGCTGGGCTTCGTTGTCCGTTTCGATCGGAACGGGCTCGTAGTCCATGTTGTTCTTGCGGAAATAGTCGGCAAGGTTGAGTTCAGTGGTCGTCCCCGTCTGGATACAGATGGTCGCGCCGCCAAGCTCCTTGGCGGACGTGACGCCAAGCTCCTTGGGCACCATGAAGCCCTGACCATCATAGTAGTTGATGCCGACGAATTCGAACTTGAGGTCCGTATCGCGGCTGAACGTCCATGTCGTGTTCCGTGCCAGAACGTCGATCTCGCCGGACGCCAGCGCGGTGAACCGCGTCTTGCCCGTGGTCGGTACGAACTGAATCGCGGTCGGATCGCCAAGAACAGCGGCAGCAACTGCGCGGCAAACGCCGACGTCGAACCCTTCCCACTCTCCGTTGGCATTGGGCGACGCAAATCCGACGAGGCCGGTATTCACCCCACAATTGAGCGACCCGCGTGCCTTCACATCCTCAAGCGTCGTGGCCGCCGCCATGCCCGCCGCCATTCCGGCGACTGCAACGGTGCCAAGAAATACCGTTTTCCTCATGTATACCTCTTCCTGATTGGCCGTTCTGTCCCAAACGGCTTAGCCGGCTCTAGGAGCCGGATTGTTATGCGAAGGCTTCATCCCCCTTCAGTGCGGTGAGTTTGGGCGAAAATAATTGCGCAGGTCAAGGCTTTCAAAGCGCTTTTTGACGATAGGTTATGCAACCGATGCGAAATCGGGCAGTGCCTTTAGATCGCCGAAGGGCGGTGCAAATCGAGAAAGCGACGCGCTTGCAGAAAGTCGTTTTGTTTCAATGCTCTTGTCGCGTCCGCTTCCTCATCTGCGCCCCAGACTTCGCGCTGATAAATCTCGTCCACCAGAGAGCGATTCCAGAGATCCTCCGCCTCCAGGTGACGTTCCGTCACGGCAAGACCGATGATCAGCGACCCCGACAAGGTGACCACCTCGTTCAACGCAGTCAGTTCAAACGGATCGTGGCGACGCACTTCTGCGGCGAGGCGATCAATGCTCTCTTGGGGCTGTGGCTGATACATGACGCCGGGCATCGCATGCAAACGCGCGCCAAACCGATCCGCAGCCCACTCCAGGAGCGGATCCCATGCCTCGCTCTGACGAAGTGCGAGCGTTTCGGGTGCCACCGCCCGATAGCACAAAAGATCGGTTTCACCATAACTGGCAAGCAGCGCGGCGACATCGTCAAACTGTGGCACGACCTTATCGACGGTGGCATTGGCGGCACGGGTGACCGGCATCGAGAGCGGGTTGATCTTTTCGTCCTGCGCATCCCATTCCGCCGCAATGGCCGCTGCCATCTGCTGCGACGGGACAACGAGCGGTGCCTTTGCCGGTGTCCGAACGGGGCGGCCGTCAAGCTGCACCGTGAACCCATCGGCCTTTGCTATGACCTCTGCCGTTTTCCAGAACCGTTTCGCCGCCCATTCACTCATATGCTACGTTCCAGATCTGGTCGATCGCGGGCAAAAGCTCCGCAAAGTCGTGAATTACCCGGTCTGCCAATGCGAGGCTTTCGACCGCATGATATCCCCAGCTCACCCCAATCGCAGCCACACCGGCGGATCGCGCCATTTCCATGTCAAAGCTGGTATCGCCGATCATGATCGCCTGTTCCGGCCCAACGCCCGCTTCGGCCAATGCGGCTTGGAGCATTGCGGGATGCGGTTTCGAAGGATGAAAATCACAAACCTGCCGCGTGACGAAAAAATGCCCCAGATCATGCCCTTCCATCAGCACATCCAGCCCGCGTCGTGATTTGCCCGTGGCCACCCCGAGCAGCGTGTGGGGACGTGCGTGCAGCGCCTCGATCGCGCTGCGCGCGCCGGGATAGAGCGGTGACGTTTCCGAAATGACCGACTTCGCCCTTAGGCTGGCGTAGCTGTCGCGGTAGGTGGCCACCATGTGGGTGTGTTCGGCGGCGCTGCACTGAGGGGCCAGACGCGGGATGGCAATTTCCAGTGAAAGCCCCACAATCGACAGGACATCGGCTCGGGTTGGTGCGGGTGCGCCAACCGAAGCAAACGCAGCGCCCATCGCCGCCACGATATCGCCTTGGCTGTCGACCAGCGTTCCGTCGACGTCGAAAACAACCAGCTTCAGTTCGCTCATAGATCTTCCTCAAAGGGATCGGCAGGCACATCGCCGGGCAACCATTCCAGATAGTCCCATGTGCGTTTCATATGGTCCGGCAAGGGGGCCGTCAGTTGCAGCACTGCGCCAGTCACCGGGTGTTTGAGGGTCAGCGAGCGCGCATGAAGATGCAGCTTGCGGCTGACCTCTCCGCCGAGTTGTGCGCCCCAGCCATCGCCAAGGTTCTCTTGACCGGAACCGCCATATTTGCCGTCTCCAATAATTGGATGGCCCAGTTCCGCCATATGCGCGCGAAGCTGGTGGGTGCGGCCGGTGATCGGGACAAGCGCGACCCATGCCGCGCGCCGCCCGAGTGGAGCGAGCACGGCATAGTCAGTGGTTGCAGCCTTGGCGCCGGGGGTGGCGTCGATCTCACGGGGATGAACGCAGATCATCTTTTCCGCTTCACCCTTCGCCCCGTGTCCGGGGGCTTTGACCAATCCGTATCGGATCGTGCCCATCTGGGGGGTCGGCACGCCCGCGACGGCGGCCCAATAAATCTTGCGCGTAGCACGGTGGCGGAAGGCCGTGGTCAGGTCAGCGGCGACCGCGCGCGTGCGAGCCATGATCAGAACCCCGGAGGTATCCTTGTCCAGCCGGTGCACCAGCCGTGGCTTTTCCTCCGACCCGAACCGCAGCGCATCGGCAAGACCGTCCACATGCCGGGTCAGCTTGCTGCCCCCTTGCACGGGAAGGCCCGGCGGCTTGTTGAGCGCAATGATATGATCGTCGCGAAAGATCACACAGTTTTGGATCATCTCCGCGTCGGCGTCACTGACCCGCTGTACCTGCACCACGGGGCGATCATCGCTTTTCTCCGGCATGGGCGGCACGCGCACCTGTTGGCCGACCAAGAGCCGCGTATTGGCCTTCACCCGTCCGCCATCGACCCGCAGATCCCCCTTGCGGCACATCTTTTCGATGCGCCCCTGCGTTACGGCGGGAAACAGGCGGCGAAGCCAGCGATCGAGCCGTTGGTCGGCATCCGCCGGGGAAACCGTAATCGTTTGAACACCGCTCATGACAGAACTCCACGCGACAAAAGAATTCCAAGCGCGAGCGCCGCAATCGAACCCAGAATGGAGAAGATGACATAGGCCATGGCCTGTACCGGCTCCCCCCGCTCAAACAGGGTCACCGTTTCCAGCGAGAAGGCCGAGAATGTCGTGAAGCCGCCAAGCAGGCCGGTCATCACGAAGGGGCCAAGGTAGGTCAGCCCGCGCTCGGCCGCGACCACGACGAACACGCCCATCAGAAAGGAGCCGAGGACATTGACCGAGAGGACCCCGAGCGGAAAGCTTCCGCCCCAGATCCGTGCGATCCCGATCCCGCTGAGAAAGCGCAGGCTGGCACCGATGGCGCCTCCGGCAGCGACGGAGAGAAGGCTTGTAAACATGGCTTCCTGTCGCGCGGAGGGCGCCGCTTGTCAAGCCGCCGCCCTCAGGACTCGCGCTTGAGACGGAGCTTGGCGAAGTAGTCCATCCGCTTCTTCAGGTCTCGCTCGAACCCCCGCTCCACCGGAGCGTAAAGCGCAGGGCGCGCCATGCCTTCCGGGAAGTAGTTCTGGCCTGAGAACCCGTCTTCGGCGTCGTGGTCATAGGCGTAGCCCTGGCCATATCCCTGCTCGCGCATGAGCGAGGTAGGCGCATTCATGATATGCTTCGGCGGCGGCTCGCTTCCGGTTTTCTTGGCCGTGGCTCTGGCCCCCTTATAGGCGGCATAGCCTGCATTCGATTTGGGGGCCAAGGCGAGGTAAATGAGCGCCTGTGCCAGTGCCAGTTCGCCTTCGGGACTTCCCAGACGCTCATACGTCTCCCAACTCTGGAGGCAGATCGCCTGTGCCTGCGGATCGGCAAGGCCGATATCCTCCACAGCCATGCGGGTGATGCGGCGGGCGAGATAGCGGGGATCTTCGCCCCCTTCGAGCATCCGTGCAAACCAGTAGAGCGCGGCTTCGGGATCTGATCCCCGCACCGATTTGTGCAGCGCACTGATGAGGTTGTAGTGCGCATCGCCTGATTTATCGTATTGCGCGGCACGGCGCATCAACCGCGCGGACAGCCCCTTGGTATCCAGATCGCCCTCGATCTTCCACGCGCTAACCTGCTCGATGAGATTGAGCAGGGCCCGCCCGTCACCGTCCGCCATCTCCAGCAGGGCCTCTCGGGCGTGCGCATCAAGGGGCAACGTCTTGCCCAGTTCCTGCTCCGCCCGCGAGGCGAGGCGCTCCAATTCCGCGAAATCGAGACGTTCCAGCACCAGCACCTGCGCCCGGGACAGCAAGGCGGCGTTGAGTTCAAAGGACGGATTCTCCGTCGTTGCCCCCACGAGCAGGATGGTTCCGTCCTCCATATGCGGCAGGAAACCGTCCTGTTGCGCCTTGTTGAAGCGGTGGATCTCATCAACGAAGAGCAGCGTCCCCTGCCGGTTTGCATGCCGGTGCTTTGCCGCGTCGAACACTTTGCGCAGTTCCGGTACGCCCGTGAAAATCGCGCTGATCTGTACGAAGTGCAGATCCGTCTCATCCGCGAGTAAGCGCGCGATCGTCGTCTTCCCCACGCCCGGCGGCCCCCAGAAGATGAGCGACGACAAGCTCCCCGAGGCGAGCATCACCCCAAGCGGCGCATCCGGCCCCAGAACCTGATCCTGCCCGATGACCTCGCCAATTGCCTTCGGACGCAAACGGTCGGCCAGCGGGCGCGGCCCGGCCTGCGTCGAAGGAGTGGATGTTTCAAACAGATCCGCCATGCGGTCAGAGCCTGACCTGAAATGAAAGCCGCCGTCCATCCCGTTCGATCAGAATGGAAACTGCCCGGCCATAGGCGGCAAGCAATCCGGGAACATCCGCGGGCTGGCGAACCTCCGCACCGTTTATCGCGACGATATGATCCCCCGGACGCAACCCGAGCCGTGCGCCAATCGGACCGGGCTCCCACACGATGACGCCTTCGGCAGGCTGACGCTGGCCGAGTTCGCCCAGCAATGCCGGGTTGGAATTCGCGACTAGCAATCCCGCGAGCGGTAGCCGGGCGGGAACCTGTACCTCATCCCGTGCGGGAACCTCGGGGGGCGCGATCAGCGGGACGTGCAAGGTTTCACGTTCCCCTTCGCGGATACGCTCCACTCCGATGCGCGCACCCGGCCCGCGCACCGCCATGTGGTATTCCAACTCCGCCTCGGTGCTGACCTCCTGCCCTTCCACCGTGGCCAGAATATCCCCGGACATGAAGCCCGCTTCGGCAAAGGGGCTAGAGGGGTGAAGCTCTGCAATTGCGATCCCCTCGGGGAAATCCAGACCCATCGCGGCCGCCAGATCGGAGGTGACGGGCTGGGCACTCAGGCCGCTCCACGGGCGTTCGAACCGCTTCTTGCCCGCGCGCGCCTGATCGACGAAGCGCGCCACGAGGTTGGCAGGAATGGCGAAACCAATCCCATTGGAGCCGCCGGAGCGGGTCAGGATGGAGGTATTGACCCCGATCAAGCGGCCGGCATTGTCGATCAGCGCCCCGCCCGAGTTGCCGGGATTGATCGGAGCGTCCGTCTGGATGAAATAGCCGCGCGCGGATCCCGTGGCCGTTCCGGACCGCGCAAGCCCCGAGACGATCCCGCTGCTGACAGTCTGGCCCACACCAAACGGGTTGCCGATCGCAAGCACCAACTCACCAACCTCCACCTCATCGCTGTCACGCAGGGGCAGGACGGGCATGTCGACCGCCCCGTAAAGCTGCAATATGGCAAGGTCGGCCTCCTCGTCGGCCAGCAGCACCTCGGCGCCGTATTCCCGCCGATCGTTCAGCACCACCCGGATATCCGTTGCATCGCCAACAACATGGTAGTTCGAGACGACAATCCCGTCGCTGGAGAGTATCACGCCCGATCCCAACGAATTCTGCACACGAGGGCGCGGGGCGCTGAAGCTACGAAAAAACTCACTGAAAAACGGATCATCGCGCAGGGGAGAGCGGCGCCCCTCAACCACCCTTCGGGCATAGATGTTCACGACCGCTGGCGCCGCCTGCTTGACCAGTGGGGCAAAGCTGAGAGCAATCTCAGAGCGCCCTGCCGGGACCTGTTCGGCCCAGCCCTGGAGCGGGACCAACAGGCTCAGGATCAGGCATGTCACGCGGATCATCCGGACCTCCGTCTTGCTACGGGGCCAGATATGCGCAAGCCGCGCACTGATTGCAAGGAAAGGGTCAGTCGGGGAAGATATCCGCCATTTGCCGGGAAAAATGCGCGCGAGTCATCCCTGCCGAATTGCCCGCGTATCCTTCGTAATACGACCCCCCAGATGCCGTCGGCAGCCCGGCCCAGATCTTGGCGAGATTGTCCATGAAGCTATCGCGATCAAGCTCCCCCGCCTGAAAGGCCGTGAACCCTGCTTCGCGCAGCAATTGGTCAGCAAAGCGGTCCTGCACCTTCGGAGAAAAGCGTTCCTTGGGGTCAACGCCCAGCGTTTTGACCAGACGCCGCAGGGTCTTGGGGATGAGTTGATAGCGCCCGATGGCATGATGCTGTCCCGGAGTGGCGCGGATCCAGTCATAGATTTCCGCGATCGTCAGATCGGAGGGGCGCCTTGGCGGTTTGATACGTGCAGCGAGTTGCACAGCATCATAACCCGCCTTCCCCGCCTCTACGCTGGCGATCAGGGTTCTGAGCCGCTCCACATGCGGGCTCGATCGCTTCATGGGCTGAAAGATACTCGCACCCGCACGCCCGACGAAAAGGCTCGAACCGCTGGTTGAGATGATCGGAGTGTCCGGGGCTGCCAAGGGAGCCGGGGCCGCCTCTCGCCGGAAATAGGTATCGCGGAACAGCGCCTGCGCACTCGCGGTTTCAGCGAGGAGTATCAACAAGAGGAGGATCGGCAATCTGACAGTCATTCCGGCCTTCTGGCGCTAGAGCAGTTGCCGAAGACTGGCCCGTCATGGTTGATATTTCGTGTGCGCCTAGCGGAAAATGAAAAACCCCCACTCGGCTTATGCCGAATGGGGGTCTAAACCGTTGAGGAGAGAGCGGATCTTATTCCGCGTCTTCGGCCTCAAGGCGGGCCTTGTCGGCGGCGCCTTTCGCGTCGACATCGCGGTCGACGAATTCGATGATCGCCATGGGTGCCATGTCGCCGTAGCGGAATCCGGCCTTCAGGATGCGGACGTAGCCGCCCTGACGCTCAGCATAACGGGGCCCGAGGACCTCGAAGAGCTTCTCCACATAGGCGTCCTGCTTGAGGCGCGACGCGGCGTTGCGGCGTGCGTGCAGATCGCCGCGCTTGGCGAGCGTGATGAGCTTTTCCACGATGGGGCGAAGTTCCTTCGCCTTGGGCAGCGTGGTCTTGATCTGCTCATGTTCGATGAGCGAGCCGGCCATGTTGGCAAAGAGCGCCTTGCGGTGCTCGTGGGTGCGGTTCAGGCGGCGGTAGCCTCGTGCGTGACGCATTTGATGGTCTCCTAGCTTTTATGCTTTGTCCGGGGCTCCATGCGTTGCGGAACCCTCTCCTTGGGGCGGGATTGCCCGAATTTGCCGGTATGACAAACGTTTGACTTGTGTATGACACCCGTATGCCACCTGCGACATACGGGTGCCAGAAGGACGCCCTTAAAAGGCGTCTTCGAATTTCTTGGCCAGATCCTCGATGTTGTCCGGCGGCCAGTCCTCGACGTCCATCCCGAGGTGCAGCCCCATGCCGGAGAGCACTTCCTTGATCTCGTTGAGCGACTTGCGGCCGAAGTTCGGGGTGCGGAGCATCTCGGCTTCGGTCTTCTGGATCAAATCGCCGATATAGACGATGTTGTCGTTCTTCAGGCAGTTCGCGGAACGCACCGACAGTTCCAACTCGTCGACCTTCTTGAGCAGGAGCGGGTTGAACTCCAGCCCGTCTTCGTCGTCCTGACGGGTTGCCGATTCCGGCTCGTCGAAGTTGACGAAGATGGACAGCTGATCCTGCAGGATCCGCGCGGCATAGGCCACGGCATCTTCTGCAGTAACGGAGCCATCAGTTTCGATCTTCAGCGTCAGCTTGTCATAATCGAGCACCTGCCCCTCGCGGGTCGGCTGCACGTCATAAGCGACCTTCTTGATCGGCGAATAGATCGCGTCGATCGGGATCAGGCCGATAGGTGCATCTTCGGGTTTGTTGCGGTCGGCCGCGACATAGCCCTTGCCGGTGTTGACCGTCAGCTCGACATAGAAATCCGCACCTTCATCAAGGTGACAGATCACGTGATCCTTGTTGAGGATCTCGATGCCGGCGCTTTCAGTGATCTCGGCCGCGGTGACAACACCGGGGCCCTTTGCGTTGATCGACAGCCGCTTGGGTCCCTCGACCTCCATCTTCAGGCAGACGCCCTTGAGGTTGAGGATGATGTCGGTGACGTCTTCGCGAACGCCCGGCACGGAGGAAAACTCGTGCAGCACGTTGTCGATCTGTACGGAGGTGATGGCTGCCCCTTGCAGGGAGCTCATGAGCACGCGACGCAGCGCGTTGCCCAGCGTCAGGCCGAAGCCCCGCTCAAGCGGTTCGGCAACCACGGTTGCCTGCCGGGTCGGATCGTTGCCCGGCTTGATGTCAAGCTGTGTCGGCTTGATCAGCTCGGCCCAGTTCTTATGGATCATGCGTCCCTCCATTCCTGCTTCTGCCCCATGTCCAAAGGCGAGAAGCGCCCGAGGTTAAATGACGACAACGGGGGCCGGTGCACAGCACTGGCCCCAGTCGGTAGTGGTCTGTTTGATCAGACGCGACGGCGCTTCGGCGGACGGCAGCCGTTGTGCGCCATCGGGGTCACGTCACGGATGGACGTGATGTTGAAGCCCGCAGCCGCGAGAGCGCGAAGTGCGGATTCACGACCCGAACCGGGGCCCTGAACTTCGACTTCGAGCGTCTTGACGCCATGTTCCTGCGCCTTTTTGCCCGCATCTTCTGCGGCCATCTGAGCGGCGTAGGGTGTCGACTTCCGGGAGCCCTTGAACCCCATCGTGCCAGCGGACGACCATGCGATCGCATTGCCCTGCACGTCGGAGATCAGGATCTTGGTGTTGTTGAACGAGCTGTTCACATGCGCCACGCCTGCGGCGATGTTCTTGGAGACCTTCTTCTTGCCTCCACGACGAGTATCGCGTGCCATTGTCTAAGCCTCCCTTACTTCTTCTTGCCGGCAATGGCCTTCGCGGGGCCTTTGCGGGTACGAGCGTTGGTGTGGGTCCGCTGACCGCGGACGGGGAGGTTGCGACGATGACGCAGGCCGCGGTAGCAGCCGAGGTCCATCAGGCGCTTGATGTTCATCTGCGTCTCACGGCGCAGGTCGCCTTCGACGGTGAAGTTCGCGTCGATGTGCTCGCGCACGGCCAGAACTTCGGAATCCGACAGCTCATTCACGCGGCGCGACGGGTCAATACCCACGGCTTCGCAAATGGACTTGGCGGAAGCCTGGCCAATTCCGGTAATATAGGTGAGTGCGATCGGCACCCGTTTGGCAGTCGGGATGTTTACGCCGGCGATACGTGCCACGTGTCACTTTCCTTTCGTTGCGGTTCCGTAGCTCCAGAACCTTTTTTCACAACGTAAGCCCGAGGCAGGTGCCTGCGAGCCGCAGCTGATGTTGATCGATCCTGATACTCGGGCGCACCCGAACAGAATCACGTCTCTTGCGGAGATAGCGTTGGCTATGGAATTTTGACCGGTGCGTCAACCCGGAATTAAGCTCTGCGTGGAAAGGCGCGAAAGGGCGCGGAATCGGCCCTTTCGGCATTCATGATCACTCAGCGAGCGCCGCATCGATCCGGCTTGCGACTTCACCGATTTCGCCCAGACCATCGAGGGTCTGAAGATCGCCCTTCGCGTGGTAGTACCCCACCAGCGGCGAGGTCTGCTTGTAGTAGGCAAGCAAGCGGGTCTTGAGGCTTTCTTCGTTGTCGTCAGCACGGCGCTTGAATTCGGTTCCGCCGCATTTCGCGCACTTGCCGTCGTCCGGGATCGGCTTGGTGATGTCGTTATACACCTCGCCGCAGGTACCGCAGGTGGAACGCGCCGTGATCCGCGCTACGAGCGCATCATCGTCAACCCGCATCTCCAGAACCGCGTCCAGCGTCTCGCCCAACTCACTCAGCAAATTGCTGAGCGCGTCGGCCTGGGCCAGGGTGCGGGGGAAGCCGTCGAAAATATAGCCGCCCTTGGCATCGCCCGCCTGAAGCTTCTCACGGATCAGGCCGATGACGATCTCATCCGTCACCAGATCGCCACGATCCATCACATCGGCGACGACCTTGCCCATCTCGGTCCCGGAACTCCGCGCGTCGCGCAGCATGTCCCCGGTGGAAAGCTGGATCATGTCACGCTGCTCGACGAGTCTGCGCGCCTGTGTGCCCTTGCCCGCTCCGGGGGGGCCGAGAAGAATGATGTTCATGTGTTAGCGACGTCCCGTGTTGCGTTTGCCGCGTCTTTTCCCGCCCGAGCGGCCGCGCAGCTGTGATTTTTCGATCAGACCTTCGTATTGGTGCGCCAGCAGATGTGATTGCACCTGTTGGATGGTATCCATCGTAACACTGACAACAATTAGCACCGAGGTGCCACCAAAATAGAACGGGATCGCCAACTCGGCGCGCAGGATCTCCGGCAGCATACAGACCAGAGCGAGGTAGCCTGCACCCAAAACCAGAACCCGGTTTACCACGTATTCGAGATACTCGGCCGTCCGCTTGCCCGGACGGATGCCCGGCACGAACCCGTTCTGGTTCTTGAGATTGTCCGCCACGTCCTCTGTCTTGAAGGAGACGTTATGCGTGTAGAAATAGGCGAAGAAGACGATCATCGCCGTGAAGAACAACAGGTACAGCGGCTGTCCGGGACCGAAATAGGCGAGGATGGTCGACATGACCGGCCCGGTTTGGGAGCCGCTGAACGTGGCCAGCGTGGTCGGCAGCAGCAGCAGCGACGAGGCAAAGATCGCCGGGATCACGCCCGCCGGGTTCACCTTGACCGGAAGGTGGGACGAGCCACCGTCATAGACCTTCATCCCCACCTGACGGCGCGGATACTGGATGTGGATCTTGCGCAGCGCCCGCTCCATGAAGACCACGAAGGCGATCACGGCAACAATCATGACAAGCACGCCGATGATCACTGCCGGTGAAATCGCACCCGAACGGCCGCTTTCAAAGAATTGCGCCATTGCCGCAGGAACCTCGGCGATGATGCCGACGAAGATGATGAGCGAGATGCCGTTGCCGATACCGCGCGCGGTGATCTGTTCACCCAGCCACATGAGGAACATCGTGCCCCCCACCAGCGTGATCACGCAGGCCGTCAGGAAGAACCAGCCGGGATCGTGGGCCAGATCGCCGGCCTGCAGGCTGACGGCAAGGCCATAAGCCTGGAAGGTGCCCAACAGCACGGTGCCGTAGCGCGTGTACTGGTTGATCTTCTTGCGTCCCTGCTCCCCTTCCTTCTTGAGTTGCTCAAGGGCGGGGACCATGGAGGCAAGAAGCTGAATGATGATCGAGGCGGAAATATAAGGCATGATCCCGAGGGCAAAGATGCCCATGCGGCTGATCGCACCGCCGGTGAACATGTTGAGGATGCCCCCGATTCCGGCAGACGCCTGATCCATGAATTCGCGCAACGCGCCCCCGTCGATCCCCGGCACCGGGATATAGGTGCCGAGTCGATAAACGATCAGCAGGCCGAGGGTGAAGAGGATGCGGTTGCGAAGGTCGGTTGCCTTGCCAAGGGCGGCCCAGCTCGTGTTGGCCGCCATTTGCTCTGCTGCAGATGCCATTCGCCGGTCTCTTTCATGCAAGCGCCGCCGGGCCGGTCTTCCGGCCGGCGGCGTCTTTGGAAAACTCGAGGTTATGTAAGCGGCTCAGGCGCCGCTCACAACTCCTTATTCCGCAGCGGGTGCCGAAGCGACCGTCAGCGTACCGCCAGCTTTCTCAACCGCATCGACCGCGGATTTCGACGCGCCGGTGACATCAAGGGTCACTTTTGCGTTGAATTCACCCTTGGCGAGGATGCGCACACCGTCGAGTTTGCGGCGAACGAGCCCGCTCTCCACGAGCGCGTCTTCGGTGATCGCAGCGGAGGCGTCGAGTTTCTTGGCGTCGATGAACTTCTGGATGAGGCCGAGGTTCACAACAGCGAATTTCTTACGGTTGGGCTTGTTGAAGCCACGCTTCGGAAGGCGCTGGTAGAGCGGCATCTGGCCACCCTCGTAGCCATTGATCGCCACACCCGAACGGGATTTCTGACCCTTGATACCGCGCCCTGCGGTCTTGCCCTTGCCGGAGCCGGGGCCGCGGCCGACGCGCTTGGCCTTTTTGGTCGCGCCGTCATTATCACGAAGTTCGTGCAGTTTCATGTCGCTTCTCCTTTGCCGGATGCGGCCCCCAGCGACGGATGGGCCGACCACGGCGTTGATGATGGAATCGTGGCCCGGACGGCCACCGGGCGCGTATAGACGGCAGGGGTGACGGGATCAAGGGGTGTGCTCTTGATGCTTGGGCGGCGCAGGACCAAGCTCACACAACAAAGAACGGGGATAGAAGTTTGTCAGCGCACTCTTCCCGAGCAGCTAGGGCGCTAAGCTATCGCGGAATGCTCGCGGTATTTGTCGGGATACCTGTCGCGCTTCAGGGTTTCTGTTCGCCGCTGGACACGGTTTCGTCACTAAAGCGATCATTCATGATTTTCGCGCATATGCCCGCCTCATTGGCGCGCTCTGAACGGTAGCTTGAAAATGAAAAGGGGCCGTCGCATCCAGCCAGATGGACAGCCCCTTCGCGTGTCAGGCGTATGCTTCAGCGTTTGATCGCGCGCCAGCCGGCAATGAGGACGCACGCCCCGATCAGGCCGACGATCAGTTGGGCAAGCCATGTGCCCGATGCGTTGATCCCGAGAATTCCCAACAGGAAATTCGCCACGATCGCGCCGATGATCCCCAGAATGATATTTGTGAAAAGGCCGGTGTCGGCCTTCATGATCATGCTGGCGATCCATCCTGCCAACCCGCCGACGATGATCGCCGCAAACCAACCTAGTCCTTGCATCTTAACCCTCCGGTTTTCGCTGTCTCTCGTGGCATAGTATGGGGCGCGGTGCGATCCCGGCAAGGTTCAGTCGCGCAGCAGCTCGTTGATGCCCGTCTTGGAGCGGGTTCGCTCATCCACGCGCTTGACGATTACGGCGCAGTAGAGGTTTAGGTTGTTCTTGGTTGGCATGGAGCCGGAGACCACCACCGAATAGGGCGGCACTTCGCCCATGAAGACCTGACCGGTTTCGCGGTCAACGATCTTGGTGGACTGCCCGAGATAGACACCCATGCCCAGAACGGAGCCCTCGCGGACGATGACGCCCTCGACCACCTCGGAGCGTGCCCCGATGAAGCAGTTATCCTCGATGATCGTCGGGCCCGCCTGCATCGGTTCCAGCACGCCGCCGATACCGACACCGCCCGAAAGGTGCACGCCCTTGCCGATTTGTGCGCAAGAGCCGACGGTGGCCCATGTATCAACCATGGTCCCCTCGCCCACATAGGCGCCAAGATTGACGAAAGAGGGCATCAGAACCACGCCCGGCGCGATATAGGCCGATTTGCGGACCACGGCATTGGGCACCGCGCGGAAGCCCGCCGCGCGCCATTGGTTGTCGCCCCAGCCCTTGAACTTGCTGTCGACCTTGTCCCACCAGCCGCCGCCCTGGGGCCCGCCGGATTGTTGCTCCATGTCCTTGATGCGGAAGCCGAGCAGCACGGCCTTCTTGGCCCATTGGTTGACGTGCCAGTCCTGCCCGCGCTTTTCCGCGACGCGCAACTGCCCGCTGTCGAGTGCGTTCAGCGTGTCCTCGATGGCTTCGCGCGTCTCACCGCCCGTGCTGGGGGTGATCTCATCGCGGGCCTCCCAAGCGGCTTCGATGGCGGTCTCAAGTTGGGCGTTGGTTGCGGTCGTCATGTCGGTCCTCCTGCATTCGGTTGGCCGCCCTATAGCCGCCCTACTCGCGCCGCACAATCCGCACGCGGACGTCACGGCAGCCGCCGCGCACCGGGGCAGGCGGCCCTTTTTCCTTGTAAGCATCGCATTGTTCAATACTCTGCCCCGAGACGAAAAGGTAAGTTTCGCATCATCTGGGAGGATTGCATGAAAATCACCAACACGCTTATCGCGGCAACCGCCGTCGCCGGGCTGGCCGGGACCGCGTTCGCAGAAGCGCACATGGACCGCGACGGTTGGCCCGAAAGCTTCACCGTCGGCACGGCATCGCAGGGCGGCACGTACTTCGCCTATGGCTCTGGCTGGGCCAACCTTGTTGCAGAAGAGCTTGGCATTTCCGGCGGCGGCGAAGTGACCGGCGGCCCCATGCAGAACATGGCGCTGGTCCATACGGGCGATGCGCAGTTCGGCATGACGACCATGGGCCCCGCGAAAGAGTCGCTCGACGGAACGAACCCGATCGCTCCGGGCCTCCAGATGACCGGCGCCTGCGCGATGTTCCCGATGTATCAGACGCCCTTCTCCGTCACGGCGCTGTCGTCATCAGGCATCGAAACGATTGCCGACATTCCGGACGGGGCCAAGATCGGCTTCGGTCCAGCGGGATCGACTTCGGACACCTACTTCCCGCGCATGATGGACGCGCTCGGCGTCAACTACGACCGGCGCAATGGCGGGTGGTCCGATCTCGGGGGGCAGCTTCAGGACGGTTTGCTCGACGTCATCGCCTTTGCGGCGGGTGTACCAGTTCCGGCGGTCAGCCAGCTCGAAGTGCAGACGGACGTGAACATCATCGAATTCACCGAAGAGGAACAGGCGACCTTGCTCGGCGAATTCCCAGTGTCCGAATTCGATATTGCCGCCGATACCTACACCACGCTTGAGGCCCCTGCCCGCTCTGTCTCGATGTGGAATTTCTCGATCGCCAACTGCGACCTTCCGGAGAGTTTCGTCAACGCCGTGGTCGACATCGTCATGTCCGACAACGAGCGCATGGTGAACATCCACCGCGCGGCGGCGAGCACACTTCCGGAGAACTGGGACAAGAACAAGGTTCTCAAGTGGCACCCCGGTGCGGCCCGCTGGTTCAAGGAAAACGCCGGCGCCGACATTCCGGATGACATGATCCACGGAATGTAATTCGCACATTGATCAGACTTATATCGGGGCCGCTTTTCGATGGGAATGCGGCCCCGACGTCTTAAAGACGCGACACAAGACGCAAGGCGGCGACGCCGCGGAGGGACAAACATGGTTCAGAGCACCGGTGATCAAGACGGGGTCGTCATGGCCGAAGGCGTCGACGAGGAGCCCATCGAAAGCAATCGCCGGATGTTCGACGGGTGGCGCATGGTCTTCATCTTCGCCTTCGCGGCACTCTATGCCGCGTTCCATATGGCGGCGCTCAATGGCCTGTCGATCTATGAATGGACCGGGGTTTCCGTCCCTCTCCTCCCGACCTTCCCGATGGAGACATGGAATTTCCGCATCGTTCACGTGGCCGGGGCCCTTTCCCTTGGCTTCCTGCTCTTTGCCGGGCGGGAGACTTTCCCCGAACCGGGCAAAGGGGAAACACCGTTTCTCGGCTACATCTCCTATGCGCTGATGATCCCCGCGATCCTGTCACTCGGCGCGGCGATCTCCTTCGCGCTCGATATTGAATCCGGAACCATGTGGAACGGAATGGACGCGGGCATCAAATCTCGGGAGACGTGGCTGTTCGGCGTACCTCTGATCGCGGCAACCGGTGGAGGGATCGTGGTATCATGGTTGCACGGGCGGCACCGCTCGGGGTTCGCCGCGCCGGATGTTCTGCTGCTGATTTGCGCAGTCACCGTCGCCACGTATCTCATCACGATCTACGGCACCTTGATGCGAAACTCGACCGGAACGCCCTTCGCACCTATCGGTATCTCCATCGCGGCAGTCGCCGGGACCGCTCTGATCATGGAATTGACCCGCCGCATGGCGGGGCTTGCGTTGATCATCATTGCGGGGATCTTCCTTGCCTATGTTTTCGCTGGGCAATTTCTCCCCGGTTTTCTGAATTCACCTGCCATCACGTGGCAGCGGTTCTTCTCGCAGGTGTACACGGATGCTGGCATCCTCGGGCCGACTACCGCGGTATCCTCTACCTACATTATCCTCTTCATCATCTTCGCGGCCTTCCTGCAGGCCTCCAAGGTGGGGGACTACTTCGTCAACTTCGCCTTTGCAACGGCTGGTCGCGCACGGGGCGGCCCTGCAAAGGTGGCGATCTTTGCCTCTGGCCTGATGGGCATGATCAACGGCACCAGCGCAGGTAATGTCGTCGCCACGGGCTCGCTCACCATCCCGCTGATGAAGAAGGTGGGGTATCACAAAAAGGTCGCGGGCGCGGTAGAGGCCGCGGCCTCCACCGGCGGGCAGATCATGCCCCCGATCATGGGCGCCGGGGCCTTCATCATGGCCGAAATCACCGGCATTCCATACACTGACATTGCCGTCGCCGCGATCATCCCCGCCGTGCTCTATTTCGTTTCCGTCTACTTCATGGTGGATTTCGAAGCGGCGAAACTCGGCATGCGCGGCATGCGTGAGGATGAACTGCCGAATTTCCGCGAACTGGTGAAAAGGGTCTATCTGTTCCTGCCGATCATCATCCTGATCTACGCCCTCTTCATGGGCTACTCGGTGATCCGGGCGGGCACGCTTGCGACCCTGTCGGCGGCGGTCATCTCATGGCTCACCCCATTCCGTATGGGATTGCGCGAGATTGCCAAGGCCTTTGAAATCGCCGGGGTCATGTCGATCCAGATCATTGCCGTCTGTGCCTGTGCCGGCATCATCGTCGGCGTGATCTCCCTGACCGGGGTGGGCGCACGGTTCTCGTCCTTGCTCCTCGGGCTGGCCGAAGCCTCTCAACTGCTCGCCCTCTTCTTTGCGATGTGCATCGCGATCCTGCTCGGAATGGGGATGCCCACAACAGCGGCCTATGCCGTTGCCGCGTCAGTGGTGGCTCCGGGGCTGGTCCAGCTCGGCATTCCGCATCTCACGGCGCATTTCTTCGTATTCTACTTCGCGGTGCTGTCTGCGATCACGCCGCCGGTTGCCTTGGCAAGCTATGCGGCGGCGGGGATATCAGGGGCGAACGCGATGGAAACCTCCGTCGCCTCGTTCAAGATCGGTATCGCGGCCTTCATCGTGCCGTTCATGTTCTTCTACAATTCGGCTCTGCTGATGGAGGGCACCTGGCTCGAAGTGATCCCTGCGGGCATTACGGCAATCGTGGGCGTCTTCCTGCTCTCCTCCGGGGTTCAGGGCTGGTTCCTCGGGGGCAGAGCGGCATGGTACATCCGGCTTGCCGTCATCATCGCTGCGTTGCTCATGATCGAAGGTGGCTTGCTTACGGATCTGTTTGGTATCGCCGTGGCGGGCGGCGCGTTCCTCGTTCAAAAGTACCTCAGACCGGATCCAGAGACGCCCCTTCCAGTGCGCGGTACCGCGGATTAAAGCGCGTCATACGTGGCGGTCACTGGCCCGGTGACCGCCACGATGTGACAGTTCCGGCACTGTCCAAGCCTGCGAACCGCCGGGCGCTCAAATCCACTTCGCGAGGGGGGGCAAGCTCATCAAGACCGCATCGGGATCGTGCCCCGTCTCCAGCCCGAATTTCGTGCCGCGATCATAGACAAGATTGTATTCGGCATAGAGCCCGCGGTGGACAAGCTGTATCTCTCGTTCCGCCTTGCCCCAATCCAGTGCTTGGCGCCGCTCCACCAGCGGCAGGTAGGCGGGTAGAAACGCGCGCCCGATATCACGCGTCAGCGCGAAATCGGCATCCCAATCACCACTGCAGTGATCATCCATAAAAATGCCGCCCACACCGCGGGCGCGTTTGCGGTGCGGAATGTAGAAATACTCGTCCGCCCACGCCTTCAGCCGGGGATAGAACCCATCACCATGCGGATCGAGATGCGCCTTTTGAACGGCGTGGAAATGCTCGGTATCCTCGGGGTATTCGATACAAGGGTTGAGGTCGGAGCCGCCACCGAACCACCATGCATGGGGGGTCCAGAACATCCGCGTGTTCATGTGCACTGCTGGTGCATGAGGGTTTTGCATATGGGCCACAAGGCTTATCCCCGAAGCCCAGAAACGCGGATCTTCGGCCATGCCCGGAATGCCCTTGCGCGCGGCCATCGCGACCTGTGCCCGATCCCCGAGACGTCCGTAGACCTCCGAGACGTTCACGCCGACCTTCTCGAAAACCCGCCCGCCGCGCAGCACGCTCATCAACCCGCCGCCTGTGTCGGAGCCATCCTCGGAGGCGCGCCGGGTTTCGCGCACATCGAACTTCACCGGATCGCTATCCCCGGCAGCCTCGGCTTCGAGTGTCTCGAAGGCGGCGACAATCTCATCCCGCAGGCTGTGGAACCACTCGGCGGCCTTGCGCCTTTGTTCGGTAAGCTCGGTCATCTCGGGTCTCCTATCGGCAGTCCGGCGCTTCTAGCAAGGCGTGGCCTCTTCCGCCATAGGGGCCCGCGCGCTAGGATCGCATCCAACTGGAGGTGCCATATGTGGAAATTCGCCCTGCCCGCTGTTCTGATCATCGCCGGCTGCGCCAGCCCGCAGCAACAATGCGTCTCCCGCGCGAACAAGGACCTGCGGGTCATCGACCGCCTGATTGCGGAGAAGCAGGAAATCGTGACCCGTGGCTATGCCGTGGTGACCGAAACGGAAACCCGCACCCGATTTGAGCGGTGCCGCGATGAAGACGGCGATGCACGGCTTTGCCGGGTAGAGCGAGACTTTGAGAGGACGCGCCCGGTGGCGGTCAACCTTGAGGAACAGCGGGATATCCTGCGTCAACTACGGGCCAAACGCGCACAGCTCGCGGATGAGGCGCAATCGAGAATTGCTGCCTGTCGCACTGCCTACCCAGAGGGCTAGTGCGCGGGGGCGGCCACCGGATCAAGGAGGGTCCGGCCTCCATCGACAGTCATGATCTGACCCGTGACGAAGCCCGCGGCTTCGGAGCAAAGGAACTGAACCGATCCTGCCACCTCGGCGGGATTGGCGATGCGCGACAGCGGCGTGTGATCCTCTATGTCCTCGCGGTAATCGCTGTTTTCCTTGAGCGTATCACGGAGGCTCTGGCTCATGACGGAACCAAAGGCCACGGAATTGACCCGGATCCGCTCCGGCGCGAGCGCCACGGCCATCGATCTGGTAAGTTGATCGAGCGCGGCCGAGCTTACGGAATACGCCAGAAGATCGGGATGCGTGCGGCGTGCGGCAATGGAGGAAAGGTTCACGATAGACCCTGCGCTCCCCTGATCCTCAGGGTTCGACTGTTTGATGAACCGGCGAGCCACGGCTTGCGACAGTCGATATGCCGTCATGACATTCTGGTCGATCAAGGTGCGCAGCGTTTCGCCGTCCCCCTCGAGGCAACTGGAGGACATCATCTGGCGACTTGCATTGATGAGGATATCCACGCGATCGAAGTTATCGAGTGTAGCGGAAAGCAGGTTGGCGATCGTCAGCTTTTCCCGGAGGTCACCCGCGAAGTAAGCAACATGCTCTCGGTCATCCGACCATTCCGCCAGTTCATGGAGCAATCGGCCTTCGTCCATGTCTGCAAACATGACACGCGCGCCTTGGCCCACGAAATGCCGACCGATGGCAAGCCCAACACCATTGGCCGCCCCGGTGACGATGGCCGTGCGCCCTTCGATGGAATATGACAACAGTTGTCTCCAGTCCTAGTGTCTAGGTTTGGCGGCCCGCAGGATCTTGAAACCGCGGTCCCCGCCAATTTCTTCTGTTTGCCCAAATCGTTCGGCAAGCGATACCTCGTAAGGCAAATGCCGGTTGGCTACGAGTAGGAGTTGCCCTTTCGGCGCAAGCATCCCGGCCGCTGCCGCAATAAAGGCCTGTCCAAGAGCGGGATCGGCATTGCGTCCCTGATGAAACGGCGGATTGGTGATGATCACGTCAGGTTTCTTTTCAGGGGTCCAGCGCGTCGCATCCGCCCAGTGGAACGCGGCCCTCGGATCGTCCAAATTCATGCGGGCGCAATCCAGGGCGCGGCCATCAGCCTCTACCAGATCGAGTTTGGTAATCTCCTCAGAGGTGCCAAGCGCATGCTTTGCGAGAAAGCCCCACCCTGCACCAAGATCCACGACATGGCCCGACAGCCCTTCGATCTCGGCCGCGAGCAAAACCGAAGCCTTATCCGGACCGTCCGCGGAGAAGATGCCCGGCGCAGTCACGAAACCGCCCTCAATCGTGCGTTGGCCTTCGGCCCACTGCGCCGGAGGCTCTTGCCCGGCGGCAATGCTGAACACCTTGCCATGGGCCTTGGACCATGCAGGGGAAACCGCCGCGTGCTTGCCGATTTCACGATAGAGACTGTCGACACCGTGGACCTTCGCCCCGTTGACAAGGACCTCCGCACCGCTGCGCATTGCGGCATGCAAGTGGGCCCGCGCCAAATCACGTGCGCGTGGAAGGAAAACGATGACCACGGCGACATCTTCCGGCAGCGTCTCCGCGCGATCATACCCAAATGGCCCGAGCGCATCATGCACCAACCGATCCCGGCTGATCACAACGGTCCGATCCTTGGGCAAACCCCAAAGGTCTTGCTCGACCACCGGACCAAGGGTCGCGATGGTGCCCTCTTCAGGAAGCGCGACGATCCCCGCATCCAGAGCAAGTGTCAGGCGCGCGGCACTCATGGGGCGGAGCGAGGACAGAGTCTCACTCTTTCTCCATCGTGCATTGCAACGGGTGCTGATGACGACGCGCGAAATCCATCACTTGGGTGACTTTGGTTTCGGCAACCTCGTGGGAAAATACCCCGACGACGGCAAGACCCTTTTTGTGGACGGTGAGCATGATTTCAAACGCCTGTGCGTGGTTCAGACCAAAGAAACGTTCCAGCACATGGACCACGAATTCCATCGGCGTATAGTCGTCGTTAAGCAGAAGCACCTTGTAGAGAGGCGGGCGTTTGGTCTTGGGCTTGGTATCGACCACTACCGAACCGTCCGGCGAGTGGCCGGGGGGATCTGCCATCATGCGAGGAGGTAGGGGCATAGTTCGGGTCAATCCACTCGTATCTATATGGGCTTTCTATATAGCCAATGCCGGCCGACAGAAAAGAGTGCGGTTCACGAAAAGGGCACAGATATGACGCGAAAGCTATCCATCGTCGGTTTCGATGCCGACGATACGCTCTGGCACAACGAGCGCGTGTTCAAACTCAGCCAAGATCGCTTTGCAGCTTTGCTCGCCGACGAAACCCCGCCGGAGAACCTTATGGCACGGCTGGAGGCGGCAGAGAGGCGAAATCTCGGGCACTATGGTTACGGGGTCAAAGGCTTCACGCTCTCGATGATCGAAACCGCCATCGAAGTCACCGACGGACGGGCGTCCGCGACCACCATACAAGCGCTGATCGACATCGGGCGCGAGATGCTCGAACACCCGATCGAGTTGCTGGAAGGCGCACGGGAAGCAGTCGAATCGGTTTCGCGGTCGCATCGCGTGTTGCTGATCACCAAAGGCGACCTTTTGGACCAGGAGCGCAAACTCGCGCAGTCCGGCTTGGGCGATCTGTTCCATGGGGTGGAGGTTGTCAGCGAAAAGACGCCGACCGTGTACGAGACGGTTTTCCAGAGGCATGGCAGCACCGGAGAGCACGCCTTGATGGTGGGCAACTCTTTGAAATCCGACGTCCTTCCGGTGATCGAAACGGGTGGTTTCGGTGTCTACCTCCCTCATGCCCTGACTTGGGCGCTGGAACGCGCCGATCCTCCCGAAAGCTCACACCGATTTTACCAGATCGAGCAACTTTCGGCCCTTGGCGAGGTGCTTTCGCGCATTGAGGGAGATGCGTGAGCATTTTGGGGCAGCAAAACATGCTTGCACAAGATATAGCCCTTTAACACTTCCGTAACCAAAATCGGTTTTTCCCTTAGATGTAAAGGGTTTCTCCGCGCAGGCTGATGTGCTAACATCAGATCAATTAACGTTGACCGGACGGAACAAGTTTCGGCAATGAGGCACAGTAAAAAGAGGCAGGCACCATGAAGGCATGGCTTGGGTCATCGGCCCATCGTTCACCCGTGATCGTCGTACTCATCACACTTCTGGCACTTTCTCCGATCTCTGCGATTGCCGCGCCCTACGCGGCCATGGTGATGGATGCCAGAACAGGTGAGGTTCTTCATTCGCGCAACGCCGACACGCGGCTTCATCCCGCCTCCCTGACGAAGATGATGACACTCTACACCGTGTTTCAGGCAATCGAAGCCGGAAAGCTGAGCCTTGATCAGAAGATTACCATTTCCGCCAATGCAGCAGCAGAGCCGCCCTCGAAGCTGGGTTTGCGCAAGGGCCAGACCATCGCGCTGCGCTACTTGATCCGCGCCGCGGCAGTGAAATCGGCGAACGATGCGGCGACCGCGCTTGGCGAGGCTGTCGCAGGGTCAGAGGCCGCCTTTGCACGGCACATGAACCGCACGGCCAAATCCCTCGGGATGACCCGCACCACCTTCAAGAACGCACATGGCCTGACCGAGCAGGGGCATCTTTCCACCGCGCGGGACATGTCGATCCTCGGCCGTCACATGCTCTATGATTACCCTGAGTACTATAACCTCTTCTCCCGCCGTTCGACCCATGCCGGTCTGCGCGAAGTTGCCAATACGAACCGTCGCTTCCTCGCGGCCTACAAGGGCGCCGATGGTATCAAGACGGGGTACACCCGCGCGGCGGGCTTTAACCTTGTCGCCAGCGCGGAGCGTGGTCAGACCCGCATCATCGCGACCATGTTCGGGGGCCGCTCTACGGCGCAGCGCAACGAACGGGTGGCCGAACTGCTTGATATGGGTTTTGCACGCGCCCCTCGTGTGGCCCGCCTGCAAAAACCGCATAAGCCCGGATTTGAGGGCGTAGGTGTTGCCGTCGCAACAGTCACCGCCGTCAAACGCAGCTTGTTCCCACAGGCACGACCCATCGTAGCGACCGCAGCCGTCGTCGCGGCTATGGAAGCTCCTGCTGCCGTCGCAGTCGATCTCAAGGACGACATTGCCGAAGCCGTAGCGCTCGCCGCAACGACGCCAGAAGGTGCCGCGCCCATCCCCGTGATCGCCAGCCCGACCGGTCTGCCGCCGGTCCGTCCGGCGGCGCTTATGGAATCCCGGGCGAACTCGGAGCCAGAACTTGAAGTCGTGACCCGGATCAGTTCCTCTGGCGGGCGTCTGTGGGGGATCAATGTGGGCCGGTATGGGTCGCGCTATCAGGCTGAGAGGATCCTGTTGCAAACGGCCCTGACGGAGATGTCCACTCTTGATGGAAGCCTGCGCAAGGTTGTAAAATCGCCACGGGGATACGATGCCCATTTCGTGGGAATGACACAGGAAACCGCGGCTCTGGCCTGTCGCCGGCTACAGGCGCGACAGGTGGAATGCTCGCCCTTCGGACCGAGTTGACCCACTGACAGGATGTTAAACGGAGGGACCGGGGCCATCGCTCCGGTCTTTTGGTTTTGGACCGTCTTCCCAATCATCAGACAGCACGCGCCACGCATCGCCTTCGAGATCATCGTACTGACGTGCGCGGAGGGTGTAGAGAAACGCAACCAGCCCTGCAGCGCCGAGGCAAAGCGAAATGGGGATCAGCAGGACGAGTACGTTCATGTCCGCCCCCCGAGCCTCAGCGCATTGAGCGACACCGTTATGGAACTGGCGGACATGGCGAGCGCCGCGATCAACGGGGTCGCAAAGCCAGCCACCGCCAGCGGTACGGCCAGCACGTTGTAAAGCGTCGCGAGGCGGAAGTTCTGCCGAATGCGTTCGGTCGCGACCCGGGATGTGCGATGCGCATCGGCGATAGGCGAGAGATCCGTCCCGAGCAGGACAATGTCGGATGCCGCGCGCGCCGCGTCGAGCGCTGACGCCGGAGAAATCGCGACATGCGCCGAAGCGAGCGCGGCTGTGTCGTTCAATCCATCCCCCACGAAAAGCACCTTGCGACCTTCGGAAGCCAAGCCGGAAATCCGAGCCGCCTTTTGCTGGGGGCTCTGCCCTGCTGCCCAATCTGCTATCCCGACCTCCTCGGCGATGCGCCGTGTGACGGTGGACCCATCGCCTGATAGCAGAAGAACCGCCAAACCTCTTTCCTGAAAAGTGTGGACCAGCTTCTCGGCCCCCGGGCGGAGGCTGTCGGTGAAGGCAAATTCCACGGGGGGGTCTTCGCCTACTCGAAGCCAGCTCGCAGTCTCCCTGCTGGCCGGAGCACCGAGCCAATCACCGCGCCCCAACCGCACGGGTTGGCCCTTCCACATCCCCTCAACCCCGCATCCGGGAACTTCGCTTATGTCGGTCACGACCGCCGCACCTACCCCCTTGTCATCCAGCGCCGCCGAGAGCGCTTGGGCCAGCGGGTGGTCAGAGGCTCCGGCCAAGGAGCGTGCGATTGCGGCCTGCTGCTTTGGTATCTTCTCGCGGTTGAGAAGTCGGAACTGGCCCGTCGTCAGCGTTCCGGTCTTGTCGAAAGCCACCGTATCAATTTCGGAGAGTCGCTCCAATGCCGTGGGGTGCTTTAGCAAAAGCCCTCGACGAAAGAGGCGCCCGGAGGCGGCGGTTGTCACTGCGGGCACAGCAAGGCCAAGAGCGCAGGGACACGTGATGATCAAGACCGCAGCGGCAATGTTGATGGCAACCCGCGCATCCTGCGTCGCGACGAACCAACCCGCAAACGCAAGCGCCGCGAGGATATGAACCCCCGGCGCATAGAGCTTTGCGGCCCTGTCAGCGAGCGGAGTGTACTGCGCACGGCCAGACTCGGCGAGGGCGACGAGATCGGCGATGCGGTGCAGCGCGGTATCGCGCCCCACGGCTGTAGCCCGCACGATCAACGGGCCCGTCAGGTTGACTTCGCCCGAGGTGACGACTCCATCCGCCGCGACAGGTTGAGGCAGCGTTTCCCCCGTCAGAAAACTGCGATCAAGTTCGGAGCGCCCCTCGACCACGATCCCATCGACCGGAATCCGCCCGCCGGGGCGTACCCGCACCAAATCGCCGACGGCGACTGATGCAAGGGGGACCTCCTCTTCCACTTCGCCGCGTAGCAACAGGACGCGGGGCACCTCCAACGCCGTCAGCTCTTCGGCAGCCGACCGCGCCGCGGCTCTCGCGCGGTGGTCGAGATAGCGCCCGGCCAAAAGAAAGAAGGTCAGCGCGATGGCAGCGTCGAAATAGGCATGTTCTCCCGAAAGCGCAGTTTCCCAAAGCGATGTTGCGACCGCCAGCAAAATCGCAAGCGTGATCGGAACATCCATGTTGAGGCGGCGAACCCGAAGCGCGGCATAGGCATTGGCGAAAAACGGTTTTGCGGAGAAGGCGATTGCCGGGAGGGTTATCGCGGCCGAAACCCAATGAAACAGATCCCTCGTGGCATCGGTCGCCCCCGACCAGACCGCGACAGACAGCAACATGACATTCATCGACGCAAAGCCCGCCACGGCGAGACGCATCAGCAAATCCCGGCCCGCACGATCCGTTTCGGTGGCACTGAAGGCCCCCGCATCCAGCTCATGCGCTTCATAGCCCGCTTCCCGAAGCGCCATGATGAGATCGCCCGGACGCACCTCCTCCTCTGCCTCGACACTCGCGCGCTTCAACGACAGATTCACGCGGGCAGTGCGGACGCCGGGATACTTAGTGAGAACCCGTTCAACGCCGGCGATGCAGTTCACGCAATGTATCCCCGGCAGGGAGAGTTGCACGGAGGCGGTTTCCGCCGGTTTGGCAAGGCTTTCGGCGGCGGGGGCGGCCGCGCAAGCCGGACATGCCGAAATCACGCTGGCCATGGCCTAGTGCACGTCCAGAATGACGCGCTGAGTGAAGACTGTTCCATCCGGCGCAGAAGCGGTCATGCGAATGTTCCAATTGCCGGGCCGCAACGTTAGCGGCGCGCGGAACGCCCCCTCAGAGAAAGTGAAGACAGGGCTGATATCCTCCTTCACATGGGTTGCGCGGCCTATCGAGGCATCCAGATTACGAACGTCTACGGGGGCTCCTTCGGCGTCCTGAATGAAAAGCACCACTTCTCCTGCCGTCGCTTCCGCGCGCACCTGCCATCCGAGCGCCTCTTGTGAGGCACGGCGTTGATCAAAGCTCTGGGAGGCGACATAGGAATTGCGCACTTCGAGGCCGGGGAAGGTCCGCACCGCGCTGAAGGCAAGTACGAGGTTCACCCCGATGATGATCCCGAAGGCCCCGATGAAGAGCGTCAGAACGTGCCACCCCCTGAGTTCGAACGTGTTCATCGATTATCCCTTCCGTTGAACACCGACGCCTCAGAAGCGCGTTCGGCGTTGCTTAGATCCTCGACCCAGAACCGGATCTCGCTGCGTTCCGCCTGCGCCGGGGCGGAGGTCGCGGGTGCGTCGACATAAACGCGCTGAAGACGGGTGCTATCCGGGCCAACCGTGACAGTTGCGTCGGAGGCGCCCTCAAGCACGATGCGCAAGGCAGGATCACCGGTAACCGTGACGTGAAACGGGCGCGCATCCCCCTGTTTGTTGCGCAAACGGATGTCGTAGACATTGCGCACCGTCCCGTCAGACATGGTGATGAACGTGGGATTGCGTACCGGAGCGACGGTCAATTCGATGTCCGCACGGATGAAGAGCGCAAAGACCAAGCCAAGGCCGACCAGCCCCCAAAGCGCGGTATAGATCATGGTCCGCGGCCGAAGAATGTGCCGCCAGATCGGGGTTGGCGCTTTGCCCGCCCGCTCCGCCGGTTCGTCGGATAACGCGAGGTAGTCGATCAATCCGCGCGGTTTGCCGATCTTGGTCATGACGTCATCACAGGCGTCGATACACAAGGCGCAGGTGATGCATTCGAGTTGCTGGCCATCGCGGATGTCTATCCCCATTGGACAAACGTTCACGCAAGCCATGCAATCGATACAATCGCCCAAGCCTTCTTCCGAAACCTTGCGATGCTTGCCGCGCGGCTCCCCGCGCCAGTCGCGGTAAGCGACCGTGATCGTATCCTCATCCATCATAGCCGCCTGAATCCGGGGCCATGGGCATGCGTAGATACAGATCTGTTCCCGAGCGAAGCCCCCAAAGGCGAAGGTCGTCAGTGTAAGAATCGCCATGGTGATATAGGCGGCGGAATGCGCCTGTAGCGTGAAAAGGTCACGCAGAAGCGTGGGCGCATCCGTGAAGTAGAACACCCATGCCCCACCGGTGGCCAACCCGATGAGAAGCCACAAGACCCATTTCGTCAGGCGCAGCCGTGCTTTGCGCAAGGTCCACTTGGATTGCCGATGGAGACGCAGCCGTGCGTTGCGGTCCCCTTCTACCCACCGCTCCACCAGAATGAACAGGTCAGTCCAGACGGTTTGGGGACAGGCATAACCGCACCACACACGGCCCAACGCCGAGGTAAATAGGAACAGACCCAACCCCGCCATGATAAGAAGGCCCGCGACGAAATAGAATTCATGCGGCCATATCTCGATCCAGAAGAAGAAGAAGCGCCGACCCGCGAGGTCAACAAGCACGGCCTGATCCGGAAGGTTCGGCCCCCTGTCCCATCGAATCCAGGGCGTGATGTAATAGATCCCAAGCGTAATCGCCATCAGCACCCACTTGAGGTTGCGAAAGCGGCCAGAGACGCGGCGCGGAAAGATCGGCTCGCGCGGGGCATAAAGATCGGGCTGGTCGGGGGTTGTGGTGGCCATGGGTGTGAACTGCGCGCCTTTGGGTCTTTGGCATCTTCTGACAGACTGCGAGGGTTCGCTCCTTGACTTGAATCAAGAACCGGCTTTTGCGGTGCAATTGTCATAGAAACGCGGATAAGGCGCAGCGGCCGCGCCATCGCGGCAGTCTTCAGGTCTCCGGACGGAGCTTTTCGCACGCAAGCCAGCGGAGGAATTCACGGACGGGCGCACGTTGCACCCCGGGCCGCGTCAGGATGAAATACCCCTTGGAGCCATCTTCGGAGAACAGCAGCCTCAACCGACCCGAGGCGATATCCTCCTCGACAAAGCAGCGCACGGTAACGGCGATCCCCTGCCCCGTCCGCGCCCCGTCGATCAGCAGGTTTCCGGGCACCTGAAGCATGCCGCCCGGCCGATCCATCACGCCCCTGCGACGCAGCCAATCCGTCGACTCGTTTGTCCCGTACTCTTCAAGCCACGGGTGGCGCAAAAGGGCCTGGGCACCATCGACGGGCCCCTCACCCACGAGCGATGGTGCCGCCACGACCACGAGCGGGGACTGAATGAGCGGCACCACATCATGACCCGGCCAGTTTCCGTCGCCATAGCGAATGGCCACGTCAATTCCCCCCGGTTCGAGCGAGACAAGCGCGGGTGTCGGGTTCAGCATGACATCGAGGTGCGGCGCTCGGGCGCTGAACCGCGGCAAGCGCGGCATGAGCCAGAGAGCGGCAAAGGTCGGAGAAGTCGATATCTGTAACGCGCGGACCGCGTCGGCTCCGGTCAGAGCATCAAGCTCACGCGCCATGAGGTTGAAACCGTCGCGTGCGGATTGCGCGAGCCGCGCTCCTTCGGGCGTCATCACCGTTCCGCGCCCGGCCCGGCACAGCAAGGACACGCCGAGACGCGATTCAAGAGCCCTGAGTTGCTGAGAAACAGCGGCATGGCTGACGTTGAGCGCATTGCCCGCAGCGGTCATAGAGCCCGTCTCTGCAAACACTGCCAGCGCCCGTAAAGCCGAAAGGGAAGGCATGTCCCGCCAGTTCACTTGCTAGTTTACCTTACACCTCGAAAAAATCGCTGACTCGCATGGTGCCTCCATTCGCCCCAGTATGAAAGCATAAACGGGATTGCAGGAGACGAACCGATGATGGGAATCTTTGCCAACACTTTCCGGACAGCGACACGCACGGACCAGCCTTTGCGCACTGAGCCGCGACCGGAGCAAACCGAGGCTCACAGGATCTGGGTCCGGCGGGTTTTGTCCGTATCGGTCTGGAGAACCGGCCCCCGCACCGGCGCATAGCGTGATATCGCGCCGCCCCTGTCCGTAGTCGCGGGTAGGGGCGGCGCCTCGTGTTCGCACCGCTACTCGCCGCCGCCAAGGCCATGGACATAGGTCGCGACCGCGGCGATCTCTGCATCGCTCAAGCGATCTTGCCAAGCGGGCATGACCCCGTAGCGGGAATATTCGACCGTATGACGGATGGTCTCATAATCACCACCATAGAGCCACACAGCATTGCTGAGGTTGGGCGCACCAAGAGACTGATCGCCCTCGCCTGCCGCGCCATGACAGGCAGAGCAGTTGTCGGCGAAGACATCGCCACCTGCCGCCACGAGATCTGCCTCGCGAGGCTCGCCCGAGAGTGACATGACATAGTTGACCACCTGATCGATTTCGTCGTCTTCGAGGATCTCGCCGAAAGCAGGCATTTCCGAATAGCGCGCCATGTCGGATTGGTCATTCCGTATGCCATGCTGGATCGACTCGTGGATCGCCTCGATCGACCCACCCCAAAGCCACTCGTCATCCAGCAGGTTGGGATAGCCCTTTGCACCGGCCGCACCCGACCCATGGCATTGCGCGCACCAAGTGCGGAAAACCGCGCCACCGGAATTGCGGGCGAAACCGTCGAGCACAGGATCTGCAGCGATCTCCGTCAACGGGGTTTCCGCTAGCCGCGCCGTGATTTCGGCGTTCGCGGCTGTTGCAGCAGCGATGTCTTCGGCGATATTGGCGCGCGTGGACCACCCCATCACCCCCGCCGTGGCCGACCGGATGCCGGGCCAAGCGGGATAGGCGATGGTGTATCCGATACCCCACACAATCGTCGCGTAGAAGACCCAAAGCCACCATCGCGGCAGCGGGTTGTTGAGTTCTTCGATCCCGTCCCATTCATGGCCGGTTGTCTCGACATCCCGTTTTTTCATGTCCGATCCTCCGAGGCAGGGCGATCATCGTGCCGGAAGGGGATCGCGGCGGTATCCTGATGGGTTTTGCGGGCTCCGGGACGAAAGACCCAGAGGATCACACTGACGAAGACCGTGAACAGCAGGAGCAGCATCCAGCTGTCGGCGAATTCGCGGAGCAGGGAATAGGTGTGCATTGCGGCCTCCTAACGGCTGGCGTCTGGGGTGAAGGTTGAGAAATCGACGAGGGTGCCAAGCATCTGAAGATAGGCGATGAGGGCATCGGCCTCTGAAATGCCCGGCGCGCCATCGAAATTGCGCACCTGAACGGCCTCGCCATAGCGATCCAGCAACCCGTCATAGTCGCTGTCGGGATCGGCCTGGGCCTTGAAGTCGGCATAGGCGGACTCGATCTGCTCGTCGCTATACGGCACGCCGACGATCCGGTGTGTCGCCAAGAGATCCTCGATATGCGTCGCATCGATGAGACGCGCTTCCAGAAAGCCGTATTTCGGCATGACGGATTCAGGCACGACGCTTTGCGGATCGCGCAGATGGTCGACATGCCATTCGTCCGAGTAGCGCAGGCCAACGCGGGCAATATCCGGACCCGTCCGCTTGGACCCCCACTGGAACGGATGATCGTACTTGGATTCCGCGGCGAGCGAGTAGTGACCATAACGCTCCACCTCGTCCCGCATGGGACGGATCATTTGGGAATGGCACACATAGCAGCCTTCGCGGATATAGATATCTCGCCCGGCCAGTTCGAGCGGCGTGTAGGGGCGCATGCCCTCCACATCCTCGATGGTGTTCTCCAGCCAGAACAGCGGTGCGATCTGGACGATGCCGCCAATGGTGACCACGAGAAAGGACAGAACCAACAGAAGCGTTGCGTTGGTCTCGATGAACTTGTGCTTGTCGAGAATTGCCATGGGCCCAAGCCTCCTTATTCGGCCGGGACGGCTGCGGCGGATGCGACCTTTTCAGGCACACGTATCGCAGTCATCCAGAGATTGTAGCACATGATGAGCGCCCCCACGAGGAACAGCACCCCACCCAGACCGCGCACGACATACATCGGGAACTTGGCGGCCACCGTGTCGGCGAAGGAATTCACAAGGAAACCATTGGCATCCACTTCGCGCCACATCAGGCCTTCCATGATACCGGTGACCCACATCGACGCCGCGTAAAGAACGATACCGATGGTCGCGAGCCAGAAGTGCCAGGAAACGAGAGACAGCGAATAGAGCCGCTCCCGGTTCCAGAGTTTGGGCACGAGGAAATAGAGCGCGCCAAAGGTGATCATGCCGTTCCATCCGAGCGCACCGGAATGCACATGGCCGATGGTCCAGTCGGTGTAGTGGCTGAGCGAGTTGACGGCGCGGATCGACATCATCGGTCCTTCGAACGTGCTCATCCCGTAGAAGCCGACGGAGATCACAAGCATCCGCAGGACCGGGTCGGTGCGCAGCTTGTCCCAGGCACCCGAGAGGGTCATCAGCCCGTTGATCATGCCGCCCCAGGAGGGCATCCAGAGGATGATTGAGAACACCATGCCCAGCGTCGAGGCCCAGTCAGGCAGCGCGGTATAGTGCAAATGGTGCGGTCCCGCCCAGATATAGAGAAAGATCAGCGCCCAGAAGTGGATGATCGACAGCTTGTAGGAATAGACCGGACGCTCGGCCTGTTTCGGGATGAAGTAGTACATCATCCCCAGGAAGCCGGCTGTCAGAAAGAACCCAACGGCGTTGTGCCCATACCACCACTGGGTCATCGCATCCTGCACGCCGGAAAAAACCTGCACCGACTTGGAGCCGAAGATCGACACCGGTAGCGAGAGGTTGTTGACGATATGCAGCATCGCCACGGTCACGATGAATGCGAGGAAGAACCAGTTGGCTACATAGATATGGCGTTCGCGCCGGGTCATGATCGTACCGAGGAAGGCGATCAAATAGGCCACCCAGACGATGGTGAGCCAGATATCCACGTACCATTCGGGTTCGGCATATTCCTTGGATTGGGTTGCCCCGAGAAGGTAGCCGGTGGCCGCAAGAACGATAAAGAGGTTGTACCCCCAGAAAACGAACCAGCCGAGGTTGCCGCCGAAGAGACGCACGGCCGAGGTGCGCTGCACAATGTAGAACGACGTCGCGATAAGCGCGTTGCCCCCGAAGGCGAAGATCACCGCCGACGTGTGTAGCGGACGCAGGCGGCCGAAGTTCGCATAACCTTCGGCCCACTCGAAGTTGAGCGCCGGAAAAGCGAGTTGAAACGCGATGAAGGTTCCGACGAGAAACCCCGCGACCCCCCAGAAGGCGGTTGCGATCACGCCTGCTCTTACGGGACCATCCATGTAGCCGGTCTCAGCCACCGGCACTGGCTCATCAATGCGGCGCAGGGTGCGCAGGAAAAGCCCGCCAGCAACCAGCATGATGATGATCGCATGGACCGAATAGGCGAGGTCGCGCCCGTAATTTGCCGCGATCATCGCCGCGAGGGTCACAAGACCCAGCGCGATGAGTTTGACGTAGTTCGACATGATCTGTCCCTTCGGCTTGGACGCCCCCCGTCTGCCGCGGGTGGGCGGAAAGTCTGGGGGAGGTTCTGAACGATCGCGGCGGCCCCTACCTTGATCTGGGTCAAGCATCGGCGCCCCACGGTTTGATCAGGGTCAAGGTGAGGCTCCGCGGGCGACCCTAGGGTCAGAGACGTGCAATCAGGGAGGTTCCGATGGCCTACAAGACAATCTTCTCCGCATTGGCTCATGAGAGCGCGCTGGAACGCACCATCGCGCAGGCAGAGGCGTTGGCCGGTCAATGGGATGCGCACCTGGAGGTCCTTTGTATCGGCCTCGACCGGATCCAAAGCGGTTACTACGATGTCGGGGCGAATGCCCTGATCCTGCAGGATGCGATCAAGAAGGCGACGGAAGATGCCGAGGCATTGAGCGTCAAGGTCGATGAACGTCTGCGCGGCGCGGCTTTGCGCTGGTCCAGCGATACCGCCGTGGCGAATGTCTCTGATATGGTCCGCCCCGTCGCGGGCCGCGCCCGGTTTTCCGACCTCGCCGTGATGTCGCAGCCCCAAGGAGGACGAGCAGAGGGCGAAGCAGAGGCGCTCATCGAATCGGCACTATTTCAGGGGCAATGCCCGGTAATGGTCGTCCCGGAAAGTGGCGCGCCGATTGTCGCCCCGCGGCGGATTCTCATCGGCTGGGATGAAAGCCGTGAAGCGCTGAGCGCGGTTCGCGCCGCTTTGCCCATGCTCAAGAGCGCCGGTCAGGCGACGATCGCCGTCATCGATCCCCCCCGGCATGGCCCGGAGCGGTCGGACCCCGGCGGTCTTCTATCGCAGTTCCTGGCGCGCCACGGTATCCGCTGTGAAATCGACGTCCTGGCGCGGACCATGCCGAGGATAGCGGATGTTCTGATCCAGCGGGCGGTTGATATGGACGCGGAGATGGTGGTGATCGGGGCCTATGGCCACTCACGCTTTCGCGAAGCCATTCTCGGCGGCGCGACGCGGACGATGCTCGAAGAGGCGCCTATGCCCGTTTTCATGGCACATTAGGCCCCGCAGATCCGTTAGCCTCGGGCCTGCCCCGCCTACTGAGGCGATAAACCGACTGCGAATCTTGCGGAAAATGGAGTAAGCTGCGACGGCAAGGTTGCAGGAGGATGTTTCCATGCCCCATGTCTCTGGGTTTCTCGCCCCGGTCCCTGAAGAAAAGAAAGACGCCTATATCGCAAGCGCGAAAAAGTTCTGGCCGCTCTTCAAGGAATATGGCGCTATTTCGATGACCGAATGCTGGGAGGCAACGGTGCCCGACGGCGAAGTCACGTCTTTTCCGCTGGCCGTCAAACGCGAGCCGAATGAGAAGGTCGTGTTTTCATGGATACTTTGGCCGGACGAGGAAACCGCCGGCAAGTGCTGGGCAGCGATGGAAACCGACTCGCGGTTTCAGGAATCCATGGACATGCCCTTTGATGGGAAGCGAATGGTATGGGGCGGCTTCAACACCATCTTTGAGGGAACCTGACCCTCAGACGAGAAAACCGCCGTCAGAATCATCTCCTGCCTCTTCGATCAGGCGGGACATGTCGCGCACGACTATTCCCCGCTTGCCCTCAAGGATGATCGTTCCGTCCCGCTTGAGGGCGCTCATCTGGCGGCTGACTGTTTCGAGGGTCAATCCAAGATAGTCGGCCATCGCCTCTCGGGTCAGCGGCAGGTCGAAACTGGCACTGCGGGCACTTTGACGATCTTCGAGAACGGCATAGCGGCGCGCAATGATCGAGAGCAGGGATGCGATTTTCTCCCGCGCTGTTTTCCGCCCCAGCACAACCATCCATTCGCGCGCAGCGTCCAGTTCATCCAGCGTCATCTCCAACAACCGCTGAGCGATATGCGGAGTTTCAGTCATCAGCTTTTCGAACGGTTTCTTGCGAAAACAGCACATTACCAGATCACTGGTCGCGGTCACATCATACGCTGCCCCACGTCGGCCGGGCCTTCCGACAAAATCCGACGGCAGAAGAAGGCCGACCATTTGCGTCCGCCCGTCCTCCATTGTCTGGGACAATGTCGCGACACCCGACACCACGGAACCTACGAAATCCATCGGATCATCGCTCCAGACGACAGTCTGCCCGGCCTGGAAGTTGCGGTAATACTTGATTTCCTCAAGCTGAGAAAGCTCGTCGGATTCGCAGCGGGAGCATACCGCGCGATGTCGGATCGGACAGGCGGAGCATTCCACATGAAGCTCGGGGGTCTTCAGTTTATGCATGGCCACACTCTCGTTTGATCTGGGTCAAGGCCGACCTTAGGCTTGGCTAATAGATACCCTGTATGTCGAACACTGAACATCTGGCAACAATGGGTCTCTTTGACGCAAAAGTCCCGCGTTATACGAGTTACCCCACCGCGCCGCAGTTTACGGGCAACGTAAACGGCGGAACGCACTGCGATTGGATCAAAGCCATCCCCGAGGGGGCGGAGATCTCGCTCTATGTGCATATCCCCTTTTGCCGGCGGCTGTGCTGGTTCTGCGCCTGCCGAACCCAAGGTACGCAAACCGACGCGCCGGTGATCGCCTATCTCGAAGTGCTCAAGGCGGAACTTGCCCATCTTGCCGAAATCCTGCCTGCGGGAGTGCGTCTTTCCCGCTTGCACTGGGGCGGCGGCACGCCAACGTTGCTATCTCCTGTGATGATCCGCGATTTGGCGCGCAGCATCTTTGCGGTCGCGCCATTGGCTGGGTATGGCGAGTTTTCCGTGGAAATCGATCCCAATGAGATTGATGGCTTTCGCATTGCCGCCTTGATGGCGGCGGGCATGACCCGCGCATCCGTTGGCGTTCAGGACTTCGATCCGACCATACAAGCGGCCATCGGACGCTCCCAAAGCTATGAGGTCACGCGGGACGCAATCACACTTCTGCGCACCGCCGGGGTGGCCAGTCTGAATGCCGACATCCTCTATGGCCTGCCGCATCAAACCCGAGCGCGCATGACGGAGTCGGTTCAACGCCTGCTGTCGCTTGGACCGGACCGCGTCGCGCTCTATGGCTATGCACATGTTCCATGGATGGCGAAACGACAGCAACTCATCCCCACGTCCGCCCTGCCAACACCTGAGGAGCGGTTGAACCTGTTTGAGACCGCGCGGCGGCTCTTTCTGTGGGACGGGTATGCCGAAATCGGCATCGACCATTTCGCGATGAAGGGTGACGGACTCGAAATAGCCCAGCGAACGGGTCGACTGCGGCGAAATTTTCAGGGCTATACCGATGATGCTGCCGAGCATTTGATAGGCGTCGGTGCCTCCGCCATTTCTCGCTTTCCGCAAGGCTACACTCAGAACGCTGCTGCGACCGCAGCGCATATGGCCGCGATCCGCGAGGGCCGTTTCAGCACCAGTCGCGGGCACGCGCTGTCCCGGGAGGATCGACTTCGCGCTGCGATGATCGAGGCGGTGATGTGCGACTTTCGGATCGACATGGAAAAAATGAAGGCGTTGGGCGCGGATCCTGCATGGCTCAGGGCAGAATTCAAATCTGTCGCTTCAAGGTTTCCGGGCGTTACCCTTGCCCGAGACGAGGGATTCGAAATTCTGCCGGAGGGCCGCCCATTGACCCGGATGATCGCGCATGGGTTTGACGCCTACGAACTTGCGCGGGCGGGCCACTCCTCAGCGGTGTGAGGTGTCAGAGCACTGCGCTCGGGGAGCCGAACGCAGCCGCCATGAGCGTGCGGGTGTATTCTGTCTGAGGCCGGGCAAAGATATCCTCGGTGCTACCGGTCTCAACAACATCGCCCTGCTTCATCACGAGCACCTTGTGCGCAAGCGCGCGCACAACCTTCAGATCGTGGCTGATGAAAAGATAGGCAAGGTCATACTTTGCCTGCAGATCACGGAGCAAATCGACAATCTGTACCTGCACAGTCATGTCGAGCGCCGAAGTCGGCTCATCAAGGACAAGCAGCTTGGGCCGCAAGATCATGGCGCGGGCAATCGCGATACGCTGCCGCTGTCCCCCAGAAAATTCATGTGGATAGCGGTGCATCGTGGCGGGATTGAGCCCGACCTCCGTCATCACTTCGGCCACGAGGTCGTGTCGGCTTCGGTCGGATGCCACGGCATGCACGCCAAGCCCCTCGGCAATGATCTGTTCACAGGTCATTCGCGGGGAAAGCGAGCCGAAGGGATCCTGAAAAACGATCTGCATGGCACGCCGATTTCGCCTCAGCTCGCGCGTGGACCAGCGATTGACGTCCTCCCCCATGAAGGTGATCTGCCCCTCCGATGCGATAAGACGCATCATTGCGAGAGCCATGGTCGTCTTGCCCGATCCGGATTCTCCGACAATGCCGAGGGTCTCGCCCGCCCGAACCGAGATGGAGGACGGATTGACCGCTTTCACATGTCCGACAGTGCGCTTGAGAAAGCCTCGCTGAATCGGAAACCACACTTTCAGGTCTTTGGTTTCGGCGATTACCGGGGCGTTTTCGGGCACCGGGCCAGGTGTACCAGTGGCCTCAGCAGACAGGAGCATCTGCGTATAGGGATGCTGGGGCTTGGCAAAGATATCCTCGGTCGGCCCGCTTTCGACAATCTCGCCATCCTTCATGACACAGACGCGATCGGCAATCCGGCGCACGATCCCAAGGTCATGAGTGATGAAAAGAAGGCCCATTCCTTCGGCGTCCTTCAACTCTGCGAGAAGGTCGAGGATCTGGGCCTGAATCGTAACATCCAGCGCTGTCGTCGGCTCGTCAGCGATAAGCAGATCGGGACCGTTGGCGAGCGCCATGGCGATCATCACCCGCTGACGCTGTCCCCCAGAAAGTTGGTGCGGATAGGCATCGAGCCGGCTTTCGGGATCACGGATACCGACCTTGTGCAGAAGGTCTAGGATCTTGGCGCGGATCGCGGAGCCTTTCAGCCCCTGATGGAGTTCTATTGACTCTGCCAACTGCTTTTCCAGCGTATGCAGCGGGTTCAACGAGGTCATCGGCTCCTGAAAGATAAAGGAGATGTCGTTGCCGCGTACCTTGCGCAGACGAGCCTCCGAAGCGCCGACCATCTCCTGCCCCTCATAGGTGATAGAGCCGGAAACCTTGGCGCTATCCCCCAAAAGTTGCACGGTGCTGAGCGCGGTCACCGACTTCCCGGAGCCGGATTCCCCCACCAAAGCCACAGTCTCGCCCCGTCCCACATCAAAGGACACGCCCTTGACGGCCTCCGTTGTAGCGCCGTCCTGCTCGAAGCGGACGCGCAGATCGCGCACGGTAAGGATCGGGCTCATGGCTTTTGCTCCGCGCTACGCTGGCGCAAGTCTTCGGCCGTGGGCCCACCGGCTTCCTGCTTGGCCCCACCGCCGCCCGAGAAGGTCTTGCGCGGATCAAAGGCATCGCGCACGCCCTCGAAGATAAACACGAGCAGCGACAGCATGATGGCGAATGTGAAGAAGGCCGTGAAGCCAAGCCACGGCGCCTGAAGGTTCTGCTTTGCCTGCAGGGTCAACTCGCCCAGCGAGGGGGCCGAGGACGGCAAGCCGAACCCGAGGAAGTCGAGCGAGGCCAGCGTCGCGATGGTGCCCGTGATGATGAAGGGAAGCATGGTAACAGTGGCGACCATCGCGTTGGGGAGCATGTGGCGAAACATGATCGTGTAGTTGGAAACGCCCAAGGCCTTGGCCGCCCGCACATACTCAAGGTTTCGAGCGCGAAGGAACTCGGCGCGCACCACGCCCACAAGCGCCGTCCAGCCGAACAGCACAGTGAGGAACACCAACAACCAGAAGCTCCGCCCAAGGATCGCGAAGAGAATGATGATGATGTAGAGCGACGGTGTTGATGACCATATCTCGATGATGCGCTGAAAGATCAGATCGACCCACCCTCCGAAATAGCCCTGTATAGCGCCAGCCAGAACTCCGATCAGGGTGCTCAAGGTGGTGACGATGATGGTAAACAGGATCGACAGGCGGAAACCGTAGATCACCCGTGCGAGCACGTCGCGCGTCGTGTCATCGGTGCCAAGGAGATGGTCACCATCGGGCGGGGACGGTGCCGCACGGCCAATGTCGTTCGGGGTGTCAAAACTATAGGGAATGGGCGGCCAGATCATCCAGCCACGGGCTATCGCCTCCCCCTCGATCTCGCCGTCCTGCGCGTCTTCTATGGTGGCTTCCGGATCATCCCAACAAAGTTCCGAGCCTTGGGAGGCCACAAGGCATTTCACCTCGATATCGCGATAGATGGCTTCGGTCTTGAAATCACCGCCGAAGGCCGTCTCGGGGTAAAACTTGAAGATCGGGAAATAATAGCCGTCCTCGTATTTCACGACGATTGGTTTGTCGTTGGCGATGAACTCGGCAAAGAGCGAGAGACCGAACAGGATCGAGAAGATGATCAGCGACCAAAAGGCCCGACGGTTGCGTTTGAAGTTGCGCCAGCGGCGTTGATTGAGAGGGGAAAGCGCCATATCAGCCCTCCCGCTTTTCAAAGTCGATCCGCGGATCGACAAGGACATACATCAGGTCCGACACGATCCCCATCACAAGGCCGATAAGGCCGAAGACGAAGAGCGTACCGAAGATGACCGGATAATCCCGCGCCACCGCGGCCTCAAAACCCAGCCGCCCAAGCCCATCCAGCGAAAACAACGTCTCGATGATGAGCGAGCCGCCGAAGAAGACGGAGATGAAGGTGGCGGGAAGGCCCGCAATAACGATCAGCATGGCGTTACGAAACACGTGGCCATAGAGCACGCGATGCTCCGTCAGGCCCTTGGCGCGGGCCGTCATCACGTATTGTTTCTTGATCTCGTCGAGGAAGCTGTTCTTGGTCAGCATCGTCAGGCCCGCGAAAGCCGCAATGGTGGAGGCCAGTACCGGCAGGGTGATGTGCCACAGGTAATCCCCCATCTTGCCCAAAAGGCTCAGGCTCTCCCAGTTGTCAGAGGTGAGGCCCCGAAGCGGGAATATCTGCCAATAGGAACCACCCGCAAACAGAACGATGAGAAGAATGGCAAAGAGAAACCCGGGGATCGCATAGGCCACGATGATGAGCGCGGAGGTCCAGGTATCAAAGGACGTTCCATCCCGAACGGCCTTGCGTATCCCGAGAGGAATCGAAATCACATAGGCGATCACAGTGGACCAAAGGCCAAGCGTTACCGATACGGGAAGCTTTTCGAGCACCAGTTCCATGACGCCGATGGAACGGAAGTAGCTCTCTCCGAAGTCGAGCCGCATGTAGTTCCACATCATGGAGAAGAACCGCTCGATCGGGGGCTTGTCGAAACCGAACTCTTTCTCCAACTCCGCAATGAACTCAGGCGGCAGACCCCGCGCACCGGCATAATCCTCCGCCCCCGCGTTGTCGAAGGTCTCTCCCCCGGTGCCCGCGATCCCCTCGAAGACGTCTCCGCCGCCCTCAATCTGGGCGATGATCTGCTCAATCGGCCCGCCGGGGACGAATTGCGTCAGCACGAAGTTGATGACCATGATGCCGATCAATGTGGGGATGATCAGCAGCAGTCGCCGTAGGATATATGCGCCCATGCCTGCCTTGCCGGTCTATTTCAGCGCGCCAGCCGCGCGCAGCTTTTCGGCCTTTTCGGCGTTATACCACCAGAAATCAAGCTCTCCGCGCGCAAATGGCGGAAGTGGGTCGGGGTGTTCGTACATGTCGTAGTAAGCGACGGTATGCGTATCCTTGTACCACTGCGGCACCCAGAAGCGCTTGGCGCGCAAAACCCGGTCCAGCGCCCTGACCGCCACCGTCATTTCTTCCTGGGTATCGGCACGGATCACCGTATCGATCAGCCGGTCGACGGCGGGATCAGCAATCCCCATCGCATTGCGAGGAGATTCGTTGACCGCCTCGGAGCCGAAGTACTGCTTCAGCCCCGAACCCGGCTCGTAGGACATGGGCATCTGGTGCGTGGTCATGTCGAAATCGAAGTTGCGGGTGCGGTCGGTGGCTTGCGCCGGATCCACGCGAGACAGGCGGGCATCCACGCCAAGCTGGCGAAGGTTGGCCACATAGGGATTGATCACGCGGTCAAAGGTGGGACTGTCTTCGAGAAACTCGACCTCAAGCGTACGGCCATCCTTGCGGCGCAGCCCGTCCTGACCGACGATCCAGCCGGCCTCCTCCAAAAGTTGGGAGGCTCGGCGCAGGTTGCGGCGGTCAAGCTGCCGGTCGCTCGACGTGGGGGCCATGACGGCCTCATCGGTGAGGATCGACGCCTCCAGCAGGCCCTCATCGACCAGCGGCTGCAGCAATGCCTTCTCGGCGTCGGACGGGATGCCATCGGCCGCCATGTCACTGTTTTCCCACAAGGAATTTATCCGCTCATAGAGCCCATAAAACAGGGCTTCGTTCGACCATTCGAAATTGAACATCAGCGCTATGGCCTCCCGCACACGCGGGTCCTGAAACTTTTCGCGGCGCAGGTTGAAGACGAAACTCTGTCCTGTCGCCATGGTACCGTCGTTCAGTTCAGCCTTGACGATATGCCCCGCTTCGATTGCCGGGATGTCATAGCCCGTGGCCCATTGGCGCGAAGAGTTCTCCACCCGGAACGTATAGGCCCCTGCCTTGAACCCCTCGAATGACGCGGAAGCATCGCCGAAATATTCGACCCGTATCGTATCAAAGTTGTTGCGGCCGATATTGATGGGAAGAGAATTCCCCCAGTAATCGGGGTTCCGCTTGTATACGATGCGCTGGTTTATGTCATAGCTCTCAAGCTGATAGGGTCCGGATGTCAGACCGGGGTCAAGCCGTGTTTCATCCAGCCGGGCGCCCGTTTCCTCATACCATTCCTTGGAGAATGCCGGCATCGCCCCGGCAAGCCCGATCACATCGCGACGCGGCGCATCCTCGTTGAAGGTGAACTTGATCCGTTGAGGCCCGAGCACTTCGACCGTGTTGATGATGGATCCAAACGCCGCCCGGAAAGAAGGCAGCCCCTGATCCATCAGAATGTCATAGGAGAACTTGATATCCTCCGCCGAGATCGGTGTGCCGTCTGAAAATTCCGCCTCTGGGCGCAAGTTGAAAACTACCCAATCAAGGCTTTCGGGGTACTCCATCGTCTCGCACAGCAAGCAGTAGAGCGACGTGATGTCATCGGCCGTGGTGGTCAGCAGATCTTCCGTCCCGATGGAGGCAAGCGCCCCGGATCGGCCCTTGATCGTATAGGGATTGAAACTGTCGAACGTGCCGGGAGCCCAGATGGAAATCTCTCCACCCTTGGGCGCGTCCGCATTCACATATTCCAAGCGCTTGAAATCGGGGCCGTATTTAGGCTCCCCGAAGTAGTTATAGGCATGCGTCGTCGTCACGGTCTCTTGCGCGAGCGCAGGTTGGCCCAGCAGTACCGCAATGGCCGCGACCCCCAAGTGCCATCGCGGGGATGGTCGGGTGGCTGACCGGGGCTCTTTGCGGTTGCGCATGATACTGCTCCTCTTGTGGGATCGAACGCTACGCCGTTCCTTGCTCCCGGTAAGGTAGAGGTCGTCGCGGCCAACATTCAAGTTGAGATTGCGTGAGCGTGCCGTGACGCGCCCGTAGCCGAGAATCGAAACCCACCAAACGAAAAACCCCCGGAAAAACCGGGGGTCTTACAACGATAGGATTTCAAGAAGGTGATCAGCCGCCGATCGTTTCCAGATAGGCGATGACGTTGGCCCGATCTTCGACCTTGGGCAAGCCATTGAAGCTCATGGCCGTGCCGGGCGCATATCCCTTGGGGTTCTCGAGGAACGCCTGCAAGTTCTCGGGCGACCAGACATCGGCAGGCGATTCCGCCAACGCGCCGGAATAGTTGAACCCATCGACAGAGGCGACCTCGCGTCCGACAACACCGTAAAGGTGCGGACCGACCGCGTTCGCGCCATCTTCGAGCTTGTGACAGGCGCGGCACTTGCCAAACACACGTTCGCCGGAGCCGGCATCCGCATTTGCCAGAAGTTCGGCGAAATCGACCTCTTGTTCCGGCTCAGCCTCCTCGGCGCCGGTCTCGATCACATAGCCTTGAGCGTGTTCCTCACCGTGGCCGCCACCAACGTGGTAGAGTTCTTCCGCAGCCCACTTGCCGAGCAGGAACACAAGAAAGGCCCCGCAGAATGCGCCGACGGCCTTGGTCATTGTCATTGTGTCAAACATATTCGGTTGCCTAGCTAATCGTCGTTGCGGGCTATCTATCCGCTTCCCCCGCCGTTCTGCAAGGTGTAGCTACCGCGACCAATCGACCTTTTGAGGAAAGTTGGGAGCAATGCCCATGAGCAAACGCATCGCCTTTCAGGGTGAACCGGGCGCATATTCGCATCAGGCCTGCCGCGAAGCGCGCCCTGGTTATGAGCCGCTCCCTTGCCCCACGTTCGAAGATGCGATTGAGGCCGTTCGTTCAGGGGATGCCGAATTGGGCATGATCCCGGTTGATAATTCGACCTATGGGCGCGTGGCCGATGTGCACCACCTGTTGCCCGCATCGGGCCTCCATATCATCGACGAAGCCTATGTGCGGGTGCATGTGAATCTGCTGGCGGTAAAAGGCGCGACTCTGGATCAGATCAAGCGTGTGCGGTCGATGGCGATCCTTCTGGGACAAGCACGGGAGTTCATCAAGACGCACGATCTGCGGACGCTTGCGTGGTCCGACAATGCTGCCGCCGCGCGCACTGTCGCCGAAATGGCCGACCCCACCGAAGCCGCCTTTGCCTCTGAGCTTGCGGGGGAAATCTTCGGGCTCGACGTTCTTGCGCGTCATATCGAGGATCATGAACTCAACACCACGCGTTTCATCGTCATGAGCCGGCAAGCGGATCATTCGCGCCGCGCCGAAGATATGGTGACAAGCTTCGTGTTCCGCGTCCGGAATATTCCCGCCGCGCTCTACAAGGCCCTCGGGGGATTCGCGACAAACGGAATCAACATGACCAAGCTGGAGAGCTATATGCTCGACGGTCGGTTTACCGCGACTCAGTTCTACGCGGAAATCGAAGGGCATCCCGAGGATCGCAATGTCGCTCTGGCCTTCGAAGAGCTTGGATTCTTTACGGAGATGATTGAAATTCTGGGCGTTTACCCGGCAGATCCAAGGCGGAAATAGACGGGTTCCGGACCTGCGTTAACCCGTTGTTTGGGGTTGCGCACGTAGGCCTTTGGGAGGTGCCGTGACACTAGGCGCGGCCGGTTATGAATGGGGCGATGCCCCGCCCCGCGACCCCAGGAGCCCCTATGACCAGCGCGACGGACCTTTCCCACCACAACCGCCGAGCGGCAAAGCCCGCTCCTCAGTCGATCTTCTTTTCCCGTACGGACAAGGCGGCAAAGATACAGGCGATCAACGCTCAATTTCAGGAATTTTCCGGTCACGACTGGGGCAACCTGATCGGTGCCTCCCACGATCTGCTGCGCCATCAGGCAACCCCCAAAGGTGTCTTCGCGCAGGTTTGGCAAGAGTTGTCCGAAGGCCGCGTCACCAGCGCATATATGTGCAACCGTACCGCCGACGGAAATCGCTTCTGGGTGCTGGCACTGTTTGTGCCGGTGGATGACGGTTTCGTCTCGGTTCAGGTTCCCCCGGTCTCCCCAGCGCTCGAGAAGGTCGAAAAGCTCTATTCCGAACTGCTTGAAGGCGAAGCAGCCGATGGCGCCGAATCCCCTTCCGGTGAAGCCCTTGTCGCCGGGGTGCAGGCGCTAGATTACTACAGCTACGAGACTTTCATGTCCGAAGCGCTGAGCACCGAAATTGCCGCGCGCCGCACCGCGATGGGTCGCAAGCCCGAGCCTTTCCTCACCCGCTTCGATCAGATGGCACGACTTTCGAACGATCTGCGCAAACAGGTCGATGAAATGCGCGGCGCTCTCAACGGAATCCAGACCATTCCGATGAATGTGCGCATCATCGCATCTCGGCTGGAGCCGGAAGGCGGACCGATCACCCGCATTTCCGAGGATTTTCAGGCCCTCTCCCGTCGTCTCGCAAGCTGGCTCACCGATTTCTCCGGGGATCGCAATGACGCGTTCCAGAACATGTGGAAAAGCCTCGTCGAAGCCCGGACGCTGTTCTGCGCCGCCCTGCTCCTCGAAGAGGCGCAACTCGACTGCGCGGGAATGGATGCCGATGCGGCACAAGGCGTCGATCCCGAAGCCGAAGCCACGGCACTTCAGAGTGTCGGAACCAGCATTCGCGGGAAAGCGACCGATCTCGCTCGGAGCGTCGAGGGCGCGACATATGACCTGGGCGTCGCGGTTCATGACCTCAAACGCATCATGTCCTCGCTGCAGATGTCCACCATCCTCTGCAAGATCGAAGGGGAAAGGATGACCGAACGGCACGAGGGGCTCGATCAAGTCAACGGGCGGATGCGCAGCTTTCTCGATGCCATCGTCAAGCAAGCCGACCGGGCGACCGAACTCAATCAAGCGATCCAGAGCCAAGCAGAGGAATTGCACGGCATCGAGCCGGGATTCCGCCGCCCAGCCTCCGCAGCCTGAGCCAAGTTCAGCTTCGCGCGATGTAATCCGCTTCGATCTGGCTGGCCAATGTGGCCAGCCTTTTCAACAACCGCCGCTTGTAACGCCCCCGAGACAACTGCAACGCCTGTACCGCAATGCGCGCGTTCAGGCTCCGCGGCTTGACCTGCAGCGCCAAAGCCAACCGGGTCCGTTCCCGGGCAAGCGCCACGATGTCCACGGCCAGATCTCCCTCCGCCCCCTCGCCCACCGCTTTGAAGCGCAGCTTGTGGGGAGGCTCATATCCCACCATCTCAACCTCGACCTTGCGCCGCCGACCACGCAGAACGAACCCCATGGTCCACCGCATTCCGGCACGCGGCGCGGCGGACATGTCATGCCGGGCGACGTCGATGCCGCGGCGAAGCGCCAAGCGCTCCATGAAGTCGAAATCGGACACACGCCCAAAAACGACGTCAATCGGTGCCGAGATATCTTGACTGGCGGTGAATTTCATGGGCTGTCCTCTTGTCCCACCCTTTGGCGTCAATCAAGCCGGTCGGCAAGCCACTCGCGCATCAGGATATGGGCAATGGAACCCGGCCGCGCCGGAAGAAGTTCCGCGTGACGCCCCGCAAAGGCATCGAGAAGTTCCGCGCGCCCGACCCAGCGGGCCGCTTCGATCTCCACGGGATCAAGCGTGAATTCGCGGCTCCGGGCCTCAGCGCGACAGCCGAGCATCAAGGACGCAGGAAAGGGCCAAGGCTGGCTCGCCAGATACGATACCGGCCCGAGCTCTACCCCGACCTCCTCGAAAACCTCGCGCCGCGCCGCAGCCTCGATCGTCTCGCCCGGCTCGACATATCCCGCCAAAAGCGAAAACATCCCCTCGGGCCAACCCGGCGCGCGGCCCAGCAACACCTCCTGCCCCGACGTAGCCAGTACGATCACAACCGGATCGGTGCGCGGGAAATGCCGAGCGCCGCAGGCTGGGCACTGTCTCTGCCAGCCGCCCTCGATCATATCACTGGGTGATCCGCAACGCGCACAAAACCTATGCGCCTGATGCCATTCAAGAAGCCCGCGCGCCATCGCGGCAAGCTCGCCATCTTGGCGCGACAACTGGGCCATCACCTGTCGGATATCGGCGAATCTCGTGCCATCCGGCGCAATGACATCTTCTGCTGCGGGCAGCGCGCGAGCTAGGATCGCGGCGCCCTCTTCCGTGCGCGCCAGAAGCACAGGCGGACCGGCGTGCGACAGAAAGCCGTCGTTCGGAGCAAGTCGAACAAGGTTTCCCTCAGCGTCGATCAACACTTCCCCGCGCCAGAACAGGATTACATTCGTCGTATCGGCATTCGTGATTTCGTCGACGTTGCCGCGCCAATCGACAGCCCGGTCAAGCCCGGACCCCCCAAGGGTTACCTCCAGTTCGCGCCGCATCCTTCGTCTCCATGACAGACTCCAATTGGCGTCACCCCTGACACAAGCAGGTCCCTATTCGCCACCCGAAAAATCCCGGAGCGTGCCAAACAAGTCGGAACCCGTGTCGGCTATCATCTTGACGACGGGCTCCGTAAACGATTGAGGACGCAATGCGAATTACTTGCTGGCTGAGGTGCCATTGACCCACGTCATGGAGCGGACCGGGGTACTGCGCCTGTTGGCGACTTGTGACACCCACGCACATGTGCGCGGGTTCGATTACATTCGTGATCGTCCAAACCCCGGAATTGGCCTCAGCCGTATTGCTACCCTGATCGAAGATGCACGGCGCGACCATGCGGGCCCCTGCCTGCTGCTCGATGCTGGCGACACGCTGCAAGGCGGGTTGATGGGCGACATGCTGGCGGCGCAACCGGACATGCGCGCGCACCCGGCCATCGAAGCGATGAACGCGCTTGGCTATTCTTCTGCAGCGCCTGGCAACCATGACTTCGACTTCGGGCTCGATTTCCTAAAGCGCGCGACACGCGGCGCGGATTTTCCATTCCTGTGTTGCAATGTCCTTGCGCGGCGGGGTGCCGTACCTTCAGAGGATGAGTTGCTTTTCCAGCCATGGCATATCGTGCCGATTTCCTCCGGCGACCGGGTCTTGCGGCTCGGCCTGATCGGGTTCGCGCCTCCCGTGGCGTCGCCCCCCTCGCGGAACGGTCGCCCGGCCACGGTGGAAAGTCGCCCGATGCTCGAAGCGGCGCAATATCACGTGCCCTGCCTCAAGGCCGCGGGCGCGGATCTCATCATTGCAATCGCTCATACCGGCATTGGCGGAACAACATCGCTCAGCGACGATGACGCGGCCGGGGTGCCGCTCGCTGGTATCGATGAGATCGACGCGCTGATCCTTGGGCATATGCATCTGGTTTTTCCCGGACCCGATCACCCGGAATCGCTTCATGTCGATCCAGAGCGTGGCACGATCCACGGCAAGCCTGCGGTGATGGCGGGCCAAAGCGGAAGCCACCTTGCCGTGATGGATCTGGAGATTGACGGAACCAACGGGTGGCGCATCAAGGGGCACCGCAGCCGGTGCGTTCCGATCACCAACGGGGCCACGACCGCCCCCATTGCCGAAGATACCCGCATCCTCGATCTGACCAAGGACGTCCACAAGGAAACGCGGGCCTTTGCCCGCCGCCCCGTGGCGACACTTGGCCAGCGATTGACCAGTCACTGGTCGCTGATCACGAACGACGCCTATCTCACCTGCCTCTCTGAAGCGCTGCAACGCGGGGTGCGGGCACGGGCGGGTGCCCTTTTAAACTCAGGCTTGCCGCTTATCTCCGCCGTCTGCCCTTTCCGTACCGGGGGCCGAGGCGGCCCGCTTAACTTCACCGACGTTCCGGCAGGGCCGATCGGGATGGGGCACCTGGCGGATCTTTATGCCTTTTCCAATGTCCCGATCCTGTTGCGTCTGGGTGCCATGGATCTGCGGCGCTGGATGGAACAGGCGACCTCGGTCTATAGCTTGCTTCGCCCAGACCGGCACGGGCCGCTTTTCCGCTCCGATGTGCCGGGTTTTCAGTTCGATGCCTTCCACGGGCTGACCTATGAAATCAATCTTGCCGTCCCGGCGCGTGGCGGGCGGGTGCGTGACTTGCGGCATTCCGGCCGTCTGGTCGAGGATTCGGATGAGTTCATCGTGGCGACGACCTTCCACCGCGCCCGATCACTGATCGGTCGGCTCGGCTTGCGGCCTCGGGCAGCGGAACCGCTCGAGGGGATCGACATGCGCGATCTGTTGCTGGAGCACCTCACCGCGATCGACGGGCAAAGTGTGGTCGCGCGCCCCAAGACGGTTTGGCGCCTGATAGGACCGCCCGGCGCACGGGCGTGGTTCGACGGCGCGCCGCAAATGGAACAGGCCCCGCTGCTCGATGGCATCCGCATCTCTCACGAAGGCCCCACCGATGCGGGCTTCACACGGATGCGGCTGAACTTCTGACGGGGTTGCGAATCTGAGCACGAGTTCCTATGTCTCCGCCCGAGAGGTTGGCGCGGGCAGGCGCCTCGCCAACCCGGTCAGATCCGGAAGGAAGCAGCCGCAACGAGTCCCGCTTGGGTCGATGTCCAGCCTCTCACCTCCCCTACCCTCAAAGCCGATCTGTACCGAAGGTATCGCAGGCACCCATGTCTCCGGTCTCATATCCGCGCGTGAACCAGCGGGCGCGCTGTTCGCTGGTGCCATGAGTGAATGTGTGGGGCTGCGGCGTGCGTCCCGCGCGGCGTTGCAACGTGTCATCTCCGATCATGCGCGCCGCATTCACCGCCTCCTCGATATCTCCCGGCTCCAAGAGCCCATCAACCGACCGGGCCCAGACACCGGACAGGCAATCGGCCTGTAGCTCCAGCCGAACCGTAAGGGCATTGCCCTCTTCCTGACTGGATTGCTGGCGGATGCTGTTGACCTGCCCAAGAATGCCAAGCTCGTTCTGCACGTGATGCGCGACCTCATGAGCAATCACATAGGCCGATGCGAAATCCCCCTGCGCGCCCAGCTCCTGCGAAAGTGTCGCGAAGAATTCGGTATCAAGATAGGCCTTCTCGTCTGCCGGACAGTAGAACGGACCCGTCGCGCCGCTTGCCCCGCCGCACGGGCTCTGCGTGACGCCGGAGAATAATACGAGAACGGGCGGCTCATAGGCCTCACCCACCTGTTCGGGATAGACCTTCTCCCAGACAGTCTCGGTCGTGGCCAGCACCCTCGCGGCGAACTCCCCCGCCTGTTCCTCTGCGGCGGTCAATTCGCGCGGTTCGCTGTTGCTTGATGGCGACTGTTGTACCCCTTCAAGCAAGGGCCGTACGTCGATCCCGGTAAAATACCCGATCAGCAGGACGGCGATAACACCGACGCCCCCAATACCACCCGCAGCCCGACCCATGCCGCGCCCGCGACGATCCTCGACATTCCGGCTGGACCGGATTCCCTTCAAGCGCATCCGCAGCCCTCCATTTGATCTGACCCAACATAGCGCGGTCCAGAGATGGGGAAAGCCGCGCAGCCGCTGGACGCGCGAAAGCACAAGGCATAGGGTCGCCCTGATCCGACAAGAGGCAAGTGATGAGCGACGAGACCCCGCCCGGCTATCAGGTTCTGGCCCGAAAGTACCGCCCCGAGACCTTCGCCGATCTGGTGGGGCAGGATGCGATGGTGCGGACCCTCAAGAACGCGTTTGCCGCCGACCGGATCGCACAGGCCTTCATCATGACGGGCATTCGCGGCACCGGTAAAACGACGACCGCGCGGATCATCGCCAAGGGGATGAACTGTATCGGGCCGGACGGCACCAGCGGGCCCACGACGGACCCTTGCGGCGTCTGCGAACACTGCACCTCGATTTCCGAAGGCCGTCATGTGGACGTTCTGGAGATGGACGCGGCCTCTCGGACCGGGGTCGGAGACATCCGTGAAATCATTGAGAGCGTGCACTATCGCGCGGCCTCCGCCCGCTACAAGATATACATCATCGACGAAGTTCACATGCTATCGACGAGCGCGTTCAACGCCTTGCTCAAAACGCTCGAAGAGCCGCCCGAACATGTGAAATTCATCTTTGCCACGACAGAGATCCGAAAGGTTCCGGTCACGGTGCTGTCGCGCTGTCAGCGGTTCGATCTGCGCCGCATCGAACCCGAGGTCATGATTGGCCTGCTGCAGCGCATCGCCAAGGCCGAAGGGGCCCAGATCTCGGAAGAAGCGCTCGCGCTCATCACGCGGGCGGCCGAGGGTTCCGCGCGCGACGCGACCTCGCTTCTCGATCAATCGATCAGTCAGGGCACCGGAGAGACAAGCGCAGATCAGGTGCGCGCCATGCTGGGGTTGGCCGACAGGGGCCGGATCATGGATCTCTTTGACATGATCCTGAAAGGTGACGCGGCCGGTGCGTTGGCGGAGTTGTCCGCGCAATATGCCGACGGGGCCGACCCTCTCGCCGTACTGCGCGACCTTGCCGAGGTGACCCACTGGGTCAGCGTGGTGAAGATCACGCCCGAGACTGCGGACGATCCGACGGTAAGCCCTGATGAGCGCGCCCGCGGCATTGCTCTGGCAGAAACGTTGCCGATGCGCGTGCTGACCCGCCTGTGGCAAATGCTGCTGAAAGCGCTGGACGAGGTCGCGCAGGCCCCCAATGCGATGATGGCCGCCGAGATGGCCCTGATCCGCCTGACCCATGTTGCCGATCTTCCCGCCCCGGAGGAACTCGTTCGCAAACTTCAATCATCCCCGCCCTCTGCACCGTCCGGCGGTGGCAACGGTGGCGGGGGCAGTGGCGGCGGACGCACGGCCTCATCGCCAAGCCAAACCACCGGGGCGCAAGCGGTATCAAACGCGCAGGCCCGCATAAGCAACCAAGGTGGCACGGGCCATGGCCCGGCGACCGCTCTTGCCGCCGCCCCGCAGGAGGTGTTGGCGCGATACCCCAGTTTCGAGCATGTGCTGGAACTCGTCCGCGCCAACCGCGACGTGAAGCTGTTGGTGGAAATCGAAGGATGCCTGCGCCTTGCCGCCTATCAGCCCGGGCGCATCGAATTCACGCCGACGAACAATGCGCCGCCAGATCTCGCGCAGCGCCTTGGGCAACGGCTGCAAAGCTGGACGGGCAACCGCTGGGCCGTGATCCTCGTCAACGGGTGCGACGCCCCCACCGTGGCGGAGCGCCGCGATGCCGCCGAACTGGAACTCAAGGCACGCGCAGCGGAACATCCCCTCGTGAAATCCGTGCTGGAGGCTTTCCCCGGCGCCGAGATCACCGCGATCCGCAGCCCCGAAAGCCTCGCTGCCGAGGCCGAGACGGAAGCCCTCCCCGAGGTCGAAGACGAATGGGATCCCTTCGAGGAATCCTGATCCCCTTGTCGGGCGGTCCAACCATTGCGATATATCGCACAGAGTAAGACATATTCGCCTTCGGGCGCGAAACAGAAGGAATGAACGATGTTCAAGGGACTTGGCGGGCTGGGCGATATGTCCAAGATGATGAAGGCCGCACAGGACATGCAACAGAAGATGTCCGACCTTCAGGAAGAAATGCACAACATGACCGTCGAGGGCGAATCCGGCGCGGGACTGGTCAAGGCCGTTGCCTCCGTGAAGGGGGAACTCAAGTCGCTCGACATTGATCCGTCGATCTTCTCCGGCGATGACAAGGAAGTGGTAGAGGATCTGATCCTCGCGGCCATCAAGGACGCGCAGGCGAAGGCAAGCGAACGTGCGCAGGCTGAGATGTCGCGCGTGACCGAGGAGCTTGGCCTGCCCAAAGACATGAAGCTGCCGTTCTGACGCGGATGAGTTCCACCTCGGAGATCGACGCCCTGATCGACCTCATGGCCCGTTTGCCGGGCCTCGGGCCGCGATCCGCACGCCGTGCTGTCTTGCATCTCATCCGGCAGCGCGGCCGCCTTCTACAACCCTTGGCGGGGGCGATGGCGGAGGTGGCCGAAAAGGCGCGTGAATGCCTGAACTGCGGCAATGTGGGCACGTCCGACATCTGTGACATCTGCACAGATGAGACGCGGGCGAATGGCCAGATCTGTGTGGTCGAGGATGTGGCCGATCTCTGGGCGATGGAGCGCGGCGGAGCCTTTCGCGGGCGCTATCATGTCCTCGGAGGCACCCTTTCCGCCCTGGATGCCGTTGGCCCCGAAGATTTGCGGATCCCCAAGTTGATGGACCGGGTCACCGCCGAGACCATTTCCGAGGTCATCCTTGCACTGAACGCTACCGTCGATGGCCAGACCACCGCGCATTACATCGCAGACAGGCTGGAGTCGCGAGTAGCGCTCAGCTCTCTTGCCCAAGGCGTGCCGATCGGCGGTGAGCTGGATTACCTTGATGACGGGACCATCAGCGCCGCGCTCTCCGCACGCAAGCGCCTCTAGCCCGTAATGGGCGCGGAGGCACTTTCCACCAAGGCACCGTGCGCGCCGATCACCTGCCGCGAGAGACCGCAAGCCTGTGCCGCCGCGACCGTTGCTGTCTCGCCACTCAGAACCCCAACAAGGAAACGGGCATTGAAGCTATCGCCTGCGGCGGTGGTGTCGACGACCTGTTCTGCTGGCACGGTTTCCACGAGGTTTTCCGCCTCCGGTGTGACCAGCAGGACAGGCAGCGGCCCATCCTTCACGATCACGAGTTGCGCCCCGGCAGAGAGGTATCGCGCGCCCGTCGCTGCCTTGTCTGCGTCACCGAAATGCGCGCCTTCGTCCTCATAGGATGGCAGGGCGATGTCGGCCACCTCGGCCCCCCGCATGATCCACCGGCACATATCTTCCGTGCCGGACCAGAGCCGCGGTCGCAGGTTGGGATCGAATGCCACGGTCACCCCTTCGGCCCGTGCCTTGGCAAGAGCGGCAAGGAGCTTCTCTCGTCCGCTTTCAGGCAGGATCGCCAGCGTGATCCCCGAAAAGAAGGCCATGTCACCCGCCCCCAGCCCCGGCAAGCGGTCCAGATCATCCGCCAGAGTTGTCGCCGCCGACGTGCTCCGCCAGTAGGAAAAACTGCGCTCCCCCTCGATGAGCGAAATCATGTAGAGACCGACGGCACGCCCCGGTCGCACCGCCAACTCCGGGCGAACGCCAGCCTCACGCATGAAGGTGGTCATTTCCTGCGACGGCCCATCATCGCCCACTGCACTCAGATAGCCGATCTCGAGGTCAGGCCCCGCCACACGGCGGGCATACCAAGCGGTGTTGAACGTATCGCCCGCGAACCCCATGGAATAGGATCCGTCGGCCCGCGGAGCCATTTCGATCATGCATTCGCCAATTGATAGGAACTGTCGGGTCATTCGCCGGCCTCAAAATAATCAGGGTAAGCTTGGCGGTTCTCATCCAGAACCGTCACGATATCCGTAAGATGCGTGCGCAGACGTTGTTCAGCCAGCGCGATGTCGCGCTGTTCCAGCGCTTCGAGAAGGCTGGTATGCTCCTCGAGAACCCGGCGGCGACGCTCCTCGCTCAGGGTCAGGAACCGAAGCCGGTCCATATGCGCCTTCTGTTCCTGAATCAGGGTCCACACATGGGTATGGCCCGCGACGGAACAGAGGGTCTCATGGAACGCCTCGTCGAGCGCATGAAAAATCCCGGGATCGGAATCCTCCAAGGCTGCGGTCTGCGCTTCCAGATTTTGACGAATTGCGTCGATGTCCTCGGGCCGCTGCCGGTCGATCGCATAGCGCAGGCATTCCAGTTCGAGGGCGATCCGCACGAACACCGCATCGAGGATTGCCTGTTCTGAAATCCGCGTGATCAGTGTGGCCCGCTGCGGGCGGATCGCAACAAAGCCCAGCTTGGAAAGCCGAAAGAAGGCATCGCGAACCGGCTGGCGCGACACGTCCAATTGGCGGGCGACCTCAACCTCAGATACCTTCGTGCCCGGTGGCAGCTTGAGGGAAATCACGGCGTCATACAGCACCTTGAAGGCCAGATCCGTGGCGGATTGCGCTTGCGGAACCGTCAGCGGGGCGATTGTCAGATCGGTCATACGAGGGGCACAGCCTGTTGTTTCTGTGCCGGACGCTACACCAAGATAGGTTTTGACACAACTAGACCTCTAGCATATCAGTTCTTCAACACAATGCCAGAAGGAGCCCTTCCCCATGCGCTTGACGGACCCCGACCGACTGTTCCCGGTCGACGCAAAGCTGCGCGATCTGGCGCGAAGCCTGCACGACAGCGTGAAGGACCTCCCCATCCTGAGCCCGCACGGGCATTGCGACCCCAGTTGGTTCGCCGAAAACGCCCGCTTCCCCAATCCGGCCGAGCTTTTCGTCATTCCCGATCACTATGTCTTTCGGATGCTGGTGAGCCAAGGCGTGGCGATGACCGATCTTGGGGTGCCAAGGGTCGACGGCGGAGCGACCGAAACCGATCCGCGTCGCGTCTGGCGGCTCTTTGCCGAGAATTTTCACCTGTTTCGCGGCACGCCCTCGTCGATGTGGCTCAATCATTCGTTTGAGCACGTCTTCGGGCTGGATGTCCCCCTCAGTGCCGAGACGGCAGACCACTATTACGATCATATCGAAGCCAAACTGGCGCAGGACGCGTTCCGCCCAAGGTCGCTCTTCGAGCGTTTCAACATCGAGCTTCTGGCAACCACCGAGGGCGCACTCGACGATTTGCGCTGGCACCGACAGATCCGTGAAAGCGGCTGGACCGGGCGGGTGATCACGACCTATCGGCCCGATACCGTGGTCGACCCCGAATTTGAGGGCTTCGCCCAGAATGTCGCCGCGTTTGGGGAATTGACCGGCGAGGATACCGCGACATGGGCCGGGTACCTTGCGGCCCACCGGACCCGCCGCGCCTATTTTCAAGAGTTGGGCGCGACCGCCTCGGATCACGGCCATCCAACGGCGCGCACCGAGAACATGACCCCAGCCGAGGCCGAAGCGCTTTTCGCCAAGGTGATGAGTGGCGATTTCTCCCCTGAGGAGGCCGACGCCTTCCGCGGCCAGATGCTGACCGAAATGGCCCGCATGAGCCTTGATGACGGGCTCACCCTTCAGATTCACGCAGGATCCCGCCGCAATCACCACCCCGGCGTTTTTGCCGTTCATGGCAGGGACAAGGGCTTTGATATTCCGGGCCGGACCGACTATGTCGCGGCGCTTCAACCGCTGTTGGGGGCCGTGGGGATGGAGCCGCATTTGCGGATCATTCTCTTCACGCTCGATGAAACAGTCTATAGCCGGGAGCTTGCCCCGCTGGCCGGTGTCTATCCGGCGCTGCGGCTCGGCCCGCCCTGGTGGTTCTTTGACAGCTACGAAGGCATCCGGCGTTTCCGGGAAGCCACGACGGAAACCTGCGGCTTCTACAATACCGCCGGTTTCAATGACGACACCCGCGCCTTCTGTTCGATCCCCGCCCGCCATGATGTCGCGCGCCGGTCCGACTGCGCCTATCTCGCGACACTGGTCGGCACGGGCCGGCTTCGCGAAACTGACGCGTTCGAGGTCGCGCACGACCTGACATATCGCTTGGCCAAAGACGCCTACGCGCTCTGACCCACCCCGAGGAGAAAACTCCATGACCAACGCAGAGACCCGCTACGCCATCGACCCGGCCACAGCCAAAACGCTTGATACCGAAGGGCTGCGCTCGCATTTCCACGTCGGCGATCTTTTCCGTCCCGGAGAAATCAAGCTCGTCTATTCGCACTATGATCGGCTTATCCTCGGATCCGTCGTGCCCACCGACAGCACGCTTGTCATCGACCGCGTTCCCGAAACGGGTACCGCCACGTTCCTCGAACGGCGCGAAATGGGCGTGCTTAACCTTGGCCCCGCAGCAGAGGTAAGCGCAGGTGGCCGGACCTATAGCGTGGGCACAGGCGAAGTGCTCTACCTCGGCATGGGATCGGGTGAAGTTTCGTTCGCGGCTCCCGGTCGGTTCTACGTACTTTCCGCGCCCGCCCACCGCGCCTGCCCGACCAAGCTCATCACGCTGAAAGATGCGCGCCGCGTGGAGATGGGATCGCGGGAGACCGCGAATGAGCGCGTCATCATCCAGTTCCTGCATCCCGAAGTCTGCGACAGCTGCCAGTTGCTCATGGGCTACACGCAGTTCGCGGCGGGATCGATCTGGAACACCATGCCGGCGCACATCCACGATCGTCGCATGGAAGCCTATCTCTACTTTGATCTACCCGAGGATCAGCGCGTATTCCATTTCATGGGCCCGCCTGAGGAAACCCGGCACATCGTGGTGGCGAACGAAGAGGCGGTGATCTCTCCTCCGTGGTCGATCCATTGTGGCGCTGGCACGGGATCCTACACATTTTGCTGGGCCATGGCCGGCGACAACGTGGACTTCACGGACATGGACATGGTTTCCATGGCGACCCTGCGATGAGCGGAGTGTTTCAACTCAGCGGCAAGCGCGCTCTTGTGACCGGCGCCAATACCGGCATCGGACAGGCGATTGCCGTGGGGCTCGCCCAAGCCGGGGCGCATGTGGTGGCCGCGGGCCGTTCCTCCTGCGAGGAAACCGTCGGGTTGATCCAAGACGCGCGCGCGACGGGCGAAGCTTTTGCGCTCGACCTGTCGGACCCTGCGGCGGCTGCGGCAAAACTCGGGGAAGCGGGCGATCTCGATATCCTCGTGAACAACGCAGGTATCATCCGGCGCGATGATTGCGTCGATTACTCCGAGGCCGATTGGGACGATGTGATGGACGTCAATCTCAAGGCCGTTTTCATGATGTGTCAGGCTTTTGCGCGCGGTGCGTTTGCGCGGGGCGCAGGGGGGCGCATCGTCAACATCGCCTCACTCCTGAGCTTTCAGGGCGGCATCCGGGTTCCGGCCTATACCGCGTCCAAACATGGGGTCGCAGGGCTTACCAAGATCCTCGCAAACGAATGGGCGCCCAAGGGCATCAACGTCAACGCCGTCGCCCCGGGCTATATCGCGACCAACAACACGACCGCGCTCCGCGAAGATCCCAAACGCTCCGCCGAGATTCTAAGCCGCATTCCAGCAGGCCGCTGGGGCGATCCCGCGGACATCGCGGGCGCGGTGACGTTCCTGTGCACACCTGCGGCGAACTATGTGACCGGCGCCGTACTCAACGTCGATGGAGGCTGGCTTGCCCGATAAACCGCGCCTTTCGCGTACTGCCCCCGCGCCGAAGGTCGGCATCGTTCATCTTGGTCCGGGCGCCTTCTTTCGTGCCTTCAACGCGGTCTATACCGACGAGGCGATGGCTCTCTCTGGCGGCGACTGGGGCATCACGGCAGTGAGCCTTCGAAGCGCCACGGCCCGCGACCAACTGGAGCCACAGGGCGGAACCTATACCTCCGTGACGTTGGCCCCCGACGGCGAGCGGGACAAGGTGATCGGCGCAATTACCCAAGTACTGGTCGCACCCGATGACCCCGAGGCGGTGATCTCCGCGATCGCCGATCCTGCGGTACGGATCGTGTCGCTGACCATCACCGAAAAGGGCTATTGCCACAGCCCCGCAACCGGGCGGCTCCGTCTTGATCACCCGGACGTGGTGCATGATCTCGCTCACCCCGAGGCCCCACGGTCCGCACCCGGATTTCTCGTGGCGGCGCTCGCCCGCAGGCGGGATAGTGGGGCAGGGCCGCTGACCGTCCTGTCTTGTGACAACCTGCCCTCCAACGGGGCGCTTGCGCGCGGTGTCGTGCTGGATTTTGCCCGCGCGCTCGATCCTGATCTGGCCGACTGGATCGCGGAGGAGATTTCCTTTCCCGCCACCATGGTCGACCGGATCACCCCGGCGACAACCGCCGATGATGTGGCGCGCCTTGCCGACCGGGCTGGCTATGATGATCCCGGTTGCGTCGCGCACGAACAATTCCGGCAGTGGGTCATCGAAGACAATTTCGTGGCTGGCCGTCCTGCTTGGGACAGCGTCGGAGTGCAATTCGTCGCCTCGGTCGAAGCGCATGAAACGATGAAGCTGCGCTGCCTTAACGGGACCCATTCCGCGCTTGCCTACCTTGGTTATCTTGGCGGGTATGAGACGATTTCGGAAACCGTCTCCGATCCGGCTTTCGCCGCCTTCTGCGAGCATCTCTGGGCACAGGAAATCCTGCCTACGGTGGAGCGCCCGGAGGGTGAGGATCTCAAGGCCTATTGCCAGACGTTGCTCGCCCGATACCGCGATCCCTCCATCCGCCACCGGACGTGGCAAATCGCCATGGACGGCAGCCAGAAACTTCCTCAACGCATTTTGGGAACCATCGCCGATACCCGCGCCGCGGGCGGTATGCCGGAGGGGCTCTGCCTGGTGGTGGCGGCGTGGATGCGATACGTCGGCGGCGTGGACGAGACCGGTGCTCCCATCGATGTTCGCGATCCGCTGGCCGCCCGTCTCAAGGCGGCGTCCGATGCCGCGGATGGTGCGGAGGCGACTGTCGCCGCCCTTCTCGCCTTCGACGAGATCTTTGCCCCCGAACTGGCCGCCGATGCCCCCTTCCGCGACGCCGTGTCAGCGGCCTTTGCGCGGCTGGAGAAGGATGGCGCCCGTGCCACCGTGACCGCTTTCAAGCCATGAGGTCTGCAATCCTCCTGCATGCGTCGGATGACGTGTCGATCCTCACCGCCCGCGCGGCGGCGGGATCAACGCCGCTGGACGTAGGGCTGCCGTTGGAAAGCTCCGTTCCGGCGGGCCACAAGATCGCCCGCCATGACATCAAAACCGGCGCTCCGATCCGCAAATACGGCCAGATCATCGGATATGCCAACGCCGCGATCCCGGCCGGCGCGCATGTGCACACCCACAATTGCGCATTCGGCGATCACCCCAAAGGCGATACGTCGGGGGAGGGGCTGGCGGCGGCACGGGCGGCGATCCCGACCCCTGCCCCGCGACAGTTCAATGGCTACGCGCGCGCGAACGGACAGGTCGGAACGCGCAACATGATTGCCCTCATCGCGACGGTGAATTGCTCCGCCACGGTGATCCGGCAGGCAGCGGAACAGGTCACACGGTCGGGCCTGCTGGACGCCTATCCGAATGTCGACGGTGTCGCGGCCTTTGCCCATGGAACCGGTTGCGGGATGGCCGCAGGGGGGCCGGGGTGGGACAACCTGCAACGGGTCCTCTGGGGCCATGCCACCCACCCCAATGTCGGGGCGGCGCTCTTTGTCGGGCTCGGCTGCGAGGTGATGCAGATCGCCCGGATGAAACAGATGTTCGGTGCCTCCGGGGAAGAGCGATTTCACGGTCTGACCATTCAGGATTCAGGGGGCACTCGCGCAACGATTGCCCAGATCGTCCAGCGGATCGAGGCGCTGTTGCCCGAGGTGAACGCCGTCTCCCGAACGCCACAGCCGCTCTCTGCACTTACCGTTGGCCTGCAATGTGGTGGCTCCGACGGAGCCTCGGGGATCACCGCAAACCCAGCCCTCGGGGTAGCGAGCGATTTGCTCGTCGGGCACGGCGGGCGGGTCATCCTTTCGGAGACCCCAGAGATCTATGGCGCTGAGCAACTTCTGCTTGATCGCGCCGCCGATCCCGGCGTGGCGACCGCCCTGCGGGAGCGCCTTGAATGGTGGGAGAGCTATACCGCGATCCACGGCGGGTCGATGGACAACAACCCGTCGCCGGGCAACAAGGCCGGAGGGCTGACCACCATCCTTGAGAAATCTCTGGGCGCGGTTGCCAAGGCCGGTGCCACCCCGCTCAATGAAGTCGTTTCCTACGGTGCCGCGCCAACGGCCTCCGGCCTCGTCTTCATGGATACTCCCGGCTACGATCCCGTCTCCGCCACGGGTCAGATCGCCGGCGGCGCGCAGATCATCGTGTTTACCACCGGCCGCGGCTCTGCCTTTGGCTCCAAGCCGGCGCCGACCCTCAAGCTGGCGACCAACGATGCGCTCTATGCGGCAATGACCGAGGACATGGATCTCAACTGTGGTGATATCCTGAGTGCGGGCGTACCGCTTGCCGACAAGGGGGCCGAAATCTTCGATTTGATCGTCGCGACCGCCTCGGGCCATACCACCAAGAGCGAAGCGCTCGGCCTTGGGGACAACGAATTCATCCCGTGGCAGATCGGCGCGGTGATGTAGCGGCCTTGCGCCCCTTTCGCTCCCGATAGGAGGATGGGTTCGCCCCGAGATAGCGCTTGAACATCCGGCTGAAGAAATAGGGGTCGGAATACCCCAGTTCCTCGGCCGCGGCCTTGACCGACAAGCCCATGCCCAACCGGTTGGCGGCGAATTCCATGCGCTTCAGTTCCCGAAACTTCTGGGGCGTGTAGCCGATGCGCTCCTTGAACGCGCGCCTGAAGTAGTCCGGGTTATAGGGGATGCGTTCCAACACCTCATCCGCCCCTGCCCCGCTCCCCAGCGGATCCGCCGAAAGCCGGGCGGCGGCCAGCATGATCTGCACCGACAGGTGATCCTGACTGTCCGGCTCCGCCCCATCGACACGCCATTCCACAAAGGCTGTTTCCAGAAACGCCAGCAGGACCACCATGAACTGGTGATGCTGAACAAGGGTCGTGCTGCCATGGGGGGAGGCGTCGCGGTAGTGGCGCAGCAACGGCTCGAGCGCGCCCCAGTTCGGCAAACCTACCGCACGCCGCAGCGCCATCTGTTGAATGAGGTCCCCCCGCTCAAAGAGGTCCAGCGTGAAATGCTGGGCGATGCCGGTGAACAGCTCCGATCCGCCCCCGTGGTTGCCGCGAAACCGGGTATAGGCGGGGATCAGCATCGCCTCCCCGGGGCGAAGCTCAATGCGTTCGGCATCCTCTCCGACTTGATAGACCCCACTCCCCGACAAGCAGATGATGAGATCGTGCACTGGGTTGACCTTGTTGATCCGCCAACTTGCCCCGTGGGACATCCGGATGGTCGAACGCGCAAGCCGAAGCGACAGGGATCGCATCGGAATATGGCCGAGGGCGTGATGTTCGATTTTGTCCATGCTTTTGTATAATTAGCATCATTCCGGCGAGCGGACTAGCATATTACACTTTGCCCAACATCACGAAACGCTCCTAAAAACGAGGGTTTCACAAGTACTTGGGAGGGATTGAAAGGTGGGCGTTGCCTAATCGGCGCTTCCTTTCGGCTAGGTCATGCACGATTTCGGTCAATATCGTTCCGTCCGAATCGCCTTTGTTGGCGGCGGCTCACTCAACTGGGCGATGGGCCTGATGGCTGATCTAGCTCATGACACTCGGCTTTCCGCACAGGTCCGGCTCTATGATATCGACGCAGAGGCTGCGCGGCGCAATGCGGAGATCGGCAACCTGCACGCCGCAGTATCGCGGGGCGCCCCCGCAGGCTATCGGGCCTGTGAGACATTGGCCGGTGCCCTCGAAGGGGCAGATGTGGTCGTCATCTCCATCCTGCCCGGCAGGTTCGAGGATATGGCACAGGATATCGGCATCCCGGCAGAGTACGGCATTCCCCAAGCGGTCGGTGACACCGTTGGTCCGGGCGGCTTTGTGCGGGCCATGCGTGCGATCCCGATGCTGGCCAGTATCGGCACCGCGATCCGCGAGCATGCCCCAACTGCCTATGTCTGCAACCTGACCAACCCGATGAGCGTGCTGACCGGGGCGCTGCATGCGGTGTTTCCCGGCATTCGCGCTTGGGGCGAATGTCATGAGGTTACGAAGATCCGCAAACAGGTCGCCTGGATCGCCAATCGCGGCGCGGGAACGGAACGGTTCACCCACCGCGATGTGCAGGTCAACGTTCTGGGCATCAACCACTTCACCTTCGTGGATCGCATCGCGCTGGATGGGCGGGATATGCGCCCAGCCTATGAGGCCTTTGTGCGTGAGCACATGGAACCCGGCTGGGCCCAGACCGAAAGCGGCAAGGATGAGGAACACCACCGTTATTTCGGTACACGCAATCTGGTGGCCTTCGATCTGTTCCGCCGATTTGGTATCCCGGCTGCCTCGGGTGATCGCCATCTGGCGGAGTTCATGCCGGTTGCGGAGTATCTGGCCGATCCCGCCCGGTGGGGCTTTGCGCTGACACCGGTGGAGTATCGCATTCGGGATCGCGACGCGAAACGCGCCCGCGCCGAGGAGATGCGCGCGGGGCGCATCGCTCCGCGTGCACATCGGTCGGACGAAGCGCTGGTGGATCAGATCGCGGCCCTCATGGGCGGCGCGCCTTTTGTCAGCAACGTAAACCTTCCCAATCACGGACAGATGGCCGGCATCCCCCAAGGCACGATTGTGGAAACCAATGCGCTGTTCTCCGGCCTCGGCCCGCAACCCATCGGTGCGGGAGCCTTGCCGCCCGACCTGTTGGCGCATGTCGCCGGTCACGCAGAGCGGCAGACCGCCTTGCTCCATGCGGTTCTGTCTGGTGATCGCGCGGCGCTCTTCCCGCTGTTTGCGACCGACCCGCTCGTGGCCCACCTTCCCCAACCCCGCGCGCGGGAAATGTTTGACCGCATGGTCGCGGCGACCGCAGGCTGGATTCCTGACAATCTCAAGGGAGCGGCATGATGGGCGGAGACAGCAAATACCTCGGGCTATGGTACGTCGCGCCCTATGGGATCGGCCTGATCCTCTTTACCGCCTTCCCGTTCATCACTTCGCTTTACCTCAGCTTCACGGACTACGACCTGCTGTCGAGCCCCGAATGGGTGGGGCTCAAGAACTATGAGAAACTCTTCACCCGTGACCGGACCTTTGAAAAATCCCTGAAAGTCACGCTGACCTATGTGTTCCTGACCGTCCCGCTCAAACTGACCTTCGCGCTCTTCATCGCGGTGGTGCTGAATTACCGGCTGCGCGGCATCAACCTGTTTCGCACTGCCTATTACGTCCCGTCCATCCTCGGCGGGTCCATCGCGATCGCCGTGCTGTGGCGGTATATCTTTGCCGAGGTCGGCCTCGTGAACATGATCATCACGGGGCTGGGCGGCGAGCCGATCAACTGGTTCGGAGAGCCGGGCAATGCCCTTTTCACAATCACGCTGCTGCGCTGCTGGCAGTTCGGCTCCGCCATGGTGATCTTCCTCGCCGCGCTGCAATCGGTGGATCGCTCGCTCTATGAGGCCGCCGCCATCGACGGGGCCACTCCGTGGCGGATCTTTCGCCACATCACCTTGCCGCTCATCACACCGGTGATCTTCTTCAACCTGATCATGCAGACGGTACAAGCCTTTCAGGAGTTCAACGGCCCCTACATCATCACGCAAGGTGGCCCGCTCAAATCCACCTACCTGCTGCCCCTTTATATCTATGACGAAGCCTTCAAGAGCTTTGACATGGGCTATGCCTCGGCCATCGCCTGGGTGCTGTTCACCATCATCATGGTCCTGACCCTCGTCGCCTTCTGGTCGTCGAAAAAGTGGGTCTACTATGCCGGCGACAAGAGGAACTGATCCCAGTGTCCACGCTCACCGAAATCCCGCTCACCCCCGCCGCGCTTTCCGATGCGCCCACCGCGCTTCAGATCAAGTTGCGCAAACGCGCGCGGTTCAATGCCTTCGTTCGCTATGCCCTGCTTACCATCGTCGGGTTCATCATGATCTATCCGCTGCTGTGGCTGATCGGCGCCTCCTTCAAGACCAACGGCGAGATGTTCTCCTCCGCATGGTTCTGGCCCAGGAACCCGACCGTGCAGGGCTATGTCGACGGCTGGCAAACTTCGACCCCCTATACCTTCGCCACCTTCTTCTTGAACTCGATGCAGATCGCCATTCCCAAGGTGATCGGCACGGCCATTTCCTCGACGCTGGTGGCCTACGGCTTTGCGCGGTTCGACTTTCCGGGCAAGAAGATCCTCTTTGCGATCCTCATCGCGACCTTGCTGCTACCCGACGTGGTGACGCGCATTCCCCAATACCTGCTGTTCCGGGAGCTTGGCTGGCTCGATACCTATCTGCCGCTCTTCGTCCCCCAATGGTTCGCGTGGGAGGCCTTCTTCGTCTTCATGCTGGTGCAATTCCTTCGGGCCATCCCACGGGAGATGGAAGAGGCCGCGCGCGTCGATGGCGCCAATACGCTCCAGACGCTCATCTTCATCGTGGTGCCGATGTTGATGCCCGCGCTCGTCTCCGTCTGTCTGTTTCAATTCATGTGGACGATGAACGATTTCCTCGGGCCCCTGATCTATATCTCCACGGTCGAGAAATACCCGATCAGCCTCGCGCTCAAACTCTCCATCGACGCGACCGAAGCGTTCAACTGGAACCAGATCCTCGCGATGACCGTGCTGGCCCTGACCCCCTCGCTCGTCGTGTTCTTCCTCGCCCAGAAGTCCTTCATCGAAGGCATATCCACCGGAGGTACGAAGGGCTGATGGCCGAACTGCAACTGCGCTCCGTCGAGAAAACGTATGGCAACGGCTTCAAGGCCGTCCACGGGATCAATCTTGACGTCAAAGAGGGCGAATTCATGGTGCTCGTGGGGCCGTCCGGCTGTGCGAAATCCACCACATTGCGGATGATCGCCGGGCTGGAGACGATCTCGTGCGGCGAAGTGCGCATCGGGGATCAGATCGTCAACGACCTCGTCCCCGGCAAGCGGGGCATCGCCATGGTGTTCCAGAATTACGCCCTCTACCCGCATATGAAGGTGCACCGGAACCTCTCCTTCGGCCTGCGTCTGCGCGGGGCGTCCCGCCAGACGATCCAAAGCTCCACCGATACGGTCTCGGGCATTCTGGAAATCGAGGAACTGCTCGACCGCCTGCCAAAGCAACTTTCGGGCGGACAGGCGCAGCGCGTCGCGCTTGGCCGCGCCTTGATCAAACAGCCCGAAGTCTTTCTCTTTGATGAGCCGCTGTCCAACCTCGATGCCAAGCTGCGCGCCTCCATGCGGGTGCGGATCACCGATCTGCATAAACGGCTGCGCGACGAGGGCCGCCCCGCCACGGTTGTCTATGTCACCCACGATCAGGTGGAGGCGATGACCATGGGCGACAGGATCTGTGTCATGAAAGACGGCCACATCATGCAGGTGGCCGATCCCGTCACGCTCTATGAACGCCCCGCCAACGCCTTTGTCGCGGGGTTCATCGGGATGCCCGAAATGAACCTCGTCGATGCGGTCCTGACACGGCAGGACGGCGTGCCTTCTCTGACCGTCGAAGGTCAGACCATCGCCATTCCCGACGGCCTCGGGAAGCGGATCGTCGGGCCGGACGGGCCGGTGCGCCTTGGGATACGGCCCCAGCATCTAGACCTCGTGGCCCCCGATACCCCCGGCGCGTTCACCGGGACGGTGGCGAATGTCGAATTCATGGGCCACGAGAGCAATCTTTACCTGCGGGTCGGGGAGGCGGATTTCGTTGCCGTCACTCCTGCAGAGGCGCGCTTTGGGCAACCCGCCCGTGGCGACCGCATCGGGCTTCGGCCACAGGGCCAAAAACTGCATTTGTTCACCGCCGGAGACAACGGCGGAAACATCTCACTCGGAACGCAACATCTCCAGGGAGGAAACGATGACAACGCGTACCATTCTCGCACTCGCGCTCACGACAACAGCGCTGGCGACGACAAGCTCGGCAGAGGAACTCCGCATGAGTTGGTGGGGCGGTGACAGCCGCCATCAGGCCACGCAGGAAGCGCTGAAGGTTTGCGGCGACAAGCATGGCCACAGCATCAGCCCGGAGTTCACCGGCTGGTCGGGTCACTTTGAAAAGCTGACCACCCAGATTGCCGGCCGCACCGAAGCCGATATCATGCAGGTCAACTGGCCCTGGCTGTCGATCTATTCCGCCGACGGTACCGGGCTGGCCGACCTCAAGGAGTTGTCGGACAAGATCGACCTGTCCAACTGGGATGAGGCCCAGATCGAAGCCGGTTCGATGAAGGGCAAACTCAACGGTCTGCCCGTCTCCACCACGGGGCGTCTCTTTGTTTTCAACGAAACCGCGTGGGAAAAGGCCGGGCTGGATCTGCCAAAGACATGGGATGATCTGATCGCGGCGGGCCCGGTGTTCGCGGAGAAGCTCGGCGAGGATCACTATCCGTTCGAAGCCGCAGGGCTTGATGCCGCTCTCGTCGTGACGCTCTACGGCACGCAGAAGACCGGCAAGCCGTTGATCGACCCCGACACGAACGAAATCGCATGGTCGATGGATGAACTGACCGAGGCGATCACCTTCTACAAGAGCCTGGTCGACAACCACGTGATCCCGTCGTGGAAAGCTGTCGCCGCCGCTGGCAACGTCCCTCTCCATGAGAAGCCGGAATGGTCCGACGGGCGCATCGCGGGCACCTATCAGTGGGATTCGACCTACTTCAAGATCTCCGACCCGCTGCAGGATGGCCAAAATCTCGTCTACACCGACCTGCTGAGCCAAGAGGGCCAGAAAACCCCCGGCATCTATCGCAAGGCCTCCATGGTGTTCTCAATCTCGGCGAACTCCGAAAAGAAAGAGGCCGCAGCGGAGATCCTCAATTGCCTGCTCAATGAGCCGGAGGGTGTGGCGGCGCTTGGATCGACGCGCGGGGTTCCGGCGTCGAAAACAGCGCGCGAGCAACTCCTCGAAGTCAACGCTATCGATGCGATCCAGACCGAGGCACAAGACCGCGTGATCAACGCAAAGGGCCCCGGCATCCACCCGATGATGGAGTTCCCCGACGTGCGCTCCGCCATGCAGGATAATCTGGAGTTGTTCGCCTATGGCGAGATCGACGCCGAAACTGCGGCCGAAGAGATGATCTACGCAATCAACGAGGCGCTCGACGACATCAAGTCCTGAGCAAATCCAAAGGCCGGGTTCGCGCCCGGCCTTCCCCCTTACGAACGGAACGATCCATGTCGAGCTTACGTGTTCTCGCGGCAACCCCGAGAACCCTCTCCTTCCTTGCGGCCCCGGCCGATGCCCGCCACAGCCTTGAGACCCCGCTGAGCTGGGTGCTTGAGACGGCGGAGGGCACCCTCGTAGCGCAAGGCGCAATGCGTAAGGTCGTGCTCTTCGTCGAGGGGCTGGAGCCGGGCTGCGACTATCGGCTCGTCACGCCGTTGGGCACGATTTCCGGAACCACCCGCCCTTGTGCCGGGCTGGTCGAGGCGGCCGAGTTAGGCGTTCATCAGACCAACCCCGACAACGGTCCAGCCCTCACCCGCGCGATCGGCGCCGTACCGCCGGGGGGGACCCTGCGCCTGCCCGCCGGGCGATATCTCAGCGGGCCGATCTTTCTCAAACGCGACATGACGCTCTATCTAGAGAGCGGCGCGGAATTGGCCGCCATCGGGGATCGCACCCACTGGCCGCGCCTGCCCGCGCGAGATGAGGCGGGCCGTGTGCTGGGCACTTGGGAAGGCCTGCCGGAGCCTTGTTATGCCGCGCTCATCACGGCGGTGGATTGCACGCGCCTCGCCCTCACCGGAGGGGGCACCATCGACGGCGGGGGCGACCGGGGCGACTGGTGGTCCTGGCCCAAGGAAACCCGCGACGGCGCGCGGCGGCCCCGGACGGTGCACCTTGCCCATAGTGATTGCGTCACGGTAAGCGGCCTGACGATCCGCAACTCGCCCTCGTGGACGGTCCACCCTTACCGCTGCCGCGACCTGCATTTTTCCGCTCTGCGGATCGAGAACCCGCCCAACAGCCCCAATACCGACGGGCTCAACCCCGAAAGCTGTGAGCGGGTGGAGATCACCGGCGTTGCTTTTTCTGTGGGGGACGACTGCATCGCGATCAAGGCGGGCAAGCGCGCGCCGGACGAGACTGAGCATCTTGCCCCCACCCGCGACGTCGCCATAGCGCATTGCCGGATGGAGCGCGGCCACGGAGCCGTTGTGATCGGCTCTGAGATGTCCGGCGGGGTGCATGATGTCGAGATCGCGCATTGCGACTTTATCGCCACCGACCGGGGCTTGCGGATTAAAACGCGGCGCGGGCGCGGCGGAGAGGTCTCTGGCATCCGGCTCCGCGACACCGCCATGCAGGATGTGCCCACCCCGCTCGCCATCAACGCCTTCTATTTCTGCGATCCCGACGGCAAGGACGACTGGGTGCAATCCCGCGTGCCCGCGCCCGTCACGGAGACGACCCCCACGATCCGCGACATCACCCTGACGCGCGTGACGGCGCGTGGTGTCTCACTGGCCGGGGCCGCCCTGCTCGGCCTGCCCGAAGCGCCAATCGAGGGGGTGCGCCTGTCGGAGTGCTCCCTGACCTTCGCGCCGGATGCCCGGCCCGATGTACCGCTCATGGCGCTCGGGGTGCCCCCCGTTCGACATGCCCGCATCACCGCGCAATTCGCCCAAGTCACGGGCACCATAGCGGACATGCCCCCAGACAAGGATCCCGCTCACATGCTGATGGAGTATTTCGACGCCTACGCGCGCAATCACCGGCCCTATAAAGGCGGGGCATGGTGCTATGAAGACGGGCTTGTCTATCGCGGGCTGGAATTGCTCCATCGCGCCACGGGAGAGGCCCGCTGGCTCGATCACATCATCCGCCTCGCCGACGCCCAGATCGGAACCGGACCATCGCTCGCCGGCTATGACCCGAGCGATTACAACATCGACAACATCCTGTCTGGTCGCACGCTGCTCTACCTGCATCAGGTCACGGGCGAGACGCGCTACATCGCGGCGGCGCAGCTTCTGGGCCGCCAGCTTGCGCAGCATCCCCGCACCCGGTCCGGCGTCTATTGGCACAAGCTCCGCTATCCGTGGCAGGTCTGGCTCGACGGGCTCTACATGGGCCCGCCCTTTCAGATCGGACTTGGCCAGCATCTGCGGGATGACCGGATGATCACCGACGCAATCACCCAAGTCAGCACCGCGCTCGACATGGCTTTCGTAACGCGGACGGGGCTTTATGCCCATGCCGTCGATGAGGCCCGCATGCAGCCCTGGGCCGACACCGACACCGGGCATTCTGGCGCGCACTGGGCGCGCGCGATCGGCTGGCTCGCCATGGCGCTGGTCGATATCGCGGAACTCACCAGCACCCCCGAATTCGCCCCGCTGGCGGCGCGCAGTCGGGCGCTTTTCGATCGGATCGCAGCCCTGCAACAGCCCGGCGGCCTCTGGCTTCAAGTGATCGACCAGCCTGCCCTGCCCGGCAACTATGAGGAAACCTCCGCGTCGGCGATGTTCGTCTATGCCCTGCTCAGAGCGTCGGAACTGGGCCTTTGGCGCGGGGATGCGGAGCCTCTGGCGCGGTGCCTGCTTGAGCGGGCCGTCAAACCAAAACCGGGCGGCGGTCTGGAGATGGTGGAGATCTGTCACGTAGCGGGGCTTGGCCCCTTCGAGGATCGCTTTCGCGACGGCTCGGCGGAATACTACCTTTCCGAACCGCTCTGTACCGATGATCCCAAGGGCGTCGGCCCCCTCATGATGGTCGAGGCGACCCGCATCCTGCAAGCGGAGCGCCGGAGCGCTGCCTGTGCCGGGCAATAACACGCCCCCGCGACACCAGATCCTGAGCGGGCGGGACCTGCACGGCACCGCGCTCGCCCCCATCTGGCACCCGGTTGCGGCACCGCCCGCACCTGCGGACATCACCGTTGATCCCACCGCGCCGCCCGATCCGCCGAGCTGCGTCCGCACCCTGCAAGGGGCGATTGACCTGCTTCTGTTGCTCGGTGCCTCGGCCCCCTGCCACATTGCCCTCACCCCCGGCTTTCACGAAGGGCCGGTGCATATCCCCGCCGAAGCGCCCCCGCTGCGCATCACCGGCGCAGGGCAGGAGAGGACCGTTCTCGCCGCGCGCATCGACGCCGCCATGAGCGGATGCGACTATGCCCAGAGGTTCGCGGCACTTGCCGCCTGCACGGCCCTGCCCCTGCGCGCGGCTTTCGCCCGGATCGCCGCCCGCGAACGGATCGGCACGGGAAATTCCGCCGTGCTCCGTGTTGCGCGCGATGACACGCGCCTCAGCCATTTCACGATCCGCAACGACTATGCCTGCGACCGCACCGACGCCGCTCCTCCGGGGGCCGAACCCGATGCCGAGGGCCGCTTTGCCCAAGGCCAGCATCAGGCCGTCGCGCTTCACATCGCGGGGGCCGACCGGGTGCACCTTTGCGGCCTCTATCTCTCCAGCTTTCAGGACACGCTCTACCTCCAGGCTCCTCGCACGGGCATCGCGCGTGCCCTGTTCGAGAGTTGCTGTATCGAGGGTGATGTGGATTTCATCTTTGGCGGTGCCACGGCCCTCTTCGAGCGATGCGAAATCCGAACTCGCGGCGCACGTGGCGCGCAAAGCTGGGCCACTGCCCCAAGCACGTCACTCCACCTTCCTCATGGATTCGTCTTTGCCCGGTGCGACTTTACCCACGACGGCGCGGAGGCCGGACGCGATGGCCGGTCCTTCCTCGGGCGGCAGTGGTTCGAAGGGGTCCGCGCCTCCCCCTATGGCGCGGAGGGCGCTGGCTTTGAGTGCCGGGCGGGCGACGTGAACCGCCTTGCCCCACCGCTCGGCTGGATCAGCCGCCAAACCCTTGAGGCTGTCGGCAAATGTCATCTCCGCGACTGCACCATCGGGGACCATATCGCGGCATCCCCGTGGGACGATTGGGCAAGCAAAGGACCGCGCTACCGACCCGTTCAGATCCGAGCGCGCGATTTCCTGAAGGGGCTCGGCCCGTGGCTGTCACGCAACGGGCTCGACTATGGCTGGATGAACCCCGAAGAGGTCTGGCTTTCAGTTGACTAAAGCAGATGCAGACGGGGCGCCCCGCAAGGCACCCCGACTGGGATCAGAGAACGACCACGTCCAGCGGCGGGAAACCGTTGAAGCCCACGCTCGCGTAGGTCGTGGTGTAGGCGCCGCAGTTGCGGATCACGATCCGGTCCCCGGCCTTGAGATCGGCCGGCAGGTTCACGGGCCGCTTCTCATAGAGAATGTCCGCGCTGTCGCAGGACGGTCCGGCAAGCACGCAAGGCCCGGTCTCACCGCCATCGCGGGTGGTGAGGAACTTGTAGCGGATCGCTTCGTCCATCGTCTCGGCGAGGCCGGAGAACTTGCCGATGTCGAGATAGACCCACCGGTGCAGATCGCTTTCCTGCTTGCGCGACACCAACAGCACTTCGGCCACGATATGCCCGGCTTCGGCAACCATGCCCCGGCCCGGCTCCGCCATGATGCGGGGCACATCGCCAAAACGGGCGTGCACCTGTTCCATCACCGCGGCGGCATAGCCACGGGGCGCTTCGACCGGCGCATCGTAGAAGGCGGGGAAACCGCCGCCGATGTTGAGCAGGTCAAGGTCGTGCCCCGCCGCCTTGGCGTTGTTCCAAAGGATCGCGACCTGATCCAGAACCGGGCCCCACATGGCGGCCTTGCGGGTCTGGGAGCCGACGTGGAACGACAGGCCAACGGGCCGCAGGCCAAGCGCAACAGCGCGGTCAAGCAGGCCGGGAAGCGCAGAGGGCGCACAGCCAAACTTGCGGGACAGGGGCCAATCGGCGGAGGAATTCTCGACGATCACCCGCAGATAGACCTGCGCGCCCGGTGCATGAACGGCAATCTTCTCAAGCTCTTCCTCGGCGTCCGCCGCGAACAGAACCACACCGACGGAGCGCGCGAACGCAATGTCGGAGCCGCGTTTCACCGTGTTGCCGAAGGAGATATCCTCGGCATGAGCGCCCTGCTGAAGGCACAGTTCGATCTCGGCCCGGCTGGCCGCGTCAAAGTGACAGCCGCGCTCAACCAGAAGGCGGATAACTTCGGGCTCGGGGTTCGCTTTCACCGCATAGTGGATCGCGGCACGGCCAAGGCCACCGGCCAGCGCGTCATACTGCTGGGCAACGCGATCGAGGCTCAGGACAAGCGTCGGACGGTCGAATTCGTGCGTCGCGATGTAGTTGAGCGCCTCATCGGGCAGGAATACGGGATCGGCCACGGCGGAGCCGTAGAATGAAACGGTCATGAGCATCTCCATAGGACCGGGCCCTTGCGGACCACTAGACATCGAAGGGAGACGTTACCGTCGCTGCGTAAACTCGAGAGGCGAGCCACCGGCCAGAGGCGCGTGCGTTGGCGTCTTACGGGCCAGATAGGGCGCAATGTGAGTCGGTGCAAGAATTATTTTGCCCCCTGCCGTTGCGCGCGGTGCATGGCTGATGCCCTATGGCCGGGCGAGCACGATTTCCGGCAGGATCGCAGCAACATCTTCTGCCGAACAAAGCTCCGTCGCATCGCTCATCACCGCGGCGCAGGCGGCGGCGGTACCAAGCCGCAGCGCCTCTTCGGGCGGCTGCCCCATGGCAAGCGCCTGGGCGAATCCCCCCATGAAGCTGTCGCCCGCCCCCACCGCGCTCACCACCTCGCGCCGGGGCGGTCTTGCATGAAATGCGCCCTCCGCGCCCCGCGACGCCAGCACCGAGCCCTCGGCCCCAAGCGCGAGGATGACATGCGCCGCGACGCACTCTGCCACAAGCCCGGCGGCAAGCTGCGCAAGGTCGGGCACCGAGGTGATCGCGCGCCCGGCCATCTCGCTGGCTTCCTGCCCGTCAAGCCGCAGGGCAAAGAGCGGCGCACGCGCCTCCCGCAGGGCAAGCATCGGCGCACCGGAGGTATCCACCAACAGATCCCGCCCCCCGAGCACCGCCGCCAGACGGGCGGGAAAGGTGGCGGAAATCCCCGGCGGCTGGCTCCCGCTCAGCACAACGAGCGCGCCCTCCGGCACACCACCACCCAGATCCGCCAGAAGCGCGTCTTCCGCTGCGGGCGTCCATTCCGGCCCCGGCAGGACAAAGCGATATTGCCCGCCCCGCTCGGTATCGCGCACCGCGAGGCTCATCCGTGTCTCCCCCGGTGCCTCATAACGGCGACAGGAGATTCCCTCCGCCGCCAGCAACTCCGCCATCCGCGCGCCGGTCGGCCCACCCAGCGCGGCAAAGGCCGTAGCCTCGCCGCCAAGCCGCTTGATCGCGCGGGCCACGTTGATCCCGCCGCCTCCGGGGTCCGAGCGCGGCGCGGTACAGCGCAGCTTGCGATCAGGCACGATACCGGCCGCCGTGGACGAAAGATCCAGTGCCGGGTTCAGGGTCAGCGTCACGATGGGTCGCATGGTTGCTCCAAAGAAAAACCCCCGGACGGGCATAGCCATCCGGGGGTCACTCTAGGGCATAGACGCCGCGCCTCAAGCCCGGAGGGCGCGCGCGGATCAGCTACCTCGGATCAGGGCTGTTCGTCGTCGTCGTCACTGCTCTCCGGCAGGTTGAAGAAGGTGGCGGCATCCGGCACGGGGCCGCTGTTGATGTCGTCATCCTCGTCGGAGTTGTCATCGGACAGGCTGAAGGTTTCCAGCCCTTCGATCGCCGTCGGGATGCGCGGCTCGGTCGACATGCCAAGGCTCTGCTCGGTGGAGACCAGCTTGCGCCGCTCGTCGTCCGTCATGACCGCGCCTTCGGCCTCGCGCCGCTTGGCGGCCTTTTGCACGGCGGCGTCAAGCTCGGTCTGTTTGCACAGCCCAAGCGCAACCGGATCAATCGGCTGGATGTTGGAAATGTTCCAGTGCGTCCGCTCGCGGATCGACTGGATCGTCGGCTTGGTGGTGCCGACCAGCTTGCCGATCTGACCATCGGTCAGTTCAGGGTGGAACTTGACCAGCCAGAGGATCGACGCGGGGCGGTCCTGACGCTTGGACAGCGGCGTATACCGCGGCCCACGTCGCTTTTCCTCGCCCGCCGCAGCCGGGTTGAACTTCAGCCGCAGCTGGTACAGCGGATCCTTCTCGGCCTTGTCGATCTCGGATTGCTCAAGCTGGTTGTTGGCGATCGGATCAAAGCCCTTCACCCCCGAGGCAACATCCCCGTCGGCGATGCCCTGAACCTCAAGCTCGTGCATCCCGACGAAATCCGCGATCTGCTTGAAGGACAGTGTCGTGTTGTCCACCAGCCAGACAGCCGTCGCTCTCGCCATGATCGGTTTTGCCATCGTTGATCTCCTAACGCATATCTTTCCCGTCGCCTGGAAGGGCGGTCCCGGGGGCCGGGACGGTTTCCGTTGTCGGGGAACTCCGGCGCTATATAGTGATCCCGAAGGTCAATGGAAAGCGAAAATGCGCAACGCCCTGCTCTGCCTGCTTCTGCTCACCGGGATGGCCCGTGCCGACGGGGATCGCGCGGGCGTGTTCGACTATTATGTCCTGAGCCTCAGTTGGTCCCCAACGTGGTGCGCCCTCGAAGGCGACAGCCGCAACTCGCCGCAATGCGATCCGGCGCGCGATCACGGCTGGGTGCTGCACGGGCTCTGGCCCCAATATCACCGCGGATACCCCGCCAACTGTCCCAGCACGGCGCGCAATCCCACCCGCACTGAGACCGCCCAGATGGCCGATATCATGGGGACCAGCGGCCTTGCATGGTATCAATGGCAAAAGCACGGACGCTGCACCGGGCTTTCCTCCCAGAGGTATTTCTCCACGGCCCGCGCGGCCTATGACGCCGTGAACCGCCCCGAGGTCTTTCGCAAACTGACCGATCCGGTCCGCCTGCCCGCCCGCGTCGTCGAAGAGGCCTTCCTCAAGGCCAATCCCGCATGGGAGCCGGACATGATCACCATCACCTGCAAGGCGGGCCGCATTCAGGAAGCGCGCCTGTGCCTGTCAAAGGCGCTCGACCCGGTGCCCTGCGGACAGGACGTCGTCCGCGATTGCCGCGCGGATGACGCCCTCTTCGATCCGATCCGCTAAAGCGTGATGACGGTGGAGCCGGTGGTCTCCCGCGCTTCCATCGCGCGATGCGCCTCGGCGATCTGGTCCAGCGGATAGCGCTGGTCGATCCGAAGCGTCACATCCCCCGCCAGCACCTTGTCGAACAGGTGCCGCGCCATCGCCTGACAGGTGTCCGGATCACCGATATGGGTGAACAACGTCGGGCGCGTCACCTTCAAGGACCCCTTGGCGGCAAGCGTCGCGATGTTGAGCGGCGGCACAGGCCCCGAGGCATTGCCAAAGGAAATCATCATACCCAGCGGTTTGAGGCAATCGAGCGATCCGTCGAACGTATCCTTGCCGACGCCATCCATGACCACATCGACACCCTTGCCGTCGGTCAATTCCCGCACCCGCGCCACGAAATCCTCATTGCGATAGTTGATGCAGGCATCCGCGCCGCTCTCCACCGCCAGCGCGCATTTCTCATCCGTGCCCGCCGTCCCGATCAGCCGGATACCTTCGGACTTTGCCCACTGACAGGCGATCAGGCCAACGCCCCCCGCTGCTGCGTGAAACAGCACGGTATCCCCCGCCTTGATCGGGGTCGTCCGGCAAAAGAGATACTCCGCCGTCAGCCCCTTGAGCATCATTGCCGCAGCCGTCTCAAAGGCGATCCCCTCGGGCAAGGGACAGACCTGCGCCGCCGGCATGACGCGGGCGTCGGCATAGGCGCCGGGCGGCATCGCGGCATAGGCGGCCCGGTCTCCGGCTTTCAGATGCGTGACGCCCTCGCCCACCGCCTCGACGATGCCCGCACCCTCCATGCCCATCGCATGGGGCATTTCCATCGGATACAGGCCGCTGCGCTGATAGGCGTCGATGAAGTTGAGCCCGGCCACCTCATGCCGAATGCGGATCTCGCCGGGACCGGGATCACCGACCTCGCGGGTTTCGATCTCGAATTCCTCCGGCCCGCCGTGTTTACGGATGATGACGGTTCTGGCAGTGGCCATGTCGCGGCTCCCCTTGATGTGCTGTCCGGGGGCAACTCTTACCCGTCCAGCCGGGGCGTGCAATTTGGTTTGCGCCGCAGTTCAGCTCCGCGGGGCCCAACGTCCGGGCAAATCACTGGGCGCCTTGCGCGGCGCGCGGACCTTGCCGAAAATCCAGTTTGGCCCGGCGAACACCGTGCGTAGCAGAGGATTGTCCCGCACCTTCGCCTTGAACTTCTCGAACTGCATCACGTTGTCGATCCGCCGGTCGAGGAATTCCCACGTGTCCCGCTGATCGGGTGTGGTGTCGCCCAACCAATAGAGCACCGTTGAGGAATAGACCCCCGACAACGTTCCGCGCTTGGTGTACCAGTTGATGTCGTCCGAGGTATCGCCCAGCGCGGTCCAGATCTTGTCGCAGGTCTCCCACAGAAGCTTGGTGCATTCGGGCGTGTGCTGCGGCAAGGACATCAGCGTCACGCTGCGGCGCACGACCTCCTTGTCGACCTCCTCCAGCCGCCAGCGCACCGCCGCCGCGATCCGGTCGCGAAACCGCATCTCGCCCAGATCCGCCTCGGCCAGCCGCTTCTCCATCCGTGCATCGCCCGCCCGGTGATAGGCCACCGCCAGATCAAGCGCCCCGCGCGGGCAAACCCGCCGCGCCGCGTCCATTTCGATCCCCGCATCCCGCGCCGCGGCGGCGAATGTCGTCTCCGACCATCCGTCAAAAGGCACATGCCCCAGCGCCGCCTCAAGCAGCGCCGCGCGCGTGTCGTCATACCCGGTTGTCATCGCAGCCTCCATTTGCACCACCCTAGACAAGCTAGGGGGCCTTTGCTATATGGCCACCTCCTGCAACTTGACGCAACTCTAACTAGGAAGGTGGTGACAACCACATGCAGGTCAGTGTTCGTGACAACAATGTCGATCAGGCGCTTCGTGCCCTGAAGAAGAAACTGCAGCGCGAAGGCGTTTTTCGTGAAATGAAGCTCAAGCAGCATTTCGAAAAGCCGTCCGAGAAAAAAGCGCGCGAGAAAGCCGAAGCGATTCGGCGTGCCCGCAAGCTGGCGCGCAAGAAATTGCAGCGCGAAGGAATGCTCTGAAGTTTCCGGCAGCAACACGAAAATCCGACCCCCGCGGCAGAGGCGCCCCGGGGGTTTTTCTTTGCCCTGCGGCCAGCTGCTCCCTACGCTAGTGCAAATCGCACGACGGGGAAGTTCATGATCCGCATCCTTCTTGCCTGCCTTCTGCTGGCGTCCACCGCCACGGCCCAAACCGCCACGGCGCAAACCGCCACGGCCCAAACCGGCGAAGCGCCCGGCGCATCGGCACCGATCACCACCGCGCACGGCATTTCCGCCTTTGGGCCGCTCAAGTATCCCGCCGATTTCCCCCATTTCGAATATGTGAACCCGGATGCCCCCAAGGGCGGGGAGATGAGCTTTCGCGGGGTCTATGCCTCCCGCACCTTCGACAGCCTCAACCCCTTCATCCTCAAGGGGGAATATGCCCAAGGCGTCGAACGGCTCCACGATACGCTTCTTGCCCGCGCCTTTGACGAGCCAGACAGCTATTACGGCCTCATCGCCGAATCCCTCGAATACCCCGAGGATCGCGCCTGGGTGATCTTCAACCTCCGCCCCGAGGCCCGGTTCTCCGACGGCACGCCCATCACCGCCGAGGATGTCGTCTGGACCCTCGACACCCTCAAGACCCAAGGCGCGCCCTACTACCGCATCACCCTCGACGATATCGCCGGGGCCGAAGCGCTCTCCCCCTCCCGCGTGAAAGTGACCTTCGCCCAAGGCGCCGCGACCCGGAACCTGCCCGCCGATGTCGGCCAGATCGAAATCCTGCCCAAGCACTACTATGCCGACGTTCCCTTCGATGAGAGCACCCTCGTGCCGCCCGTCTCCTCCGGGGCCTTCCGCGCGCGCGACATCAAACCGGGCCGCGCCATCACCTATTGTCAGGATCCCGACTACTGGGGCGCGGACCTGCCCGTGAACCGCGGGCATCTCAACTTCGATTGCTTCCGCTACGAATACTTCGCCGACACCACCGCCGCCTTCGAAAGCTTCAAGGTCGGCGAATACCTTCTGCATGAGGAATACAGCTCCGCCCTCTGGGCCACGAACTATGACTTCCCCGCCGTCGAACGCGGCTCCATCATCCTCGATGAGATCCCCGATGGTCGCTCTTCGGGGGCGCAGGGTTTCTGGTTCAACCTCCGCCGCCCCCATCTTCAGGATATCCGCGTCCGCGAGGCGATCGGCATCCTCTTCAACTTCGAATGGTCGAACGAGGCGCTATTCTATGGCGCCTATCAGCGCAGCGACAGTTTCTGGGAAAATTCCAATCTTCAGGCCGAAGGCATCCCCGAGGGCGCGGAACTTGCCCTGCTGGAACAGATCCCGGACCTGCCCGCCCGCGTCCTGACCGCCCCCGCGGTCGTCCCGCGGATCAGCAGACCCGTCGCCGCCGACCGCGGCGCAACCCGCGAAGCCTCGGACCTGCTCGATGCCGCCGGTTGGGAGGTCGGCCCCGACGGCCAGCGCCGGAATGCGAAAGGAGAGCCGCTCCGCCTCGATTTCGTCGATGACAGCCCCTCGTTCGAGCGGATCATCCTGCCCTTCATCGAGAACCTCAAGCGCGTGGGTATCGACGCCCGGCTGGAGATCATCGACCCCGCCCAGATGGAAGAGCGCCAGAAGGTCTTTGACTATGACATGATCACCGCGCGGCTCGTCCTGCCGCTGACCCCCTCGGTGGAGGTCCGCACCGTCTTCGGCTCCCAGAGCGCGAATGCCGAAGGCACGCTGAACCTTACCGGGATCGCGGACCCGGCTGTCGATGCGCTTATTGATCGGGTGGTCAGCGCCGCAACGCGCGAGGATATGACCATCGCCACCCGCGCGCTCGACCGCACCCTCCGGGCCCAGCACATCTGGATTCCGAACTGGTTCAAGGGCACGCACTGGCTGGCGTACTGGGATGTCTTCGGTCGCCCGGACATCAAGCCGCCCTTTGATCGGGGCGTCGATACGTGGTGGTTCGATGCGGAGCGATACGAGTCGCTCCGCGAGGCAGGCGCGCTCCGCTAGGTCTGGCGCGGGCCGCGCTGTGCGTAGATCGCATCGCGAATCCGCCGCCAGTCTTCGGCCTCGGACGTGCGGCCGCCTTCGGAACAGCGCCGCATGCGTTCGGACACCTCGACAACGGCACGGTCCCCATGCGCGCTGTGCAGCGCGCGGGCGAATTCGGCAACTTTGATGGCTTCGATCATGCGTGATCTCCTTTGTCCGCTGTGGTGCGAAGGACGGCCAGACTACCCAATGCGCATCGATTCGGCACGCCGCGGCGCAGCGAGACCGGCAGGTTTCAGCCCCCCAACGCAAAACGCCCGCGCAGATCCCTGCGCGGGCGTTCCATCTCAAATCGGAAAAGTGGCTTACTTGCGCAGCAACTCGCGGATATCCATCAGCAGATCCTTTTCGGACGGGCCGGTATCGACCTCAACCGCAACATCCTCGTCACGCACGGACGCGGCTTTGACGCGGTTGACCATCTTGACCAGCATGAACACCACAAAAGCGATGATCAGGAAATTGATGATGGCCATGATGAAGTTGCCATAGGCAAACACGGCCCCGTCTTCACCTTCGGTCAGGCGAACGCCAAGACCCGAGAAATCGATGCCGCCGGTAAAGAGGCTGATGATCGGGTTGATCAAATCGCCGACCAGCGATGTGACGATCGCGGTGAACGCCGCGCCGATGATGATCCCGACCGCCATGTCCATGACGTTGCCCTTGGCGATGAAGTCTTTGAATTCCTGAAGCATGTATCTGTCCCTTATAACTGTCCGGGCCGTTCGGGCCCTTGATGGCGCATTACTTACAGTTAACCTTGGATACATGACACAGCGGCGGGCTGGTCCAAAAGGATAGTTGACGTAGCGTCGCGACTACGTAAGCCGCCGTGCGGGCGCAAAATGCGGGTCACACGATCATATGACGCCGAGTCATACGTTTGTCATACAAAAGTCATACCCGCTTTTCAGAGACTTAGCCCGGAAGCGTCCCCGTCAGGACATAGCGCAGGATCTCCACCACCTGACGTGGTTCCTCCGCCACGGCGAGCGCCGCGGCATGCACTTCCTTGAGCGCGTGCTGATGCTCTGGCGGGTTCAGGACGATGATGGATTTGCCGAGCGCAGCCGCATAGCCCGCGTCAAACGCCGCGTTCCATTGCTTGTATTTCTCGCCAAACCGCACCACGACAACATCTGCTTCTTCGAGCCCCTTTCGGGTGCGGATCGCGTTGACCATGGCGCCCTTGTGATCGTGCCAGAACTTGTTCGGCTCCTCCCCGAGGATCGCCACGCCGCAATCGTCAGAGGCCGCGTGATCGGTCACAGGAGCGCTGAAAATAACGTCAAGCCCTTGGGAACCTTCGATGATTTGTTCGCGCCAATCGGTGTGAATTTCACCGGACAGGTAAACATGCAGGGTCATGGTCTTTCCTCCTTAGCTGCGCAGGATGCCGCCGGTGGCCTTGGTGACCTTCTCGACGATCTTCGCGCTGACGGCCTCGATATCGGCCTCCTTGAGCGTGGCGTCGCTGGGTTGCAAACGCACCGTGATGGCGAGGGATTTCTTGCCCTCCCCAAGGCTGCCGCCGATGAACTCGTCAAACACGCGGACTTCCTCGACCAGCGCCTTGTCGGCCCCCGCCGCCGCGTTGACCAGTGTCAGCGCCTCGACATCGGAATCCACCACAAAGGCGAAATCCCGCTCCACCGCCTGCAGGTCATTGAGCGCCAAAGCCGCCCGCGTCGCCCCCGCCTTGCGCGGCATCGGAATCTCCGACGGCCAGATGGTGAAACCGACAGCCGGCCCTTTGACATCAAGGGCTTGCAGCACTTTTGGATGGATCTCACCAAAGACGGCAAGCGTCTTCTTGGGGCCCAGACAGACCCGCCCGTGCCGCCCCGGATGCCACCACCCTTCGCCGCCGCGCAGGATCTGCGCCTTGGCCGGCGCACCAATTGCCGCCAGCACAGCCTCGCAATCGGCCTTGGCATCAAAGAGATCGACCGGGCGCGACGCCCCGTGCACATCCTTCGGCCCGGTACGCCCGACGAGCACACCGGTCACCACGGTCGCTTGCTCCTCCGGCTCACCGCCGTGGAAGGTCGCCCCGACCTCAAACAGCGCCATGTCAGAGAGGCCCCGCGCCTGATTGCGCGCTGCGGCTTGCAGCAATCCGGGAAGCAAGGACGGGCGCATATGGCTCAAGTCCTGACTGATCGGGTTGGCGAGCATTGTCGCCTCTGTCCCGCCGCCAAAGAGCGCCGCCGCGGCCTGATCGATAAAGCTGTAGGTCACGCATTCGTTGTAGCCAAGCGCCGCCGTCGTCCGCCGAGCCGCCCGTTCGCGAAGCTGCATCGGCGTCATGACGGGGGCCGGAATTCCGGCGGTGATACGTGGCAGCGGCTTGCCTTCTAGCTTGGTCAGTGACGCCATGCGCGCCACCTCCTCCACCAGATCCGCTTCGCCCATCACGTCAGGCCGCCAGCTTGGCACATGCGCCATGTCGCCTTCGAGCGAGAAGCCCAGCTTGGACAGTGTCTCCCGCTGTTGCTCCGCCGAAATCTCCATCCCGACGAGCGACACAACCCGATCAGTATCAAGGCGATAGGCCCGGTCCGTTTCCGGCACCGATCCGGCCGTCACCACTTCGGAAGCCTCGCCACCGCAAAGATCGAGGATCATACGCGTGGCGGCCTCAAGTCCGACGGGGGTGAACGCAGGATCAACGCCCCGCTCAAACCGATAGCGCGCGTCGGAGTTTATCTTGAGCGCACGACCAGTCAGCGCGATCCGCACCGGGTTCCAGTAGGCGCTTTCGAGAAAGACGTTGACCGTCTCCCCGGTACAGCCCGACTCTTCCCCGCCCATGATCCCGGCAATGCTCTCAGCGCTCTTGGCATCGGAAATGATGAGCATCCCCGGCTCCAAGGTGTAGGTCCGCTCGTCCAGCGCCTGCAGCGTCTCTCCACCCTGTGCGCGGTGGACACGCAAGTCGCCCGACACCTTGTCCGCGTCAAAAACATGCAAGGGGCGGTTCTGATCAAAAGTGAAGAAGTTGGTGATATCCACCAGCGCTGAAATGGGCCGCAAGCCTATGGCACGCAGCTTATCCTGCAACCACTGGGGTGACGGGCCGTTCTTCACGCCCCGGATCACCCGGCCGCAAAAGAGCGGACAATCCTCCGCCGCATCCCCGTCGATACTGACCCCGATGGGGGACGCAAAGCTACCGGCCACGGGTGCGATTTCCTGCGGCTTGAGCGTGCCTAATCCCCGCGCCGCGAGGTCTCTTGCGATACCGCGCACGCCAAGCGCGTCGGGACGGTTGGGGGTGATCGCGATTTCAACCACCGGATCGACTTTGGCCGGATCATGCTCGGCCAGCCAGTCGACAAAGCGTTGCCCCACCTCACCGGACGGCAGCTCGATGATCCCGTCGTGCTCCTCCGAAAGCTCCATTTCCCGTTCGGAACACATCATGCCGAAACTCTCGATCCCGCGGATCTTGCCCACACCGATCGTCGTGTCGATCCCGGGCACATAGACGCCGGGCTTGGCGATCACCACCGTGATCCCCTCCCGCGCGTTGGGTGCGCCACAAATGATCTGCGTCTCGCCCGCATCGGTTTGCACCTGACAAACCTTGAGCTTGTCCGCATCGGGGTGCTTCTCGGCCTGCATGACCTTGCCAATGGTAAAGGCCCCGAGCCGCGCCGTGGGATCTTCGACCCCCTCGACCTCAAGCCCGAGGTCGGTCAGCGTCTCGACGATCTCATCGAGCGAGCTTTCGGTTTCCAGATGCTCTTTGAGCCAAGACAGCGTGAACTTCATGGGTTTCGTCTCCGGGATAAGTACGCGCTGACATATCAATTTCCCGCCCGAGGTCCACCCTTGAACGGCTCAACCGCCCTGCTCTCGCTCCGCCAGACGGTCGATCTCGCCCATGCGCCAGAGATGCACCTCCCGAGCAAGCCGGATCGTTGGCTTGGCCATGAAACAAAGCGAGCCGATCACGAAGAGCCAGATCGCCGCCGTCTCCGTCTGCTTCCAGAAGAACAGGACAGAACCTACGGTGAAACAGAGCGCCGCCGTGAAATCTACACCGGTATAGGCCAGTTCATAAAGCGCATAGACCCGCTCAGCATCAGCGCTGCGGGTGCGACTGGAGTGGCGGAACAGTTTCATCCAAGGCCTCCTTCTGGGAGGGAAAAATGGGGCGCGCCAAGTTTGGATCAAGTTTGCACACAAGCCTCGCCGCTTCGCGGTTCATTCACCCAAACAGGAACTAGCCACTCAGGCCCCCATGCAGCGTCGGCACCTCCAGCGCGCCGAAACCGTAGTGCCGCAGCCAGCGCAGGTCGGAATCGAAGAAAGCGCGCAGGTCGGGGATGCCGTATTTCAGCATGGCGATCCGATCGATACCCATGCCGAAGGCAAAGCCCTGCCACTCGGCCGGATCAACGCCCGCCGCCGACAGCACCTTGGGGTGGACCATGCCCGAGCCCAGAACCTCAAGCCAGCCATCGCCCTGCCCGATCTTCAACTGACCGTCTTCCCAGGAACACTGGATATCGACCTCGGCCGATGGCTCCGTGAACGGGAAGTGCGACGCGCGAAAGCGGGTCTTGATGCCCTCGATCTCGAAGAAGGCCGAGAAGAACTCTTCCAGCACCCATTTCAGGTTCGCCATCGAAATGTCTTTGTCGATCGCAAGGCCCTCGACCTGATGGAACATCGGCGTGTGCGTCTGGTCGTAATCCGCGCGGTACACCCGGCCCGGCGCGATGATCCGGCAGGGCGCGCCGTGTTTTTCCATATGCCGGATCTGCACCGGCGAGGTATGGGTGCGCAGCACATGCGGCGGGCGGTTGTCGCCCTCGGCGCGGTGCATATAAAACGTGTCCATCTCGGCCCGCGCGGGGTGATGGCCGGGAATGTTCAGCGCGTCGAAGTTATACCAATCGGTGTCGATCTGCGGACCTTCGGCGACGGAAAATCCCATCTCGGCAAAGATTGCGGTGCATTCTTCCCAGACCTGACTGACCGGGTGGATCGATCCCCGTCGCTGAGGCCGGACCGGCAAGGTCACGTCAAGCCACTCCGCCCGCAACCGCTCATCCAGCGCCTTGTCGGCAAGCGCCACCTTCTTCGCAGCCAGCGCGGAATTGATCTCATCTTTCAGCGCGTTGAGCGCCGGTCCAGCGACCTGCCGCTCTTCAGGGGTCATCTTACCCAGCTCGCGCATCTTGAGGCTGACTTCGCCCTTCTTGCCGACGGCCTGTACACGCAACGTCTCAAGCGCCGACTCGTCAGCGGCATCGGCAATGGCGGCAAGGTATTTGTTGCGCAGATCGTCCATCAAAGGCCTCCAGCTTCCACGCCCGCCTGACTAGCGACAGCCGCCACCGGGCGCAAGCCGCTAGGCCGCCGCAGCAGGATCATGCCCCACGCGGGGTCGGGACCACCGCAAAACGAAAAACGCCGCAGGCAGGACCCGCGGCGTTCAAAACTCTCTTACCCTGACGGGATCAGGCCAGTGCGGCCTTCGCCTTGTTCACGATCTCGCCGAACGCGGCGGGCTCATGCACGGCCAGATCGGCCAGAACCTTGCGGTCCACTTCGATCCCCGCAAGGGACAGGCCGTTGATGAAGCGCGAATACGTCAGCGCCTCGTCATGGCTGCGCACCGCGGCGTTGATCCGCTGGATCCACAATGCGCGGAAATTCCGCTTGCGGTTCTTACGGTCGCGCGTGGCGTATTGGTTCGCCTTGTCGACGGCTTGGGTTGCCGTGCGGAAGGTGTTCTTGCGGCGGCCATAGTAACCTTTGGCGGCCTTGATAACCTTCTTGTGGCGGGCGTGTGTGGTAGTTCCACCTTTAACTCGGGACATGTCTCAAGCCTCCTTTAGCGGTCGTAGGGCATAAAGCCCTTGACGATCTTGGCATCCGGCGCGGACAGGGTCGTTGTGCCCCGTGCATCGCGAATGAATTTCTTGTGGCGCTTGATCATGCCGTGACGCTTGCCGGCCTGTGCTGCGAGCACCTTGCCGGTGGCGGTCGTCTTGAAGCGCTTCTTCGCGCTCGACTTGGTCTTCATCTTAGGCATTTCCGTCTCCTCGGAAGTCGGTCGGGAACGCGACTCGGCATGCCATCCGGGCCGGCCGCGCATGAGTGGGCGCAGATACGATACTTCCCCATGGGTGGCAAGGGCGTAGAGCGGTTTTTCTCAGGGCAGCACCCGAGCGATGACATCGATCACCGCTTCGGAGGCCAGATGCAGATCCCGCAACGCCGGCTTTGACCAAAGAGCCCATCCCATCAGGCCTGCTCCAGCGAAAAAGAGCGCCGTTGAAACCTGAGGGGCGCGCCGTTCGACCAATGCATTGAGAAGAACCGGCAGGCTGAGCGCGGCAAAGACCACGCCCAGCACCAGAGCCAGTTCCGCCCGCAAGGGATCTTACTCGTCTTCGGAGGCGAAGATAAGCCGCTCATCGCACGGCGCGACCCGCAGGATGTTCGTGGTGCCCTTCACGTTGAAGGGAACACCGGCGGTGACCACGATAAAGTCCTTCTCGTCCGCATAGCCAAGCTTGCGGGCCGCACGGGCCGCGCCAACCACGGCCATTTTGAAGCGCGAGACGATTTCTTCGGACACCACGCATGTGGTGCCCCAGCTCAGCGCAAGGCGGCGCGCTGTGGCAACCTTGGGCGACAGCGCGATGATCGGAACACGAGGCCGCTCTCTCGCGGTCAGCGCACCGGTGGTGCCGCTATCGGTGAAGCAGCAGATCGCCTTGATGTCGGTCGCTTCGGCGATTTCGCGCGCGGCAGAGACGATGGCATCGGCAACACTCTCGCGTGCCACCTGACGGGAAGCTTCGAGGATACTGTTGTAGTTCTTGTCGCTTTCCACCTCGATGGCGACGTTGTCCATCATCGTGACCGCTTCGATCGGAAACTGCCCTGCGGCGGATTCGGCGGACAACATGATCGCATCGGCACCTTCATAGATCGCGGCGGCGACATCGGAAACTTCGGCGCGCGTCGGCATTGGGCTTTCGATCATGCTTTCGAGCATTTGTGTCGCGATAATCACCGGTTTCGCGGCCTTGCGGCATTCGCGGACCAGACGTTTCTGAATCGTTGGCACCGCTTGCACCGGCATCTCGACCCCAAGGTCGCCGCGCGCGACCATGATCGCGTCGGAAGCCTCCAGAATTTCGTCGAATGCCTTCACGGCGGCGGGCTTCTCGACCTTGGTCATGATCGCCACACGGCCCTTGGTGAGCGCGCGGGCTTCTTCGATATCTTCCTTCCGCTGGACGAAAGAAAGCGCCAGCCAGTCGATATCGAGTGTCAGGGCGAATTCAAGATCCGCGCGATCCTTGTCCGAGAGCGCGGCGAGAGGAAGCACCACGTCAGGCACGTTCACGCCCTTGCGGTCGGAAATCATGCCGCCCGCGATGACTTCACAATTGGCGAAGTCCTCGCCGCATTCCAGCACCTTGAGACGCACCTTGCCATCGTTGACCAGCAGACGCGCGCCGGGTTCCAGCGCGGCGAAAATCTCCGGATGTGGCAGACAGACCCGCGTCTTGTCCCCGTCGGACGGATCCAGATCCATGCGGAAATGGTCGCCAGTAACCAGATCGACCGGCCCACCCGAGAATGTGCCGACGCGAAGCTTGGGACCCTGCAGATCAACCAGAATGGCGATCGGGCTTTCGAGTTCCTTTTCGACGCGGCGAATGATGTCGTACCGGGCGCGCACGTCGTCGTGGCTGCCGTGGCTCATGTTCAAGCGAAACACGTCCGCGCCGGCTTCGTGCAGGCCGCGGATTGTCTCGTAGTCGCTTGATGCTGGCCCCAGCGTGGCCACGATCTTGACTTTGCGATTTCGTTTCATGCGTTCTCTTCCCTATCGTCAACGGTGACCTAAACGGCCGGATCGCGGCGTCTGCGGACCACCGTTACCGCTAACCTCGCTCGACGGCTTTATGACCCAATTCCCTTTTCCACACAACTGCCCTATGGGGTGGCTCAGGATTGTGACATGCCAATGACTTACCACCCTTTCGAGCGCCTCGAAGCGCCCCGCCCCACCCGCTGGCTGCTGACATGCGACCACGCGGCGAACACGGTTCCGCCTTTCGTCAATGGGGGCGATCTGGGCCTGCCCGCGTCCGACATGTCGCGCCACATCGCCTATGACGTCGGCGCGGCGGGCGTGACCCGGCGTCTTGCGACGGCACTTGGCGCGCATGCCGTCCTGTCGAATTTTTCCCGACTGGTGATCGATCCGAACCGGGGCGAAGACGATCCCACGCTGCTGATGAAGCTCTATGATGGCTCGATTATCCCCGCCAATCGTCATGCTGGCCCCGAAGACCTCTCCGCCCGAAAGACCGCATGTTACGATCCCTACCACCAAGCTGTTGAGGATCTTGCGAACCGTCAGGATGACCCGGTCATCGTCTCGATCCACAGTTTCACGCGGCAACTACGTGGCCGTGCCCCCCGGCCGTGGCAAATCGGCATTCTCTATGCGGAGGACGACAGGCTCGCCGGCGAGTTCATCGGGCAACTTCGCAACGACAGGCCCCTCGCTGAATTGATCCGGAGCGCATGCGGCGAGCCACTTTGCGTCGGTGCGAATGAACCCTATCCGGGCTACTTGCCCGGTGACGCCATCGACCGGCACGCCACGGCACATGGGCGGATGAATGTGCTGATCGAAATACGCAACGACCTGATTCAGCATGAGGACGGCCAGCGGGCCTGGGCCAGTCTTCTGGCCCCTCTGCTTGAACGTGCCCTTGCCGCTGCACAGATGAAAGAAAACGAGGAGACCGATTGATGGATGACCAAACCCGCATCGAGCTAGAAGCCGCCGCCTTTCGTCGCCTGCGCAAGCATTTGATGGAAGATCGCACGGACGTTCAGAACATCGACATGATGAACCTTGCCGGGTTCTGTCGCAACTGCCTCTCCCGCTGGTATCAAGAAGCCGCGAATGAACGCGGCATCGAGATGAGCAAGGACGAAGGGCGGGAAATCTTCTACGGCATGTCCATGGCCGACTGGAAAGCCAACTTCCAGACCGACGTCGGCGACGACAAGAAGGCGGCCTTTGAGAAATCCTTCGCTGAAAACGTGAAATCCGAAACCTGAACTGCCTCAGCATTACAGAGTAAGCGAGCCGCAGTTCAGCCCGGTTCCTTACTCTGCCCAATGGGGGTTCGGCTGCATATTGCCTGCGGCGCGCTTATTTTCAGCTCTCGCCAGAGAGGTCCGCCTCAGATTGCCCCTTCCGGCTGACCCACCACGACGAAATGCAGCGACTCGGGGCGCAGCAACTCGGACGCCACACGGTTGGCCTCCTCGAGCGTGACCGCGTTCACCTTGTCGTTGCGGGTAGCGGCGTAATCAATGGGCAGGTTCTGCATTTGCATCCCGACGAGGATATCCGCAATCGGGCCGTTGCCGTCGAAGCGCAACGGATAGGCGCCGGTCAGGTAGGTCTTCGCGGCCGCGAGTTCCTCCGCCGTGACGCCGTTTTCCGCCATGTCCGCCCATACCTGCCTCGTGACCTCGACAGCCTCGGCAATCCGGTCGTTCGCCGAGGAGACGGACCCCATGACAAGCTCGGCGTAGTCCTTCGGCACAAGGTAAGAGTAGATCCCATACGTCAGGCCGCGATTTTCACGCACCTCCGTCATCAGTCGGGACTCGAAGTTTGATCCCCCAAGGATGGTGTTGACGATATACGCCGCGAAAAAGTCCGGGTCGTCGCGCTTCATGCCCAGATGACCAAAGAGCGCCACGGATTGCGGCGTCGGGAAATCCACGACGGTCGTGCCACCTGTCAGCGCAACGTCCACATGATCCGGCATCGGCGCGCCGGTCTCCGGCAATCCGCCGAGAAGATCGTCCAAGAGCGGGCCGAGTTCTTCGGCCGTGATGTCGCCAACTGCCGCCACATAGATCCGATCACGGGCCATGACGCGATGCTTGGCGGCCAATAGGTCGTCGCGGGTCAGGGCGGAAACGCTCTCGACTGTGCCAGACCGATCGGAGCCATAGGGATGATCCCCAAAAGCCAATCGGTCAAAGGTTTTGCCAGCGATGTCGTCGGGATCTTTCTCGGACGAGCGAATGTTTGACAGAACCTGCGCGCGAACCCGTTCGATGGCATCGCCATCGAAGCGAGGTTCGGTCAGGGCGGTTTCCAGCAAGGCTATCGCCTCCGGTCTGTTTTCCGTCAACATTCGCGCGGAAACCGAAAGGGCATCGTCATAAGCGGAGAAGCCAAAGGATGCGGCCAGCCCATCCCGGGTCTCGGAAAAGGCGCGGGCATCAAGCTCCCCGGCACCCTCTTCGAGCAGGGCGGTCATAAGATTGGTCGCACCGCGTTTCCCTTCGGCGTCGAGCGAGGAGCCGCCACTGAACCGGATTTCCAAGGACAGAAAGGGGATTGAAGGTTCCTCGACCAGCCAAGCGGTAATCCCGCCGGGGGAGGTCACCTCCTGGATATTCACCTCGGCGCGTGCCGGGAGCGCAGCCGCGAATGCCAACAGCGTCAGGGCAAAACGGATCATTGAATGGCCTCCTCAGTAGGGGAACCGGACACCAGATAGCCGGTGACGGAGCTTGCGGGCCGCCAAAGATCCCGAGCGGCGGCGAGTATGTCGTCTTCGGTCACGGCCTCAAGGATCGCGGGCCATTCCTGCACGTCCTCGACCGTCAGTCCCGAAGTAAGAGCCGACCCATAGCGCCGGGCCAGTGCGGCCACGTCGTCGCGCTCATAGACAGTGGAGGCACGTATTTGCATCTTGAGGCGATCAAGCGCGGCGGAATCCACACCCTCTTCAAGGAAACTTTCCATCGCATCGTCAAGCGCGGCCTCCGCCTCTTCGAGCGTGACACCCTCAGCCGGCACCACGATCAGGCTAAAACTGGTGTCGTCCAGCGAGGTCGCCCGGTACCCCGCGCCCGTATAGACAGCGATCTGTTGCTCGAACTGCAATTTGCGCGCGAGGTGCGAGGTTGTCCCATCCCCGCCCAGAAGATCGGCGAGCAGCGTCAGGGCCGCTGCGCGCTCCTGCGCGCCGGGATCGCGCTCCGGTGCGAGGTAGGTTCGCGTGACATAAGGCTGTGCCACCCGCACATCGCTGAAGACCATGCGCCGCGCGGCAAGATGGGTGGGTTCCTTGACCCGTTCACGCGGCTTCAGATCGGGGTTCGGCGGAAGCGGGCCATAGTGTTTCTCCGCGAGGGCCAGCACATCCTCCGGGGCAACGTCGCCCGCCACAACGAGGATCGCGTTATTGGGGGCGTAATACTGCTTGTAGAAGGCGAGCGCATCGTCGAGGCCCAGCGTCTCCATCTCGTGCCGCCAGCCGATGACCGGTGTGCCGTAGGGGTGATGCAGATAGAGGGCGGCGTCGCGCTGTTCGCCGAACAGGGCGGAGGGATTGTTCTCTGTGCGCTGGTTGCGCTCTTCGATGATGACGTTGCGCTCCGTCTCGATCTCTTCTTCGCCAAGTTGAAGGTTGACCATCCGGTCTGCCTCCATCTCCATCATCAACTCAAGCCGGTCGGCGGCGACGCGCTGGAAATAGCCGGTGTAGTCGTTGGAGGTGAAGGCGTTATCAGAACCGCCATTCTCGGCCACCACGCGCGACAATTCGCCCGGCTCCATTTTTTCAGTGCCCTTGAAGAGCAGATGTTCAAGGAAATGCGCCACCCCGGAGGAACCCTGCGGCTCATCGGCGGCACCTGCGCGATACCACACCATGTGGACGACAACAGGGGCGCGATGATCCTCGATCACGACGACCTCCATCCCGTTGTCGAGGGTATAGGTCGTCACCATGTCACTGGCACGGGCCGGAAGGGCAAAGAATAAACTGGTGAGAATGAGGGCAAGCAGGCGCGGCATGGGCATCCTCCATAAGGCGTGCGCCATAGGTACGCAGAAGCGCAGCGCGTTCAACCATATATACGCAGACGTGAGCGGGCGCGACTACGGTAAGGGCGGCCGCTGCGGCAGGGACTACTCTGCGGGCGGCGCGCTCGGCGTCGGCAGGCCTGCCGCACGGAAACGGGCAGCTTCGGCCGCTGCATCCAGCGCTTGCGCCGAATAGGCCGCAAAGTAAGGATCCGACCCGCCAAGGCCGCCTGTGCTTATCCGGCCCCGGCGTGCGCGGAAAGCGGCATCCTCCTGCGCGAGCAAGGCACGAATGCCGACCCTTGTCCCAGCCTGAGACACCGCGGCAACGAGGGCCGCGTCCGAGGCGGGAAGATCGCCCGCCACCAGCGCGCTCGGGCTTCCACCAAGCGCAGCCACGGCATCGGCCTTGGGGTGCTGGTCTGCGAGGTTGGCTCCCGAGGCGGGCGGCGGCAGGACGGCCATGGACTGTGGCATCTCTAGCGGGCGCGCAGGAAGCGCGCGAAATTCCTCTGGTCCCCCGCTTATCTCGTTAAAGCGGTGCAGGCGATCATTGCCGCCACAGGCCGCAAGAGCCGAGACAAGACCGGTGCAGAGCAGAATGTGAGCCAAGCGCATGAATTTCCCCCGGTTTGCGGACCGCGACCAGTGTTAGCCGATCTCTTTGGCGGCGTCACCAGCCGATTGAGCCCTACTTCTTTCCCGTAAAAAGCACGAGCCCGATCGCGCCTGCAAAGATCGCCACATCGGCAACGTTGAACGCAAAAGGGTTCTCGATCCCGCAACAGGACATGTTGATGAAATCGGCCACTGCCCCATAGGCAAGACGGTCCACCACGTTGCCGAGCGCGCCGCCGACCAGCACCCCGGCGCTGATCTCGGCCCATTTTCCCGGGCGCTCGCGGCGCATCCAGATCAACACGGCGATCACGATGGCAAAGGCCACCGCGATCAGGATCCAGCGCGCGCCCTGCCCCGAAAAGAGACCGAAGTTGATCCCGGTATTCCAAGCCATCCGAAAATTGAGCCAGGGCGGCAGTACGTCGATACCGCCGCGCAGGCGCAGATCAAGCCATTGCACCACCAGAAATTTGGTCGCCTGATCCAGCAAAAAGACGATTAGTGCCGCGGCCGAGAGGTGTGGGGAAACCGGGCGCATCAGTGGCGGAAGTGGCGCTGGCTGGTGAAGACCATGGCAAGCCCGGCCTCGTCGGCCGCCGCGATCACCTCGTCATCCCGCATGGAACCACCGGGTTGGATCACGGCCGTGGCGCCTGCCTGCGCAGCGGTCAGAAGGCCATCGGGGAAGGGGAAAAAGGCGTCTGAGGCGACAACGGAGCCCTTCGTGGGGCTTTCCGGCAGGCCCAGCACTTCGGCCATGTCTTCGGCCTTGCGCGCGGCGATACGCGTGCTGTCCACGCGGCTCATCTGGCCCGCGCCGACGCCAACGGTCGCGCCGTCCTTGACGTAGACGATGGCGTTCGATTTGACGTGCTTGGCCACCTTCCATGCAAAGAGCATATCGGCAATTTCCTGCTGGGAAGGAGCGCGTTTGGTCACGACCTTGAGGTCGGCTTCGGTGATCACGCCATTGTCCTTGTCCTGCACCAAGAGACCGCCCGAGACTTGGCGGTAAGTCAGCGCGGCTTCGGCAGGATCGGCGAGCCCTTCGGTCAGCAGCAGGCGCAGGTTCTTCTTGGCGGCAAATATCTCCTTCGCGGCCTCATCCGCACCGGGGGCGATGACCACCTCGGTGAAAATCTGGGTGATCTCCTCGGCGGTCTCCGCATCCAGGGGACGGTTGAGCGCGATGATCCCACCGAAGGCGGAGGTGCGGTCGCAGTCGAAGGCGCGTGTGTAGGCGTCCTTCATGGAATCGCCGCGCGCCACGCCGCAGGGGTTGGCGTGTTTGATGATGGCGCAGGCCGGGCTACCGCCGCCAAATTCGGAAACCAGTCCAAAAGCGGCATCGGTGTCGTTGATGTTGTTATAGGACAGTTCCTTGCCCTGAAGCTGCCACGCAGTAGCGACGCCGGGCCGCGTGCCGCCATCAGTGTAGAACGCAGCACTCTGATGCGGGTTCTCGCCATAGCGCAGGGTTTGGGCGAGGGTTCCGGCAGTCACGCGACGGCGCGGCGCGCGCTCACCTATGGCGCTGGCCATCCAAGTGCTGACGGCGGCATCATAGGCACCGGTACGGGCATAAGCGATCTGGGCCATACGCTGACGGAAGGCGAGCGTCGTTTGCCCCTCATTGCTATCGAGTTCAGTGAGCAGCGCGTTATAGTCCTCCACGTCGACGATCGTCGTAACCGCGCCGTGGTTCTTGGCCGCAGCCCGGATCATTGCCGGGCCGCCAATATCGATGTTCTCGATGCAGGTGTCATAATCGGCACCCTTGGCCACCGTCTCTTCAAACGGGTAGAGGTTCACGACGAGCAGGTCGATCGGAGCGATATTGTGCTCCTCCATCGCCGCCACGTGCCCCGCATTGTCGCGCAGCGCCAGAAGCCCGCCATGTACCGCGGGGTGCAGCGTCTTGACCCGACCATCCATCATCTCGGGGAAACCGGTCACATCCGCGACATCACGCACCTCAAGCCCCGCCTCACGCAGGCTCCGTGCAGACCCGCCGGTGGAAAGAAGCTCCACGCCCCGTTCGGCAAGCGCCCTGCCTAGGTCGATCAGGCCCGATTTGTCGGAGACAGAGAGCAAGGCGCGGCGAAGGGGGGCAAGGTCGGTCATGGGAACTCCGGGTCAAACAAGAGGATTCGCGCATCCGTTACGACAAAACCCGGTCATGTTGAACCGCGAAGGTGCCCCGACACCGTTTCACGCGGGCACAAGAGGCAGTGCTGCGGCGATCAGATCGCGGGTAACAGAGTGATCATCAGGCGTGCGCGTCAACTGCCAGCGCACCCGCGTCGCCTCCCCGGTCGCCCGCCCTGTCAGGATGATCTGATCCGTGGGACGCGGCTCACGCTGGCCCGCCTCGAGATATACGGACGGCGCGAATGTAAGCTCGGCGTGCCCATCATGATCGAAATGCCAGCGTTCGCCACTTGGCAGGACAAGGATCACACCACCATCGGGGTGCGGGGAGGCTTCGACATCTGGATGCAGGTGGAACCGGATCTGGACTGGAATCCCGCCCCCTCCGGTGTTGGCCAGAGCGCGACGGAATTGCGCACCAGCGGCGGCGTCGAGCGTGACGACGAGATCTTCGCCGGATAACCCGCGCCCATCGGGGGACAGGTCGAGAATGCGCGCATGGGTCAGCCCGGTCGCCGCAACATAGGCGTCATGTCCACCTTCAAACCGCAGGCTGCCGCCATGCAGAGACAGCTTGGCCGGAACGTCGCGCGGGCCATCGGTCAGCATATCCGTCTCAGGTTGCAGCCGCGCGGAAGAACGCCCGTCGAGAACGAGACCCGAATGAGACAGCGACGCACGTCCGGCGCGGCGCCAATCCGCATCAACGTCCACACTGGTGCCGCAACTGACGATGATGGGGCGACGCCCGGAGGTAAGCTCAAACGCGAGAGTCGAGGCGTGCGCCGATCCAGCTGCGGGCCCGGTTGGCGGCGGCGCGGCATCCACGATCAACGTGCTGCGTCCGGCCGTACGCCGCGCATACCCCATGGCCAGACCCTGCGCGGGTCCACCGCGCAGCCGTGCCTGCGCCAAGGCACGATCAATGGCGGCAGGATCCCCGGCACCGCCCCCGTGAAACCGCGCCAGAGTTCCATCGGCATGTCGTACAGCGCGGAGGATCGCCCCGGACCGGGTCAGCACGCGGTCAAGATCCTCCGACGGGGCGAGCCCCAAGGCGGCGATCGCTGCCCGCAGATCGGAGAGGGCGCGAAACGCGGCAAAAAGGTCATCCGGCGCGCGGCTGGCAACGCCGCCCTCGGGCGTGAGAATGGCGCTGATATCCGAGATCGCCGCGCGGATCAGTGGCCGGGCGGAAACCTCCGCCCCCTCCACGAATGCCTTCGCTTTCAGCAGGGCATTGATCGCCCGGAGTTGCGGCAGCCCCCGCGGGGCCGCGCGCCACCGACGCCGAAGAAACAACAGGTGCCGTCCGAGCGCACGAGAGACTTCCTCGGGGGCAGCGCCAGAGAGAAGGATCTCCGCATGGCTCAGCATCTGCCCGAGGCGAAAAGCTGCAAGCTCTGGCGTCCACCCCGGACCACCGCCGCGCCCAAAGCGCGTGATCCACCCCAGCGTCCACGTTTGCGCCAGCGTCCGGGCGCGCGGCGTACCCGCAGCGGACAGATCATCAAGCCAACCGAACCCCTGTCGCGCCGCTTCGAAATTTGCATTAGGTGCGGGAATTTCCCATAGGTCCGCCCCGTTCCCCGTCACGCCCGCGAGATGAACATGCCCCTCCACGAGTTCCTGTCCGCGATCGGGGTCGCCCGCTCCTTCGGGCAATGGCATCTCGCGCAATACGGTCATCGGCCGCGTCAATCCGCACAGCCGCGCCTGCAATCGGTTCATGGCACCGACCCCGCGAGGAACCCTTGGTTGGGACATCTTGCTCGCCTCCTCGGCCGCGCGCTTGCGGGCCAAGCTCAACCTAGCGAGGCAATCTGATCAAGTCACGCAGGCAGGCACCGCCACAGTCGATTTTCAATCCCGAGCAAGAAGCGCCATGTAAAATCCATCCATGCCACCCCGTTCCGGCCAAAAATCGGGGCGCAGGCGAACGCCCCCCTCCTCGGTGGTCCAGGCGGACTCGAATTCCGGGCCGCAGGCAGGGACCACGCGCAAGCCCGGATGGCGCAGCAAAGCGGCGTCAATCTGGCACTCGCCTTCGTCCGGAAGAAGCGAACAGGTGCAAAAGACCAGCCGCCCCCCCGGCGCGAGGAGAGACAGTGCGTGATCCAAAAGAGCCGCTTGAAGGTCGATCAATCCGGCAATTTCCGCCCCATCCCGCGCATGGGGCAGGTCAGGGTGCCGCCGGATGGTGCCCGTCGCCGAACACGGCGCATCCAGAAGGATCGCATCGTACTTTCCAGTATGCGACAACCCGTCCTCAGCCACTACCTGCGCGGATAGGTGGCACCGTGCCAAGTTCTCCTCCAGACGCACAAGACGCGCGGCGGAAAGATCCACCGCTACCACATCGGCCCCTGCCGCAGCGGCTTGCAACGTCTTTCCGCCCGGTGCGGCACAGAGGTCCAGCACGCGCTCCCCAGGTTTTGGGGCGAGCAGTTTTACTGGAAGCGCCGCAGCGGCATCCTGAACCCACCAATCGCCCTGCTCATATCCGTCAAGCGCGCTGACCTGAACTGTGCCGCGTAACCGCACAGAGCCGGTGGAAAGCACTTCCCCTCCCAAACGTTCAGCAAGTTCGGCTGCGCCCCCCTTGGGCGTGAGGTCGAGCGGTGCACCGGCGAAATGCGCATCCTCCATCCCCGAAACCGCGGGCGCGCCCCATGCTGCTACGAGCGGCTTGCGCAGCCAATTGGGCAACCGCGGGGTCCGCAGCTTCTCCCAGCCCTCCGGCATTTCCGCCGCTACCTTCCGCAACACGGCATTGACGAGGCCCTTGAGTTGCGCCGTCCGCTTGCCCGCCCCCGCGATCCCTACCGAGGCATTTACGACCCCGTGTGCAGCCGCGCCCTGTGCAAGTTCCAACGTTCCAAGCCGCAGGATGTTTCTGATCCGAAGCGGCGGCGGTTTGCGCAAATGGCGCGCAAGCATCCGGTCCGTCCGTTCCAGCGCGCGAAGCGTCTCGGTCGCGAGTCGCTGGGCTCTTGCGCGTTCGTCCGGAGCAAGCCGTTCTAAAAGCCCGCTGCCAATCGCATCGGACAGCAGCCGCCCTTCGCCAAGCACAAGGTCGAGCAGATCGACAGCCCTCGTGCGCGCATCGACGGCGATTCGCTTCTCCGATTGATCTTCCGATTGGCTCATCGTCTTACCCGCTTGTCCTGAAAAGTTCCGTGCGTATATCAAGGGGACAGAGACGAGGAAAGCCGACGCATATGACCGACCCCCACAAGGACCTTCCAGACGCTGCAAAACGCGCATTGGCCGAAGCAGAGGAGCGCCGGCGCGCGCAGGGCGATTTCAAACTGCCTAATGAGCTCGGAGGCCGTGATGGCCCCGAACCGGTGCGGTATGGAGATTATGAAAAAATGGGTCTGGCCGTCGATTTTTGATTTGAGATCGTCGGTTAAGCCTTCCTGACGCTGCGTCGTATTTAAAAGGTGGGGTATTCCCGACCCGACAGTGCTTCGGAATACTGTAGAGACACCCCACGCCCGTGCAGTCAATGCGCGGGCTTTGTGTTTGTGCGGCCATCACTCACGGTAAGATACCCGCACGAAGAAGGCCCCGGTGGGGATGCCGGGGCCGACTTTTACTTTGTACCGAAGCGCTCAGCGCGCTAGGGCGCTCTTACCGGTTGATTTCGCTGATCTTGCGGTCTTCGACCAACTCAAAGCGCGCGGGATCATATTCTGGCATTTCCTCGACTTGGTCTTCGGTCAAACCAGTGAGCACAATCTGTTCACCGTTGGCCTCAAAGTTCGACAGCGGAAGCGCGACCTTGTGCTCGCCAATTCCAAGGAAACCCCCTTCTGAAATCACGGCTACGACGGTGCCGTTCTCAAGGCCGACGGCGTCGATTTCCCCGATATCATCGCCCTCGGTATCAAAAACTTCGCGCCCGACAAGTTCGGCGGTTGTGAAGTTGTAGAACGGGCTTTTCGAAAGATCATCGGCCGCCAGTTCAGAGTTATCGGGTGTCTCGACGTTCACTGTGGCCTGATAGCCGTCCGCGAGGGGATCACGGTCCGGGCTGCCGGTGTCGCTGCGCGCGTCGCTCAGGACCGGGTCTTCCTGAGTAGTCTCGGAATCGCTCTCTGCGGCAATGTCCGCATCCGACTCAACGTTTGCTTCGGAATCGGAGTAGGCTGAATCGGCGGCAGAGATATTCTGTTCAATCGTCGTAGATGTGTCCGTATCTACCTCAGACTCTTGTGCGACAGCGGCGCCGGTGCCGAGAGCGAGGGTCAGAGCAGTCGTCGAAATGAGTTGCGTCATGCGGGTCATGGCAAGTCCTTTCTGTTGTTTTGGCGTGGCGGCATCATTGCCGCGTCTCGCCATCCCAACGTCAGACCCCCGCCGAACTGTTCCACTCAGGCATCGCCGGGTTCGGCGGATTTTTGCCTCAGATGATCTCATCCTCGTCAAACAAAGGCGCTGCGTCCTGATGATCGGCAAGACCCTGCGCCGCCGCACGGGCATGCGATTGAGCGCGAAGTTGCGCGATGTGGAACAGCGCATCGCCTTCGTTGACCACGGGCAGATTGCTCCGCCCGACGATGATGCCCGCGTCTTCGGCCCGCACTTCAGCCTCCGCCTCTCCGAAGGGATCGGAGATGATCCCGAGCACGGAACCGGCCTCCACGTAGTCACCCGAGGTCTTGAGCGTGCGCAACAGGCCTCCCGAGGGCGCGCGGGCCCAGGATGAACGCCCGCAGATGACGGGCTGACCACGGCCTTTTGGGACTCCCTTCGCAGGGATCATTTCAAGCGCATGCATGACCCGCAGAATACCAGAAACCCCTGCCCGCGCCGCGACCTCATCAAAACGCAATCCCTCTCCCGCCTCATAGAGAAGCACGTCGACGCCAATTTCCTCCGCGGCATGGCGGAGAGAGCCTTCGCGAAGTTTCGACATGAGAGCGACCGGCGCACCGAATACCTCGCCCATTTCCCTCAACCGCGCATTGCCAGGCGTGAGGCGAATTTGCGGCAGGTTCATCCGGCCCACCGCTGCAGAATGCAGATCAATCCCGATGTCAGATCGCGCGACGACCTCTGTCAGAAAGAGGTGTGCGAGCCTTCCCGCAAGCGAGCCTTCGGAATGGCCGGGAAAACACCGATTGAGATCACGCCGATCCGGCAGGTATCGGGAGTGATTGAGAAAGCCGAATGCGTTGACGATCGGCACCGCAATCAGCGTGCCCGACAGCCGTTGAACCGTGCCAGCGCGCAGGAGTCGGCGGACGATCTCCGCACCGATCACCTCATCCCCGTGAATCCCCGCGGAAACGAACATCACTGGGCCGGGTTTGCGGCCGTGTATCACATGCGCCGAAAGGTTGACCGGGGTGTGATCCGACATGACGCTGACAGGCAGATCGACGGTTTCGCGGTGCCCGGGGGCGATGATCCTGTTGCCGATTTGAAACCCGTCGCGCATATCAGCCTGCTGCCCCATAGAGATCATGCGCCCGACGTTCGAACGCCCGTACGATCCGTTGCATCGCTTCGTTGAACACCATTCCGATGATCCCGCGCAGCATGGCATTGCGAAACTCGAAGTCCACGAAGAACGTCACTTCGCAACCGCCCTCCACATCCACGAAGGCCCAGTTCGACACCATGTATTTGAACGGCCCGTCGATATATTCGGTGTCGATCTTCTTTGGCTCTGGCCAAAGCGTCACGCGGCTTCCGAACCGCTCGCGAAAGACTTTGAAGGAGATCACAAGATCCGCCTCCAGAATCTCCGAGCCGTCCTCGCCGGGGCGTGTTTCACGAATCCGGGCCGCTGCGCACCAAGGCAAAAATTCAGGATAAGAGCCGACATCAGCCACCAGATCATACATCTGTTGGGCGGAATAAGGCAGCGAGCGGGTTTCGGAATGGGTTGGCATGGGGCTCCGGGCGTCGTAGGCGTAACTGCGGGTTTCGACCAGCAGAACGGGAAAATCAAGGGCGTGCAATGTCTCAGGGTACCTATGTCATCGACCGGATGATCTCTGCCAAGCAGATAGCCGCCCGGATCGAAGAACTTGCGCGTGAGATCGAGGCGGAGTTCTCTGGAACCACCAAGTTGGTCGTCGTCGGGTTGTTGCGGGGCAGTTTCGTCTTTATCGCGGACCTCGTTCGCGAGCTTGATCTGCCTGTTGAGGTGGATTTCCTGGAGGCCTCCTCCTACGGGGACGGCACGGAATCCAGCAGGGAGGTGCGCATCCTGAAGGATCTGCGCGGTGCCATTGAGGGGCGCGATGTTCTGGTGGTCGAAGATATCGTCGACACTGGTTTCACACTGCATCACGTCATCGCCCTGCTGAGTTCGAGGGCTCCGGCCAAACTCCGAACGATCGCGCTGCTCGACAAGCCGTCGCGGCGCGAAACGGATGTGCGTGCCGACTGGATCGGCTTTGAAATACCCGACGAATTCGTGGTCGGGTACGGGATCGACTATGCACAGCGCGACCGTAACCTGCCCCATATCGGCAAGGTCAGGTTCACGTGAGATGAACCCGTTCTGGCTCTTGCGCATGTCGAAATGGGCGCGCCGCCCTCCCTCGCGGCGGCGGGTCATGCTGGTACTCGCCATCGCGGCGGTTGGCATCGGCATCGCGCTGGTCGAGAATTACCTCGGCTGGCCAGATTGGGCCACGCTTGAACCGCGGGGCCGTTCCGGTCTGCCGCGGTGACGCGCACGAAAAGGTGAAGTGCCCGCCGGGAAATGGTGTTTCCCCAAGGGCAGTTGTTTTTGCATAGTCACAATAGTTCAGGATCGACAGGGAGTTGACCATGAAGACATTTTTTTCCGCCGCCCTTGCGGCATCGCTTGTTCTCGGTGGCGCGGCTACAGCGCAGGATTACGCGGGACATCTCAAGGCGCGGCAGGGGCAATTTCGGATCCTGGCCATAAACTTGGGAATTCTCGGCAGTATCGCGAAGGGCGAAACCGCATACGATGAAGCAACGGCGGGCGCGGCGGCACAGTCAATCAAAGCGGTCACCATGATCAACCAAGCCCCGCTCTGGCCCGAAGGGTCGGACAACATGTCAATCGACGGGACCCGCGGTCAGCCGTCGATATGGGATGATTTCGCCGATTTCGAAAGCAAGTGGTCCGCTCTGGGCACCGCCGCTGATGCAATGGTCGTCGCTGCCGCCGAAGGCCAGGGCGCGATCGGCCCCGCATTGGGACAGTTGGGCGGCGCCTGCAAGGCCTGCCACGAGAAGCACCGCGCGCCCGAAAACTGATGCGCCGGGTCATTGGCGCTGGCCTCGGCCTAGCGGTGCTTGCGGGCGGCATCGGTTGGTGGATTACCCGGCCGGTTCCCGTCCCCCCGGAGGCAGTGGCGGATGTCACCGGCGATGCCTCGCATGGCGAGGAGGTTTTCTGGGCCGCGGGATGCGCATCCTGCCACATGGCCCCTGACGCCAAGGGAGAAGCACAACTGGTACTCTCAGGGGGGCAGCGTTTCGAAACGCCCTTCGGCACTTTCGTCGCGCCGAATATCTCTCCCAGTCCGGCAGGAATCGGCGGATGGACCCTTGAGGACTTTGCCAGCGCGGTGACCCGAGGCGTCTCTCCCTCAGGGCAGCACTATTATCCGGCGTTTCCCTATGCGTCCTATACCCACATGCGACTGCAGGATGTAGCCGATCTGAAAGCCTTCTTCGAAACGCTGCCGCCATCTGACACGGAGAGCCAACCGCACGAAGTTCCCTTCCCCTTCAGCATCCGCGCCAGCATCGGCGCATGGAAGCTGCTCAACCTTCGGAAAGATTGGGTGATGACCGATGCGGGCGGAGAGGAGATCGCGCGCGGACGCTATCTGGTAGAAGCGTTGGCCCATTGCGGCGAATGCCACACTCCCCGAGATGCCCTTGGCGGGCTCGACCGATCCGCATGGCTTGAGGGCGCGCCAAACCCTTCGGGCGAGGGGCGGATCCCGGGAATCACTCCGGCCCAACTTGACTGGAGCCAGAGCGATATCGCCTATTACCTAGAAACGGGGTTTACCCCGGATTTCGACAGCGCAGGGGGCCATATGGCGCATGTGGTCGCCAATTTCGCGCGGCTTCCCGCATCTGATCGAAACGCCGTCGCCGCATATCTCAAGGCACTGAACTAGAGGCCCAGCACGTCGACCATGTCGTATTGCCCCGGTCCCTTGTCCTGCCCCCAAAGCGCTGCGCGCAACGCTCCACGTGCGAAGACCGACCTGTCGGACGCCACATGACGAAGCACGATCCGTTCGCCCGCTCCCGCGAACAGGACGTCATGCTCACCGACAATGTCGCCCCCTCGAATGACAGAAAAGCCGATATCCCCCCGCTTGCGCGCGCCGGTGATCCCGTCGCGGGCCCGATCAGACACATCGTCGAGCCGGACGCCCCGCCCCTCGGCGGCCGCTTCGCCAAGCATCACGGCGGTGCCCGAGGGCGCGTCGACCTTGCGATTGTGATGCGCTTCGATGACTTCGATATCGTAGTCTTCGTCCAGCGCCGCCGCGACCTTTTTGGTCAATTGCATCAAAAGGTTCACACCAAGGCTCATATTACCTGCGCGGACCACGGTCGAGTGATGAGCCGCCGCCGCGATCTTCGTCAAATGCGACTCAGAGAACCCGGTCGTTCCGATGACATGCACGGCCCGCGCCTGCGCCGCGAGGGCTGCGTACTCAACTGTCGCCTCGGGGGCGGTAAAATCGATGACGGCCTGCGCGCGGGCAAAAAGCTCCAACGGATCATCACTGACCATCGCCCCCACCCGGGCACCGCCCATGGCCTCACCGATATCGCGCCCGACCCATTCGTGGCCCAAACGTTCCAGTGCTCCAACCAGCCGCGCTCGATCGCTTTCCAGCACCGTGCGGATCAACATCTGTCCCATCCGCCCGGAGGCGCCAGTTATCACGATTCCCGGCAGGTCGGTCATGCCATATCTCCTTTTCAGCAGCTTCCCTCTAGCGGCTATGGCGATACTTGGCAAAGCCTGCGCGAAAGCCTAAGTCTCGGCCATGGCCAAAAACACCTTCCATACCGGATCGGGACCCAGTCAGCGTCAACTTCGTGTTGGCGAACTTGTCCGTCGGACCCTTTCCGAAGTGCTCCAGCGGGGCGATGTCCACGATCCGGAGTTAAATAGCCTGTCGGTCACGGTTGGCGAAGTCACCGTCTCCCCGGATCTCAAGATCGCGACAGCGTATGTCCTGCCGCTCGGCGGCGAGGGACAGGATGACGTGCTGAAGCTGCTTGCCCGCAACCGGAGTGAGTTGCGCCGTCTGATCGGTAAGAAGGTCGCGTTGAAATATTCGCCCGATTTGCGGTTCCGCATCGACGAGACCTTCGACCGTCTCGATGAGACGCGCCGGCTTTTCTCGCAAGAAGCCGTGCGGCGCGACGTCGACGGCGAATGATCCGCTGGGTCCTGTTTGCATTGCTCTGGGCCATGCCTGTCGCAGCGCAGGTTGATTGCCGTGACGAAACGCATCTCGGTCAGGGGTTCGCGGTCTGCTCGGTAGATTTGGCGCAAGCCGACCTGCGCACCTTTCTCCGCGATTCCGAGGGTAAGATCCTTGGGAGTTTCTCCCGCGTGGCTCAACGTGTCGAAGCCACGGGCGACACGCTCGCCTTTGCGATGAACGCCGGCATGTTCCACGCTGATCGCTCGCCTGTGGGCCTTTATGTCGAGGATGGCGCGGAGGCCATGCGCGTCATTCCGAACGCTGGGCCGGGCAATTTCGGCATGTTGCCCAATGGTCTTCTGTGCATTGGCGAGGATCGCGCCGACGTGCTTGAGACGCGCGCGTTTATGGCGTCCGAGACGCGGTGCCGATTTGCGACCCAATCGGGTCCGATGCTCTTGGTCGAAGGCGATTTGCATCCACGATTTCTGCCTGACAGCACCTCACGATACGTCCGCAACGGGGTCGGCACCAGCGCCGATGGACAAACCGCGCATTTCGCTATTTCCAACAGCCCCGTGACCTTTCACGAGTTCGCGGAGTTCTTTCGCGATGTGCTGGGGTTAAAGACCGCACTCTATTTCGACGGCTCTGTGTCACGGCTTTACGCGCCGTCCCTGAACCGACATGACCGTGGGCTCCCGCTTGGACCGATGGTGGGGGCGGTGATCCCCGCGAATTGACAGCCCGCAGGACAGGCGCTAGGCAACCGCCCTTATCCCGCAGAGATTTGAGGACTTCCATGGCACGCAAACGCAAGGGGCGCGATATTTCCGGATGGATGATCGTGGACAAGCCTGCCGGGCTTTCCTCGGCCGCTGTGGTCAACAAGGTTCGCTGGGCGCTCGATGCCAAAAAGGCTGGTCATGCGGGAACGCTCGATCCGGAGGCAACCGGTGTGCTGGCCGTTGCACTTGGCGAGGCGACGAAAACGGTGCCTTACGTCACCGATGCTCTGAAAGCTTACGAATTCACCGTTCGGTTGGGTCAGGCGACGAATACCGACGATACCGAAGGCGAGGTGATCGCCTCATCCGACGCGCGCCCCACTGACGCGGATATTAAGGAGGCGCTGCACGGCTTCGTCGGAGAAATCCAACAGGTCCCACCGAAGTTTTCGGCTGTGAAGATCGACGGGGAAAGGGCCTACAAGCTTGCCCGCGACGGGGAAGAGGTCGAGATTGAGGCGCGGCCACTTTGGGTCGAAAGTCTGCTCATGCTGGACCGCCCCGACCAAGATCACGTGACGCTGGAACTTGTCTGCGGCAAAGGCGGCTATGTGCGGTCCATCGCGCGCGATCTGGGGGAGACGCTCGGCTGCCTTGGCCACGTGTCGCGTCTTCGCCGTGTCTGGTCGGGGCCATTTCATTCCAAAGAGGCGGTGACGCTGGCAGAGATTGAGCGGCTTGCCCGCGATCCCGCATTGGATGCGCATATCCTGCCGCTGGAAATCGGCCTTGCCGACCTACCCCAAGCGCGGATCACTCCGGAATCGGCGGCGAGGCTTCGGAATGGCAATCCGGCGATGGTGATTGCGACGGACTTGGAGTACGGCGACGAGGTCTGGGCCGCGCTCGACGGGCAAGCCGTAGCCGTTGGGACGTATCGCGCGGGAGAATTGCACCCCAGCCGTGTGTTCCTTCACTGATGGGCGCGGGGGCCCTGATCGAGCGTGGTTTCCTCAAGGGTGACGCGCAATCGACCGCGATCTATTCCCCTTGCGAGCGCTATAGGTATTCTCTCACTCGCATTTGGGACGAACGTGAACGGCGGGCGCTTTTTGTCATGCTCAATCCCTCCACGGCGACGGAGATACAGAACGATCCGACAGTGGAGCGATGTGAGCGGCGCGCACGCGCATTGGGGTTCGGCAGCTTTACCGTGACGAATATCTTTGCGTGGCGCGACACCGATCCGCAGGCGATGCGCCGCGCAGAAGATCCTGTAGGGCCACGAAATGATGACGCGATCCGCGCTGCGGCGATGGAGGCGGACCAAATCATCGCGGCCTGGGGTACCCACGGCGTTCACTTGGGTCGCGGTCCCGCCGTTGCAAACCTGCTGAGAGAAACCGGGAGGCCGCTCCATCACCTCGGCTTGACGAAGGATGGCCACCCGCGCCACCCGCTCTACATTGGGTATCACGTACAACCGACACTCTGGACCTCGGCCGACGAGCGAGCCCGCGCATGACCGACCGCCTCCCCGATACCGAATCCATTGAGGGCTTGCGCCGGGAACTGGCCCGGATGAACAATCACAGGTTCATCCGCATCCACAATTCCGCCTACCGCCTGATGTGGTTCCAATTTCTGAGGGGGCTGGCATTCGGCTTGGGGTCCGTGCTCGGCGCATCTATCCTCGTATCGATCCTGACCCTGATCTTGAGCCAGTTCGAGTTCGTTCCGGTGGTCGGAGAGTGGGCCGCGCAGGTCGTCGAGGAAATCCGGCGAGAGCTGCCGGATCTGGACCAGTAGCGCGATCCATTAACCTACCATCGCGTTTCCGGCTATTTGCAAAGGGCTGTTTCGCATAGGTTCTTCGGGATTTGGTGTGAGGCGCGTGTTCATGTTGGCTATTCTTGGTTTACTGGGCCTAGTGACCACCGGGGTGGCGATGTCCGGCCTGCTCGACGAGGGCATGGATACCGACGACGCCAATGGCGAATTCTCAGAATCGGCGGAAAACGAAGACCAGCCGCACAACCAACATGCCCCCGATCTTCTGGAAGAGAGCCAGCATGATCTTGCCCGGGAGGATACGTTTTCCGGCAACCAAGGCGCGGATGGTGGAGGGTCCGTTTCGGAAATCCATGCGGGCCGCTACGCCAGCGCCGAAGACGACGCCGAGCTTCCACAGATGCCTGAAGAGCACCCCGGCGAAGTCCCCGAGTTCACTGAATTCGATCCCCGACAAGATATCTTGTCGATCTATTATCAGGAGACCGGCACGGGCCAAGCGCCCGAGCTTATTGTCGAGCCCGACCCCCAAGACAGCGGCGTCACCCTCGTATCCGTGGATGGACAGCCCGTCGCCCGCATGCTCGGGGAACCAGAGGAAGTCGCTTCGGCCATCGCGCTTTTCCCAGAACCCAACGTCTAAAGCTTCTCATGGGTCCGCATCTAACACGTGGCGGACTTGCGACGACGCCGGTAGGTTGGTAGCTGTCCGCCCGTGTCTGGACACCGATGGAGGATGCCATGGACGAGACGACGCCGGAGCTCCTCAAATTCGGTTGGGAAGAATGGGTGGCCCTGCCCGGGCTTGGTGTGCCCGCCATTCGGGCAAAGGTAGATACCGGCGCGCGCACCTCTGCATTGCACGCCTACGAGATCGAAACGTTCGGCCCCGCGAATGAGCCGAAGGTTCGATTTCTGCTCCACCCTGTGCCCGGACGTGACGATCTCGTGATTCCATGCTCTGCACCGATCCTTGATCGACGCGAGGTGACGTCTTCGAATGGTGAAAGCGAATCCCGCTTCGTAATCGAAGCGCGGCTTGAGGTCGGCGGTCAGGCGTGGCCCATCGAGATCACCTTGACGAACCGCGACCGGATGAACAGCCGGATGCTGCTCGGGCGGCAAGCGCTGAAAGATCATATCTCCATCGTCGCGACGGATCGCTTCTGTCAGCCGGAGTTGAGTTTCGACGTCTACACGACCCGCAAGATGCGCGAACAGGCGCCCAAGCGCTCGCTGCGCATCGCCGTGCTTTCCCGTGAAAATAACTACAGCACTCGGCGTCTCGTCGAAGAGGGCGAAGCGCGTGGCCATACCGTTGAGGTGATCGACACCACACGGTGCTATATGGCGATCAACGCACTGGCGCCCGAGGTGCACTATGATGGCAAGCGCCTCCCCCGATATGATGCCGTGATCCCGCGCATTGGCGCGTCGATCACGCCCTATGGCACGGCAGTCGTGCGTCAGTTCGAAACCATCGGGACCTTTTGCGTCAACGGTGCAGCAGGCATCACGGCCAGCCGCGACAAGCTTCATGCCCATCAAGTTCTGGCCAGCCAGCGTATCGGCATGCCGACCACGGCGTTTGCGGCTTCGCCCAAGGACACCTCAAACCTGATCGGGTTGGTCGGGTCCGCGCCAATCATCGTGAAACTGCTCGAATCGACCCAAGGCAAAGGTGTCGTTCTGGCGGAAACCAAAAAGGCCGCGGAATCGGTGATCGACGCATTCCGCGGGTTGAAGGCGAACTTCCTCGTTCAACATTTCGTCAAGGAAGCCGCGGGCGAGGATATCCGCTGTCTTGTCGTTGGTGGGCGGGTCGTCGCCTCAATGAAGAGAACCGGCGCCGACGGCGATTTTCGATCCAACCTGCACCGCGGCGGGTCCGCGACCGCAGTAAAGATCACCAAGGCAGAGCGCGAAACAGCCGTTCGGGCCGCCAAGGCCTTTCGTTTGGGTCTTGCCGGTGTCGATCTGCTGCGCAGTTCCGAGGGGCCAAAGGTGCTCGAAGTCAATTCCTCACCCGGCCTCGAAGGGATCGAAGGCGCGTCGCGCAAGAATATCGCGGCCCTGCTCTACGATACGATCGAAACACGTGTTCGCCCGGCCCCCGTTCGCAAACGCGCTGTCCGCACCACCGGACAGGGTGACTGACTAGAAGGGCGCCTTTTTCCTGAACTTCATGCCGCGCCCTCCATCGGGGTGGCGCAGGCGCAATTCCTCGGAGTGTAGCATCAACCGGGGATAATCGCGCGCCGCGCCCTCGGCATAGAGCGGATCCCCGAGGATTGGGTGCCCAATGGCGAGCATATGGACTCTGAGTTGGTGGCTGCGCCCTGTCTGGGGCATCAGGCGCACGCGGGCCTCTCCGTCCCTTGCGGAGACGACCTTGTAATCGGTCAGCGCCGCCCGTCCATTTTCGTGATCCACATGCTGTCGGGGCCGGTTCGGCCAGTCGACACCGAGCGGGAGGTCAATCTGACCCGACCGTTCCGCCGGGCAGCCGCTGATCCGCGCCACATAGCTTTTGCGTACCTGTCGCTTTTCGAACTGAAGACCCAGATGGCGTTGCGCATGTGGGGTCAGGCCAAAGACGATGATCCCGGACGTGTCCCGATCAAGCCTGTGCACCAGCAGCGCCTGCGGGAAGGCAACCTGGATACGCGACAGAAGGCAGTCGGCAAGCTCGGGTCCTTTCCCCGGCACGGAGAGCAAGCCCGCCGGTTTGGCGACGACAACAATTTCGTGGTCGGCATGTACTACATCAAGCGGATCGTCGGGTGGGGAATAGTCGCTGCTCATTACCCCCATGTGGCCTATAACCCGCTACAGGACAAGATGCGCCTAGCCCACGGCAAGCCGCGCCGCCAACCCACCGAACAGAACCGCCGCGATGCGATTGAGAAGACGCGCCCCACGCCGTATGCGGGCCGCAAGGAGCCCCGCGAAATATCCCAGCAAGCACCCTGTCGCCGCCGCACTCAGGACGAGAAAGCTACCCAGCCACAGGATCTGGTGGGCAACGGGGCCAGCCTCGGGGTTGGTGAACTGGGGCAGAAACGCCAGTATGAAAAGAGCCACCTTGGGATTGAAGAGGTTGGTGAGCAACCCGCGCCTGAACGCCTGAACGACATCCGAGCGCCCTCTTACGGTCGTCGGCTCCGACGCGTTCCAGCTTCGCCACGCGATATAGAGAAGGTAGGCAGCGCCTCCGAAGCGGATCACGTCGAGCGCCATAGGCACTTGCGTCAGAAGTGCGGCAAGACCTGCCGCAGCCAAAAGGATGTGACAGAAAACACCCGCCGCAACACCGAGCGCCGCCGCGCAGCCGCCGCGCAAACCGCCCGCAAGGCCGGACGCGGTGATAAACATCATGTCGGGCCCGGGTGTCACGTTGAGCAGCAATGCCGCCATTGCGAACACACCGATCACAACCGGATCCATGGCAAGCAAAGTGGTTAGCATGGAAGGGCCTCAAACACGCCGCGCAGAATTCGGCTCAATTCGCGCGCATCCGTCTCATCGAACGAAGCAGGCTGATTGCTGTCTATATCAAGCACACCGATGATTTCTCCCCGACCGTTCCGCACGGGCAGGACAATTTCGGAGCGGGTGGAACTGGAACAAGCGATATGACCGGGGAAAGCCTCTACATCATCGACAAGCTGAACCTCGCCTGTGCGCGCCGCCGCGCCGCACACGCCCCGATCAAAGGAAATGGACAGACAGCCATGGCCGCCCTGATAGGGTCCGATCTTTAGCAGACCCGGAGCGACGACCCGATAAAACCCGGTCCAGTCAAAGCGCGCATCACTATGATGCAGCTCGCACGCAATGGTCGCCATGAGAGCTACTTCGTCCGTCTCCCCCTCCGTCAGAGAGGAAATCACCTGCCGCAGGTCATCGTAGTTCACGCGCATATCATGCCCCTTCTCGCACTTTGCCCAGATGCTCTTCTTTTCGTCCAATCGCAAGCCATGCGGATTAACACCGGGGAAAGCATTTACATTCTACTCTGCGCTGAACCGATGGAAGAAGAGTGGCAAGCGTGATGGATATCCGAATCGAACCCCATCCCGATGCACATGTCGTGCATGTGGCAGAATCGCGTATCGACGCGAGTTCCGCGATCCAGTTCAAGGACAAGGTACGCAACCTGATCGACGGGGTCGAAGGGCGCGTCCTGCTGGATCTTGGTGAAGTCGATTTCGTAGATTCCAGCGGTCTGGGCGCCATAGTGGCCGTGATGAAGATGCTCGGCGCGGGCCGCCGGCTTGAACTCGCGGCGCTGCGGCCAAATGTCGAGAAGGTGTTCCGTCTCACCCGGATGGACAAGGTCTTCATCATTCACGACAGCGTGGAAATCGGGCTTGCCCCTCACGCGGCATAAGCCGATGGGGCCATCCGCCTAGAGGGCTGTCTTTCATGCGTTACGACATCCCCGCCACGTCTCACGAGGTCCACCGCGCCCTCTCGTCGCTGACGGGCGATTTTGCCGATCACGGCCTTGGAACGGAAACCTCGGGGACACTGCAACTCGTCCTTGCAGAAGCGCTCAACAACATTGTCGAGCATTCCGGCTGCGCGCCGGAGGATTGCATCACCCTCACATTGGATTTTCAGTCGCACGCCGTGCAATGCGCGCTCCGGGATGCAGGCATGCCCCCTCCTGACGGGCTGCACAGCACGGATGCCGAGTTTGCAGCGGTCGAGGAACTCCCCGAAGGCGGCTTCGGACTACAGATCATTTTCGGGCTCGTGACCGATCTGACCTATCGTCGATGTGGGGCGTACAACATCCTGTCCTTTTCTCTGCCCCATCAAACCTGAAGAGCCGCGAAATTGCCCCATTCGGCCCTGAAAGCCGCCGCATTCATCCCCTAGTTTCACTACAGTAGCTGCTTGAGGCTCCCCCGGGGTTGCACATAAATTGCCCCCACCCAAGTGTGGCGCCGGGGACCTCACAGCGAAGACCGCCCTCCTCGCCAAGAGGGCATTGGCTTCCCCATTTTCACCCGCTACGGTCCCAGGGATATTCAAATGGGGAGACGAAGATGCGCGATTTTCACCAACCAGGCCGATCGGCCGTCTACGCCGATAACGGGATGGTGGCGACGTCGCATCCTCTTGCTGCCCAGGCCGCCCTCGACATCCTGAAGAAGGGCGGCAACGCAATGGATGCGGCGATAGCGGGGGCGATACTGCTGGGGATCTGCGAGCCGCAGATGACCGGGATCGGTGGCGACTGTTTCGCCCTTTGGTCACCCGCAGGCAGCGACGAGATCCACGCGATGAACGGATCGGGCCGTGCGCCGGCGGGATCAGATGCGGACGCTCTGCGCGGCGAGGGCCACTCGACCATGCCGCTCAACGACGCGCGCTCCGTAACCATTCCGACGGCCATTGATGCGTTTTGCCGCCTGAGCGAAGAACAAGGTAAATTGGGGCTTGAGGCGATCCTCGCCCCCGCGATCCAGTATGCGGACTCCGGCGTTCGGGTCGCCCCAAGGGTCGCCTTTGATTGGCCAAATTGCGCAGACGTTCTTCAGGGCGATGCGCTGCGACATTTTCTGCCCGCGGGTACCCCGCCCAAACCCGGCACACTCTTCCGCGCTCCGGGTCAAGCGGAGGTACTGCGCCGGATCGCAGCGTCCGGGCGCGATGCATTCTACACCGGCGAAGTGGCCGAAGACATGGTCTCGGCGCTTCGGCAGTTGGGCGGCGCGCATACTCTCGACGATTTCGCAGCGGCTCGCGCGGATTATTCCGACCCCATCAGCAGCCACTATGGCGGGATCGAGCTTGTCGAGCACGCACCCAACGGGCAAGGTGCCACCGCCATGCTCATTCTCAACATCCTCGCGCAATTCGATATCGCAGCGATGGAGCCTTTTGGCCCCGAGCGTGCACATATCGAGGCCGAGGCGACCAAGCTGGGCTATGACGCGCGAAACCGCTTCCTTGCCGATTTCGATTATGTCACCCGGCTTGAGCATATGCTCTCCATGGATACCGCGAAAAAGCTCGCGGCACAGATCGATCCCAAGCGCGCGATGGCACAGGCCAGCACCGTCTCGGAGGCAATCCACAAGGAAACGATCTATATCACTGTCGTGGATCAGGATCGCATGGCCGTATCGCTGATCTATTCGATCTTTCACGGGTTCGGATCGGGCATTGCCTCTGACAGGTTCGGGATCCTTTTCCAGAATCGCGGCGCGGGGTTCTCACTCGAACACGGGCACCCGAACGAACTCGCCCCCGGCAAGCGGCCCATGCACACGATCATTCCCGGCATGACGCGCCGCAATGGAGCGGTCGAAATGGCGTTTGGCGTTATGGGCGGCGCGTATCAGGCGAACGGTCATGCGCGGGTGCTCACCAATATGGAAGACTTCGGTATGTATCCCCAAGCCGCGCTCGATGCCCCCCGCAGCTTTCCCGACGCGGGCATTTTGACCGTCGAGCGTGGGTATTCCGACGCAACACGCGCTGCCTTGTCGGAGATGGGGCATCATGTTGAGATCCCGCAGACACCGATCGGCGGGGCACAAGCAATCCGGCTTGATACGGATGGATATCTCGAAGGAGCGTCAGATCCCCGCAAGGACGGTTGCGCGCTCGGGTACTGACCGGTCAGTTCATCTGGACGTCGAGGTGATAGGCGCCATCTTCGAAGGCCCCAAAAATATCCTCGATGTCGGGGTGATCCACCGGTTCGCCTGACCTGTCGACTTCGAGGTTTTGCTCGGAGACGTAAGCGATGTAGTAGGATTGCTCGTTTTCAGCCAGAAGATGATAAAACGGTTGCTCCCGCGTGGGGCGGCTGTCCTCTGGTATGGCCGAATACCACTCTTCGGTGTTGCTGAATTCTGGATCAACGTCAAAGATCACCCCCCGGAAGGGGTGTTTCCGGTGGCGGACCACTTGACCCAGACGATATTTAGCGCGTGATTTCAGCATGACATAGCTCGGCAAACAAACACGGAACTTGCCATGAGTGCGTGGCAATGTCCACCGACCGCGCCCAGAATCCCGGAAACAGAGTGTCGCAAGGCGCACTCCCACGCTGAACCACCGGAATTATCGTTTCCCCGCCTGCACAGATCGGGTAGGATGCCGGCAACAATGCCGAAAACGGCAAGATAACGAGCGAGAGGCAGATGAGCAGACTTCTTCGCGCTTTGGCGATTACGATTCTATTGGCGTCCTGTGGTGGCGGCAATTATTCAGCGCCGCGCAACCTGGACAACGCATGCCGCATTCTGGCGGAACGCCCACAATTCAGGCGCGCATTCCGTGCCACCGAGCGGCGGTGGGGCGTGCCCGTGCACGTGCAAATGGCGACGATCTATCAAGAGAGCAAGTTCATCGGTAACGCGCGAACGCCTTACCGCTATGCCTTGGGGATCATCCCGATGGGGCGCCAAAGCTCCGCCTATGGTTATGCGCAAGCGCTGGACGCGACGTGGGACGAGTACAAGGACGAGACGAGTAGCCGCTTTGCCCGGCGCGATGACATCGGCGACGCGACGGACTTCATGGGTTGGTACATGACCCTCACCAGAGAGCGGAACGGCATTTCGCTTTACGATGCGCGCAATCAATACCTCGCCTATCACGAAGGCCATACCGGTTATTCGCGTGGCAGCTATAACGCCAAGTCCTGGCTCGTACGCGTGGCAGGTTCGGTTGATAGTCGGGCAAACATGTACCGCGCACAGCTCGCCACCTGCCCCTGATCCCGGAGCGATGCATGGCCGCTGGCTGAAATGCCACAGCGCGCGCTGCCTCTCTCTGCACGGCTAGACGCAGCGCACCCTCGCGGGGTATCATTTTTGCAACGAACGGGGCGAAACGACCCCGGCATCTGAGGCACGACGCATGTTTCCCGAACGGTTTTCGGACCTTCCGGCCTACGCCTTTCCGCGCCTGCGTGCGTTGTTGGATTGTCGTGAACCGGGAGGGGACATTTTGCACATGACAATCGGGGAGCCGCGCCACGCGCCGCCCGATTTCGTCATGCGTATCGTCGCCCAGACCAGCGCCGATTTTGCGAAATACCCTCCCAACGACGGGACCGAGGCATTTCAATCTGCCATCTCGGGGTGGGTCCTTCGCCGCTATGGGGTCGAACTGGCGGCCGCGTCTCAGGTCCTGCCGCTCAACGGAACGCGTGAGGGTCTATACAACGCGGCGATGGCGCTTTGCCCGGAGCAAAAAAACGGGGCGAGGCCGGTGGTTCTCATCCCGAACCCCTTTTATCAGGTCTACATGGTGGCCACGCTGTCGACCGGCGCGGAGCCGGTCTTCGTACCCGCGACCGAGGCCACCGGCTTTTTGCCCGATTATGCCGCGCTGCCTGCGGATGTGCTGGACCGCGTCGCGCTGGCTTATGTCTGCTCCCCGTCGAACCCTCAGGGTGCTGTCGCCGATCGGGACTATTGGAAGGCCCTCATTTCCCTTGCCGAGAAACACGATTTTCGGATTCTCGCAGATGAATGCTATTCGGAAATCTACCGCACTGCACCGCCGGTCGGGGCCCTCGAAGTCGCGAAAGAGATGGGTGCGGATCCCGAGCGGATGGTAATCTTTCACTCCCTTTCCAAGCGTTCCAACCTGCCCGGATTGCGCAGCGGATTTGCCGCCGGCGGCCCCGAGAGCATTGCGCGAATGAAACAACTGCGCGCCTATGCGGGCGCGCCCCTGCCTCTCCCCATCCAGCATGCCTCTGCCGCTGCTTGGGACGATGAGGCCCATGTGGTTGAGAACCGGGCGCTCTATCAGGAAAAGTTTGCGCTGGCGGATCAGATATTCGCCGGGATTCCGGGCTATGCAGGGCCCGAAGGGGGATTCTTTCTCTGGTTGCCCGTCCCCGATGGGGAACAGGCCGCCGTGAAGCTTTGGGAGGAAACAGGCATCCGGGTGCTTCCCGGTGCCTATCTCGCTCGCGAAGTCGATGGCGTGAACCCCGGCGCGAGGTATCTGCGCGTGGCCATGGTTGCCCCTGCTGCGGAATTGGCGGACGGGCTCTCCCGGCTCCGCGCGTGTTTGTATGATTAATCAAGAAGGGATTGGCTGATGGCGTCGTACCAGACCAGGCAACGGGATCCGCTCCTCGACAGCAAAATGCAGGCCGCGATCGAACGGCGGGGCAAGGAACTGCTCGGGGTCGTCCTCTTTGTGGTCGGAATGATGTTCGCCGCCATGATCTTTTCCTATTCGCCGGATGATCCAAGCTGGCTCTCCGCGACGGACGCGCCGGCGCGAAACTGGATGGGCCGGTTGGGGGCGACGATTACCGCGCCGCTCTTCATGATCGTGGGTTGGGCCGCATGGGGGCTGGCGATTACCGGGATGATCTGGGGCGTGCGTTTTGCCCTGCATAATGGGGCAGATCGGGCGAGCCGTTTGATCTTCTTCCCCATTTCCATGGCCATCGCGAGCCTCTATGCCGCCACGCTTTCTCCCCCTGCGAGTTGGACACATTCCTTCGGGCTCGGTGGGCTTTTCGGGGATACGGCCCTTGCCGCACTCTTGAACCTCTCCCCGCTCGATGCGGGCCTGACACTTCGGGTAATTTCAGCGCTTTCCGGGGTCGGGGCACTTGCCCTCATACTCTATGTAACAGGCTTCACGCGACCCGAGCTGCGCCGGATCGGGCATTTCCTCCTGGGTGGCACGGTCATGACCTACGCCGCGCTTCGCACCTTGGGTGTGCGCGGGGCAAGCACCGCAGTCACCGGGGCCGGAGCACTGCAATCCCGCGCGTCAGAGCGGATCGCCGAACGGCGGACTTTGCGTGCAACCCGCGCCATTGAAGATAACGATATCGTCGACGACGATGCCTTCACTGTCGACGACGACGGGCCAGAAGCCCCTGCGCCGGAAAAACCCGGCCTCCTGACGGCGCTGCGCCGCTTGAAACAGGAGCCGATGCCGGAGAATGAGCTTGTCGAGTACGGGGCTGATGCAGAGGAAATCGACGCCCCGGGCGAGGACCACATTCGCGCACGGATCAGCGATGCCGTACGGTCCCGACTGCGGCGCACCCCTGCAGCGGAAGCGCCACTGACGGGCGGGCGCGGCCGCCGGCCAGAGCCGCTGATCTATCGCGACCCCCCTGCCCTGCCCCCTGAGCCTGTTCTCTCCGCGAACGCGCAGAGGGAAGAAGTCGATTTCGTGCTGGAATCGGAAGATTTCGACGACGCACCGGTCTTTGAGGATGATTTCGACCTTCCCGATGCCGCCCCCGAAACCGTGCCCGAACCGGCGCCACGGATGCAAATCCCCGTGCCTGAGCCAAAGCGCGTGGTGCAGGCCGACGTGCGCAGGCCGATCCAACCTTCGCGCCGCGCCCAGTCAGAAGCGCAACCGGGACTTTCCTTCGAGGACAGCGCAGCCGGCTATGAGCACCCGCCGCTTGGTCTTTTGATGAGCCCCGAACGGATCGAACGGCACCACCTGTCCGATACCGCGCTCGAAGAAAACGCGCGGATGCTCGAAAACGTACTGGATGACTACGGGGTCAAAGGGGAGATCGTCTCTGTTCGTCCCGGCCCCGTCGTTACCATGTATGAGTTGGAACCTGCGCCCGGTCTCAAGGCGTCCCGCGTTATCGGCCTTGCCGACGACATCGCCCGCAGCATGTCGGCCCTCTCCGCCCGCGTTTCCACTGTGCCGGGCCGCTCGGTCATCGGGATCGAGTTGCCGAACGAGAAGCGTGAGATGGTGGCCCTGCGGGAAATCCTTTCGACGCGCCAGTTCGACGATGGGAACCTGCGCCTGCCTCTGGCTCTGGGCAAGGATATTGGCGGTGAGCCTATCGTCGCCAACCTCGCCAAGATGCCCCACCTGCTCATTGCAGGGACCACGGGCTCGGGTAAGTCGGTGGCGATCAACACCATGATCCTGTCGCTGCTCTATAAATTGTCGCCCGAGGAATGCCGCCTCATCATGATCGACCCCAAGATGCTGGAACTCAGCGTCTATGACGGCATCCCGCATCTGCTCTCCCCCGTTGTTACCGATCCCAAGAAGGCCGTCGTGGCGCTCAAGTGGGTCGTGGGCGAGATGGAGGAGCGTTATCGCAAGATGTCCAAGATGGGCGTGCGCAACATCGAGGGCTACAACGGGCGTGTCCGGGACGCGCTTGGCAAGGGAGAGATGTTCTCCCGCACCGTCCAGACCGGCTTTGATGACGAGACCGGCGATCCGGTGTTCGAAACCGAAGAGTTCGCCCCCGAAATCCTGCCCTTCATCGTCGTCATCGTCGACGAAATGGCCGACCTGATGATGGTGGCGGGGAAAGAGATCGAAGCCTGCATCCAGCGGTTGGCGCAGATGGCGCGGGCCTCCGGCATTCACCTCATCATGGCGACGCAGCGACCATCGGTTGACGTCATCACCGGCACGATCAAGGCAAACTTCCCCACACGGATCTCCTTTCAGGTCACCTCCAAGATCGACAGCCGTACCATTCTCGGGGAGCAGGGCGCGGAACAGCTTCTTGGACAGGGCGACATGCTCTACATGGCGGGCGGTTCGCGTATTACACGTGTGCACGGCCCCTTCTGTTCCGATGAGGAGGTCGAAGAGATCGTGAATTACCTCAAGGCCTTTGGCCCGCCGGAGTATATCGGCGGCGTGGTCGAAGGGCCCGACGGCGAGAAGGAAAGCGACATCGACGCGGTGCTCGGCCTCGGGGGCAACACGACCGGCGAGGATGCGCTCTATGATCAGGCGGTTGCCATCGTGATCAAGGACCGCAAATGCTCGACCTCCTACATTCAGCGCAAGCTGGGCATCGGCTACAACAAGGCCGCGCGTCTGGTGGAGCAGATGGAGGACGAAAGCCTCGTGTCTCCGGCGAACCATGTCGGCAAGCGCGAAATTCTGGTGCCAGAGCAAAACTGATCGCGGGCGGATATCCGCAATGTGATGGTGCCGAGAGCGGCGCACTCTCGAACCTGCCTTCTCCGCATGGCATAGAATGGAACTGGCCCCGTCCTCGTGACGTTGGGCCGGAACCTCGCCGATGGAGAAGCCTATGCGCCGCCTGATCGCCTTGACCCTCTCAGCCCTCGTGATGGCATTGCCGGCAAGCGCTGAGCCTCTGTCACTGGCTCAGATTTCCACCTATCTCAATTCGCTGCGCACCGTGACTGGGGATTTCACCCAAGTGAACCCCGACGGAACGATCACAACGGGCCAGATCGCGATCAAACGCCCCGGTCGTGTCCGCTTTGACTATGCACAGGACGACGCGCTTGTGATGTCGGGCGGCGGTCAGGTCGCTGTGTTCGACCCGGTTTCCAACGAGCCGCCACAGCGGTTTCCACTCGCTCGAACGCCCCTGTCAATCATCCTTGCCGATGACGTTGATCTGACGCGCACGAACATGGTCACGGGCCACAACAGCGATGGTCAGACCACAAGCGTGGTGGCGCAGGATCCCGAGCATCCTGAATATGGCAGCATCGAATTGGTGTTTAGCGGACCGCCCGCCCAACTGCGGCAGTGGGTCGTGACCGATGATTCCGGTGCGCAAACCACAGTAATCCTCGGGGATACGAAGGAAGGCGGGACCATCAACAACATCGCCTTCAACATCCGGGCCGAAATGCGCAAACGCGGGTTCGACTGATCTTCGCTATCGCGCCGCGCAGGCCGAGATCGGCAACGCTACGGCCCTGGGCCCCGTCATCACCGCAAGGCCGGAATCGTCGATCAGTCGATTGAGCGGCGCGGCCCGCGCGGCGAGCCCCCCGGTATAAGTGCCAAATGCCGGAAGGATGATGCGCGAGCCACAGATCAAGAATGCGGGTCTGGCGCGGATCGACGTGCGTTCTGGGCGCGCCTTGGGATGGTAATGACCGGAAATCTCGCCTTGAGCGCTGTCTTGGGCGATGTGGCGGAACGTGATGCGCCCTCTGGTGTGATCAGCGAGCGTTTCACCCCCCAGGTCAAGGGGGGCGGGGTCGTGGTTCCCCTCAAGCCAGATCCAACGCCGCCCCGCCTGCAGGCGCAGAATCCACTCGCGGGGTTCATCCTCCAGCTCTGCTCCAGCGAGGAGATCGTCAAAACTGTCCCCGAGGCAAAGCACGGTCTCAGCCTCCGTGGCCGCGATCTCTGCTTCGAGACGCAGCAAGGTATCCGTCACCTCGTAAGGGGGCAGCATCCGCCCCTCCCGCCGATTGATCCGCGCCGCCTTGCCCAAGTGCAGATCCGACACACACAGCAACTTCTCAGCAGGCCAGAAAAGCGCACCGGTGTGTCTGGCCTCTAGGGCCGCATCCGCGAAGGTGAATGAATAGGCGTTCATGATCCGTTCGATGCCCTGCACACCGGGGATTCGCAAGGCATCAGGCGAGGCCAGCTTCCTCCATCAGTCTCTCGGCCTCTTCCGCGAGCAAGCGTTCCCTCCCCGCTCCTTCCACCGGAACTTTGCCGGGCTCCAGAAAAAGTGGCGCGGCGAGCGGCGTAACCCGCTGAAGCGTGAGGTGGTCTATGCGCCCTTGCACCCGCATCGCCATTTCCTCGATCCGACCGAAATCGACAAGGCCTCGCATGGCTTCGGTCCGGGTGATCCGCATCATCAAATGGTCCGGGTCGTATTTCAGCAGGGTGTCATAGAGGATATCCGAGGAAAATGTCGCCTGCCGCCCGCTCTTGCGTTGCGCATTGGGAAGGTTCCGCTCGATGAGGCCTGCGATCGTGGCGGAGGTCTTGAACGTCCGCTTCATCACGGCGTTCCCGGCAAGCCACGTCTCAAGTCCCGCGCGCAAGGCTGCGATATCAAACAGCGGGGCGGGGTCGGACAGCGGCTCCAGCCCCCAGATCAGGGTCGCATAATCAGTGGCCACGAACCCAAGGGGATGCAGGCCCATCTCCTCCATTCGTTTTGTAAGGATGAGGCCGAGCGTCTGTTGGGCATTTCGCCCCGCGAACCCATAGACACATGTGTGCGCCCGACCGTCGCGGGGAAAACTCTCTATCAGCAGACGGCCCTCTTCGGGAAGTCGCGACACCTCCCGCTGAAGCGCGAGCCAGCGGGCCGTATGATCGGGAAGCTCCGGCCAACTTGGCTGTCGGAACATCCCCAGGATCCGATGGGAAAGTTCGGTAGAGGTGGCGAATTTGGTTCCCATGAAGGTGGCGATCTTGGGTTCACGATCCGCGCGCCGCGTCACCTCGACCGTCATCTCGCGCAGATTTTCATAGCGCACGATCTGTCCCCCGATCAGAAACGTGTCGCCCGGCGTCAGGGTCGCGGCAAAACCCTCTTCGACCTCTCCCAACGGTGCCCCGCCCCGCCCCTTGATGCGAACCTTGAGCGTATCGGTATCCATGATGGTGCCGATGTTCATTCGGATGCGCTGCGCCGCGCGGGGATCACGGAGTTGCCAAAGCCCGCCTTGCATCAGCAATCGCTGCCACCGGTCATAGGCGCGCAGCGCGTATCCCCCGGTTGCACAGAACTCCAGACAATCGTCGAAGGCCGCGCGCGCCAGATCTGCATAAGCCCCAACAGTGCGGACCTCCGCAAACAACGCGTCGGCCTCGAAAGGCCCCGCGCAGGCTCGGATCAGGATATGCTGGCACAACACGTCGAGTGGCCCCGGCCCCTTAAGATCCCCGTCGAGATCGTTCTCCTGTGCGGCTTGCAAGGCGGCGATACACTCGACCACTTCGAACCGGTTCGCAGGCACCAGTCGAGCCTTGGACGGCGCGTTATAGCGGTGGTTGGCGCGCCCGATCCGCTGGACAAGGCGCTTCACGTTCTTCGGCGCGCCAATCTGGATGACGAGGTCCACATCACCCCAGTCGATCCCAAGATCGAGCGATCCGGTACAAACAATCGCGCGCAACTCACCTCGGACCATGGCGGCCTCGACCTTCTCACGCTGTTCCCGAGCGAGAGAGCCATGGTGAATTCCGATGGGCAGGTCGTCGTCGTTTTGAAGCCAAAGCGCGTGGAAGAAAAGCTCCGCCTGTGCGCGGGTATTGTGAAAGATGAGTGTCGTGCGATGCTGTCGCACTGCCTCCAGCACTTCGGCGATAGCATATCGCCCCCCTCCCCCGGCCCAAGGCGGGGGTTCGGGCAAATCGAGCATCGCGATATCTGGAGCAGGGCCTGGATCAGCAACGAGCACGCGGCATGGATCGGGATGACACGCGAGCCCGCGCGCCATGGCGCCGGGGTCCTCCACCGTCGCCGAGAGGCCAACCCGCCGCAACCCCGGAGCCATGGCCTGTAACCGCGAGAGGGCGAGTATGAGTTGATCGCCCCGTTTTGATTCCGCCAAAGCGTGGATCTCATCCACGATGACCCGTTGCAGGCCAGCGAACATGCGCGGCGCATCCTCATAAGAGGTCAGCAGCGCGAGCGATTCCGGAGTGGTCAGCAGGATATGGGGCGGGTCGGCCCGCTGCCGCTTTTTGCGTGTGTAGGAGGTGTCACCCGTTCGGTCTTCGATCCGGATCGGCAGCCCCATTTCCGCCACCGGAGTTTCAAGATTGCGCCGAATATCCGCCGCCAGCGCCTTGAGCGGGGAGACGTAGAGCGTATGCAACCCCTCGCTCGGTGCCGAGGCGAGTTCCGCCAGCGTGGGGAGGAATCCGGCCATCGTCTTGCCACCGCCGGTAGGCGCAACGAGCAAGGTCGCAGGCTCAGAGGCTACCTCCAGCATCGCCAACTGGTGGGGATGAAGCGACCAGCCGCGAGTGCTGAACCACTGGGAAATGGGATCGGGGAGTTGGGTCATCGCGGCCAGTTATTCATCCCGTAGAGGGCGCTTCAAGTGGCCGTCGGGTGAACCGGACCCGTGCGAGCAAGAAATCGGTGCATGTCTGGCCTCTCTCCCAGCATTCGAGGGGTTTTCATTTACCGACGCCGATGTATAACCCTGATCCTATGACACGGAATGCCCATATCGCCCTCGCGACCGCGCCTTTTGCGCGTCAGCTTCCGCTCGACCTACTCCTAAGCCGCCCCTGAGCGTGCCCTTCGGCGCGATTCGCTTAGGGGAAAATCGGCTCGCGCCAAGAGGTTTAGGACACAGAAAGATACCAAAATGACTGATACCGTATCCAAAGATCGCGTTTTGATCTTCGACACGACCTTGCGCGATGGTGAGCAAAGCCCCGGCGCGACCATGACCCATGAGGAAAAGCTCGAAATTGCGGGCCTGCTTGATGACATGGGCGTCGACATCATCGAGGCAGGATTTCCTATCGCCTCCGAGGGCGATTTCCGCGCCGTCTCCGAGATCGCTCGGCAAAGCAGGAATTCCACGATCTGCGGCCTTGCCCGCGCCAACTTGACCGATATCGACCGATGCTGGGAAGCGGTTCAACATGCCAAAAGCCCGCGCATCCACACATTCATCGGCACATCCCCCCTCCACCGTGCGATCCCCAATCTCGACATGGATCAGATGGCCGAGCGTATCCACGATACGGTGACCCATGCGCGCAACCTCTGTGACAACATCCAATGGTCGCCGATGGATGCCACGCGGACGGAATGGGACTATCTCTGCCGCGTCGTGGAAATCGCGATCAAGGCGGGCGCGACGACCATCAATATCCCCGATACGGTCGGCTACACCGCCCCGCGCGAAAGCGCGGATCTCATCCGGCGCCTCATTGAGACGGTACCCGGTGCCGACGACATCATCTTTGCCACCCATTGTCACAACGACCTTGGCATGGCGACGGCCAACGCTCTTGCCGCCGTCGAAGGCGGCGCGCGACAGATCGAATGCACGATCAACGGCCTCGGGGAGCGCGCGGGCAACACCGCCCTCGAAGAGGTTGTCATGGCGCTCAAGGTGCGCGGCGACATCATGCCCTATGAGACGGGCGTGGACAGCCGCAAGATCATGAACATCTCGCGGCGCGTGGCCACCGTGTCTGGCTTCGCGGTGCAGTTCAACAAGGCCATCGTGGGCAAGAACGCCTTTGCCCATGAGAGCGGCATCCATCAGGACGGCATGCTCAAGAACGCCGAAACCTTTGAGATCATGCGCCCCGAAGATGTGGGTCTTTCGGAAACGAACCTCGTCATGGGGAAACATTCGGGTCGCGCGGCGCTTCGGGCCAAGCTCAAGGATTTGGGCTTTGAGCTTGGGGACAACCAGCTCAAGGATGTCTTTGTCCGGTTCAAGGAACTCGCCGATCGCAAGAAGGAGGTCTATGACGAAGACCTCATCGCATTGGTTTCTGCCGCCACCGATCCTGCGGCGGATCATCTTCAGATCGTGTCGCTCAAGGTTCTCTGCGGCACAGGCGGTCCGGCAGAAGCGACGCTTGAGATGGAAATCGACGGCAAGGATTCCATCGCCACGGAACACGGCGACGGCCCGGTGGATGCTGCGTTCAAGGCGATCCGCGTGTTGCACCCCAACAAGGCACGCCTGCAACTCTATCAGGTGCACGCCGTCACCGAAGGCACCGACGCCCAAGCCACCGTCAGCGTCCGGCTCGAGGAGGATGGTATGATCGCGACCGGCCAGTCGGCCGATACCGACACGGTCGTTGCCTCTGCCAAGGCCTATGTCAACGCGCTCAACCGCCTCGTGGTGCGGCGCAACAAGACCGGACCGGGGGCAGATACGCGTGAGGTTTCCTACAAGGACGTCTCATAGTTCGCCGCACCGGCGGATTTGCGTCGTTTTGCTCGGACGCGGCCCTTTAACCTCGGTGCTGCCGCGCCTATAAGACTTTCGGCCCTCGATGATTGAGTCGAGGGCCCAATTATCATCTGCATGAGGCACTCGATGGCAATCTTCGGAAATCTCGGCGGCCTGTTCTCCTCTGATATGGCGATCGACCTCGGCACGGCAAACACGCTGGTCTACGTAAAAGGCCGTGGCGTGATCCTGAGTGAGCCCTCCGTTGTGGCTTATCACGTGAAGGACGGCGTGAAGAAGGTGCTCGCCGTGGGGGAGGATGCCAAGCTGATGCTGGGGCGCACCCCCGGCTCGATCGAGGCCATTCGGCCCATGCGCGAAGGGGTCATCGCGGATTTCGACACCGCCGAAGCGATGATAAAGCACTTCATCCGCAAGGTTCACAAGCGGACGACCTTTTCCAAGCCCAAGATCATCGTCTGCGTTCCGCATGGCGCGACCCCCGTTGAAAAGCGCGCGATCCGCCAGTCGGTGCTGTCCGCTGGCGCGCGCCGCGCGGGCCTTATCGCCGAGCCTATTGCCGCAGCTATCGGTGCGGGCATGCCCATCACCGATCCCACCGGCAACATGGTGGTTGATATCGGTGGCGGGACAACCGAGGTCGCGGTTCTGTCGCTGGGCGATATCGTCTATGCGCGGTCCGTGCGCGTGGGCGGCGACCGGATGGACGAATCCATCGTCTCCTACCTCCGCCGCCAGCAGAACCTGTTGATCGGGGAAGCCACGGCCGAAAGGATCAAGACATCCATCGGCACCGCCCGCATGCCCGACGATGGGCGCGGGGCCTGCATGATGATCCGTGGCCGCGACCTGTTGAACGGCGTGCCGAAGGAAATCGAGATCAGTCAGGCTCAGGTGGCCGAAGCTCTCGCCGAGCCGGTTCAGGCGATCTGTGAGGCGGTCATGACCGCGTTGGAAGCAACTCCGCCGGATCTTGCCGCAGACATTGTGGACCGCGGCGTGATGCTGACGGGTGGTGGCGCTCTGTTGGGCGAGTTGGACCTCGCGCTTCGCGAAGAAACGGGTCTTGCGGTTTCCGTTGCCGACGAAAGTCTGAATTGCGTGGCTCTGGGGACTGGCAAGGCGCTGGAGTACGAAAAACAGCTTCGGCATGTGATAGACTACGACAGCTGACGCTATCCGTGGAGAGGCCGCCACGTGGCCAAGACCGGCACCAACAATGAGGACTATGTCCGCCCGATACGCCGCCTGCTGACGGCGATCCTCGTGTTGTGCCTGCTCGGGTTGTTCCTCGTCTGGCGCATCGACAGCCCGCGCGTGGAACGGTTCCGCATGGCGGTGATCGACAGGGTGGTCCCGAGTTTTGATTGGGCGATGACCCCTGTTACGGCCTCGGTGAACCTCTTTCGGGACTTCCAGAGCTATCAGCGGGTTTACCAGCAGAACAAGGACCTGCGCCGCGAATTGCAGCAGATGCGCGCCTGGAAAGAAGCCGCGCTCCAGCTCGAACAGGAAAACGCCAAGCTTCTCGATCTCAACAATGTGCGACTTGATCCACGCCTCACGAAGGTGACGGGTGTCGTAATGGCTGACAGTGGTTCCCCATTCCGTCAATCGGTCCTGCTCAACGTGGGCGCGCGCGACGGAATTCGCGATGGCTGGGCCACGATGGACGGCGTCGGCCTTGTTGGACGGATCTCGGGCGTGGGACAGCAGATCTCCCGCGTTATTCTGGTCACCGACAGCAACAGCCGCATGCCGGTGACGATCCAGCCGTCCGGACAGCGCGCTATCCTTCAGGGCGACAACACCGCGACCCCCGTGGTCAGCTTCCTCGAAAACCCCGACCTCGTGCGTCCCGGCGACAGAATCGTCAGCTCCGGCGATGGCGGGGTCTTTCCCGCGGACATTCTCGTGGGGCAGGTTGCCGAAGATCCCCGGGGCCGATTGCGCGCTCGGCTGGCCGCCGATTTCGAACGTTTGGAATTCCTCCGCGTACTTCGCAGCCACGAGGCGGAGGTTATTTCCGACCCCGGATCACTCATCGCGCCACCCACCCTGCCGGAAACCGCTGAGGTCCCTGATGGCTGAGCGCGATGCATGGCACACATGGGCGTCGCGGGGCCTGTTTGCGTTTATAGCGCTCGGCATCATGTTCTTTCATCTGCTGCCGCTTGAGACCACTCCGCGTGGCTGGGCCGCGCCAGACCTCATGCTCGCCACCACCATTGCATGGACGATCCGCAGGCCGGACCACCTGCCGGTTCTACTGGTGGCGTTGCTGTTCCTGATCGAGGATTTGCTCTACCAACGCCCGCCCGGCCTTTGGCCGGCGCTGATGGTCCTGTTGACGGAACGTCTCCGGCTTGGGGAGGCAGGTTATCGCACCATGCCGTTCTTGCAGGAATGGTTTTATACCGCCTTTCTGATGGCTGCGTCCGTCACGCTCTATCATGTCCTGCTTTCCGTCTTTTTCGTAGATCGTCCGCCTCTTGGCCTGTCACTGTTTCAAACGGGGGCCACGATCCTTTTCTATCCGGCCGTGGTTGGCGCGCTGCACTTCCTCATCGGCATTCGCAAACTCTCGCCGGGCGAGTCGGAAACCTCGGGGGTGAGATCGTGAAAAGATCGCCGAAGGATACCGCGCTTTCTGTCACGCGGATCAGCCGCCGGGGTCTTGTCCTTGGGGCTGCTCAGATGGGGTTCATCGGGCTGCTTGGCCTGCGCATGCGCCACCTGCAGGTCGAAGAGGCCGATCAGTTTCGCCTGCTCGCCGAAGAAAACCGCGTCAACGTGCGTTTGATCCCTCCATCACGGGGCCAGATTTTCGACCGGAACGGAATTCCCATCGCGGTCAACGCCCCCGCCTACCGGATCGTGCTTGTCCGCGAGGATGCGGGCGACATCGAAGAAACCTTCGCACAGCTGGCCACCCTGATCGACTTCGACGACTCCGACGTCGCCCGCGCCAAGGCGGAAATGAAGCGCAGCCCGCCCTTTTTGCCGGTAACAATCGCCGATCAGGTCAGTTGGGCCGAAGTCAGCCGGGTGGCCGTCAATGCGCCTTCCTTGCCCGGCGTGACACCCGAGGTTGGCCTGTCGCGTCACTATCTGTCGGGAAGCGACTTTGCCCATGTGGTGGGATACGTCGGGCCGGTAAGCGAGCGTGACCTTGCGCGCTATGAAGAACCCGATCAGGTGCTGCGCATTCCGCGGTTTCAGATTGGCAAAATCGGCGTCGAAGCCAAACTTGAAGAAGAGTTGCGCGGCAAGGCCGGGGCCAAACGTGTCGAGGTCAATGCCGTGGGCCGCGTCATGCGTGAACTTGACCGGCGCGAGGGCGAAGCCGGCGCGGATATCCAACTCTCCGTCGATCACAAGCTGCAAAACTACGTTCAAGCGCGACTCGGCTCCGAAAGCGCCTCTTGTGTAGTGATCGATTGCGATACCGGGGATGTTCTCGCCTCCGCGTCCTCGCCGAGTTTTGATCCGAACCTGTTTGTCCGGGGCATCAGCGTGAAGGATTACGCGCTTCTGCGGGACAATGACCACCGCCCCCTCGCCTCCAAGACGGTGCAGGACGCCTACCCCCCCGGTTCCACCTTCAAGATCGTCACGGCGCTCGCGGGGCTGGAGGCTGGCGTCATCTCCCCCAACGACACCGTTTATTGCCCCGGACACATGACAGTGAGCGGTCGCCGCTTCCATTGTTGGAAACGTGTGGGGCACGGCTCAATGGATCTCAACACCTCGCTCCGCGAGAGTTGCGACGTGTATTATTACGATCTCGCGCTGAAGGTCGGTATCGAGCGGATCGCGGAGATGGCCCACAAGCTCGGGTTGGGCGCGCGAACCGGCGTGCCGATGTCCGCCGAGACCGAAGGCATCATCCCCACCAAGGAATGGAAGCGGGTAAACCGCGGTCAGGAATGGGTTGTGGGCGATACGGTCAACGTGTCCATTGGGCAGGGCCTTGTGCTGACCTCGCCGTTACAGCTTGCGTTGATGACGGCGCGTGTGGCCACGGGCCGCTCGGTGACGCCGCGCCTGATCCGCAGCCTCGACGGCGTCATGCAGCCTGACGGTGCTGGGGAGGATCTTGGGATCGCCCCCGAAAACCTTCGCCAGGTTCGCCGCGCGATGTTCAACGTCTCCAATCACCGGCGCGGCACGGCCTATCGTTCCCGCATCGAGAACGATGCGATGCGTATGGCCGGCAAGACCGGGACGGCGCAGGTGCGCTCCAAGGTGGTGCGCAACGAGGACGTGCCATGGAATGAGCGGGACCACGCCTTGTTCGTGAACTTCGCGCCCCATGATACACCCCGGATCGCGGTATCCATCGTGGTCGAACATGGCGGCGGTGGGTCGGCCACAGCCGCCCCGATTGCCCGCGACATCACCCTGCAGGCCCTCTATGGCGGAACGCCGCCCCTGGACGCCTATCCCGCCGCCGACCGGGCGCGCATCGAAAAGCAGCAGGAGGAGCTCCGCCAGCGGATCACCCCGAATGAAGCCAGCACCGAGAGCGACCGCGCATGAGTTATCTGGAGTACTCGGTCAAGACGGCACCCACGGGTTTCTCCAAGGTGTTCTACCTCAACTGGGCCCTGATCCTGTTGCTGTCGGCGGTGGCCTCGGTCGGATTCCTGATGCTGTATTCCGTTGCGGGGGGCAGCTTCTCCCCTTGGGCCGAACCGCAGATGAAGCGCTTTGCCATGGGCCTCGGCGCGATGTTCGCGGTCGCCATGGTGCCCATCTGGTTCTGGCGTAACATGGCGGGATTGGTGTTTGTCGCGGCGTTGGCATTGCTTGTCGCGGTGGAATTCATCGGGGCGGTCGGCATGGGGGCGCAACGCTGGATCGACATCGGCTTCATGCGATTGCAACCCTCCGAGGTCGCCAAGATCGCGCTCGTCATGCTCCTCGCGGCCTATTACGACTGGCTTCCGGTCCAGAAGGTTTCCCGGCCGCTCTGGATTATCGTGCCCGTCCTGATCATTCTGCTGCCGACCTATCTGGTCCTGCGCCAACCGGATCTCGGCACCGCACTCCTGTTGCTAATCGCCGGAGCGGGCATGATGTTTTTCGCGGGCGTCCACTGGGCCTATTTCGCCGCCGTTGCCGCGCTTGGGATCGGGACGATCACGGCGGTGTTTCAGTCCCGCGGGACGGACTGGCAACTGCTGAAGGATTATCAATTCCGGCGGATCGATACGTTTCTTGATCCTGCCTCCGACCCGCTCGGGGCCGGGTATCACATCACCCAATCCAAGATCGCGCTTGGATCTGGGGGCTGGACGGGCCGGGGGTTCATGCAAGGAACCCAATCACGCCTCAACTTCCTTCCCGAAAAGCATACCGATTTCATCTTCACCACGCTGGCCGAAGAATTCGGCTTCATCGGTGCGGCCTCGCTTCTGTTTCTTTATGCGTTGATCATCGTCTTTTGCATTGCGACGGCGTTGCGCAATCGTGATCGCTTTTCTTCCCTTCTCGTGCTCGGCATCGCGCTGACCTTCTTTCTCTTCTTCGCCGTCAACATGTCGATGGTGATGGGTCTTGCGCCGGTTGTCGGTGTCCCTCTCCCGCTGGTAAGCTATGGCGGATCCGCCATGCTTGTCCTTATGGGAGCTTTCGGCCTCGTACAGAGCGCCCATGTCCACAGACCACGGTAGACCCATGACAAATGTTCTCTTCGCCGCCCCCGTTTCCGTCTGGGAGGCTTACGAAGCGCCCCTGCGGGATGCGTTTGCGCAAAAGGGCCTTTCGGTCAATCTCGCGACCGACCTCCCCCCAGAGATGGTGGACTACATCATCTATGCGCCGCAGTCGGGTCTGCGTGATTTTCGGCCCTTCACGCGGGCGAAGGCTGTCTTGAACCTCTGGGCAGGGGTGGAAACCATTGTGGGGAATGAGACGCTGACCCAACCGCTCACGCGTATGGTTGACGAGGGTCTTACCCAAGGCATGGTCGAATATGTAACGGGCCATGTTCTGCGCCATCACCTTGGCATGGATATCGATCTCCTCCGCGATACCCCCAGTTGGGAGCCTCGTGTGCCACCGCTTGCCAGCGAGAGGAAGGTCACGATCCTTGGGCTCGGCATCCTTGGGGCCGCTTGTGCGACCGCACTGTCGAACCTCGGGTTCGCGGTCAGCGGCTGGGCACGCCGCGCCAAGAGCATCGAAGGGGTGCAAAGCTACGGCGGCGAAGCGGGGCTGGTCGACGCGCTCCACGGGGCAGAGATTGTCGTGCTGCTGCTACCGCTCACCGACGACACGCATCATTTGGTGGACTCCCGCACGCTTGCCCTACTGGCGCCGGGGGCTTTCGTCATCAATCCCGGTCGCGGCCCGCTGATCGACGATCAATCCCTGCTGGAGGCGCTGGACACAGGCCACGTCGCCCATGCCACACTCGATGTGTTCGCGACCGAGCCATTGCCAGCGGATCACCCTTATTGGGCGCATCCCCGCGTGACTGTCACGCCGCACATCGCATCCCATACACGCCCCAAAACCTCTGCGAATGTCATAGCCGAGAACATCCGGCGCGGTGAAGCGGGCGAGCCACTTTTGCACCTCGTCGACAGGGGCGCCGGCTACTAACGCAGTCGGGGAGGCTTATCGGGATCAGATCCGGGAGCGCCGAGTGCAGCCCGCTCCACCCGTGCAGGCTCAGGCAGATCAAAGCGCAGGCCGACCCGAAGCAGTTTTTGCGCCACTGAGGTTTCCGCCCTGAAAAAGGCGACGTCCATCGCCCCCTGATCAATTCCGGAGAAGGTGAGCGCCTCAGACGCTGCGCGGGCCAAGGCTCCTTCAGCGCCCGGCTGCGCCCCGATGAACCCCAAGAGGTGGCCGTTCGAGCCGTCGCCATAGCTCACCGACGCGAGACACGCGGCCTGTGCAAGCCCCGCCGCCGTTGCGAGCTTGGCGTCCAGCCCATCCAGCAGCGCTTGCGGCACGTCTCCGGGTGCACTCAGCGCCTCGGCCCGGAGTTCGGCCTCCAGCGGCGCATGAGCAAGCGTGCCTGCGAGCCAGCCCACTGCCTCGGGATCTAGCAGCGTAGCACTCGGGGCCACATCGAGGTTGACGCCAAGCGAGACACCCTGCCCAGTCAGCATCGACACAATGACCCGCCCAGACAGCGCCGCATATGGCGCCACCCGTCCGGCGAACTGGGCCAGACGATCTTCGCGATCAAAGGCGAGAACCATCGGCCCTGTTTCCAGCGGGAACACCTCGGGATCAAGCGTCTCGCCGACCGGCTCTTCGGTCAGGAGCAGGAACAACTCTGAATCGGCGAGCCGTTCGTAAAAACGGAGCCGCACCGCATCGTCGTCGGGGTCCGATGCCATAGCCGCATGGGCCAGATCGAGCGCTGTTTCGTCAGTCAATCCAAGATCTCCTTCACCCGCCCGCGAACTGCCGGGACCACGTCCCGCTCAAACCACGGGTTTCGCTTCAGCCATCCCGTATTGCGCCACGACGGATGGGGCAAGGGCACGGCGTCAGGCCACCATTCCTCCCACCGGGCAACCGTCTGGGTCACGCCGTCCCGTACCCCGAGGTGATACCGCTGCGCATAGCCGCCCACGATGACGCGAAACCGCAAGTTGGGCAGGGAGGCGAACACCCGGTCATGCCATGTTTCGCGGCAGATTGCGGGCGGAGGCAGATCGCTGCCCGCCTCATTGTAGCCCGGAAAACAAAAGGCCATGGGCACGATAGCCACTTGGCTCGTGTCGTAAAACGTAGCCCTGTCCAACCCGAGCCATGTCCGCAGCCGATCACCAGAGGCGTCATCGAAGGGCAGCCCCGATGCGTGCACCCGCATGCCGGGAGCTTGTCCCGCGATGAGCAGGCGCGCACCGGGATCAAACCATGCGACAGGCCGCGGCGCATGGCGCGTCGCCGTTGCGGCAAAGCGCTCCTTGCAAAGGCGGCACGCCCGGATCGTTTCACAAAGGTCAGCCATGCACTCAATGGGTAGCTGCGTCCCACGCAAAGGCAAGCGGGTTGCGCCGCCGGACCACGCCCGCTCTAACGGGCCGCAGCAAAACAGGATGGCTACCGGCATGGATATACGTGCACTCTTCATGGGATTCGCATTCGCCCTCATGTGGTCGAGCGCGTTCGCCTCGGCGCGGATCATCGTGGCTGCGGCACCGCCTCTGGCATCCCTGTCACTTCGGTTCCTGCTCTCGGGCCTGATCGGCGTTGGGATCGCGTTGGCCCTGGGGCAAAGCTGGCGCCTGTCCCGGCTGCAATGGCGCGCGACCATCCTCTTCGGAGTTTGCCAGAACGCGCTCTACCTCGGTCTGAACTTCGTTGCGATGCAAACGGTACAGGCCGGATTGGCCGCCATCATCGCCTCTACCATGCCGCTGATCGTGGGGCTCGCCGGGCTGTTCCTCGGAGAGAAGCTTCGGCCCCTCGGCATGATCGGACTGCTCGCGGGCTTTGCCGGGGCTGCGCTGATCATGGGGGCGCGCATAGAGGCTGGCGTAGACCTCCACGGGGTCATGCTCTGCGGCCTTGGTGTGCTGGCGCTCGCCTTTGCCACTCTTGCGGTGCGCGGCGCGACTTCGGGCGGGAATTTCATGATGATCGTTGGTCTGCAAATGCTGATCGGCGCGGCGACCCTTGGCGTCATCTCCCTTGCAACCGAAAGCTGGTACGTGGACTGGAGCCCGCAATTGGTGGCCGCGTTTCTCTACACCACCTTCGTGCCCGGTTTGGCGGCAACCTTCGTCTGGGTCTGGCTGATTGATCGGATCGGTGCGGTGCGGGCCGCAACGTTTCACTTCCTGAACCCGTTCCTGGGCGTCGCGATCGCCGCCCTTCTGCTGGGCGAGGAACTTGGCCCGCGCGATATCGTCGGGGTGGTTATCATCACTGCAGGCATCTTTGCCGTGCAATACTCCCGCGGAAAGGATGCCCCCCGCAAACCCGTTCGCGCGAGTTGAGGACCGGCGACCACCCTTCCCAATTGCCATATTCCGGGGCATGCGCGCGGTCCAAGGGCCGACTAATCGTTTTGCGGCCCTCGCCCGAAGATCGTCCCGGGGGAGACATTTTTTGACCTCAATTGAAACCAATGCTGCGTTCAGATCGTTTAACGGAGCATGAACATGATGTCAGACCTCCACCGCCCGATGGCCGACCCTGCTTCCCCGGCTGAGTTACCCACTCCACTGGACTTCGAGACGAAAGTCCTGCTGCGAGGGTTCCTCCTCCCCCTTATCGAAGATGCGGAAAGCTGGGAGCAGCTACGCGAGGCTCTGGGCGAACGCGGCTATGACATCGCCTTCAGGATGGGCCATATGGTCATTGTCACGCAAGAGACGGGACAGCCGCTGTGCACAGGTCAATGCCTTGGCACTCCCCTAAAATCCTTGGCGGCCCGCCTTGGTCGCCCTCAGATCCGGCTGCACCAAGGCGGACACTCCGCCGAATTTGACGCCTGATCAAACAGGCTCAAACGTACCCTTCTCGGGCTGGTAGCACGACAGGCCACCTGCCCCGATATCGTTCCACAAGCCATGGAGCGTCAGGTTCTTTTTCTCGACGGCCTCTTTGACGAAGGGAAACGTCATGAGGTTTTCCAGCGAAACGAGTACGGCCTGATGCTCCAGCGCCTGCGCCTGATCCTCCGGTTCGACATTCTCGATTCGCTCATATCCGGGGCGAAGGATGTCCATCCAGCGACCAACGAAGCTTTCCTTGGTCTCAAGCTCTGGCGCCCGGCCCGAGCACATATCGAGACAGCCTTGCACACCGCCACACCGTGAATGACCCAAAACCACGAGATGCGCGACCTTCAGGACGGTGACCGCATATTCCACGGTGGCAGAGGTCCCGTGCTGCGCCCCATCGGGCTCATACGGTGGGACGAGGTTGGCAATATTGCGATGAATAAAGAACTCACCCTGATCCGCCCCGAAAATCGAGGTCACGTGCACGCGGCTGTCGCAGCATGAGATGATCATGGCCCGGGGTCTTTGACCCTCGTCGGCAAGGCGGCGGTACCATGCGGCGTTTTCCGCATACGTCGTGGCTTTCCAGCCGTGGTAGCGCTGAACGAGATAGCTGGGGAGCGGTTTTGCGTGCTGCATGACTGTCCTCACTGGAAATCGGCTCGCCCGCAATAGCGCGCATTCGCAGAGAATTCGAGGCACAAAGCTCTTCGCCGTCAACGAATTGGGAATCCCTTTGCGGCTAGAACCGCCGCATCGTGGGGGCACGAGTAAAAGGATAAAACAGGTGGCAGAGTTAAAGACGCTTCAGGCACAGCAACGGGTGCGTGTGGATTCGGGACGGATCCTTGATTTGACCCAACAGCTCGGACCACATGGAGCAGAAGAGGTTGTATGCCGGGCCATGGAAGAATTGGCTGTACGGCTGACCTACCTCGAAGATCGGTATCGCAGCGCGGATTCCTCGCAGTTGCGCAAAACGGCCCGCTCGCTCGCGAAAATCGCTGAGCAAATCGGGATGTCTGACGTGAGCCGCGTGGCGCTCGACGTGCTGAATTGTGTGGACGCCGAAGATGAACACGCGCTTGCCGCGGTCATGACACGGCTGCTGCATGTTGGTGAACGCTCGCTGAGCGCCATCTGGGATCTGCAGGATATGACGATGGGCTAAGGGTTGCAGCGGCCTGTGGGCTCGGTCAGGGTTGCGGGGAAATCCGACGCCCGAAAGGAGCCCGCATGCCGCTGACCTTCGCCGATCCGTCCGCCGAAGCCATTCCTCTTCATCTCGTGGAAACCGAGGCGCTCGACAGCTTCCTCGGTGATCTGCCTCCGCGTGCGGCTGCAACGGCCCGAACGCTGGGGTTTAGCGGCGCCCTCGGGCGTTCGGTGATTCTGCCGGGTGAAGACGGGACGCCGGAAATGGCGCTCGTTGGGTATGGGTCTGCGTCGGAGCGGGCGCGCGGGCGCTTTCACACGGCCGCAGCGGTGCCCGCATTGCCTGAAGGGGTCTATGAGATCGCCTCCGGACTGCCTGAAGATGCCGCCGAGAGCGAGGCGCTCGGTTGGCTCTTGGCCAGTTATCGCTTTGATCGATACCGAACGCAGGGCACAATTGCAGCCCAGTTGAAAGTACCGGCGGGCGTCGATCCCGTGCGGGTCGAGGCCATGGCGACTGCCGAGGCGTTGACGCGGGATCTGATCAACACACCCGCCTCCGACATGGGCCCCGAAGAGCTAGAGACCGCCCTGAGTGATCTTGGTCAGGAATTCGGAGCCACGGTTACGGCAATCGTCGGTGATGACCTGCTCGCCCAGAACTTTCCGATGATTCACGCGGTCGGGCGGGCCTCACCTCGGGCGCCGCGCCTTTTGGAAATGACCTGGGGTACGGCGGGGCCCAAGCTGACACTCGTGGGCAAGGGCGTCTGTTTCGACACCGGCGGGCTGAACCTGAAGCCCGGAAGCTCCATGGGGCTCATGAAGAAGGATATGGGCGGCGCGGCCACGGTGCTCGGCCTTGCCCACATGATCATGGCGCTGGAGTTGCCTTTGCAGCTTCGGGTTCTGATCCCCGCAGTCGAGAACAGCGTGTCGGGCGCCTCGTTTCGCCCTCAAGACATCTTGACCGCCCGCAATGGCGAGACTGTCGAGATCAACAATACCGACGCGGAGGGTCGTCTGGTGCTTGCCGATGCGCTCGCGCTTGCTGCCGAAGATCCGCCGGATCTTCTGGTTTCCATGGCCACACTGACCGGCGCGGCGCGCGTTGCCGTCGGCCCGGATATCGCGCCATTTTATACTGGCGACGAAGATCTCGCCGCCGCGCTTTGGGCCGCCGGGGGCAAAGCATCCGACCCCTGCTGGCGGATGCCTTTCCACGAGCCTTATGAGGCCATGATCGAACCCGGTATCGCCGATCTCGACAACGCGCCCTCGGGCGGGTTCGCCGGGTCCATCACCGCTGCGCTCTTTCTGCGCCGCTTCGCTGGCGATTGTCGCTATGTTCATTTCGACATCTACGGGTGGCAACCTTCCCCAGCCCCTGCGCGTCCCAAGGGTGGCGCGGGACAAGGTGCTCGGGCCCTGCTGGATGCGTTGCCCGCGGCTCTCGGCCTATGAGCGATCCTCGACTGACGCCCGCGAACGCCCGGGTCGCTGCGAACCATTTGCGGGAGATCGTCGATGCCCCAAAATACGTCGCAGGCGTTCCGCGCTCCATCGCAGCGCCTGTTGCGGACGTCTCCGACGAAAAGGGCACGCGGCAACGGCAGCTCCTCTGGGGTGACACGGTCACGGTATGGGAGGTGGACGACGGAACCGCCTTCGTCACCCGCAAGGCGGACGGGTATTGCGGCTATTTGGATGCCGCGCTGCTCGCCGACCCGGAAACCCCGACACATCGAGTCGCCGCGCGCCAAACGCATCTCTACAACACACCGGATTTCAAGACCCCGGAACGCGCCGCGCTGAGTCACGGAAGCCTGCTCAAGGTCCTGACGGACGGGGACCGGTTTGCGGAGACGTCGGCCGGGTTCGTACCGAAATCCCATCTCGCGCCTCTGACCGAGGTGGAGCAAGATCCCGTTGCCGTCGCTGAGCGCTATCTCGGTACCCCCTATCTCTGGGGTGGCAATTCGTGTTTCGGGATCGACTGCTCTGGTCTCGTACAGGCGGCCCTGTTGGCCTGCGGCATCCCCTGTCCGGCCGATAGTGACCTACAGGCGGAGGCTCTGGGCGAGGATCTCCCGAGCGGGGCGGATTACCGGCGGGGGGATCTTCTTTTCTGGCGCGGGCATGTCGCCTTTGTCGTCGACGCGGCAACCATTCTTCACGCCAACGTCCATCATATGGCGGTGGCCTACGAGCCGACCGATGCCGCGCTACAGCGTATTAAGGCGCAAGGCGACGGCCCGGTTACGGGGCATCGTCGCCTTGCGCTGCACTCTTGACGGATCGGCGCGCCTTTCGCAAAGGCGCGCCGGTATGGCTTGATCAACCCTTCTTGAGAACCCGATTGCCGAGTGTTTCGGCGATCTGGACCGCATTGAGCGCAGCGCCCTTACGCAGGTTGTCGCTCACGCACCAGAGGTTCAGCCCGTTGTCGATCGTGCTGTCCTGGCGGATACGGCTGATGAAGGTCGCAAAATCGCCCACGCATTCGATGGGGGTGACGTAGCCGCCGTCTTCACGCTTGTCGATCACCATGATGCCCGGCGCTTCACGCAGTATGTCGCGCGCCTCGTCTTCATCGAGGTGATCTTCGAACTCGATATTGATCGCTTCAGCGTGACCTACGAAGACCGGCACGCGCACACAGGTGGCCGTCACCTTGATCGAAGGATCGACGATTTTCTTGGTCTCAGCGACCATCTTCCACTCTTCCTTGGTGGAGCCGTCTTCCATGAACACATCGATATGCGGGATGACGTTAAAGGCGATCTGCTTGGTATAGACCTTCGGCGGCTTGTCGTCCGTGGGGTTATAGACGGACTTGGTCTGGTCCCAAAGCTCATCCATGCCCTCTTTCCCCGAGCCGGAAACCGACTGGTAGGTAGAGACGACAACGCGCTTGATCGTTGCCCTGTCATGCAATGGCTTGAGCGCCACGACCATCTGCGCAGTGGAGCAGTTCGGATTGGCGATGATGTTTTTCTTGGCGTAGCCCTCAACGGCCTCGGGATTGACCTCTGGCACCACGAGCGGAACGTCGGGGTCGTAGCGATAGAGCGAAGAGTTGTCGATCACGATACAGCCCGACGCCGCCGCCTTGGGCGCGTATTTCTTCGTAGCGTCCGAGCCGATGGCAAAAAGCGCAATATCCCAACCGGTAAAGTCAAACGTATCGAGATCCTGAGTCTTGAGGGTCTTCTCGCCAAAGCTCACCTCGGTGCCGAGCGAACGGCGCGACGCCAGCGCAGCCAGCTCATCGACGGGGAATTCCCGTTCGGCGAGGATGTTCAGCATTTCGCGACCCACGTTTCCCGTGGCGCCGCAGACGACGACCTTGTAGCCCATGTGGCTCTCCTCTTTCTGTCTTCAGATCGCGCGGGTGCCCCCCGCGCCGGTTGACGCGCGACATAGCGCAAGCACGGGGCGTTTTAAAGGCCCGCCCCGCACCGGCGCTCTTGCATTGGGCAGCCCCCGCAGCCAGAACATGGCCCATGACCGGCACACTTCTCTCTTTCGGCCACGGCTATTCCGCGCAGGCATTGGCCCGCCGCCTGCTTCCGTCGGGTTGGAAAATTATCGGCACGACGCGCTCGGCAGAGAAGGTCGGTGCTCTGGCCGAAACCGGTGTCATGCCCCTGCTTTTTCCCGGTGGGGAGGTGGCCCAAGCGCTTGACCAAGCTACGCATATGCTCATCTCCGCAGGCCCCGGAGAGGACGGTGACCCCGTTCTCGCCGCGCTAGGGGATGACATAGCGCGACGGGCCGGGCAGTTCGAATGGGTCGGCTACCTGTCGACCACGGGCGTCTATGGTGACCATGGTGGGGACTGGGTAGACGAAAACACCCCGCTTGCCCCAAGCACGCGGCGCGGGCAACTGCGTCTCCTGGCTGAGGAGCAATGGGCACAAATTCCCGGTCTGCCGCTCCACATCTTTCGCCTTGCGGGGATCTATGGCCCCGGTCGGGGGCCCTTTGCCAAGGTGCGCGCTGGCAAGGCGCGGCGCATCATCAAACCCGGCCAAGTCTTCAGCCGAATCCATGTGGATGATATCGCACAAGTGCTTGCAGCGTCCATCGAGCGGCCCGCGCCCGGTACCGCCTATAACGTTTGCGACGACGATCCCGCCCCGCCTCAGGATGTCATTGCTTATGCCGCCGAACTGCTCGGATTGCCCGTTCCGCCCGAGATCGCTTTCGAAAAAGCGGAACTCTCTCCCATGGCGCGTAGTTTCTATGCCGAATCCAAGCGGGTCCGAAACGACCGCATCAAGAATGACCTCGGCGTTCGGCTCCTCCATCCCACCTATCGGGCAGGGTTGCGCGCTTTGATGGAGTGAGACGCATGAATGTAGCCGACGAGCGTATTCAATCCCTGAGCGATATCGTCGGCGCCATTCGGCAGGCCTCCTGTGACAAAGCCGTATCCGTCCGTGACGTGATGGAGGAAATCGGCACTCGGTCCTTCGGGCCGGCAATCCTTGTCCCGTCGCTGCTTCTCGTATCACCGATCTCGGGCATTCCGGGCTTTCCGACCATCGGTGCGATCTTTGTTGTCATAATCGTGGCGCAGGCCCTCTTGGGGCGGGATCATCTGTGGCTGCCGGATTTTCTGTTGCGCCGGTGCCTGCCATCAGACCGCATGCACCAAGCGCTCGACTGGCTTGAGAAACCTGCAGCTTTCGTCGACGCGCGGTCTCAAAGCCGCCTCAAGTTCCTGACGGACGGACCGGCACGCACGCTTTGTCTGATCGTGATCCTGCTGATCGCTCTGGCGTGGCCTCCGCTAGAGCTTCTTCCGATGGTCACGTCCGTGGGGGCGCTGGCTGTGGCGCTCTTTGCACTTGGGTTGCTGGCACGGGATGGCGCGTTTGTGCTGGCCGGGTACTGCGTCGTCGCCCTCGCGGTATTCGGTGTACTGCAACTTACGTCCTAGGCCCGCTTCTCTCCAAGCTTCGCGACGCCAAGCACCTCCAGCACCTTTGTCTCGATGTCCGAAGCGTTCAGACCCGCCACCGCATACATGTCCGCCGGGCTGGCCTGATCGATGAAGATGTCGGGCAGAACCATCGAACGGAACTTGAGGCCATGGTCAAATACGCCCTCATCCGAGAGTAGCTGCGCGACGTGGCTCCCGAAGCCGCCCACAGCACCCTCTTCGATGGTGATGAGCGCTTCGTGCTCTTCAGCAAGGCGCAGGATCATCTCGCGATCAAGGGGCTTGGCAAAGCGGGCATCGGCAATGGTTGGGGTAATTCCGCGCGGGGCAAGCGCCTCGCACGCGTCTTGTACTTCCTTGAGCCGCGCGCCGAAGTTGAGCAGCGCAACACGCGCGCCCTCGCGGATCATACGGCCCTTGCCGATCACGAGCGGGACTCCCCGTTCGGGCATTTCCACGCCCACCCCTTCCCCCCGGGGAAAACGGAAAGCGATAGGGCCTTCGTCATGCGCAGCGGCGGTCGCGACCATATGGGTCAACTCCGCCTCATCCGAAGCGGCCATGACCACCATGCCCGGAAGGTTCGCGAGAAACGCGGTGTCGAAGCTTCCTGCATGGGTCGCGCCATCTGCACCCACCAGCCCTGCCCGATCGATCGCGAACCGCACTGGAAGCCTCTGGATCGCGACATCATGCACGACTTGATCATAGCCGCGCTGCAAGAAGGTCGAGTAGAGCGCGCAAAAGGGCTTGAGCCCCCCAGCGGCCAAACCAGCGGCGAAGGTCACGGCATGCTGCTCGGCAATGCCGACATCAAAGACCCGGCCCGGAAACCGATCACCAAACTTATCAAGCCCGGTCCCGCCGGGCATTGCCGCCGTTACCGCGCAAATACGGCTGTCCTCTTCGGCCTCGCGGATCAGCCCCTTGGCAAAAACGGCCGTGTAGGCGGGCGCGTTGGACGGTGCCTTCTTCTGCTTGCCGGTGACGACATCGAACTTGGCGGTGGCGTGGCCCCCGTCGTGGGCTTCTTCGGCGGGGGCATATCCCTTGCCCTTCTTGGTCAGCACATGGATGAGCGTCGGCCCGGTAGCATGGGCTTTGACCGCGCGAAGCATCGGCAAAAGCTGATCAAGGTCATGCCCGTCGATGGGCCCGATATAGGAAAAACCGAGTTCCTCGAAAAGCGTGCCCCCCATGGCCATGCCTTTGAGAATTTCCTTGGCCCGCTTCGCCCCCTCGCGAAATGGCGGCGGCAGAAAACTCACGGCGCCCTTGGCGACCGCTTTGAGATCGTGAAACGGCTCTCCCGCATAAATCCGCGACAGATAGGAAGAGAGCGCCCCGACCGGCGGGGCAATGCTCATCTCATTGTCATTGAGGATCACGATCATCCGGGTGCCAAGATGGCCCGCGTTGTTCATTGCCTCGAACGCCATGCCGGCGCTCATGGCGCCGTCGCCGATCACCGCGATGGCATCGCCAAGCCCCGCCTCGCAGGTACCACCCAAATCACGGGCCACAGCAAACCCGAGCGCGGCAGAGATCGAAGTGGACGAATGCGCAGCGCCGAAAGGGTCATAGGGAGATTCCGAGCGCTTGGTGAACCCCGAAAGCCCGTCTTTTTGCCGCAACGTGCGAATGCGATCCCGGCGACCGGTCAGGATCTTGTGCGGATAGCATTGATGCGACACGTCCCAGATCAGCTTGTCGCGCGGTGTGTCAAAGACCGCATGCAGCGCGACGGTAAGCTCCACCACCCCGAGCCCGGCCCCGAGATGCCCCCCGGTTTCCGACACGGCGGAGATCGTTTCGCTGCGCAACTCCTTGGCCACTTGCCCAAGCTGGCTGTCGCTCAACCGTTTCAGGTCTGCCGGGCTGTGTACCGTGTCGAGCAGCGGTGTGCTGGGTCTGTCGCTCATCAACCCCTCCGAAGGGTGCCGTTCAGGTTTGTCGGGAGATAACGAACCGTGCCGCCTGCCGCAAGCTTTCCGCCTCCCCACCATAGGGAGATAGGGCGGCACAGGCTTTGTCGACCAACTCTTGCGCGCGGCGGCGTGCCCCCTCCACGCCGAGCAGGGAAACGAATGTTGCCTTGCCGCGTTCCGCGTCCTTGCCCACCGCCTTGCCTACGGTCTCGGCATCGCCCTCTACATCCAGGAGGTCGTCAGCGATCTGGAAGGCGAGGCCAAGAGCGTCCGCATAGGTATCCAGGATGTCCGCATCCGCATCCGCCATGATCGGCCCCGCTTGCGCGGACCAGCGGATAAGCGCGCCCGTCTTGCCAGCCTGCAGGTCCGTCACCTCCGTAAGCGAAAGCGCCCTGCCCTCGGCGAGCATATCAAGCGCCTGTCCGCGCACCATGCCCCGATCTCCCGACGCGAGGGCCAGCGAGTGGACCAGAGCCACTTGGCGCGCAGGCGATAGGTCTGAGGACGTCAGCATTTCAAAAGCCAGCGTCTGAAGCGCATCACCCGCCAGAATCGCCGTCGCCTCGTCCCACTTGCGATGTACCGTCGGAAGGCCGCGTCGCAGGTCGTCGTCATCCATCGCGGGCAAATCATCATGCACCAGTGAATATGCGTGCACCGCCTCAATGGCCGAGGCGGCCCAGAGCGCGTCAGCCACCGCTACCCCATGCAGGCGCGCGCCTTCGAGAACGAGAAAGGCCCGGAGACGCTTGCCGCCCGAAACCGCGTAGCGCATCGCCTCCACCACGGGCAAATCTCCGCGCGGGGCCAGAACCTGCATCAGATGCGCCTCGACAACCTCTTGAGTTGCCGCGAGCCGTTCGTGGAACATCAAAGACCGTCGACCGGCGTTGTCCCCTTCGGCTCACCATCGGCATCCAGCGTGATGGCGGCGACCTTCTCTTCGGCTTCTTTCAGCTTTACTTCGCAACGTTTCTTGAGTTCCGCACCGCGCTCATAGAGGCGAATGGAATCGTCGAGCGGCACGTCGCCCCGTTCCAGCTGTCCCACCACGTGTTCCAGTTCGCGCATCGCCTGTTCGAAGGTCATCTCGGTCACCGGGGTCTCGGTCATCGTGGGCTCCTGTGAGGTTGGTCGGGCGCACCATATCTTCGGTGCAAACCGGGTGCAATTGCGGTTGACCGGGCGGACCTGCGGCGCGACGCTCCGGCAGATGTTCGATCCTGAAGAAATCCTCTCGGCCGCGGCAAGGATCGAGGCGGCGCTGCCCGGCGCTCAGGCAAAGGCGTGCCTGCGGGCAGTTCCCAATGATCGCGCGGTTTTCAGCGGCCATCTCAACGATGTGCCCGCCGTTTTCCGCCTGCGCCTTCCCGAAGCGCTTGCCCGAGAGGAAATAGCCGAGTTGCGGCGGATGCAGCCGCACATGGACGGCCCGGATCAAATCCCCCTGATCCTTGCCGAATCCGGGCCGGTCTTCGCCTTGAGCATGGCCGCTGGCACCTCCGTGATCCAGCAGATGGAAAGCCCGGATCACCGTACCGTACTTGTCGCGCGTGCGGCGCAATGGCTGCGCCGCTATACCGCACCAACGGAGCAAACCTCCCAAGGGCAGGCCAAACGTTTCGATCTCTGGCTCCGCAAAGCCGCAGAGCAATCGCGCCGCCAACCGCATCCGGCGCTCGCCGCACTGGAGGCGCAGGTGCTGGACAAGATGCGCACCCTCGCCGCGCCCGCCGTCTGGCGCACCGCTATCTGCCACGGTGATTTTCATCCCGGCAATCTGATCTATGACGGCGAGGTCATGACCGGTATCGACACGGGCGGTTCAGCGCGGCTTCCGCTTTATAAGGATATCGCCCGCTTCGCCGCACACGCCGCGCGGCGTAATCTCATGATCGGCACGTCGCGGCGCTTTGGGGTGGACGCGGCAACGCTCGATCACTTTTCCAAGGCCTTCACCCTGAATGACGAAGAACGGACCGTCTTGCTTCCGTTCTTCGTCGGATTCGAACTGCTCGTGCGAGTCGAAAGCGCAAAGACGCCTGCATGGCGTCTGGAAATCGCCGAGGAGATGCTGAGAAACTACCTCTGCTGACCGCGATGGAGCAGGACATCCACATGGGCGCGGGCCGAACGCCCAAGCGCGTCGAGGTCATATCCCCCTTCGAGTGCGGAAACGATCCGCCCCTCGCAGAGTTCATCCGCCAAATCGCAGATCCGTTCGGTAACCCAAGCGAAGTCATCTTCATGCAGTTGCAGACTGGCCAGCGGATCAGCCGCGTGGGCATCGAACCCGGCTGAGACGAGGATCAGCTGCGGTCTGAACCGGCGTGCCGCAGGGAAGATCTCTTCTTCCCACCCCTTCCGAAAAGCCGCATCGCCTGTACGGCTGGGTAGGGGCACGTTGACCACATTGTTGTGACCGCCCGTCTCATGCGCGTGACCTGTGCCCGGAAAGAGGGGCATTTCGTGCGAGGAGGCGAAGAAACATCTCGAGTCACCCTCCAGCAGGTCTTGTGTACCATTCCCATGATGAACGTCGAAATCGAGCACCGCCACACGATCCAGTCCATGATGCTCCAGCGCATATTTAGCGGCGATGGCAACGCTGCCGAAGATGCAGAACCCCATCGGGGTTGCCCGTTCCGCGTGGTGACCGGGCGGGCGCGTTGCTACGAAGACGTTCGCGACCTCGCCGCCCATCACCATATCTACCCCACGTGTACAGCCCCCAACGCAGCGCAGTGCCGCGTGGAGCGAGCCTTCGACCATATGGGTATCCCCGTCGAGCGACACCCGCCCAGAGGTCGGCGCCACGTCGCGTATCGCGTCGATATATTCCTGCGGGTGCGCAAGCAGCAGATCATCGTCCGCCGCGAGCGGTGCGATCACGCGCTGCAAGTTCAGTTCTTCGAGCGCCCGGAGAACGTGGTGCAGGCGTGCCACCTGTTCCGGATGGCCCGTCGGTGTAACGTGGCCGTCGCAATCTTCGTGGGTAATCAACGCCGTCGCCATGGTCCCTCCCCATATCTTCTGACTGCGCCACCCTCGCCGCCGAAGACATTGCCGTCAATGGGACCTCAGTCGGGGGCGAGCATGTATCCCGCGCCGCGAACCGTCTGAAGGAACCGCGGCTGTCGCGGATCTTCCTCCATCTTGCGGCGAAGACGGGTAATCTGCACATCGACGGCGCGTTCCTGCGCCTGCCCTCGGTCCCGCCCAAGCTCTTCGACGAGCCGTGCCCGACTTACGGCTTCGCCCGGACAGGTCGAGAATATCCGCATGAGTTGGCTCTCGGTTGAGGTTAGCCGGACCAGATCTTCGCCGTGCCACATCTCTCCGCGCTCGATGTCGTAGCGCAGCGCTCCGAGGTGAAGCACCTTTGCAGCAGGCTCCGCCACTTCCGGCATACGGCGAAGAATCGCGTTGATCCGCAGCAACAGTTCCTTCGGCTCGAAGGGCTTGGCCAGATAGTCATCCGCCCCCGCTTCAAGCCCGGTGATCCGATCCTCCGTCTCCCCCTTGGCAGTCAGAAGCAGGATGGGTGTTTGCCGATCCTCCCGGAGCGCACGGGTAAAGGTGATCCCGTCCTCCCCCGGCATCATCACATCCAGAACGATGAGATCGAAATCGAGCCCAGCCAGAACCCTGCGAGCGTGCGCGGCATCGCGGGCAGCGGTCACAAGGAACCCATTGCGCATCAGGAAACGCTTCAGGAGGTCACGAATGCGCTCATCATCGTCGACGACCAAAAGATGCGGTTGAGACTCCATCAGTCACCCCGCTCCTTTATCTTGAGATATTGCCGGCGCATTTCCGGATCCATCATCGCTTCGAGGACCCGTCGAAATCCTGCTACAGCATCGGGTCCGGCCTCCCGGTAGGCGCTGCGCATACGGCCCCTTTGGGCATCGGAAAGCTCGCGTTCCAATGTACGCCCTTCCTCAGTCAAAAAGAGATGGCGTTCCCGCTTGTCACGTTTGCCGACCCGACTTTCCACCAATCCATCAGCGATCAGGGTGCGCAGAACCCGGTTCAGGGATTGTTTGGTGACGCCCAGCACCGTGAGCAGGTTATTGACCGTCGTGCCGGGACTGCGGTTGATGAAATGCATGGCCCTGTGATGCGCACGGCCATAGGCCATCTCGCCGAGGATCCGGTCGGGATCAGCCGTGAATCCACGGTAGGCGAAGAACATCGCCTCGATTCCTTTTCGAAGCTGTTCATCCGTCAGAAAGAGCAGGTTTTCTCCGCCATGCGCCCCTGGGCCACCGTCGGTCATGGAACTCCGTCATTCAACTGAGACATTTCCGGGCAGTTTAAGTCAGTGTTGTTGACATTCCAAGTTGCAACTGCTAGCGAATCCCAGATTTTGAGCAACATTGTGACCGTTTCGGCCATTTATTGCGCAATAAACGAAAAGACGGAGTTTCCGATGGCTGGATCTTACGACGACCGCGACGGCAAGATATGGATGGATGGACAGTTGATCGACTGGCGCAATGCCAATGTTCACATCCTCACCCACGCGCTGCACTATGCCTCTTCGGTGTTTGAGGGAGAGCGTGCCTACAACGGCAACATCTTTCTTGGCCGCAAGCATTCCGAACGGCTTCATACCTCTGCGGACCTGATCGACTTCGAGATTCCGTGGAGCGTCGATGAGATCGAAACCGCCAAGAAAGCCGTGCTCGAAGCCAACGGGCTAACCGACGCCTATGTTCGCGCGGTCGCTTGGCGCGGCGTCGGAGAAGACATGGGTGTCGCGTCAGCGCGAAATCCCGTCAGGTTGGCAATCGCCGCATGGGAATGGGGCGCATATTACGGGGACGCCAAGATGCGCGGCGCCAAGCTCGATATCTCGAAGTGGAAACGCCCCTCCCCCGAGACCGCGCCGAGCCAGGCGAAGGCTGCGGGTCTCTATATGATCTGCACCATGTCCAAGCATGCCGCCGAGGCGAAGGGATGCTCAGACGCGCTGATGTTCGATTATCGCGGCTACGTGGCAGAGGCGACCGGCGCCAACATGTTCTTCGTCAAGGATGGCGAAGTTCATACGCCGACGCCGGATTGCTTCCTCAATGGGCTCACGCGCCAGACGGTGATCGGAATGCTCAAAGAACGTCAGGTCAAGGTCCATGAGCGCCATATCATGCCCGAAGAGTTGGAAGGCTTCGAGCAATGCTGGCTGACCGGAACAGCCGCCGAAGTTACCCCAGTTGGGCAAATCGGCGACTACAATTTCGAGGTTGGCGCGCTGACCCGCGAAATCGCCGAAGGGTATGAGAAACTCGTCAGGCGCTGACCCCCAATGCATAAGAGACCGCCCGTGCAGCCAACTCCAAAAGCTGCCGGGCGGTGTCGAACATTGTCGCCATCTGGAAGCTCAGCAAAAACATCAGCGGATAGAGGATCGGCTCCCGTCGCTCCAGAAATTCAAGCGCGCCAGAGCGCTCTAGCAATCGCGCGATCGGTAGCAGCAGCAAAGCCGCGGCACCCATTCCAAACAGAATTCCCGCGAGGATATCCGATGGCCAGTGCAGCCCGTAGACGATCCGCGGCATCAGAACGACCAGAAAACAGTAGATACCTATCACGATCCCCACACCGCGATGCATCATGAAGATGCACAGACAAAGCGCCGCGAACATGACGGCGTGGTCGCTTGGCAGTGAACTCCATCCGTCGAGGGACCCGCGCGGAACAGGCCCTTCCAACAGTGAACTCACTTCGGGATCGTGAATTGGACGCAGCCGGAACGGAAGCGTCACAGCCAACACGCGCCCCAATGCGATCGCGATGATCCCCACAAGCCCGCTCGCCAAAACACGAGCGCGGTAAGGATATCCCTGTTCCCGCCCGAGAAACCAGAAAAGCCAGAATAGCGCGATAAGCGGTAGGCTCTTCGTCAGCGTATTCCGCGATATCAGGAAATAGGCATAGTCGAATTTATCGGAGGCCCCGAGGATTGAATTGAGCCAAAAAAGGAGTTCTTGATCCACAACAAACCGCGCTGGCTATGTCTGAAAATCGTGTTGGTGTTGCTTCGTTTTTGCCGTAATCGGCCAAGATTGTCTCTCCGCGCACAGACGGATATCCCACAGCATGCACTACACCCCTCGGTTCGTCATCGACGCCCTCTTGTCGGCGATTGCCACCTTGCCTCCCCGGAAGATCGCTGAGGCCGAAGCCGCGTAGGCGACGGCATGAAGGCGCGCGGAAACGGTGGGGGAGATCGACACAGCCGCGGCGGAGCGCGCCTGCCCGCGCTGCGCCAGCTCCGAGCGGTCATCGTGGGGGACGACACGCACCAGGGCGCGCCGCTGGCGCTGCCGG
>NZ_FOJU01000005.1 GCF_900111875.1 Poseidonocella pacifica
ATCCGCAGGGCCAATTGGCGCGGGATGGAGCAGTCCGGTAGCTCGTCAGGCTCATAACCTGAAGGTCGTAGGTTCAAATCCTACTCCCGCAACCAACTTCAGCGAAAATTGCATCACCACGAACGGCGTCGAGTTCCCTCGGCGCCGATTTGCGTAGCATCTCCAACAAGTTGCCCTCGATTGTCAGCGAGTGGCCTTGCGCCTTGTCATCCCAGTTGACGACGATCCGATCCATTAGTTCATGCAGCTCGTCCGCGGCTCTGCTGACGATGCTCGCCTCGGTCAGTCTGGTGGCAAGATTGTCCACGAAGTCCCGGTAGAGCTCCGGCAGGTCCTCGGGCAACTCGATATCGGGCGGGACGATCTCGTCGCGGGTGGCCGCGAGGCGCGCGAGGGTTGCATCGATCTTTCTCGACTCGGCGACGATCGAGTCCGACGCCAGACCCTGCTTCGCGAGGGCGATCAGATTGCGTTGCTCCATCTCCAGCTGCCGCACCCGCGCATCGTGAAGGCGCAGCGTGTCCTCCGCGGCGCCTTGGGCCGCCTGCAACTGGTGGTGAACGCGATCCCGGAACCGTGCGTAGGCCTCCGGCTTCAGCAGGTCGTCCCGCAAGCCCGACAGCACCAGAGGTAGGGCCACGCTCTCCCGCAGGCCCCGGAACCCGATGCAAACGCTGGGGCCCTTCTCCTTGGCGTCGGCGCAGTAGTAGGTTTTGTATTTGCCAGCCCCGGCGACGGTCATCCGTCCGCCACAGAGCCCGCAGTGCAGGAGCCCAGACAGCAGATACTTGCGACGGCGCAGGGCCTGGCCCGACGAAAGCTTGTTCCGGTCAGTTGCGGCCATCTTCAATCCCCGCTTCGTCTGCGCCGCCTGGCGCGCCTTCACGGCGTCCCAGAGCTCCTGACTGACGATCCTCAGCTCCGGCACCTCGACGATATGCCAGTCGCTCTCCGGGTTCAGCCTCGAGCGCTTTTTCTCAGTCTGGTGGTGCTTCGTGTAGGACAGGCGGTTCCAGATACGGCGCCCGACATAGAGCTCGTTGTTGAGAATACCGGTGCCGCGCTCGCGGTTGCCGTTGATCGTGTTTTGCTTCCAATGGCCCGACGACTTGCGCTTCGACCCCACGGACGGGGAGGGGAGGCCCTCCTCGTTGAGGCGGCTGGCGATCTTGATGGGCGAGACACCGGCAGCGTAGTCGTGGAAGATGCTCCGCACGACCGCGGCTTCGATCTCGTCGATGGCCAGGGTGCCCTTCACCGGAGCACCGCGCTCGTCAGTGCCGGGGCGATATCCATAGATGCGGCCGCCGCCGCTCAGGCCCCTCAGCACCTTGCCCTCGATGCCGCGGCGCACCTTGTCCGAGAGCTCCTCGAGGAATATGGCGCTCATCATTGACGAGAGTCCCAGTGTGAGCGCATCCACCTTGCCGCGCCCGATTGTGTGGATCTCGACACGCGCGGTTTTCGCGGCCTTGTAGAAGCCCGCCAAGTGCTCCTGGTCGCGAGAAATCCGGTCGAGGGACTCTGCGAGGACGATGTCGAACCCCCCTCGGTGGAGCGCGTCCGACAGGCGCATGAAGTCGGGCCGGGTCCGGCCCGCCGTGCCGCTGACCGCGCTGTCCGAGAAGCGCTCGACGATCGTCCAGCCCTGCTGCCGGGCGTAGCGCTCTGCCTGGCGGAACTGATCCTCGACCGACATCGGGTTCTGCATGTCCGTCGAGTAGCGTGCGTAAAGTGCGACGCGGCGGGGCGCTTCGGTCGTCGTATACTGGCTCATACCGTCGTCCCCCTGTCGGATCGGCGTTGACGCTTGGCGATGTTCTTCTCGCTGGGTCGCGGCATCAGGTCCTCCACCGAGCCAGTCCGGCAGGCATAGGAAATGTCGGCCCCCAACGCCGCGCACGATGCCTTGAAGCCCGCGAGCATCTGCGCATCCCGAAACAGGCGGGACGGCTCTGTCGCAATGACGATGGTGGCCTGTCGCTCGCGCAGGCGCCAGAGCAGCCCGCGAAGGCCCGGACGATCCTCTCCCACGCCAGTGACCCCGTTATCGTTGAAGATGCCTTCGATGCTATAGCCTTTGGCGACGGCGTAGGCAGTGCATTTGGCGCGCTGGTCGGCAATCGCGGCGTCATTGCGGATAGCCGAGCGCGCGTAGATCACAGCCTTGGGCGGGGAAGTCGGGGTGGTTTGTGTAGTCATGGAAACCTCTTTACGGGGCAGGGGCCGTTGCGGGCAGGGGATGCTTCAAAAGCTTGAGAAATCGTTCTGTCCAGCGCGGCGATCTTCTGTAGGTTCGGGGTATCGCGTCAGGTGTCGCGTCCTGCTGTTCCCGCTGCTGCGAGAGTTTGCGGACCGCGGCTTCTGCGAGAAGGTCGATCAGTCTGTCGAGGGGCATCGGCGGCGTCCTTTCCTGTTCGGGCACGCACACAACCGACACGGTGGACGCCCAATCCGGGCCGTCGCACGGAACATGGCCAACAGCGTCCGCGGGGTGTTTCCCGCGGGCGCGTCCATCTCACTTGAACAGCAGGGCAGCGTGCACAAGCAGCAGCACGATCATTGCCGCGCGCACGAACAGGGTAGGGTGCCTGCGCACGCATAGGCGCAGGCGACAAAGCGATCGTCTCATTGAGGCTCCTCGATATGGTGGGATGGCGCGCCGGCAGCTTCGTAGCAGCGAAGGAGTGGTGATCATCGCCGGCGCGCCGAACGCCGGGCGATCCAGTCCCGGCGCCGGGGCCTCTCGGCCCCTCAAGGGATGGCGCCCGGGCGGGCGCCATCGTATCAGTCCGGGTTGATCATGTGGATGCTCATCTTGATCGCCTCGGCGAAGTCGATTGCCCTCCGGACAGCGTGATACAGCTCCACCAGCGGCGGCAGGGCTTCCTGAAGCGCCTCCGCAGCCTGCGAGAGCCGCCGGTGCCGGTCGAAGGCCTCGGTGCAGCCGATCAGCCGCTCTGGCGGGATCTGGATCTTCTCCTCGGTCGTCCCGGCGGCGATCTCGCCACGGATCTCGACGATGGCGATATCGAGGTAGTCGGCGAGGGCCTCGTCGATGTCGGTCTCGTCGTCGAGGTGCTCAATGGTCTCACGGACCATTGCCCGCGCGCCGGCGCCGAGATGCGGCATCACCCGTTCTGTGAGATGCCGGGGCATGCCAGCCCGTCGCTCGATGACGACGCGAACGAGATCGACCTGATGCTCGACGAGAGTCTTCGGCGGGAGCGCAGTCATTGCTGCACCGCCTTTCCTGCGACGGCGAGGCAACGCGGCGCACGCCGTTCGACTGTAAAGCTGCGCCCCCGGCCCACAGCTGCGCGGGAACGGCGCTCGGCCCGGCGTTCTGTCGCGATGTCGCGCTCCGCGTGGATGCGGCCGCGCACCGCGTTCATCGCCGCGAGGGCGGACCCGCCGAGGCGACCGAGCACCGCCGAGCCGGTGGCCCGGCACATGGAGAAGCCGCTGTGCTTCAGCGGCACGAGTAGCCGCCGGGCGCCGACGAAGCGCGTCGGCTCGTTCAGTCCCGCCGAGAGGTAGTCTGCCCGGCGGCGGACATGAACCTCGTAGCCAACATTGGAACGCCGGCGGGAGGTGGTGCCATAGGCGCTCCGGCCGGACTGACGCTCTGGGGGAGCAGTGATCCATCACTGCCCCGGCATGATCAGTCGGGGCCCTGTGGTTCCTGCTTGGGCGCCAGCGAGCCTCGCGTCGCGTGAGGCGAGCTCAGCTTCAAGGTCATCGACCAGGCGGTCGAGATTCCGACGCTCGACGCTCTCTCGCGCCAGCGCTTTTTCCAACACCTCGATGCGATGCAGGAGCGGCGCTTCCGCCTCGGCTCGTGCGCAAGCGATGACGGTCGCGAGGGTGCGGTTGTGGTCGTCGATCGCTGAAGTCAGTTCGGGCGACTGCGCCTCTCCATCGAGGGTGATACCGGCACGTGCCGGAAGCTGGCTGTCCCTGAAGGCGCACCGTACGGCCTCCAGCCTGCGGTCGAAAAAAGGGGGCCAGCGACAAGAAAGGTCGGTTGATTGGGCGAACTAAGGGCGGCATGAACACGAAACTGCATGCCGTTGCCGACAGTATCGGACACCCGATCCGGATCTTCATAACGGCCGGTCAGGTCAGTGATCACACCGATGCCAGAGCTATGGTGAACAGCCAGCCACCGGCCGATTGGCTGCTGGGAGGTCGCGGATACGACGCGGGCTGGTTCCGTGAAGCCCTTGTAGACAAGGGGATAAAGCCCTGCATCCCTGGACGAAAGCCACGCGACAAACCCATCCGATACGACAAGCGCCGCTACAAACGACGTAACCGGATCGAGATCACGATCGGACGCCTGAAGAACTGGCGTCGCGTCGCCACCCGCTATGACAAAAGCCCATCGGTTTTCCTCTCCGCCATCGCGCTCGCTGCAACCGTCTTGATCTGGCTATAGAACAATGAGTCTGGAGCCTACCATCGCCGCGCCTCGATCAGTAAACTCGTTCCACTTCCTCACAGCAGCGAGGAGCGATACGCCATGCCGGTCGGTAATGTGGTCCAGTAAGCTGCGGGTCATTTCCAGCCCGCCGACCTGAATGCGATAATCATCGAGAGGCATCAGAAGATAGGACGCGAATGTATCCGCCTCCTCTTCGCGCTGCTTTTCAGCTGCTTTCCAAGCATTCGACTGGAGCAGCAGGCATTGGAAGTCGCTGCTTCAGCTCAGCTGTCCGTTGGGGTAGTCGACCTGACCCAGCTTAGGGCGGTGCAACATGTAGTGGCCAAGTTCGTGGGCAACTGTGAAACGTTCGCGCCTCCAAAAGCAGGCGCAAATCAACGTACCGCTCTCGGTAAGGAGAGATTCAATTGACGGCAGTCACAAAGCTCCAAGGCTTGGGCTTTCGCCGTGCACGACATCGCGGGGCGAATTGGCGAATACGCCCGGTCTTAGCCAAGACGTTACGGTGCGGGTCAGGCTTGGATCTCCATCCATTATCAGATCGCCGTTCTTGATGGCATCGCGGTAGGTCCGGTCGCCCATCCAGATGTCCGACAGGGTCTGGACCGTGCAATTGAAATAGACGTTGATGTCCTTGCCCGGATCCTTGATGCAAACCTCTGACTTTTCCGGGCTGACGACCAACCACCAGTCACGTTGTTCCTCCAGATCCGAGAAGCGGAACTTGATGATCGTTTCCTGCCCCTTGATCTTTTTGCGGTCGATGCTGCGCTCAAGGTAGAGCATTAGGAATTCGACGTCAAAATCCTGGTCCAGGATCGTGTTCTTGGCCCAGATGATCCCCCATTCGCCAAGTGCGAACAGAACCGGCAACAGGGATTCACACGCCTCGGTCGGAAAATATTCGTAGCCTTTCTGACCGGGGATGCGCCGACGGATCACCATGTTCTGCTCTTCGAGTTGCTTCAGTCGCTTGGTCAGAAGGGCCGGTGAGATATCTCCCAGCCCGCGTTGTAGCGTGCTGAACCGTCTCCCGCCCATCAGGACTTCGCGCAAGATCAGAATGGTCCAGCGTTCGCCAAGGATCTCGGCGGCTTTCGCGATTGGGCAGAACTGATTGTAGTTCATAAGCACTCCTCCTCGTCACCTTGGCAGTGGCGAACTTCACATATTGTAGCAGATTCCTTCGTTTTTTGTAGCGGGTTGCTTCTGGCGGTGAAGTATTTCGCCCGCCCTGGCTCATCTATTCCTTTGGTCATCGGCGAACGGACACCCCGTCGCCAGGAAAAACCGAAGAGAAAACAATGTTTAGCAAAGCAATATCAGGGTTCCGACAGGACGGTTCGGTCAAGCGGACCAATCCCCGGGGCCTTCTCGAACTCCGCCGTCAGAGGCTGGCCCTCTCCCATCTCACTCCGCGCCAGCTGTCCGATATCGGCATCAGCCCGGCGGAGGCAGGATACAAAACCGCCGGATCTTTCTGGGATGCACCCGCCAACTGGCGCGGCTGAAACCACACCGAATTCGCCGATTCCCAAGGCGACCTTTACCGGAGAAACGAAAATGACTTTTCAAAACGAATTCACCACACAGGATCCCGAAATCCTGCCGGCCTCGCCGCTCGTCGAATTCTGGAACGACACGCTGGCCCCCAAATTCGTCAAGTATCGCCACGTGCTCGAAGGCGGGTTGTCGCGCCACAGCGAGACAGTGATGCCGATGCTGGAGATCGCGCGCGGCGACCACGTTCTGGATGTCGGATGCGGCTTTGGCGACACCGCCATCGCGATGGCCAATCGCGTCGGGCCAGAAGGGAGAGTGGTAGGCGTCGACTGTTGCGATGCCTTCCTCGATATCGCCCGCAACCGGCCGGAACGCGGGTTCGCGCCTAATGTCCGGTTCCAGACCGGCGATGCCGAACGAAACTTGGGCGACGCCCAGTACGACTTCGTCTTTTCGCGCTTTGGCACGATGTTCTTTTCAAACCCGGTGGCCGGATTGCGCAGCATGCGTTGCTCTCTCAAGCCCGGCGGTCGGATGGCGCATATCGTCTGGCGCCGGCGCGAGGACAATCCCTGGCTGATCGCGGCCCGAGACGTCGTGCGCCGGTATCTGCCCGCGCCAGGTGCCGATGCGCGGACCTGCGGTCCCGGCCCGTTCTCCATGGCGGACGAAGAGACGACATGCGCTCAAATGAAGGCCGCCGGGTTCACCGACATCGCGTTCCAGCGGATCGACGCCAAGGTGCAGGTCGGCCGCGATATCGAGGACGCCGTGAATTTCCAGCTTGCGGTCGGTCCGGCAGGGGAAACCTACCGCGAGGCCGGTGCACAGGGTGTCGCCCGCCGCGCCGAGATCGTGATCGCTCTGTCGGAGCTGTTCGAAGACGTCGAGGCGCGTGAAGGCGGCCTTTGGATGGACAGCTCGTCCTGGCTGATCACCGCTCGGGCGCCGAGTTGACCGCACGGCGAACGAGGCCCCAAGGCTCGCCACGCCATTCACCCCATTCCGCCGTCCGCGGCGCGAACCCGCCTGCACGCCAGACCTGCCAGGCGGTGGGATGCACCATCCGGCCAACACGCGCCGGCACCTGCACCCGACCCACCTGCTGTTGCCCGCCCGGGCCAGCACCAAAACCCGGGATCGCTTACCCGCGATTCCACAACCTCGAACTCAACCAACCAATCAACCCAAAGGAAATGAAATGACCTACGTATCCACAACCCCCGCCAACAATGGCGTCAACACCGAAGCCCTCATCGGCGCGCGCGGCGCGTTTGCCGAAACCCCTGTCGCAGCGCAATTCACCTTCAAGAGCACCTGCGACTGGATCGAGGGCACCTATAACCGCAACTCGATCAGCGGCTATTTCGGTCTCGGCCAAGAGCATGAGCGCAAGCGAACGTTCTCGATCGAATCCGATCACCCGGAAGTCTTTGCCGCGGCAGACCGCGCTCCGACCCCGACCGAGATCGTGCTGGCGGCGCTCGCCAGTTGCCTGACCGGCGGCGTGGCGGCTGTTGCCCAGCATCGCGGCATCCAGCTGCATTCGGTTCGCGCCACCGTCGAAGGCGACATTGATGTTCAGGGCATCCTCGGCATGGATCCCGAAATCCGCAATGGCTTCTCGGCGATCCGCGTATCTTTCGAGATCGACGCCGATGCAAGCGACGAAGACATCCGCGCGCTGGTTGCCCAGTCGCAGAAGCGCTCCGCCGTGTTTGACATCGTGACCAACCCGACCAACGTCGCCGTCACCGTCGCGTAACACCTCCCAGTCACTCGGCCGAGCCAACGGTTCGGCCGAGTGAACACCGACAAGTACCCGTAATCGCAACGATTTGCAAAAAACGCTGGGTGTTCAGACGAGGAACCATCCCATGAGACGCATTCACACGGTCATCATCGGCGCCGGGCAGGCCGGTCTGGCGATGAGCTACTGCCTGCAACAACGCGCGGTGCCGCATGTGCTTCTCGAGCGCGGCAAGGTCGCCAATTCCTGGGCGACGGAACGCTGGGACAGCCTGCGGCTCCTGACCCCGAACTGGCAAAGCCGGCTGCCGGGCTGCACCTATGCTGGGTCCGACCCGGATGGCTTCATGGACATGGCCGGAATCGTCGGCTTCCTTGATGGATACGCCGCCGCAATCTCTGCCCCGGTCGAGCCGCAGACCAGTGTCACATCAGTTTCCAGCCTGGGGGACGGATACCGGGTGACAACCGACAAGGGCATCTGGGCCTGCCGCAATCTGGTTCTGGCAAGCGGCGCCTGCAATCGCGCCCATGTGCCCTCCTGTGCCGCAGCGCTTCCCGGGCACATCGACCAACTGAGCCCGCTGGACTATCGCAACCCGTCACAACTGCGCGCCGGCAGCGTTCTTGTGGTCGGTGCCTCGGCTACCGGGGTCCAGTTGGCCGCCGAGGTCCGCGCGGCCGGGCACGAGGTCACTCTTGCCGCAGGTCAGCATATCCGCATGCCAAGGCATTATTGCGGGCGCGACATCCAATGGTGGATGGAGCAGTCCGGGCTGCTCGCGACCACGACCGGCGAGATCGACGATCTTGCCCGCGCCCGCGCCGTGCCGTCGCTGCAACTCGTCGGCGATCCCGATGCGCAGTTCCTCGACCTCAACGCGCTCCAGCGGTCGGGCGTCGAGGTTGTCGGCCGCCTTGCTGGCATACGTGACGGTGAGGCGCTGTTCTCCGGAGGTTTGGCCAATGCGGCCATGTTGTCCGATCTGAAAATGAACAGGACACTGGCGACCTTCGACATCTGGGCGGACGAGGCCGAAATCGATAGCCTGGCACCGCCCGAACGGTTCCCCGCGACCGAGGTTCCCGCCAGCCCGACGCTTCGGCTCGACCTGATGCGCAAGCAGATATCTACCGTCATCTGGGCCACCGGGTTCCGGCCGGATTTCAGTTGGCTTCACCTGCCCGTGTTTGACCGCAAGGGGCGGCTTGTCCACAGCGACGGCCTCGTTGCGCCGGGCCTCTACGTTCTGGGCCTTCCGTTCCTGCGCACCCGCAAGTCATCGCTGATCGATGGCGTCGGCGCCGATGCTGCCGCGCTTGCCGATCACCTTGTCCAATTCACCGGCCGCCAAGTGGCCTGAACCGAAAGAAGAGCAACATGACCCGACATTTGACCGCATCCCCCCAGGGCATGGATCGCGACGCGCAGATCCGTGACGCGCAGACTGCCGTGATCGCGCGCATGAAATCCGATCCGGGCAAGGCCCGAAGCACGATAAGGACCAACGGTCACATCGGCGAAGGTCTGGCCTGCCATGTCACACAGGGCCGTTTCGAAATGGTGCTGGATATGGGCCGCGCGATGGGCGGCGAGTGCGCCGGTCTTTCACCGGGCTTCCATGGCCGCGCCGCCATTGCCGCCTGCGTCGCCATGGCCGTCAAGATGCTCGCCGCGCGGCAGTCCGTCCGTTTCGAGGCCGTCGATGTCTCGGTCGAAATGGATTTCGACGATGCCGCGCTGTTCGGCCTGGGCGCGGGGAATGCGGCGCCGCTGGATACCCGCATCGCCATCGACGTGACGACCGATGCCGCTGACAGCACCGTCCAGGGCATCGTCGATCAGGCGCTGGCATGGGACATCTGGTATCTGGCCCTTCGGGATCCCCAGCAGGTTTCAACCCGTCTGTCCACGAAGCCGGCCACGCGCCAGGCTGGCAATGCGCTCAGCAATGCGGGAGAAGCCCGATGACGGATGATACCACCTTTTGCGAAGGCGGATGCGCTACCGCGTGACCTCCGAGCCGATGATTGTGCAAGCCTGCCACTGCCTCATTTGTCAGAGGCAGACGGGCGGTTCCAACGCAATCAATGCGCTCATTGAAGCGGACCGGGTCATTCTGCTGCCGGGCGAGATCGAGGAAAGTGACCGACACGCCCAGCGATCGAGGACAGCGCATCGCGCGCTGCGCGTCGTGCAAAGTCGCGCTGTGGAGCAACTACCTGATCACCAACCAGGGCGAACATCAGCGCTTCTTGCGAGTGGGCACGCTGGACGACCCGTCCCTCATGCCGCCCGGCGTGCACATTCACTCCGCCTCCAATCTGCCTTGGTACATCATTTTGGACGAAACGCCTGCGGCCGATGTATTCTACGACCAGAAGACAACCTGGCCGCAGGACAGTCTGCAAAGGCTGAAAGCACTCTGTGAGAGGACGGGTGCGCCCTACAAGTGACACTCCTGTTCTCCCAACAGCCGCCGATCCGACACCTGCCAGAAAAGGAGCTTCCCATGGGGCCCGACACGCGTCTTCGCGACCTGTTCTCCATCGACCATCCCATCATCCAGGCACCAATGGCCGACGCCGGCGGACTTGACATGGCGCTTTCCGTCAGCGCGGCAGGCGGGCTTGGTTCCTTGGCCTGCGCGGTGTTCTGACGACTGCGCGGGAACAAACCGTCAAATCGCTGAACGTGAACTTCTTCGCCCACGCCGCGCCCAAGGACGATCCCGCGCGACGCCGCCTGGCTGGGCAAGCTGTCGGACTTTTGCGCAAAGTTCGGGCTCGACGCCCCTGATGCTCTGTCCGCCGGCCCCCTCCAGCCGTTTGACGCGGCGCGCGGCGCGGTCATCGTGGCCTTCGCGCCAACCGTGGTCAGCTTTCACTTCGGCCTGCCCGAACCCGCGCTGGTTTCTTGGGTCAAGGGCGCAGGCTGCAAGGTTATCTCTGCGGCCACAACGGTGGACGAGGCGTGATGGTTGGCTGCGAATGGTTGCGACGCGATTATTGCCCAAGGCTTTGAGGCCGGAGGCCGCCGCGGCATGTTCCTGACCGAAAATCGCGGCAGTCAGACCGGAACCCTGGCGCTGGTGCCGCAGAGTACCGATGCGGTCGATCTGCCGATCATCGCTGCGGGGGGTATCTCAGATGCGCGCGGCATCGTCGCTGCCTTCGCGCTGGGGGCGAGTGCGGTACAGATCGGATCGGCGTACCTGTTCACCGAAGAGGCGACCATCAGCCCGCTCTACCGGCAGGCGCTGGCCGATGCCGCCAATGGCGAAACCGCAGTCTGCAATGTGATTTCCGGGCGACCGACTCGCGTGCTCGCCAAACGGATGGCGCGCGAACTCGGCCCGATATCTCAAGACGCCCCGCTTTTCCCTATGGGTTCTCTGCAACAGATCCACTAGGCGCCGCGGCCGAGCGTATAGGGAACCGGGATTTCAGCGCTCACTACTGCGGTCAAGGCGCCCCGCTCGGGCGCGAGACGACGGCATACTCCTTGACCCACGACCTAGCTCACGCTGCTCTACAGCGGTTTGCCCCTCACGAAGCCGAGTAGGCGTGGGCGTTTCCGGTGTTGGCGTCGATTGTCAGCAACAGGACGTCGTGAGTGTCGAGAGGGTCAAGATCATTGATGGTCAGGGTCGTTTCGTCTGCGGGAGCGCCGAGCGATGGCACGTACGGACCGTGGCAGAGTTCTTCGGGAAGGACACTCGGACTCGCTTCAGGCTTTCGCTACGACGGCGCACGAGATGGTAGACTGGGACGATGCCGCAACGGGAGCAGACAAAGCTCGAAGGCTGGTCCAAGGCCCGTCGTGGGGCACGAGGCCCATTTGCCGACCCGGACCTCATAACCACGGATCACTTTTGTTCAGGCCGAGGCGCCGAAGGCGAGTTCGTAAAAGCAGGCGGCGTTCAGCTCGAAAATGTCGACCTGCTAGGCAGGCGCGCCGCTTGGGCTGTTCCGTCGCGCTTGCTGCTCGTCGTAACCTCTGGAGAGTGTGAGATGAGACAGGACTTGGCTTCAATGCCTTTTGAGCTACGCTAAAGCGACACGTAGTTTTGCCGTAACCACAACCCTGCTATATCGGAGCAGTAAATCATGAAATTCAGCCAATTTGTTTCGGCAGTAAGCCTTTCCGCTCTGTTGGCGACCGCTGCTACTGCCGATGTTACTGTTTCTTCCAAAATCGACACCGAGGGCGGTTTGCTGGGCAATATCATTGCTTTGGCACTGGAAGACGCAGACCTGCCAGTCGTGCGTCGCTTGCAGCTTGGCGGCACGCAGATTGTGCGCGAAGCGCTCCTGTCCAACCAAATTGATATTTACCCCGAATATACCGGCAACGCGGCGTTTTTCTTTAATGAAGCAGACAGCGACGTCTGGAAGGATCCTGCCGCCGCTCATGCGCGCGCCGCGGAGCTGGATAGTGAGCAGAACAACGTCACATGGCTTGATTCCGCGCCCGCGAACAACACTTGGGCCATCGCGGTGACTGGTGACGTTGCTGCGGAGAATGACTTGGTGACGATGTCTGACTTTGGCGCTTGGGTTGCGGCTGGCGGCGACGTCAAACTTGCGGCCTCGACAGAGTTTGTTTCTTCTCCCGCGGTCCTGCCAGCAATGCAGGACACTTACGGGTTTAGCCTGACTTCCGATCAAACGGTAATCCTGTCCGGTGGCGACACGGCCGCAACAATCCAGGCCGCCGCACGCGGCACTTCGGGCGTCAACGCAGCCATGGTTTACGGCACTGACGGGGGTGTTGGCGCGACCGGACTTGTGGTGATGGAAGACGATAAAGGCGTGCAGCCAGTTTATGAGCCTGCTCCAATCGTGCGGGCTGACGTTTTGGCGGAGTATCCCTCCATACCGGAAATTCTGAACCCGATCTTTGCCGGTCTTGATATGCAGACTCTGCAACGGTTGAACGGTCGTATCCAAGTCGGCGGAGAGCCTGCTGAAGACGTGGCGCGCCAATACCTGACTGAAACGGGTTTTCTGGATTGATTGCGTAGAGCCCGGAGCATGACGGGCATTCGCACACACATTTCACCGCCCGGATTGCTTTTTGCCGTTCTGGGATTGGCCGCATTGCTGGTCCCTTTCATGACACTTGCAGCCAATCGCATTGTTGCGGGTGATGGCATTGTTGCATGGCGCATTGCAGGGCCTGAAATCACCGCTCCCGGTGTGGCGGCGGTGGCCATGGGTTTGGCGATGGGCCTCGTCGCAGGACGGACACGCCTGCGTTTTCTGGGAGCTGTTCTTGGCCTGACGGGGCTGCTCTGGTTGCTCTCACGGAGTGCGCCCGTTCTTCTGTCTCAAGGCGGAGAGTATGCACGCGTTTCACCAGCGGCAGGCTTTTGGTTCCTGCTGGTCATTTTTATGCTGCTGATGGCTGATGCATTGGCCGCCCTGAAACCGGGGCCGTTTATGCGCGGTATAATATTGGTCGCATTTCTCTTTGTACTGGTCTTTATTTTTCGCTCAGGCCTGCTGTCCGACTTGTCGGTCCTCCAAGAATTTTCCGGTCGTCGCGACGCGTTCTTTACGGAATTTGTGCGGCATCTGGGGCTTTCTTTCGGGTCACTTGCAGCGGCAGCGGTGATCGGCTTTCCACTTGGCATCCTGTGTCATCACCGCGCGGCACTAAGGAGTGCAACCCTGCCGGTGCTCAGTTTTTTGCAGACCATTCCATCCCTTGCCATGTTCGGGCTGATGATCCCAATCCTTGGGTGGGTCGGAAATACCGTTCCGGGCGCGCAAGCAATCGGCATCGCGGGGATTGGGTTTGCCCCGGCATTTCTTGCCCTATTACTCTATTCGCTGCTTCCTGTCGTAGGGAACACGGTTGCTGGCCTCGCCTCTACGCCGCCCGCCGCGCTGGAGGCCGCATGCGGCATGGGAATGACGCGCGGCCAGCGTCTGTTGCGCATTGAGTTGCCGCTTGGTCTGCCGATCATCCTGACCGGTCTGCGCATCGTGCTTGTGCAGAACATCGGCCTTGCCGTCATTGCCGGGCTAATCGGTGGCGGCGGGTTCGGGACATTCGTCTTTCAGGGGTTGAACCAGACCGCTACCGATCTGATCCTGTTGGGCGCATTACCCACGGTTGTGCTGGCCCTAGCGGCGGCGATATTGATGGATATTGTGGTCGAGCTCACTCGTCAAACACCCGAGGAAGCAGCATGATCGAGATAGACCGCATCACCAAAACCTATGGCACGGTAAACGCCGTCGATGCCGTATCCATGACGGTGGAGACCGGATCAATCACCGTGATTGTTGGTACCTCGGGGTCTGGAAAAACCACTTTATTGCGTATGATAAACCGCCTTGAGGAACCGACCTCAGGCGAAGTGCGGATCAACGGTAAATCCACCTCATCGTTAAAACCGCATCTTCTGCGACGGCGCATCGGCTACGCCATTCAGGGCCACGGACTGTTCCCGCACCATACGGTAGCTCGCAATATCGGCGCGGTTCCCGAATTGCTGAAATGGTCCCGCGACAAAATCAATGCGCGCGTCGACGAATTGCTCGCGCTATTTTCAATGGACCCCGCAGAATTCCGCGACCGTTTTCCGGCCGAACTGTCCGGTGGGCAACAACAGCGTGTCGGTGTAGCGCGCGCGCTGGCACCTCGGCCTGATCTGTTGCTGATGGACGAACCTTTCGGTGCATTGGACCCGATCATCCGGACCCGCGCGCAGGCAGACCTGCGGCAGATCCAGCGCAAGCTGGGATCGACGATCATGTTGGTGACCCATGACATGGAAGAGGCTATCAGTTTGGGGGACCACGTAGCAGTGATGGACGCTGGAAAGCTGGTACAATATGCTCCCCCAGCCGAAATCATCGCCCGTCCCGCGACAGACTTCGTGGCAAACATGGTCGGAGATGTCGAGCGGCCCCTGCGGCTTTTGTCGTTGATCTCAGTGTCCGAAATCATTGAGCCGGGTGAAGCAGAGGGAGAAGCAATGCCAGAAACCGCAAGCTTGCGCGACGCCCTCTCGGCCTGTCTATGGACCGGGCGCGATGCCTTGCCCGCCAGCAGAGGGGGTAAAGTTGTAGGGCGTGTGACACTCAAAGCCATTCGCGCACGCGCCGGGGCACACGCATGAAAATAGGGCTGATCCTTCGCCCTGCGCTGATCGCGCTTCTGCTGGCTTTGGTGCTGAGGCCCGAATGGTTTGTTCCGATATTTGCACCTTTTGCACCCGAAGGCGGCCCGGTGATCTATCAGCGGGCATCAATGTTGTCCCTGTCGGTTAGCCACCTTGCAATTGTGGCACTTGCCTCCGCTGCGGCGACGATTGTCGCTGTGACGCTTGCCATCCTCGTGACGCGTCCGGCCGGTGCTGCATTTCGACCGTTGTCGCGCACGATCACGAATATGGGCCAGACTTTCCCGCCCGTCGCCGTGCTTGCGCTTGCTGTCCCTGCTTTGGGTTTTGGCGCGGGACCGACGTTGGTGGCGCTTTTTCTGTATGGCTTGCTGCCGATATTTGAGAACGCCGTCACTGCGCTGACCAATCTGCCTCGCGCCACAATGGAGGCCGCACGCGGTATCGGCCTTAGTCGCTGGCAATGCCTTATGCGGGTCGAACTACCGCTGGCGTTGCCGGTGACCCTGACGGGCATCCGGCTCTCCATTGTCATCGCCTTGGGCACGGCTACGATAGGCTCTACGGTTGCGGCCCGAACTCTGGGAGAGGTTATCATCGCCGGTCTTTTGACCAACAACACCGCGTATGTCTTACAGGGCGGATTGATCGTCGGGCTTTTTGCGGTGTTAATCTATGATGCACTCGTACAACTTGAGTTGTACCTGCTTGGGCGCATGGGTGGTTGAGGCGCCGTTGTTCTCAGTGGCGTCGTTAAATCACTGCACCAAATATGGCCGATCTGAGATACAGATGGTTCTTGACGCACGTTTAGGGGGTACCATTCAATTGAATGGCAGCGGCCTGTTGGCCAAACAATAAACTAGTCTTCTTTTAAAAAATTCATTCCGATTTTTGCACGAACTTCATAAGTTTACCGCCCAGATTTCGGCGCACTAACGTGATTTCCATACACTGTGCCTCGCGACTTGGAATTTTGATTCTTTCACATCCTTGTAGATGAACCTCTCATCCATAAAGCATGAAATTCCAGGCTCCAAACAGTCGTAAAAGCTCCTGTGCTTCTCGTTTGACAGAGGTCATTCGCCTCATTGCAGAACTCAAGTAATTTGGGCTCGGATCCAACTTGCGGCAACGCAGAGAGAATTCCCACCTCGTTACCATTTGAAGGTCGGCTGTGGTTATCGATCCAATCTTACCGCGCCCTTGCAGTGAAAACGCACTTCCCGGCTTTCTGCGGGGCCCTCGCGAACGGGCCGAAGCAGTAAATCGCCCTGCCGCCGATGCTGCCAGTTCTCGGAGCAGCATCGCACGGCCACCCAACCGCGAAGCGGCTCTCGACGCGCAGAACATTCGGAACGCCGTACGTTCTCACGCCACCTGTGGACGTGGGCGAAGGTACCAGTACCACATGCGATAGGCCTCCAGCAGGCCGAGTGGAACGAAATGGATGAGTGCGGGGCCAAGGCCACCCCAATCGTGCAGCGCCGCCCAGTGCAACAGGGTCAGCACCGCCGCAGCATAGGTCGCGCGTTGCAAGGTCTTCCATTTGCGGCCCATCTTGCGGACAAAGTAATCCGACGAGGTGATAGCCAGCGGCACAAAGATCACGAAGGCGATCCAGCCGGTCCAGATGTAGAGCTTGGGTAGATCAGTCAGAACCTTCTGAACGGTGCCAATATCGACAAGGTACAGCACCGTATGCGCCAGCGCGTAGAAAAAGGCCGCAATGCCGAAATAGCGGCGGTTCTTCTTCAGCCAGCGCGGCCCGCGCCAGCCCTTCAAGACCAGCGCCAGCGGTGAGGCCAGCATGGCGATGATCATGAAGCGCGCGCCGAATTCCCCGGTGGGGTGCAGAGCCTCATGGATGGCTGCCACGGTGGCCTCAGTGCCGGCCGCGCCAAGGATACTTGCGAGGATGCCGACGCCCGGCAGCGCCAGCAGCGCCCATAGCCAGTAGGGAGAGAGTCGTAACTGCATGCCTACCGCCTTTCCTGTGGAGATCGGCCGCGTGGCCGGAGGATGGGTGAATTGTTTCACGCCGCAGCGCAGCGTTTCCGTCGGGGGTCAGGCGCGGAGGGTGGAAAAAAGCGCCTCCCACGGTTGGTGCGGGCGGCCGGTGACGGCCTCGAAATCGCCGGGCCGGTCATAGGCGCCTTGCTGGATGCCCTCGTAGATGCCGCCAATGATCGGGCCGATGAAATCGCCCAGTTCGGCGCTGCGGTCGGCGACAAAGTCCTCGGGCGTCATTTCGCGATAGATCAGCTGAGTGCCGAAGGTTTGGTTCAGATACCCAGCCAGTTCTGCTTGCGTGATCGGCTTGCCGTTGAGATCAAAGGTGCCGCCGTTCAGATCGTCACGGGTCAGCAGCGCGGCATAGGCATGGGCCAGTTCCGACCGCGTGGTGTAGCCGCATTTGCCAGGTCCAGCACTGTTGGCGATTTCGCCGCGCGCCTTGTAGCTGTCGATATAGTCGATATCCGGCTCGATATAGATGCCGTTGCGCCCGATGGCCCAGTCCAGCCCGCTGGCGCGGATGTCCGCTTCGGTCTGGCGGTTGCTTTGCACCACGGGGGAAAAGCGCGTTCCCTCTTCGGGGCCGATGATGCTGGTGTAGACCAGCTTTTGCACGCCGGCGGCGCGTGCGGCGTCGATCACGTTGCGGTGCTGCTGGATGCGCTGGTCCGGCGGGGCCATGCCGGACACGATCACCAGCGCATCGACCCCGGTAAGCGAGGCTTGCAGCTGTTCGGGCCTTTCATAATCGCCTGGGCGCAGATCGATGCCCAGATCGGCGACCTTGCCCGGGCTGCGGGCCAGCCCGACAACGGGAACGCCGCCCGGCAGCGCGACAAGGGTTTCGGCAATCGCCCGGCCAAGCTGGCCCGACACGGCGGTAACGGCATAGGTCATGGTCTGTCCTCAGATCGGGTTGGGCAGGGCCACCGGCGCGGGTGGCTCTGCCAGGGGGCGCGGATCAGCCGTGATACGCCTGGCTGACGGCGAAGCTGTCTTCGAACCAGTGCCACAGCACCACCTGACCATCCCGCACCTTGGCGCGAAGGGCAAAAGAGAACGCACCGATTTCCTTGCCGGAATGGGGGGTGACGCCGTTCATCCTGCCAAAGACGGCTACCGTGTCGCCCGAGGCGAAGGCGTCGGTGTTTTCCCACATGGTGGTTTGCAGGTTCTGGGAAAACACGGCGAGGAAGTCGAAGATGTTCTTCTTGCCGCTCGCGCCGCCGATCCAGGGCAGGGAGGGGTCGCCTTCGTTGTGCCAGACCATGTCATCGGCCATCAGCTTGCCCATGGTTTCCATGTCGCCCGATCCCATCGCGCCCATGAATGCCATGACGGTATCAAAGCTGGCTTGGGTCTGCTCGTTCATGTCCTGTGCTCCTGCGTGTTGTGCGAGAATGGTCGCGAGCGACGCGCCAAGCGTGGTGGTCAAAAGGCTCCGCGGTACACGTCTCATGCTCCTTGGTTGGCGCGCTTTTGGGCGCAAGTGGTCAGAATTTGCCGGCTTCGTTGTGGGGGGCATCGGGGCCAGGCATCGGCGCGATGACGTCCCAGTGTTCGACGATCAGCCCGTCTTCGAGCCGGAAGAGGTCGTAGAACGCCGTCGGCTCATTCCCTAGCGCGCCCTCGGATAGGGTCAGCACGAAGTTGCCCTCGCCGATCACCTGGTGGATCTCGGTGTAATCCATGGTGATGCCTTTCTGGGACATCTCGGCCATGAAGGCGCCAAAGCCGTCCAGCCCGTCGGCCACCATCGGGTTGTGCTGATGGTAATGCGCCGGGTTGATGTACTGGGTGTAATCCACCTGCTCGTGCTTGATCAGCGCGCGGGTAATGAACTGTTCCACCTTGGCCTTGTTGGCGTCGGTCTGGTTTAGATCGGCGATCTCGGTCGCGCCGTCCATCTGGGTCCGCCCCGAGGGGTTCACGGAAAGCTCGGGGATGAGGTTGTCCCAATGCTCTGCGATCTTGCCATCCTCAACGCGGAACACATCGAACGCGATCATCGGCGTTTCGCCAAAGCCCTCATAGCGGGCGTGCACGGCGACAAGGTCGTCGTCGGCGATGACGCGCAGGTAGTCTGCCTTGAAGGTGCCTTTGCCCGCAAGGAAGGCAACAACGCCCTTCTGCGTGTCGATGCCGCTGGCGAACATCTCGTTATGCTGAACGATGTCTTGGGCGAAATACTGATCGACGGCATCCACATCGCCCGCCACCAACGTTTTTTCCAGTGCTTGGAGGACGAGGGCCTTGGCGTCGGCGCTGTCCGCCAGCGCGCTGAATGGCAGGGTCGCGATGAGTGCTGCCGATGCAAGAAGTTGGTTCAGTTTCATGGTGGTATCCATTTCAATTGGACAAAGGAGGACCCCTGTAAAGCCCGAAGGGCTGCACACTGGGTTTGGGAACAGGCTGACTTTGGTGGTTCAGGCGGCAGTGCTGCTGACACTGCTGTCCGAATAGGTCCAGTCGAGGGTCGGATTCTCGCGGAAGGCGAAGCGTTCGAGGTGGCTGGAAATCACCTCGATCGTTTTGTCGACCTGAGCTTTGTCAGGGGCTGTGGCAGTCAGGTTCAGGGCCGAAGCGTCTGCCCGCAGCATGCATTGCCCAAACGGCAATTCGATCCGACCGCACCCGGCTTCATGGGTGACTGGAACCTTGTGTCCGAAATGTTTGCAAAGCGTGCCCAGATACCGCTCGGCATTTTCCGTTTTGAAATATGTGCTCGCGTTCATGTCGGTGTTCCTTCTGTTGCAACGAACATCTATCCCTGCCGCATTGATCCGGGTATCCATCGATTTCGGAAGTCATAGTTCGGGTGAGCGGAACAATGATCGAGTATCTACGGCACATGGCGATTTTTGCGCGGGTCGTCGACGAAGGGTCCTTTCGGGGCGCGGCAAAAGCTATCGGCCTTGCGCCGTCACGGGTGAGCGAGACGGTCTCCGATCTTGAGAATTTCCTTGGTGTCACCTTGCTGTATCGAACGACGCGCAAGATCGCGCTGACCAACGAGGGGCGCATGTTCTATGCCCGGGCGGCAGAGATGCTGCGCAGCGCGGAAAGCGGGTTGAACGAACTCAACGCCCTGTCACTGGAACCGGTGGGCGCGCTACGTGTATCGATGCCAGCCTACATGTCCTCTTCGGAGCTGGCCACGGCCATGGCGGAATTTGTCCGGCGGCACCCGCAGGTCGCCGTTTCGTTGACCTTCACCGATGGGCGCACGGATCTTCTGGACGATGGGTACGACGTGAATATCCGCGCGGGATGGCTGGACGACAGCTCAATGATGTCGCGAAAGCTGGGTGAAAGTGAGCGCGCGCTTGTGGCGGGGACCGGATATGCCGCCACACGCCCGCGTCCAAGCAGACCCTCCGAATTGGAGGACTGGGACTGGCTTCGGTACAAGCACCGGTCTGACTACACCACTCTGCATGGGCCGGAGGGCGAGACTGCCAAGGTCTTGGGGCAGTCACGACTTGAGGTCGACAGTATTGACGCGCTCTATCATTTCACTTGTCAGAACCTCGGTGCCACAGTCGTGCCGGAACACCTCGCCGCTCGCGGCGAAGCCGAGGGAAACCTTGTGCGTCTGCTGCCTGACTGGCGACTGATACCGCTGGGCTACTTCGCCGTCTGGCCGGACACCTCCCGCCGGGAAAGCCTGACGCGGCACTTCGTACACTTTATTGCTGAATGGCACAGTGAACACGCGCAACGGCCGAAGGAAATTTAACCGGCCCGAGGTACGTCCCGGTTTCGAAAATACACCGACCGGGCAGGCCGATGTTTCACAAGTCTGCCGCCATGGATGCGGTGCATGACCAAACGATATCCCGCCCGCTACCGCACAACGAACCGCTTCAATTACAGCGCGGCGCTGCGCAAGCGAGGATCCCTGCGTATCTGGATCGACAAGGGCATGACTTGGAACGCGCCGCGTGACTGGTGGGTCGGACTCCCGCCGGTCTTGTCCGACGCCATCATCCCATTCCGCTTGTCAATCAAAGTGCTGTTCAAGCTGCCGCTTCGCCCAGACCGCCGGGATGGTCGCTAGCACGGTATGGATGGCTAGGATGGACTGGCGGATGCCAGACTTTTAGACTCTTACCCGTAGGCAGAAAAACTCAGCCGTGCAGATCCCGTATCGCCGTGCGGATGGACCTCTAAACCTGCTGTTAGGCAGCACCGGGATCAAGCGATGGATGGGGCCACGCCAGACATCCGCGCCTTGGAATTCACCCCCCCCAGCCGTGACGGTGATGGCCCGAGCCGTCCTGACCTACTCAATCAAATGCCCGAGGCAGAGCAGATAGGCACTGTGACTGCCGGCGGCGCCTGTGACACGCGCCATCATTGCTCGCGACGCTATCCACATTATTCCGATCCGTAAAAACGGGCGATCTTTGCAAGAGGACTGTTCCGCCGCTCGGGCCCGAAAAAGTCACTCTGCGCGCCACCCGGCCCTACGGTAGGGTTTTCTGGAAGCGCTGGGCTGGATCCCACGCACGCAAACGCATCGATGCACGAGCCTCCAAGCGCTGAAATCCACGTCCGCATCGCGCTCATGAACCGCTTCAACGCCCTCGCAACTGCCAAGACCATCCGCATCGCCTGACGAAAAAGGGGAAAGGGGTAGCTACGCCTCAGCGGTGAATTCCGCAACGACACCGGGCATACCCAAGAGGCGATTGTCTGAGCGCGCGGTCGAAAATAAGAACCCACACGATAAATTCTTCGCCGATCCAATGAGTTGCAGCCGATTCAAGGCTAGATCTTCACTCACCAGAAGGGCGGCATGCAACGGCTCATGCGCCGCTGCATGTTTTTGGGACCTCTCCCACTTACAGGGGATCAGGTCACGCCAAGTAATCGCCGCCAAGATCCAGACCGATCAGCAGCGGATCGTGGTCGGAAGAACGGTACGGGTCGATACCATAGAGGTCAGCCACCTGATCCGCTGGAGCAAAGTCGGTATTGTAGTCCAGCACTGCGGCTTCCAGCGCATTGATCCGCCATTCTGCCGCACCGGTGACTTGGCCTGAAAGAGAGCCGCTGGCCAGCGCGTGGTCCAATGCGCCAAATGTCTGTGCCTGCGGTGCCAGATCGAGATCGACCGGAAAGCCGAAGGAGAGCTCGAACTCATCCGCGCCCAGGAACTCCTCGACCATGTTCTGATAGCCTTCGCTTTCCAGCAGGGTGATCGGGTCCTCTTTGGCATAAGCATTCAGATCGCCGATGATCAAAACGTCGCTGTCCCCCGAGCCGGTGGGATCACTGTCCAGCCAAGCGTCGATCGCGGCGGCAGCCTGCGTTCGGGCCTCGTTGTTGTTGCCGGTCCCGTCACCGATCCCTGCATTGTCCCCGAAGGGACTGACCGACCCCTTGGATTTCAGATGGTTGACGGCGACTGTAAAGACCTCGCCGCTGGCAATCTCCTCAAAGCTGGCTGCCAATGGCACGCGGCTGGTACCCGAACCCTCGAAGACGGGGTTGCCCGGATCGACGCCGAGCCCTGCGAGGTCGGCATCGGTCAGGATCTCGACCGTGGTGCCGGGGGCGATCCGGACCGTGTCCGCGTCATAGATCATACCAACCATGATCGCGTCGCTGCCCACATAATCGACGCCGGGATCGACGTATTGGTAATTGGCAGCAGGGTCAGCCGCGTTCAATGCATCGACCAGCGCACCGATTGCAAACTGACCATCTCCGTTCTGATCACCGATTTCATTCTCAAGCTCCGTCAGGCCGATCACATCCGCGTCCATCGCCCCGATTGCCGAAACCAGTTTGTCCAGTTGCCGGCTGTATTCCTCAGCATTGCCGGCACCGCGCACCTCAAGCCCGCTTGGCCCGGAAGTCAGGCCCTCATCGCCCAGTGAGGTGAAGAAATTCAGCACGTTGAACGAAGCGACGGTCAGCGATCCCCCGACATCCGGCGCATCGGTCTCGCGCGGGGCGGTGTCCACGAAGCCCGCATCCTGTGTCAGGTTCAAACGGTAAATCTCGTCGCCCGAACCACCCGACGCACGGGAATAGCGCAATACGCCGGTCAAGCCCGAGGCGGTATCGCCCGCGCTCAGCCCATCTTCGGCGTCAAACTCGCCCGCGATACGGCCCGGCTCCCCGGCAATTTCAAACGGAATGACCGAAGGGTTCTGAATGGTGGAACCATCGTCGATGATGAGCGTGTTCTTGACCTGCTCCTCGATGAAGGCGTTGAATCCTGCAACATCCGGCGTGTTGGCCTGCGTAAACGTCTCTACCAGACCCTGAGCGCTCAGCCCGATGTCACCAAATCTTCCCAAGGTGTAGAAGTCACTGACCGTCATCTCTTGCGAGACTGTGACAAGCATCCCCTCGTAAGCCTCAAGATCGGCTATCAGCGCGCCGTCTGAATTCGCGGTTACATTGGCCACGGGGAAGGTGATCGTCGCCGCCGTGGGCAGTTGATTTCCGCTACTGACCACTTCGATTGCGCTGATCGACGTCAGTTGCGTTTCGTTGAAGAACTCCGCCACGGTGCCAGTAACCCGTACGAGGTCACCCGCCTGCACGTTCATCAGTGAAAGCGCGGCTTCGTAGACGAATATGCCTTCGGAGGTCATCAGATCGCCGTCGGCATCAGCGTCTTCCTCTTGCAGATAGAAGCCGTCCAGATCGCCATCCACACCGGCGCTTCCGTTCTGAAAGTCACCGACGACGATTGCCTCGACTGTCACGATCTGAGTTTCTAGGAAGGACGCGCTGCCACTTCCCTGAATGGTCGAAATCAGCGTGGTCTCGGTCGGCGGCGGAGGGGAATCTGTCGCCTCCCCTACTGAAAAGTCGTCGATTTGCCACAGCGAGCTACTGCCGCCGTCCGTGCCTGAGGATTGATAGCGAAAGGCAAAGTGCACCGCGTCCGCGGGGACGCCAGAGAGGTCAATCTCTCCAGAGGACGCCTCAGCGTAGCTGCCGGTTGAGGCGCTGTATGGCAGTTCGATCCATGTCGCCGTGGATGGATCCCCGCTGCCGCTGTAGTCCGTGGAGTAGAGAAAGGTCACTTCGGGATCGGCCAGACCGGTATCGTCGAAGTTCTTGGTATTCGCGAAGCTGACAACTGGGTTGGTTAGGCCGGAGATATCAATCTCGGGTGAGATCAACCAGTCGTCTGCTGCAACGCTGTCACCAAAGGCGTTGACGGCAGCAAAACCATCGCCACTAAAAGTGGAACCGTACCAAGTGTTGGCCGCGTCGCCATCGACCGAGATGGCCTGCCAGTCGGCGTCAGTAAACTCGGTGTCGAAATCAAAGGCGTAAGGCGCGGGGATCGCATCACCGTCGGAGGTGGCGTCGTTTGCAACACCGCGCGTTTCAGCGGCCGGTTCTGCCCAGTTGTCGCCCGTCTCGTCCCTTTGCAGTGAATGGCCAATGATGGTCGAAGCGGTTTCCTGTACACCGATATCGGTTGAGGTCAGGCCTGCGGCCGAGCCGTCCGCCGCAGTCAACGTGCCCTCGTAGGACAGGAACTCGACCACGATACCGTCATTGATCAGGGCAAGACCATCCGGCGAGCCATTCTGCAGGCCGTTGGACGGCAACTCGATCAGATAGTAATCATACCCTCCCGAGGTGCTGGACGGAGCCCCCGGCAAGGATAGCGTGTTATAAACTGTCCCGTTGAGCCCATTGTAAAGCTCGACCGTGGTGGCGGCCACGGTCGTCCCTTCGGCAACACGGATTTCAACAAACTCACCGATATCGCCGCCAGCGTTATCGTAGTGCAATTCGTTGATACGGCCCACGAAAAGAGCTGCAGCCGCAGTGTTCACCATACCGCGCGTGTCCGCATCAGCTTCGCGCCAATCGTCGCCGTCTTCGTTCCGTTGCAGGGAGAACCCCACTTCGGTCGATGAACTTTCGGCGACACCGATATCGGTTGAGGTCAGGCCCGCGGCCGTGCCATCCGTCGCGGTGAAAGTGCCTTCGTAAGACAGAAATTCCACCACGCTGCTCTCGTTGATGAGCGCCAGCCCGTCCGGACTGCCGTTTTGCAGACCATTCGCAGGCAATTCGATGAGGTAGTAGTCGAACCCGCCGGAGGTGCTGGCCAACAAACCGGTCAAGGAGAGCGTGTTGTAGAGCGATCCGTTGGCACCGTTGTAAAGTTCGACCGTTGTGCCCGATACATCGGTACCCGCAGCAACACGCACCTCGACAAATTCGCCGATATCACCGCCGGCATTGTCGTAGTGCACTTCGTTGATACGGCCCATGAAAGGCGGCTCGTAATCGTTGTTCAGGCCGCGGGTATCCGTTTCGGCCACAGACCATGCGTCACCGTCTTCGGCACGCTCCAGCGATGCGCCAACGAGGGTCGATCCACTTTCAGCCACCCCAATATCTGTCGAGGTCAGGCCGGCTGCCGGGCCATCCGTCGCCGTCAGCGTTCCCTCGTAGGACAGGAATTCCAGAACGTCCGTGCCATGTACCAGTGCCAGCCCGTCCGGGCTGCCGTTCTGCAAGCCGTTGGAGGGCAATTCGATCAGGTAATAATCATACCCCCCCGTGGTCGACGTGGGGGCAGCAGGCAAAGCCAAGGTATTGTAGAGCGCGCCGTTCGCACCGTTGTAGAGGACCACGCCAAGCCCCGAGGCATCTTGCCCCGCGCCGACGCGCACCTCGACAAACTCGCCGGTGTCACCGCCGACATTGTCGTAGTGCAATTCATTGATGCGGGCGTTGATCTCTAGCACATCGGTGACGTTTACCGTGATGTCGCGGCTGTCACTGTCCGAGCCATCGCTGACGGTGACGGTCAGGTCATAGACATTGTCGCCATCGGCATTAAGCGGCGTCTCGAAATCCGGTGCCACGGCGAAATCGAGCGCGCCCGTCGCTGCGTCGATCGTGAAGAAGCCTGCGTCCGCGCCCGATAGCGAATAGGTCAGCGCATCGCCTTCCGCATCGGAAGCGGTCAGCGCGGCGACAACGGCTGTGGAGTTCTCCGCTACGTCGTAGTTGGCGGCAGTTGCCAGAACCGGCGCGTCGTTGCGGCCCTCAATCGTTACGGTGACCGTGGCGCTGACGATACTGCCTTCGCCATCGCTGACCTGGTATGTAAAGCTGTCGGTCGCGGTCTCTCCCTCGGCCAACCCGTCGAATAGGGCGCCCGGCGTGTAGGTGACGTTTGTGCCGTCAAAGCTTACTGAGGCACCTGCCGTGCTGTTCGCATCCACCCCAGTGACGGATAGTGCGTCACCGTCAAAGTCCCGGTCGTTTGCGAGAAGCGCGGTTGCCGCGATCGTGAGCAAGTCATTTTCGGCTGTGGCTACCGCATCGTCACTCGCCAACACCTCGTTGTTCCGCCCATCGGTATAATAGGTGAAGTCGTCAAAACGCAGTGCCTCAATGGATTTCAGCACATCTGTGCCGCTGTCCGACGAGAGGATCGTCGTATTGCGTCCGCGGCTGGTGAACGAATATTCGGTGATCGACCCGGCAATAACAGCGGTGTCAAAGCCATGGCCACCGTCTATGTGGTTGAATCCATCCGCAAGAGAGATCGTGTCGTTGCCAAAGCCTCCGAACGCATGAAGCGAGCCGGTACCACCAAAGATAAAGTCATTGCCCCAGCCGCCAAAAACAAGACCGCTTTCTCCCAGTCGCACGATATCATCGCCGCCGAGGGCAAAGACGGTGTCGTAGCCCATCCCGCTGTCGATTTCATCACCACGGTGGCTACCGAAGATGATGTCGTTCAGGCGGAACTTGGCCGCTTGCGATTTTCCGCCCTTCGGCGCGTTCCAGAAGAAACCCATGGTTCAATTCCCCGCGTATGGATGGGGTCTACTCTCATCGGGTTGTAACAATTTTGCGAGTATTTTATTCATTTGCCGTTGCGGCACGACAGAAAAGCACCTGAAAATGCAGCTCCGGTCACCGGGCCTCCTGCTGCTGGAGATGCTCTGACCGGTAGAATTTTTTGGTGGACTCGACGCCTGCTTCTACGTTCGTACAAACGACACGGAAGCTGTTTTTCGCCACTATGTTGGCGGGTTTGGCCGCTGGTCATGGCGAGAACCAGATCGTGATGATCGCGCGACCTACCTGAAACCGCACCGCGCAGCGTCTAGTTTGGGTGTTGAAAAGATGGGCGGGGCCGTCTGATCGGTAAGGCCAGGATCGGAATGACCCCGAAGCGGCGCGATCTGTGACAGTTAGGACCGACCCCTGAACCTGTTCGCATGGTAGGGCAAGTCAACAATTACATCGGTTCACCCGCCCTGGTATGTTGCTTGCCAAACGTTGGATGGCTTTCTTGGAAACCAAGGCTACGATGCGGCGTGTTTTCAAGAAGCGTTGAAAGACGAGGGGATACAGGCATTTTTCCCCGAGCAGAAGCCGCGCAGAACCACGTTCAGTTATGACAAACGCCGATACAAGCGCCGCAACGAGATCGAGATCGTGTTTGGTAGATTGAAGGACTGGCGGCGGGTGGCAACACGCTGAGCCACGAAGGCCATCTTCTCCGCGCTCGCACTCACAGTCCTCGTTATCAAGGGTTTTGAGGTCTGCGCCATAGCGGCGCCTTTGTGCAACAACGCCGGTATGCTCAGGCTTTCGACGGCCCTCGTGCATGAGGCAGCCGTCCAAGCTTCTGCGACGCTGAAATTCGCGTCTCGCTCACCATTCAAGGGCGCATTCGACAAGATCTCCCTCGGTCGTACCGGTCATCAAGGTGTCCTCCCGGGGGAAATTGAAGCGCGGGGAACAAGCACTCGTTTGCCCACCCTAAACTTTCGGTCAAGCAACCGCAGACGAAGGGGAGATCAGCGCCCCCGCTGGAACAAGATCAGTCCAAGCGCAAGCAGCGATGAGCCGAGCATCAGGAGTAGGGAGACTGCGTTGAGCAAAGGGGTAGAGCCTTCTTTCAGGCGGTCGAACATCGCGATGGTCAGCGGGGCGTCTGAACCCACAAGCATCAGCGTCGTGTTGAAGTTCTCAAAACTCATGAGAAAAGCGACGACAATTGCTCCGATCAGCGCAGGTGCAAGGAATGGCAGGGTCACTGTGCGGACTGCGACGAGTTGCGTCGCGCCAAGGTTCAGAGCCGCCTCTTCAAGAGTGCGATCGAACTTCTGCAAACGAGCGGAGATTACCAAGGTCGCGATCGTGGTGATGAAGCTGAACTGTCCAAGGATGACGAGTAGAAGGCCGGGGCGCAGGAATTGCAGGTCGATTTGCGCCAAGTCCCACAGACCGTTTGCCAGCGTTGAGGAAAATACGAGAACAGAAATGCCCAACACGATTCCGGGGATTACCAAGGGTAGAAGCATCAGAACGTATAGCAGCCCCTTGCCTCGAAACTCGTACCGATTGAAGAGAAAGGCGTTTGTGGTGCCCACGCAAACCGACAGCGTCGCCACGCAGAGCGCGACAAAGGCCGATGTGCCCACGGCGCGCAGGATGCCGCGTTCGTGAAACACGCCGATCTGAGGGCGCTCTTCGCCGAAAAACCAGTTCCACGTAAACCCTTCCCAAGGAAGGGAGGGAAACTGGCTGTTGTTGAAAGCAAAGGTGGCAACCACCGCCAAGGGCAGGACAAGGTAGAGAAAGAACAGCAGCACGTAGGTGCCGTAGATCAGGCGAAAACTGCGCGAGCGGGGAATGGTGGGAATCATGGTCTATCCCAACGTTTCTTGCAGCGTGCGTCCGGTGAGGCGCAGCATGCCCCAGACGATCACGGACGACAAAACGAGCAACATGAAGCCAAAGGCCGCGCCCAATTCCCAATTGGACCTGACGATGAACTGATTGTAGATCATCTCAGTGAACCACAGGCTGTCCTTGCCGCCCAGCATGGTCGGCGTCAGGTAGTTTCCGAGCGACAGCATGAAAACCACGATACAGCCTGATACGATACCCGGCATGGCATGGGGGATGATAATCTCTCGCAGGACCGAAAGACCGGTTCCGCCAAGGTCATAGCCTGCCTCCACCACGCTATCGTCGAGGCTCTCGAGCGTTGTGACCAGAGGCACCACCATGAACAGCATGGACGTGTAGACAAGGCCAACCATCATCGCAGCGTCGTTATAGAGCATCTCAACCGGTTGATCGGCAAGACCGGCCCATTGCAGCAGGTGGGAGATAATTCCGGTTTCCCGCAGCAGGATCATCCACCCGAAGGTGCGCACCAGTTCGGAGACGTAGAACGGGATGAGGCAGAGCAGAAAGAGCACCTGCTGCAGACGTCCCCTTGCCATCTTGGCGATGTAGTAGGCCACCGGGAAAGCGATCAGCAACGTGATCACGGTGGCAAGAACTGACATGACCGCAGTGCGCCAGAAGGTGCGCAGGTAGAGAGGTTCGGTCAGTGCCTTTTGGTAATGCGTGAGGCTGGTTTCATAGACACCGAAACTGATGCGTTCCCGTATTGAGATCAGGAACATGTCGATATGCGGAATGATGATCAGCAGGCCGAGCCACAGGATCAGCGGCATCAACAACAGGATGAACCCGATCCTCGCCTGAGCGCGCATCAGGCCGCTCCTTTGAAGCAACTTGCCTGTGCCGCACCCCAGCCGATGTGGACCCTATCGCCCCGTTGCAGAGAGGAAAATTCCCCGGATTGAGGCAGGGTAACTTCGAGGGTCTCGCCCGCCTCATCCTGAACCAGAACGCGCGAGGCTGCGCCGTTGAACAAGATGCTGGTGACCGTGCCCTGCAAGCGGTTTTCGAAATCACCGAGATCACCGGAATTCCCCGCCAGACGGATCGCCTCGGGGCGGACGAAGAGTTCAGCAATGTCCCCTTCGGCCAGCGCATCCGTGGCAGTTGCGCGGATCGCGAGGCCAGTGCTGGTGCGCAGTTGAAGCGCCTTGCCTTCGGCGCGCTCGATCCGGCCTGTCCAGCGGTTCGCATCGCCGATGAACCCCGCTACGAAGGGGGTATCGGGGCGGTAATACAGATCCTGCCCGTTCCCGACCTGCTCGAACCGGCCAGCATTCATCACGGCGATCTGGTCGGACATGACCAGCGCCTCCGACTGATCGTGCGTGATATAGACGAAGGTCGTGTCAAAGGCCGCCTGAAGCGCTTTCAACTCGACTTTCATGTGTTCGCGCAATTTCAAATCCAGTGCGCCCAAGGGTTCGTCCAGCAGCAGAACATCGGGCTCCAGCACCATGCAGCGCGCGATGGCGACGCGCTGTTTCTGGCCGCCCGAAAGCTCGTTCACCTTGCGTCTACCGATGCCCGGCAGGCCGATCCGGTCAAGCGCCTCGTCCACCTTGCGGGCGATTTGGGCTTGAGGCATCTTCTTGCGCCGAAGACCGTAACCGATGTTTTCCGCAATCGTCATCATCGGGAACAGCGCAAGGTGCTGAAACACCATGTTGACCGGGCGTTTGTTTGGTGGCGTGTTGAGGACCGAGTTGCCCTTGATGCGAATATCCCCGGAGGTGGGATCGAGAAACCCCGCAATCATGCGCATGATCGTCGTCTTGCCACACCCTGATGGGCCGAGGATCGAGAAGAAGCTGCCCGGCGGAACCGAAAAGGACACATTGTCGACGGCGGTGGTATCGCCGAACTTCTTCACAAGATCGACGCATTCAAGATCAGGTGCCATGCGGGGTCCGTTCTATGGGCGGCACCCGGTTATCGGATGCCGCATGTATCAATGTCTCAGTTGGCGGCCTGAACACGGTCCAGTACGTCACCTTCGATGATTTCCAGACCTGCGGGAACCGGCGGATACCATTTGATGTTGTCGATGGCCTCTTGCGGGAAGCTGGCTTGATACTTTGCCTTCAGCGCGTCTTCGGCAAACTCGTCGGCGCCTGCTGAGGCCGTGAAATTACCGGCCGCTGCGGTGATCTTGGCCGCGATCTCAGGCTGCATGACAAAGTTGATCCACTCATAGGCGACGTCATCCGCCTGACCCTTGGCGGGAAGAACGAAGGTGTCGATCCAGCCTAGAGCTCCGGAGGCTGGTGCCACGAAGGTGATGTCCGAATTGTCGTCGTTCAGCTTCCAGCCACCGGTATCCCAAGCCATGGAGGCCGTGACTTCACCCGAGCGTACGAGGTTCATCAACTCATCGCCGCCGCCCCAATAGGTTTTGACGTTGGCCTTGCACTCGATCAACTTGGCTTCGACCTTCTCCATGATCTCGGTGTACTTTGCCTCGTCGTCATAGGCAGCAAAAGGATCCTCACCCATGGAAAAGGCAAAACCGATCAGCGTCGGGCGCTTCAACCGGTAGGAGACCTTGCCAGCGACCGCTGGGTCGCAGAGGTCGGTGTAATCCTTCACGATGTCGCCAGCCTCCGCGGTGTTCATGACCAGACCGGATGTGCCCCAGACATGCGGCACGCCATAGACGTCGCCGTTGACGGTGGTGTTTGCCATGGTGGCGTCCAGCATGGAGGGGATGAACAGGTCCTGATCCAGTTTAGAGACGTCGATCGGCTTGTAGATGCCGAATTCCATCTGCGGGCCCATGATGCGGTCTTGGCTCGGCTGTGCCAAGTCAAAGCCCCCGCCGCCCGTGGCACGCAGTTTTGCGATCATTTCCTCATTGTTGGATTTGGTGACTTCGACGGTGTGGCCGGTCTGTTCCTCGAACAGTTCGATCACGTCATCGGGCGCATATCCGCCCCATGTCAGCAGGCGCAGCGTATCCGCCTGCGCGACTGTTGTCAGACCTGCCAGCAGGGTGCCGGTCAGCAGGATGGTTCTGGTCATGGTGGCCTCTCTGTCGTGCTTATGATTCCGCGCAGAATGCGTGGGTTGAACCAGTTGGTCAAATTCTTGTTGCTCTCTTTGGCCATCAAGACCAAAGATGACTGCTTTTTAATCCAGACACCCGCCCCTATGGGTGAAGCTGGCAGGATTTACTAACGTGTAAGCGGATTAAAGCTCCGAAAAATGTAACAAATTCATGACAATACGGGGAATCGTATCCGCAGGCTAAGAGGTCTTGCGGCAAGGCTAGGGCACGGCTCTTCTCTCGGTGAGCCACTGCCGGACACGTCAAGGCCCGCAGCTTTTTGGCTGCGGGCCCTGGTTTCACCGGTCAGGTCTGGCTCAGGCCATCCGATCCCAAAAGCGGACAGCGCGGCACACCTTGATGAAGGCTGGCGCGTCGCTCGCAGCCTTCAGGGTCATCATCCCGTCGTCCGTCTCGTTCACGCCCGAGGCGTCAAACAAGGGGGCCGCTTCGGGGGTGCTGGCAATGAATTTGCCGTGGCCAAAGGCGTCCGCGACGAATTGCTTGCCGGGCAGCATCTCCGCCAATTGCTTGGCACCCTCTTCGCTGACCACCAGCGCAACCGCGTCGTAGAGAACCGAAGGACCACCGTCGATCTTCTGGTTTGCCTTCAGCTTCTCGCCGCTCGATGTGGTGACGCCGCCGACCTTGGGGGCAACCACTTCGACCATGCCGCCTTCGGCCTCCACGGCTTTGACCAGTGCGTCATAGACCGTCTTGTCCATGCCATCGGTGACCAGAATGCCAAGTTTACGGCCCTTGAAGCTGTCAGGACCATTCTTGAGGATCGACAGTTTGTCGGAGGTCTTGAGGTCTACCGGTTCGCGCGCGGGCTTGGCCGGTTCAGGCAGGTCATGTCCCAGCCCATCGGCAACCTTCGAGGCAAGATCCTCGTCGATCACCCGCAGGTGTCCCAGAACGCGCAGGCGGATGTCTTCGACCACGCATTTCGAAAGCTCGAAGGTGAGGCCGTTGGCAATGTGATCCTGTTCGATCGGGGTCTGGCTGAGATAGAATTGCCGGGCCTGGCTGTAGTGATCGGCAAAGCTTTCCGGGCGCAGCCGTCGCTTGGTGCCTTCAAGCTCTTCGCCATAGCTTCTTAACCCCTTCTCCGGATCGGGCCGGGGCCCGCCTTGCGACCAACTGTTGGGCTCATAGTTCGCCCGTCCGGTCGGATTGTGCATCGCCATATGCCCATCCTGCTGGAAGTGGTGGAAGGGGCATTTCGGTGCGTTGATCGGGATATGGGTGAAGTTCGGCCCGCCCAAGCGCTTGGTTTGGGTATCAAGGTAGGAAAAGTTGCGCCCCTGAAGCAGTGGGTCGTTGGTGAAGTCGATGCCCGGCACGATGTTCTGCGTACAGAAGGCAACCTGCTCCGTCTCGGCAAAGAAGTTGTCGACCGTGCGGTCCAACACCAAACGACCCACAACGCGGATCGGGCATTCTTCTTCGGGGATCAGCTTGGTGGCATCTAGCACATCGAAATCGAACTTGTCGGCAAACTCGTCGTCGAAGACCTGAATACCAAGCTCCCACTCGGGGAAGTCCCCGGCGCGGATCGCATCCCACAGATCACGGCGGTGGAAATCGGGATCGGCACCGTTGATCTTGACCGCTTCGTCCCAAACGACGGATTGAAGGCCAAGCTTCGGCTTCCAATGGAACTTCACGAAGTGGCTTTCGCCCCGCTCGTTGACGAAGCGGAAGGTGTGGACACCGAAACCTTCCATGAACCGGAAGGACCGCGGGATCGCCCGGTCAGACATGGTCCACATGATCATGTGCATCGACTCGGGCATCAGGGATATGAAATCCCAGAAATTGTCATGCGCGGATTGGGCTTGCGGAAAGCCGCGGTCGGGGGCGGCCTTCACAGAATGGACGAGATCGGGAAACTTGATCGGGTCTTGGATAAAGAAAACGGGGATGTTGTTGCCAACCAGATCCCAGTTGCCCTCTTCTGTATACAGTTTGACGGCGAAGCCGCGGACATCGCGGGCCACGTCGAAGGAACCCTTGTTGCCCGCCACGGTGGAAAACCGCACGAAGGCAGGGGTTTTCTTGCCCGCTTCCTGAAAAAGTCCGGCGCGGGTCAACTCGGGGATCGCTTCGGTACATTCGAAATAGCCGTGGGCACCATACCCTCGGGCATGAACGACCCGCTCGGGGATCCTCTCATGGTCGAAATGAAAGATCTTCTCGCGAAAATGGAAGTCTTCCATAAGCGCTGGGCCGCGTTCGCCGCCGCGAAGGGTGTTCTGATCGTCCGAAACGGGTACCCCTTGTGCGGTTGTCATTACCGGCGCGTCGGGGTTGGTCTGATGCAACTCCCCGGCGTTGCCCGCTTCGGCGGGATGGGTCGTGCTATCGGGCGATTTTTGGGTGTCTGCGGTCGTGGGGTACAGTTTGCCGGTGTCTGGCATATCGAACATCCTCGAGCTGGAACGTATACACTTCGCGCGATGTAAGGCGCCGCGAACAGACCCTCGGGTCTTGCTAGGGAACGCAACGGTTCCCTGACCAGTTCCGCACTCGGCACTCTATTTCGGAATGGGATGCCTCAGGGCGTCGTGAAACTACGGGCTTGGCCACTTCGGGGGCGTGACGTTCCGGGTTTGGGATGCCCGTCACGATACATAGAAAATAGGCGCCCGGGATGGGGCGCCTATGAGGCGGGGAGAAACAGTGCTCTCCCCCGAGTGTCATATCTCCGGCGAGATGATCAGCCGAGGAGCATATCGGGCAAGATGGTCACGATCTGCGGAAAGACTGCGAGCAGGATCACGAAGAGGATCATGATGACCAGAAAGGGGAAAGTGACCCGCGCGATATAGCCCGTGCTGCGCCCGGTGATGTTTTGGATGACCGCGAAGTTGAAGGCCACCGGCGGGGTGATTTGTGCCATTTCGACAACCAGCACCATGAAGATTCCGAACCAGACCTTGTCGAAACCGGCCGCTTCGACGAGGGGCAAAACCACCGGGAGGGTGGTGGCGATCATCGAGAACCCCTCCAATGCCGTTCCCAGTATCAGGTAGAGCCCGATCAGTGCGAGGATCAGCAAGATCGGCGACAGATCCAGCGCAGTGACGAAATTGGCGACCGCCGCCGGGATGCCCAGCGTAGAGGTCACATTACCCAACACAGAGGCGCCCAGAATGATGATCCCCATGACCGAACAGGTTTGCACGGCGCCAAGGACGATATCGCGTAGCACCCGAAGCGACAGACACCGTTGGTGCAACGCCACGAAGAAAGCCCCGACGACGCCGAGCGCAGCAGCTTCGGACGGGGTGGCGATGCCGCCGTACATGGAGCCGAGCACGCAAAGGATCAAGAACAGCGCCGGGGCCAGATCGCGCAGCGCTTCGATACGGGCACGCAAAGGCATGTGGCGCAGCGCGCGCTCACCCTCAGGGATGAGGCTGGGCTTCATGGCGCTCCGGATCATGATGTAGGCCCCAAAGGTCGACGCGAGCAACAGCCCTGGAAGGAAGCCAGCGGTAAAGAGCCGGAGAACGGATTCATTGGCGAGTACGCCATACATGATCATCACCGTCGAAGGCGGGATCAGAAAGCCCAGTGTGCCCGCGCCCGCAAGGCTGCCGATGGCGAGTTCAGGAGAATACCCGCGTGACAGCAGTTCCTTGAGCGTCATGCGGCCCACCACCTGCGTGGTCGCTGCGGAGGAACCCGAGATCGCGGCAAAGATCGAACAGCCAATGATGTTCACATGCAAAAGGCGCCCCGGCAGCAGGCCCGCCCAAGGTGCAAGCCCCGAGAAGAGCGCTTCGGAGATCTTGGTGCGGAACAGGAATTCGCCCATCAGGATGAACAGCGGAAGCGCCACGAGATCGGGCGTGGTCAGGATGTTGAAGATGTACTGTGGAAACAGGCGGTCGATCGGAATGGACGTAAAGAGGAACGTCAGGCCGATGGCGGTGGACAACAGGGCGATGCCAATCCACGCGCCAGCGGCCAAAGTCCCGAACAGCAACCCGAAGAGACCGGAGACAATTGCTCCCATGTGTTGTTTTCCTTAGATTCTAGTAGCGTTTAAACCACATCGGGTCGCTGCGGGTTACTCGATCGCGCTGGCGGCGCCGAGCTTTGGATCGTTGAGCGGGTGGCCTGCGATTGCGCTGATCAGGCGTGCGATCATCTGGAATGCAAGCACACCGGCCCCGAGGGTCAGGACGGCTTGCGGGATCCAGAGGGGCGTGAAGCTTTCCTGAGAGACTTCGCCATAGCGATGGGTGCGCAGGGTGAACTCAAGGAGCCAGATCGTCATGGAACCGCTCACGATTGAGCCCAGCGTGGCGGAGAAGATCTCCAACACGCGGACCCGGAGCGCATGGCGAGACGACATGATCAATTCGACCCGCAGTTGCAGGCCGGCCCGAAGCGTCATTCCCGATCCCAGCAGAAACGCCGCCCCCATGAGGTAGGCGCTGTATTCCCAGCCAACCCCGGTCCCCGAAGGGACGAAGGAGAGATATTTGCTGAAGAACGCCAGCAGAATGTCGGTCAGAACCAGAAGTGTCAGCCCTACGATGCAAAGTCCTGCTGCCCACGCCCCGAACAACGAAACGACATCTGCGGCTCTCTGAAGAGCCGCAGCAGGTCCGCGTGGTTCCGGTAGGGTGTCGATGGAGCCGTTGGACAAATCGCTCACCTCAGCCGTCGGTTTTGGATTGGATGAATGCGTCCGCAATGGGCTTCGCCGCGGGGACGCGCTCAAAGAAGGCATCCTGAACGGTTTTGGCGCGAGCGCCGATTTCGTCCATCAACTCGTCTGAGAGCGGCACCATCGTCATGCCTTCGGCTTCCATGGTGCGAATGCTCTGCAGGTCGCTTTCGCGGGACACTTCCCAGAAGCTCGGCTCCAGTTCGGCGGCCACGTTCTCGATCGCGGCGCGGTCTTCCTCGGAAATGCTGTTCCACGTGTCCATGTTGATCGTTACGGCATTCGATCCCCATGTGTGGTTCGTGGCATAGATGTAATCGAGGAACTCCCAGAAACGGCCATCAACCCCGGATGTCGCGGAGGTAGCAACGCCATCAACACGGCCAGAGGCCAATGCGGGCAGCAATTCGCCCCATGGCATGACAACACCGTCCATGCCGATGCTGCTGATGATGTCGACGGTGTTCTTGTCGGCGCCGCGGACCGGGATGCCTTCGAAATCGTCAATGCTGTCTACCTCAACCTTCAGGTAGACGTATTGCGCAGGGGAGGGCACCATATAGAGAAGCTTTTGGTTGTGCTGCTCGAACAAAGCTTCGAATTCAGGGCGCAGCACCTCATGATAGGCTTTGAGGTCTTCCATCGAGCTGACGAGGAACGGAACACCTTCCGCGCCGAACAACGGGTTGCTGCCCACTTGCTGGCTGATGTTGATGTCGGCCATATCCACCAGCCCATCGCGCACAGCGCCCAGTTGGTCGGGGCCCTTGAAGCCAAGCGATCCAGCGGCGTTGACGGTGATCGTAACTTCGCCATCTGTCGCCTCGGAAACGGCGTCGGCAAACGTGCGGGCGTTTTCCACCATGAAGTTGCCTTCCGGAAGGACATCGGACAGGCGCAAGTTGGTTTCTGCTGCTGCAAACCCGGCCGTGGCGACAAGTGTTGCAGTCCCCAGAGCGAGTGATTTAAAGATGGACAATTCTAGACTCCCCGAGTGTAGGCTCTTTTGCCGCCGTGGTCCCGGGGCGCAAGGCCATGTTGATCCTTGTTGATGAGGGGAAGGTAAATCCATTGCGGCGTTTGCGAAAACACCGCTTTGCTCTGACGTGATTGCAATATCTTATGTCAGGCGACCCAAAATCCCGACGGATCACGTCGCCGCCGCGTGGATACTCGTCTCAACGACATGAAAAGAATATGAAGAGAATGCCATGGACATCAGAAAATTGCATTCGTTCGTCAAGATCATTGACATCGGAAGCATCACCCGCGCCTCGGCCATTCTCCACATTGCGCAGCCCGCGCTGAGCCAGCAGGTCGCGGCGCTCGAATCACATTACGGTAAACCCTTGCTGGTTCGGTCCAAGCGGGGGGTCGTGCCAACAGAGGCCGGCAAGGCGCTTTATCGGCATTCGCAAATGATCTTGCGCCAGATGGAAGAGGCCGAACTGGATATCCAGACCGCGTCCGAAGACATTCGGGGTGTCGTGCGCGTGGGGCTCGCCCCCTTGGGCCTTGGTGCTCTTCTGGCCGCGCAACTCATCAAGAAGCTCCGTGAAAGCTATCCGGGCGTCATGCTCTATGTGAATGAGAACGTCGGCGGTGGCACGATGAGCGAACTCATCATGACCGGGAAGATGGATGTCGCGCTGATTTTCTATCCGGGTGCCATTCCCAGCCTTTCGTTTGAGAAGATCTCGACCGAAGAACTTCACTTCGTAACCATCAGCGAAGAATTCGAAGAAGACCGCGCCTTGCTGTTCGCGGATGTCGCGGCGCGGCCCCTCATTCTTCCGAGCAAGGTTCACACATTGCGGCAGGTCATTGATACGACCCTCGCCCGAGCGGGAATGACCACGCAAGTGATCGCCCAGACCGAATCCATTTCGGTTTTGTCGAATGCGATCAGTGAGGGGCTGGGAGACACCATCCTACCGCTTTCAGCGGCCCTGGCCGTGCAGCGCAGAATCCCGGAGGCACGCATTTGTCCCATCCACAAGCCCAACATGCGTACCAACATGGCGGTCTGTTGGTCCGCGCAACTGCCGCTGTCGGAGGCGACCGTGGCGGTTCAGAAAAACCTGATTGAGTTGGCGCGCCAACTTACTGAGTAAGCAGGCGCTGACGTTCAAGGGAGCATGTTCGGCCCCCAGAATGTGACCGACGACGGCGGATTTATCGACCCGCCGGGATGATCGCGGTGACAACGCCGGAGGCGGCACAAAGCCGCCCTCCGGTTTCGTTATCGGTAACGAATATACTCATGTGAACCGGAGCTGGGCCTTTACCGCCTTGCTTCGATCAGAGGCCGTCTCAAACGCCTTTACAGCATCCTCCAGAGCAAATTCTTGCGTGATCAGGGGGCGAACGTCGATGCGCTTTTGCTGCATGGCCAATACACCATTCGCGAATTCGGAATGGAACCTGAACGAACCGCGCAAATCGAGTTCCTTTGCCGCGATCTTGGTCATCGGAAGGGGCATTTCCGCCCCCAAACCCAGTTGCAGGATCACGCCGCGCGGGCGCATCGTGTCGATTGCCGGAATCAACGCGGGGGCGACCCCAGTGCATTCGAACAGAACGTCAAAATGCCCTTTGCCGACGCTATAGGCGGCAAGGGCTTCGGGATCTACGCCCGTGTTGATCACCTCATCCGCGCCCATTTTTCGGGCCATTTCCAGCGTGAAATCGGAGAGGTCCGTCGCCACGACACTTGCCGCTCCTGCCAGTCGTGCGGCGGCAATGGCGAGTTGGCCGATGGGGCCGCAACCGGTGACCAGAACGCGTTTCCCGAGAAGGGGGCCCGCACGACCTACCGCATGCAGAGCGACCGCGAGCGGCTCGGCCATGGCGGCTTCGCCGGGCGTCAAACCGTTGGCGGGGGCGCATTGCGTTGCCGTCACGATGAGTTCTTGCCGAAAGGCGCCCTGAATATGCGGAAACGGCATGGCAGAGCCATAGAACCGCATATTCTCACAATGATTTGGCAGTCCGTCGTGGCAATAGGCGCAGTGCCCACAAGGACGGGACGGCGACACCGCCACCAGATCGCCAAGGGTCAAACCACTGACGCCCTCACCGATCTCTGTCACATGGCCAGATACTTCATGTCCCAGAACCATTGCTTCGCGCAGTCGGACCGTGCCGAAGCCGCCGTGGTTGTAATAGTGCAGATCAGATCCGCAGATCCCTCCTGCCGCAATCTTGAGGCGCACCTCGCCAGAGCCAAGCCGTGGTCCTTCGATGGAGGCGTACTCCTCGACGCGGAGGTCCTTGGGGCCGTGAATGACTATCGCTTTCATAGGGTTACCTCAAACGACCGGAGTAAGGGGTGCGTTGCCGCCGAAATGTGCCGCCAAATTCGCGCGCATCAATTCTCCCATGGCCTTGCGGGTCTCTACGGTGCCCGATGCCTGGTGGGGTTGGAGCAGGAGGTTGGGAGCGGACAGAAAGCGGGGATCAAGATCGGGCTCCCCTTCGAATACGTCAAGCGCCGCTGCGCCGAGCGTGCCATCGGTCAGCGCTGCGATCAGGGCGTCTTCGTCAACGTTTGACGCGCGCGAGACGTTGATCAACATCCCATCCGGCCCGAGTGACTGGAGCACCTTGGCATTGACGATATGCCGGGTCTTCTCCGAGGCGGCGGCCGCGACGAAGAGGAAGTCGCACTGTTCTGCGAGGTCTTCGGGGGATGCGACGAAGGTCCAATCGGGCGCATAGTCCTTGGGTGAAACATCGGAATAGCTGATATGCATCCCGAAGCCCGACAGGCGTTTCGCGACCTCAAATCCTATCCGGCCCAGCCCGAGCACCCCGGCCCGGCGGCCAAAAGCACGGCGCTGCAACGGCAATCCGCCTTTTGCGGACCAATCCCCTTGCCGTACCCAGGCATCACCGGCGACAATCCCGCGGGTTTGCGCCAGCATCATTGTCACGGCGAAGTCCGCCACATCCCCCGAGAGTACGTCGGGTGTGTTGGTGACATGAATTCCCCGCGCGCGGCAGGCGTCGAGGTTCACCGCGTCATACCCGACGCCATAGATCGAGACGATCTCCAGATTGGGGCAGGCGGCGATCAGATCGGCGGATGCGCCAAGCTCACCCCGGGTCGCAATGCCGCGAATCCTGGCGCCGTGTTCCGCCAGAAATCCTGCTGGATCGGAGGATTCGAAGTATCGAAGAACGTCGTAGTCCGCGTTCAGAGGCGTTTCATCCCATTCAGGATATGCGCCCATTTGCAGGATAACGGGTTTGGTCATCGGGTAGTCTCCTTCTGAATGGTCTGGTGCAAAAGATCTGTCGATCTTCGCCTTGACCAAAATAGTTATCGTTAACATAATGACGGGGATTTTGAATGTCGACAACCAAAAGGAAGAAACGATGACCACCCAGAATGACTTTCTCAAGGACACCTTCGGGCTGGCCGGAAAGCGCGCGTTGATCACCGGGTCGTCTCAGGGGATCGGCTATGCACTGGCCGTCGGGTTGGCGCGGGCGGGGGCCAGCGTGGTGCTGAACGGGCGCGACGAGGCCAAGGTCGCCAAGGCGAAAGCCGAACTCTCGGCCCTGTGCCCCGAGGCAGAGGTGCATGCCCTTTGCTTCGATGTCACGGATCACGAAGCTGTTCGTACAGCAGTGGACGACTTTGAACTTTCAACCGGAGCGATCGATATTCTCGTCAACAACGCGGGAATGCAGCACCGATCCCCCCTGGAGGAGTTTCCGGCCGACAGGTTTGAGGCACTCTTGCAGACAAACGTCGCTTCCGTCTTCCACGTCGGGCAGGCAGTGGCGCGATTCATGATCGGCCGGGGCCGGGGTAAGATCATCAACATCTGCTCGGTTCAGTCGGCCTTGGCCCGCCCGGGGATCGCTCCCTATACAGCAACGAAAGGCGCGGTCGCGAACCTCACCAAGGGGATGGCAACGGATTGGGCGCAGCACGGGTTGCAGTGCAACGCCATCGCACCGGGTTACTTCGATACGCCGCTCAACGCGGCATTGGTGGCCGATCCTGACTTCACCGCGTGGTTGGAAAAGCGCACGCCAGCACACCGGTGGGGCAAGGTCGAGGAACTGGTGGGTGCCTGCGTCTTCCTGTCCTCGGGGGCTTCAAGTTTCGTCAACGGCCACGTCCTCTACGTCGATGGGGGCATCAGTGTCTCTCTCTGAGACCCGCCATATCGTGCTGATGGGCGTTTGCGGCTGTGGCAAGTCCACCGTCGGAGACGCCCTCGCGCGGGTGACCGGGCTGGCCTATGTGGATGGTGACGATCTGCATCCCCCCGCGAATATCTCGAAAATGCGCAATTCGGTGCCGCTGGATGACGCGGATAGGGAGCCATGGCTTTTGGAATGCGGGCGTAGACTGCGCGCGGCCCCCGAGGGCTTGATCCTTGGTTGTTCGGCGCTCAAGCGCCGGTATCGCGATCTGATCCGTAGCGCGGCGGTCCAGCCCGCCCCGGCTTTTGTCTATCTGCACGGAAGCAAATCGCTCCTCCAAGCGCGCCTCGATGGTCGGGCCAACCATTTCATGCCCAATGCCTTGCTCGAAAGTCAGTTGGCGACATTGGAAATCCCCTCCCCGGTGGAGCGTGGCATCACAGTGAGCATTGATCAGCCTGCTGAGGCCATCGCCCTGCAGATCGCGGCCCGGCTTGCTCTTGGTGGACCATCCATCGCAAATGTCGCAGGCCCCGACCCTGCATCGCAATGCACCTGAGGAGAGATTTTTGAAGACGCCATCCGTGAAGCGCAAGGTCAAGATGGCCGATATCGGTGCGGCGTTGGGGGTGTCTGCCATGACGGTGTCGCGCGCCTTCAAGGGGGATGCCGGTATCAACGCCCGCACGCGGGCCGCGATTTTGGCGAAGGCGGACGAGCTTGGCTATGTGTTTGACGCGACCGCGTCGAACTTGAGGAAAAGCCGTACGGGATTTGTCGCGATTACTGTCCCCTCTGTCGAAAACGCCAATTTCTCGGCCACGGTTCGTGATTTGACCAAGCGGTTGCAGAAGAAGAACCTGCAAATCCTGCTCGCCAATACGGAATACGACCCCGCCGAAGAGGAGCGGTTGATCGTGCAGTTGCTCCGGCGCAAACCCGAAGCGGTCGTCTTGACCGGGGCGCAGCATTCACAGAGGACGCGGGCTCTGCTGACGAATGTCCAGATCCCGGTGGTCGAAATCTGGGATCTGCCCGAGCAACCGCTGGGTCACGTGGTGGGGTTTTCAAACCGCACATCGATGTCCGGTCTCGTCGACCATATGGTCAGAACGGGGCGCAGGCGCCTTGCGTTCCTTGGGGGAGAGACGGCAAACGATCCGCGCGGGGTGCAGCGGCGAGCGGGTTTCGTCGAGGCGATGGAGCGCCACGGGCTTGATGCCACCCGGCTCATTCCTGCGGGTTCTGCCCCTGTCGGCATGACCGAAGGGGCCGCCGGTCTGGACCTCTTGCTCGACCAGTATCCCGATACCGATGGGCTGTTGTGCGTGTCTGATCTCGTTGCCTTCGGCGCGCTGGCGCAATGCAAGCGGCGCGGCGTGCGCGTGCCCGAGGATCTGGCGGTGTCAGGATATGGCAATTATGAGATCGGCCGTGTCTGTGAGCCGCCGCTCACCACCATCGATGTGCACGCGGGCCAGATCGGGTCACGGACCGCTGACCTGATATTGGATCTGTTGGACGCTCCCGCAGAAGGTGCGGCGCAGCGTCATGTCATCCAGCCTGATCTGATCCTGCGCCGCTCAACACCCTGAGGGCGAGCGGCGCAGCATGGTAATAAGCGCTCAAAGGTCGGTGGTAAGGCCTTTGGCTTTCAGAACTGGTTCCAGACCACAAAGGTCGATGACCGTCCGGCCAGCTTTGTACTTCTCGATGAGGTCGCTCTCGACGTCTTCGCGGGCCTGAGACTTTTCGGCAACCTCGGCCGCATCCTCACGCCGCACGACGACAAGACCATCCGCGTCGCCGCGGATGATATCGCCCGGACGGATGAGTTCGCCCCCGAACACGATATCGCAACCGGTGCCGCCAAGCGTTTCCTTGACAGTCCCGCGGATCGAGATGCCTTGGGTAAACACGGGCAACCCCAGTTCGATCAGGTGCTGTGTGTCGCGTGCGCTTGCGTCGGTCACGACGCCTGCAATCCCTTTCGCGACACAGGCGTTGCCCAGAACGTCGCCGAAACAGCCAGCTTCCAGATGATCGCCAGCGGCCATGACGATGATGTCGCCCGGCTGGGCGAAATGGATGGCGAGTTGCAGCATGAGATTGTCACGTGGCGCCCCCAGAACGGTGAAGGCCGGACCGCAAAGCGACATGTTGCGGTCGATCGGTTTGATCTTGGGGTCTATTGCACCCAACCGGCCTTGCGCCTCGTGGATTGTGGCGCTTCCGAACTTGGCCAAGGCGGCAACGTCTTCGGGGCGGGCTCGCTCGAATTTCGTAACTATATGGGGCATTTGTCAGTCTTTCTGCTTGGCATTTCGGGCGTGGCCCGGGTTTGCGCAGGTTAGCGTGCCAGCCAGTATGCCGATAACACGATCTGTGTCTGACATGATCGTGGATTGCTATGCACGGGCGCGCGGGTCATTTCAAAGCGCTCTGACATCATTGTGGCACGGCGATGCTAGCCTCGTCTGGAAATCATACGATCCAGATACAAGGACCCCGAACCCCAATGGCAGTCTCTATCGAGTCCCTCATCTCGAGCATGAAGTGGGCCGCGAAATCCCATCTTGATGAGTACGGCTATGAGGTCGACGGGTACCGCGTAACCCTGCGGCGCGGCACTGCCCCCGCGGCATCGCCGGACTTCGGGGTGAGCGTCGTGACGGAAGTTGAGGCCGGTAGTGTAGCGGGTCCCGGTAGCCCGGCTGGGGATGGGGGCAAAGACGCCCAGAATGCAATCACAGCACCGCTTTCTGGCATCTGCTACCTGTCCAAGGATGCCGACTCCGCGCCATTCGTGACGGCTGGCGATAGCATCGCCAAGGGCCAGACAGTCTGTCTCATAGAGGCCATGAAAGTCATGACCTCGGTTGTGGCGGAGGCCGACGGCACCATCGCGGCGCTTCGCGTCGAGGATGGCGCGACAGTCGAGGCCGGATCAGTCCTCTTCGAGGTGCGGCCATGACCGAGCAGAACCCGCAAACCGTGTTCGTGGCGAACCGTGGGGAAATTGCCCTGCGGATCATTCGGGCCTGTCGCCGTCTCGGCCTGCGCGTTGTTTGCGGCTTTTCCGAAGCGGATCGTAATGCACCCTATCTGGCGCTCGCTGACGCGTCGATCTGTATTGGGCCGGCTGCTGCAGCGAAGAGCTATCTCAATATTCCCGCCGTGATCGCTGCGGCCAAGCTTCTTGGCGCGGACCTTGTGCATCCGGGGTACGGCTTTCTCTCTGAGAATGCCGAATTTGCCGATGCGGTACACGGGGCGGGCATGACACTGATCGGGCCGAAAGCCGACGTGATGCGCCGCATGGGGGACAAGGTACAGGCCAAGGCCGCGATGATTGAGGCAGGTGTGCCTTGTGTGCCCGGCCCGGACAGCGTCCTGCCGCAGGATCCCGATGCCATCGCGGGCATTGCCGATGAGATTGGCTATCCGGTCATTCTGAAGGCCGCAGGCGGTGGCGGTGGTCGCGGCATGCGGATTGTCCGGGATCGTGCGTCGCTCGCCGAAGCCTATATGCTGACCCGGCAAGAGGCCCAGAGGTTCTTCGGAAACCCCGACATCTACATGGAAAAGTTTCTGGAAAAACCGCGGCATGTGGAAATCCAGATCCTCGCCGATAGCCATGGCACCGCCCTCTGGCTGGGAGATCGGGATTGTTCGATGCAGCGGCGGCACCAGAAGCTGATCGAAGAAGCGCCCGCGCCAGGGATTGACCGCGCCTTGATCGCAGAGATCGGGGAGCGCTGCGCGGCCTCCTGCCGGGCCATCGGCTATGTCGGTGCGGGGACGTTCGAATTCCTCTACGAAGACGGGGAGTTCTTCTTCATTGAAATGAACACCCGCATTCAGGTGGAGCATCCCGTCACCGAACTGGTCACAGGGCTTGATATCGTCGCGCTGCAGATCGATGTGGCGCGCGGGGCAAAGCTTCCACTGGCGCAGGATCAGATTATCACCACGGGCCACGCGATCGAGTGCCGGATCAACGCAGAAGATGCCGAAACATTTGCCCCAAGTCCGGGCCGGGTGACGTCCCTGCATTTGCCCGGTGGTCCCGGCATCCGGGTCGATACCCACATCGTTGCCGGCAGCGAAGTGTCCTCCAGCTACGATTCCATGATCGCAAAGGTCATAGCCTATGGCGCGAACCGCGATGAGGCTCTCTCGCGTGCGGCTACGGCGCTAGGGGAAATGCGGATCGACGGCGTGAAGTCGAATGCCGCGTTGCACAGCGAATTGCTGGCCGACCCGGGCTTTAAGGTGGGAGGCGTCTCAATCCACCATTTCGAGCACTGGCTGACTGCCAAGGAGGCGGCCAATGGCTGAGACCGGACTTTTCCCGATTGGCAGCCGTTGCTTCCTGTATCAAGTCGACTGCCCCTTCGATCTGAATCACCAACGGCGGTTCTGGGCCATGGCCGATGCGATGGCCGAAAGAGACGGCGTGGCCGAGGCCGTGCCGGGTATGACCAACCTGACCCTGCGGTTCGAAAAGGTGCCGGAAGATCTGGATGCTTTGGAGCGTGATCTCCAGAGACTTTGGGTCGAGGGACGGCAGAAGGATCTCACGGGAAAGATCCTTGAGATCGACATTACTTACGGCGGCTCTGGCGGACCGCATCTTCGGGAAGTCTGCGATCTGACGGGGCTCAATATCGACGAGGTGATCAGCCTGCACACGGCGCCGGACTACGTCGTCTTTGCTGTGGGTAGTCACGCCGGATATTGCTACCTAGGCGGGCTCGATCCGCGACTGGAGACGCCACGGCGCAAGGTTCCGCTGCAAAGCCTTCCCGGTGGGTCACTCTCGGTTGCCGGGCTTCAGACCGGCGTTTCGGCCTCCGCCGGGCCAAGCGGGTGGAACACCATAGGTGCCGCGGATGTCAGCTTTTTTGATCCCCTATCCGTTCCCGCAGCGCTGCTCATGCCGGGCGATTCCATCCGGTTCAGGGCAGCGGAGGTCATTGCATGATCGATGTTGTATCTCTCCCACCGCTCGCCACGGTTCAGGATCTCGGTCGTGTCGGACACTGGCGTCAGGGGCTGGGCCGCGCTGGGGCAATGGACCCGCTCGCCCACCGGGCGGCGAACTGGCTGTTGGGCAATCACGAAAATGCCGCCACGCTGGAAATACCCCTGACGCCCGCACGGTTTGTCATTGCGCAGGACACGGTCTTTTCGATGGCGGGTGCGGCCTGTGGTGCGCGCTTGGACGGGGTGGCTCTGCCGCGATGCTGGGCCGGGCCTGCGAAAGCAGGTCAGGAGCTTACGCTTGGCGTGATGGATGGCGGTGCGCGGGTGTACCTGGGTTTGCCGGGTGGCATCGATGTACCGATGGTGCTTGGGTCCCGCAGCACCCAACTTCGTGAAGGGTTCGGCGGGTTCGAGGGACGGGTGCTCATGCCGGGCGATCGGTTGCGCGCGGCGGCCCCCAGCCCCATCATGCCTGAAATCAGTTGCGCCTTGCCGGGGCCAAGGCCCGAGGGTTCCGATGACATCGTCCTGCGGGTTTTGCCATCAAGTGAAACCAATGAGTTTTCGGCTCAGTCACGCGATGCCTTTTTCAGCGACGCCTACAAGGTAACCCCGGCCAGCAACCGGCAAGGATACCGACTGGACGGCCCCGTGCTTGAGCGTGACGCGACGGGTGAGCTTCGCTCCCACGGGATCGCGCCGGGCATTGTTCAGGTGCCGGGTGGCGGACAGCCCATCATTCAACTGGCCGATTCCGCGACCATGGGCGGATATCCAAAGATCGCCTGCGTGATCGAGCCGGATCTCTGGCGGGTGGGGCAGGCGCGGCCGGGGGATACCTTGCGGTTTGAACTGATCGATACGGCAACCGCTCGCGCCGCCGAACGAGAAGAGGCCGTGACGCTCAACGCACTTCGCAGCAGCCTCGCCCATCTCGGTCACCTTCAGAAAGTTTGGAGCTGATATGTTTAGCGAAGCTGACATGGCCCGCCTCATTGAGGTGATGCGCCAGACCGCAACCACACATCTGACAGTCGAGGGTGCGGGCGAGTACCTGAGCCTCGGCTTGCGTCCTGCTGGAAGCGCCTCGGCGCGCGCGATCAGTTCCGCGCCGGTCAAAATGATCAAGAGCTCTGCCCTTGGCGTGTTCATCCACTGCGGTGGCGACGATGGGCTGCAGAAGGTGGAGCCGGGCGCAAGGATCAGCGCGAGGCAGGTGCTTGGCTATGTCTCTCTCGACGGCGCGCGGAACCCGGTTCGCGCATCGGAGGCTGGCGTTTTGAAAAGCAGCACTCCGGAAGAGGGGCAAATCGTCGGATACGGGGATGTTCTATTCGAGATGGAGTGCGACGCATGAAGATCGATATCAATTCCGACATGGGTGAGGGTTTCGGCCCTTATACCTTGGCCGATGACGAAGCCCTGATGGCGCAGATCAGTTCAGCCAATGTGGCGTGCGGCTATCATGCAGGCGACCCCCTCATCATGGATCGTACCGTCAGGCTGGCGCGAGATCACGATGTCGATCTGGGGGCGCATGTCAGCTTTCCTGACCGGATGGGGTTTGGCCGGCGCAAGATGGATATGCCCCTCCCCGAGCTGGAGGCGCATGTGCTCTATCAGATCGGTGCGCTTGCCGCTTTCGCTCGCCGGGCGGATTATCGCATCACCCACATGAATCCCCACGGGGCACTGGGCAATCTTGCCAGTTCCGTCCCGGAGATTGCCGAAGCGCTTGCCCGGGCGACAATGCAGTTCGACCCAGAGATCGCTTTTCTCGTACTGCCGGGAAGCGCGCTGGAGACCGCCGCGCTGCAACGTGGGGGGAAAGTCGCGCGCTTGTTTCTCGCGGATCGGGGGTATCTGCCGAACGGGCAGCTTGCACCCCGAGGTACCTCCGGCGCTGTCATCAAGGATGAGGCGGAGGTCGTCTCCCGCGTGTTGGGCGTGTTGCAGCAGCAGACCCTGACTTGCGTGACCGGCGAAGAAATCCCGATGCCGGTGCAATCGGTTCTCGTGCATTCCGACACGCCGGGCGCGGTGCAACTGGCCCGAAGATTGAAACAGGAAATCACCGATGCAGGTGGCCAGATCGCGCCTTTGACGGCGCAATAGAACGGGTGCGGCACAAACGCCGGCCAAATCAAAACCAAGAAAGACAGGACTTCACAATGCCATTTTCCGACTACAAGACAGCTCTCGTAACCGGCGCTTCTGGCGGCATGGGACGTGGCATCGCCGAACGCCTGAGCCAGAAGGGTCTCACCGTCCACGCTTTCGCGCGCAACGCCGAAAAACTCAACGAGTTGGCGGCGGAGTTCGACAATATTGTTCCGCATGCCGTCGATGTGACTGATCTCGACGCTGTCACCAAAGAGCTCGAAGGACTTGAGATCGATGTGCTGGTGAACTGCGCCGGCGTGTCCCGGCCCGGCAGCCTTCTGCAAAGCAACGCGTTCGATATCGATGAACAGATCGACGTGAACCTGCGCGCTTGCCTGCATCTCGCTCGGTTGCTTCTGCCGGGTATGATGGAGCGCGACAACGGTCATATCCTCAACATCACGTCGATGGCTGGGCACTATGAATTCGGCGGTCACATTGCCTATCACGCCACAAAGGCGGCGATGCACACTGTCTCGCGCCAGCTTCGCGTGGATGCGTTCGGTCGCCGCGTTCGCGTGACCGAAATCAGCCCCGGCCGGGTTGAGACCGACATCTTTGCCCATGTCGAAAAGATCAGCCCTGAAGAAGCCAAGAGAAAGTATTTCGAAGGCTTCGAGATGCCTCAGGTGTCCGACATCGCGGATGCGGTGGACTATGCGATCGGAACGCCGAAATACGTCAATATCGGCATGATCGAAGTGCTTCCCATCATGCAGGTTCCGGGCGGTCTGCGTACCGGCAAGCGCGTTGGCGATGAGGTCATTCTCACGGGCAACAAGTAACCTGCCACAGCTTGGCAGACAAATTCGTTCTTCGGCCCGCCAGAATATTCTCGGCGGGCCGCGTACCCACTACACACGTCTCAGGGAGAAAACCGTGACCAGTGAGAAACTAGCGAACCGCGTAACCTCGATCCGGGTATCCCCAAGCGTCGCGGCGGCTCAGAAAGTGCGTGACCTAAAGGCTCAAGGCCGAGAGATCCTCAACCTCACCGTCGGGGAGCCGGATTTCGATACGCCCGAAGAGATCAAGGCAGCCGGCGTCAAGGCCATCGCCGATGGTAATACCAAATACACGGCCGTGAACGGTACCGAGGCGCTGCGCAAAGGCGTGCAGCACGATTTCTCCACCCGTCTGGGGATCGAATGCGGGCTGGATCAAATCTGTGTCGGCGGAGGCGCGAAACAAATCCTGTTCATCGCCATGATGGCTACTGTCGAAGAGGGTATCGAGGTCATCGTGCCCGCGCCCTACTGGGTGTCCTACCCCGATATGGTGGTCGCCAATGGGGGCACCCCGGTGATCGTTTCTTGCGGCGAGGACGTTGGGTTCAAGCTGACCCCCGACGCGCTGGAGGCCGCGATCACGCCGCGCACCCGCTGGGTCATCCTCAACTCTCCTTCAAACCCCACCGGTGCGGCCTATACCGGCGACGAACTGCGCGCACTGGCCGAGGTTATCCGGCGGCACCCCAATGTGCTGGTCATGTGCGACGAGATCTATGACCGCATCTGGTACGCCGATTTCAAGACCGAGAGCATCCTTGGAGTGGCCCCCGACCTGCGCGATCAGGCGCTGGTGGTGAACGGGGTTTCCAAATCCTATGCCATGACGGGTTGGCGGATCGGCTATGCGGTGGGCCCGAAGTTCCTCATCGATGCGATCAACAAGCTGCAATCGCAGATGTCATCTTGTCCCTCGTCGATCAGTCAAGCCGCGGCGGCCGCCGCACTGACCGGTCCGCAAACCAGCGTTGCGGCCACCGTTGAGGTTTATAAGGAACGCCGCGACCGCGCCTATGCCCTGATCAATGACATCCCCGGACTAAGCTGTACCCTGCCGGACGGCGCCTTCTACCTCTATCCGAGCTGCGCAGGGGTGATCGGAAAGACCACTCCGGATGGCGCCCGCATCGAAAGCGATCTGGATTTCGTTCTGTACCTGCTGGAGCATGCCGGTGTTGCGTCGGTCCATGGCGGTGCCTATGGGCTAGAGCCGTATTTCCGGATCTCAACGGCGACCTCGATGGATGTCATCGAGGCGGCCTGTGCAAAGATCGCCGAGGCGGTCGCCAAGCTGTCGTAAGCCCACCCTTCTAACCGTATTGCCAGATTTGCCGGGGACCACTTTAACAGGTGGTCCCCGGTTTTGTTTTGCTCTTGGGTCGGGGCGGGTCAAACGCAAAAAGGCGAGCCACCGGCCCGCCTTCACTTGGATGATACCAGGCATTCAGGTCAGTAGAGATGGCACCCGACGCAATGCCCGGCGGGGTCTGGACTGAGCACGGGCGTCTTGGAGACACAGACATCCCCGATGATGCGGTGGCACCGAGGGTGGAACGTGCACCCGCTCGGCGGCGAGAGCGGCGAGGGAACTTCGCCCCCCAATACGATCTCGTTGCGCTTCATGCCCGGTGTGCTCGGCAGCGCCGCAGAGATGAGGGCCTCGGTATAGGGATGGCTTGGCCTGTCAAACACGTCATCCGTCTTGCCCATCTCGACAATCGACCCGAGATACATCACCGCCACCCGGTCAGCCAGATAGCGGGTGGTGGCCAGATCATGCGCGACCAGCAGGAAGCTGACGCCATACTCCGCCTGCATGTCTTTCAGAAGATTGATGATTTGCGAGCGGATAGATACGTCGAGGCCTGAGACAGGCTCATCCAGAACCACCAATTCCGGGCGCGAAACCATGGCGCTGGCAATCGCGATCCGCTGGCGTTGACCGCCCGAAAACTCATGGGGAAACTTCGACGCATGGGCTGGGCCCAGCCCCACGGCATCGAGCGCCTCATGCACCCGGCGGTCCACTTCGCCCGAGGTCAGGTTTTCGTTCACCACCAGAGGTTCGGCCACGAAATCTCGGATGCGGACGCGGGGGTTGATCGAGGACCAGGGATCTTGAAACACAGCCTGCACGCGCGAGCGGTATTTCCTGAGCGCAGCCCCCTTCAGGGCATGGACGTCTTCGCCCGCGAAACGCACCGAACCGTGGGTCGGATCCTGCAGACGCAGCAAAAGCCGGGTGGTCGTGGTCTTGCCACAGCCGGATTCACCAACGAGCGCCAGTGTTTCCCCTTTGGCGATGTCGAAGTTCAGCCCGTCGACCGCACGAACCACATGGGTTCTCTTGGTCATCACCCCGGCACTGATCGTGAAGTGCTTCGACAGGTTCCGGGCTTCGAGGATCGGTGTTTCGGTCATGCTTCCACGGCCCTCCAGCAGCTTGTCGTGTGGTCGCCGGATTGATCTGCGGCAACGGTGGGTGGGGCCTCGCTGTGGCAACGCGCATCGGCGTATTGGCAACGGGGGGCAAAGGGACAGCCAACCACAATATCGGTCGGAGCGGGCGGTTGACCGGGAATGGTGGTCAGACGTTCCTTCTGGCCATGAAGGCTCGGCACCGCAGAGATGAGCGCTTCGGTATAGGGATGCGCAGGCTTGGCAAAGATCTTTGCCACTGGCCCGGATTCCACGATGCGGCCCGCATACATGACGATCACACGATGGCACAAGTTGGCCACGATCCCGAAGTCGTGGGTGATGAACAGGATCGCCATACCGGTTTCATCCTGCAACTCCTTGAGCAGGCGCAGGTATTGCGCCTGCACCGTCACATCGAGCGAGGTCGTAGGCTCATCCGCGATGATGACCTTTGGTCGGCAGGATATGGCGATTGCCCCGACGACACGTTGCCGCATGCCCCCGCTCATCTCGCCCGGGTAGGAATTGACCCGGTGTTCGGGGGCCGCGACCTTGACCCGGCGCAGCGCATCGATGGTCCGCTCTCGCAGAGTCTTGCGCCCGCCCGGGGCGTGCAGTTTCAGCGCCTCTTTGATCTGATCACCTACCGTGAAGGCGGGATTGAGCGAGGTCTGCGGATCCTGAAGGATCATCGAGATATCGGCACCGCGCACCTTGCGCATCTCCTTCTCGCTGAGCGTGAGCAATTCGCGCCCGTCGAGCTTTACGCTGCCGCCGCGGATCTTGGCCGCGTGTTTCGGGAGAAGCCGCATGAGGGACATCGCCGTCATAGACTTGCCCGACCCGGATTCACCGACGATCCCAAGCGTTTCACCGGATTTGACGGAAAAGCTATGGTCGTTGACCGGGAAGAAGCTGCCGGCCTTGGTCGTGACCTCTACTTTAAGATTTCTGACGTCCAGCAGGGCGTCCGTTTGGGAAGTGTTCATGTCAAACCTGCCTCAGCCGTGGGTCGAGCGTATCGCGAAGCCAGTCGCCGATCATGTTGACGGAGAGAACCGTCAGCATGATGGCAAGGCCGGGAAAGAAGGCGATCCACCAATCAGTCGCGATGAAGTCGCGGCCATCGGAGACCAGAAGGCCCCATGTGGGCGTGGGCCGCGGGATGCCAATTCCAAGAAAGCTGAGCGACGCATCGAGCATGATTGCGATTCCGACCTGAAGGGTGGCCAGAACGACAATGGTGTTGGTGACGTTCGGCAGGATGTGCCGGAACAAGATGCGGAAGTGCGATGAGCCAGCGACCCGGGAGCGGGCCACGAAATCGGCGTTGCGCAACAGAAGAACCTCGGCGCGGACCTGCCGCGCGAAATAGGCCCAGAGTGCGAAACCGACAACGATGACCACCGACAGGAAACTTGCCCCCATGGCCGCGGCCAATGCCAAGGCAAGGAGCATCGCCGGAAGGGCAAGTGAGATATCGACAAGTCGCATCACGAAGCCGTCGAACCAGCCACGGACATAGCCCGCGATCAATCCCAACGTCGTGCCCACGACGACACCGACCAGAATGCCGATGAAGGACACCGCCAAGACATACCACGCGCCATGCACGATGCGGCTATAGATATCGCGGCCCAGCCGGTCCGTACCGAGCGGATATTCCCACGTTCCCCCAAAGAAGATCGGCGGTTGAAGCCGCGCCCTGAGGTTGGGGACATAGGGATCGTGCAAGGCGATCCAGTGGGCGAAGAAGGCAGGAATGATAAAGACGATCAACAGGACCGCAAGCGGCAGGATCGGGAAATCGCGGCTTCGCTGCCAGAGCGAGCGGCGGGGGCGCTGCGCGGAAATCTGAACTTCAGCCATGTTTGATCCTCGGATTGACGATGACGTAGAGCAGATCGACGAGCAGGTTTGAGAGCATGTAGATCACGGCGTAGGCGATGATCACCGCCTGCACGACCGGGAAGTCCCGCCCGCGGATGGCCTCGATCGCGACCCAGCCCATTCCGGGGTAGGAATAGACGGATTCGATGACGACGGAGCCAGTCAGAATGGATGCGGCAAGGATGCCGAAATAGGTCAGTGGGACAACAGCGGCGTTGCGTAGCGCATGCTTGAACACCACGGCCCATTCCGAGACACCTTTGACCCGGGCAAGTTTGATATACTCGGCATCCAGCACCTCAAGCATGGCCGAACGTGTCAACCGAGCAAGTGCAGAGATCTGGAACCATGCAATCGCAATGGCCGGCAGGATGAGATGCGCAAAGCTTCCGATCCCCGAGGTCGGCAACCAGCCGAGCCAGACGGAGAAGATCCAGATCAGCACGATACCTAGCCAGAAGTTCGGCATGGACTGACCCAAGAGCGCGAACCCCTGCGCAATCCGGTCAATCGCCGATCCCTTGTAGACAGCGGCGGCGATCCCGAGCGGCAGGGCGATGATCAGGGTGATCAGAATGGCCAAACCGCCGAGACGAAGCGTGGCGGGCATCCGGTCCAGCACAAAGCCCATGGCGCTTTCGCCGGGCCATTTGAGCGAGACGCCGAAGTCGCCCTGCACCGCGTTGCCGAGGAAGGTCAGATACTGCTTCCACAGAGGCTGATCGAGGCCCCATTCCCGGATGAAGATGTCGATCTGTTCCTGCGTCGCGTCATCGGGCAAGAGCGCGTCGACCGGACTCCCCGAGAGCTGAGACAGTGAAAAGACGATCACCGTGATAATCAAAAGCGCAAAGAGGCTGGAGGCGCCTCTTTGCAATAGGTAGCGCAGCATTGTGGGATTCCTTGCCATGCGGGTCCGGGCGAAGCGCGATATCGGCTCCGCCCGGAGGTGGTCTTCGCGGTTACTTGAGGTCGATGAGTTCGAAGTGGCTCAGTCCCGAAGACGTCGTTCCGGGGAAGGTCCAGCCTTCGACGAGGTCCGAGTTGACCACAACGGACGCGGGAACCGTCGCCATCGGCAGGTGCGCATAGCTGTCGAAGATCCGCGTGAACATCTGATCGAGCATCGCGTCGCGCGTTTCAGGATCGGTTTCAGACACCAGATCGGCGCCAAGCTTGTTCAGTTCGGGATCGCCCACGTCAAGGTGGGGGCTCGCTTGCGAGGTGAAGAAGATCTGGACCCCGAGCGCGCTGGGACGCACTGGCGCATTGCGCATGGGCGTCACGAAATCGGCGGAAAAGCCGCGGATCGCCGTGTTTCCCGTGGCCCAGTCCTGTTCGCGCATCTCGGTCTGAATGCCGGCAATGTCGAAATAGGCCTGAACCAGTTCCGCCATCTGTGCAAATTCCGGGTTGCCTGCCAGGCTCGTCACCACCAGCGGGATCTTAGGGTTTTCGAAGTTGTCGGGATAGCCAGCTTCTTCGAGCAGTTCCATCGCGCGTTCGGGATCATAGCCATAGGCTTCGTCAAAGCGCGCGGCGATCTCTTCGGAATAACCGGGAAAGCGCGGATCCATGGTATAGACGGGCAGGGTTCGCACACCCTCGCCATAGAGCGCCTCGAGGATCGCGTCGCGATCCAGCGCGCGGTTCATCGCTTCGCGAACGCGGACATCGGCCCATGCATAGCTGCGTGCATCCCGATTTTCTTCGGCTTCGGGGTTCATGAACTGCCCGGTGAAAAGCATCGTCGTCTGCATGGCGCCTTCGCTGGAGGCCAGAACGGTTTCCCCGGCTTCGGCGGCATCGTCCTGAAGATCGCGGGGAAGCGTCACGGCATGCGCTTCACCTGCGGACAGCATGGCCATACGGGTGGACGGCTCGCTGACCCAACGAAACTGGATCTCGTCGAATTCTGGCGATGCGCCGGTCCAGTGATCGGCGATGGTGCTGAACGTGATCGACTGGCCCGTCTCACGGCCTTCATAGCGGAACGGACCGGAGCCCGCTGGCGCGGCTTCGTATCCCTCGATGCCTTCGGCGTCGAACTGGGCCTTGCTGTAGATAGCGAGCGAGCCGCGACCGGCATGGGAGAAGAGGAAGTTGGGATCGGGCGCCGGAAGATCGAACTGCACGGTATGGTCATCAACCGCGCCAACGGAGATTTCGCGGAATTGGCTGATGCCGCTCAGCTTGGCGTCATCGCCGATATGGAGGTTGAAGCTGTGCACCACGTCTGCAGAGGTAACAGGGCCCCAGTCATCGTTGAATTTGGCCTCGGGGTGCAAACGGAACGTCCAGGAGGAGAAGTCCTCGTTGTGTTCCCAGCTTTCTGCCAACTGACTGTTGTCGTACTTGCCGGTCTCCGGATCTTGCCCGACCAGCGTTTGCAGCGATGGAAGGATGAATGCGCCGGTTGTTGTCCAATAGAGGTTCGAGTCTGCGCCGAGCGGGCTGACCGCAACCACCACGGTGCTTTGTGCCATCGCCGGTTGGGCGTTGACGGTGCTGAGGATGGTTCCCGCCAGCAGAGCGGCGGTAAAGACCTTGCTCGCCCCGCGAGTTACATCGGCAATTCTTGATTTCATGGATTTTCCCCTGTCATGTCGGTTTGTTTTCGTCTTCCCAGACGCAACCGAGCGGTCGCATTTTTGTCTGGTCAGTTTCGGCTGCGGGGGAGGCATTTGTATAATAGCAATACCAACTGACGACATACGCATTGGCGATGCGGAGTAGGACGGTGAGCTATTCGTGAGCCGGATAATCTGGTTTTTCGTAATCGTTGCGGATGCTTAACCAAAGATCGAACGCGTTGCAGATCGGCGCAGGGCCGTTGGGGGCTGAGGACCCGGTGCCGCAAAAATGCTCACTTAGGCGCTCCCGGCTGCCCGAGGCCCCTAAGGAGGGGCCGCATTACTGGCAGGATGAATTTGGGGACCCACAGAAAAATGGCGAGGCCTTCGCCCCGCCATTCTCAACCTTATGTAGGCGCTTGCGAACCGCCAAGAGCGCCGCTCAGAGGATCGTGCGCAAATAGCCGAGCGAGGCTTCGAAATCCCCGGCCACGTGCGGGATGCGCGCCGCTTCAAGCGCTAGGGTGCCGTCATATCCGATGGATTTCAGCGCTTCGATCTGACCTTTGACGTTGGTCTTGCCTGTCCCGTAATGCTGCCATGTCATCTTGCCGTCGATGAACTGGCCATCCTTCAGATGGACGTTGCGAATGTAGGGTTTGAGCTTTTCGAACCCTTCTTCGAAGGTCTGCTTTTCGGCCTCATAGAGATTGCCGGTATCCCACACATACCCAAAGGTCTTGCGATCAACCGCTTCGAGTAGCGCGAGGCACCCGTCGCTGGTATCCGCCCACGTTCCGGGCAGGTTCTCCAGCTGTACGTCGATCCCGCGTGCGGCGGCAGAGTCCACCACCTCGCCCAGAAGCTCGACCACCTGATCGAACTCGGTCTTGTCGGCTGTGGCGCTGCGCTGGGGGGCGAAGGTGATGAGCGTGTTGATCGAAAGCTTTTCGGCCATGTCCATGCTCATGGTCCACAATGCGCCTTTGTGCAGATCGATGAGGTCGCTGCCGATCTGGACGCCGATGAAATTTCCGGCGGAAGCCGCGGAATAGGTAATCCCGTATTTCTGCTGTGCTCCCTTCAGCACCTCCCATGCCTGACCGGTCAGCAGGGGGAAGCGCTTGCCCTCTACGGTGCGCGCTTCAAAAATCGTGATGCCGTGATCGACGGCGGTTCGGAGGATTGTATCGAGTGTCCCGGCTTCGGTGAGCGGGGCAACTTCGTTGGTCACTGCGGCAAGTTTCATCTGGCTGAAAGGACTTTCTATCGTTCACGGACGCGCGGATGCACGACGCGGGTTTCAAGCCGCGAGGGCCGCGGCACTTATTGGCTGGAGCCGGAGAGCATCCCGAAAACCGGTATGGTCTGCGCATTCCGGCAGACGAGGCGCAAAATCAGCGCTCGGCGCAAGTGCGGCGAGCTGATGCCATCATGGCCATCGCGGCGTGGTTTGAAAAATACAATTGCTGCATGTCGCCATACCCAAGCTGTATGGCCGGGGGCCGCGCGGTGCCTGCCAGCGTCGCCACGTGTGTTCGGCGCTGCGGCTTGGTCTCAAGGAACATCGACGGGTTCAGGGCGTTGACCGCCCAGAAGTTGATTTGTCAGGAAAGGAGATCAACCATGATTGGACGTATCCTCAGATCGATCTTTGGTGGCATGCGTCGCCGCCGTCATCGCGGTCATCACTCAAGCCCCGAAGCACAAGTCGCCCGAGGCGTGGCCCGAGTGGCGAAGAAGCGGCTGTAAGGGCTGGGTCACGCAGAGTACCGGCTACTCGAGTGTCGGTTCTGTCGCAAAAAGGGCTGGCCATCAGCCAGCCCTGAGAACTTAGAGAGGTCTCCTTTCGGAACCATGAGCGATGCGCGGTTTAGGGCGCATTCGCGCACTAGCGCCGAACGGCATGTGGAGGTTGGCAGAAGGAGCCAACCCCCTTCTGCTTCACCGCGTGAACTTCTTGTACTTGATCCGTTTGGGCTCCAGCGCGTCTGGGCCGAGGCGGCGTTTCTTGTCTTCTTCGTAATCGGCAAAGTTGCCTTCGAACCATTCCACATGTGCGTCACCTTCGAAGGCGAGGATGTGGGTGCAGATCCGGTCGAGGAAGAAGCGGTCGTGGGAGATGACCACGGCGCAGCCGGCGAAGTCGACGAGCGCGTCTTCGAGTGCGCGGAGGGTTTCAACGTCGAGGTCATTGGTCGGCTCATCGAGGAGCAGCACGTTGCCGCCGTCCTTGAGCAGGCGCGCCATGTGGACCCGGTTGCGCTCACCGCCCGAAAGCAGACCGACTTTCTTCTGCTGATCCCCGCCCTTGAAGTTGAATGCCCCGCAATAAGCGCGGGAATTTATCTCTGCATTGCCGAGGTGGATGATATCCTGCCCGTCAGAGATGGCTTCCCAGACATTGTGATCGGGGTTCAGCGCATCGCGCGACTGATCCACGTACGACAGCTTGACTGTGTCGCCGTATTCGATGGTGCCGGAATCCGGCTGTTCCTGTCCGGTGAGCATACGAAAGAGCGTGGTCTTACCCGCCCCGTTGGGGCCGATCACCCCGACGATCCCGCCGGGCGGAAGATCGAAGGTGAGACCTTCTACCAGAAGCTTGTCGCCCATGTGTTTGGTCAGCCCATCCACATCGATGACCTTGCCGCCGAGGCGGGGGCCGTTGGGGATGACGATCTGGGCGCGGGAAAGCTTCTCGCGCTCGGTCTGATTGGCAAGCTCATTATAGGCGTTGATCCGGGCCTTCTGCTTCGCCTGCCGCGCCTTGGCACCCTGCCGGATCCATTCCAGTTCGCGCTCCAGCGTCTTGGACCGAGACTTGTCCTCGCGGGCTTCTTGCTCCAGCCGTTTGGCCTTCTGCTCCAGCCAGCTCGAATAGTTGCCCTCGTAGGGAATGCCGCGACCCCGGTCGAGTTCGAGGATCCATGACGTGATATCGTCTAGGAAATACCGGTCGTGGGTCACGATGAGGATCGTGCCTTTGTACTCGACCAGGTGCTGCTGGAGCCAAGCGATGGTTTCCGCGTCGAGGTGGTTGGTTGGCTCGTCGAGAAGCAGCATTTCAGGCGCTTCGAGCAGCAGCTTGCACAGCGCGACACGGCGCTTCTCACCACCGGAAAGCGTATCGACGGGCGCGTGATCGGGGGGGCAACGCAGGGCTTCCATGGCTACATCGATCTGGCTGTCGAGATCCCAGAGGTTCTCTGCGTCGATCTCATCCTGAAGCTGGGCCATCTCATCAGCGGTTTCGTCGGAGTAGTTCATCGCCAATTCGTTGAACCGGTCGAGCTTGGCCTTCTTGGCTTTCACCCCCTCCATGACGTTGCCGCGCACATCGAGTGCCGAGTTCAGTTCAGGCTCCTGCGGCAGATATCCAACACGCGCGCCTTCGGCGACCCAAGCCTCACCGGAAAAGTCCTTGTCGAGCCCGGCCATGATCTTGAGCAGGGTGGATTTACCGGCACCGTTGACACCGACGACACCGATCTTCACCCCGGGGAGGAAGTTGAGGTGGATGTTCTCAAAGGTCTTCTTGCCGCCGGGATAGGTCTTGGAGACGCCATCCATATGATAGACAAACTGATAGGAGGCCATGCGTCCGCTCCTTGCAAACTTGGGAATTCGTTGCCGCCCTAGATAGAGGAGCACAGCAACAGGGGCAATGGGTCGGTCTAGAGGTGTTTCTCGAAGAAATGCGTCGGGTAGGGGTCATCGTTGAAGCGCGGAATTTCATGCCAGCCCGAGTTGCGATAGAGGGCGATCGCCTCGGGAAGAGCTTCGTTGGTGTCGAGACGCAAGACAGGCAAGCCGATCTGGCGTGCAGCTTCCTCTACGGCGGTCATCAGGCGGCGGGCGAGACCCATGCCGCGCGCGGTGGGAGAGACCCAGACCCGTTTGACTTCGCCCCAACTCTCCTGCCCCTTCAGTGCAGCGCAGCCCAACGGCGTTTCGCCGGACATTGCCACAAAGAACGCGCCCGTTGGCGGGATCATCGTGGTGGCCTCCGGATCGCGCGAAAGGTGAACTTCGAATCCCTGATCGAAGCGGCGTGCAAGCTCCTTGTAGTATTCGTGAAGACAATAGAGCGCGCCGGGATCGCGCGGATCCCTCGCGACGATTACAGGGGGCGTGGCGGGGGCGGTTGGATCGGGCATGGTTCAGGCTCCGCGAGGCAAATTCCGATTCCGGGAAAGGGTCTGATCTTGTCGCGAAGGTCAAGCCGGATTGACAGGGCGGCCCGGGGCAGGCGAAGCAGGCGCGATGCTGTCGTCGCATAAATACCTTGCTCCCGGAATGACGGTCGGGCTGCTCGGCGGATCCTTTGATCCGCCGCATGCGGGGCATTTGCATATTTCTCAGGAGGCGCTCAAGCGGTTCGGGTTGGATCAGGTCTGGTGGCTGGTCTCTCCGGGGAACCCCCTCAAGGCGGCCGGACCAGCGCCGATAGCAAGGCGTATGGCGGCGTGCCGAGATCTTGCGCGCGATCCGCGCATACATATCAGCGATTTCGAGGCGCGGGCAGGCACCCGCGTCACCGCAGATACGTTGGCAGCGCTCCAGAATGTCTACCCTTCGGTGCGGTTTACATGGCTGATGGGCGCTGACAATCTGGCGCAGTTGCATCGCTGGGGGCGTTGGCGGGAAATCATGGCGCGGGTACCTGTCGGGGTGCTCGCCCGGCCAGGAGACCGGATCGCGGCGCGACTCGCACCAGCGGCGCGCATCTATCGCCATGCAATGTTGAAAGCCGGCGAGGCGCCGCTGCTGTCCCGGGCAGAAGCGCCAGCGTGGTGTTTTCTCAACGTGCCCATGCGGGATGAGAGTTCATCCGCGATCCGGGCGCGGGGCGAATGGCGCGGATGATCTCCCCCGACCCAGTGTTGCGGACAGGATGCCTGCCCCGACGATGACGGCCAACCCCACAACGGTCAGGGCATCTGGCAGATCGCCGAAGACGAGCCAGCCAAACCCGGTTGCGGCAATCAGTTGGAAATAGACCAGTGGCGCGACCTGTGCGGCGGTTGCCCGGGTATAGACCACAAGCAAGAGCAGGTTGCCCAGCATCGATAGAGTCGCAGAAGTCGCCAGCAGGCCAGCGGTCGATGCATCTATTGGCGGGATCGCAAGGAGCGCGAAGGGTGCCGTGACCACCGCGCCAATGACAAGCTGGGAGAAGAGCAACGCCCGCGGGCGCGCAAGCCCGGTGAGCCAGCGGGAAGCGGTGAGAAAGCCACCGTAGAAAAGCCCCGCAAGCACAGCGAACAACAAGTTCGGAGAGCCGCCCAAACCCGGGCGAACCACGATCAGAACCCCCAGAAATCCCAGAACCACCAGAAGCGTTCGCAGAGGTGTGACGGTTTCCCTCAGCAGAAACACAGAGAGCGCGTAGCTGACCAGCGGGCCTATGAAAAAGGCCGCAAAGCAATTCGCCATGGGTTCTGTGCGGAGGGCCGTCAGGATAGAGGCGATCCCGCAGGCCAGAAGCACGCCGCGCAGCCAGACCCGCCAATCGGCAAGGAGAGGCCAGGGGCTGGACCGAAGGAAGGGAAGCACGAGAAGTGCGCCGAGGGCAAAGCGGACGAATGCGGCAAAAACAGGCGCGACGCCCAGTTCCGCGGTCAGCATCTTGCCCGCCGTATCCCCGCCGGGGATGAGCGACATGGCGATGAACATGAGGAGCAATGTCCGGCCCATGACGGTGCGGTAGCATGGGCAACAGAAGCGCACCAGAGCGGTTGTCAGGGACCGCGGCATGAGGTTAAATCCGCACCGAAATGGCAGCATCAAAATATACCAGACGCGGGGTTTTGGGCGGGGCGGCGGCGCTCCTGCTGCCCGGCGCATTGCACGCGGGTGCCCCCGCGCAATCCTTGGTGCCAAAGGCCCGCCCGGGAGGCGCGTCCCCTGCGGTACTGGGGCCAGCGGCGGAGATCGTTGCCGGGGCTGGCTTCAAGGGGGACGTGGCATTTGCGCTGGTGGAATGCGGAACGGGGCGTGTGCTCGAGACGCTAGGCGGCGAAGCTTTGCCCCCGGCCTCGGTCGCCAAGGTGCTGACATCGCTCTATGCGCTGGAGGCGCTTGGCCCCGAATACCGGTTTGACACGCGGCTGGTCGCAACTGGCCCTCTGCGCGACGGGCGGCTGGAAGGCGACCTTGTCCTCGCTGGTGGCGGTGATCCGACGCTGGATACCGATGCGCTCGCGGAAATGGCAGCAGAGCTAAAGGCCGCCGGAGTGCGGGAGATCACAGGCGGTTTCCGCGTCTGGGGGGGCGCACTTGCCTATCAGAGTGCGATCGATCCCGAACAACTGGCACATCTGGGCTATAACCCGGCGGTGTCGGGGCTCAACCTGAACTATAACCGCGTTCATTTCGAATGGCGCCGCGCCGGGGCGGATTATGGCGTGACGATGGACGCCCGCTCCGCGCGCTACCGGCCCGAGGTACAGATTTCCCGGATGCAAATCGCTCCGCGCAGCTTCCCTGTCTATACGTATCAAGACGAAATCACCCACGATGCATGGACCGTGGCGCGTGGGGCGCTTGGCAACGATGGCGCGCGCTGGCTTCCGGTTCGTAAGCCGGCGCATTACGCGGGCGAGGTATTGGCCGGGTTTGCCAGATCGCACGGTATCGTTTTAGGGGCACCCTCGGCGTCTGATAGGGCGCCCACGGGAGAGACGCTTGTTCGCCATCAAAGCGCCCCGCTGGAGCCGATCCTCAAGGATATGCTGCGGTATTCGACCAACCTCACGGCAGAGGCCGTCGGCATGTCGGCAAGCGCCGCCCGGCTGGGCCGATCCCCCGATGCACTGGCTTTATCCGCAGCCGAAATGAGCGCTTGGGCCCGCGCGCGCCTTGGCATGACCCAAACTGCAATGGTGGATCACAGTGGCCTGGGCGATGCTTCGCGTCTGTCGTCAGGAGGATTGGCACAGGCACTTGCCGGCGACGAGGTTCGCACCCGCCTGTTTGGCCTCCTGAAATCCTTCGAGCTGGGGGAAGCGGGCAAATCCCACCCGGGGCTCACGGTCGTTGCCAAGACCGGGACGCTCAATTTTGTGAGCGCTCTTGCTGGATACCTCAACGTTCCGGGACGTGCCCCATTGGCCTTTGCGATTCTGACTTCCGATACCGAGGCGCGCACGCAAGCCAAGGAGAGTGGCGCCGAAATACCGGTGGGAGCACGCAGTTGGAATGCGCGATCGCGCGGGCTGCAACGTGCAATTCTTGCCCGGTGGGGGCAGCGCCACACGAGTTGACGGGATTCGGGTTGACGGCTTCGGCGATTCTGCGTAAGTCCGGCGAACAGTTTTTCTGGGCGCTGCTTGGGCAGTGCCCGTTTGGTTTTGATGGGGCCATCGCCGGCCCGACGAGACATGACAAGGATGAGACGATGTCGCGCCGCTGCGAATTGACCGGGAAAGGCCCCATGTCGGGCAACAACGTGAGCCACGCAAAGAACCGCACGCGCCGTCGGTTCCTGCCAAACCTCAACGACGTAACGCTTCAGTCCGAGACGCTCGGGCGTGGTGTGAAGCTTCGGATTTCCGCTGCTGCCCTTCGCAGCGTCGATCACCGGGGTGGGCTTGATGCATTTCTTGCAAAGGCGAAGGACGACGAGTTGTCGGTCAACGCTCTGAAGGTCAAGAAAGAAATCAAGAAGGCTCAGGTTACCGCCTGATCGCCTCTTTGCGCTTGAATTGATGAACCCGCCTGCCATTCCGGTCGGCGGGTTTTTTAATGTTGCGCGTTTTGACGCTTTGGAACTCGGGGTCAAAGCGGATATAGCCCCCGGCATGATCACCGTTCGGACATCCCTGGCCGTTACGCTCGCCCTCCTGTTCCTATGGAGCAGCGCAGGTGTCGCGGCGATTCGAACGCTTCCGGGCGCGGCGGGGACCATGGTGATCTGTACTGGCGCCGGTCCCGTCACGATCGTAATCGACGGCGAGGGACAGCCAGCGGCAACGCGGCACATCTGCCCCGATTGCCTGACACATCACATCGATACGGTCCTCCCGGTGTTCGGCGCGCCTTTGCGTGCACCTGAATTCACCTGGTTCCGGCCACTCCTCCCGCTTGCCGTCGCGCCGCCTATCCGCCCTGTACAGATATCGGCCCGCGGTCCCCCACTTTCTTGTCTGAAACATCAGCCCTGATTCTCCGACAAAGAAAGACCCGACATGTTTGCCAAAACACTTGTGACAGGATTCGTCCTGGCCATTTCCGCACCCGCCAGCGCAGAAATCCTCATACACGATGCCTACGCCCGCGCGGCCATGCCCAACGCGCCAACCGGCGCCGCCTTCATGGTTATCGAGAATACTGGAGATACCCCGGATCGGCTTGTCTCCGTGGGGTCCGACATCGCGGCGCGGGCAGAGCTGCATACCCATATCGACGCGGGCAACGGCATCATGCAGATGCGCCAAGACCCCGACGGGTTTGAAGTCCCCGCCGGCGGCAAGGCTATACTTCAGCGCGGCGGCGATCATGTCATGCTCATGGGGCTGACAGCCCCGCTCGTGCAGGGCGAAACCCTGACTATTCGGCTGGAATTTGAAGAGGCCGGAGAAAGGGTGATCGACGTCCCGATCGATCTGGAAAGGCGTGCCGGGGGCCACGGCGCGATGAAACACGATCACTGAGGGCCAAGCAACCTTAGTTTCCGGCCGCTCCTTCGGAGTGCGCCGGGGCGGGGTATTCGCGCTAAAACCGTGAACCCGTACCGGCGCGACATGTTCTTTCCAATCGCCCTCAAATCACGTGGAAAAAGCGCTAGACACCTCTAAAGACCTCGCATAGAACCCACTCACCCGAACGCCTATGCGTTCCCGATGCCCGGGTAGCTCAGGGGTAGAGCAGTGGATTGAAAATCCTCGTGTCGGTGGTTCGATTCCGCCCCCGGGCACCATTTTTACAAAAACTCTCTCATCTAGAACTTCCGCGCTTCGAGCGCGATGGCGTTTGGCAGGTGTATGTGAATGAGACGCCCACCGTACTGAAAGGCAATCTTGCTCCGCCCGGAATTGTGCTCAGTAGTTCGACTGGTCCTTAAAAGGCATTTCGTCCGCGCGCCAGGCCGGGGTCTCGCCAGGCCGACATAGGGCCTCTGGCACATACCCGTTCCTTCAAAAACACAGCGTTGGCGCGGTTCCGCGCGGCGGAATGGCGACGGCCTATCATCGTTCGCTGAAAGTCTGTGCGCTCACCGCTGAATGCACGCGTTTTGAGGGTGCAGCTTGAAAATGTCCAAAATATCGCTTGGAGATTTCCATGTCGCGTATCTAACATCTCCTAAAGTTTAGGGAGATACCTGTGTTCGATCCGTCCTCGCCGTTCATTGCCAAGCCCGATCCCCTGCAGTCGGCGCAGAAGACCAGCTTTGCAGAAGACCGGCTGAGGGTTGCTGTTCAGTCCTGCGAGCTTGCGCCCGGTTCGGTATCGACGGAGGCCCAAATCTCCGAACGTTTCGGGCTCGGACGAGCAGCGGTACGGGTGGCGCTTGCCAGACTGTCGGCGCTCGGGCTTGTGCATCCGATTCCGCGCGCGGGCTGGAAGGTTCTCCCGGTAACCGGCGCTTTGATCGGGGAGGTGATCGTGGCGCGCCAACGTGTCGAACCCTGCCTCGCGGACGCGCGCCCTGATGCGGCGACGATGGCGCGGATGTCTGAGCTGGCTGAGATGATCGATGTGCTGGAAGGTCAGAGCGATCATGCGGCCCTCGCAACCCGTCGCGGATATGAGCGGGAACTGCTTGAGCTTCTCATGGATACTTTGAGTAACCGGTTGATGGCGCGCTTTCTCTGCGGGCTATGGGATCATTCCGAGCGTATCCTGCAATTTCTTGAGACGCCGGGATCAGGGATCTTTGCGGCTTGCCAAGCACGCGCCTTGACTGAGGCCGCTGCCGCCGGGGATGGCGCGCGGATCGTCGCGCTCCGTATGGCTGACATCGCTGCCTTTGAGAAATTCGCTGTTGCGGGACTCATGCGGGACCGCACCGAACTTGGCGTCGCCAACGACGCTGCCAACGCCTCACTAAACAACGGTCACTCAAGGCCGGACGCAGGCGCAACATCCGGGACGCAATCCAAGCGCGATCCGGGGATAAAGTCCGACAAAGGAGTTACGTCATGAAAAGAAAGAGCTTGGCGGCGCGTGTCGCGCTTCCGGTTGTCCTGTCGCTGGGGGTCGCCTTGACGGCAATTGCCCCTGCCCACGCCAAGGAGCAACTGACCGTCGATCTGGTGAATGAGCCATCGTCACTTGATCCGCATCAACAGTGGAACCCAGACAGCTACTACGTCTACCGCAACATTTTTGACAACATGGTCACGCGCGACAACGATGGCCAGATCGTGCCGCAAATCGCGACGGAGTGGGAACGCCTGAGCGATACCGAAGTGGTCTTTACGATCCGTGATGACGTGACCTTTCACGATGGTACGCCGCTGACCGCTGAGGACGTGGTCTATACCGTCAAACGGATCACCGATCCCGAGTTTGGCTCTCCGCAGCTGGGCCAGTTCAACAAGATCGTCAATGCCGAGGTCACCGGGGATAATCAGGTGACGCTTACCACCGATGGTGCCTACCCGGCTTTGATGGCGCAGTTGGTAAAGCTGTCGATCGTGCCCAAGCACATCGCATCGACGATGACATCCGCCGAGTTCAACGAAGCACCGGTCGGATCGGGCCCCTATGTGTTTGAAAACTGGGATCGCGGCGTATCTGTCACCGTGATCAAGAACGAAGAATACTGGGGCGATATGGGGCCGTTCGAAACCGTGGTCTTTCGCGGAGTTCCGGATGCCGCCACGCGCGTTGCCGACTTGCAGGCAGGCGCGGCGGATCTGGTGGTGACGTTGAACACCGATCTTGCGCAGCAGGTCGAAAGCGGTGGCAAGGGCAAGGTCCTGACCGTCAATACCGAACGGGTCGCCTATTTCGCTCTGAACAGCGCTTTGGCACCGCTGGACCAACCCGATCTGCGCAAGGCAATCGGCTATGCGATCGACCGCGAGGGGATCGTCGAAGGCCTGCTTGGCGGGTATCCGCAGGTGGTGGACCAAATGCTTTCGCCGGCGCATTTCGGCTGGGCCGAGGGCATCGAGGGATTCGAGTACGATCCCGACAAGGCGCGTGAGTTGATCGCCGGGCTGGAAACCGCGCCTGAGATGGAAATGGGCCTTGCGACATCGCCGGTCTTTGACCAGCGGGTGGTGCAGGCCATCCAACAGATGCTAACCGACGTTGGGCTGAACGTGGCGATCAATACCACGGATATGGCCACTTGGCTGAAGGACCAACAGACCAGCCCCGAACAGGCGCCAATGCTGACCTTCTCGCGTTGGTCTTGTGCCTGTCAGGATCCGGACGGGATCATGTATCCCCTGCTGCATTCATCTTCGAACTGGAGCCGCGTGACCGATACCGAGATCGACGCGCTTCTTGACGAAGCACGCAGTGAACTGGACGAGGAAAAGCGTGCCGATCTCTATGCCCAGATCAACCGCAAGGCAGTGGAGAATGCGGATATCCTGCCGCTCTACCAAGCTGCAATCATCTATGGAGCAGCGGATAGTCTGGAATGGCAGCCTACGTCCAACGAAAGCTTGTTCCTCAACCGCATGAGCTGGGCCGAGTGACTGATCACGGGGTCGCGCAGTCGGCGCGGCCCTCCAACGTCCCAATTGCATGGAAGGATCGGATCATGATCCCCGTAAGTATTCGCGGCCTCGTCGTAGCAGCCAGCCTGTTGGCGGCACCAGCCGTTCTCGCGCAGGATATCACTGTAAATCTGGTGAACGAGCCATCCACGCTGGATCCGCACCAACAGTGGAACCCTGACAGCTATTATGTCTATCGCAATATCTTCGACAATGTCGTCACGCGTGACGATGCTGGCGAGATCATGCCCCAGATCGCGTCGGACTGGACCCAGTTGTCAGACACCGAGATGGTGCTGAAGATCCGCGACGATGTCACCTTTCATGATGGCACGCCGCTGACTGCGGAAGATGTCGTCTTCTCCGTCCAGCGTATCACAAATCCCGACTTCGGATCGCCGCAACTGGGCCAGTTCAACCAGATCACCGGGGCGTCTGTCTCCGGCGATCACCAAGTCACGCTGACCACGGATGGCGCCTATCCGGTGCTGCTGGCGCAGTTGGTCAAGCTGTCGGTTGTGCCGAAACACGTGGTCGAAGAGGTCGGGGACGAGGCGTTCAACGCAAATCCGATAGGCTCTGGGCCCTACAAGTTCGACAGTTGGAATCGCGGCGTCGAGGTAACGTTGTCGCGCAATGCCGATTATTGGGGGGATGCCGGGCCTTTTGAAATGGCTGCCTTCAAGGCGGTGCCTGATGCATCTACTCGGGTGGCCAACCTGCGGGCCGGTGCGGCTGACCTGATCGTATCGCTCGACAGCGACATCGCGCGACAGCTGGACGGACAGGCGGGGGTGCAGGTCCTGACCGCGCCGACCGAGCGGGTTGCGTTCATGGGGATCAACACCATACGCCCGCCGTTTGATGATCCGCAGGTGCGTCATGCCGCGACCATGGCCATCGACCGCGAGGGTATCGTGCAGGGCATCTTGGCAGGAGGAGAAATCACCGCCGATCAGATGGCGACCCCGGCGCACTTCGGGTTTGTCGAAGGGGCGGAGCCGATCGTCTATGACCCCGAGGAAGCCCGGCGCATCGTCGAAGAAACCGGCGCGGGAAAGACCCCGATGCAGTTCGCGACGTCGCCGGTTTACGACCAGCGCATCGTACAGGCCATTCAGCAGATGCTGAACGACGTGGGTTTCGACGTCGAAATCTCGATGACTGACATGAGCACCTACCTTCAGGCAGCACGCGCCCCGGAAAAGGCAGATCGGCCTTTCCTCAGCTTTGGGCGCTGGTCTTGTGCCTGTCAGGATGTGGATGGTGTTCAGTTCCCGCTGCTGCATTCGTCCTCTAGCTGGAGCCGGGTAGAGGATTCCGGGCTTGACGCCTTGCTGGAAACGGCGCGCGCCTCGCTGGACGAAGGGACACGTCTGGATGCTTATGGCGAGGCCCAGAAGATCGTGCATGACAATGCCTATATCCTTCCACTCTATCAGGCGGTGGCGCTCTATGGGGCTACGGAAAAGTTGGACTGGACGCCCACAGCGAACGAGAGCCTGTTTCTCAACCGCATGAACTGGAGCGAATAGCCCGCCCATGTCGGTATTCCTCCTGCAAAGACTTGGTCAGGCGCTGGTGGCGATCTTCGGCGTGATGACGCTGGTGTTCTTCATCCAGCGCCTGACCGGGGATCCCACCTATTTGCTTGTCCCAGAAACGGCCACGCAGGCGGATATCGAGGCAATGCGCCGGACGCTGGGTCTCGATCAGCCGCTGGTGGTGCAATACGCGAACTATCTGTGGGATATGCTGCGCTTCGATTTCGGAACCTCCTACGTACAGAACGTGCCGGTGATCGACATCATCGCCTCGCGTTTGCCCTATACGTTGCAACTGGCCGCCGGGGCGCTGTTCGTCGCTTTCGTGATCGGTCTGCCGGTTGGGTTGGCCTTGGCTCTCTGGCGCGAGAAAACCGCAGCGAAGCTCCTTATGGGCGTCGTGCTTGGCGCGCAGAGCATGCCGACCTTCTGGAGCGGCATCCTGATGATCATGGTGTTTGGTGTCTGGCTCGGGTGGTTGCCGCCCTCAGGGTCGGGCAGCTTTGCACATATGATCATGCCATCAATCGCCCTCGGGCTGCTTTCCATGGCCACGTATGCGCGGATCGCCCGCAGCGCGCTTCTGGATGAGATGTCAAAGGACTACGTGCGCTCGGCGCGTGCCCGCGGCGTGGGAACCGGGCGGCTGGTGCGCAAGCATCTGATCCGAAACTCACTGATACCGGTGATCTCCATCAGCGCGCTTGAAATCTCACAGCTTCTCGCAGGGGCGGTCATCGTCGAGACCGTCTTTGCCTGGCCCGGTCTGGGGCAGTTGACTGTGCAGTCTGTCCAGTCCCGCGATTTTGTCGTCGTGCAGGGGATCGTCCTGCTGGGTGCGCTGGTGACGATCAGTGTGAACCTGCTGGCAGATATCCTCTACAGCGTCGTCGATCCGCGTATCCGCAAGGGGGGCCGCGCATGACCGCCTACGCCGCCGCTTGGCGCCGCATGTTTCGATCGCAGCCGGGTGATGGCGTTCCCGTGGGTGTCTTTCTCGCTATTCTGGCGATCATGGTCATCGTCGCGATCTTTGCGCCGCTGATCGCGCCCTATGATCCCAACACGCAGAACCTGCTTGGCCGCCTCAAACCGCCGGGCACCGAAGCTCGGGGTGTCTACTACCTGCTCGGCTCGGACGAACTTGGCCGCGACCTTCTGAGCCGGGTGATCCATGGTGCGCGGGTGTCGCTTGCCGTGGCCTTTCTGTCGGTCATCCTGTCGGGCTGTGTCGGGATCACGCTGGGCATGTTGGCCGGCTATCGCGGCGGCTGGGTCGAGATTGTGGTCATGCGCCTTGTCGACATCTTCCTGTCGATCCCGGCCATTCTGCTGGCGATCATCATGGTGGTGGTCCTCGGACCGGGATTTCTCAATGTGGTGCTTGTGCTCGCGCTGACCCGTTGGCCGCGCTATGCCCGCATCGCCTATGGTCAAACCCTCGCAGTGTCGAGCCAACCCTATGTGCGGCTGGCCCGCGCCATGGGGGCGGGCCCCATCCGGGTGCTTTTCCTACACATCCTCCCAAATATCATCGCGCCGCTCGCGGTGGTGGCGACGCTGGAATTCGGCCTGATGGTCCTCTTCGAGGCGGGGCTCTCTTTCCTCGGCCTTGGGGTACAGCCGCCAATGGCCAGTTGGGGCGCGATGCTCAGCGTCGGGCGCAACTACGTCTCCAGCGCGTGGTGGATCGCCACTTTCCCGGGGCTCTGCCTCTTCCTGTTGGTGCTGTCGGTGAACCTGATCGGGGATCGCCTCAGCGCCTATCTCAACCCAAAGTCACGGTGAATCATGGATTTCGGAACAGAATTTGAAGGCAAAGCCGTCATCGTCACGGGCGCACTCGGTGTCGTCGGTCGCTGGTTGGCGGAAGGGTTCGGCAAGGCGGGGGCCAAACTCTGCCTGACTGACATGGATCAGGCGGCGCTCGACACCTTCGCGGAGGAAATCGGCGCAGACGGCAGCTTTGGCTTCGCCTGCGATCTGCGCGACGCCAATGCGATCGACGCGCTGGTGGCCGAGGTGGGCACGCGTTGGGGCACGGCGGACGTGCTGATCAACAACGCGGGGGTCTATCCATCAGGCTTCCTGCTCGACACCGACGCAGAGGCATGGGATCGCATCCTCGACATCAACCTGCGGGCTGTGCACCTGTTGACCCGCGGCATCGCCACCCAGATGATCCGGGCCGAGCGCAAGGGCAGTGTCATCAACATCTCATCGGGCGCGGCCCGCAAGATGCGTCTGACCGCGGCGCCCTACAGCATGTCAAAGACGGCGCTGGACCGGTTGACCAAGGGCTATGCGTTGGAACTGGCGCGCTATGGCATCCGGGTGAACGCGCTGGAGCCGGGTTTCGCTGCGGGATCCACCGCAAGCCCACTTCCCGAGGAACATGTGCAGCGCGTCACCGCGTCCATGCCACTTGGCCGTGCCTCTACCCCCGACGATGTCGCCCCCGCCGCGATGTACCTCGCGAGTGAGGCCGCCAGCTTTGTTACCGGCGCGACGTTAACTGTCGACGGCGGCAATTCGATCGGTTCGATGGACGTCTATCAAGACAAGAAGGCCCCCCTATGAGTATGCTCGATCTCCCCGCCCCTTACCCATGGCCCGAGGGCAAGACCTCGGCTTTTTGCTTCACGATGGACGTGGATGCGCATTCCCCATGGATGTGGAACAATCGGCACGATGTGCCGCAACTCCTGTCGCATTTGGAACAGCGTCATTTCGGCCCCCGCGTCGGCATCCGCAGGATTGCCGATATGCTGAAGCGGTTGGACATCAAGGGCAGCTTTTACGTTCCGGGCGCGGTGGCTGAGGCGCATCCTTGGATGCTTCCCGCCTTGCTGGATGCCGGGCATGAGGTCGGGCTGCACGGCTATTTCCATGAGTTGGTGACGGAAGTTTCGGACGAGGAATTCACACGTGTCCTGGAATCCTCGCTGGAGATTTTCGCCCAGCAAACCGGGCGGAAGCCAAAGGGATTTCGCTCTCCGGCGTGGGAGATGACGCCGCACATGTTGGCCGAGGTGAAGCGCCACGGCTTCTATGACAGCTCATTGATGGGTTATGATACGCCGCATTCCGTGGATGGTGTCGTCGAGGTGCCGGTGAACTGGGGCACGGATGATGCGATCTTCTTCAAGTTTCTGGGTGGAGGTGATCCCGCCCCGCGCAGCCCGGCGGAAATCCTAGGCGCATGGACCGAGGAATTCGAGGCCAGCCGCCGCTTTGGTTCGCTCTTCATGCTGACGGTCCATGACTGGATTTCGGGCCGTGGCGCCCGGCCGCTTATGCTCGAAACTTTGATGGAAAGAGTTCTGGACGCGGGTGATGTCTGGCTCGCCACGGTCGAAGAGGTCGCCGCCCATCACGCAGCCCATGCGATGGACCGCAACCCGGTCACATCGGACATTCCCGGAACCCTTTTGGAGCATTCGGCATGGACCAGATCGTAACCGACCGCGTGAAGCAAACCTGGACGGTCAGCAAGAAACAGCTTGAAAGTCCGCGCGGGGTGGTTGCCTCCCAGCACTTCGAAGCCGCCGAGGCGGGCGCGCGGGTGTTGGAGGCGGGGGGTAACGCCATGGACGCCGCGATCGTTGCGGCGCTGGTGCTCTCGGTCGTCGAGCCGTGGCTTAGCGGCGTGGGCGGCGGCGGATTGTTGCTCTGGGCCCCCGGCGATGGCGGCGCTGTCGACACGCTCGATTTCAATGTCCGCGCAAGTCGCAATATGGATCGCTCGCAATATCCGCTCTCGGGCGGTCACGACGGCGATTGGTTCGATTGGCCCTCGGTCGAGGAGGATCGGAACCTCATCGGCTACCCGTCGATCTGCGTGCCCGGTGCGGTCGCGGGTTTTGCTGCGGCGCTGGAGAAACACGGCACATTGTCTTGGCCGGATGCCCTCGCCCCGGCGATTGAACTGGCCGAACGGGGGATGCGGATCGATTGGTTCACCTCGTTGGCGCTGGCTGTCGATGCACAGGGTCTGTCGAAATTCGAGCATTCCGCCAAGCTTTTCCTCGACAACGGTCGGCCGCGCCGTGTTCCCAACGGCAAGCAGGTCGATTACCTTCCCATGCCGACAAAGGCCGCGACGCTGCGACGGCTGGCTCAAGCTGGCCCGCGCGATTTCTACGAAGGTGAGATATCGCGAAGCCTCCTCGCCGACCTGCAAGCGGGCGGTTCCGTCATCGATGCCGAGGATCTTGCCAGCTTCCGCCCGCACTGGTCCGAAGCGAAGGTAGGGCAATACCGTGACAGCGAAGTTGCGGTGGTTCCCGGGCTATGTGCGGGGCCGAGTTTGCTCAAGGCGCTGTCGAAAATCGAGACGGAGCTGGAACCGGGCGCATCGGAGGCGGAGGCGGCTGCAATCTATGCACGGGCGGTCCGTACAACCTATGAGGACCGGCTGAAGACCATGGGCCATGCCAGCGCGCAGGGCGATTGCACCAGTCACCTTTCAGTGGTCGATGCCCAAGGGAACATGGTCGCGCTCACCAATACGCTGTTGTCACGCTTCGGATCGAAGGTCACCTTGCCCGGCACCGGTGTCCTGATGAACAACGGTATGATGTGGTTTGATCCGCGCGACGGTGTGCCCAACAGCATCGGACCCGGCGCAAGGCCGCTGGCCAACATGAGCCCGGCGATCCTCCGGCGGGAGGGCCTCCCCACCCTCGCCATCGGTGCGGCAGGCGGGCGGCAGATCTTTCCCTGTATCGCTCAGTTGATCAGCTACGTTCTGGACCGTGGCATGACATTGGAGGAGGCGTTTCACGCCCCCCGCATCGACGGGTCCGGCCCGACCATCGTTGTCGATCAGGCCGCGGCCCCCGACGTCGCGGCGGCGGTCAGCCGCGACTATCCCGTCGTGATCCGCGCCAATGCCCTGCACCCCGTGCTTTTTGCCATTCCGTCGGCGGTTGGCCGTGCGGAGGGACGGAATTATGGTATGGCCCATCCGGTCAATCCCTGGGCCGCCTGCGCGGCCGAGGGGGCGCGCGATGGCTGAGCCACAGACGCTTGAGATCCGCGATCTCAGCATCGGTGTCGGCGCCCATTCAGTGGTGGACGGCGTGGATTTCTCGATAGGGCGGGGCGAGATCGTAGCGCTTGTTGGCGAAAGCGGGTCTGGTAAAAGCCTGACGGCGCTCGCGATCATGGGGCTGCTGTCCGGATCGGTCCACCAGACTGGCGGCACCGCGACGTTCGAGGGAAAGGCGCTCAACCTCGGCGATGAGGCCGCGATGCAAAAGCTTCGGGGCACGTCCCTGTCGATGATCTTTCAAGAACCCGTCGCCTCTCTCAACCCGCTGCTCAGCGTGGGGGCGCAAGTGGCCGAAAGCCTCGTAGTGCATGGTCGCGCCTCTGCAACTGATGCTTGGGACCGTGCGGTAGAGACGTTGCGCGACGTGGGCATTCCCGCACCGGAACAGCGCGCTCGACAACTGCCTTCGTCGCTATCGGGTGGTATGTGCCAGCGGGTGATGATCGCCTCGGCCCTGATCGCGGCGCCGCGCCTGTTGATCGCGGATGAACCGACCACCGCGCTTGACGTGACTATTCAGGCACAGATCCTGCATCTCATGCGACGTCTGAGGGATGAGACCGATACCTCGGTCCTGATCATCACGCATGACATGGGCGTTGTGGCGTCGGTCGCCGACCGCGTTTGCGTGATGTATGGTGGCCGGATCGTCGAACAGGCGGAGGTACACGCCCTCTTTGCCGCGCCCCGGCATCCCTATACCAAGCTGCTGCTGTCCACGATCCCGCGGATGGATGGCCCGCGCAAGACGGAGCTGTTTTCCATCAGCGGTGTGGTGCCCGATGTTTCGGCCTGGCCCGAGGGTTGCCGCTTTCGCACTCGCTGTCCGCTGGCATCCAATATTTGCGCCACGCGCCCGCCCCTGATTCCTGTGAGTGATGCAGCCCGCGATCACGTTGCCGCATGCTGGCATTCCGATCAGGTGGAGGGCCTCGCATGAGCGCGCCTCTTCTCTCGGTCCGAGGTCTCAAGGTGCACTTTCCGGTCGCGACCGGGAAACTCTTTGGAAAAACACCGGTCGTCCGGGCCGTCGACGGCGTCGATTTTGACCTGCAAGCCGGCGAGACGCTGGGGATCGTCGGTGAATCGGGGTGCGGAAAATCCACGACCGGGAACGCTATTCTCGGTCTTGCTCCGGTGACCGAGGGCGAGATTATGTTTGATGGTCGCAACGTCGCGGCGCTAACGGGGCGTGACCGTCAGGCGCTGTGGCGCGACCTTCAGGTGGTTTTTCAGGATCCCGTCTCCGCGCTCGATCCAAAGCGCACCATTGCCCAATCCATCGCGGAACCGCTGGCGATCCATGGGGTTGGAAGGGCTCGGCGCAAGGAGCGGGTGGATGAGTTGATGGAACTCGTTGGTCTTCGTCCCGGCCAGCGCGACCGTTACCCCAACGAGTTGTCCGGCGGTCAGCGTCAGCGGGTCGTGATTGCCCGCGCATTGGCGCTCGATCCACGTTTGGTGATCTGTGACGAGGCGGTTTCGGCTCTCGATGTTTCGATCCAAAGTCAGGTGTTGAATCTGCTGCTACGGCTCCAGCGGGATCTTGGCCTGTCCTACCTCTTCATCAGTCACGACCTCAGCGTGGTGCGCCATATCTCTGACCGGATAGCGGTCATGTATCTGGGCACGATCGTGGAAGAAGCACCGACGGATGAGCTTTTTGCCCGTCCCCTGCATCCCTATACCGAAGCGCTGCTGAGCGCGGTGCCAATTCCTGATCCTCTTGCTGAACGGGCCAAGACCGCGCGGCCGCTGCAGGGCGACGTACCCAATCCCATGGACCTGCCCGCCGGATGCCCTTTCGTAACTCGCTGTCCCTTGCGCGAGACAGGGTGCGAGACGATCAGGCCTGCCGCGGTCGAGATCGAACCGGGGCACCGGCTTGCCTGCCACGTTAGAGAACGCGAGATCACCGGCACCTCGGCGCTGGACCCGCAACGCTGAGCGCCCCGCGCAGATACAACCGAATAGAAGGACCCGACATCATGACCGTCATTCCGCAGATCGACTCCTTTGCCGACGATCTCACCGAGATCCGCCATGATCTCCACGCGCATCCCGAACTTGGCTTCGAGGAAACCCGCACCGCCGGCATCGTCGCGAAAAAGCTGCAGGCCTATGGGCTCGACGAGGTGCACGAGGGGATCGGCGGCACCGGGGTGGTTGGTGTGCTCAAGGGCAAGGGTGGTGGAAATCGCTGTGTGGGGCTGCGGGCCGATATGGATGCGCTGCCCATCACGGAGGCTTCCGGTGTGGCTTTCGCCTCGCAGAATGCGGGTCGGATGCATGCTTGTGGTCATGACGGGCATACCACCATGCTTTTGGGTGCCGCGCGCTACCTCGCGGCAACGCGTAATTTCGATGGCACGGTCGTCTTTATATTTCAGCCGGCGGAGGAGGGGCTTGGCGGGGCGCGCCGGATGATCGCGGAGGGCCTGTTTGACCGGTTCCCCTGCGATGAACTTTACGGAATGCACAACGATCCCGGCGCAGCGGCTGGCACCGTCGGGATCACGCCCGGACCGGGAATGGCCGGCGCGAGCTTTTTTGACATCGCCATCAAGGGCATCGGAAGCCATGCCGCCATGCCACAGCAGTCGCGCGATCCCATCGTGGTCGGCGCCTCGCTCGTGCAGCAGTTGCAGACCGTCGTCAGCCGCAACACCCCGCCGCTCAAGCCCGTTGTTCTGTCGGTCACGACCTTCAATGCCGGCTCGGCCTATAACGTGGTGCCTGATCGGGCGACGATCTCAGGGACGATCCGCTATTTTCATGACGACGTGATCGACATGGCCGAGGCGCGCGTGCGTGAACTCTGCGCCGGGATCGCGTCCGGGTTCGGGGTGGAGATCGAGGTCGATATCCGAAACGTTTTCGACGTGCTCATCAATGATCCCGATCTCTCTCAGGCCTATGCAAGTGCCGCCGGGGAGATCGTGGGGGAAGCAAGCACCTCGCTCGAAATAGAGCCGATGACCGGGTCCGAAGATTTCGCGGATATGCTGAAGATCGTGCCCGGCGCTTATTGCCGGGTCGGCCACGCGGGCAACGTGCCGCTGCACAATCCCGGTTTCGTGCTTGATGACGCGATCCTGCCGGTCGGGGCCTCCATCTTTGCCCGGATCGTTGAACGGCGTCTTGAGGCTTGAGGGGGCGAGGGTGGCTAGCATCCGCCGCCCCGTGCCATCCTTCTGACCTGCGGCACGGCGAAAGTTGTTTATCATCTAGGGTTCCGGGCGGTATGAGCCAGAGAGGCGTCTGACCGCGCCCAGTCTTGTCGCGAAGGAGTTTCCAGATGTCCCGCAGCTCTGCCCAGTTCGACTGGTCCGATCCGTTCTTGCTCGGGGATCAGATTACCAGCGAAGAGAGGATGATTCAGGATACAGCAGAGGCATTCGCCCAAGATCGGCTGGCCCCTCGGGTCGAGACGGCCTATCTCGAAGAACGCACTGACCCGGATATCTTCGCCGAGATGGGGGCCGCTGGCCTGCTCGGTGTGAAGGTGCCCGAGGATTTCGGCGGCTCGGATGCTTCCTATGTTTCCTATGGGCTGGTCGCCCGGGCTATCGAGCGGGTCGATAGCGGGTATCGGTCGATGCTCTCGGTGCAGTCATCCTTGGTGATCTTTCCCATTCTGGCCTTTGGATCGGAAGAGCAGAAACAGAAATTTCTGCCCGGACTTGTCAGTGGTGAGAAGATCGGATGCTTCGGCCTCACCGAGGCGGAGGCAGGCTCCGATCCCGGCGGGATGACGACGCGCGCGGTCAAGACCGAGGGAGGGTACGCGATCACTGGTGCCAAGATGTGGATTTCCAACGCGCCGATCGCAGATGTTTTCGTGATCTGGGCGAAGTCCGACGCTCATGACGGAAAAATCCGCGGGTTCCTGCTGGAGAAAGGGATGCCCGGTCTGTCGGCGCCCAAGATCGAAGGAAAGCTCTCTTTGCGGGTGTCGGTGACGGGCGAGATCGTCTTGGATGCTGTGGAGGTGGGCGAAGAGGCGCTGCTGCCCGGTGCAATCGGAATTTCGGGGCCTTTCGAATGCCTCAACCGTGCGCGCTACGGGATTGCCTGGGGCGTTATGGGCGCGGCGGAGGATTGCTGGTTTCGCGCTCGGAGCTATGGGTTGGACCGCAAGCAATTCAAACGCCCGCTGGCGGCAACGCAGCTTTATCAGAAGAAACTCGCGGATATGCAGACAGACATCACCTATGGGCTGCAGGCTGCGCTTCGGGTGGGGCAACTGTTCGACGAGGGGAGTTTTGCGCCGGAGATGATCTCCATGATCAAGCGGCGCAACACTGGAATGGCGCTTGATGTGGCGCGCCTTGCGCGGGACATGCACGGCGGCAATGGAATCCAGAGCGGCTACCACGTGATGCGCCATTCACAGAACCTCGAGACGGTGAATACCTACGAGGGTACGCATGATATTCACGCCCTCATCCTTGGGCGGGCACAGACAGGGTTGCAGGCTTTCACGTGATCCAAGCGGGGCGTCTGGGCGCGTTCCGGGTCTAGCGCGGATACGATAAATCTTGTCACTGTGGCCTGCCGGCATGGGAACGGGTGGCACTTGGGCGGCGTTGGATAACCGATGCCCCCAACTGATTGTGACCCAACGCCATGAAAGGCTTTCCTCCCCCTGACCACCCGGGCGCCCTGATACAGGAGCGAACGGGGGAGATTTGCCTCGTGATCAACGGCAAATCAGGCAGCCAGAACAGCGATGGGCTGTCGGACCCTGACGTTTTGTGTGCAACGCTCGAAGAGCGGACCGGACGAAAGGTGGTTCGGGTCAGCCCCGAAGAAGACGGCATGGTGGAGGCCACCCGCGCAGCGGCGACAGGGGGCTATGCCATGGTCATTGCGGCCGGGGGCGACGGCACCATCGCCGCGGTCGCCAGCGCGATCGTCAAGGCAGAGCGGGAGGGTTTTCCGCGGCCAACGCTCGGCGTGCTTCCCATGGGGACGTTCAACTTCTTTGCCCGAAGCCTCGGGATTTCAGAGGATCTTGAGCAGGCTGTCGACGGGCTTGTTACCGGCACGCCGGCACCTGTGGGACTAGGCCAGATCAACGATACCGTCTTCATCAACAACGCCAGCCTCGGGCTTTATCCGCGCATCCTGCGAGAGCGCGAAGATATTTATGCCAACTGGGGTCGTAGCCGGATCGCGGCATATTGGTCGGTCCTCAGGACGCTCCTTCGCCCGGGTCGAACGCTGAGGACCCGCATTCGAGCGGGAGGACGTACCTCTTCGATCCGGACGCAGCTCATATTCGTGGCCTGCAATGCGTTTCAGTTGCGGGAATACCACCTCTCCGGGGATGACCACGTGAACGCCGGGCGGCTGGCGCTGCTGCACTCCAAGCATGAGAAATCGCTCGCGCTCATATGGGCGACCCTGCGTCTTGCCATCGGCCGTTCGCGTCCGGGGCGCAGCTTTGGGCTGATTGCGGATAGTGAAATCACCATCGACCTGCGGCGGCGCACAAAAATCCTCGTGGCTCACGATGGTGAGAAAACGATGATGGCGGGGCCTTTCCGGCTTCAATACCTGACGGACGCGATTGAGGTTGTGGTGCCCGAGGTGCCCAAGGAAGGGCGCTAGTCGTCGGGGGCGATCTGCCCGTCGCGAGACACAACGCGCTCGCGGGGCCACCATTCGGGGTGTTCTTCACGAATCCAGTCGAGCATGCTTTCGCGCAACCGGGCGTGCATGTCCCAGGCAGAGCTTGGATCGGCTGCCGTTGCATAAAAGCGGAAGTGGACCCCCTCGGCGGTATGGTCGAGCGTCTGCATCTGCATCAATTCGTCCTTCATGCAGTCTTCGTCCTCCTTCGCCATCGACAGGAACTTCTCGCGCAGAGCCTTTCCTTCGGCAATATGATCCAGCACGAGGATGAAGCTGCGGGCCATCTTGGCGTCGGTCATCGACCAGTTTTCAAACGGTTGAGAGACAAAGTATTGCACCGGGACGATCAGCCGCCGTTCATCCCACGTCCGCAGGCAGACGAAGGTGAAGTAGATCGCCTCAACGTAGCACCAGTTTCCCTCATAGAGCAGGCTGTCACCGATGCGGATCGGTTTGGCCATGGCAATCTGGAGACTGGACAGGATGTTGCCGAGAACCGTGCGCCCCGCGATCCCGAGCACGACCGTCAGCACGCCCGCCGAGGCAAGAAGCGACAGCCCGATATTGTGGAAGTATCCGAGTTCCCACATCAGCAGGCCGACCCCGAGCAGGAAGGCGATGAGCGTGATCGCGCGGCGCAATGCGTAGATGGAGGTATAGAGGTGCCGATCATCGCGCCCGACGCGGTCGTCAATCTCTCCGACATAGCGCCGCGTAATGACATCCAGCCCGGTGTCAATCACGGCCAGCATGGTTGCGACCGCCGAGAGGATCGAGACGCCGACGATCACCGGTTCGAGAATGGCGCTGATCTCTCCGGAAAACTTGAGGTATTGCCGGGTGACGATCCAGACAAAGATCGAGGCACAGAACAACGCCAGCGGCCCGCGCGCGTTGGAAAAGGCATCCCCGCGCCAGCCCACGACACCCAACAAGTCGCGCACCCGCGCCACGCACCAGCGTGCAAGCGCATAAATGCCACCGGCGATGAGAAAGAGCAGGGGCAAACTGACCAGTTCCCACCGCCGAAGGTCGAGAAAGCCGGGCTCAGTCCACCAATCCGGCAGGCGGCGTTCGAGCCATCCCGGTCCGAAGCGGTCGAAAAGCTCCGGCACGACCTCTACGGTTTGCTCCGAGAAAAGCCAGACCGGTTCGGATTGCGGTGCCTTGTACCGGCTGAGGCGCAGCGAGGCGGGGAACCAGTCAAGTTCCAGAGATCCGATCTCGATGCTGCGTTTGGGTTGGGGGGCCTGATCGCCCGAACCATCGGGATCGACCTCGCCCGCTGGTGTGTCGGGAATAGCTCGGCCTGCGAGCCATACGTTCCGGTCGATGATTTCGCCGAGCATGTAGGCGACGACATCTTGGTCCTCGTCCCATCCTTCGGGGAATTTCATCAGCGTGGCCGCATCATCGTAGCGCTTGTCGGCAAAGGCCCGCAGAAAAGCCCTCAGCGTCTGTCTCGGGGTTTCCCGGCTATAGCGATCCGGAACGTCATTCGGCGCGGGGATGCTTTCGGTTTCGAACCAAAGCGGCTCTTCCTGCGCGACGGCGGCTGCGGGGAACACCCCGACGCATAGCAAGATCACAAGGGCCGGCAATCCGCCGAAAAGCGTTTTTCGCATCAAATTTCCCCGAGTGGTTCCGCTTTAAACGCATCAAAGCGCCAAAAGGTCCAATTTTTCCAGAATGCGGGTCTCAGTCCGGCGTGTCGGCTTTGGCCCCGAGCAATTCATCGACCTGTGCTGCATGAGCATCATCTACCACCAGAATAATGTGATCCTTTGTGCAGAGCCTCTCTGCGTCGAAGAGGAAATCCTCGCTTTCGCCGCGAATGATCCCAATGACGCGCGTGCGATCGGGAAGATCAAGATCAGAGAGCGCCTGCCCGTCGAACCGTTCGGGCACATCATAGCCGAGCACTTGAATCCCCTTGTAGTATCGCAGATCGAGCGCCGCATCCGAGTTGCCTTCGAGAACCCGGACGATTGACCGCGCAACGGTCGCATGCGGGGTGATGAGATCATTCAGCCCAAGTTCCTCGCAGACGGCCAGAAGTTCGGACCGGACGATCTGAGGAATGACACGATCAAATCCTACGGATCGGCCCACCACCGCGGCGAGGATATTCACGTCATCCTGATTGGTCAGAAGCAAGAGGGCATCGGCATGATCGCCGAAGGCATCGCGCTGAATTGTAGGCAGAGAGGCATCCCCATGAACGAGCCCGACATCGAGATCTTCCTCGATGGCTTCGAGCTGTGCGGGATCCTTGTCGATGATGACGACCTCGTGGCCGCCGTCGATCAGGGCGCGTGCGGTGGAAATCCCGAAACGAGACGCGCCGGCGATTACAATGCGCATGGGTCTATCTCCCAGAGGTCCAGGTAAGCGGCGACAGTGCCGCGATGAGTGCGAGAAATTCGAGCCGCCCCAGCAGCATGGCGAGGATGAGTGCGCCCTTGAGGTGCGGCGCAAGATCGGGGCCGGTCACCCCAGCGGACAGGCCGACGGTGGAAAGTGCCGATGTCACATCGAAAAGAGCGGGCAGCGCTGGCTCTCCGGAGGCGAGGAAGATGATCCAGAACACGAGCGCGGAGACAGCGTAACAGGTGGTGATGGCCGCGACAGAGACGATCCGTTCGGCGGCAACGCGGCGGCCTTGCTCCATGAGGCTCGTGACGGCGGATGGAGGGATGCGCAGGCGGTTGAATTCGAGCCGGACCATCTTGAGAAGCGTAAGGGCCCGGTCGAGCTTGATGCCCCCCGCCGTGGAGCCGATCCCGCCGCCGACAACCATTGCGGCCAGCAAAAGCGCGGTGAGGGCCGGCGACCCTTCAATAGGGCCGATCGAGAACCCCGCAGTGGTGAAAGCGCTGAGGAACGTAAGAGATTCCGCCGCCAACTCATCAATGTCGCGCGCACCGGTGGCGACGGCGAGGAGAAGAGTTGCCAGCACGCCGATGAGGGCGGTGAGCACAACCGCGGCCGCGTTCGTCTTTCGCAAGCTCCGCAGCGCACCCTTGCTGCGCGCCAAGCCGTAAAACCCGAATGATACCGTTGTTGACAGGCAAAGCAGCAGCGTGAGCACCTGCGCCCCGAGGGAGTAGGCAGCAAGGCTTTCGTTGCGCGGTGCGAACCCTCCGGTGGAAACCGCCGCCAGCGTGACACAGACCGCCTCCCACCACGATGGAAGAAGGGGCCAAAGCAACAGCACGCCGATCACCGTGATCGCACAGTATATTCGCAGGAGCGATCGCGCCTGCGCGCGGGTGGACTGCAACAAATCGCGCTGGCCGAATGTCGTCTCGCCCATCACATGCGCCGCAGGACCTGGCCCCAGGATCAATGCGACCCCCGCAAGCGCAATGGCAAAGCCGCCGATCCACTGTGTCCATGCTCGGAGAAAATGCGCGGAGATTGGCCAGCTTTCGAGATCGGGCACCACCGAAAGCCCGGTCGACGTGATGCCCGACACGCTCTCAAACAGAGCATCCACCGGCCCGAGGCCAAGCGAGACAAAGACCGGCAGGGGCAAGATCGACGCGATGAGAAACAGGAGCGCGAAGGTAACGGAGGCCTCAATGGATCGAAGATCGGAGGGGGCGGGACGGCGATAGGTCAACAAGACCCCCAACAGGCACAGCAGAATGCCGGGCAGGAACATGAGCGCAAGGCGCCACTCCCGCTCGATGAGGGCGGCCGCGAGCGGTGGAAGCAGGATTGCCAGAAGCACGTTTCCGTGGCCAAGAAGGGTCCACACGACCTTGCCGGGGCGGGCCCTCCACCGGACCGAGGAAAATTGCGCAGTGCTCGCCAAGCCATGTCCTTTTCCGTAACGTCGCGGGTCAGGTGATACCTATTCCCCGAGACACATAGGGCAATGCAACGATCCTGCCGCCCTTGCGTTGTATCTCCAACCGAAAGGATGCATCGCTTGAGTATGAAAGTCTCCTCCACCCTCCCGGTGTGTTCCAGAACGCCCGAACAGGATGTGCGCTGGGGCTGCGCGATGCCTCTTTCAGTCGCTGTCACGAACAACACACAATCTCTCAGGCCATGATCCGAATTACCCAGATTTCAGACCTGCACTTCGGGCGGGATGATCCCACCCTCGAAGAGACGCTCATCGACGCGGTGAATGCGTCCCGCCCTGACCTTGTCGTGGTGTCGGGCGATTTCGTACAGCGGGCCCGATGGAGCCATTTCCGTGAAGCACGTGCATTCATGGAGCGTATCGAAGCGCCCACGCTGTCTGTGCCGGGCAATCATGATCTGCCGCTGTGGAACCTGCCCCTGCGCCTCGTTGCGCCGAAGCGCCGGTATCAGCGCTATATTGCGCGTGATCTGGAACCGGTGATCCGTCTTGGCGGGGTGACAGTGGTGGGGGTGGACACAACCTATCGCTGGCATTGGCAAAGCGGCAGGATCAGCGCGGAACAGATCGACCGCGTTGCGGATATAATTGGGGACCGCGGGCCTGATGATGTGGTCGTCGTCGTAGCCCATCATCCCTTCCACCATTCGCCGGAAGTTGAGAAGAAACTGATGCGCGGCGCGCCAAAAGCGCTCCGCAGATGGGGCAGGGCGGGACCGCATGTTATCCTGTCCGGTCATCTGCACACGTGGCTGACCGAGCCATTCGTTGCCAGGCGAGGAGATGCGCAGACATTGCAGGTGCATGCGGGCACCGGCTTGTCTACGCGTCTGAGGGGCGAGCCCAACGATTTTGCGGTTCTTGAGATTGCCGGTCCGGAAGTGCGGATCATCAGGCACACAGCGGGTGCAGACAGAGAGTTTCGCGAAGCCGACGAAGTTGTCTTTCGCTGCGGTGACGGCGGCTGGGTCGCGGATGGACCCGCCGCCGTACCGAGGGAGTGCGTGTCAGATACGCGGTGAGCGTGGCCCGAAGATGAGCCAGATGATGAAGCCGAGCAGAGGCAGGATCACCACCAAGAGCACCCACAGCACCTTTTTGCCGGTGCTTACGCCCGAGCCAAGGATCGAGATCACGGCCCAGATGTCGAGCGCGAGAACGATAAGGCCGCCAATTCCTGTAATTTCCATCGGTCTCTCCTATTTGTGTTGAGGTCCGCTGTGAAACGCGCGCCTGCCTCCGAAGGTTCCTGCGCCCTAGCCCCTGAGCACGTAAAGCGGCACACCGACGGCCGCCGCGACAATACACGAGCCCAGAAGAGCGAATATCGCGTCGCGGGTCAGCAGGGCGGTGGTGAAGGCAAGAACCGCCGCGCCCAGGATTGATGAGGTGAAGGGCACGATCTCCAGAAATGGCATCGCCAGCCCACAAAGCATGATGAGGATCTGAAGGGTCTTGCGCAGGGGCCGGCGCATCAGCCACTTCAGGTGTCCGCTGGCATATCGATCCAGCCATCTCGCCATCTTGCGGACCCGGTCCAGCACGTTCCGAAGCTTCTCACCCTTCATTTTTGCGCGCATGAGCCGCTTCGGAAGCCAGAGGTGCTTTCTGCGGATCACCATCTGACCGGCGATAAAGGCAATGCTCAGCCCACAAATCGAGGAGAAGAGGGGAATACCACTTAGCGGGGATACGACGAGCAGAGCGGGAACAATCAGTACGGGAAGGAAAGAGTCGTCGCCGAATGCCTCGACGATATCGCCTATTCTAACTGTGCCGTTGTCAGCGACTTCAGCGACCCGTTCGACGATTTCGCCGACCGGTCCGTGTGTATCCGATGCGTGGTCTGATTTGCCCATGATCAGAACTGAACCCCGCTGGCCGAGATTGGTTCCCTGCCGGGGTCACGGAATTCATTACAAAAAGTTGGAACATTGGAACGGGCGCTGCGTTTCAATGAAAAGGCCGCTTTTGCCTTCTCACCTGCAGGAGAAGACCATGCCCCCTAAATCGGATGATCCCAAGCTTTCGCGCCGCGCGCTCCTGCTCGCTGGACCCGCCGTTGCGGCTGGCACCGCTGCTGCCGCAGGAACGGAGGTCCCCGCCGACGGGGCTGAAGTCAAGGATCCTACAAAGACGGAGTTCAGGGAAACCGAACACGTCAAGACGTTCTACCGTCTCGCCCGCAGCTAAGCCTAGTCAATTCAGGAGCCACGCATGCTGAAACGTCGATCCGCCCGCGCAGCCTCATCTCGTCGCAATGTAATCGCTTCGGCTCAGGGCGATCAGGGGATCGACAGACGTAGCTTTCTTCGTAACAGCGGCCTTGCCGGACTATCCCTTGGGGCGATTGGCAGCGTAGGAGCGGGACGTCTGGCGCAGGCTCAGCCCACGGTGGCCCCGGGGATCACGCGCCACAAGACGATCTGCCCCTTCTGTTCGGTTGGCTGTTCGATCTGGGGCGAAGTCGAGAACGGTGTTTGGGTCGGGCAGGAGCCGGTTTTCGAAAGCCCCATCAATCAGGGCACGCACTGCGCCAAGGGGGCAGCCGCACGCGAAGTTGCCATCGGCGAGCGGCGGCTGAAGTACCCGATGAAGAAGGAAGGCGGAGAGTGGGTCCGCATCTCTTGGGAGCAGGCGATTTCCGAAATCGGCGAGGGCTTCGGGCGGATCCGCGAAACTTATGGCCCCGAAAGCGTCTTCTGGCTGGGATCGGCGAAATTCTCGAATGAGATGTCATATCTCTTCCGGAAATTCGCAGCCTTTTGGGGCACGAACAACGTCGACCATCAGGCGCGCATTTGCCATTCGACCACCGTCGCAGGCGTGGCCAATACCTATGGTTATGGCGCCATGACCAACACCTTCAACGACATCAGGAACGCAAAATCCATCATCATCATCGGCGGCAACCCGGCCGAGGCGCATCCCGTGTCCATGCTGCATGTCCTCAATGGCAAGGAAAACGGCGCGAAGATGGTAGTGGTCGACCCACGCTTTACGCGCACGGCGGCCCATGCCGATGAATACGTGCGCATCAGGCCCGGCACCGACGTCGGCTTTCTCTGGGGTTTGGCTCGGATCATCCTCGAGAACGGGTGGGAGGATCGCGAATACCTCGATCAGCGTGTCTGGGGCTTTGACAAGATCCGGAGTGAAATCGACCATTGGACCACCGATGAAGTGGAACGGGTAACGGGAATCCCGCCCGAACAGATGGAGCGGATCGCGCGCACTCTGGCTGAGAACCGGCCCGGTACGTTGATCTGGTGCATGGGGCTGACCCAATCAACCATAGGTAACAACAAGACACGTGCGGCTTCGATCCTGCAGCTTATCTTGGGAAATATCGGAAAGACGGGCGGCGGGGCGAACATCTTTCGCGGGCACGACAATGTGCAGGGGGCGACGGATCTCGGGGTCGCCTGCGATTCACTGCCTGCATACTACGGCCTGTCGGAAGATGCCTGGAAGCATTGGGCGCGCGTTTGGGACGTACCTTATGACTATCTGCGGGGGCGCTTCTCCAGCAAGGATCTGATGGAGAAAGAAGGCATCCCGGTCAGCCGTTGGATGGATGCGGTGCTGGAGGATGAACAGAACGTCGACCAGCCGCACAACTTCAAGGGCCTTGTCTTTTGGGGGCATGCCTCCAACAGCCAGACACGTGGGATCGAACGCAAACAGGCGCTGGAAGCCGCCGAGATGGTGGTGATCGTCGATCCGCACCCAACCCAAACGGCCATCGAAAACGAACGGACGGACGGGCTTTATCTCCTGCCGTCCGGAACCACGATGGAATGCGCCGGGTCTGTTACCAACTCAAGCCGTTCGTTGCAGTGGCGGGAAAAGGTCGTGGATCCGATCTTTGAGGCGAAATCGGACTATGAAATCCTGTATCTAATGGCCCGAGAGTTCGGATTTGCGGAGGAGATGTTCAAGCATACCGCGATCAGCTCCAATCAGCCGGCCCCCGAAGACGTCTTGAGAGAGATCAACCGGGGTACGTGGACCATCGGTTATACCGGGCAAAGCCCAGAGCGCCTCAAAGCGCATATGAATAATCAGGCGTCCTTCGATTCCATAACGCTGCTCGGCAAAGGCGGCGATGTGGAGGGGCAATACTACTGCCTTCCGTGGCCATCATGGGGCGATCCACAGTTACGCCATCCCGGCACGCCGCTGCTCTACGATACATCGAAACCCGTGGCGCAAGGTGGCCTGCCATTCCGCGCGCGCTGGGGGGTCGAACATGACGGCGAAACGCTTCTTGCCGAAGACAGCTTTACCAAGGGCTCAGCGATCCGGGACGGATATCCTGAGATCAGCATGGGCGTGCTCGAAGCAATGGGTTGGGCTGGTGAGTTGACCGCGAAGGAGCGGCTCATCATCACGGCGATCGCGGCGGACCGCTACCGCCACGACATGCTGAGTCTCAGCGAGACCGAGGCCTCCGCCGCCATTCGTGCCATTGAGAAGGCTGCCGAAGAGGAACAACAAGACGACAACGTCATCAGCGAGAGTTGGGGCGGCGGTGACGCAGGTGCGCTTGCTGCGGACGATGAGCCTGTTACCGAGCGTTTCCCGGAGTTTACGGACAATGCGCTGGAGGCGATTTCCGCCTACCTCTCCAATCAGCCGGAGCCGGGCGAGGGAGAGTCCCTGTCCCTCGCGGAGCGTATCCGGCGCGTCAACTGGAAGACGGATCTATCCGGGGGGTTGCAGCGGGTCGCCATCGCCCATGGTCTGGCACCTTATGGGAATGGCAAGGCGCGTTGTGCAGTCTGGACCTTCCCGGACGAGGTGCCACGCCACCGGGAGCCGCTTTTCACCGCGCGGCGCGATCTGTTGCCCGACTATGAAACATACGAGGATCGCCGCCTGTGGCGCCTGCCCGTTCTCTACAAATCGATCCAGCAGGTGGACTATGCCAAGGATTTCCCGCTGACGATGACGTCGGGACGTCTTGTTGAATTCGAAGGCGGCGGAGACGAGACGCGCTCGAACAAGTGGCTGGCCGAATTCCAACAACAGATGTTTGTGGAATTGAACCCGGCCGATGCGGGGCGTGCGAACGTTGGCTCGGGAGAGTTTTGTTGGGTTCATACGCCAAACGGCAAGATCCGCGTGAAGGCGCTTGTCACCCGGCGGGTAGGCGAGGGAACAGTCTTTCTGCCGTTCCATTTCGCAGGTGTCTGGATGGGTCAGGATCTGAGCGGGCGATACCCCCAAGGCACGGTGCCCTATGTGACGGGCGAGTCCGTCAACACCATCCAGACCTACGGCTATGACGCGGTGACCCAGATGCAGGAAACCAAAGCCACGCTCTGTCGAATTACGGCAGACGGGGAAATAGGAGGCGAGAATGGCGCGGCTTAAGTTTCTCTGTGATGCGGACCGGTGCATCGAATGCAACGCCTGCGCGACCGTGTGCAAGAATGAGCACGAGGTTCCATGGGGGATGGTGCGCAGGCGCGTGGTGACCATCAATGACGGGGAAACGGACGAACGATCCGTGGCGGTTTCCTGCATGCACTGCACGGACGCGCCTTGCGTCGCCGTTTGTCCGACCTCGACCCTGTATCAGACCGATCTTGGCATTGTTCTGCACGACAAGGACAACTGTATTGGTTGCGGCTATTGCTTTTACGCCTGCCCCTTTGGCGCGCCGCAGTTCCCCGAAGCCACACTCATGGGCTCACGCGGCAAGATGGACAAATGCACCTATTGCGCGGGCGGCCCGGAAGAGAACGGGTCAGAGGCCGAGTTCAAGAAATATGGCCGCAACCGGATCGCGGAAGGCAAGCTTCCCATCTGTGCAGAGGTCTGTTCGACCCGAGCTCTGCTTGCCGGTGATGGCGATGTGGTGGGCGAGATTTATCGCGAAAGGGTCATTCACCGCGGATACGGCTCGGGTGCCTGGGGCTGGAAAACCGCATATTATCCGGATGAGAAATCATGAGCGACGTCATTGTCCGTGGCCGGGACTTTACGGCCTATCGCATCGGAGGTGCCATCGCGGCGGCGCTTCTTTTCGCAGCCCTCCTCTGGCAGACCTATGAGATTTTCGACGGCGACGCCATGACCGTGCCGGAGACCAGCTGGACAGCGGTGAATGACGGCGAAGGATCGGGGGAGAATGCCGTTCTGGCCGACGATATTCTTGTCGCGCGTACCCGCCTGCTGGATGAACGGTTCAAGACAGGCCCCTCTCCCGAAGAGCCGGGATTTGCAGCTCAGGCCGGGCAAACCCTCGTGGAGGAGCCAATTGACGGCTATTCCAAAGCCCTTCCCGAAGCATGGATGACGGGCGACGCGGAAATGCTCCGGATGCTACGTCCCGGTCAACGCACCGAGGGGCTCTCTTCGTTGCCCTACGTCAACGCGGCGCTTTTTGAGCGTCCGGAGGGGCGCGACTGGCGGCTGGGCATGGCCGACTTCATTACCCATCTTGGCGCGCTCGTGATCCTGGGCTTCGCTTTTTTGCTTGCGCTATTGCTCGCCATCCGTGGGCGGGTGCCCATCGCGGAGGGGCGTGCCCGAACCAAGGTCAAACGGTTCGGTTTTCTGGAACGCGCGACCCATTGGATGACGGCGACGAGCTTTATCGGGTTGGCTCTCACGGGTATCGTCATTGCCTATGGCGAAACGCTTATTTTGCCCTTTGGCGGTGACTTGCTGGGGCAAGCGGGCTGGATCGCCACTTGGGGCCATGCCGTTTGTTTCCCGCCCTTCGCGTTTGGAATTCTGATAATGGGGATCATGTGGGTCGGGCGTAACATACCGGATCGTCTTGATTGGATTTGGCTCAAGAATGGCGGCGGGCTCTTTTCTGACGAAGGGCCAAACCCGCCGGCGAAAAAGTTCAACGCAGGTCAGAAACTCATCTTCTGGTCGGCGATGCTGGGCGGCATTCTCATGGTAGGCACTGGGGTCATGCTGATGTTCCCCTTCTTCTTTCTCGGGCTCGAAGCGCAGGCATGGGTCATGTTGGGCCACGCCACTGTTGCTACGTTCCTCATCGCCATTTTCATTGGCCATATCTACATCGGCACGGTGGGAATGCAGGGCGCGATTGATGCGATGTGGTCTGGCCGTGTGGATCGCAACTGGGCCAAGGAGCACCACGAACTTTGGCTGAAGGACATCGAGAAAGAGGAGACTGCGCGATGACCTCATTTCTGGCAGGCTTTGGTTTCGCCGCTGTGGTCGCTGGCGCGACCTTCTGGGGGCTGACCAATCTCGATGTGACCTCCGCGGGGCGATATGAGGATGCATCGGTGCATATTCACGAGGATGCAGAGCACTATCAGGGTGTGCAGTCTGACGCGCTCGACTGAGCCATCCAATTACCACTGACCAATCCATCCCCCTCAAAAAAGCACGCCCCGCTCAGGGGAAGAGCGGGGCGTGCTGGCATTCAGATCGCAGGCTCTGGGCCCTAAGGCCCGGCCTTTTGGGGGATGGAACGACCTGAACGCCGTTCCTTCGATCAGGCGGCCTGACGGTCGTGACGGCCTTCTTCGATCTCTTCGACGATCTTGGCAACGAAAGCCGGAAGGTCGTCCGGGTTGCGGCTGGTCACGATGCCATTGTCGGCGACCACTTCGCTATCCTGCCAGTTCGCGCCGGCGTTGATCAGGTCGGTGCGGATGGACGAATAAGACGTCGCATCGCGGCCTTTGATGATCCCCGCTTCGACGAGGAGCCATGGCGCGTGGCACACGGCGGCGATGGTCTTGCCGGAGTTGTGGAACGCTTTGATAAGGTCGATTACCTCGGGCAACGTGCGCAGGATGTCGGGGTTGATCTGACCGCCCGGAAGCACCAGCGCGGTGAAGTCGTCAGCGTTCACATCGGAGATCTTGGCATCCGCGGTAACACTGCTGCCCCAGTCGTCGGTATCCCAGCCCTTGATGTCGTTGCCATCGGGCGTGGCGAGCGTAACCGTTGCGCCTTTCTTGGCCAGTTCGTCGCGGGGGTACTCAAGTTCCGACTGCTCGAAACCGTTTGTCGACAGGATGAGGATCTTTGCTTCGGTAATGCTTGGCATTGCGTTTCTCCTTCATTTGAAGTGTGCCCTACCAACGTCCCGACCAGTGCCTTGTTCCAAGGTCTTCAGGGTTTCTCTGCACCTGCGAAAAACGCCGCAAGATCGGCAATATCCTCATCCTCGAGGGGGCGCGCCGCAGCATGCATTCGGTTTGCTCCGGGGGAGGAGGTAACCGGTTCCTCGCGCCAGAGGCGCAGCCAGATGGTGATCCACCTGGCGTCCTGACCTGTGATCCTCGGCGTGTCCGGGCGCCGCTCATTGTCATGACAGGACAGGCAGGAGGGGATATCATCATCCTCATCGCCGCGACGGGCAAGTTCCTCACCGCGCGCGGCATCGCCGTCGTTGAGAGTCTGACCCCGCCATGTTCCGTCCAAGCCTGCGTAGTGGCTGGCAAGCTCGGAGATCTGCTTGTCGGTAAGCGATGCCGCGAGCGGCTCCATGAATCCGCTTTGCCGAATATCGGCGCGATAGGCACGCAAGGCATCTGCGAGATAGGTTGCACTTTGGCCGGCAAGCTTTGGCGCCATTCCATCCCGGCCCAGTCCATCTGTCCCGTGGCAACGATTGCAGCTTTCCTGCAGGCTCAGATCCCCGCTCAGCGCGCCGAAGCTCACGGCGGCTCGGCCCCCGTCTTGGGCCGAAGGACCAAACGCCATCTCGCGGTAGTCTTCTTCGGAGACGTCCTGATAGACCGACATGAACGCGGCAACGGCCCAAGGCTCATCGGGGCGATGAGCGCCCGACCATTCAGGCATCCCGGTGTATTTCAACCCGTGACGGACCAACCAATAGTATTCTTCGGTCTCGAAGTCGGCATCGTTCAGCGGTGGCGGCGCAGGGCGCATTCCCTTGACAATGGGGCTTCGCGGCAGACCGGGTGCCCCGTGGCAGGATGCGCATCCTGTGGCGTAGTGGCCCGCGCCGAGCCGTTGCAGCGCCGGATCTGCGGGGTCCATGTAAGAGGGCGGCGCCAGCGTGAGAGATCGGATCGCAACCGCGTTTTGCATGTAGCCATGCAAAGCCCAGCGAACGGGCGAGAAGTGCGGCACGGATGCGGCGATATTGTAGGGCGCCAGAAAGAAGAATGCCGCACCGCCCAACAGGGCAATCCCTGCGCCAACGGCAAGCCTGCGAGGTGTGATGCGGATCTTCATGGCGTGGCCTCCTCCTGAAGTCGAAGCGCGGGGGCCAGTCGCGCCAAGGCGAAACCGAGATAGAGCGCGCCGCCGGCCCCGGCCATGAGCGCTCCGGCAATCTGCTGCTCTGCAAGTGCGTCCAACCCGAAATACCCTGCGCAGATGTCGCCATATAGCTCCCGCGGAGAAAGGCCGATGAGGGCGCCCAAAAGGGTCATGTGCATGACCGTCCCCAGAAGCACGACAGCCCCCCCCAGTCGTCCCGCCGAATTGACCACGGCCCACAGAAGCAGGCCTACGGCAAGGAAACTGCCTTGCTCCAGCACAAGACCCAAGTTGGAAAGCCGCGCCCAGAGATGTGCGGACGGTGGGTGCCAGCCCCAGACAACGAGCATTTCGGCAACGACGGCGAGGGCCAGCCAGACCGGCCCTGCGCCCCACCGCAGGCGCGGCGCAAGAAGTGCGGGAACCACGGCGACGATCCCCAGATGCAGGACCATGTGCAGGATGATGGAACCGGCTGCGAGCTCCGGCAGGGGGCCAAGCCACAGAATGGCAAGAAGCAATGCCCCGGCTGTCCGACTGGCTACCAGCATCTTGCGAATACCAGTGCAGGGGCGGCGGTGAAGCAGATTGCGATGGCGCTCAACGCGGCGAGCAAAAGGGAAACATGGCCGAGGAAACGTTTCCGGTCATGCGAGGTGTTCTGGTTGATCTCATTCTCGACGGAGAACGTGCCTCCATAGCTGTGAAGAGCGCGGTAGGCGAGAAAAGCGATTGCGCCCAATGATAGTGCCGTCAGTGCCGCGATGATCCACCGGGGGGTGGTCAGCGACGCGGGCACCGTCCCGGAGAACTTTGCGCACCAGACCGCCGCGACCCAGTAGCAGAGCAGGAAATGCCCCGCCCAGATCGACGGGATCGTGGCGACGATCCAGACGGAACCTTCACTGATCAGTCGGGGATACTTCACGCTGTACCCCCTGAAACGAGAGGGAAGATCCCGAGCAACAGATAGGTGATCAGCGCGGTGACGGCCATGAAGTGCCAGTAAAGCGTGACGTTGCGCAGATCTGCGTCGTGAAACGGAGTCAGGTGCCCGGCCCAGCTTCGCGCCGCGCAATAGGGCAGCATCAGAGCGCCCGCCGCGATATGCCCCGCAAGCCAGAGGATCAGCACCCAGCATGTCGCATCATAGGCGTGCCGGGTCGGGTTCAGATCGGAGGCAAGACAAGCCCACCCCATGGCTGCAACTCCGGTAAGGCCGACGATTGGCGCGATGAGAAGAAGCGTCCGTGCTGCCTCGCGCCTTCCGTTGCGGTTCCAGACACATGCCGTATTCACAAGCGCCCACGCCCCAAGGCAGAGCGCCAATCCGAGCAAGAGATACAGAGCGTCAGGTGGGACTGTCCCAACCGGTGGAAAGCTCTCGTGGACGGTCCAGAAGAACATGTAGGCAAAGACCAGACCGAAAAAGGCTGTCATATCCCCGATCATCATGATGAACATCGCCCACCAGCCAACAGCACGGCTGCCCGATGCATAGAGGGGGAGGTGAAGGCCGCGACTGCAGTCCTTGCTATCCTTCTCGGGGATCAATCCCGTACCCGTCCACAGCCACCAGATGAGCGCTGCGACAAACCCTATGCCGCTCAGCGCAGTGGGAACCCACCAATGGTAAGTCGCGAAGATGAACACGCCCCCGAGCAGAAGTGCACAAAGCAGCGTCTTGTAGGTGGGGCCGGGAACACGCTGCACGAACATTGGGCGCGCATCGAGGATATCCGTCACCATGAGTTCGCGTTTGCCTTCCTTTGCATCGGGAAGGAACCACTCGCCGCGGTCGACCTGCCCCAGCAGGCCATCTTGCTGCCAAAGAGGATAGCGGGTGGAGATGACGGGGATCGAACGGATCCCCCATGGCATGTCGGGTACCTCGCCCGACCATTCCATGGTGCCGGCGTTCCACGGATTTCGCGCGGCGAGGGGCTGTTTTCCCTTGGGTCGCAATACATCCCAGGCCAGTACGGCAAAGCCCGCCGCCATGATGAACGCCCCAGCCGTGGAGACCATGTTCAGCAGGCCCCAGCCATCCTCCAGTGAATAGGTCCAGACCCGCCGAGGCATGCCGAGGATCCCCGTCCAATGCATCGGCAGGAAGGCCGTGTTGAACCCGCCGAACATGAGCCAGAAAGCCCATTTTCCAAGCCGGTCGGACAGCATTTTCGACGTGGCGAAGGGATACCAATAGTAGATCCCGGCAAGCAGCGGGAAGAGCATGCCGCCAATGAGTGTATAGTGCAGGTGCGCGACGATGAAGTAGCTGTCATGGGCTTGCCAGTCGAAGGGCACGAGCGCGACCATGACCCCGGTCAACCCGCCAAAGACGAAGATCGCAAGCGCGCCCGACGCAAAAAGCATGGGGATCGATGGCACGAACCGGCCGAGCATCAGGGTGGCAAGGAAACAGAAGATCTGCACCCCGGTCGGAATGGCCACCGCCTCGGAAGCAGCCGAAAAGAAACTCAGCGAGATGTTCGGGAGACCCGTGGTGAACATGTGATGCACCCAGAGGCCGAAACTGAGAAAGGCGATGCCCACGGCGGAAAGAACGACGAGCGAATGCCCCACCATGGGATGGCGTGCGAAGGTGGGCAGGATCGTCGCGATCAGGGCGATGGAGGGGAGAAAGATGATGTAAACTTCTGGATGCCCGAAGATCCAGAAAAGGTGTTGCCAGAGAAGGGGGTCGCCGCCCTTGTCCACATCAAAGAAAACCCAGCCAAAGGCGCGTTCCATCTCAAGCAGCAGGTCGCCAGCAATCAGTGGCGGGAAGGCAAAAAGGATCATGCCGCCAACCACGAGGACGTACCAACAATAGAGCGGCATGAGGTTGAGCCGCATCCCCGGCGGGCGGCACTTCAAAACGCCAATGATGAGTTCGATGGCTGCCGCGATGGAGGCCACTTCGATAAAGCTGAGCCCCAGAAGCCAGATATCGGTTCCGATCCCCGTTTGCTTTGGGTCGGACGAGAGCGGCGGATACATGAACCATCCGCCGTCCGGCGCGGCATCGAAAAAGATCGATCCGCAGACAAAGACGCCCCCAATCAGAAAACACCAGTATCCGAAGGCCGAAAGACGCGGGAAGGGCAGGTCCCGCGCCCCGAGGATCTCCGGCAGGACCATGATCGCCACGGCCTCAAAAATCGGGACCGCAAAGAGGAACATCATCACCGTGCCGTGCATGGTGAAGGCTTGATTATAGAAATCCATCGACAGAAGATCGTTTTCGGGGACTGCCAATTGGCTGCGCATCAGAAGCGCAAGGACCCCGGCGAAGACAAAGAAGGCGAAGGAGGTCAGGAGATACCACCTGCCGACAATGGAGTTGTTGACCGCCGAAAACCGCCGCCATCCCGTGGGTTCTCTCCAGACATCGAGCAGGCGGGAGCGTTGGGCTTCGTCGCGCGCCTTGTCATAAGGAGCTGGCGGAGCGAGATCGTCCGTCCAGCTCATGTCAGGCTCAGGAGGTAGTCGATCATGTCCTCGAGCTCCTCGGTTGGAATGTCGGGATATGCGGGCATCTTCACGCCGGGCTTGAGCGTGTCGGTATGGGTGATCCAGTGCCGGAGCGTGTCACGGTCCAGTGCCAGGATCCCCGCGCCGAGAGATGTTCGTGCGCCAAAATGGGTGAGATCCGGTCCAACCAGGCCCTGCGCTTCGGTTCCTCGGATGGTGTGGCAGGCACCGCATCCTTCTCCAAGAAAGGCCTCCAGCCCCGGACCACTCTCGGGTTGAGCCGGGGCGGCTTCGTCTTCGAGCCATGCGTCGAATGCGTCCGGCTCCATCACGATCACGTTGAACCGCATCTGGGCATGAGCGCCGCCGCAGTATTCTGCGCACAACCCACCCCAGTTCCCCACCGTCGTCGGGGTCAGTGTGAGGCGGTTTTCCCGCCCCGGGATCATGTCGATCTTGCCGCCCAGAGCCGGGGCCCAGAACGAATGGATCACATCGTCTGCCGTAAGGAGAATCTCCGCCGTCCGGCCACGCGGAAGCCGCACTTCATTGGCTGTTACCACTCCGCCGGGATACCCGACCCGCCACCACCATTGCTCCCCTTCGACCTCCAGAGTCAGATCGCTCCGCTCGGCAACAATGCTCTTCAGGGTGAGAAGCCCCGTGCCGAGCAGGGCGGCGAGCACGACGGTGGGAAAGGCAAAGCCGCCCCAGAGGATCATGCGCCGCGCCGATTTTTCGGTATTGGATCGACCAGAGGACCGCATGGCAAAGAACGCCAGCGCCATGACGATCAGCCATATCACACCGGCCCCCGCAAAGAGAATCCACGCCAGCGTTTCAATGCTTTGGGCCTCTTCCGAGGCGCCTGAAAACCAGTAGTGCCGCCCAGAGCAACCGGGCAGACACAAAAGAGCAGTAAGAATCGCGGTCTTCGGCCTGAAAATGGGACGTCTCCGGATTGTCGGAAAACCGGATACGGAACGCGCAGTTAGGCGGGAATGTTCCCGATCTTGGAAAACAAAAGTGGAATTCTGCGGCGTGAGGTTTGTTGCACCAAAGGGATCGCCATGGACAAATTAGGAACCCACTGAAATACTCTTTCGTATAGCGCGGCTGGGGTGGGCACCCTTTGTCGCGGACGAAACCAGTTTGGCTTCCTCCGGGGTCTTCGCCCAGACCTTCACGGAAGCGCATAGAGACATGAGCGATACTACTACTGTGGGCGATCTACGTTCGCGGCTGCGTTCTGATACGCGTGACCGCCATGAAACGCTTGACCAGCGCCTGTTTCGCCACGACCTCGCGGAACGGGACGGTCTGACGACATTTCTACTGACACAAGCGACGGCACTTGCCACTCTTTTGGGGGTGGTGACGGAGGGTGCGCGCGCTTTGGAGACTGCTAAGGACCTTTTGGCGAGGGCGCAGAGCGATCTACGGGTTTTGGGCGTGACCGCTTCAGAGCTGGAGCAACGACCTGCGCCGATGTCGGCCCTGGCCTTTGATTATGTTGTCTTTGGGTCCCGCCTCGGCAATACGTTCTTGCGCAAGGCTTGGGCTGCGAGTGTCGATCCGCAGGTCCAAACGGCCCAGTCCTATTTTACCGCTCCGGACGGGCTCGATGGATGGCGGTTCTTTGCCCGTTCGATGGCTCTGCGGCCGGCGGTCGGCAGCGAAGCCGATGCCACCGTAGCGGATGCCGCACGTGCTTTCTTGATCTACCACGACGCGCTGGACGGTGCGGAACGTCAAATGGAGCGTGCATATGCATCAACGTGATGAACTATCCGACGTGGTCGACCCTTCCGATTGCGAGAAGGACCCTATTCACCTTGTCGGCCGGGTTCAGTCATTCGGCTGTCTGATCGCGGTGGATCGCAACTGGGTGATACGCCACGCCTCCACCAATTGTGACCAGATACTAGGCAAGGAGTTCGCCAATCTGATCGGAATGCCATTGCGTGAAGCAATGACCGCGCAGTCCGTTCACGATCTGCGCTCCAAGACGCAACTCTTGATCCAAGGCAACCGGGCGGCACGGCTTTTCGGCTATGATCTTTTTGAGAACGGGCGGAGATTTGACATCTCCATGCACCATTCGGGGGATCTGACGGTCCTTGAGATTGAGGCCAAGCAAGCTTCTCCCGGGGGGCGGGACGAGCTTTCGCTGGTACAGCCACTGATCGAACGGGTGCGGCGGAAAAAAACGATCGAGGGTGCGACACATGAGGCGGCCCGAGCGCTCAAGGCCCTGACCGGTCTTGATCGGGTCATGGTCTACCGTTTTGAGGCTGATGATAGCGGGGCTGTGATCGCCGAGGCGCGAGAGGCGGAGATGCCGCCGTATCTGGGCCTGCGCTATCCGGCGAGCGATATCCCCAAACAGGCGCGGGATCTCTATGCGCGTAGCCCGGTGAGGCTCATCAGTGATGTCAACGGCGCGACCTATCCGGTGGAGCCGCAGTTCGACGCCAAGGGCGCACCTCTCGATTTGTCACAGGCGGTCACACGCGCGGTTGCGCCGGTGCATCTGGAGTATTTGCGAAACATGGAGGTCGGGGCCTCCATGTCGCTTTCGATTGTTTCGCGGGGCGTGCTTTGGGGCCTCATGGCGTGCCACCACAGGGAGGCTTTCCACGTCGACGCGGAGAAGCGCAGCGCGATGGAACTGTTCGTGCAACTCTTCAACTACGAATTGACGCAGATCGAGACTGACCTTGAGCTTGCTGCCGCAGATGTGGCGGCGTCCATCCATGACCGTCTGATCGAGCGGATTGTCGACCGGAAGGATCTTGCCAGCGCGCTTGACATCCTCTCGGAGGAGCTTTCGGATGCTGTCGGGTTCGACGGCGTCGTAATCTATGTGAATGGGACCTATGCGGGCCGGGGCGAGGTTCCGACAGAGGAGGAATTCCGCCGTTTGGCCGCCCATCTGGGCGAGGTGCATCGCAACGGGGTCTATGCCACCGAGAATATCAGTGCGCAGTATCCCGAAGGGCTGGACTTTCTCGACCGGGCCGCGGGGATGCTTTCCCTTTCGGTATCGCGCACCAAGCGCGACTACGTCGTGTTTTTTCGCAAGGAATTGGTGCGATCTGTCTTGTGGGCCGGTAATCCATCCAAGCCCGCCAGTATCGAGAACGGAACCAAACGTATCAGCCCGCGCAAGAGCTTTGCCGCGTGGCAGGAAGTGGTCAAGAGCCGATCGGGTCCGTGGAGCCGCAGGGAAATCCGCCTCTCGGAGACCTTGCGCGTATCGCTCATGGAGATCGTGCTGAAGCTGGCCGATGAGGCGCGGGATGCCAGACAGGAGGCTCATGTTCATCAGGAACTGCTGATTGCTGAGCTTAACCACCGGGCCCGCAATATTCTCAACCTGATCCGCGGTCTCGTATCGCAGGGGCGGGGCGCGGCAGACACGGTTGCGGATTACAGCGCGGTGCTTGATGCGCGCATCCATTCGCTTGCCCGCGCGCATGACCAAATCACCCGCACGGGAGAAGACTGGGCGCTTTTGCAGGACCTCATACGGAACGAGACCGAAGCTTATCTGCGTAAGGGAAGTGACCGCGTTTTGGTAAGCGGACCGGGCGTGGAACTCGCGCCCCGAGCCTTCACGACGGTCGCCCTCGTTATCCACGAGTTGGTGACGAACTCCGCGAAATATGGCGCGCTGAGCGTTGAGACGGGAACCGTCCAGATCGATCTCGAGTTTTTGCAGGACGGCGCACTTCAGATACGATGGGCGGACACTGGCGGCCCGCAGGTCGCTCCGCCCAAGCGTCAGGGGTTCGGGACGACAATCGTGGAGCGCTCTATTCCCTTCGATCTCAAGGGCAAGGCCGAAGTTTCCTACCCCGAAACCGGGTTCACAGGAGTCTTCACCCTTCCTCCCGTGAATGTGCGGCCCAGCACCACCACGCATATCGAGGCGTCGTCGAAAGAGGACGCACAGCAAAGCGATGAGGCGCTTCTGCCGGGTATGGTGCTGGTGGTAGAAGACAACATGATCATTGCCATGGATGTGGCGGACATGTTGACCAAACTCGGCGCCACAGAGGTCAAGACAGTGTCGAGCGTGGAGGAGGCGATGATCGCGCTTGCGGGCTCCACGCCGAGCTTTGCCCTGCTGGACGTCAACTTGGGCGAGGAAACCTCCCATTCGGTGGCCGAGGCGCTCCGTGGCCGCAAGATCCCGTTCGTTCTGGCCTCGGGTTATGGGGAGGAGGCGACGCAGCTCGATAAATTCGACCCGTCGTCCCCCATCCTGCAGAAGCCTTTTACAGCTGATCGACTGAGGCGGGCGGTTCTCGAAATCTTGAACAGCTAACTGCCTAAAGCGCGGCATAGCCTGGTTCAGCCGTTCGGGTTTTCCCGGCGGAGTCGCTACGCCCCCTGAATACGAAAGCAGCATCGCAAAAAGTTGCGAAGCTGCTTTCATGGCATCTGCCATATATCTCGGTGGTTCTGAGCCGCCAGCGAACCGCTGACGCATCGCCTTAGTAGCGGTCGCGCAGCGCGAGGCCGAGCAAGAGGCCAAAACCGACGGCGCCTGCGATTGCAAGGCCGGGGTTCTTGCGAACGAATTCCGAACCAGTGTCGACGGCAACGGATGTCGCTTCCTTGGCGCGTTCAAACTGCGCCACGGCTGCATCCTGAACCTCGTGCCCAAGAACGTTGGCCTTGTCGGCGACCAGCTTGGCGTTTTCCTTTACGCCTCCGGTGCGGGTCTGTGCCGCTTCGGTTTCGGTGATTGTCGGTGTGTTAGAGTCTGCCATTGTAGCTCTCCTTTCCCCCATACAACCACCGAGATGCCATGAGGTTCCCGTGGAACCCGCGAATGATTTGGGGGGTTACCCAGATATCGTCACTTCGACTTCAGCGAAAAGGAAAGACCATGCTGTATTGGGCACTTATCTTTTTCGTCGTGGCAGTCATCGCCGGGATCTTCGGGTTTGGTGGGATCGCTGCGGCGTCGGCGGGTATCGCCAAGATCCTCTTCTTCATATTCCTCGCCCTATGCGCGATCGCGCTAGTCATCCGCGCGATGCGTGGAGGGTCGCGTTAGGCAGACAAGGACCAAGCCGCAGGCGGGGGCGGTGCAGCCTCCGCCCCCATGTCGTACGTGGTAGCCAACCAACTTATTGAAGTGATTGGCCCCGAGCCGCGTTTTCCGCCAGTTTGATACTGAGCGTTTCAATATTCGCAAATGATTGCAGGTGTACGTAGCACAACTCCAGTTCGTCACTGGCGAACATCTCCCCAAGGACCTCGGGCGAGAGAGCCTTGAGCTTGGCGCGATCAATCCGGAAGAAGCCGGCGAGGCGGCGCGGCTGATTATCGTCACCAGTGAAATTGGCAACCGCTGGCTCAAGCAGATCAAGGGCCAGCAGGCGATCACAAAATGCCTTGGTTCGCAGATACTGGCTTTGGTACTGGGTCGCGAATTCCAGCTGCGACTGGAGGAAGCTGGACCGTTCACCCTCACTGTCGAACAGGCGTTCGCCGCGACCATCCGAGTTTACGCCCTCAAACCCCTCATCGATGCACAAGGTGAGTTGGTTCCCATCGGGGTTCTGCGCAAAAACGAAGGGGTACCGACGCAGGAAGGCTGGGATGTACCGGCCGATCCATGCGCCATTCTCGTCGACGTATTCGTTGCGGTCGTTCTCCACCCCGAGCAGTACGGCGGGGAAAACCGCCTCTGCCGTTCCTGCGAAGACAATCACGCAGTCGGCCGCCGCCGCAGAGAATTCCGCCGCAACGATTGGTACGGAGTTGACGTCGCGAGCAAAACCGTAGGCGCCGGTCATCTTGACGGACACATCCTTGTGCGTGTCGGCATTGATGGGCGTCGCCCTGTCATAGATCAGCAATTGTTTGGCCATCGGAGTTCCCTGTACGGTTGGTGCGCTCTGACGCTTCGCGTGGCGAAGGGCAGAATTCCTTGTTGCGCGGAAGCTGGCACAGGCCAAAGGTACCGGCAAGCGTGGCGCGGTGGTTCCCGGGGTCGCGGGCGCGGCTTACGCCGGATCGTGGCGTCATTGTCACGCCGAGAATGCTTCGGAACCCTTTGAAACAAGGCGGGAGAACAGGCCGCTCCGGGTCATGGAGGCAAAGAAGGTTACGCAACTGGAATTGTTTAGATTTCGTTAACCTTTGACCCCCTACACATCATGACAAAAAGAGAGCGACATTATCCGTAATTTCTTTCTTTGGGAATTCGCTTCGCTTCTCTAAGGTGTTCAAACAGTTTCATTTTGCATTTTTCTGCTTTGTATCGCGGCGAATAAAACTCGCATTCTCAAGGCTCCGGATCGCTGAAGGTATAGATGTCTGATCAAGAATATGAGCCCATCACGGCGGACGACGCTTCGGATCACCGCGAGAGCATTGATCAGGTTCCTGCCTTTGGATTGGAGACGCTAGAGCAACGTATTTTGCTCTCGGGTGATCTTCCGGTCGCCGATACGGACGATACCAGCAGCGGAGATACGGGCGCAGTTGATGTCGCGCCCCAAACCACGACCGAAGAAGCCCCGGATCCCTTTGTGGTTGGCCCGCCCGACCTGACCCTGACCAGCGGTTCGGGGACGCGCTCCCTCGATCCTGAACACGTCTCGGAACAATCATTCCATGTAGAGGCGGGCTCCCTGCTGACTGGCGGGGGACGCACTGGTCAGGCTTTGAACAACACCGGAACGGTTGCTCCGGGGTATTCGCCCGGTGTGCTCGAAGTGAGTTCTTATAGTCAGGATGCCACGGCGCAACTCGACATAGAAATCGGCGGCATCACACCGGGATCTGCCGGACCGACCGGGCTGGACGGTTATGATCAATTGGTGGTCGCGGGTGAGGCACAACTCGCAGGCACGCTGAACCTCGACTTCATCAACGATTTCACCCCTGTCGCCGGGCAGGTCTACGATGTCATGCGCTGGACGCAGCGGGTGGGCAGTTTCTCAGAGTATACCGGTCTGCATGCGGGGGGCGGTATCTACATGCGCCCCACTTACATGGCCGATCGCCTTCGACTCGAAGCAGTACAGATCCCCGGGCTCGATCAACTTACCCTCGGTAGCGATCCTGCGAATGCCGCCGCGCTCGATGCGTGGATGTCGGCACTGGCCAACCGGGTCGCTCAGACCGGCATCGAACTCACCGCCTCGCTCGATATACGGGGCTTGCGTGTTTCAGGCGATTTTTCGATTTCCGTGGCATCGACCTCTTCGGGGATGGAAACCACGTTCGCGCTCTCGGACGGGTCAGCGAGTTGGCTCATGCTGGGTCTGTCCGGCGGGCTGACCGATGTGGCGGGGAGCTTCACCTTTGGTGGTGGCACCCCCACTGCGCTCAGCCTTTCCGCGTCCGGTAGCGTTTCCGGTTTTGGGGGCGCAACTCTCGCGGGTGACTTCAACGTGGGGTATGATGCGGCGGCCGGGGCGTTGACCGTAGCGGCGTCGGATCTTTCCGCGCGGCTTGGAGATCCCGCTCAGGGCGCGGCCGTCCTGTTGTCGGATGCCGAGCTTGCAATGCGGATTCAAGCGGGCGCCTTCGACCTGCGGGCCAGTGGTTCGGGATCGGTCGACGGGCTCGCCGGAGCGACCCTTTCCGGCGATCTCGCGTTGGAAGCAAGCACTGCGACGGGCGAGGCGCGTTTCATCGCGCGTGGGGCCTCGCTCAGTCTTCCTGATGTGGGGCAAATCGGCGGGGATCTCGTGTTCGCGGCGCGCACCTCGGTCGCGGATGATGTTCGGCTTCAGGAGTTGCTCATCGGCGTCGATGATGTGACCGGCAGTCTCTCTTTGGGGGAGGCTGTCATTTCGGCAACGGGCGGGCGGCTCGGTGTCGTTGTACAGACCAGAGGCCCCGAAGAAGGGCTTGGTACGCTGATAACGACCACCGCCGTTGCGGGGCGGATCGATCTGGCGCTGGATGTCGATGGGACACTGAGCCTGTCGGGAACGGAAATTTCGGTCCTTCACAATTCCTCCGCCAATGACATCAGTCACGAAATCCGATTGGCGGACGGCAGTGTCATTTGGGCCGAGGTTGCCGCAGAAACGACACTGCTTTCGGGGGTCTTTTCCGCCGCAATAGACGGTGTGTTGGCTTTCACCGGTGAGTTGGAGCTGGAGATCAGTACCACGACCCGTGTGCTGTCCGATGGCGCGCTGGTGGACCTGACCGAATACGCACTAAGCGGAAGCGGCATTTCCGCCGGTTTCGGCGGGGCACGCGGGCTGTCGACCTCGGGATCGGACTTTGCGCTTGTCTATGCGCGTGAAGTCGACGGAACCCGCTCTTGGATGGCGTCGCAAGGGACCATGGGCGAGGCGGTTGTTGGTGGATACCTGCTCGACAACCTCGACAGCGCTGGTTGGTCCATCAACCGTGTGGTCGCGGGGTCGGTAGGGGTGGATGCGCCTACGATCAACTGGTCCGACGTCCGAACTTTTGACCTCGCCAGCGGCGCGAGGTTCGTCTTCGACCAGGTTGGCGATGTGTTCTCCCTGCCGCTTGCTGGGGATCTTGACTTGGGCGGAACGACCCTCTCGGGGGCCATGACGCTCAGCTATGACCGTATCGCTGAAAGCTGGGGCATTACGTTGGAAGACGTATCTTGGGCCATGGCGGCGGGGCCCGTCGCGGTTCGTCTTGCACGGGCGACCGGTACATTGCGCATCGACAGCAGCGGCAAGCGCTCTGGCGAACTGACTGGCTCCCTCGCGCTCGAAGGCGTGGACGGTGTGACCCTGTCAGCGGAGGGGCGGGTTGTCCTCGATGCAAATGACACCAGCGTTTCGGTCGCGGCGACCGGGGTGCTCGGCATCGACGGATTCGCGACAGTCTCGGGGGCCTTCACCGTAGAGAAGGCGATCACGGTTGACGGCCCGACCCTGACCATCGGGGCAATCGGTGCCTCCGTCACGGTTGGAGCGGAAACCGGTCCTCAGGTCGCTGTGTCTTCCGCGGATCTTGCGTTTGTCGCGCGCACCGATGCCCTTGGTGGCGCGGGTTTCGCGCTAATGGCGGAAGGTCAGGCTGCGCTCAGCGGGCTTGATGGTGTGTCATTGAACGTGGCCCATGCGCGCGTAGCGGTCAATCGCCTCGGCACTGCGATCAGCGCAGAAGTCGCCGCCGGGTCCGATAGCGTTGACCTGACCTTCGACAGTTCGCGCGACACTGAGGCCGTGCTTGTTGACGGCGCGGTCCTGTCGCTTGGTGATCTTACCCTGCGCGGAAACCTGAGGGTCGAGAGCGGAGAAGTGCCGCTCGGGGGGACCACGCGCCAGCAAATGACCCTTGGGTTCGATGGCCTGTCCGTGTCGGGTATCACGCTTGGGGGCGCTTCTGCGGCGTTGAGCGATGGGCGGGGCGCTGTCGTCGCATTCGCCCGGGCCGATGGCAGCACGGGATACGCGGTGCAAGCCAGCGGATCGGCATCTCTGACCGGGCTTGAGGGGATATCCCTCTCGGCGCAGGACATGAGCTTTAGCTACAATGGAACCGGCGTTGCTCTTGACGTTGATGTCGCCACGGCGAGCGGCATCATTCGTCTGGCGCAATCGGTGGGCGAGCGCCGCTTGGCCGGCACGGCGACGGCTTCCATCGACGGATTGCTCGACCTCTCGGGGAGCCTTGTACTCGAAGCGGTCAGCGCTGCCGATGTTCAAGTCAAAACGACCGCAACCGACGGCAGCGAAAGCTTTGAGACGGTCAGTGTCGATATGCTGGTGCTTGGGGGGGCGGACCTTTCCGTCGGTCTTCATGCGGGGGACATCGCTGTGGCGCTTGGCGGCACGGATCTGGCTCTGGTCCTGTCGTCCGAAGTTGGGGGCACGCGCCGCTGGATCACGTCGAGCGCGACGGTCACCGAAGCTTCTGTTGCCGCTTTGGCCGAAGCGCAGATCTCCACGGCGATGCTGGAGATCAACCGCGCCCTTTCCGACAGCGGCGCCTTGCTTCCCTCCGGGACGCCAATCATCGATTGGTCCGGCGATGGGGCAAAGCTTATTGCCGTGGATTCCGACACGACAGTTCCGGTCAGCGCGGATACCGACCGTCTCGCCACAGCCGTGAGCGGCAGTCTGACGCTTGGCGGCGCGGAAATCTCCGGCATATTCCAGATCCGTGACCAGATTGACGGTTCCGGGGCGCGCGTCTGGGAAATCGCGATGGCGGATGCCACCCTTGCGTTGGCCGCAGGCGGCGCGCGGGCGGAAATCGCCGGGGCGAGCGGGGCTTTCCTCGTATCCGATACAGGCGTGAGCGGAAGCATTTCCGGCGTCGGAAGCGTCACCGGCGTCGATGGGCTAACGGCTTCGGGTACTCTCTCGGCTGAAATGTCCGACGGATTGATGGCCCTCTCTGGTACGCTGAACCTCGCGGTGGACGGAGTGGCCAGCCTCAATGGATCCTTCGCAATAGAACGCGAAGCCGCAATCGAAGGCCTGCCGCAGGAAACACTGAGCGTGGTCGCGGGCGCCGATGCCGGCCAGAGCGCTGAGGTGACCGCCGGCGGCACGACGACCAACACCCGCATTGCGTTTGCCATGGCAAGAAATGGCATTTCGCGCGAAGGGATTTACGCCTTTGGCCTCGATGGGGCGCGGCAGACGGTTTCGACCCTCGATGCGAGTGGGCGACCACTTGCAGATGCGGCCCTCCGGACACGGTTGCAGGCCGGGCTCGCGTCTATCCCCGGCATCGGGACGGGCAACGTTCTGGTATCCGGAAACCGCGCCGACGGGTTTGTGCTGGAGTTCATCGGTCAGCTTGCCGGAAAGCCCATTTCGCTGGCGGGATCGGCTGGCGGTGCGGGTCTATGGGTCACCCAACCAGTTGAAACTCCAGACAGCGCGGACTGGGCGGTGGTCGAACGACTGACCGCGGCGAGCGCGGGCACCAACGCTGTTGCAGCCCTCAATGTTCGGCGGAGCGGCGCTGGCGGTAGCTTTACCGTGACGCTGGATGGCAAGACGACGGAAGCCATCGCGCTCGTCGAAGACACTGCGCCGGTCACAACGCTTCAGCAAATCACGCTCCCGTCCGATCAGGCGGGCTTGGTCTGGTTTGAGGTCAATGGCGAGCAAACGGGCAAGATCCGGCTCGTGGGCGATCCCGCCATCGTTGCGGCAAGGATCGAAACCGCTCTGGGGGAGGCGCTCGGCACGGGCACGGTTTCCGTCAGCTTTGATACTGCCTTTGCTGAAACCGGTACCGCGGATTATACCGTTGAATTCATCGGTGATCTGGCGGGTCAGGACATCCCGCTAGTGGATGTGTTTTCCTCATCGGAGGAGATTTCCACGAGCGTCACGGCCTTGCGCACGGGCGGTCCGGGCTATGCGCTCGAAGCCCAAGCCGAGCGCATTCAGGAGGCGCTCAACGCAGCGCACGGGGCCGGGCGTTTCACGGTTGTACATACCGGCGGACTAACCCTTTCCGACGCGGAGTTCGAAATTACGTTCAACGGGGCGTTCGGTCGCGCCGAGCATGCAATTCCCGATGTTGCAGGGTCCGGGGCCGCAATCTCGATCGGTTGGGCGGCGGCTGGGGCCGGGGCCTCCGGGGCGGTACAATCCGTCCACATCCCCGCTGGCACCGCGAGCGATCGCGTTCAGCTTCGCGTGAACGACGGCACGCGCAGCTATGCCACCACATCGCTGGCCTATGACGCTGATGCCGCTGCAATCGAAACCGCCATCCTCGCGGCGCTATCCGCAGATGGCAGCCGCTTTGGCGCGACCGGCGCTGAGGTCGGCGTGGCGTTGGAGGCTGATGGTTCCTGGATCGTTTCCTTCGGTGGAGCGCTGGACGGGCAGACGCTGGTCCCGATGCAGGCGCTCCTGCTTGGGTCGGCTTCGTCCCCTGAGGCGGGCCTCACCACGCTTGTTACCGGGGCGACGCGCAGCGAAGTGCAAGTGCTCGACCTGTCGAGCTATGATCGGATCAGCCTGTCTGTCGAGGGAAAGGCGGGCGCGACAGCCTCGCTCGATGTTGCCAGCCTGACGGCCGAGGGTCTGCAGCAAGCGCTTGGAGGTCTTTCGGCAATTGGCGGATCTGGCAATGTCGCGGTGGAAGCGATGGCAGAGCCCGGTCAGTTCCGCGTCTCCTATCTCGCGGGTCTTGCCGGACAGGACATGCCGCCGCTGGTGGTGTCTCCGGTTCAGACAGTCACGCTCATGGGGTCGGGGGCGCGGCCGGATACGCTTGCCCTGCGCATAGGTGATGCGGACTGGAGCGAATTGCGAAGCCTCGATGGGCTGGACGCTGCGGAGATTGCGGGCGTTCTGGCCGATCTGCTGTCCTCTCAACCGGATATGGCTTCGGAGGCAATCTCGGTCTCGGTTCGGGATGCCGCCACACTTGCCTACGATATCGTTTATTCCGGAGCGCTTGCTGGCGCGGATGCGGGCGAGTTGACCGTTCTTACGTCTGCCTTGGAAGAGGTTGCTGGTGCTCGGCTTCGGATTGGGGCCAGCGGGGTTACCGGCCGCATGGGCGATGCGACGAGCGGTGGTTTTGCGCTTCAGGATGGGTCGCTGGCGCTGTTTGTGGCGGAGGGATCCGACGGGACATCTGGTTTCGCCCTGGAGGCTGGCGGAACGGTAACGCTCTCGGGTTTCGGCGATGCCGTGAGTTTGAGTGCAAGCGGAACGATCCGGGTGAATGCCTTGGGCTTGGCCGTGGATGAGACAATTTCCACAGGCCCCTCGTCGACCCAGACCCTTACCTTCGACGATGCATTGGCGCGGCAGGAGCTTCGGATCGATTCCGGGTCAATCACGGTCTCGGGGCTGGGCACCCTCACCGGCGGTCTCGTCGTAGAGCGAACACAGTCGATCATCGCGGGCGTGACCACCACCGATATTCGCATCGGCGTCGATGGAGCTACCGGATCGCTCGCCCTTGGGCCAGCGACGGCGGCGCTGGCCGACGGACGGGGCGCGGTGGTTCTGCGTCACACAATCGACGCTTTGGGCGCGGTTACGACAAAATACGCGGTGCAGGCCGAGGGCGATGTCACTGTCGGCGGGGTCGGGGGTATCAGCCTCATCGCCGATGATCTTGCGATTGCCTACAACCGCTGGGGATCTGCGCTGGATCTGAGCGTGGCGACGCCTCTGAACGACTATGCGGTGTCTCTTCTCGACGGTGAAACCCGTCTTCGGGGATCGGCGACGGCGGTGCTCGACGGTGTGATGGAAATTAGCGGCGAGCTCTTCATTGAGAACCGGGAAGATCAGACGGTGATCCTGTCCGATGGCAGCTCGGTCGTCGTCGACCAGCTTATCGTGGGTGGTGCGGATGTGTCGGCCAAGCTGCTCGCAGGCGGCACAGTCGCAGACCCCTTGGTCGAGCTAAGCGACGTCGACATCGCGATGGTGCTATCGTCCGAGGCGGTCACCACCGGCGTGGCGCGTCGTTGGGTCTCGGCGCAGGGCGATCTCGGCGCGCTCGCGGTCAAAGGCTATCAGATCGCCGATCTCAGCAGCGCCACCTTGCGCATCAACAAATCGCTCGACGTCTCGGGGGCACTCGACAGCGTGAGTGCCACAGTGATCGATTGGGAGGTAAACGGGCTCAGCATCGGCATTGCGGAGGGCCAGTCCCTCGCGCTGGCGATGCCTGCCGAGATTGTTGATATCGACATCATTGGCTCCATGGAGCTTGGCGGCGCGGTCCTGTCCGGAGCCTTCTCTGTACAGTTGGATCAGTCCGGACCCAGCGATATCTGGACAGTGACGGCAAGTGGGGCGGATCTTGGCTACCGCAGCGGCGGTGCCTATGTCGGGCTGGAATCCGTTAGCGGGAGCCTCACGTTCGGATCGGGCGTAGCCGTAAGCGGGAGCCTGACCGGTCGCGCCGTGGTCGAGGGTGTTGAGGGGATCTCCTTTGACGGGGACCTGACCGCCGCGATCGACGGTGCTGGCAATATGGCCTTCTCCGCGACCACCATGGCGATGGAGATTGACGGCTTCGGCGAGTTGAGGGGCGGACTCTCCATAGAGGCGTCCTCGGACGGCAGCATCCTGATCGGCGCAAGTGGGGTCACAGGCTCGGTGGGGACGACCTCGGGCGGCCTTACACTCTCTGAGGCTGCACTTGGGATCTACATCGAAGGCCGATCCGAGACGTCCGCAGGGTATGCGATGGTCGCGAATGGCAGGGTGTCCCTAACCGGCTTCCCGGATGTCACGCTGGAGGCGGCAGCGTCGCTTCGCATAAACGCGCTGGATCGACGGCTGAACCTGTCGGCCGGGGGCGTCCCGCTCGTGTTCGACACGCCTGACCGGGTGCAAGAGTTGCAGATCGGCACCGGAACGCTGTCGGTCGCCGGTTTGGGCAGCTTGACGGGAAGCTTTGCGATCACGAGCCACAGTACGACAGACGACGCCGGAATTGTCACTGTGGATACGCGTATCGGCCTGTCGGGCGTAGAAGGCGATCTGGACCTGGGGGCAATCGGCGCATCTCTTGAGGAGGGTGAAGGCGCCATCCTGCTGCAGAAGGTTGGAGGCGACGCGGGCACCTATGCGGTGCAGGTCGAAGGCGATGTGGCGTTGACCGGCGCCGATGGGATTGACCTGCGCGCCGACAACATGACCGTTTCCTTCAACCGTCTTGGGGCGGCTGTGATCGGCATTGAGGTGCCCACCGGCGCGGGCACCTATACGGTTGACCTGCTCGACGGCGAAACCCGGGTAAGCGGCACGGCGACCGCCGAATTCGGCGGGTTGACGCTCGAAGGGGAGATTTTCGTAGAGGCTCGAACTTCCGTCACGCAGGATGTCGTATCCTCTGACGGCACGCGCGAAGCGGTCTTGGTCGATCAGACGATTATCGGGGGGCGCGGCCTTTCCCTCTTGGTAGATGTCGACAGCACCGAAATCGCGCGTCTCTCGGATGCGAATATCGCGCTCGTCCTGAGTACGGACAGGGCTGATCCCGCGCGCCGCTGGGTCACGGCGGCCGGCGCAGTTGGTGGTCTCGATCTGCTTGGCGAGGATTTGGCGCATATCTCCAGCGCCGCGTTCCACATGAACCGGGCGCTTGCACCCGACGGCAGTTTCCTGACCGGCGGTGCCGTGCTCGACTGGAGCGGTGATCAGGCGCACAGCGTATCGCTTTCGCCGACCGACGCGAGCCTGGTTGCAGCTTTCTCCGGGTCCGAGGCGGGGATGAGCCTTGCGCTCGAAGGTGTGGTGGACTTTGGCGCCGCGCGTCTCTCCGGGGATTTCTCGGTGGAACTCTCCGAAGCCGCGGGCGCGCCGATCTGGGATCTTGTCGCGACTGATGTCGAGGTGCGCTTGGCCGCAGGCGGTGCTGCCGTTGCACTCACCGAAGGGTCGGGAACTCTCCATCTTGCAGCGTCCGGTAACAGCGGTACGATTTCGGGCCGTATCGCGGCAAGCGGTATTCCGGGTCTGACGCTCGAAGGCGGCGTGGCTGCGCAGTTTGACGGAGATGAGCTAACGATCACGGGCGCGGATGTGGCGCTTGGGGTGGATGGTTTTGGCGAGTTGAGCGGCAGTTTCGCGATTGAGCGTACCTCTGATGCGCTGTCGATCGGGTTGAACGGTGTGACTGCCGAACTTGGCAATATCGCCCTGCGGGAAGGTCGCCTCGCGCTTTATGTGGCACAGACGCCCGCCGGCGGGACGGGCTTTGCGCTGGAGGCGCGCGGGGTAGGCGCGCTTGAAGGGTTCGACGGGCTCACCATGTCCGCCGATGCGACCGTCAGGGTGAACACCCTTCAACAGGCGCTGTCCACTTCGATCACGGTCGGCGGCAGTGATTTGCCGCTGCTTTTCGAGACGGCTGCCGCGACGCGCGAATTGGTTGTCACGCGCGGTGAACTCAGCATTGCAGGACTTGGCAGTATCGAGGGCGCCTTTGCCATGGTGCCGAGCGAGTCGATCGATGCGCTGGGACAAACCACGCAAACGCTTCGGATCGGGCTGACCGGTGTTGAGGGCGATCTGACCCCCGGGGGACTTGGGGCGGCACTGGAGGACGGGCGCGGGGGCTTGCTTCTGGAGCGACGTCTTGATTCCAGCGGCACAGTTCTTGGATCGGGCTACGCGCTTCAGGTGTCGGGCGATGTCGCACTGACCGGGGTCGACGGCGTGACGCTTGCTGCTGATGAACTGGACATTCGGTACAACCGTCTGGGCCGTGATATCGAAAACGAGCGGATTGCCACCGGCGGGGAGGATATCGTCCTGTCCCTGCGCGCTGACGAAACCCGTTTGGCGGGCACGATGCATGGCGCGGTGGGTGATCTGCTTGATCTCGGGGGGCAGATGTTCCTTGAGAGTCGGGCGGGCGACGACGCGGTCGAAATGGTGCTCACGGATGGTAGCGCGGTCCGGGTGAGCCAGCTGATCATCGGCGGTGCGGGCCTTTCGGCACGGGTCGGGCCGGATGGGACAGGTGCGGAGGTGGGCGATCTCGACGTCGCACTCGTCATCAGCACCGAAGTTGGCGGAGCCGGACGGCGCTGGATCACCACGCAGGCGAATGTGCACGATGCCGGGTTTGACGGCTTGGCACTGGCGCAGATCGACAGCGCCGCATTGCTCATAAACGGAGAGATGCTGGGCGGTAGTGTAGAAACCGCAGGCCGCGCAGTGCTCGACTGGAACGGTGTTTCCGACGACCAGAGTACCGAGATTGTCGTGGTTCCGGGAGAGGCACTGATCCTTGAGACGGGCGCATCGGCGCTGCAGTTTTCGGTCGATGGTGGATTGGAACTCCCCGGCGCGCTGATGAGCGGCGCGTTCGATGTCGAACTGGTACGCGGCCCCGGCGGCGAAGCGGCCTGGCATATCGTGGCAAGCGATGTCGCAGTTGGCCTGTCGGCCGCAGGCGCAGAGATAGGGCTTTCGGGCGGATCCGGGGAGTTGTGGCTCGGTCGCAACGCCGTGACGGACACGTGGGGCGAAGGTGAACGCAGCGGGAGCCTGCGCGGGAGCGCAAGCCTGACCGGTGTCGACGATCTTTCGCTGGAGGGCACTTTCGAAACGATATTCGACAGCACTGGCGCGATGATCCTCGCCGGTGCGGTTGAAATCGAGATTGACGGCTATGCCCAGATCAGCGGGCAGGTCGCTGTCGAGACCAGTTCGGCTTCTGGCGAAGAGCCCGTCTTGGTTTCCGTGCCGCTTGAGCCCGGCGCAACAGGAGCCGCCATCGAGGTGACGCAGGGCGGAATTGCGGACAACAGCCGTTTCAGCTTGGCCGTGTCCGAAGCTTCCGCCGGTGGGGTTCGCACGCGCTTTGGAACATATGAATTCACCTATCAAGGCGCGACGGCCTCTGTAACGTTGGCGCAAACCGATGATGACGCGGCTTGGCGGCAAAAGCTTGGCACCGCGCTGGAAGCTCTCTTTGGCTTCGACACGATAGAAGTGACGGGCACTCAGGCCGCCGGTTTTGAGATCACGGTGGGGGGCCGTCATCGCGGAACGGCAATCACTGGTCTGACCATGACACCGCCGGCCGATCCGGCGGATTCCGCTGATTGGGGCACGATCAGTGTCGAAAGCCCGGCCACGGAGACAACCGGATCGGTGCAGCGGATCGACCTCTTGCCGGAGGGCGCGGAAGGTGAGATTTCGCTGACCTTCGATTTCGACCCGGTGACAAATGCGCGGTTCAACCTCGTGGCATCGGATGCCTCCGGCGACTTCCGCGAAGGAGACTATACCTTTGCTCATGGCGGCAAGAGCGCCGTGGCGAGCACGCTCAGCAGCCGCGGCACCGCGCTGTCCGACACAGGGTTTGCCGCATCGCTCACCGGCGCGTTCGAGACGCTCTTCGGAGCCGGGAACGTTGTGGTCAGCGGTTCCCGCGCGGCGGGATATGAGATTGCGCTCCAAGGCGATATGTCCGGGGTCCCCGTGGCGCTGGCCACCACGCCGGGTGGCTCTGGGCTGTCTATGGTGCCCCCCGCCGATCCCGCATCTGACGGAGCGCTGGGCAACAGCACGATCGTCTCCCAAGCTGTCGCAGGTACGGCGAGCGACGCCTACGAACTGGTTATCTCGGCGCCCTCGGGCAGTTCGCGCTCAGGTGACGAGTTCCAGCTTCGCTTCGCGAATTCGGCCCGCACTGCGGATGTGCCGCTTTCCGGAATCCAGACGACGCAAACCCGGCATATCTTCGACGCGATCGACCGCATTTTCGACGTCGGTACGGGGCAATCGACGGTTTTTGGCAGCGGCTCGGTTCTTGCCCGCACTGCATCGGGGTCGCTTCGTGTCGATGCCATTCAAAGCCCGACAGATGGGCAGATCTACAAGATTACGTTCCTCGGCGATGCCGCGGATCGCGCGCGCCAACTCGGGGCGCTCAGTGCCTCCAACATCGGCATCACCGCCGATATTTCCTATGACCTCACGGCGACGGGCACCACGTCCGGCACCACCGGCGCGGTCCACGCGCTTGGGCGTTACGCGGCGGGCGTAGAAGGTAGCTTCTCCTTGAGGTTCGACTACGAGGGCAAGACCTACACCACCGCCTCGATCGATACGCAAGCGAGCGCGGTGGTGCTTCGTACGGCGCTTTTGTCGGCGACAGAGTCTACGGGCGCACGTTTTGATGCGGATGCGGCGACTGTTTCGGTCAAGGCGAATGGCGCGGATCAGTGGATCATTTCCTTTGCCGGCGATTCACTTGGGAAACCCGTCGGCCAGTTGCAGCGGACGACCGATATTGAAGACGCGCCCGAGGCGCAGCTTACCGCCGTGGCCTCCTCGCTCGCAGGCTCGGGCGGGACGTACAGGACCGTCGCGCTGGACATGGCGTCGTTCAATACGGCTCAGGAGGCGCTTGAGGCGGCGATTGCCGGTGCCACCCGTCCCGATGGCACGCGGTTTGATGCCTCCGGTGCGGAGGTCTCCATTTCGCTCGATACCGACGCGGATCAGTGGATCGTGTCTTTTGGTGGCGAAGCGGTCGGGCAGGATATCTCGGTGCTTCGCGCCTCCGTGACCCCCGTTGCCGCGCCGGATGCCACCCTGTCGCAAATCGCGATAGGCCGCAGCAGTGATGAAGTTCAGCGGTTGACCATTGGGGCATCCGGTGGAGTTCAGCTTGGGTTCGATGGTGACTATTCGGATGTGCTCGATGCCGCCGTCTTGGATGCCGCGACTGTTGCAGAGGCACTCGCCGGTTTGGGCGGCATCGAAGCGGCGGATATCACCGTTACCGAGCAGGCAGAGGGGGTCTTTGAGATCACCTTTGGCGCGGGGTTGGCTGGTCGGGACGTCTCCATGGTGGAGGTGGTCGCAGTTCAGCGTCTGGACCTGACGCTACCTGCAGACGGCGAATTGGCGGATATCGTCTACTTGCGCTCCGCAGGGGCGACCGATTGGGCCCGGGACGTGGAGATCCCGGCGGGCGCAACGGCGGCTGAGCGGATCGCTGCGGCACTGCCCGCCTTGACGCGGGCCTTCGGCCTGATGCCGGGCGTTGGGACCGGTGCGGTGGAACTGGTGCCTGTCGAGGGGGCCTCGGAGCAATTCTATCTGCTGACCAAAGGGCGTCTTGCAGGCCAATCCCTGCCCGCGCTCGACATCGCGCTGGCCAGCGCCGTTGAGGCACCAGAGGCTATCCTGAAGATCGGCGCTGCGGAGGTAAATATCCACGTCGGGGGCGAGGATGCCGGGGTGGTGGTCGAAGATGCCGGGTTCGGTCTCGTCATCGCCAAGACGGCAGACGGTTCGCGATACGCGCTTACCGCGTCGGGCACTGCGTCTTTGCACGGCTTTGGCGGCGGGGTCAGCCTGAGTGCGGCCGCCGAATTGGCAATCAATACACTGGGCCGTGCGACGGACGATACGGTGCGCACCGGGCTCGACACAGCTGACAGATCGGTTCAGTTCGCCGACGGGCTGAGCCGACAGGAATTGACGATCAGTCGCGGTGACATTGTTGTCGATGGACTTGGCACCCTGACGGGCAGCCTCAAGCTCGTTGCGACGACCGAGGAGGTCGGGGGCGACACCGTTCAGACCTTGCGCATCGGGATCGACACGGCCGAGGGGTCGCTGACACCCGGCGGCGTCGGTGTGGAGCTAGAAAATGGGACTGGCGCGGTCATACTGGAGCGCACCAGTGGCAGCGCGGGCATTCAAACGCGCCATGCCTTTGCCGCTGAGGGAGACGTCTCTCTTGTCGGGGTGACCGGCGTGACGCTCTCGGCGGAAAACCTCCTTGTGACCCAAAACCGCTGGGGCGAGGATCTAGCGCTCGAGGTCGATACACCAAGCGGCAGCTATGCGGTCGATCTGCGAGACAATGAAAGTCGCCTGCGCGGTCAGATGACCATCGGGGTCGCCGGCGCGTTTGAGGCCACGGGGGACATGTTCCTCGAAAGCCGCACCGATGAGACGCTCCTCCTGACGGATGGTAGCAGCGTTACCGTCGATCAACTCATCATTGCCGGGGTGGGCCTTTCGGCCATTGTGGGCGATGCCTCAATCGGGGCGGCGCTTTCTCAAACGGATGTGGCGCTTGTGCTGTCGACCCAGCAGGTTGCAGCGGGTCAGACACCGCGCCGCTGGATAACTGCGCAGGCGACTGTCGGCGCGGCGGCCCTCAACGCGGGCGTGGAGATGGACGTGGACAGTGCATCGCTGTCGATCAACCGCGAATTGGTTTCTGGCGATATCCTGTCTGCTGCGGGAACGGCGATCGATTGGGACGGCGCATCAGACGACGAAAGCACCGAAATCGCCGTATCCGAAAGTAACTCACTGGTACTCAGCGAGGGCGCGTCGCAATTCTCGATGGGCATATCCGGCGACCTGTTGTTTGGATCCGCCCGCCTTGGCGGTGACTTTGCGCTGCATCTGTCTGAGACAGCGGAGGGCCAAACCTGGACCATCGACGCTAGCGGAGTGAGCGCGGGGCTTTCCGCGAACGGGGCCACGGTGTCACTCGAAGACGGTGCAGGTCAGCTCGTGATTGCCCCGGATGGTAGCCGTTCGGGACAGGTGAGCGGAACGGCACGGGTCACAGGTGTCGATGGCCTGACCCTCAACGGGACTCTGGCCGCCCGGTTCGATGCGGATGGCAACATGCAACTCGCAGGTGCCGTGGACCTCGGTGTCGAGGGCTTCGCATCCGTTCGCGGACAATTCGCGGTTACCAAGATCGCGGCACCGGAAACGCCGGCTCAAATCACGGTCGCCAAGGCGTCGGAGAGCGGGACCGGTACAGTTGTCAGGGCGACGACCGGAGGCGAGACGACCGATACACGCTATCGCTTGACGGCGGCGGCCACCGATGCGGGCGGGGTCACCCGGTTCCGCGAGGGGGTCTATACCTTCGACTGGCAAGGGGTGGGTGTGTCCGTGGATACGCGGACGGGCGACGGGACGCCCTATGATGATGCTGTCCTTGCCACGCGGTTTGCCACGGCGCTTGAAACGGTTCTTGGCGCGGGCAATGTCGTCGTGGAGGGCAGCCGGGAGAGCGGGTTCGACTTTGAACTGACCGGGGCACTGGCCGGGCGGGACATCGCCGGGCTGACCATGGTTCCACCTGCGGACCCCGCGGACAAAACCGATTGGGGCACGACCAGCCTGCTGGGCCGCGCACGGGCCGGATCGGTCGCTGAATACTACCTTCTTCTCAAGCCTGTTTCGATCACGAACGTCTCCGGGGCGAAGTTCACGCTGGACTTGGGTGCCTCTGGCAGCACCGAGGCGATCCGGTATATCTCAGACAAGAACCGGCAGGGCGTGGCCATTCAGGAAGCGCTGGACGCGGCGCTCGGAGCGGGTGCGGCGCAGGTTGTCTTCGACAAGACCACAGGCGGCATCACCTCGCAGGGCTTCACGATCACCTTTACCCAAGGGCGAGCCCCGACGACGCTTACCTCAACAGCCTTTACCACGGCCAGCAGTGGAAGCGTCATCGACGGGGTCGTGCGTGTCGCCGCCACGACACAGCAGATCTCCGCAGAAGTGCAAGCCGCTGGAACGCGGCAGGCGATAGACCTGTACGATGCCGAGTTGAACGGCAGCTTCACGCTCGCCTTCCGCGTCTTTGACCAGACGTTCGAAACCTCCGATCTTTCCTTCGGTGCCACGGCTCAGGACGTTGCCGACGCAATTCGGGCGGCCCGCAATACGGGCGGGACGGTTTATGGCGACCGGGGCGGCGATGCGGTCGTCTCACTGGTCGCTGCTGGCAATGGCAGCCAGAAATGGCAGGTAGAATTCACCGGTACGGCCCTTGGGCGTGACGTCCCGGTAATGACGGCGACGATCACGGAGTTGGAGCGCGCCCCGACCGCGACGCTGACCCAGACGGCGTCGGGCCAAACCACGTCCGAGGTCCAGCGGCTGACGCTGCCCGCGACAGGAACCCATTTTGCGTTGGCCTTTGGCAATTCGGTTACTGCGCCATTGGCCATGGGAACAACCGCGGCGGATTTGCAGACCGCGCTCGAAAACCTAGCCACGATCGGCCGCGGCAACGTGACTGTTACCGAAGGCGCAAGCGGGAGTTTCGATGCCGCGTTCGGGGGCGCTCTCAGCAATAGCGCGATCGCCCTGCTGCGTTTCGGGGAGGTGCAGACGCTCGACCTTACCCTTCCCGACGGGCTGGCGGATCAGGTCGCTTTGCGCGCCGTGGGCGAAGGCGACTGGCACGGCAATATCGAACTGGCCGAGCTTGCGCCAGATGCGCGCAGGACTGCGATAGCCGCCGCGCTGACCTCGTTGACCGACGACAGCGGCGGATTGGTCTATGGCGCTGGCAACGTCACCGTGCACGCGACGGCAGAAGAGGGGGTTTATCACCTCGTCGGCGCTGGAGCGCTTGCCGGGAAGGATATGACAACGGCGGTGGCCGGGCTGTCCCGCGCGGCGCCAGCGGCACCTGAATACCTGCTCCTCGGGGCCAGTGAGGTATCGGGCACGATCGGGGGCGCGCAGGCTGGCGCATCCCTTTCAAGAGCCTCTCTCGGGCTGGTCATCTCACGCGGTCAGGACGGCGCTGGATTCGCCCTCGCCGCCGAAGGTTCCGTCGCGCTTCAGGGATTTGGAAATGCGGTTTCGCTGAGCGCGATCGGTTCCATTGCGGTCAACGAACTCGGCCGAGCGCTGGATATGGATGTCCCGGCCGGTCTGGACGGGGCGGTCCATTCCGTCAGTTTCGATGATGGTACCCGGCGTCAGGAACTGATTATCGATGAAGGCACACTTACCGTGCAGGGTCTGGGTGAGCTGACCGGCGGATTGGCGATGAACATCGTCCATCACAAGGTCAACGGAATCGACACCACAGACGTCCGCATCGGGCTAGAGGATGTGTCCGGTGCGCTCGACGCCGGAGGACTGTCGGCGGATCTGGACAATGGCGCGGGGGCGGTTCTTCTGCGTAACCAGCAGGGGATCGGCACCGTTTACGCGGTTCAGGCCGAGGGTGATGTCGTCTTCGACGCAGGTGGCGCGGTTGGCATCACGGCGGACCGGCTTCAAGTGACCCTGAACCGTTGGGGCGAGGACCTGAGCGAATCCGTCCCGACACCGGGCGGGCTCTATGATGTCGACCTGATCGACGGGGAAACCCGGCTGCGGGGGCAGATGGCTGTCGATATCGGCGGCGTTCTTCAGGCCGAAGGCGAGTTGTTCCTTGAGTTGCGAGAGAACCAGCAGGTCGCGTTGAGCGACGGGGTCACGGCGCGCGTCGACCAGATCCTGATCGGCGGGGCGAATGCGTCGGGGTCCATTGGCGGCGCGACCGGTGCGCGCTTCGACGAGTTCGATATGCTGGCCGTAATCTCGACAGAGCGCGTTGCCGCTGGCGGTGATGCGCGGCGCTGGCTCTCGGCGGGCGCTTCGGTGGGATCGGCCAAGATCGCAGGCTATGCCCTGACCGGGATCGACGATGCCACCTTGCGTGTGAACCAACGAATTTCGACTGCGGGCGGGGTCGCTGCGGCCACGGGCGCACCGACCATCGATTGGTCGGAAGCGGCGCTGTCCTTGCCGGTCGAAACTGGTGCGTCCGACATCGTTTCGCTGGATTTCGAGGATAGAACGCTGGAGATCGGCGCGACCGCGACGTTGCGCCTTGGCGATGCGCATTTCGAAGGGACCTTCACCCTCGCGCGCGAAACCGGCGCCTCCTCCGGTCAGGATAGCTGGACAGTGACGGCCGAAGATGCGGCGATGGGTATCGCGCTCGGAGACATAGCGCTCACCCTCGGCGATATCGACGGTGAGTTGCGCCTCAACGCAGACGGAACCCGCAGCGGTAGCGTCAGCGGCTCTGCTGTACTTACCGGCATCGAGGGCGTCACGCTTGAGGGCGACCTTGCGGCGAGTTTCGGAACGGACGGCACCTTCCGGGTCTCAGGCTCGGCCGATCTCGATGTGTTGGGCATTGCCACTCTGAACGGTGAATTTGCCATCGAGCAGGTCCGACAGAATGACCGGTCCATGCTGTTGATGGCCGTCACCGGGCTGAATTCGACCTTCGAGGTCGACGGTGTGGGCTCTGCTGGCCTTCAGGATGGTGAGTTGTTGTTGCTCGCGGGCAGCGATGCCTCGGGCGCAGGCGGCTTTGCGATCAAGGGGTCGGCGCGCGCTGTCATCGACACGCCGGTGATCGACATGGCGGGTCAGATCGCGATTGCCGGCAATACGCTGGGCATCGCCGTGGATCGGACCGAGCGGCTCATCTCCTCCGAGGGGGTCGAGAGTGATATCGCGCTGCAACTGGGTGCGGATCTGTTGCCGCCTGCGATAGAATTCGGCGAACTGGACGCGCTGATTACTGATCTTCTCTATGATGCAGTGGATACGGTCAGCGTCGCGGTCAGCGATCTCAAGGCAGAGATTTCGCCCGATTTCGATGATGGCGGCAACAACACCAACACCAATCCCTTGGCCGTCTCCCTACCCGTCATCGGGTCGTCCATATCTCAGATTGTTGGCGCTGATCGGTTGTTGTCGATTGGTGACTATGTTCAGCGCTATCTTGGCAGCAGCGATGAGGCTTTTGCCGATCTTCCGGATCCCGGCTACGGCACTGACGATCCGACCCTGCGTGGGTTGTTGGGGTATCTACAGGACAACTGGCTGCCCGAGATCGGCGTGGCGCGCGACGCGCTCAAGCTGGTGACCACCTCGAGCGGCGTGAAGCTTAGCTTTGACGACCAATTCACCCTCTCGGCCGACGCCACGCTGGATTTCGACGAAGCGTTGGAAGACTACGGCCTTTCGATCGATGGCAGCGTAACCGCAGAGATCGAGGCAACGCTGGACGTGGCCTTCGACATGGTGATCGACTGGAGCACCGGCACGAGCGATTTTATCCTCCACCGGTTGGCCTTTGATGCGAGCGCCAGCGTGGATGATATCGACGTGACGGCGGCGCTCGGGCCGCTTTCCGTCAGTGTGGGCGACAAGACGCGGGAAACCGGCAGCCTGAGGTTCGAACTCGCGGGTGAGATTCAGCAAGGGGCCAGCGGGCTGACGGCGGTACAGACACTCGATGAGCTTGTTCTTGATCTGCCGATCTATGCGCAACTCGGCAGCCTTGATCTTGCGGCAAGCGCGACCCCGCGGTTGATCGCTTCGGGCAACCCGCTGTCGGGGGATGTCTCTTGGGAAGCGCAGGACTTCGACTCCATCGGGGATTTCAGCAATCTTTCGGTTGTCGATCTGATCCTGATGTTCCCCGACTTCCTCGACACGCTTCAATCCGTGCAGGACAGCGACCTTTTCACCAATAGCCTGCCGTTCCTCGACGCCGGTCTCGATCAGGTGCTTGCGTTTGGTGAGGGGTTCGAGCGGGACGTCTATAACAAGATCGATTTCAACAAACCCCGCGTCGATCTGTTTGAGGTCGCTTCGGTGACCATTCAGGCGGGGGAGATCGATGGATCGCCCGCGACCCTTTTGCTCAACCCGGTTGGAGGATTCACCGAAGAACTGGCCGATGGCCGTGAGGTAACGCTCTACCAGACAGTGAACGGCGTTGAGACCGAGGTGGGAACCTTCGGGATTGACAGCTTCGCCGATGGGCAGAGCCTCGTGCTTTCGGGAACGGTCTCGAGCGCCGGTAGCTATCGTATGGTACTGCACGAAGCGCGGCGGCAGATCACCACCTTGCAGGAATTCATGGAAGCGGTGAACGCTTCGGGCGTTCTCCCTGCGGGATTGCAGATCACATTCGATCCGGTCGAGCGGTCCTTTGGGGTCCCCTTCACCTTCGCTGAGGACCTGACACCTGTTCAAGTGCCGCTGGATCTCGAACTTGGCAGCGACACGGTCAGCCTGACAACGAGTGCCGAGGGCAGCCTCTCCGTGCACGTCGCAGGCTCCGTGACATTCTTTGCGGATCTCGATGGGCGCACGTACTTCGGCGAAAAAGGAAATGCCGAAGCGAGCAGCAACCTGTTCTCCGATGAGATTTTCGTCTTTGACAGCACCATGGTGGGGTATGGCCTCGAACTGAACGGGGAAAAATACACCATCGTCGGTGTGCGTGGGGATCACCTCGTGGCGCTCGACAGGGAGGTGGCAGAGGCCGCCGATGATCTGGGCTATACTCTGCGGGAAAACAGCCTGACGCTTGGGGTGGAGAACGTATCACTTTCGGCGGGCGCGTCGCTCAATATCGATGATCTTGAGGTCGGCATTCAGCTTGGGATGCTCAAGGCCACCGCGGGGGGCACAGGCACCGGGTCCGGGTTCGAGCTTGCCGCCGATATCGCCGTAACGCTCGACAGCGATCCGACCTCGGACAATCCGCAGGATCGTCGTTTTGGCTTCACCGAGATTTCCGCATCCGACCTTCAGTTCGACCTATCCGGCACCGCGTCCGCGCGCCTGCGGGGGCTGAGCGTCGATCCTGGTCTTGGCTCCGATATTCCGCTCGCGCCGGATATAGAGGTATCGCTCACCGCGCTGGACATTTTCTCGCCCGGCTCGCTCAAGGTTGTTGATCAGAACCCGATGTACCCCGCTGATCTCGACAAGTTGGTCACAGACGGGATCGTCGGGGCGAAGGATATCGTGGTCATCCTTCCCGATCTCGGCGCTGCTTTTGATTTCAAGGACCTCTCTTTCGAGGACATCATCTCGGGAACGCGGCAGGGGCTGGAGTTCGTCCGCGACGCCATCGAGGATCAGCCGTTCTACACGGTGGTGATGCCCGTGGTAGGTCGATCGCTGGAGGATGTTTTCCCGTTCGTCGATCAGTTCCTCGCCAAGTTGGAGACGGCGGCATCGGACCCGGCATCGGCCATCGGCGAAGTGGAGGGCATCATCGAGGATGCGCTCGGCATCACCGATGACAACAGCCTTGATGTGAACGATCAGATTTTCGCGCTGAGCCTCAATGGCGACGCGCTCGATATCCATCTCAACCTCGGGGCGATCTTTGAAGAGAACTTTGGCTTCAGCCTCGATCTTCAGCAACTGGCGGCCATCGCTGGCCCTGATGCGCTGGCTGGCATGGATTTCGTCGACGACATTGCCGACGTCATCAACCCCGGTGCGGCGGGCAAGATCAATCTCAGCGCCTTTGTGAATTTCAAGGTACAGGCGGGAATCCGTCTGACCTCGGACGGGCCCGAATTCTTCCTCTATGACTACAACCCGACCCGGATTCAGACCCGGTCGGTCGCCCCCTTTGGGACAGTCGTCTTTGACAATCGCTCCAGCGACCTGAGTGATGAAACCAAGGCCGCGATTCTCGCCGATTTCCGCCGCGTTGTCGGCGCGGCGGGCGAAGGCGTCACGGCGATATCTGCCGAGGTCGAAACCTACTGGGTTTCCACGACCGAGTCGACGGAGGCCGGGCAGAACGTCGACGATGAGCATGGGGTCGGGCAGCTTGCCGGTCGCCGTCAGGCCGCGATCGTGGAACTTCAGGACTGGCTCTCGGGCGAGCTTGGGATATCGGTCGAACTCTTCGCCGGGGCCCAGAGCGAGGTCGCGGCGGGGGAAACCCCCACAACGTTTACCGGTGTTCAGATCGACCGCGAAGTGGCCGTATCCGCCGAGAAGGCGCGTGGGACCGCGGCCAGCATCGGGCTCCGCGTGGCGGGGCAGGATCTCGAACTTGGCTTTGACGCTGGGCCAGCGCGGCTTGGCGTTACCGGCGGCTGGGCTGCGATCGACCGTGACGGGCTCGCAAGCACGCATGACTACGCGACCTTCGCACTGACGCTCGATCAGCGCGGCGGATCCATCGAGGATGACGGGCGGTTCTATATCGGCCCCGAGCGTCTCTCGAACAACGTCGGCTATGAGATCGTCGGCGCGATGGGGATGGACCTTCCGCTTAGTCTTTCGGTCCCCGGGCTTCCTGACATTCAACTCAGCAGCTTTACCGCCTCGACCGGTTCTGCGGGGGTTCAGGGCCTGCTGGATATGGCGGCAGGACGGGTCGTTCCGGGCGATGTACTGACCGTTACCGTGCCGAACGTTCAGGATGTGATGGACAATTACCTCGGGGAGTTCTCCCTGCTGGGAATGCTCACCGATCCGTCTCGCATCCTTGATGGTGTGGATTCCGCGCTTGGCGTCGTGCAGGATCTCATGACGACGGAGTTGTCCCGCGATATCCCGGTCATTGGCGAAAAGCTCGCCGCGGCAGGGAATTTCGTGCGCGATGTTCGCGTCGGATTCCTTGACGATCTGCGCGCCAAACTGTCGTCCGAGGGCGGGACCGTCCCGATCCTGAAGTCCTCCCTGTGGGACCTTTTCGGTACAGATGGTCTGGACATCATTCTCGACAAAGACGGTAACAATGTCGTCGATATCGATGATATTGACATCGCTTGGGTCGACCGCGACGGCGTGGTTCTGTCGGAGTGGGTGGTGGGTGACCTGCCGCCGGACGCCGCCGATGCGATCCAGATCGACATCGACATGGGGATGCAGCTGCTGGCGGCTGATATCGACATACCGCTCGATTTCGAGGTGCCCGGATTCAGTCTTGATGTCGACGGCGGCTTTACTTTCGATCTGGGTTGGGCGTGGGATTTCGGCTTTGGGATCAGTACGTCCTCGGGCTTCTACCTGCGCACAAACACGGATGATACCAAGGAGATCCGGGTTCAGGCCGATGCCTATCTTGAGGGGACAGGCGGCGCGCCGTTCACCGCGAATGGCAGTCTGCTCTTCTTTGACGCCACAGTTATCGACGCCCTCCCGGACGGAAATCGCAGCGGCGCGAGCGCGGTGCTTGGCGTCGACATCATCGGGGATGCACGCGGGCGCCTTCCGGTAACGAAACTGTTCTCCCAGTCGCCAAGCCAGACATTTGAAGTTGGTTTTGACGTGACCTCCGCCATTGAGCTTCAGGCGGAGCTTTCGGTCAAAGACGTCAAAGCCATGCCCAAGCTGCGTGGCAATCTGACCGTCGACTGGAACTGGAGCTATGGCGAGCGGCTGGTCGAGCCCACGATCGAGTTGGTGAACCTACGGCTTGATGTCGGTTCCATGATCGACGACTTCCTGCTGCCGATCTCGGAGCAGATCTCTGGGGTGCTCGACCCGTTTGCGCCCTTCGTCAAGATGATGATCACACCCATCGACGGGCTGGAATTCATTGAGAACGCCGGCATTCAGGCCACGCCGCTCGGGCTCATCAACGGCATGCTCAAGATACAGAAGAAGCCGGAAATTCCGCAGGCTTTCTTCGACGCTGTCATCTTCATGCACGAGTTGCCCGACACTCTGAAGACATGGGCAGATACCGGCGAGATCATTCTGGGGGATATCGTCGGTCTTGGGGCCGGGTCGATCCGGGCGATTCCGTCAATCTCAGGCTCCTCTTCGGATCTCGATGCGAAATTCGCCGACCTGGAGGCGCAATCGTCGGGAAGCGGCTCTGCACGCGCCACGGGCGGCAAGATCAACGAGCCGCGTTCGGGCTTCAAGATGCTCGAATACCTCAAGGACATCGAAAACTGGAAGTCGATCATGTCGGGGGGGGATGCGATCCTCTTCACCTATGAGATGCCTCTCATGGGTCTGGGCGTCGATGTCGATGTGCCGATTGCGCGGGTCCCGATCGGGCCGGTGATGATCAAGGTCGATGGCAACCTGTCGTTCCGCGCGATTGCCGACCTTGCGTTTGGTTATGACACCTACGGGATACGGCAGGCGATCAATTCAGGTGATCCGCTCGATGCGCTCGACGGGTTCTTTGTGCATGATTTCACCCTGCCGACCTTCCGCAATGGCAAGATTGTCAGTGGCACTGGGGGCGAGGAAAAGGACGAATTCTACATCGAAGCAGATGTGGGTTTGACGCTTGGCGCCAACCTCGGTCCGATTTCGGGCGGGGGTCGTGGGACGATCGAGTTCTACGCAGGACTGGATTTGCAGGACATCGCCAAATCGGTGCTTACGAAGACCGCAGACGGCTATGTGCAATCGGTGGAATATGTCAGCGATGGCCGTATCCGTGGCAGCGAAATCGCCACGATGTACGAGTATGAAGACGGCGGGTTCGCCAATCTCTTCAACATTACGATGGGCGCGGATTTCGTGGCCAGCCTGTTCGTCGAGTTGGACCTGTGGATCAAGACGATCACGCTCTACGAGGCCGAACTCTTCCGGGTGAACCTCTTCAACCTCGACTATGAGGCTCCGAGGGTAGAACCCTACCTTGCCGAAAAGTCGGGTGACACGCTGACGCTGAACTTTGGCGACAGGGCCGCGGCGCGCAAATACTTCGGAACCGAAGATGGCGGCGAAGAGGTCACCCTCTATGGGTCGGGCGGGTCCGTCAGCGTCGAATATGACGGCTGGTATCAAACCTATACCGGCGTGAAAAAGGTCGTGGCCAATTTTGGCGAAGGCGATGATGTCATCGACATTACCCGTCTGCGCGATGTGACCTTTGACCTTGAGACGGGAGCCGGCAACGATACCGTCTATGCGCGTGAGGGTGGCGGCACCATCGACGGCGGGGATGGCAAGGATTCCATCCAGATCGGGTATTTCGAAACCGGAACCGTCGAGAACGAGGTCGAGGAAATCGATCACGGCGAAGGCCGGATCGAGAAAATCACCACCCGTGTCTATACGCCCGGTGCGTTTCTTGCCGGGGCGGGCACATCGCAGGGATGGACGATCCTTGGCGGTGACGGGGATGATACGCTCATCGGCGCGCTTGGGGATGACATCCTCGAAGGTGGCGCGGGGAACGACAAGCTGACCGGTGGCGGCGGCGACGACTCGCTTGGCGGCGGCACGGGGAATGACCGTCTGTCAGGTGGCGGCGGGCGCGATACCTATTACTACGCCGATGACTTTGGCGAGGACCGGTTCTCCGACAGCGACGGAACCACAGCGGTTGATTTCTCGCGGATGACCAACGGAGTGACCGTGACGGTCACCAAGCGCGGCGTGAATGCCAGCGACAACCGGACAGGTCAGGAAGTGCGCGTTTCGGGCACCACGGTGGATGAGATCCGTCTCTCGGCCTGGTCCGACACGGTATACGCCAACGCCTTCCCCGAGTGGCAGACCGACATTATCGACGCTGGCGGTGAGGATGATTATCACTTCCGCGCCGATCGCGCTTCGGCCAAGGGCGATGCCGGTTCCTATGTCATCACCGAGGCGGGCAACGATTTCGATGAGATCATTGTCGAGCAAACGCGCGCGACAACGACCGAAGACGGTCTCGTTATTGGCACGGGCGTCATCGTCAATGGGCGCGAGAGCGTCAGCTATCAGGACAACCTTGTCGAACGCCTGACCATCATGGGCAAGGGCGCTGCTTACGATGCCGCCCATGTGGAGTCGCTGGGCGGCGATGTGCGTTTCACCGCTGCGGCGGGCGAGACCGCAATCGACATGGGCAACACCGAATTGCGCGTGATCGCTCGGACCATCCGGCAGGACAGCGCGCTCATGGCGGGCGGCGTGATCTGGGAATCCACTCGCGATATCAATGTTCTGCACGACATTACCCTGCTCAATAGCGGGGACCTGGACCTGCGGACCTATGGCGACAATACGGATATCTCTCTCTTTGCCGATATCCGTTCGGCCTCTGGTCTTGCGGACGGAACGGACGGCGCAAGCTGGATGCGGATCCAAGTGGCCGACGGCAGCTTCATCAACACCAACGCCAGTCGGATCGACGGTGCCGGGGCCTATCTGAACATAAAGGCGAAGGACGCGGTCGGCAGTTTCGACAAGCCGATCCTGACCCGCATTGCGGAAATGACCATCGCGACCGCCGGACATGGCGTGGGCGACGTGGTGATCATCGAGGACGATTACCTGACCTTGCGGGAAGAGAAGGTCCATTCCCTGATCGAAAACCCCGGCTACGTGATCGATGCGACACCATCGGACAGTCAATGGGAAGACAGCGAAGACTGGGTGACAGATTCGGCCGTAGGCGCCGCTGCGTGGCGCGACCTTCTGCAGAAGAACCGGGCGGATGTTCGCACGGACGTCGCCGTCGAAGTATCGCACGGCGACCTGCAGATCGACCTGCTGGCGGACAACTCGCTGTTGAAGCTGGAAAGCGGATTCGTTCGTACCCTCGAAGAAGGCAGGTTCATCACCTTTACCAGCGATGACCTTGATCTGGCCTCTGGAGCAAGCAAGCTGGTCGGGACGGGCCTGCTGACGCTTCGAACCCAAAAAGCCGCGTCGGATTACTTCATTGGTACGGCTGCAGAAGATCTGGTCGGTGGGGATTATGGCGACGACAGCAACCAGCAACTGAACAACCCCGGATACTACCTTTCGGTTCGCGATATCGCGGCGATTGCGGATGGGTTTGAAGCGCTTCACCTTGGGCGGTTGGACCTCGACAACGTCATGCACATGGGCGACGTCAAAGTGTCGTCTCAGGTAAAGTACGAGCCCGAAGCAGGGAACCCGATCCTGCGGGACGATGACACGCGTGTCGCCTCGTTCCGCGATGAGACTTTCCTCTATACCGATGAGCTTGTCGTCATCGGGGATGTGCAGGCCCCCGACAACACGCTGCATATCGAGACGCGTAAAATGCGGGTCAGCAGCCAGAATGTGCACGATGCGCAAGGTCAGGCGGATTCCGGGCTCTTCGCCAAGCATCTCGACATTGCCGTCGCTGAACAAGCCGTGGTCTCCGGGTGGCTGCGCGGGACTGATCAGCTCGATCTTACCATCACCGGGGCACCGGGCGACGCCCTGCGCGACGATGCCTATTTGGGCCGGACACTTTATCAGGATGTCGCGGGCCCGCTGAGCCTTCAGGTCGACAGCGCCGCGACGATCGAGGCCTTCGGCGATGGGGCGGCGATCAACGTCACGACCTCGCACAGTATCGAGACCGCCGGCCTGATCACGATCCACGGTGACGATTCGGCAATCAACATTCAGAGTGCCGGGCCGATCATCCTCGTTGAATTGTCCCGGATCCTCGCCGAGGCCGAGAATGCGACGATCAACATCCTGTCCGACGACGTTGTTGCGATAAATTCGGGGACCGAGACCCGCGCCGGGAACGACTACATTGATGGCCAGGAGGTCATTACTGGCGACAACGGAACGATCAACATCAACTCCGAAGGGGCGTTGTTGCTGGGGGGCGCGGTTGCTGCGTCCGGTGACATCGTCCTGTCAGCGAAGGGACAGAAGTACGACGGGGAATCCTATGGCTTGCGGACCCTGCCCGATGGGACGGAGAACCCAGATTTCGTTCCACGCTATGCGATCTTCAACAAGACGGGCTATTTCTCCGGCATCGCCGATCAGAGCCCAAACCACTACCTCGCGGACCACACTGGGGGTTACGGCCTTCTGATCACGGGCACGGTCAGCAGCCTCGGCGCCGACAAGGCGATGGTCCTGCGGTCCGATGAGGATGTCATCGTTCGGGGGAACGTCAACGCAACGGGCGAGGGCGCTTCTCTCACCCTGCAGTCAAACGAGTTCCTCTTCGTCGAAGGCTTCGTCACTGCGACGACCGCCTTGAACCTTTATGGCGGTGTTGATGTCGATGGGCAGGCGATCGAAGGGACGGGTCGGCGTGCCGATTTACGTGGCAGCAGCGTCTATACCTTTGCGACGGGCGAATACCGCACTACGGCACCTGATGGCGATGTGACGATCATCGGGGCCGAGGATGTCGATATCTTTGGCGCGATCATCGCGGGCGGCGCACCGGGCGAAACGGGTGTGACCTTTGCGCTGGATGACGCGGGCAACGGCGGTAGCGACATCACCGTCACTGCGGGTCAGCAAATCCGGATAGAATCGGGGCTGCAGGCCAGCGGTGACGTGACGCTCAACGGCGGAACGCCCGGTGCCGACGATCACTGGACCGGTAGCGAGATGACCGATGCGCCAGCGAGCGATCCCAACCTGCTTTCCGTTCTGGTGAATACTTCGGGGGGTATCACGGCGCTCGGTCTCGGGGCGAATGGTGAGGGGTCCACGGTTTCGATCAGCGGCTCGGAGCGGATGGAGCTCATGGGCTACATCACGGCTGGCGGGCGATTGCACCAGACATTCGGCAACATCGTGCCTGAGGACGACTCGACCGAAGCGCTGCTCTCGCAGGAGTTCGTCTGGTCCGGTCGGGACAGCGACATTCAGGTTTCCAGCACTGGGCGCATCTTTGTCGGCGGCTCGACTCTCAATGAGGCGGGAGAGGTCATCCAGACGGGCGGGTATCTCTCTGCGAGCCGTCTGGTCAATGTCGAGGGCGGGGCTGACGCAGAGACTGGCATGGGCCTTATTGTCCATGCTGCGGCGGAGATCGTGACCGAAGGCCGGTGGGACTATGCCGAGGATGGCACCCGTTCCCGGACCTCCGGCGTCGACTATTCCGACGGGGAAATCCGGCTTTATGGCGTGGGCGATATGTCGATGCAGGGTCTGCTCATCGCGGGCGGACGCAGCGACATGATCCGCGACAGCCAAGGGAAGTACATCGGACGCAATGTGGTCCACTACGATGTCGATTCTGAAATCACGGTCCGCGCGGATCGTCAGATCATCGTGGGTACGGACATCGCGGCGGGCAAATCCGTCAATCTGATCGGTGGCCTCGACAGCCGCACACCGGGCGCAGCGGGTTCCGCCACGCAGTATGACGGGCAAGGGCTTGTCCTGCTTGGATCGGCTCAGATCAGCACGCTGCGTGAAGACAGTGTCATCAATCTCAATGGCCCCGGCGACATTTCCATCCTTGCGCCCGGTGACATTCAGGAACTGGTCTTTGGCGGCTGGGCCGCGCGGGCGGATGGGGTGCTCGAAGAAGACGCCACAGTCATCGTGCAGATCGACAGGGTGAGCTATACCATCGAAGCAGCGATCACCGTAACGGCCGCTGATACAGCGGACAACACCTCGATCGAAGCGCTGCTGGCTGATTTCAACGCCGCGATGTCGTCCGCCACATGGACCGTGGTGCAGACGGATGATCCGAATGGCATAGAAACACCGCCGCTGTTGACCGACTATGAGGGACTCGCCGCCACACCGGGCGACGACGGGAGCAATGTCACCGCAAAATTGCGCGATGGGCGTTTGCGTCTGGCTGGCCCCTATGAGGTCAGCATTCTTGCGGCATCGGAGGCCAGCGGCACACTGCGCGAGACGATCAACGGCGCTGCGCTCGGGGCCATTTTCGAGGCGGGCATTCCGGGCGCTGTAGAAGGCGCGGGCGGCGTGATCATCGGCGCGACTTCGGGTCGGCGCTTTGCCATGGACGCGGCTGCAGAAGGCTCCGTCATCAACCTTGGTGCGCCAGAAGGACCGAATGGCGGGCTATACATCGGGGGCAAGATCCGCGCCCATACCGATATCGTCATGAACACCGGAAACGCTGCCGCGGGCAAAGGTGTCAACCTCGATGTCACCGGTATTCTGGAAACGCTCGACGGGGATATCAGCTTCGATCTGGGATCAAGCGGCATTCTGCGCGGCGATCTTATTGCGCGGGGCGCGGGACATGATGTGAAGCTCGCCTCCGCAGGAACGCTGACAATTCGCGGGCTGGTACAGGCCGATGACGAAGTGGTTCTGGCGGGCGGAACCAATGCGGTCAGCCTTTTGCTGGAGGATACCTCCACCATCAGATCCGTTGATGCCGGCGGCAGTATCACCATCACAGGCACCAATCAGGTCGTGATCAACGGCGCTGTCGAAACCCTGCGCGCTGATCAGACGATAGAGATTTCCTCGGATCTGGGGCAAGTTCTGGTGACTGAGGAAGGCGGGCGGATCGCCGCTGCGGGACAACTCGACATGTCGGCAGTTGACCTCCTTCTCGAAGGGGTGATCGAGAGCAGCTTTGAGGCGCCTGACAGCACACCAGAGATACGCCTGACGTCCCTCGGTGCCATCCGTCTCAACTCCAACCTCACCGCCTCGGGTGATCTGCATCTGGAGTTCGGGCTCGACCTGACGCTCGAAGGTGCGGCCGTCACGGTGGGCGGGATGAGTGTTGCGGGCGACAACATGATTGTCGGCGGCACCACAAGTACTTCGGGTGCAACGATCGACGCGGGCTCCGGCCTGACGACCGCTCTGCTTGGGGACTTCACTGTACGGGCGGGCGGCGCGGTGACCGCAAGCGCGCTGGACGCGCTGATAATGATCGAAGCGGTGGATGTGGCAATTGCCGGTGTGATCCACGCCGGTGCAGGGATCGATGCCGGAAGCGCAGTCGCCGTGGCAGAGGGCGGCGCGGTTTCCATCACAGCTGGCAATACAATCAGGCTTGGCGGCACTGATGCAAGCGGCGCGGCCGCACCGGGGAATATCTTTGCCACGGGCGACATCGCGCTTCAGGGCGGCACTGGATACGACAATGCCGATCATCCCGGCGCGGGCCTTTGGATTGATAGCAACAGCACGGTTCTGAGCCTTGGTGCTGACGGTACCACTTCAGGCACCATCACGCTGAACACCGAGCGCGACCTGTTGGTCGAGGGAGCCATTCGGGCAGAAGGCGCCGGCGGCACGCTGGATATCAATGCCGACCGTTTGATCACCCTCTCGGGGCTCGCCTTCGGGCACACGCTGGTCGACATCGAAGGCGGCCTGCTTGATCCGCTTGCCAACTCCGTCACCTCCACGGCGCTTACATACCGCATGAACACGGCACGCGGCGCGACCTCTGCGGGCACCTATTTCGTTGATGAGGACGGCCAGTGGATGACCGCCGATGGCAGCCTCGTGCTGGATGCTTCGGGCGAGACCGTCACAGAAGACAACGGGCTTGAGGCTGCGAGCATCAGCGATACCGAAGAAGGCGGCTCACCAATCCGCGAAACCGGCGCGATCATCGATACCGGCACGGGTGGGGCGATCCGCATCACCGGCTCGGGTGGTCTGCTGCTTGACGGAACGATCGGACAGGCGACTGTCGCGGGCGATCCGGCTGTGACCACGGCCAATGCCGCGAGCGTCACGATCATCGGTGCGCAGGACGAACAGGTATTGATCCGTGCCGACATGAACGCGCTGGAAGCAATCGAGGTCACGGGCACGAACCTGTCTGTGCTCGAAGGTGCCGCGCTCAAGACATGGGATGCGGATAGCCACATTTCCATCGTGGCGAGCCAGAATGTCTTTATCGAGTCCGATCAGTCCTACACCACTTCCGGGGGCGTGGAAGTGCAAGGGCTGGGCAATGCCGCGCTGACGTCCGAAGGTTGGCTGCATCTGCGTGGCTCCACGGTCTATCAGGGCGGGAATATCGAAGCGCGCGACAACGTCTGGATCAACGCGGCGCGGGACGTATCCATCTATGGCTCGGTTGGCACGACTTCCGGCAATACGGATGCGCGGATCGACATTCGTGCAGGGCTGTCGGCCATCGTGCCGGACGGGACGACAGTTGGCGCCGCGCGGGGCGTGATCGACGCCGCCACCTTGGGGTTCGGCTCGATCTACGTGCTGGGCTTGGGGCAGGTCACGAGCGATGGCGACGTGAGCCTTCTGGCCGGGGTCGACGTGGAAATGGACGCCTCCGCCAGCGCGGGCGGCGAGCGGCAGGTGCTCACGCCGATCCTGTCCACGGAAACCGTCGATACGGTTGTCATCACTGGCTATAATCAGGTGGTGGATTCCGTCATCGATGTCCCCGTGGTCAACTGGGTCACGACAACGGTCACCGAGCAGGTCGGGCTTGAATCCGTCAAGATCGGATATTCTTTCACCACCATGGATGTCACCCTTGTGCAGGATGGCTATTTCGACGGTGAGACCAAGCGGGAGTATTTCGTCGAAGGGGTGGATTACCGGAATTCCTCGGCGTCCAAAGGATCCGGCCCTATCATCGACTGGGGCGTTGTCAGCCCACCGGGAAATGATACCAATGGCTATCCGAAAAGTTTCGCTGAACTCGACGACTTGCAGGTCGAAGTGGTTCTCAAGGAACTTGGCGGGTACAAGAAGCTCTATACCTTCTCCGCCGAGAACCTGAAAAAGCATCGGGTCCTGAACGGGACATCGAGCAACGGCGACTGGCTTCCCGATTGGGCGAAGGATCCCGCAGCCGGCACCACGCGTCCCATGCACACCGTCAACATCCCCATCGACGGGCTGAGTGACAAGTGGATCTACCTTCCGGTCGGTGCCGAGGCGGATCTTGGCCGCGTGGTTTCGCAAGGCAGCGTCGAGCAATTCGAGGAATTCGTCGGTACCTACAAGGACACCGCGACGGTTTACTACGATCAGGTCACCTCTGCCTATGTGCAGGAAAAGATTACAGATACAGAGACGCTCGCCGACCCGAATGAGAGCCGCTATAAGTCGCGCAACACGATTGATAACGACAACGAGCCTTCTTACTGGAAGGTATTTTATGATGCCGGAAGCCGCGGCAATAATGAGATCGCGGCACCGGACGATGCCGAGCGGGTCTTTACGCTGATCGACCGCCCAGGGGATGTCTCTGTACTGCGGACGCCCGAATGGACGCTGAACAACGACGAGAACTGGCGCTATGACAGCAACAGTGCTCTGCGTACCGTCGCGCAGAATGTTTACTTTCAGACCACGGCTTCTCTTCAGCGTCTCTCTGGCGATGTGAACAGAGACAATTCATCGGATCACAATGTCTCGGTCGGCACGACCTATGACTGGGATCACAAGCAGTACAATCTGTCTTCGTTCGCGACGAACCACTTCTATGCCACGGAGCATTACACGCTTGCGAACGTGACAAATTCCACGCAGCGCGCCGCTGTCGGCAGGCTTACGAACGGGTCTGTTTGGCTTGGGATGCTCAATTCCCAAGGCTCGAACCCGGGGCTCTATTACGATGTTTCCTATAGCAGCTATTCGTCGAACCACTATTCGATCTACGGCTACAAGACGACGTACAACAACTGGAACTCCGGCGAACCGAACAACTCCGGCTTCGAATATGCTGTCGAGCAGTTGTCCAACGATCGGTTCAATGATCTGAACGGCTACAGGAGCCGCTACTTCGTCTATGAGACCGGGAACGAGTGGGACAGCAGCACCGTCAAGGAAGATTTCCAGGACTATCACTATGCCTGGACCTCGAAGGATAGAGAGATCTGGGATGGTCGTGGCAAGCTGGAGTATCAGTGGGTTTCCAATGAGACCCCGGAATACGACAACCGCGCCAAGTTCCGCACCTATGACACCAAGACCAAGGTCGTCGATACAGCGAAGAAGACACTCTATCGCGATGAGGCGATCACCCAGATCGAAACCACCACTCGGACGGTCCGGATCGAGGGCGGCGATGGCGGAACTTCGATGCAGACCTTTGGGGTCTTTGGAGCAAATTCCGTCGACGGCCGCGATGTGGAGATCATTTCCGGGCGGGATACCCGCCTCTCGGGCAATCTGGAGACGAGCCGAAACCTGAGCATCACATCTGCGCGCGATTTCCGTCTTGGCGAGACGCCGGAAGGTGTCGATCTGTCGACCTATGTGCCCACAACAAGCTCCCAAATGACGGTGGGGGGGACGTTCGATCTGAGCGCGGGCCGCGGGGTAGAAACCGATCTGGCTTCGGTCATCGAGGTTACGGGTGGAGCGACGATCTCTGCCGTGGAGACGATCCATCTGAAGGGCGATCTGATCTCCGGCGGAACGGTCGAGGTGGAAACCGCCGCCGACCTGAATGCCTTCGGCAAGCTGGAGGCTGTGACCGCCAATCTCGAAGCAGGCACAGATGGGCGCGGCAACGTGCTGACGGCCCTGCGCACCGATATCGATGCGGCGAACCTTTCGATCACGGCGGGTGCGACCCAAGGCAACATCACTTTCCGCGACAGTGCGGTGAATGTGACCGGTACGATGACGCTCAATGCGCTTGGCGGCGGGCTTTATGCATCTGGCGGAACCGTGGACGGCACCGGGGCGACCCCGGGGAACTATGTCACGGCGGCAACCGCTATCATGACCGCCCGAGACGGTATTCAGAGCGACGCGACGGGGACCCACGCTTTCCTCCTTGATGCGCGCAGCCTGACGGCGAGCGTTACCTCGGCAGGACCCATCTGGATCGAGAACGACGGTGATCTTGAGGTGGTGTCGGCAGAGAGCCATGCGGGCGACATCACGATGACCGTGCGGGGGAACCTTGTTGCGCGGTATCTGATGGCGGGGGCCACAGGTACGGATGCGATCCGCCTTGCCACGCCGTCTTCGGTCATCGGTGGCCGCGACGGCGATGGGGCGGCATTGCGCTCGGTACAACTTGGGCGGCTCACCGGTGGCCTGATCGACGTGGCGGCCGCAACCAAGATTACCCAGATGTCAGACACGCTTGTATCGGCCGCAGCGCTCAGCCTGCGCAGTTACGACGGGATATCCCTCTCCAACCTCGATATCGACCTGCTCGACGCGCGGATCGAAGGTGTCGGCGACATGACGCTGAGCACGATTGCAGAGAGTGGGGCATCGCGCGGTGAACTGACTGTCGAACGCCTCGTGACCGTGGATGGTCTGATCACGCTCACCAGTGAACGGGATATCTTGCTATCATCCTATGAGGCGGACTCCGGCGGCATCCTCTCGGGGATCGTCGCAGGCCGCAGCGCCGATCGTACGCCGCAATCCACGACTTTGAACCCGGTCATCGACCTTGCCGACCTGCCGCTCGACATTTCCATCACCTCCTCTCAGGGGGTGATCCGAGGCCTTGGCGCTGGCCCGCAGGTTCGGGTCGATACGGATACGGGCGGCGCGCTTGAGTTGGTGGCGGAAACGGGGATCGACACTGTTGTCGTCGACGTGGCCGAACTGCGCAATGTCATGACATCGACAGGCGGAATCTCCCTGCATGATACCGGGGCGGATGACCGCACGCAGCTTCTGCTAACTTCGGCCCGGGCGGACGCCGGCGATATTGAGATAAGCACGGCGGAGGCGATGGAGGTCCTGTCCATCTCTGGTGAGACGGGTACAACCAACCTGACCCTGACGGCGGGCGGCGGCGAATTGGCTGCGCTGGGTCAGGGCGGGACGCTTTTGACCGCGCGCACCGCGGGCGCGATCGTCTCAGGCGGACTTCTTGGAAACGTGACACTGGACGCGGCCGATGCGCTTGTGATCAGCGACGATCTCTGGATCGATGCGGTCAACACAGTAACATTCGTGATGGGCGCGGATTTCGTGATCCCCACCCAGCAGGCCTATGAAGCGACCGAGCTTGTCATCAATTCGGCCGCCAGCATCAACGCGGAATCCCAAATCCGTGTGGGCCGTGAGAGCGACATCACGCGGGTAGAGATTCAGTCCGGGCGCAATATCAAGCTGGACGCGCCGATCAGCACGCGGCAGGGCACCTTCGTTACCGAAATCGTCCTCAATGCGCGCGGCGATGTCGCCGAGCAGGTACAGGTCTATTCGGAAGTGGCCGAGATGCGTGTGGTCACCGGAGCTTCGGGCGCTGAGTTCCTCGAAGGGCTGGACGAAGACGGCGTGACGGACGGGACCTACAAGACGGACCGCGTGATCGAAGGTGATACCGTCTATTATATTCTCGACGGGTGGGATTATCGCTTTGCCGAGACTTACACCGACGGTGTTCTGAACATCCCTTCCAGCAATCCCGGGCAGGCGATTCAGGTTCTGAGCACTTCGCCAACGGGTTCCGGCGATCTCTACGTCTTGGTAGTGGATGGCGCGTCTGGTGTTGCGTCCAAGGGGGCACTAATCGCCGCGCCTTCGACCCAGATGGCGGCGGCAGGCGGTCTGATCAATGTTCTGGATCGCGGGTTTGTCGATGTGACGCCCCTCGCGCTTGCGGAGCGGGCATCGATGACACTCGGCGGGCTTACCGCTGATGGAACGTTGCAGATCGATCTGGCCAGCACCGCGGACCCCTCTGCCACGATAAATTTCTCGGTCGATGTGGAGGCCGGGGATCTTTCCGCGCTGGCGAACGCGATCCAGATCGCCGGGATTGGCATAACGGCCACGCTTTCGGCGGACAAAGCCTCCATTGATCTTACGCGCGCGGATGCCAAGGGCATCGTCATATCCGGGTTCGTGCATACCCCGGCAGAGAACGCCTCTTCCGGAACGCTGACCGTTTCGGGCACCAATCTGGCAGATGTCGTTCTGCTCCATCAAACACAGGAGGCCACGGCGACGTCGCTGGCCTACAAGTTCGAAGCTCAATACGGCAGCAGCGTGGAGTTGTTCCAAGGGCAGACGCCCTACAATGAGATTTCCATTACCGCCAACAGCCCCGAAGGCACGACCACGGGCAATATCACCTTTGTCGCGGGGAGCGATGTTGACCTCGACAAGGTGAAAACCTTTGCCACGGGGAATATTCAGGTCACCACCACCGCGGGCGCGAACGTCGGCGATGTGATGACGCTGGAGGACGAACAGGGGCAGGTCTACGACCACATCGTCCTGACAGATGACGACTTGGCTGGCGAGTTGGTCTTTAACCCGACCGGCCTCGCCAACGGGACCTATGACTTCATCGTTGCGCTGCGCGATGCTTTTGGGAACGTCTCTTATTCCTCCGCGAAAACGACCTTTACCGTCTCGGACAGCCCGGTCGCGGCTGGGTTCGATGCGCCGCAAAAACCGGTGATCACCACCTCCGGGACCGTGGGCGATGCGCAGTTCGAGCTTTCGGGCGCCGGCGCAACCGCGTGGACGCGCATTGAGGTTCGCGATTCAACCACCGGGGAGGTCCTTGCGGAGACGCGCGCGGATCAGGATGGCGCCTGGACGGCACTCATGCCAGTGATGGCCGATGGGGCGCATGGCGTTTACGCGGTCAACCTCGCTGACAAGGCCGCGGCCGGTGATGCCGATGTGGCAAGCGCGCCTTCTGATATCGTGACCATAACCGTGGACACGACGCCGCCAGCCGTTCCGGCGGTTACCTACACGTCCATCGGCACGGCGCTGAGCGGTACTGCCGAAGCTGGCAGCACCGTATCGGTCTATGCCAACGACGATCTGGAAACGCCGGTCTTTACCACCACCGCGAATGGCGATGGCGATTGGTCCGGAACGCTCGACACTGGTCAAAGCCAGTTCGTGACCGGGGTGAACTTTCTCTATGTGCGCGGCGCCGATGCTGTGGGCAACGAAAGCGGAGTTTCAGGCAGCACAAGCATCCTGATTGGCTCGGCAAGTGCACCTGCCGTGACCCTGACCACAGAGTCCGATGGCAGCCTGCCGCCTGTGACCGTCACGGAGTTCTTTGAAGGATACGTGCTTAGCGGGACGACCGACATCGGCGCGCGAATCCGCATCGAGATCGATGGCACGAGCCGCGAGGCTTGGGTCGAGAACGGGACATGGACCTATGTGCTCGACGCCACGGATCAGACGGGACTCGAGGCAAGCGCCGGGGTATTCAAGGTCGTTGCCGACAATCCGCTCGCCGGAACTGCGGAACGCGAACTCACTGATACGCTGACACTCGCGCTGACCGCACCCACAGTGGCCTTTACCGAAATCGCCGGGATCACCTCCGATACCGTCATCACCGGGGCGGACGTGGAAGATGTCAGCGCGATTTCACTGACGGGCACATCCGATGCGGCGGAAGTCGACATCCTGCTTCCCGACGGCTCTGCTCTCGTCGAAGGGGTGCCGGTCGTTGCTGGCACATGGAGCCACAGCCTGACCGAAGGGGATTATTCCGTTTTGGGCAACGGAACCACGACCCTGAGCTATGTGGCGACGGATGCCGCGGGCAACTCCACGACGTTCAGCCGTGATATCACCATTGCCGTGGTGAAGCCGGAAACGCCCGAGATTGACCGGGTCAACGACGACAGCGGCCTTGCGGACTTCTTCACCACCGATATCGACGGCCTCGAAATCTTCGGAACGAGTGAGCCGGGCTCTACCATCACCGTGACCTACGACTGGACGCCTGCAAGCGGAAGCGGCGCGCAGGACGACGCCTCCGTGACCGGCTTTGCCTATGTAAACCCCCTCACCGGGGTGTGGCGCGCCACGCTGCCGGAGACGGACGAAGGCGTCTATATCGTCACCACCGTGGCCTCCAAGGACGGCATCGAGAGCGAAAGCGCAGAGAAGCGGATTACGGTCGATGCGACGGCACCCGATGTTCCAACCATTCTGGCCGTGGACATTACCGCGGGTCGGCCGGAAATCTACGGCATCGCCGAGGCCGGCGCGGTCGTCAGCATCACCGAAGGCGACACGGTCATCGCCAACACCCGTGCTCTGTCCGATGGGACCTGGACATGGGCGCCAAACTCGGTCTGGGAAGCCGGGGTCGCGCGGACCCTGCAAGCCTTTGCGACCGATGCGGCGGGCAACGTCGGCACGAAATCCACCGATCTTGTGATCACACCGTCGAGCGAGTCCATCGCCCTGTCGTTCAATCCCGTGACCGGGGATAACATCGTCTCCGAAGCGGATCGACAGACTGGCGTTACGATTGGCGGCGAGACCAGTGCGACGGTCGTCTATGTCGTCGTCAACGGGGTCCAGCAGGCAACCCTCAACCTCGGGCAGATGGTCGGCACGACGATCCCCTTGACCGATGGCGGCAAGGGCTATTCGGCGGACAATCCCCCGACCGTCACCTTCAGCGAGCCAGATCTGGCCGGCACACGCGCCGAGGCCGTGGCAACGGTTGTCGACGGCGTCATCACCGCATTCGAGATCACGGAACACGGATCGGGGTATCTGACACCGCCGACAGTCACGATCGCGGCACCGGCATCGGTTACCGCAGAACCGACGGTCACACTGGACGGGAACGGGGTCGCCTTGGCGCTGGGGACCGCAGGGGATGGCTATACCGCCGTTCCGGTCGTCACGATTGATGCCCCAGATGGGGTGGACGCCATTGTCACTGCCACCGCGGCGGATACCGGAGTGGTCACCTTCGTCATCGGGAATGGCGGAACAGGCTATTCTCAGGGCGGGCTCGTAGTCACGGTGTCCGACGGCACGAACGAGGCTGAAGCGACAGCCGTTGTCACCGATGGTGTGGTAACCGGGCTCACGCTCACGGATCCGAACTTCACTGCCGCAGACACGCTGACTGTGACGGTGACAGAGGATGCGGCGCAAGCCACGGCCGTGGCGACGATCTCGAACGGAAAGGTCACTGGATACACCGTGGTGGCCGGGGCCCGCTATGCGAACGTCCCCACAGTAACGGTCGATGCGCCGGCGGAGGAACAAGCAACGACCGATGCCGTGCCGCTTTCCACTGTACCCAAGGCTTGGACCTACACGCTTTCCGACGCGCTCGTGGCGGAAATGGGACGCGTTGAAAGCGCCTTTGTTACCTCCGGGGGGCAAAACTACAGCTCGACCCCGTCAATCGTCTTCTCAGAGCCCGATATTCCGGTAGCCGATGGTGGAGTGCAGGCCGAAGGCGTGGTGACGCTGGTCGACGGAGAAATCTCCGAGATCACCATTACCAATCCGGGGGCGGGCTATACGCAGCCGCCGGAGATCACGATAGATCCGCCCGACAGCGGGGTAGCCACCGTAGTTGCAACGACGCTCTTTGGAACGGCCGCTGTGACCATCCTTGATGCCGCCACTACGTCGGAAGTGCAGGAAATTGCGCTGACGGATGTCACCAATGGCACCTACACCTTCACCTTCACGCTCGATGGCACAGAATATCGCAGCGGCGCGATCAGCTTCGATGAAACGAGCGCAGCCGCCATTGAAGAAGTGCTTGAGCGGATGGATGTTCCGGGGGCGAGCTATAGTGTCGTCAACACATACGGAACGGACGAGACTTATCGTATTACCTTTGGCGGCAGCCTCAATTTCCGGGATATCCCAAAGCTGGTACTGGACGACACGGCGCTGACCTTTACCGGTGCCGGGCCGACCGTGACGGAAAACCCTGATGGGGATGCGCAATATGCGGTGACCCAGATCGTCACATGGGGCCAGTCCGACACCTCTACACCGGATGCGGACGATACGACGCCGGTGGTCATCACGGGTCTTACCCAGACCAACGAGTTGACAGGGGCAACGGTGCAGGGCACCGGCCCGGTCGGCGCGACGGTTCGTTTGATCCGGACCGAGCCAGACGAAAGTACCACAGAGATCGGCACGACCATCGTCAGTGCCTCCGGCAACTGGACGGTCAGCCTTGAGGGGCTTTCCATCGACGATGGTGATCTGCTCACCGCGCAGATCACCGACGTGGTGACCCCGATTGCGTCGGACGACGCGGTGTATTCTGCATCTGCCCCGTCGCTATCGGTGTCGCAGGTCAATTCCGGAAACATCATCGCCGCCGAGGATGTGGCCCGCGTTCTTCAGATCCGGGGCACGGCCGGGATCGATGCGACGTCTGTCATACTCCGCCTGCCCAATGGGGAGGAGATTACCGCAGAGTTGTTCCCAGAGGCGGAGAGCCAGAATTGGCGCGCCAAGGTGACGGCAAGTGACTTGGACGAAGTGGACGACGGGGACATCGTGCTCGAATTCGTGGTGACCGGAAGCGGCGGTTCTGCGACAATTCTGCAGACGGTTGCACTTGCGGTAACGGCCCCTACGGAAACACCTGCTATTGCTGAAATCGATACGGAAACAGCGGTTGATGGGCATCTGTCCACGACAGCGCGGCCGGAAATCTCCGGTACCGATGCGCTCGGCGGGGCTCCGCTGCGGCTCTATGATCTGGATACCAGCACGTTGTTGGCCGAGACTATCGCGCAAAGCGATGGCACGTGGTCCATCGGGGCGACGGACTATGTCGAAGCGCTCACAGGTGGCAGCTATTCCATCATTGCGGTCAGTATCGACGCGGCGGGCAACTTCGGGCCTGCGGCTTCGGGGGATGCGCTGACGCTCAACGTCGATCTCGGAACGGTCGCTGCACCAGTGGTGGTTGGCCTTGGGAACGATACCGGACGCCCGGCGGACAACGCCACGAGCGCTGTTAGACCGATCATCAAGGGCACGAGCGAGGCCGGCGCAACGATCGACCTGTTCCTCGATGGCGCGACGACCGCCTTCAATACGACCACGATCACCGCCGATGCGCAGGGCCGCTGGACCTATACCCACACCTCCGATCTTGCGGAGGGCAGCTACAGTGTAACGGCCCGGGCAAGCACCGGATCGGCCTCCAGCGGGCTGTCGAGCGCGATCGACCTCCGCATCGACACCAGGGTCGCCGCACCCACGCTTACTGCCGAAGCCTCCACGGTTGCGACCTCGCAGCCGGAATTGAGCGGGACGACAGAGGCAAGCGCGAAGGTCACTGTTTACCTCACCGTCGACGCCACGAGCGAAGTGATCGGAGAAACCATTGCCGACGCCGATGGCAACTGGTCGCTTGTTCCGACCATCCCTCTTGCCGACGGAACTCATAGCCTGACAGCGCAGGTGACCGATGCGGTTGGCCAGTTGAGCACAAGCTCAGAAACCCTGAGCCTGACTGTCGCAACGCGGACACCGTCGATCAGCTTTGGCGCGGTCAACGGAAGCAACACGGTCTCGCGTGAGGATGCGGCCCGCGAAGATGGGGTGATCCTGTCCGGTTGGGTCGAGAGTGGCTCCAGCGTCACGATAACCGTCGGGCGTAATACTGGTGGCGCAAGTGTCGACGCGGACGGTCGGTGGACCTATACGCTCAAGGAGGCCGATTACCTCGAAGTGGGCATCGCGGATGACGTTACGATCACAGCGACGGCGCTGAGCACGCTTGGTCTGACAACGACAGTCTCGCAGAGCGTTGATTTCAAGATGCAGCGGGCAGCCATCCCGGCCGATCCGACGAACACGGCCAGTTCCGGCGGCAGCGCCAGCTTTACTAGCGCGGCAGGCAAGGTCGGTTCGATCAGCGGCACAGAACTCATCCGCGCGGATTCAATCACGCTTTCCTCTGCTGCCGATATCGACGTGCGTACGGATGTGAACAGCATGACCGTCACAGCGGCGGGAACGTCGGTGACGCTCATCAACACCCGCGCGATGGAGCTTGACGTAACGCAGGCCAGCGGGGATCTCGAAGTTCATGCCTCGGGGACGCTGGTCATACGAAACGCGGCCTTCGAAGAAGATCTCGCGGGCAACTCGATGCTCTTCCTCTCGGGCGATACCGGTGCGATCGACGGTGAACAGGAGGCGCTGGAATCGCGCCTGCGTCGTCTCGGTCTGAGCGAGGCCGAGATCAGCGCGCAGGTTCGTGATCACAACCTGTCGTCCTCCGCGCTTCAGACCCTGACGAGCAGCAGCGGATTGACAGGCGGGGTGCTGATCGACCTTATCGACGCAGGGGCCCTTGGCGATGTCACGATCCGGACATCCGGAGATGTGCGCGAAGTGCTCGATGACGACTCTGTCGACATCCTCTTTGATGCGCCGCAGTTCGCACCTGCCGCAGGGGTGGATCTCAGCCGAAGCTACGATGTGATCGCAGGCAGTTTCCACGCTATCGCCCGTAACATGGCCGACGCTTCGACCGCAGGGAACACATCGGTATTCGACATCGAAGACGTCACCCGAGTGACTCAGCTTGAGTTCTCCGAGTTCCTCAAAGCCAATCCCAGCAACGTTTCTGTCGAATGGGACCAGTGGGACAATGCCGCGGTCAGCGCCTCTGGCGACACCACATTCGCGGGCTACTACGAAGGCGCGGTGGCGCTGGATCTCGATAGTCGCGACGTGACCATCGTGGGGATGCACTCCACCGGAACGATTTCTCTCGACAGCCGCGCCGTGGAAGTTGCCGGGACGATTTCAGCCACCGGCTCCATAGCGGTCACGGGAGGCACTGGCGGGGTCTCGATTGGAGAGGGTGGACAGCTCGTTTCCCGTACAGCCAGCGACATATCGGTATCGACCGGCGCGAGTGATATCAACATGCGCACCGGCTCGCTCATTCAGACGGATGGCGCGGTGACACTCAACGCGGCGGGCGGGGGGATCGCCCTTGGCCGGATCCATGCCGCCAACCCGGTGACGATCACAGCGGCGGGCGCGATAACGGATGGCGATGACGCCCAGCTCGGCGGTGCCGAGATCGCCAATATTGATACGGATGGCTCCGTTATCCTTCGGGCAGGCGCCGGCATAGGCGCCGACGGCAATGGCCTTATGATCGCGGCGGATGACATTGAGGAACTGACCGGTGGTACGGGAGTCGTCGTGGTGTCCACGCGGACCAGCGGCACAGCCACCATCAAGTCCCTCACCGGCGCGAGCGCGAACATCGAGAGTGACGGCGCGCTCATCGCGGGCACGAGCGGTTGGACGCTCACGGAGGGCCTAACGCTCGATGTGGCGGGGGATCTCAGCCAAACGGGCGCGCTTTCGGTGGGCGGCCTCACGGCTATCGCGGCGACCGGCTCCGTGGCGTTGACCCAAGCAACGAATGACTTCGAGACGGTATCGGTCTCCGGGGGCGCCGTTTCCATCACAGATGCCGGTGCGCTCACTTTGGGTGGCACTGCGACTGCGCTGACGGTTATCGCCGGCGCGGACCTCACCTTGACGGGAGCGAGTGTGACGGGGGCTGCCAGCTTCACGTCGTCGGCAGGCATATCAGGAACAGCGGCCATCTCGGTGACCGGCACCACAGCGCTTGTCAGCGGGACGGGCTCATCCGTAAATCTCACCGGAGCCAACGATTTCGGCGGGGTGGTGAATGTCACCAGCGGGGCGGATCTGACGCTGAACGCCGTTGACAGCTTGTCGATCGCCGGGTCGGCAGCCGGGGACACGGCGCTTGAGACGACCGGAGATCTGGAAGTTGGGGCCTTTGCAACCGGCGGTTCCGCGGATCTTACGTCTGGCGGATCGCTGACAGATGCGGGCGCAGTTATCACTGTTGGCGGCACGACCACGCTCAGGGCCGAGAATGGCGGAGCCATCTCTCTCGCATCGGTCGATCATGCCTTCGGTGGGGCGATTGCTGTGTCCGAAGCGGGGAGCCTCGCGCTTTCCAACGCCGGAGCGCTCGCGCTCTCTGGGCAGGTGGATGGCAATGCGGATCTGGCGTCCGGGGCGGCGCTGACCCTTGGGACAACCGATATCGGCGGCGACCTCGTCATCGACGCGGCAGGCGCGGAGCTTGGCACGCTGACTGTTGGTGGCGCGGCGACCTTGACCTCGACCGCTGCGATCACTGCGAGCGGCGCGATCACTGTGGCGTCGACCATGGCCATCAACGCCTCCGGGCAAAGCGTGACCCTCACCAACGCGCAGAACGATTTCACCGGGGTTGTGGCCCTGAATGCCGACACGGTGGCGCTTGCCGATCGCAATGCGCTGACGGTGTCCGGCATCGTGACGAGCGAGCTTGCGGCGACGACGGGTGGTGCGCTGACCTTCGCCGATACCATGCTCGGTTCGCTCGCGGATCCAGAGGCCGTTCTTTCGATCACCTCGGGCGGGAATATCGCTCAGCAAAGCGGAAGCAGCCTTGTGCTGCACGGCACGGCGACGATTGACGCTGGGTCCAACGATATCGCCCTTGATGCGGCGGACAACGATTTCGCCGGAACGGTGACCATCACCAGCGCGCGCAATCTGGCGCTGAGCGATGCCAATGAGCTTTCCCTCGGAACAGTGACCGTGCGGGGCACGGCGGAGATTTCGACCGAAGGCGCGATCACACAGACCTCGTCCAGCGCTGGCTTGACCATCACGGACGCGGCGACGTTTGATACCGGGAGCAGCGGCGCGGATATCCTCCTGACCCATGCCGAAAACCTTTTCGAAGGCGACGTGAGGGTGCTGAATGCCAACAGTCTGGCGCTCACCAGTGCCGGAGCGTTGCACCTTGTGGGCGCGACCCTGACAGGGGATCTGACGCTGACCTCGGCGGGCAAGATCTACAATGCCGATGTCTGGACCGTTGACGGAAACACAGTCATCAATGCCGCCGGGCAGGACGTCATCCTCACCGCTGAGCATGACTTCAAAGGCACCGTGAGCGTCATCGCCCGGAATCTCACGATCCGCGATGCGAACGACATTACCTTCGGGGATGTGACCCTCACCGGCGGTCTATCGGTTTCGGCTGGCGGCGAGATCAGCAGCACCGGCATCATCACGGTCGCGGGTCGGACGACCCTTGAGAGCAGTGGTGCTTCCTCCGCGATTGACCTGAGCAACGCCGCGAACGATTTCGGCAGCTCGGTCAGTCTGATCAGCGACGGGGACGTGATCCTGCGCGATGCCAACGCGCTGACACTCGGCAACAGCACTTTGGGCGCGGGCCTGTCCGTCACGGCGGTCGGGGCGATCACGGACAGCGGTGCGCTTGACGTGGCGGGGGCTGCTCAGTTCTCGGGGAGCAATGTGCTGCTCGATTCCACCGGCAACGATTTCGAAGGCACGATTTCCGCGAGCGGCGCCACGATCAAACTGCGCGATGCGAATGCCCTTGAGTTGGGGACGATCACGGCGACGGGGGCCCTGACCGTCATAACTGGCGGCGCATTGACGGGGTCAGGTGTCATCACCTCCTCTGGCGCGACCTCGCTCAATACCTATGGTGCGGCCATCGCATTGACCAACACCGCGAGCGACTTTGTGGGGCAGGTGAGTGTGGTCCGGGCGGGCGCGATCACGCTCTTTGACGCCAATGACCTGACCTTTGCTGGCGCGGCTGTCGGTGCAGGTAACGATCTCTCCCTGACTGCCGTGGGGGCCTTGACCCTGCGCGGTACGGTCTCTGCTGCAAACGACATGACATTGACCGGCAGCGCGGCCTCGCTGAGCCAGTTGGCGGTCGGCGGGAACCTGACGCTGAACTTCACTGGCGGAACGGTCACGCAGCGCGAAGGCACGATCGCCGTCTCCGGTACGACCATGATTGAGGCGTCTGCGGTCACCCTTGGGGCAACCAATGCCCTCACGGGCGCTGTATCGCTCGATGTGAGCGGAGCGGCATTGATCCGCGGTGCCGGGACTGTGGACCTCGGGACATCTTCGGTGGGCGGGCTCTTCACGCTCACGGCTGCGGGCGCAATCACCCAGTCGGGCGCAATCTCTCTTGGGGGCGACGCGGTACTCACTGCCGGCCGCGATGCGGACATATCTCTCGACGACACGAACAACAGTTTCGCCGGAACGCTTACTGTCAGCGGTCAGGCCGATGTGGAGATTGCGGCCTCCGGCGATACCGCGCTGATTGGCAGTATCACGGGGGATCTCAGCCTCAATGCCGGTGGAACGCTGGATCTCGGGGCAGTGACGATTGGGGGCGCGCTTGATATTACGGCGGCCTCGCTGACCGATAGCGCTTCGGTCAACGTGACAGGTGCCACACGCATTGGCACAGGAAGCGGTAGCATCACGCTGGACAATGGCGCGCAGTTCGGGGCGGGTCTTTCGATCACCGACGCAGGTCTGGTTTCGATCCTCGTCAATGGTGATCTGGCCTTGGGCAACGTGAGCGCCACTGGGACGACAGCGTTCACCGCATCCGGCGCCATTTCGCAGCGCCAGGGCACGTCGCTGTCCCTCACGGGGGCGGGCGCCTTTGTCGCTGGAGAGGGCAAGTCGATCACGCTGGACGCCGCGACGAACAGCTTCGGCGGCCGTGTTGAACTCACCGCCGAGGGCGCGGAACTGGCCGCTTCGGGCGCACTCAGCCTTGCGGGGGTGATCGGATCGGATGGTCTCGACGTGACGTCCGGGGCGCTGTCATTCGGCAACCTGACCATCGACGGTGGCGCGAACGTGGTGACGAGTGGGGATATCTCACAGACGGGAGCACTTATAGTTTCGGGGCTCCTCACGGTGACGGCGGATGGCGCTGCCGTGATGCTCACAAATGCGGGCAACGATCTCGGCTCGGATCTCGTGTTCGCGGCGGATGACGTGGCGCTGGCCGATGCGAATGACTTGACGCTGCGCGGAACTGCGACAGGCGACCTGACGCTGGAGACCGGGGGCGCGCTCGTCTTTGGGACCGTGACCGTCGCGGGTGATCTCAACGCGCAAACGGGCGGTGCGATCCGCCAAGAAACAGGGACGCAGGTGTTCGTCGGGGGAACGACGCGAATGGGCGCCGGCACCGTTGGCGATGCCTATGATATTACCCTTGCGAATGTGTCGGAGACGGGCGTTTCCGTGAACGATTTCGTGGGCGATGTCACACTGACAGCGGCGGCGGATATCGCGCTGCGTGACGCAAACGATCTGACGATTTCGCTCAACGCGAGCGGGAACGCCGATGTGCTTGCCGAAGAACGTCTCTTCCTTGGCGATACGGATGTGGTTGGAGATTTGCGGGCGCAAGGGAACTTCACCCTCGCGGGTGATGTGACGGTTGACGAGCTCAATCTTATCTCCACGAACTTCTACGACATGAATGGTCACACCATCACGGCGACGAACGGCGATATCCGCATTCACGCCGCGGACTACATCATTCTTGGGCAACTCATCGCCAATTCGGGCAACGTTTATGTCTCCACCGAGAACGGTACGATCACGGACGGGTTCGCCACTGAAAAGCGCAACATCGTCACCACCGGTACCGCGTCGATCATCGCCGGGGCCGGTAGTCTCAGCGTCAAGATGTGGGCGGTAGGAAGCCTTGAGAATGCAACCAAGGCAGATGATGACGCTGGTACGATCGATGTCGCCTCTGCGTCGCTGTCGGACGTGGCAGCGCCGGATGGGGTAAAGCTGGCGATCGGAGTTGGGAACGAGGGGCGCTTCCAGGGTACGCTCAACACCGACGGTGATCTGCTGCTGGACTTCGGCACGGCAGGCATCGACATGGCCGAAGGCTCTGCGCTGCGCGCGGGCGGAAACGTGACGATCGTTTCGGACGGTGACCTGACCCTTGCCGAGGTCTCCGCGGGGGCCGACGCCACATTCTCCATGACCACGTCCGGGGCGGTCACGGGCCGGACCAATGCGAACGGGGCGGCGAATATCGCGGGCGGCACGATCCTGCTCAATGTGACCGGCGCACTCGGCAGCGCGGATCAGGCGCTCAGCCTCGATGCACTGGAGGGCAGCGGCGGGGAAAACGGCGCAGTGCGTCTTATCTCGACGCCAGAAGACGCCAACTTGAGCATTCTGACCCCTGTTGTAGGGGAAGAGCGGCCGACGGTGGAACTTGGCGCTTCGGATGTGGACTGGTCCATCGGCGGCGGGCTGACACTTTCGGCGACGGAAGCAAATCTGCTGCTGCTGAGTGACGTTACTGCGGCCACCGTTTCCATCCGGGCCTTGGAAGGCTCCATGACGATGGTCGATGGCAAGAGCGTGCAATCCGAAGGCGATATCACGCTCGGGGGCGGAGCCGGGCTTGCGGTCTCTAATGTTGTCGGGTCCGCGACGGTCGTTGATCAGACGATCACGCTGCTGAGTGCGGCGGGAAATATTTCCGATCTGACTTCGGACGAGGGCGCGAACGTGACCACTGCAGGCACGGCCGTGCTGTCCGGGGGCAGCATCGGTACGCTGGGTTCGGGTGATGTGGATCTCGATGCCGGGCGCCTTGTGCTTGAGACGACATCGGAAAATGCCGGTGGGGCGACCGTGGAGTCGCTCACAACTAGCGGCACGGTCCTTGCCTCGGCGGATACATCAGGCGCGCTTTCCCTGACTGTGGGTGAGGGCGATCTGGCGATCACAGGCGATCTGAAGGTTGGCGGCTTGCTTCTGAACCTCTCTGCTGACGACGCAGGCGCACGCGATATCATACAGTCGGCTGGCACCTCCATCACGGCACTCGGCGCAACGACGCTGTTGGCCTCCGGGGATATCCACCTGACCCGCCTTGCCGTATTGACCGGCGATGCGACACTCAACGCTGTAGGCCGCGTGCTTGATGCCAGTACCGCCGTGGACGGGAATGCCCGCGAACGCGCGAACATCGAAATGGGGTCAGGCGCGCTGACCATCGAAGCGCTGGAGATCGGGACGACCGCTGCGGATGGGGATCTGGATCTTTCGGTATCCAACATCGCGTCCCTGACCGCGACGGAGACGGATACCACCAAGCAATCGATCACTGTGACGTCCTATTCCACCGTCGCGTTGGACGGGCTCGACACAGTTGGAACGGCGCGGTTCATCCAGTCGGGCGGGGATCTCAACCTCTCGGGAAGTCTGCGCGTCGAAGCATTGGAGATGGCGGTCGAAGCCGGGAGCCTCTCGCAGGCGCAATCGGCGAAATTCTTCGTCACGCAGGATATCAATCTGTCGGCCTCGGGCGATATGTCGTTGTCCGCGCTCACCAGCCTTGAGGGAGACGTCACCCTCACCGTCGGCGGTACCCTACGGGACAATTCACCGGACCGCGAAACCGCGATCATCACCACCAAGGCGGACGGGCGGGTCATTACCCTGACCGCGGGCGTCATTGGAACGGCGCAGGAGGGCGGCCAGATCGAGGTCGACACCGACCGCGTGGAACAGGCTACTGCGACCTCCGGGGGTCTCTACATCACCGGCATGGGCGGGATGGAATTCGGGGCGGTTTCCGCCACCGGGGCGGCTGTACTGGGAACCTCTGCCGGGGATCTGTCCCTGTCGGCGGCGGTCTCGGCAAATTCCGCCACCATCTTTGCTGACGATGGCGGCATCGAGATGACGGACGGGGCCAGCATCGCCACCGTCAACGGCGCGCGCATGACAGCAGAGGCCGGCGACCTCACGTTGACTTCCGTGGTGGCAACGGGGCTTTCGGCCCAAACGCTACTGGTTGCCAGCGGCGCCATCCTGAGCGGGGCATCCGGGGTCAATCTTGATGCCAACGGGATGGTTCAGCTTGAGGCGGGCAGCATCGGCACCGAAGCGGATCGCATTTCCCTTCGTACGGACAGGCTTGATGCCGTTACCGCGACCGATGGTGTCTGGCTCGACCTCGCAACGCGGAGCGGGGCGGCGTTCCTTCGGACCGCGACGGTCAGCGATGGGGTGTTCGACCTGACGATGGTGGGTGATCTGCGCATCACAGAGGACATGCGCGCCGAGACGATCAGCATCGTGACCCAGAGCGGGACAATCACGCAGTCGGAGGCGTCGGGTCTTGTAGCCTCCGGGGATCTGGAGCTTTCGGCCACCGGCGATATCACGCTCGCCGCGTTGCAAACATCCACAGGCACAGTCCGTATCGATGCGGGCGCCGCTGGGCGTATCCTTGATGGCACGACAGCGGAACGCGCCCTTGTCACCGGGCTTGGAGACGGCGCATCGGCCGAGTTTGTGGGCCTTGCCATCGGCACCAGCGGGGCGGGCGATATCGACCTCGACATTGCGACGATCTCGCGGGTCGATGCGGGGACCGGTGGGGCGCTTTTCCAATCGGTTCGTGCCCTGCGGGTCGAAACGGTCGAGAGCGACGGCGCATTCAACGTGGACGTGGTTACCGGCGATCTGGTGCTTGCGGGGGATCAGACCGTGGGGAGCGCAACGCTCACCATGGCGGGGGGCGGCTTCACTCAGACGGATGGCTCGACCCTTGCGGCAAGCGGCGCGGTCGCTGTGTCCGCCACACAGGATATCGCGATTTCGCGGATCACGGCGACGGGCGGGGACGTCTCCATCCAGACGACCACGGGCGACATGCGGGATGCATCCACGGCCGAGGGCGTGGGTAATGAGAATATCGTGATCACCAACGGCGAGCTTGCCCTCCTCAGCGCCCAGTCGATTGGCACGCGCTATGAGGTGGGGGCGCTTGATGTGGCCGCCACCGAGGTCGGGACAATCGAGGCCACCGACGGCGGCGCATGGGTATCCTTCACCGGCGCGGCCACAGAGACGGTCGCAATCGAGGAGGTCACGGCATCCGGTGACGTGGGCCTGACAGTACTGGCGGGCGGAATCTCGGTGGAGGAAACTTCGTCGGATGCCTTGTCGATCATCGCAGCCGGGGACGAGGGACAACAGGCGATCTTACTCGGCGATGCACAGGTGGGCGCTGATCTGACACTCACGGCGACCGCAGGCGACATTGGCCAGATGGCTGGCATCTCGATCACCGCAGATGGTGAGGGCTCAACCGCCCGGATCAGCGCGGGCGGCGACATTGCCCTGACGTCCGACACCAACGACGTCGCGCAGTTGCAGGTTACTGCGGGCGGGGATGCGTCCTTCGTAGACCAGGATGGGGTGACCCTGCTTGGGGCAACAGTCTTGGGCGACTTTGGGCTTGTTGCGGGTGGGGCTGTCGACCTAGTCGATAGCGGTGTGGTGCAAACGGGCGGGGATCTGAATATCGGGCTTGTCGGCACCCTGACGCTCGGTGACGAAAGCCGGATCGAGGCGCAGGGCGATGTGGCAATCGCAGCCACGGGCAACCTTTCGGCCTTGGGTCAGACGGATATCATCTCGGGCGGGACAACGGATGTCTTGATCGGCGGGACGATTGCCCTTGCGGACGAAACGACGCTTGTCGCGGGCGGAGATGTAACAATCGGATCCGTGGGCAATGTTACCGCTTCCGGCACGACGCAGATCACCTCGATGGGCGGCAGCGTCGCACTTGGCAGCCTTGGCGCCGTGACCATGGGGGGAACGACGTCCTTCACGGCGGCGGACGGGCTCAGCATAGGCGCGCTTGGACCGCTTTCCATATCGGGCAGCACGACGCTGACCAGCGCAACGGGCACTGCGGCACTTGCCACTTCTGGTGCGATGACTGTCGCGGGAACGACCGAGGTCGACGCCGGGCAGGTCATGATCGCTGCCGGAATTGGGCTGGCCGTTTCCGGCACGACCACGGTCACCGCGCATACGGATGATCTTTCCGTTGAAGTAGCGACAGGTGACGTGACCATCGCGGGGCGGACCACCCTGCTCGGCAATACGGATGCAAGCCTTGCCATCCTAGGGGCGGGCAACGCATCGACGCGCGGAACCACGGCGATCACCGCAGGGTCGGGCGATTTGTCGGTCGCTCTCGGGCAGGGTGATCTGGACTTTACCCAAAGCTCTACCCTCACCGCCGGGCGCGATCTTTCGGCTGTGCTGTCCGATGGGAACCTGCGGACCAGCAGCGCCACAACGCTCACGGCGGGCCGCGATGCCGCGATTGCCGTGGATGGCACGACGACGCTCAGCCATCGCAGCATCTTTGACGCGGACCGGAGCTTGGTGCTCAGTTCCACCGGCGGAATTCAGGGGAGCGGGCTCACCGACCTGACTGGCGGCGATGCGGTGGCGCTTAACGTCACGGACGGCGAAACCCAGTTCATCAATACCGCGATTGTTCAGTCCGACGCAGGCACGGTTTCCGTCGAGATCGACCGCGGCGGGCTTACCGTTCGCGATGCGGCCCGGATCGTCGCGGCAACCGACCTGGATGTCGCGATCGGGACGGGGGCGCTGTCGCTTTACGATGGAGCAACTCTGGAGGCGGGTGAAACTCTGTCAGTCGGAATTGTTGGCGGGTCCGTCACGATGGAGGATGCCGAAACGCTCATCACTGGGCGCGACGTGTCGATCATCGTAGAAGGCGGGGCTTCCGGCGGGGTTTCGGGCAACGTCCTCATTGATCTGATCGTCGCCGAGGAAACCGTTCGGATCGAGGCGCGCGGCGGTGCGATCCTCGACAACACCGCCTCAGAGCGGGTCGACAACATTTCCGCGCCACAACTCGACATGGTCGCGGATGAGGGGATCGGGCTTGCGTGGCAAGATGCGCTCGATATCGATACGCGCCTGCTTTCGGCAGTCAACGTCTCGCAGGGCGGGATCAACGTGCAAAACCGTACCGCGATGCGCATCGGGTCTCCGGGGGTCTGGAGTCAGGGGACGGGCGATATCATGCTCGCCTCGTCCGGGGCCATCGATCATGGCTACACCGCGTACGGGGACTCCGATCCTGCTGAGCCGGGCAGCATCTTTGCCCGCCCGGGCCAGCGCATCGTGTTGTTCAACAATCTTTCGCCGGAACAGTTCGACAACAATTGGGGCAATCGTCCGCGCGAGCAGGTTTTGATCGCGCTTTCACCGCCACGCAGCAACGTCACCGATCTCGAACCTTCTCTCTTTGGCCGGGCACGCCTTGACGAAGAGTTCAGGCGCCGGGGGATACTGGACCAGAGCGCGTTCCGCCCGCGTGAGGATGTGTTTGATCGCTTCCTCGACCGGTTCGATCTTGATCCCGAGGCGGAGGATGATGAGGAAGAGGTGCGCCCGATCCGCGTTGCGGAGTACCTCGTCGCACAGATGGAGGCGGGCTTGCTGGATACCGTTTCCGAGGCGGCATGGCTCGGCGATGACGTGTATGCCCCGCCAGAGGAATCCGAGAGCAACAGTCTCGAAGAAATCGCGCAACACACGCATGGCGTGCAGGACGTCGGCGAGCGGCCCGTGGTAGTGCAGGCCATGCTCTTGTCGGATGATGAGATCGACAAGCCCCTGATCGCGGCGGAATAAACCCGCAAGGCCGCTGCGCAATCGAAGGGGGCAAGAAACCATGGAGGCCCATATGGCAGAGAACGACCCCGAAGACGCCCGCGCCAAAGCACAGGCAGATGTTGAGAAAACGGCAGCGCGGCCAACGCGGGATGTACGCGTGCGGTTCGACGACACCAAGATGTCGAGCAACTATGCGAATGTCGCCAATGTCGGCATGAGCAAGGACGAAGTGACGCTGTTGTTCGGTACGAACCAGACTTGGGGCGCGGTCGAGGATGAGGTGGTCATACAACTCTCCTCGCGTATCATCCTGACCCCCAGCGTTGCCAAAAGCTTTGCCGAGACGCTTCAGCGCGTCTTGAACGAATACGAAAAGCAAGTGGGAAAGATCGCGTAAGGAAAGCCGATGAAACATTCGATCCCCGTCGCTCTGGGCATAGCGGGCGCCCTTTTTCTCGCTGCTTGTGAGCCGAACCCCAACCGTACGGCCCCCAATGCGGCGGCCGTCGCGCTCAGGGAAGTACCGGCGGGGATCGACTTGAGATCGGGGAGGCTGAGCCTTCGCGATTTCACCCGGCTGCTCGCCTATGCCGATGAGAGCATTCAGGCACAGGCCCTAGAGGTCGCGATTTCCGAGCAAGCCGCAATCGGCGCGCGCGGGGAATTCGAGCCGATTTTCTACGCTGACCTTTCCCGCGCGGGGGAGCTTTCACAGACCAGCGCCGCCGATTTCCTGTCCACAGGTACCGGGACCGATTCAAGCGGAACGCCATTTCCTTTCGAGGAATATGGCACCAACGGCAGGATCGGCGTGGAGATGAAGGACACCACCGGGGTGACGGTGGATCTCTATTACGAGATGGGGAAGATCGCCAACTCGTTGCAGAAAGCCGCAGCGCTTGCCTCGCCTGAGCATTCCTCCGCCGTGGGCGTGACGGTGCGCGCGCCTCTTGCGCGTAATTCCGGCCGGGCGGTGAATACTTCCTCGGTTATGGTCGCCGATATCGAGAAGGAAATCGCGGCGGAGACGGTGCGTTTGCTCAAGACGCAACGGGCCTTTGAAGGGATCAAGACCTATCTCTTTGTACAGCGCGCCCAGCAGCGCGTGCATTGGCGACAGGAAACTGCCCGCCTCGCGGCACAGCTTGAGCAGGAACTCGAACAGCAGGTCGCTTTGGGTCTGCTGGAACAATCGGTATTGACGCAAGCTGCTTCGGATGTGGCAGAACGGAACGCAGCAGTGACGCTTGCCCGTCAGGAACTCGAAGAGAATGTCGGCGCGCTCCAGATCTACTTTCTGGGCCTCGATGGTGCAAACCAGCATCGCCGCTGGATGCCATCGGACTCCCTGACCCTGCTGCCGGGTCGATATCTCAGCGCGGCCAATCTTCCTCCTCTCGACACTGCCTATGCAAGGCGGCCGGAGTCCAAGATCAACGCGCTGCGGATCGAAAGGGAGGAAATCCTGCGGCTTGTGGCCGAGAACCAGACCATGGCCGAGGCGAACCTTGTCCTCGACGTCAAGAAGACCCAGCTATCGGCGGCCTATATACCCTTCCGGAACGTTTTCACCTCTGACAACCCGTATCAGACGTGGAAGATCGGGTTCGAGTTTCGCAAAGGCTTGGGCGGGAACATCACCGAACAGGCTGAGTATCAGGCCGCCCTTCTGCGGGAGAAACAGGCGGAGTTGACCATGCGGGCCTATCGACAAAGGGTGGCGAGCGAACTCAACGGTATCGGCGCGATCCTCGACCGCGCGCGGGAGAACCTGCGGTATCAGGATGAGATCATCGCGGCTCAGCAGCGTTTGCTTGATACGGAATCCGCCAATGCCGAGAGCGGCAACAGCTCCGCGATTGACGTGCTGCGCGCACGGCTGAGCCTTGCCTATGCGCGGGAGGCTCGGGCCGACGCCATCGCCCAGCTTAACTTGTCGAGCTATCTCGCCTCGCAGATCGACGGCACGTTGCTCACCCGTATGGGGATCGACTAAGGTCAGGCATGGCAATCACGTGCAAACCGCTTCTGGCCCTGTCACTGGTTCTGGCTTCTGCCGCTGGGGCACAGACGGCCACCGATTACGATAGCGTGGGGCTCGATGCCCGGGGCGCGGAGATCCGCGGGATTGTGGAATGCCGCGCCGATCTGGCGCTTTCCTTCCCGGTGTCGGGGGTCGTGGAGGATACGCTGGTGGTAGAGGGCCAGACCGTCGAAGCGGGCGAAGTTCTGATGCGGCTCGATCAGGAGATCGAGAGCATAGAGGTCGAGCGCCGCCGAACCTTGTGGCAAAGCCGTGCGGACCTTGATGCCGCGGAGGCACGTGTTGCTGTGGGGGAGCAACAACTCTCCGCAGGGCAGACGGTGTATGATGCCGCGCGGGGGATCAGCCTTGAGGATTTGCAGAACCGGAAATTGTCCTACGATCTCGCGGTGAGCGAACTTGCCCGGCTTGAGACGCAAAAGCAGATCGAGGAGCTGGATTTCCACACCGCAGAGGAAAGCCTGCGCCGCCGCACCTTGGCCGCCGTTGCCCCCGGTATCGTCAGCCGGATCATCCGCCGCACGGGCGAAAGCGCGCAGGCAATGGATCCGGTGCTGCAACTTTGCGACACGGGCGCCTTGTTCTTTGTTGCCAACCTGTCGATCCGACGCGCGAGTGAGTTGCAGGCGGGCCAGAGTGTCATTCTGCGCGCAAGCGGCCGGGACGAGAACCTGAACGGGGAAGTGAGTTTCGTCTCTCCGGTGGTCGACCCGGGCAGTGGGCTGCGCCGCGTGAAGGTGCACCTTACGGACCCGCCCGATTGGCTCAGCCCGGGCACCGGGGCGGTGCTGACCACGCCGCAGGGCTAGGGCCGTTCCTTGGCCCACCGCACCTTCTATGACCAATGGCACCGGATCGCGGAACTGCGCGTGGGTTTGCGCCCCGGGATTTCCATCCGTCGGCACAGCTATCGCGGCGAATGCTGGTACGTCTATTACGAAGCTGCGCATTGCGGGTTTTTCCGGGCACGCCCCGAAACCCATGCGCTTGTTCTCGAGATCGGGCCAGAGCGCACACTCAATGACATTTGGCGGGGATATGCGGATAAATCCCCCACGACCGCGCCGGGACAACAGGATTTCTTCGATCTGATCTCGGCTCTCTATGCGGCCAACCTGATCTATGTCGAAGGCGGCGTGAGCGAGACGCACATCCTCGAACGCGCCTTGGGCAAGAAGCGCAAACCACTGCCCGCGCGGATATCCGAACTTTTGTTCTTTCGTATCCCGCTTTGGGACCCCGAGCCCTTTCTGAAGCGTCATACCACGGCGATCCGGGTGATCTATAGCTGGCCGGTTCTCTGGCTGGTGGGGCTTTTGTTTGTCTGGGCGGGGGCGGTTTTTCTGCTCAATGCCGATCGCGCATTTGAGCAATCGGCCACGATCCTGCAGTTGGGCAACCTGCTGCCCCTCTATGTGGCGATTTTCCTCACCCACTTCCTCCACGAACTCTCACATGCCGCGCTGACCAAATTCTATGGCGGACATGTGCGGACCATGGGGATCATGCTGTTGATGCTGACGCCATTGCCCTATGCGGATCTGACGTCGGTCTGGCATTTTCGCGATAAGTGGAAGCGCGCCGCGGTGGGCGCGGCGGGCATGTACGCGGACCTTGTTTCCTGCGCATTGGCGACGCTGCTCTGGGCATATTCGCCGCCGGGTGCGATTAATGAAATCGCGCTGAACCTCATGTTTGTCACGGCGGTCTATACCTTTGTGTTCAACGTGAATCCGCTGATGCGTTTCGACGGGTATTACATCCTCTCCGATCTCGTAGAGATTCCGAACCTGCATACCGCGGCCAAGGCACAGTTCAACGCGCTTTTCCGCACGCGTTTCCTAGTGGAGCAGGAACGGCCAAATGATGTCGTCTCCCCGCGGAGACGGGCCTTTCTGATCGGGTTTTTCATCGCATCGAACGTCTACCGGATCATGGTCATGCTGGGGATCGTGCTGTTCGTGGCAGACCAGTATTTCGGATTGGGTCTTCTGGTTGCGGCCGCGCTGGCCTACAATGCGTTCATCGCGCCGGTGATACGCGTTCTGAAGCCATTGAAGAGCCCTCATTTCTTGAGAAAACACCGCGGCAAACTCCTGTTGTCTTCCGCTCTCGGGGCGCTCCTGCTGATCGGGGTGTTCGTCGTTCCCGTGCCGGATCACAAACGCCTCGACGGTGTGGTGGAGGCCGGGGAGCGGCGGCGGATCTTCGTGCCCGTGTCGGGCCGTCTGGCCGAAACGGCAGTGCGTTCGGGTGATCGCGTGGAAGAAGGTCAGGTGCTCGCGCAGTTCGTGAATTCCGAACTGGATCTGCAAATTACAGGAATGGAGGCCCGGCTTGCGGGCGCGCAGGCGCGCAAGTCCCGTGCCATCGCGGCGGAGGCCATGGAACTTGCCGCCATCGAGGAGGAAATCGCCACCATAGGTCAGAGCCTCGCGCATCTTCGAGCAGAGCGCGCGCGCCTGACGATCCGGTCGCCGGGCATGGGAATCTGGGTCAGCGATGCGCTGACCGGACAGAACGGCAATTGGATTGGGCGGGGCACCGAAATCGGCCAAGTGCTCGACGATCGCAGCTATGTGTTTCAGGGGATCTTGCGACAGGAGACAGCGGACGGGATCGGCGGGCTTGAGCCGAGCGATGTGGCCGTGAAGATCGAAGGCGCGCGCGCGGAGAGTCATTCCGTCGCGGCCTTGCAGATCCTGCCATTCTCGCGCCGCGACCTCCCCTCACTCGCGCTTAGCCCGCTGGCGGGTGGCGATACGGCGATCAGCACCGAGGACCCGCAAGATGCTCAAAGCGTCGAACGCTTCTTTCTGGTGACGGCGGATCTGGGCAGTCTCGCGGCGGGGCCGTCAGGGCTCGACGGGCGGTCGGGGTGGTTGCGCATGCAGCTTTCGCCCAAACCACTTGCTCAGCAAGGGTTGCTTGCCGTGCGGCAATTCTTTCAGCGGCGCTATAAGCTATGAGCGCGCGTCCCACGCTGGACTCTTTGCGGCTGCGTCATGCGGCGGCGTCAGAGGCCCGGCTTTGGGCCGAAGGATCCGGCGGGGGCGCACAGCCGTCACGAAAGCTGCGCCTGCTGTCCACTCACGGGGAGGAGTACAAACCCGTCAAGCTTGACCGATGGGGCGCCTATCTTGCCGCGCAGATCGGCAAGTTGACGCGTCCCTTGCCAAGGCTTGACCGGTTGGCGAAGCGTATCATGGCCGCCCGCGGCGCTCTCGAAACCCTCGACGAGGCAGAGTTCGCCGCCCATATCGACGCGACGGCCAAAGCCTCCCGGCTGAACTACTCCGTTCAGGCCAGCGGAACCAGCGATCAGGATATCGCTGCCGTCACTGCCGTGAGCGAGGCGGTGCGGCGGATCAACGGATTTCGCCCGCACCGCGAACAGATCATAGGGGCGCTCGGTCTGCTTGAGGGGGCGATCGTCGAGATGGCCACGGGTGAGGGCAAGACCATCACGGCCAGCATGGCGGCGATCACCGCCGCTTGGCGGGGGCTGCCTTGCCATGTTGTGACCTCGAACGATTATCTTGCCGCGCGGGATTGCGAGATCAACGAATCCCTCTTCGCGCTTTGTGGGGTGAGCGCCGCGAGCCTGACCGGGGACACCCCGCCCGAAGCTCGCGGCCCCGCCTATCAACACGATATCGTCTATACCACGGCGCAGAATTTCCTTGCCGATCATCTGCGGGATGACCTCGCGCTCAAAGGGGCGAAGGAACGTGTGAACGTCGCCCTGCGTGCTGCGCGCGCCGGCGGATCGGCAGGCGGCGCGGGTGTCGTGCAAACCGGCGTGCATCAGGTCATCGTGGATGAGGCCGATAGCGTGCTGATCGACGAAGCGGTGACCCCCCTCATCATTTCAGCTCCCCATCCCGACGACCTGCTAGAGAGCGCAGCGCTACGGGCGGTAGAGATCGCGCGGGCGTTGGAGAAAGGAGAGCACTTCACGCTTGATGTTGCGCTTCGAACCGTGGAATTGACCCGCGCCGGTCGGGATAAGGTGTATAGCCTTGCCCGAAATGCGGGGCCGTTCTGGCAGCGGCGGGACCGTGCCGAGGAACTCGTCAATCTTGCGCTCTATGCGGCATATCTGATGCGGCGGGATGAACACTATGTGATCGAGGAGGGGGAGGTGGTTCTGGTGGACGAACTCACCGGGCGACTTGCCCGGTCGCGAACCCTGTCCCTTGGGATGCAGCAAGTGCTGGAAGCGAGCCTCGATCTGGAAATTTCCCCCCCGAGCGAGGTGCGGGCGCGGCTTTCGTTCCAGCGGTACTTCAAACGCCTGCCGAAGATCGGCGGGATGACCGGTACGGCGCGGGAGGCTCGCGGGGAGTTCGCGGCGGTCTATGGGTTGCGCACCGTTGCCGTTCCCACTCATCGGCGCGTGCGGCGGCAGCACCTGCCGCGACGCGTGTTTCGGACGGAGGCGGAAAAACTTCGCGCTGTGGCCGAAGATGCGCTTGTGCTTGCGGATGCCGGGCGCGCGGTCTTGATCGGTGTGCGCAGCGTTCAATCCAGCGCCGCGCTCCATGAGGCGTTTTGCGCGGTGGCGCCGGAGCGTCCTGTGGCGGTCCTCAACGCGGTGAATGATGTTGAGGAGAGCGCGATCGTCGCCCTTGCCGGGCAAAGCGGGGCTATCACCGTTGCGACCAACATGGCCGGGCGGGGCACGGATATAAAGATCGACGAACGTGTGCAGGAAACAGGCGGATTGCATGTGATCATCGCGGAAACCAACGATTTCTCCCGCATAGACCGGCAACTGATCGGGCGATGCGCGCGGCAAGGGGATCCCGGGACGACGCGGTGGTATATCTCGATGGATGAGGAATTGATGCGACGCTTTCTGCCCGGCGGATTGCGAAAGCTTTGGGCGGCGCAATACGGGCTCGGGGCGCTTCGAGGTGGAATGGCGCGGCTGATGATCCGCATCGCTCAGGGACGGGCAGAGCGTTTCGCCTATGCGCAGCGGCGCGCCTCGCTCGAGAGCGAGATTGCGGTGGAGAAGGGAACGATATGACGCGGCAGGATGTACCCGGCCCGCCCGAATTGCCCGCGCTGATCCGCGATTTGTCGGCGTTTTCCGGCGCGGCGGAGGCGTTCTGGCCCCGTTTTGCGGATATCGCTCGCGGTCTCAGCCAAGCGGAAGCTGTGGTGATCTTCTGGCGACCCAGGGAGGGCGAGGAAATCTGGCGCAGACTTGCGGCCTCTCCACAGTCCGCACCCGAGATTGCGCTGGAAACGGTGGTCAAACCGGCGATCATGCGTCAGGCGCGCCGCGAAGGGATCGCACGCGGTGAGGAAGCGGGGGCCACCCTTCTGCTGTCGGTCTTACAGGTCACGGACGAGGCGCAGGAGGTTGTCCTATTGGCGCGCTATCGCGGTGCCCCGCGTGATACGGGCTTGGTCATGGCGCGGCTTCAGGCGCTATCGTCGGTGCCGCTTGCCTTTGATGCGGGGCGAAAGGTTCGGCAAGCCAGCCGGGATGCCGCCCGGCTCAGCCTAACGCTGGAATTGCTGGGCAAGGTGCTCGATTGCGACGGGTTCGACCGCGCGGCCTTGACCTTCGTCAACGGGTTGTCGGAGCAATTCGCGTGTGAGTCCGTCTCGTTTGTCTGGCGCGCGCGGGAAGGAATGCGGCTGCGCGCGATCAGCCATGCGGAGGGGCTTGACCGGCGCACCGAAGCCTCCGCCCTCGTGGAAGAAGCGGCGCAGGAGGCACTGACGCAGGGAACCGAAGTAGTCTGGCCCAACTCGGATCGGACCGTCGCGCAGGCGCATGGGCGTTACGCGGCATTGGTCCAGCCCGGTCATCTCATCACCCTTCCGATGATCGAAACGTCCCCCGATGGGAAAAGCCGCCCCCTTGGGGCCGTCGTGCTGGAACGGCAATCCATGCCCTTTACCGCCGCCGAGCAATGGGCGCTGCGGATGCACTGCGAAATGGTGCAAAGCCCGCTGTCATGGCTTCACCGCGATACCCGATGGTTGCCGGTGCGGCTAGGGCGGGCCATCACGCCCTCGATCCCGCGTTGGCTGCGGCCACGAAGCGGGGCCGGCAAGCGGTTGTTGGTCCTTGCCCTGGCGCTTGTTGTTGGCGCCCTGTTTGTCCCGGTGCCGTTTAACGTGACTGGCACGGCAATCCTCAAAACCGATGCCATGGCCTTTGTCGGCGCGCCGTTCGACGGCTATATCGAGGACAGCACGATCATTCTGGGGGATGAGGTCACCAAAGGGACAACCCTGTTTACCCTTGCCCGGACCGAACTTGTGCTCGAACGCAGCACGCTTTTGGCGGAGCTTGCACAGGCCAACCGCGATGCGGAGATTCGTCGGTCGCTTGATCAGCTTCCCGAGATGCGCATTGCGCAGGCCAAGGCAGAAGAGGTCAAGGCCCGGCTACTTCAGATCGACCAGAGGCTAGCATCGGCCACCGCGACGGCGCCCATCGATGGCGTCGTGGTCGAGGGCGAACCGGGCAAGAAAATCGGGGAAGCGGTGCGCCGGGGCGAGGCGGTCGTGACGTTGGCGGCCCTATCTTCGCTTTATGTAGAAGCAGCCATTTCCGAACGGGATCTTGCTTTTCTCGAGCAAGGGCAGGGGGTGCGACTGACGCTGCTCGCCCGGCCGGATGAAACCTTCCGTTTCGACGTGGACCGCATCATTCCGGCCTCCGCTGTACAGGATGCGGACAATGTTTTTCCCATCCGGATGAGCGCGCCCGACGCGGATAACCCGACGACGGAATGGTGGCTGCCGGGTATGACTGGGGTGGCGAAGGTATCGGTGGGAAACCGGCCACTCGGATGGATAGCGACCCGCCGGGTGGTGGATTACCTTCGACTTCTGCTCTGGTTCTAGGGGTTCAGAAATTTGCGCCGAGGGTGAACTGAAACTCCTCGACTTTCGCGGTGTCTCCCTTGTCGAGAGGTTGCGAAAGATAGAGGTTCATCGGTCCGACCGGGCTGTCCCAGCGAAGGCCGATGCCCACGGCGCTGCGCAGATCGTCTGCTTCGGCGCTTTCGAAATCCGAAAACACGTTGCCGACGTCGACATAGGCCAACCCATAGAGGTCTTCGTTCCAAGGCAGGCGCGTTGAGATCTCTGCGCCGCCCGTGACGCGGAAGGTGCCCCCCATAAAGGCAAGATCGTCGCTATCGGGGATAGGAGATGTCGGGCCGAGCGTGTTCTGAGCAAAGCCGCGTACGCTTCCCGGACCGCCCGCAAAGAAGTTGCGGAAGATCGGATAGCGCCCGCCAAAGCTGCCGCCCGAGGCAAGGCTGCCATGAACCCGCAGCCCCGCCTCATCGGTCAGCGGTTTGAACCCCTGCGCGCTCATCTGGCTGCGCAGATATGTGATCCCGTCAGAAGAGCCGACCTCATGCGCGACAGCAACGCGGTAGCCCTCCATTGGGAAGGCGACCGGGGTGGTCCGATCGATCACCATATTGAGGAAGGCGAATAGCGCGGTGTCGGTCTCTCCCTCCTCCGCGATGTAATTCCGAATGTAGCGCGGGAGGTCGTCGTTGTCTTCGATCCGTGTCTCCCCAAGACCCAGCCCGAAGCTGATCGTCAGGTCGGATCCAACAGGACGCCCGAACGCGATACGGGCATCACCGCCGGAGAAGGAGTAATCCCCGTTCTGGGCGGTATTCGGCTGAATGTTGTAGACGGAGAAGGACAGCTGCCGAGAGTAGATGCTTTCGTAAAAGTCAGGGTCCGTGAGCGTCAGAAGCGCGCTTTGCGTGTAGTTCGAGACGTCCAGTGATAACCGCAGAGCCTCATCCGTGCCAAAGACTGTGGATTGCTCGACGCCGAGAGATCCTGAAAAACGCTCAGCTTGCGAATACCAGATCCCGGCGGTCAGCGCGCCTTCTGCCTTTACATTGGTGCGGTCGAAACTCAGCGGTGGGGCGGGGGTGAAGCCTTCGGCGGGGGCTTCTATCTGTGCATCCTGCGCGGAGACCTGCCCCGATAGACCCGTCGCGACGATTGCCGCCAAGCTGAGATTTCTGACCATACCGCCCCCCCCATCATGCCATCCGAGGCACTTATTCGCGTTGCATCGGGTGTAGCCCATGCGGCGGGGGCAAACTAACGTCAAATCAACCCCTACGAGAATGCAGGAGAAAACGGTTCGCAAAAGCAACAGCGGCCCTAGTCAGGTAGCTTGGTTTCAGAAGGGGGCGGCATGGTGGTCGCGGACATGACGACCGGACGGCGCAGCCTTTGACGGAACGACCGGCGGACCGGGATCTGATCTTCTGGCGTCAGCAGGACTTCGAGCCAGACGAGCACGGGCAGGGCAACGATTGCCCCCAGCGGGCCCCAGATCCACAGGCCAAACACGATCGCCAGGAACACCACCAGCGGGTTGATGTTGAGACGTTGGCCCACAACCGTCGGGGTGACGAACTGCGACTCTATGAGGTTGAACAGCAGGAATGTCAGCGGCGGCACGAAGGACATAGCGCCGTCGAACTGGATCAGCCCGGCGATGAAAAGCCCGCCCACCATGAGCGCCGGACCGAGATAGAAGACGAAGTTGAGGATCGTCGCGGCAAGGCCCCAGAGGATACTGCCATTCAGCCCCTCGATCCCGAGCGCTGTGGCTGTTGCAAAACCAAGCCCTGCATTGACCAGCATGACAGCCGCGAAATACCGGGCAACAGCGCGGTCGGCCCGGGCAAGGGTTGGCTGAAGGGAGCCGGCGTTGCGGTAGAGGTCGTGCCGGGTGAAGACGAAAAAGAAGAACGTGCCCGCGAATATGAGTGCCTGCGCCCCGAAGTTCGGTGCCATCCAGATCGCATCCATCACCGTGGGAAGTGCGGATTCGCCCCCGCCTTCACCTTCGCCTACGGTTTTTTCGATTTCGCTGCTGATGGTTTCGATGCCGCGGAAGATACCGGCCATCTCATTCATCCAACCGCGTACCTCTTCCATGATCACCGGGATGCGCACTGCGAGACGCCAGATGAGCGGCTCCAGCGATACGAGAAGGAAAGAGATTGCGGCGATGGTCAGCAGCAGAAGCCCCGCAGCCGTAACGACCCGGGGCACTCTGTACTTTGTGAGCTTGTCCGCAAGAGGGGAGACGACGATCCCGAGCACAACACCCAAGACCGCCGGTGCCAGAACCGGCTGAGCGAAATAGAGGCCCGCAGCGACGACGACGACTGTCATCATGAGCAGCAGGATACGAGATGCCTGCTCGCTCAGTATCATGTGCATCATGCGGGCGTTGCCCCTCCCTTGTCTCTTTATAGGCGCGTGTGGTTAGGAAACCGTACGGTTGATCGCCTCACGGCTGCGCTCCAGCCCATCGCGCAGGGCGTCTTCGCCCTTGGCCTGAAGCTTCTCCAGCTCCTCGTGCATCATCAGGTCAGCCCGGCGGAGCAGCGCATCGCGTCGCGCGCCAAGGGCTGCGTTCTCCTGACGAGTGCCCGGCAATAGACTACCGATCAGCGCACCGAGACCCAAGGCAACCGCGCCAACCACGAGGGGTTGATCCTGCATCGCCCCGCGGGATGCGGCGAGCGCCTTGCGTCCGCGGCGGTCCAGCTCTTCTTGCGCGTGAACAGCCGATTGACGCGCGGCAAGGATCCGGCGGCGTGCGGCGGGAGGGAGTTTCTCAAGGCCTCGGTCGATGGAACGGCGCAGGGATTCTGCGTTGCGGCCCGAGGTTGCGGACGAGGTCGAGGGTTGGCCCTGAAGCGAGGCCGTCTGGGAAAGATCTGTCACAGCTTGACTCCTTTTCGGTGTCGGGGCGACGAGAAGGGCCAGTCCGGCCCCAAGGAAGGCGAGCGCGGCCGGATTGCGGCTCGCGGTGGAGAGAGCAGTCTCGCCGATCTCGCGCCGATATTTGTCGACGACCTGATGAACCGTTTCGGCAATCCGGTCGGATGAGAGCGCTTCGGAAAGGCCATCCAAGGCGCGGCCCAGTTCCTCCCGCTCTGTCTCAATCTGGCCTTCGATACGGCTAGAGCTTTTATCAGACATGGGTCGCCTCCCGAATTTCCTGCGCATCGCGGCGCAGGTTTTCCATCGTGTGCGACGGTGTCATTGCCTTGGCAGTCAGACGCCCCTTGCCAACCAGGGCGAGGATCAGGGCGACGATCAGGAGCGCGCCGCCAACGAGGAGGGCGGCAAGCCCGGCCGACAGGCCGTTCTGCGCGATATAGGCAACGAGCGCACCGGCCAGCACGTTCAATCCCACAAGGGCGAGAATCCCGGCCCCGGCAAGCATGCCGACACCGGCACCGGCGCGCGACAGGTTCTCCGACATCTCAGCGCGCGCCAGTTCCATCTCACTCTGGATCAGACGGCTGAAATGGCGCAGGGCCGAGACGAGAAGCGAAGGCGCGTTTCGCGGATCGTTCTGCATCACATCACCTCCTCATCACCCACGGCGATGGGACGCTCGCGGTGATAGGCGGGCGGCTCGCTCATGTCCCACGCGGGAGCGGGGGCTGTCACGGGTTCGACATCTTCGCGGGCTTTGAGAAAGCGGGCCGCTGCAAATCCGAGCAGCGCGGCACCACCAAGGAACAGCGCCGGGTTCTTGCGCGCAAAGTTGGTTACTTCGTGAGTGGCGGTTGCAAGGTCGGTGCTGCGGATACGTGCGGCGACACCTTCGAATTCGTCCGCGATCTTGCCAATCGCGGCGGCTTCGAAAGATCCTGCGTCAAACTCTGCCGCGGCGGCGTCGGCGGCATTCGCCACCCGCTCTGCTTCGCCTGCGGCCTGGTCCTGTGCGTAACGCTCTGCGGTGCTCAGGGCCTCACGCGCTGTTGCGCGGGCTTCCTGAGCGATGTCCGAATAGCGGTCTTGCGTCGGCTTGATGGGCTCGCGTGTTGTTTCGGTCGTCATCTGACCCCTCCATGGGTTTCGAATCGCTCAAGTTGGCAACGTCGTCCCGGTCGGAATGGTTCCCGCCGCTTAGCAGAGCCCCTCGGAAATGGCGTAGCGGATCAAGTCGGCTGTGTTGCGCAGGTCCAGCTTTCGCTTTGCCGAAGAACTGGCGTTTGCCACGGTCTTATAGCTGACGCGAAGCGCATCAGCGATGCCCTGAAGGTCGCGCCCCTCACCCAACAGCCGCACCACCTGATACTCACGCTCCGTAAGGGTAGACAGTGGATCAGCCGCCCCACCGGCATTTCGCAGTGCAAGCGCCGTTGCCAATTCCGGTGGCAAATAGGGCCGCCCCGCCATCAGCGCCGTTACCGCGGCACGAAGGGACGCCGGAGGGTCATTCTTGGAGACGAAACCGTGCGCGCCCGCCTTGAGACAGTTTTGCACGAAGGGCAGTTGGTCGTTCATGGAAAACACGAGTATCCGCGCATCCGAGACCCCGCGCCGCAAGGGCTCTATGAGGGTCAGGCCGCTGGCGTCCGGTAGACCCAAATCAAGGATGATGAGGTCGGGGCGATGCTTTTCCGCCATGCCTTGCCCCTCGGCAGCGGTGCGCGCGCCAAGTACGGTGGCGAACCCTGCGTCGTGGAGGAGTTGTTCGCACCCGATATGGGTGACGGGGTGGTCGTCGATTACGAGGGCAGTGGTCATTCGGCTGCGACCTTTGTCAGGGCCTGCGCTGCGGGGATGGTCGCCACGAGCCTGCCTCCCGGGAACGCCCCGAGATCGAGATGCCCGCCGATCGCGACCAACCGCTCTTTCATCGCGCGAAGCCCCGTTCCTCCAACCTGGTCCTTCGGGATGCCGGGGCCATCGTCCGCCACGGTGATACGCAGGAGAGGTGCTTCGCTCTCCAACCGGACAGAGATCCTGCTTGGCCGAGCATGGCGCAGGGCGTTGGTCACGGCTTCCTGCACGACGCGGTATACGGTGAGTTCCGTCGTCTCGTCCATTTCGGGCAAGTCGGCGGGCAGGTCGATCTCCCAGACAACGTCCTGATGCCGTGCGGCGATCTCTTCAACCATGTCGCGCAACACGTCGGGCAGGGGAAGCTGGCCAAGGCTGGTGGGGCGTAGGCTGCGCAAAAGACGTCTGTTGGTGGCTTTGATCTGCGCAGTAATGTCGAGCAGGGCGCGGGCATCGGCGGCGAGGCGCGGATCATCACCGGCGCGATTTTGGATCGCTTCCGCCTTTACTTCCAGCCCGAAGAGGCAGGGGCCGAACTCATCGTGCAACTCCATTGAAATCGCCCGCCGCTCGGCATCAGACACCGCCACGATACGCCGGCTCAGCGCGTCGCGCTCCGTTGCCACCGCCGAGAGCCGGGAGGCGAGGGCATTGAACCGCGCGAGGATCGGCGCGACCTCCCGAACGGCTGCTGCATCGATCCGGCCCCCGTGATCCCCCCGTTCGAGCGTCGCGAGACCGAAGTCCAGCTGCTTCAAAGGCCTCGTCGCGCGACCGACCACGATCCCCACAAGTAGCAGCGATGCGGCCAGTCCAATCGGAAGCACCATCCCAAGAGCACGCAGATCGGCCCAGAATTCAGCGATTTCATCCTCTGGCGCCGCACTCAACACAACCTGACCCAAAGCGGGCCGACCGGGGATGATGGGCAACCGCGTTTCCCGATGGGGCGGTGCGAGCAGATTGACCAGCCACTGCGGCGCGACTGGGCCGGTTTCCGCATTCGGAACGGTAAGCAGGCCTTCCTGCGTGATGACCGCGACGCGTACGTGGCGCATCGGTGCCATACTGCTTTCCAGTTCCTTGGCAACGGCCCCTTCGGGCATGGCTGCGCGCAACGCTCCGACTGTCGCGATGGCGAGGGCTCTGGCAGCTTTTTCCCCGGCGGCCACCTCGGCGCGGATTGCCTCACGGGCGTTATCGAGGATCAAGGCCCCTCCGATCGCGAAGGCCACGACGTGTACGGCGGCGACACCCGCGATAACCTGCGCCCTGAGCGACATTCTGGACATGCACGTCCTCCCCGCCGCAATCTTGACCGAAACGACGCGGGGTCCGCAAGCAGATCCCATTGCCGATTCTTCCCAATATCTTTGGAATGTCATGCAGGGGCGCGGCTGTTAACGATTGGGGCGAGCCGGTTTGACCGGCGGCATCTGCCGCATGTCTCGGCCTACTCCTTGCCTGGTCTTGTCGCCGGGTCACTTCCGCGCCTTAGGGCGCGGATTTTCTACAACCATGGTAGGGGTTTATAGGGGACTAGGCCGTTCGGATCGGTTGACCGCAAGGCCCCGTTGACGAGACTGGCAACGCGGAAATCGGGGGAGTAACCGACCCGTCGAGCGAAAGGGAGAGATATGAGACGAGCGATATTTGCGGCCATCGCGGCGCTTCTTGCGGGACCGGCAGTGGCGGCGCCGCTATGCGACAATCTGGGGTTTGCGGGCCTTCTTGCAAGCTGCAACCGGGGGGAGACGATCGAGCTTACACTTGCCTCCGGACAGCCGCTTGGCGAGGACCAGACATTGCAGTCGGGTGCCTACTACAAGCTGCACATCACCGCCGACGGGTCGGCCGAACTCGCCGTCTCGGGGCCGGATTTCTTTCGGGCGATCTGGATGAACGAGATTGTCATCAACCAGATCGAGATTCGCCCCATGGCCATCGATAGCCTGGAGTTTGATGCCGCGGGCACAGCAGAGCTTTCCTTCATCGCCATCAAGCCGGGCCGTCATGTGCTTCGGATTCCCGGCTCGACCGGAGAAAGCCAACAAGTCGTATTCAGCATCCAATGAGGAGGATCCCCATGAAAACCCTTGCGACCACCCTGTTTTGCGCCGCGCTCGCAGTGCCTGCCTTCGCGGCCAGCCACGAAGACGTCTCCGCCGAAGCCGTTGCCAAGATCGAGACGACCTTGGCCGACATGAAGTGTCAGATGGACCCGGACGATATCGAGATGACCGAAGACGGGGGCTATGACCTCGACGACGTCATCTGTGAAGGCGGACAGCAATACGACATCGAACTTGATGCGGAGTTCAAAGAAGTCGGTCGCCGGGCCGAGTAAGGCTGCACCCGCTTCTCAGCGTAGAGGACATGTGATGGCGGCAGGCGCAAAATGCGCTTGCCGTTTTTTTGATGTATCCGGGCTGGCCTGTGCGCACTTCACGTCTGATCGGTGTGGTTCTCTCTTTGCACCGAGTGTGGAAAAACGCTTGTCCGTTCCAACTATTTACCAGCGGCATCATTTCTGTTCTCAATCGGTTTATCTAAAACCGATTGGGGCAGGCTATCATGCTTGAAAAGCTGGAAATGTTCATTGCCGTGGCGCAGGAAGAGCATTTTGGGCGCGCGGCTACCCGCTTGGGGATTACGCAACCCTCCCTTTCTGCAGGTATCAAGCAACTCGAAGACCGGCTTGGCGTGAAGCTCATCTTTCGGGGGTCGCGTTTCGGAGGATTGACTCCAGAAGGGCAACGCGCGCTCGTCTGGGCACGCCGCATCGTCGGTGACGCGCGGCAGTTGAAAGAAGAGATGCGCTTTACTCGCCACGGCCTCGCGGGTGAATTGCGTATCGCGGCAATCCCGACGGCTCTGTCTTGGTCCGCACGTCTCGCCGCGCGTTTCAGCGAGACCCATCCACGTGTGAGTTTTACCATTTTATCGCGAACTTCGGGGGAAATCCTGACGCTGCTCGACAACCTCGAAGTGGATGCGGGAATCTCCTATCTCGACAATGAACCAATGGGAAAAGTGACGACGGAGCCGCTTTATCGAGAACGCTACATGCTCGTCTGCCGTGAGGATTCACCCTTTGCCGGGCGAGAGTCAGTTGGCTGGAACGAACTTCTCGGAAGCCGTCTGTGCCTCCTGACCAAGGACCTGCAGAACCGCCGCATCATCAATCGAAATTTCGAGCGGGCGGGGGTACTGCCCGAAGCGATGATCGAATCGAACTCCACGGTCGCTCTCGTTGCGACGGTTCTGGAGGGGGAGTGGGTCACCGTCCTGCCGGCGGATATCGCGCGGTTCCTTGCTCTGGAGAACGGGCTCAAACTCATTCCCCTGATGGAATCCTACACCGGTCATACCGTGGGGCTGGTCGCGCCGTACCGCGAACCGCATACCCCCGTCCTGCAGGCATTGCTAATCGAGGCCCGCCGGTTGGCGACGCTTCTTTGATAGGCATTCTCTATTGGACTACGGAATAACGATATTGATCTAAATAACGTTTCGCCGTTCTCTGTTCCTATCCGGCCAGGTGACTCGGGACGCGGAACAGGAACCGCAAACCTCTCGGAAAGGTCGGAAACCGGGGGTGATGAGAATCGCCACATGGGTTACCGAAGCCTCCCTTCGGTTACATCGGGTTTGGTCTGGACCCGTGACCCAGATGTTGCCGCGAACCGTTCTGCCGCCCCGCGAACGGTTCGCGGCGACCGCTCGGACCAGCATGACTTGGGGTAGAGATCACACGAAAAAGGAGGGCGTCTCCGCCCTCCCGTACTCGCTACAAACACGGTGGTTCTGGCTACACGGGATCTCTCGGTATCATTGTCCATCCAAGGTAAACAAAGGTCGAGAGAAAACCCCGCGTACCGATCACAATTCCGCGATCATCCGGTCCAACTCGTTGCGAGCATCTTCTTTGCTCTTGCCGTATTTGGCCTGCACGATACCGGCCAGTTGTTCCCGGTCGCCGCGTGCTTTTTCGACTTCGTCGTCGGACAATTCGCCATAGGCTTCGCGAACACGACCTTTGAATTCAGTCCAACGGCCTTCAACTTGATCCCAATTCATAAGAGCCTCCACTCTATTGATTGCTGATACGGGATGAACGTTGCGCGGCGCCAAGTGTTCCGGGCTGAGAATCCGAGCGAAGCGGAAATTTGCCGATGTCAGATGCGTCCCTGTGACAGCCAGCGCCCAAACCGATCCACGGCGGCATGAAGCAGCAAGGTAAGGATCGCCAGAACGATAAGCGCTGCAAACATCAGGTCGATCTTGGCGCGCCCGTTGGCGAGCAGCATGAGATAGCCAAGCCCTCGCGACGCGCCGACCCACTCCCCGATGATCGCTCCGATCGGAGCATAAACCGTTGCTAGTCGCAGGCCGGAGGCAAATCCGGGCAGTGCGGCAGGGATGCGTACATGCCACAGGATGCGGCCGCGGTTGGCCCCCATCACACGGGCGAGTCCGATCCAACCTTCCGGGGTGCGCATGAGCGCGTCGTAAAAGGCGGATGTGACGGGAAAGAAGATGATGAGCAGCGCCATCGCGACTTTGGACCACAGCCCATAGCCAAGCCACAGTGTGAGAATGGGCGCGAGGGCAAAGACGGGCACTGTCTGGCTGAAAACCAACGCGGGCCGCAGGATGGCGCGCGCCGTGCGAGATGTGGCCAGCAGGATGGCAAAGAAGAAACCGAGGGCAGCCCCGAGGACGAGCCCGATCAGCACTTCTGCGCCGGTGATGAGAGCATGCTCGGCGATGAGAGATCGGCTAAACCAGAGTGTCTGTGCCACGAGGCTTGGAGGCGGCAAGATGAACCGGGGCAGCCCAGCTACGATCACAAGGCCCTCCCATAGCAGCAGGAAGAACGCGATAAGGGCGAGGCTTCTGCCGATCGTTCTCATGCGTCGGCCATGAGGCGGCGCATCAATTGTGCCTCAAATCGAAGTGTCTCTTCGGCATCGGGCGCGCGCGGCGAGGTGCCTTCGGGCGGAGCAATAGCGTCTATCCGGTCGCGGGACATGAGCAGGATCTGATCGCCGAGGCGGGCCGCTTCGGCAGCATCGTGAGTGATATGCAAAACAGTCCTCTCGCGGAGCACCTCCCCGGCAAGCCGCTGCATCCGGGCGCGGGTCTGGGCATCGAGCGCGGAGAAAGGTTCATCCAGCAACACGATGGGCCTGTCTTCCATAAGAGTGCGAGCGAGTGCGGCGCGCTGTCTCTGGCCCCCCGACAAGGCAGAAGGCGGTTTGGCCGCGTGATCGGCAAGGCCGACGCGCGCCAGAATGTCCCTTGCCCTCGTGTGATCGGGCCGCTCACCGCGCATCCGCGCCCCAAGCGTGACATTCCCCATCACATCAAGCCACGGCAGCAAAAGATCATCCTGCGCCATCATGGCAACGCGCGGCATGAGGGGCCCGCCGTCCGAGGCGCCATAGTCACCATCAAAGGTGATCCCCTCATCCAGACCGGCAAACAGCCGCAAGATGGTTGACTTGCCAACACCCGAGGGTCCGAGCAGGCAGGTCCATGCTCCGGCAGGGGCCATCATGCTGAGCGGGCCGAATATACGCGTTGCTCCGATATGCGCGGTGCCGTTCAGGGAAAGCGTGGGGGTCACGGATCAAGCCCCATATCCCAAAAACCGACCTCAAGCCGCGTCGCCGTGGTGAACCGCTTGCTGAGTGCCGCCCAACGGGGTGAGGCGGCAAGGTCCGCGCCGATCCGCTGCGCGACTGCCGTGTCCAGAAGCGCGCCTACCTCGGTGCAGAGGTGCTGGTAACCTGCCCCGCCATAGGTTGCGATCCAGTCGGCATAGGGCGTTGTTTCCCCGCAGTGCGAGAGCCTGTTGCCGATTTCACCATAACCGAGAACGCATGGCGCAAGAGCGGTGAGCAAGTCCAGAAAGTCACCCGAGTATCCCGCGTCGAGAACATAGCGGGTGTAGGCGAGGTTTTCCGGACGTTCTTCAGCTTGCTCCAACTGGCGGGCGTTGATCCCCGCCTCGCCGCACAGGGCTACGTGAAGCTGCATTTCTTCGTGCAGCAAGGCATGGACGACCCCTGCGCAGTAACGCATCTCATCCAGCGTTCCGGCCTTCGCCACGGCGAGAGACCAGGCGCGGGAGAAATGGATCAGAAAGAGGTAGTCCTGAACGAGGTAGTGCAGGAACGCAGCTTGCGGCAGGGTGCCATCGCCCAGTCGCTCGACAAAGCTGTGGTGGGTGTAGTCCTGCCAGATCGGCCCCGCTGCCTTTCGCAGGGCCGAGAATGTCGTGCCATAGGTCATTGCTGACCCAGATCCACAGCCAACTCTGAGACCGGGCGAGCCTCTTGCAGCAAGCCAGCCTCGACAAGGAACGCCTCGAACCGGGCATAGCGCCCCTCATCCAGCGCTTCGGGCCGCAGGGCAAAACGCGTGATCGTATCTGCCCATGCCTTCTCGTTCAGCTCATCCTGAAGCTCTAGGGAGGTGCCCGCAAAGATCTCCCAGCTTTCCTGCGGGTGGTTCACGATGAATTGGGTGGCAAGCTCGGTCGCGGCGAGGAAACGCCGGATCTGGTCGCGATCCATCGTTTCGGGGTTCGCGACATAGATCAATTCGTCATAGGCCGGAACGCCTTCTTCCTCGATATAGAAACAGCGCCCTTCGATCCCTTCGATTTCCATCTGGTTCAGTTCGAAGTTGCGGAAGGCCCCAATGACGGCGTCAACCTGCTCAGACATCAACGCCGGAGAGAGGGACCAGTTCACATTGACAAGCTCGACGTCGTCCAGCGCGACATCGTGCTTGGCAAGAACCGCGGTCAGGAGCGCTTCTTCGACGCCAGCGACGGAAAACCCGATCTTGCGACCTTTGAGGTCGGCGATGGATTGCACCGGCCCGTCCGCCAGCGTCAACAAGCAGTTGAGCGGCGTCGCGACCAATGTGCCCACCCGCGTGAGGGGAAGACCTTCGGCGACCTGAAGATGCAGCTGCGGCTGGTAAGATACAGCGAGATCCGCGCGACCCGCGGCCGCCATCTTGGGCGGATCGGCGGGATCGGCGGGGGCGATGACATCCACTTCAAGCCCCTGATCCGCGAAGTAGCCGTTTTCCTGCGCGATGATGATCGGTCCGTGGTCAGGATTGATGAACCAGTCGAGAACGAGCGTCATCTTGTCTTGGGCTGCGACAGGGGATGCGGCCAGGGTCATGGCTGCGACAATGGTCAGGTATTTCATTCAGGGTCTCCTCCAGTATGGGTCGTGTCGCCAAGGGCGACGAGTGCGATTTCGCCGTGCCAATGGGCGGCCAGCCGTGATGCGGCCTGCCAGGCACGAAGCCCCGAACGGCAAGCCAAAACGGCGCGAGCGCCGTCCGGTGGGGTCATGTCGGTAAGCTCTTGCACGCCGGCGCGGCGGGCGCGCGGTGCGGCGAGCGGCCCCTCATCGGGGCGGCGCAGATCGATGATCCAGTCTCTATCCTGCAACGTGCCGGGCGCAATGAAGCGGAACGCGGTATCCGGCTCTGGCGCGCCGTCAAACCGGAAGCCGCCGTACCGATAGGTACGGGCATCGAGCGTGACGAGTTGACCGAGGGGCGACGGCGCAGCCCCAGCCAGAGCGGCGAGGGCCATTTGCGCCTGAAGCGCGCCAATCATTCCGACCACAGGCCCAAGAACGCCGCTTTCGGCACAGGTCCCCCAGGTATCTGGCAGATCGGGGAAAACCGCCCGCAGGCTGGGGGAGCCTCCGCAAAACCCGCCCGCATAGCCCTCGGTGCCGATGACGGACGCGCTGATCAGGGGGCGCGCAAGAGAATGGCAAGCGTCTGAAAGCGTGTAACTCGCCGCAAAGCTGTCAGCGCAATCGAGGATCAACGAGGCACCGCCGATAAACGCGCCAGCGTTGGAAGGATCGAGCCGCGCAACCACCGGCGAAATGCGGATGCCTGAGTTCAGCGCGAGGAGATGCCGCGCCGCAGCTTTGGCCTTGGGCTGGCCGATGTCTTCTTCACGGAAGTGGACCTGCCGGTGCAGGTTGGACAACTCAACATGGTCAGGGTCCACGATTGTCACATGCCCGATTCCAGCCCCCGCGAGGTAGGGCAGAACAGGTGCCGCCAACCCGCCCGCGCCGATCACGACAACATGCGCGGCGGCCAGCTTGGCCTGTACGTCCCCGCCATAGCCGGGCACGGCATTTTGCCGAAGGTATCGGTTCACCGGGTTTCTTCCAGCCAGCGCTCTACCCGATCTTCGGGGGCGCTGTTGAGGGTGATGTCAGTTACCGCGGCCACGATATCGGCGCCCGCGTCGAAGGCGCCCCGCGCCCGCTCGACACTCATCCCGCCGATGGCCACGAGGGGAAGATCGCCGATCTTGCGTTTCCATTCCGTAACCCGGTCCAGTCCTTGTTCATGCCATTTCATTTTCTTCAGGATCGTCGGGTAGACCGGACCAAGCGCGACATAGTCGGGTTTCAACGCAAGCGCTCGGTCGAGTTCGGCATGGTCATGCGTGCTGATCCCGAGTTTTAGCCCGGCGCGCCGGATCGCAGGCAGGTCGGCAGTGTCGAGATCCTCCTGCCCGAGGTGCAACCAATCGGCCTTTTCCTCGATCGCCAGTTCCCAATGATCGTTGACAACGAGCGTCGCCCCATGCTCGCGCGCAAGAGCAAGCCCCTCGCGGATTTCGGAACGAAGGCTCTCTTCGGGGCGATCCTTGACGCGGAGCTGCACGAACTTGATGCCCAGCGGCAACAACCGCCTAAGCCAATCTGCGGAATCGAAAATTGGGTAGAAGCGATCGGTCACAGGATGGCCTTTCCAAGGATGGGCGTGGAGGGTGCGGCCATATCACGGGGCTCCATTGGATCAGCATCAAAGGCGAGCCGACCCGCCTCCACGGCCCGTGCGAACCCTTCGGCCATTCCTGCAGGATCACCGGAGCGGGCAACGGCCGTGTTGAGCAGAACCGCGTCAAACCCCATCTCGATGGCCTGCGCGGCCTGACTGGGCAGCCCGAGCCCCGCGTCGATGACCATCGGCACATCCGGCAGTTGCGCCCGCAACGTCCGAAGCCCGTAGATGTTGGTCAGGCCCAGCCCGGTCCCGATCGGGGCCCCCCACGGCATCAAAACCTCGCACCCGGCATCAAGCAAGCGTTCGGCAAGAACGAGATCTTCCGTGGTATAGGGAAAGACCTTGAACCCTTTCTTGGTGAGTGCCGCGGCCGCCTCGACCAGCCCGAAGGGATCGGGTTGCAGCGTGTCCGCATGGCCGATCACCTCCAGCTTGATCCAGTCCGTCTCGAAGAGTTCGCGGGCCATCTCTGCGGTTGTCACGGCCTCCCGCGCGGAATGGCATCCTGCGGTATTGGGGAGGACGTGCACACCAAGATCCCGCACGAGCGTCCAGAATCCTGCCCCCGTGCTCTCTCCGCCCGCCTCTCGCCGGACCGAAACCGTCGCGATGCCCGCCCCGGAACGGCGAAACGCCTCGGCCAATATCGCGGGGGAGGGATACTGCGCCGTGCCGAGCATGAGGCGCGAGGGAACGTCGGTGCCATAAAAGACGGGCATGTCAGCCTCCCTGCCGCGGGGTGACGACTTCGAGCCGGTCACCGGGTTCCAGCGTCATGCCACTGCGAGCAGGTGCCGCCACGAAGGCTTCGTTCACGGCCGTCGCGACTTTTGCCTCCCCGTAACCCAACTCTCTCAGCGCGTCTTCGAGCGAGGTCGTCGAAATCTCGCGGGGTTCACCATTCACCGTGATCTTCATCCATTACCTCCGGAGTTTTGCCGTCACTTATCCAGTCCGCGACCATGCGCGCCAAGGCGGGCGCAAGCAGAAAGCCGTGGCGAAAGAGACCGTTGACGAAGAGAGTTTTGCCGCGCCTGCGAATGCGGGGCATGTTGTCGGGAAAGGCGGGGCGCACATCGGCCCCCAGTTCCAGAATTCGCGCCTCGGCCAAAGCCGGATGCAGGGCGTAGGCGGCATTCAGCAATTCGGATGCCGAGCGCAGCGTGACCGGGCCACGATCCGCGCTTTCTATTTGCGTTGCTCCCAGCATGTAGATCCCATCCCCGCGTGGCACGATGTAAAGAGGGAACCGGGGATGCAGCAGACGTACGGGACGGGAAATCTCGACTTCGGGAGCCTCAAGAATGACCATTTCCCCCCGCACGCCACGCAAATCGCTCAGACAATCCCGAGCGGCAAAGCCGCGACAGTCGATCACACGGCCCGAGGTCGGTCCCGTCTGCGGATGGATGCCGCGCGCCGCGAGTTGGGCATGCAAAGTGGCAAGTGCATCTCTCGGCGCCAGAAAGCTTTCGCTGGGGAAGTGCAGCGCGCCGTCGACCCGTTCGGCAAGGAGAGGCTCCAGCGCGGCAAGCTGGTCTCTTTCCAACGCGACGTGATGGGATGTGCGGCGCGCGAAACGATCCAACTCACGGCGATCTCGCCCGAGGGTGACGACAACTGAACCGCCGGGGTGCACGCTGACCCCGTGGCGCGCCCACCAACCCGCGGCCTCCTGCCCAAGGCGCACCACTGGCTCCTCAGCGGTCTCGCCTTCGCAATGGGGGGCGAGCATGCCCCCTGCCCACCAGGAGCAGGCTTGCGGCCCCGGCTTTGGTGAAGGGTCAACGAGGCGAAAGGGAACCCCGCGCGCGTCCAGTTCGGTCGCGACGCACAGGCCGGCGACCCCCGCCCCGAGTATGGTCAGGGCTTCGCTCATGTCCAAAGTGCATGGAAATGATGGACGGGTCCGTGCCCACTGCCGATCGCGAGCCTATCGGCGTTTCGGATCGCGTCATGTAACCATGCCTGCGCAGTCCGCACTGCGCCCGGTAGCGAGGCCCCCTTTGCCAGTTCCGCCGCGATGGCGGCGGACAGGGTGCATCCCGTGCCGTGAGTATTTCGCGTGGCGATCCGCGGGGCGGTGAAGGTGACCGTGGGGTCGTTGGAGACAAGCTGGTCGACGCATGTGTCGCCTTCGGCGTGGCCGCCTTTCATCAACACGGCCTTCGCACCAAGGTCGCAAAGCGCGCGCCCCTGTGCCTCCACATCTTCGGGAGTCGTAGCGGGTGTAACGCCAAGAAGGCGTGCCGCTTCGGGCAGGTTCGGGGTGAGCAAATCGGCTCGTGGCAACAGATGAAGCAGAAGCGCCTCGACGGCGTCATCGGCTAGAAGCGCATCGCCAGATTTTGCCACCATGACCGGATCAAGCACCACCGGGCCATCATAGCCCGCGAGGGCGGTGGCGACTTCCTCTGCGATTTCCGCGTTGGCCAGCATGCCGATTTTCACCGCGTGAATGTCGATGTCCGACAGGACGGCGGCGATCTGGGCGGCGGTCATGCCGGGTGAGACAGGTTCGGCGCGCGTGACACCGCGCGTATTCTGGGCCGTAGTGGCCGTGATGGCTGAACAGCCAAAGACACCAAGCGCCGAGAAGGTCTTCAGATCAGCTTGAATGCCGGCACCGCCGCCGCTGTCGGATCCCGCGATGGTCAGGGCTGTTGCGGTCATCGTCGTCACTCCTCCCGGCATGGGGGACCTCGGACGGATCAAGAGCCGCGTTTCGAAGTCCGTTCCCTACGCCGGCATTGTCCGGATCAGGTGCGATGGGTTGGCTCTCGGCCTCTCAGCCCCTTTCGGGACACCCCAACGGATTTGGCGAATGGTAACCACAGGGAAAGGGCGGCTTCAAGCCCTCTTCAGGACCGGCGCCCCTCCGCATCAAAAAACATCTGCTGCGTTTCATCCCACGCCACGGAAATGTCGGTGCCTTCGGGCGGTGTTGGGGCGGCACCATCCTGACGGATGGTGAGTGTGTCACCCGCTGAGCTACGGACATGGACGAGGGTTTCGGCCCCAAGCGCCTCTGTATAGAGCACGTGCCCATCGAGACGGCCAGCGCCGCGCGCCGTCAGAATCATGTGTTCGGGCCGGATCCCTATCCGCGACTGTTGCCCATCCGCGATCCCGAGGCTGCTGGCCTCAAGGAAGTTGGTCGGAGGGGAGCCGATGAACCCCGCGACGAAGTCGGTGGCGGGATTGGCGTAAACCTCCAGCGGCGCGCCGATCTGATCCGCGCGCCCTCCGTTCATCACGATCATCCGGTCGGCCAGTGTCATGGCCTCTACCTGATCGTGGGTCACATAGAGCGCGGTCACGCCCAGTTCGCGTTGAAGCTGCTTGATCTCCAGCCGCATTTGAACGCGAAGTTTGGCATCGAGGTTCGACAGAGGCTCATCAAAGAGGAAAACGGCGGGTTTGCGCACGATGGCCCGGCCCATTGCGACGCGCTGCCGCTGTCCGCCGGACAACTCGCGCGGTCGCCGTTGCAGATAGGGTTCCAGTTGCAGCATCTTCGCCGCCTGCGCCACGCGCTCGGCGATTTCGGGTTTCGGCGTTTTCGCGATCTTCAGCCCATAGGCCATGTTGTCGAACACCGACATGTGAGGATAGAGCGCGTAATTCTGGAACACCATCGCGATGTCGCGCTCCATCGGCTCCTTTTCATTCACGCGCGCGCCATTGATGCGCACTTCCCCTTCGGAGACGGATTCCAGCCCCGCAACCATCCGCAGGAGCGTGGATTTCCCGCAGCCCGACGGGCCGACAATCACGATGAATTCGCCGTCCGCCACGTCGATGTCCACGCCGTGGATCACCTCGGTCTTGCCGAAGGTCTTTTTCACATTCTCAAGGGTCAGGGTCGCCATTTATTTCTCGCTGTCCACAAGGCCGCGGATGAAAAGTCTCTGCATGGAAATCACAACGATCACGGGCGGGATCATCGCGAGGATGGAGGTCGCCATGATGACGGGCCAGTTGGCAGTGTCGTCCCCCGAGGGGAACATCTGCTTGATGCCCATCACGATGGTGTTCATCGACGGATCGGTGGTGATGAGCAGGGGCCAAAGATATTGGTTCCAGCCATAGATGAAGAGGATGACAAAGAGCGCGGCAATATTCGTCCGGCTCATCGGCAGGAGGATATCCCAGAAGAACCGCATGGGTTTCGCCCCGTCCACACGAGCAGCCTCGGCCAATTCATCGGGCACGGTCATGAAGAACTGGCGAAAGAGGAATGTAGCGGTTGCACTCGCGATGAGGGGAAAGATCAGTCCCGAATAGCTGTTGAGCATGCCGAAGTTGGCGGCCACCTCATAGGTGGGCACGATGCGAACCTCGACGGGAAGCATGAGCGTCAGGAAGATTAGCCAGAAGAAGAGCCGCCGCAGCGGAAAGTTGAAGTAGACGATCGCAAAGGCCGATAGCAGCGAGATTACGATTTTGCCGACCGCGATGCCAATGGCCATGATGCCGGAATTGAGTAGCATGAGTGCCACGGGGGCGTTGATCCCGGAAAAGAGCGCCTCGCGGTAGTTCGCAAAGAACTGATCCCCGGGCAGCAGCGGCATGGGCGGCCGAACGATTTCGGGCTGGCTGACCGTGGAGGCGACAAAGGCCAACCAGATCGGGAAGAAGATGAAGGCGACCCCGATGATCAGGCCAAGATGGGTCAGCCAATAGGCGCGGCCGCGTCGTTCCACCATCCCATCAGGGGGCGGACGGCGTCGCGCCGCGGGGGAGGTTTGGGGGGCGGTCAATAGTGCACCCTCCGTTCGATGAACTTGAACTGTACGATCGTGAGCGCGCCGACGACCACCAGAAGGATCACCGATTGCGCGGCGGAGGACCCAAGATCCTGCCCGACGAACCCATCGGCGAAAACCTTGTACACAAGGGTTGTCGTCGCCTGTTGCGGTCCGCCCGAGGTGATCGTGTGGATCACGCCAAAGGTCTCAAAGAAGGCGTAGACGATGTTGACCACCAGCAAAAAGAATGTCGTGGGCGACAGAAGCGGAAAGACAATGGTGCGAAAGCGGGTCCAGAAATGCGCGCCATCGATGGCAGCAGCCTCGATCACCGAGCGGGGGATCGCTTGTAGCCCCGCGAGAAAGAACAGGAAGTTGTAGCTGATCCGGCCCCAGGCGGAGGCGATGACCACGAGACCCATAGCCTCGGATTCATTCAGAACATGGTTCCAGTCATAGCCCAGAAGGCCGAGATACCACGTGACCACGCCCACTCGCGTGTTGAACATGAAGAGCCAAAGAACACCCGCAACCGCTGGTGCGACCGCATAGGGCCAGATGAGCAGCGTGCGATAGGTGCCCGAGCCTTTGATAAGCCGGTCCGCCAGAACGGCGAGGTAAAGTGCAACACCCATCGAAACCAGCGTGACCAACAGCGAAAAGACCGCCGTCGTGACGAAGGATGCGCGATAATAGGGGTCCGACAGGAGGAATTCAAAATTGCCGAGCCCAACATAGCGCATCGACAGGCCGAAGGGATCGGGGATGAAGAGCGATTGCCAGATAGCTTGCCCAGCGGGGTAAAAGAAAAAGACAGCCGTCACCAAAAGCTGCGGCAGGACCAGCAGCAGTGGCAAAAGGATGCCTTTGAACTTGACGCGTTTTTCCATGGTGAGGTGGTGCCCCGGACAAGCCGGGGCACGCTTGCCTTAGCGGTTGGCTTGCTCGAAACGGCGCAGCAACTGGTTGCCGCGTTCGGTCGCGCTGCTCAGCGCCTCTTCGGCGGATTTGTCACCGGCCCAGACGGCCTCGAGTTCTTCGTCGATGATCCCGCGAATCTGATCGAACGAGCCAAGCCGGAGGCCCTTGGAGTTCGACGTCGGCTCATTTGTGGTCATCTGTTTCACGGCTACATCGGTACCGGGGTTCTCTTCATAGAAACCCTGTTCGCGCGTCAGATCGCCAGCAGCGGACGTGATCGGAAGATATCCGGTGTCCTGATGCCACTTGGCCTGAATCTCGGGCGAGGAGAGGAAATTCAGGAAGGCGGCCACGCCTTCGTATTCCTCGTCGCTCTGGCCGGCCATGACCCACAGAGATGCGCCGCCGATGATGGTATTCTGCGGAGCGCCCTCCACGCCTTCCCAATAGGGAAGCGGGCGTACGTCAAAGTCGAACTCGGCTTCGGACTTGATGCCGGCATAGCCAGCGGAGCTTTCGGTAAAGAGCGCGCATTCACCGGCGCGGAAGTTGGCCCCGCCCTCGTTGCGGCGTCCGGCATAGACGAACTTGCCCTCTTCGGCCCACTCACCCATTTGCGCGACATGCTTGGTCTGTACCTCGCCGTCGATCATCAGTTCGGTGTCGAGCCCGGCAAATCCGTTCTCCTGCGACGCGAAGGGAACGTTGTGATAAGCGGAGAGGTTCTCAAGATGAATCCAGCTCTGCCATGCGGTCGTCAACGGGCAGTCGTGCCCCGCCTCAGCCAGTTGGTCGAGCACGGTGTCGACCTTGTTCCATGTCGACAGATCCGTGTCGGCGTCGATCCCGGCCTCCTCAAGCGCGTCACGGTTGACCCAGAGAACCGGGGTCGAGGAATTGAATGGCATCGACAGCATCTCGCCATCGGTCGTGGTGTAGTAACCCTTGACCGCGCCGATGAAGGCATCGGGGTCAAACTCTGCACCCGCATCTTCCATCAGCTGATAGACCGGCTTGGTCGCGCCAGCGGCGGACATCATCGTGGCGGTGCCAACCTCGAAGACCATGAGGACATCAGGCTGCTCACCGGCGCGGAACGCCGCGATCCCGGCATTGAGCGTCTCGGAATAGTTGCCCTTGTGTGCCGCGTTGACCACATAGTCCGACTGGCTGGAGTTGAAGGTTTCGACCTGTTCGGCAACCAGTTCACCGAGACGGCCGGTGAAGGCATGCCAGAATTCGATCTCTGTCTGAGCGGCGAGTGGCCCGCTCACGAGGGCAACAGCCGTCGTGGACCATGCCAAGGCGCGAATGTTCATCAAGTTTCCTTCCCGTGTCATTCCTTGGGGCATTTGCCCCATACTCCGCGTTGATCGCGAACCAGCGTTTGGCACCTCTTTGGTCGCTGGCCTGTCGATCACGACAAGGGCGCGGCCTAGGGTGCTTCTGTTACGCCGGCGTGACGTTAAGGTATCAGATTCATGACGTCTATAGGCCAAACTCTGTCGCTGACTGCAAAAACTCCGACATGGGGGGCGACAGGCGAGCCGGCACGCATATATGAAAGGGCATGAGTTTTTCCGCCCTGACCACACGCCTCACGAATTGGATCGACGGATTCGCCCCGGCCGAGGGCCCTCCGCCGCGCACCTTGGTCGCGTTCTTCCGCTGGGCAATGAAAGGCAGCGCGCCGATCTTGTGGGTTACCGCCGTCGCGTCTGTGGCCGCGGGCACGGTTGAGGTCATGGCCGCGCTCGTCTTGGGATGGGTGGTCGATGGCACGCTTGCGGCAGACGCGCAGGACCTGTTCGCCGACAAGGGGTGGTTGTTGCTGGGGGCCGCCGCGTTTTTCGTGATCCTGCGCCCGCTGATCTTCTGGATATTCTCTTTCTTCCAGACGATCGTCGTCGCGCCAAACATCTTCAACATGGTCCTGTCGCGGCTGCACCGCTGGACCATCGGCCATTCGGTGCAGTTCTTTGACGACGACTTTGCCGGCCGCATCGCGCAGAAGGAGATGCAGACGGCGCGCGCCATGACCGATGTTGTGACCGAGGTGTTGCACACGGTTCTTTTCGCGCTGGCCTCTGTTATTTCGTCCGCTGCGTTGCTCACCACCATCGACTGGCGGATCGCGCTTGTCCTGATGCTCTGGCTTGTCGGGTATCTGTGGATGATCCGGTATTTCCTGCCGCGCGTGCGAACCCGGGCCAAGGCGCGTGCAGCGGCTCGGGCCATGGTGACGGGTCAGGTGGTGGATACTGTCACCAACATCAAGACCGTGAAGCTCTTTGCCCATTCCGATCATGAGGATCGCGCGGCACTCAACGCGATGCACAGCTTCCGGCAGAAACAGCTGGAGTTCGGGAAAGTCTCGGTCACCTTCCGGTTCTGGCTCATGGCACTGGCCGGAATCCTGCCGGTAATCCTCGTGGGCGGGGCGCTCGTCTTCTGGTCGACGGGTACGGTCACAGCCGGGGATATCGCGGCAACCGGTGCTGTCTCGCTCCGTCTGGCGCAGATGACGGGCTGGGTCTCATTCACGCTCATGGGGCTCTATGCCAACCTGGGTGAGGTGGAAGACGGGATGCGCACGCTCACCCCGGAACAGGCGCTTCGAGATGCGCCCGGTGCGAAGGAGATGGACAGGGCCGAAGGGCGGATCACGCTTGAAGGTGTCGGCTTTGCCTATGGACGCCGGTCGGGCGGGATCGAGCATATCGATCTGGACATCGCCGCAGGCGAAAAGGTCGGGATCGTAGGGGCCTCTGGCGCGGGTAAATCCACCCTCGTTTCAGTTCTTTTGCGGCTTTATGATGTGGAGGCGGGCCGCGTTCTGATCGATGGGCAGGACATTCGGGATGTCACACAGGAAAGCCTGCGACGCCAGATTGGAATGGTCACGCAGGAAACGGCGATGTTCAACCGCTCCGCGCTGGACAACATCGCCTATGGCCGCCCCGGCGCGGACCTGTCCGAGATTGAGGATGCCGCGCGGCAGGCCGAGGCGCATGACTTCATTCTCGGGCTCGAAGACCACATGGGGCGCGAAGGCTATGAGGCGCATCTGGGCGAGCGGGGCGTAAAGCTCTCTGGCGGGCAGAGGCAGCGTATCGCGCTTGCGCGTGCGATCCTCAAGGACGCGCCGATCCTGATCCTCGACGAGGCGACCAGCGCCCTCGACAGCGAAGTTGAAGCCCAGATTCAGGACGCCTTTCGCCAGATCATGGCCGGCAAGACGGTTCTCGCCATCGCGCACCGGCTTTCGACCCTGATCGAGATGGACCGGATCATCGTGATGGAGGCAGGTCATATCGTCGAACAGGGAACCCATGACGAATTGCTCGCCCAAGGGGGGCTTTACGCACGATATTGGGAGCGCCAATCAGGCGGCTTTATCGGCGTGCAGGATGCCGCAGAATAGGCTAGAGGCCGCCGCATGAGCATTTATGAGATCGAACGGCTGGGCCATCAGGGCGACGGAATCGCGGCAGGCCCCGTCTTTGCCCCCCGAACCCTGCCGGGTGAGCATGTCACCGGACAGCTTGCCGGCGACCGGTTGTCCGACATTCGGATCGTTGAGCCCTCAGCAGAGCGGGTCGCCGCGCCATGCCGCCACTACAAGTCTTGCGGCGGTTGTCATCTCCAGCACGCCAGTGATGGATTTGTCGAAACGTGGAAGGCGGATGTAGTCCGCCACGCGTTGAAGGCACAAGGTCTCGAAGCGCCAATTCGAGGCGTGCACACATCCCCCCCGCAGTCGCGCAGACGGGCGACCTTCTCTGCACGAAGAACCAAGAAGGCGGCCTTGTCGGGTTTTCATGCCCGTGCCTCGGACGTCGTTATCGAGGTGCCCGGTTGCCTGCTGGTACAGCCAGACGTGCTGCGGGGCCGCGAGATTGCCGAAGAACTCGTTCAGGTCGGTGGCAGCCGCAAGGGGGAGTTGCGGGTGACGGTCACCAGTTCGGAGATTGGCCTCGATCTGGCGGTTGAGGGGGGCAAGCCGCTTGATGCCGCTCTGCGGATGGATCTGGGCCAGATCACACAGCGCGTGGGTATCGCCCGGCTGACATGGGATGACGAAACGGTCGCGATGCAGTCCCCGCCGACGCAACCGATGGGTCGTGCCCATGTCGCGCCGCCTCCCGGCGCATTCCTACAGGCAACACCTCAGGGAGAGGCCGCGCTGCTTGCCGCCGTCCGTGAGGCGGTTGGTCCTGCCGGGCGTATCGTCGATCTTTTCGCAGGCTGCGGGACCTTCTCACTGCCATTGGCAGAGCGGGCCGAGGTTCACGCGGTAGAGACGGCGGCGCCCATGCTCGAAGCGCTCAACGGGGGCTGGAGATACGCCCATGGGCTGCGCAAAGTGACGACAGAGGTGCGCGATCTCTTTCGTGATCCGCTGGTAGCTTCGGAGCTTGCGGCCTTTGGGGCGGCTGTCATTGATCCCCCGCGTGCGGGAGCAGAATCGCAAACCCGCGAACTCGCCCAAGCTGGCGTGCCTCGGGTTGCGGCCGTATCCTGCAACCCCGGCACATTTGCGCGAGACGCGCGTATTCTGACCGAAGCTGGATATTCGCTCGATTGGATCGTGGTGGTAGATCAGTTTCGGTGGTCTCCGCACGTGGAGCTTGCCGCCGCGTTTTCCCGACCCGTCTGAGTGCACAAACACTGTTGCTCGTATTCGCTTTGCGGTACTAATGACGCAAAGAAAAAAATTGAGCAGAAGTGAGCAGGTTTATGCGTATCCTTGGTTGGATGCTCGTCGTCGTCATTGGATTGACGCTTTCGGGCTGTGCCACGAAATTCAAGACGTATGATGGCCCGGAGGTCACGCGGGTCGTCATATTCAAGAACGAACGGAAGATGTACCTCTTCCATCATGACAAGGTCCTTGCGTCCCATGATGTCGATCTTGGCTTTGCCCCGCGCGGTCACAAGCGGATCGAAGGCGACGGGCGCACCCCTGAGGGGCGCTACCTGATCGATCGGCGCAACCCCAACAGCGCTTTCCACCTGTCCATCGGGATTTCATATCCAAACGAGGCGGATGTTGCCGCGGCGCGAGCCATGGGGAAATCGCCGGGCGGCGATATTTTCATCCACGGCACCACGCCGGCCAACCGGGGCAAAGGCCGTGATTGGACAGCGGGATGCATAGCGATTTCCGACAAGGAAATGGAAGAGGTCTACGCCATGGTTCGCGACGGAACGCCCGTAGACATCTATCCCTGAGCTATCGTCACTGCAGGACGGAGGAAATCCGTCCTGTGAAATCGTCCGTATCGGCGCTTGCGACCGGGCCAAAACCCGATCCCGCGGCACCAATCGTGAGCGTCCACCAGATCTTGCCGTTCTGCTCCTGCAGCCAGGCAAAGCCCATGTCCGTCGCGCGTTGGTCCAGGATCACGCGCCGCGGACCTTCCTCTTCCATCCATGCGGCGAGGGTTTCCAACTCGGTCTCGTAGGTTTCCGAGAGGGTTTCCCCCACCAAGGTCCCGTTGTAGCCCGCACGGCGTACCCGGTCGATCGGGGAGGAGCCGTCGGAGCCAAAGTGCCAAGGGCGGTTCTGGCGGGCCATGTCGCGGGAATGTGTCTCCGCCGCTGCATTGAGCTCGGCGTTCAGTTGCAGAGGGGCGCCACCAGTCTGCGCCCTGAGGGCGTTGACAGCGTCCAGCATGCGGTACTGGATCTCTGCCTCGCTCCCAGAGCTGATGCGATAGACGCGGGGCAGGGGCTTGCCATCCGGGCCGATGGTCGGTTGCGTTGTCGTCGCACAAGCGGCGAGGCCGAGCATGGCCACGAAAAGGATCGTCAGTCGGCGGGTCAGCATACTCGGAAACTCCGTAATGATGTGCGGCGAAACACCTAGTCCGAGGAGGGCGGGGAATCAAATGACATCGTAAGATGTGACCCTATCGCAGCAGTTTGATTTGCCGGAGCGGCATTCGCGCCATATATCCAACCTTGATCTCTGTTTTTCAGACGTGGAGCAAGACAATGACAGTGCGCAGCACTTCAGACTTCAGCCGGCGGGGTTTCCTCGGGGCCGGCGCCGCCGCCCTTGGAACGCCGCTTATCGCGCAGGACGTGAACGGCGCGGGCACGGTGGAAATGGAGCGTGACCTTGGCGGTTCTGTCCGTCGCAACATCTCCAGCTTCCGAACCCTGGACTGGCGACCCTATTTCAACTCGTTGAACAACGGCGCGATTCTTGTCGATATCACCTCGCGGGCGCTGCACTACTGGTCGGAGGATGAGAGCATCTATCGCCTTTACCCAACGTCCGTTCCGGCGACCGAGGATCTTACGCGCCGCGGACGTACCAGCGTGATCCGCAAGGTCGAGGGCCCAAGCTGGGCACCGACACCGGCGATGAAGCAGCGAAACCCCGAATGGCCCGATTTCGTGCCGCCCGGCCCGGAAAACCCGCTGGGGACACATGCGCTTTACCTTGATTGGAAATATTACCGCATCCACGGCACGCACGACACGCGCAAGATCGGGCGACGGTCCTCGAACGGCTGCATCGGCCTCTACAACGAGCATATCGCTCAGCTTTTTGCGATGGTGGATAACGGAGCGCAGGTGTTGCTAATTTGACGACAAGCGCGCAGGCGTGATGCAGGTTGACGCAAGTTACATTTGCTTTCGCTTGGAATCGCGCCATAACCACCTGTACGAGGTAAGCCTTTCGGTCTTGCGTCGTTATTGAAAAGACGCAAGACGAATATCTGGAGGATAGCATGAAGAAACTCGCTCTCGCAGCCGCACTTTCCGTAGCCGGCACGCACGCATTTGCAGGTTCCATGGCCGAGCCGGTCATGGAAGCACCGGTCATCGTTGAAGAGACGGAAGCGTCTTCTTCGGGTGCCGGTCTGATCGTTCCCCTGATCCTGATCGCGCTCGTTGCAGCAGCGGTTTCCGCTGACTAATTAGTCATCGGGACAGTGAAAAATGGAAAAGGCGGTGGGCAAACCCACCGCCTTTTTCTTTGTTGTCTTCAGTATCCGGGCAAAGGTTTTTCCAAAAGCGGACGTCCATCCCAACAAGGGACTACGCAAAACCCCGGCCTGATTTAGGGGGGGCAATTCGCGGGGTGAATGGTTTTGGACGAACCAAAAAGAACTCTTGCAGCGAAGGCAACTCGTGTCTGCAAAAACCGGCGTAGAGTAGGGGTTTCCCGGCGCAAGCCTACTCCAGCCAGCCACCCAGATTGTCTTTAATCACCTTGGTCAGCGCCGCGATATGCGCCGGATTGTCATTGAGGCAGGGGACATAGGTGAATTGCTCACCGCCCGCATGTTCAAAGCTCTCCTTGATCTCTTCATTGATCTCTTCGAGCGTTTCGATGCAATCGGCGGAAAAGGCGGGAGCGCAAACCGCGATCTTTTTCTTGCCCTCGTCTCTGGCAAGGCGTGCCACCTCTTCGACCGTATAGGGCTTGAGCCATTCCTCGGGGCCGAACTTCGATTGAAAGGTCGTTTTGATCTCGGTATCCGCCCAGCCGAGCCGCTCCTTCAGCAGACGCGTCGTTTTCTGGCACTGACAGTGATAGGGGTCGCCCTCCATCAGGTACCGTTCCGGCACGCCGTGATAGGAGCACAGCAGGATATCGGGACGCTCGGGGATCTTGGCATAGGCTTGCTCGACTGATTGCGCGAGAGCTTCGATGTAGAGCGGTTCCTCAAAGTAGGGGTCCACCACCCGCGCTGTCGGCTGCCATGTTTCCTTCATCAAGGCGCGGAAAAACTGGTCATTCGCAGTGGCCGTGGTCGCACCCGCATAGTGCGGATAGAGCGGAAAGAAGAGGATCTTGGTGCAGCCGGCATCCACCATCGCGCGAACCTTGGACCGCGTGGAGGGATTGCCGTAGCGCATGCAGTAATCGACCATGACCCGATCGCCATAAGCCTCCGTCAAGGTGGTGCGGAGCGCGTGGGTCTGGTCCTTGGTGATGGTCATGAGGGGGCTTTCGTTCGCCGCCTCGTTCCAGATCGATTTGTAGGCCGCGCCGGAGGTAAAGGGCCGTTTGGTCAGCACAATGAGTTGCAGGATCGGTTGCCATTTCCAGGCGGGGTAGTCGATCACGCGCTGGTCCGACAGAAACTCGTTCAGATAGCGCCGCATCGCCCAGTACCCGTAGTTGTCCGGCGTGCCGAGATTGGCGAGAAGAATGCCCACTTTTTCCCGGGGGATCTTTGGGTGATCGGCGGGGGCGTGAGCGGGGCAGGTGGCGTCTTTGGCGTCCGGCATGATTTTCCCTTCTCGCATCGGTTGGTTCGGAGATAGCCAAGCTCCGACGTGGGTCAATCGCCCAATGGTATTTCCTCGGTGCCAAGGGCCTCCGAAAGTCGCTTTGTCGCACTTCCGGGGCGCAAGGGCTGTGGCTGAGTCCCGTCCGGCGCCCATCCGGAGAGGAAGATCATCTCGAACGTGGCACGAATGCCCCCCTCTGGGTGAGGGTAGTTCTCTTCGTAGATCCTTGCCGCTTCCAGCAAGACCGCGCGCCGCGTTGGTCTGCGGAGCCGTGCCTCCAGCGCGTTGGCTTCGCCCATGGCGCGCAGGTCTCGCATGAGGTGGAGCGCGCTTTTATAGCGAATGTCCAGAGGTACGGTGTCCGCCACGGGAAGCGCGGCCCCCGCACGTTGTAGCAACCCGCCGAGATCGCGGATCTCTGCCATGGGGGCGACCCGGGGCGACAGGCCCCCGGTAACACGCACTTCTGCTTCAGAGAGGCAGGTTCGCAGTTCGTGCAGCGTATTCCCCCCCAAAAGCCCAGCAAGAAGCAACCCATCGGGACGCAGGGCGCGCCGGCATTGGATGAGTTGGCCGACAGGGTCCCCCGACCAATGCAGGCCAAGCGCATGGACGACAAGGTCGTGGGCACCCTCTTGGAGGTCTAGAAGCTCCGTCTCCTGCACCATGCGCGCGCCGGGTACGACCTCTGCCCAAACCTGTGGAAATCCGCTCACCACGGCGGCTTGCGTAAAGCGCCTGTTAACCAAGGCGAGGCGATCTTCCACCTCCGCGCGGGCCTCGCGCTGCAGGAAAGTCTCGCTGGCGCGGGCCCTGTTTCGGGTCAGCGCGTTCAAATCGGTCAGGCGGGGCGTGTCACTCATGGCATGCGAACATAGGTGGGTTACGAGAATGCTTCAAACGGCTTTACGTGCAGTTTATCCGCCGCGGTGTCTGGGTTGCGGGACACTTGTCGAAAGCGATTTTGGCCTGTGCAGCGCCTGCTGGAGTGAGACACCCTTCATCGAAGGAGCGGTGTGCAATTTTTGCGGGGTCGCGGTTGCCGGAGGCGCCGGGCCGGGCGAGCGCGCAGACGAGATCACCTGCGAGGCATGCCATGCGACGCCCAGGCCGTGGAGTGCCGGCCGCGCAGCGCTGGCCTATCAGGACAAAGCGCGTGTGTTGGTCTTGCAGATGAAGCACGGCGACCGCGATGACATCGCCCGAAGCGCTGCGCTCTGGATGGCGCGGGCGGCACGCGGGATATTGTCGCACAATATGCTCATTGCGCCGATCCCCTTGCACTGGACCCGTCTGTTGAAACGGCGCTTCAACCAATCCGCGCTCCTCGCCGACGGGATCGCCGCCGCGACCGGGCTTTCGCATTGCCCCGACCTTCTCATTCGGCCCCGGCGAACACCGCCCCTCAAGGGGATGGATCAGGAGGAACGGTTCGCGCGGCTTCACAAGGGGATCGGGCTGCACCCGCGCAGGCGACACCGCATTGCCGGACGCGATGTACTTTTGGTGGACGATGTCTTTACCAGCGGCGCGACCTTCACTGCTGCGACCGAGGCTTGCCTTGACGGCGGCGCGGCGCGGGTATGCGTTCTGTCACTGGCAAGGGCGGCCCCGGATGCCTAAGTTGTTCGGGACACACCAGACCGGGACTTAGAAATGCAAACTGTCGAAATCTACACATCGCCGCTCTGCGGTTTCTGCCACGCGGCCAAGCGCCTGTTGACCGATAAGGGCGTCAGCTTCTCCGAGGTGGATGTGCTGGCGAACCCAGATCGCAAACCTGAAATGATTCAACGGGCCAATGGTGGCCGCACTGTTCCGCAGATTTTCGTCGGCGATACCCATGTGGGCGGTTGCGATGATCTCTTTGCACTGGACCGCGCGGGGAAACTCGACGTGTTGCTGGCGGGCTGAGCAAAATGCGCGCGGCGTTGCTGCAACTCAACGTGACCGACGATCCCCTTGCCAACCTACCCGTCACGCGGGACTTGGTGGTGAGGGCCGCATCCCAAGGGGCAACGTTCGTCCTCACCCCCGAGGTTACAAATTGCCTGTCGTCGAGCCGCGCGCATCAGAATGACGTACTGCGCCCCGAGGATGAGGATGCGACGCTGGCGGGGCTGCGTGAAGCTGCGGCAGCCCATGGGATCTGGCTACTGATCGGGTCCCTTGCGCTCAAGACCGACGATGCGGACGGCAGGTTTGCAAACCGCTCCTTTCTCATCGCACCTGACGGAATGATCGCTGCCCGCTACGACAAGATCCACATGTTCGATGTGGCTGTCTCAGAGACGGAGACTTATCGGGAATCCGCCGGATATCGCCCGGGTGAACGCGCGGTATTGGCCCAGGCCGGTGACGTCGCTCTCGGAATGACGATTTGCTACGACGTGCGGTTTCCGGCGTTGTACCGAACGCTCGCGCAGGCCGGCGCAGAGGTTCTTGCTGTGCCATCGGCATTCTCCCCCGTTACCGGCGTGGCACATTGGGAAAGCCTGCTTCGGGCCCGCGCGATCGAAACCGGCAGCTACGTCTTGGCACCGGCACAAACCGGGGTGCATTCCGCAACGCACGGGCGGGAACGCAGCACATACGGCCATTCGCTTGCGGTTTCTCCCTGGGGGGAGGTTCTGGCCGACGGGGGCGAGGCACCGGGAGTGATCATGGTGGAGATCGACCCCGAGCAAGTTGCCGAGGCGCGCGCTCGTATCCCCTCCCTCGGACTGGATGCCCGCTATTCCGGACCCGAAGCAATTTGATTTCCGCCGCCGGGAACAAGACCCATAGTCCCCGGCGCAAACGTGGTATAAAAGCCCGACGCATGACCAAATCGTCCGAATTGACTGACTCTCAGCGCCGGTTGGCCGAACCCGCAGCGCGGCAATCCATCATCCGTCTCGTGAAGGAGGTGGTCCCCGATAGGTGGAAACTGTTCGCGTCGGCCCTGATCTGCATGATCGCGGTCGCAGGCTTCACCGGGGCGCTGGCCTGGTCGACCAAGCTTATCGTCAACGATGTCTTTGTGGCGGACGATGCCGTAGCGGCCCGGTGGGTCGCAGTGTTGGTCATCGGAATTTCACTGGGCAAGGGGATTGCGCAATATTGCAATTCGATCCTTTCAGTACAGATCAAGCGCCGCGTCGCCGCCTTTTATCAGCGCAAGATTTTTCACAAGGTTCTGCGCCAGAGCGTACAGGATTTCGCGGGTCTTTCCGCCCCGCGCCACATGGCCAAGATCGGTCTTTATGGGACGTCTGCGGGAACGATCATCATTGCGCTTACCAGCAAATTTTTGACCGATATGCTGACCCTTGTCGCGCTGGTGGGGGTGATGATCTGGCAGGATCCGATGATGTCGCTGATTACGGCGATCCTGTTTCCCGCCATCTTCCTGCTGGTCAATCGGCTCACGCTGCGCGTTCGTAAGCTTGCTCAGGCTCAGGCCGAGTTGCAGGGAACGATTGGCGCGGCCGGAATTGAGGCGATCCACGGGATCAAGACGGTCAAGTCCTATGGGCTTGAGGAGAAGACTTACAAGCGGTTCTCAGACGCGATCGAAGCGCTGGAGAAACGCCTGTTCGAGATTGCCCGCGCCACCTCGGCCACGGTGCCACTCATGGAGGTTCTGGGCGGGATCTGCATCGGTCTTTTCGTGATCTACGCAAGCTGGCAGACCACGACAGAGGGGAAAACACCGGGGGAGTTCACCGCCTTCATTACCGCGTTTCTTCTCGCCTATCAGCCTGCGGAGCGGGTTTCCAAGACGATGGTGGAGTTGCAAAAGAGCATTATCCATGTGGAAACGATGTTCGACATGCTCGACAAGGCAATGCCCGACGAAAGCCGGGGCACCGGTTCGCTCGAACATGCGACGCCCTCGATCACCTTCGAGAATGTGAGCTTTGAATACGACGCCGAGACGCCGGCGCTTCACAACGTTTCAGCCGAGATAAAGCCCGGGGAGCGGGTGGCGATTGTCGGGCGCTCCGGGGCGGGCAAGACGACGTTGGTGGACCTCGTGCAGGGCTTTTATCCTCCGACGTCGGGGCGAATTCTGATCGGTGGCGTCGATATCACGGATGTTCCGGAGGCTGAGTTGCGCCGCCATGTGGCGCTGATCTCGCAGGATGTCTTTCTCTTCGAAGGCTCGTTGAGAGACAACCTTTCTGACGGTCGGCAAGGTGCTACCGAAGAAGAGATTCAGGATGCCGCAAATCGTGCCGCAGTGACCGAATTTGCCAACAAGATGGTGCAGGGCCTCGATACACAGGTCGGACCCAACGGTCAGTCGCTTTCGGGTGGGCAGAAGCAGCGCGTCGGTATTGCCCGTGCGCTCGTCAAGAAAGCCAAAGTCTATATCTACGACGAAGCGACCAGCGCGCTCGACGGGGAAAACGAGCGGGCGATCATGGGGGCCACCCTTGGTCAGGAAAGCGACAGTACGATCCTGTTTATTACGCACCGGCCCTCTACTCTTGAATGGGTTGACCGGATCATGGTGATGAAAGACGGGAAGCTCGTGGCGTTTGGACCCCATGAGGAGCTTGTCGAGACGAGCAAGGCCTATCGGGCGCTCTTTAATCTGGTTGTTTCCGAGCAACGCAAGGCAAAGGGGCGCTACGGCGGGATCATGTCGCTCTTTGCCCGCAAACAAGACTGAGCACCAAGATGTCGGATCGGGGGCCCGAAGTACTTCCGCTTGGACATGACGGCCTTGTCGTTCGTTTCGCACTTCACCTCTCTGAGGCGGCGAATGACGCCGTTCTGGGGTTCGCAGAAGCGGCCCGTGTGGCCAATGTTCCGGGGTTGTTGGAGGTGGTTCCCGCGCTCGCCTCGGTCTATCTTCGGTATGATCCTGCACGTGGCGAGGCATTCGGGAAGGATGTCTCGGATCTTCTGGAAACAGATGACTGGTATTCGCGCGGACGTCCCCCGGCCAAGCGTTGCTGGGAGATACCTTGCTCGTTCGAAGCCGCCGATGCGCCGGAACTTGGCGCGGTCGCACGGGCCACGAGCCAGACGCCGGACGCGGCGATAGCTGAAGTACTGGCGACGGAGGTGCGTGTGCTCGCCATCGGTTTCGCTCCCGGACAACCCTACCTTGGCCTCCTTCCGCCCGCGTGGGACCAACCGCGCCGGCGCGAATTGACGGAAGTTCCCGCAGGGGCCCTTGTCACCGCGTTGCGCCAACTCGTGCTTTTCGCCAATCCTTCGCCGACCGGCTGGAAACAGATCGGGAGGACTGCGTTTCGGCCGTTTCAAGGGGATCGGGATGACCCGGTTGCCCTGCGCACGGGCGATGCTGTGCGATTTATTCGGGTGGATGGGGCGACACTGGCGGGGATCGAGGAGCGTGATCATTCCGGCCTCGGCGGCGCAAAGCTTGTCGAGCGGTCATGACTTTGTACCTCGACACCGTTGGGCCACAAGTCTCGGTGCAGGATGGCGGGCGGCCGGGGTGCATGGCGTTGGGCATCTCGCGCGGTGGGACTGCGGATCGACAAGCGTTGATCGAGGCTGCGGCGCTTTTGGGCTTGCGCGAACTGCCCGCGGCGGTGGAGATGGCCGGTTTGGGGGGGGCGTTCCGCACGGATACGCCTTGCCGTATCGCCCTCACCGGCGCGTCGATGACCGCCACGATCGATGACACGCCGGCGGCGTGGAATGCCACGCACCTGCTCCTGCCGGGCCAGTCGCTTCGCATCGGTGGCGCGCGCGCAGGGGTTTACGGCTATCTCACTCCGGCGGGAGGGATTGAAACTCCCAAGATTTTGGGGAGTCGCAGCGCGCACCCGGGGCTTGGGGACCGTCTTGTCGCCGGCGATATACTTCCCGTTGGAGCCGACGGGGGCCTGCGACAGCCCTCCCGAACACTTACCACGGATGGTCGTTTTGGAGGTGGAGAGGTGCGGGTGCTTCCCGGTCCGCAAACAGCGCTTTTCCCCCCTGAAATCCGGCGCGCGATCCTGGGCGCGACTTTTGTCGTCGGGCCGCGAACCAATCGGCAAGCCACAGAGCTGCGGGCGGGGGCGCGGCCTTGGTCAGAGCACCGCATTGAGGTCGTGTCCGATGTGATCATCCCCGGGGACATTCAGATTACGGGTGACGGCACGCCCTTTGTCCTGCTCGCGGAATGCCAGACGATTGGGGGTTATCCCCGGATAGGAACCGTCCATCCGAGCGATCTGCCTCGTATCGCGCAGGCTCCGGTGGGATCGCAGATCAGGTTCGTGGAGGTTGAGCACGGCTCCGTGAAGGTTCCGGACGATGCCACCGCGATTGCCGCCGCGTTGCGGGGAGTGCGGGCATTGGTGCGCGATCCGGCGGAGATCGGGGATTTGCTGTCGTACCAACTTGTCGGAGGGGTTACCGCAGGGGATGAGCTTGATGACTGATCGTGGCGCGATACTTGCCTTTCGCAGGGACCGGCTTGGTGGGCGGCTGCGGAGCATGATCAATGCGATGCGGTTGGCCGAACTTGTTGATGCACCCTTGCGGATTCTCTGGCCTGTCGGGCGCTATGCACAAGAACTTGCAGCGCCCGAGGAATTTTTCGCACCCGAGTTTGTTGAACAGTATTTTGTCCGTGATCCAGACGAAATCGAGGCGTTGTTATCCCGTGCGGTGCCTGTCTTGGCTGAGACGCCTTTGGCGGAGCATGCGGCAAAAATTGCCTCGGGCGGCCTGCTTCTTGTGGAGTCGGCTGCGGGGGCCTTGCCCTTCGGTTCCACAGAACGCGCAGCCGCGCAGGCCTTTATAGAGACCAGCCGGAAACTGCCCTTTTCAAAGAGGATCCGGGATGCTGTCGATGCGCTCGTGCCAGAAGAGGGCGATCGCGCTGTGGCGCTGCACGTACGCCGAGGGGATCTGATCGAACCGGGCCGGTGGTCGCGGCGGTATTGGCCGCAAAAGTATGTCGCGGACGAATATTACGACGTGATGATCGAAGCGGACCCCACGGCGCCTTACCTGCTGTTCACCGACACCCCTGCCACAGCGCAACGCTTCGCGGAGCGCCACGGTGTCGTTGCTGCCGCATCCGCGCTCGACCCCTCTCTTTCCGCTGCGCAGCGCGACGTTGTCGAACTTCTGGCAATTGCGCGGTGCGATTTGGTGCTGGCCGCCGCGACGAGCGCGTTCTCCTCGGCGGCGGCCTTGATGGGTGGGGCGCGAAAGTGTGCCTTGCCGGATGATATGCCCGAGGCCCTGCGGCAAACCGCCGAAACGCGGATGTTGGAGCGCGTCCGCACCGGGCCACAGGCCTTTCTCACCCTTGAGGACTATGGGCAGGCGGCGCACGGCGCGATGGATGTGTTGGAGGCGAACGGGCACATTGAGGAGGCCCGCGCATTGCAGGTCGGGGTTGTTGAGGCGGGGCATGACGTGCCCCATCTGACCCGTGGCCTCGTGCCGGACGCGATCGCGGCGGGGAACGACGCGTTGCTCCTGCAGGTGGCGGCGGCCGCACGGCGCAACCGGCCCGTTCGCCCGACCCAGTTCGCCAAGGCCGCATCGGTAAAGCATGTCGTCCGAGATGAGGCGCTGGCTGCAATCGGTTTCGCGGGCGCGGAGGCGGAAGGAGACGCAGTCCGATCGCTCGCCCGGCTGATCTTTCTCCAGCATCGCCTCGGCCCGCTTGACCTGCTCGCGCGGCGCCTTGCTGCGCCGCTTGGCGCGGGGGGGTACGACTGTCCGCCGACGACCCTTTTGCCTTACGACGAGCAACAGCGCCTTCCCCGCGGGATTCCTGCCCTCACGGCCCAGCTTCCGGCCCTGGAGACGCGTTTTCTGGATGGCGCTCGGCCGCTGAACTGGCAGATGGCCATGACACTGGATTGGGGCGATCTGTTTTTTCAAGGTCGCACGACCCTTCCGCCCTTTGCTCTCGCGACGATGCAATCGTTGCCCGCGCATGGCCCGATGGCGCAATCACTAGTGGCGCTTTCGCGCCCCGGTGGCATTGGCCCCGAAATGGAGGCAGCTTTGGCAGAAGCCGGCGAAGCGCTTGAGCCGCCGGAGCGCGCGCTGCTGATGAAACGGCTGGCGCAATGCGCGCTGGCGCGGGGGGATGAGGCGGCTGCCGATGAGCCTTTGAGTATTGCGCTCAAGTTGTCGGATCACCCTGCCTTCCACGCTTTTTCCGCAGCGCGGGATATTGGTCGGGGTCGCCGCGCCGACGCCCTCGCGCGCTTGTGTGCCATACAGGCCCCCCCTTTCTACGTCCTGTGGCAACTGATGAAACAGCTGCCACCGCCTGAGCGCCCTGCCGTCAGAACTCGCTTTTTGGCCGCCTTTGACATCGCGGACCCGGCGGGATGAAGCTGCACCTCGTTACCTTCGGAAACCGGTCGACGCGCGCCGGGCGGGATTTTTTCGCCAATGCGTCCGCGCTGCGTGACGCGGCATTGGCGGGAGGAGTGGATCACGCCCATGCGCTCTCGTCCGATGTATATGCAGGGACATCGTTCGAGGCCCGCAACGCGGAGTTGCTTCGGGAGCCAAGGGGGGCAGGTTACTGGGTCTGGAAGCCATGGGTGATCCGCCGCGCGCTGGATCAGATCGGGCCTGAGGATGTCTTGCTCTATAGTGACGCGGGCAAACGTAAGATCACGGTACCGTTTCCGCGCCCCGACCGCCTCGCGCAATTGGCGCGGTTGGTTCCTGAGGGGATGATCGCGGGCATGCAGCTTTACAACGCCCCAAACGGGGATTGGACCAAAGGCGATGCCTTCTCCCTCATGGAGGGGGACGAGCCGGAGTTTCATACCGCTCATCAAATTCAGGTCGGGTGGAGCGCCTGGACCCAAAGCCCGGCGGCTTATGCATTGCTCGATCAATGGCAGCGGTTCAACGAGGATCGGCGCATCGTCTCAGACGATGAAAATGTCCTCGACCTGCCCAACGATCCGGGATTTGTGGAGCACCGGCACGACCAGTCGATCTATACCCTGTTGGTGTTCAAGATGAATCTGCCTTTTCTCGATTTCAGCAGACGACCCGCGCGCCGCTTCGTCAGGCAGGTTCGGGCGCGGGACGGAGTCTCGTTGCGCAAGATCTGGGGAGGGGAGGCGGTTTTGAAGGCGCTCGAAAATCACTTCGCCCAGCAGGGTGAAAGCGAGCCGCTCAAGGCCGTCGCGCGCAGCGTCGTGCGCCGAATACGTCAATGACCGAAGCCCTGCGGGAGATCGCATTCCTCTGGATCGGAGGGCCGCTCGGCTTTCTTGATCGGCTGTGTATGACGTCGTTTCTGGCGGCGGGGCATAGCGCTACGCTGTTCCACTATTTTCCCGTCGGCCATGTCCCGGCGGGTGTGGATGTGCGGGATGCGAGGGAAATCTATCCAAACGATGATATCCTCATTCACCGCAATGGCTCACCCGCGATGCATGCGGATATCTTTCGTTTGCATCTGATGAAGAAAACCGCGATGATCTGGGCCGATACGGACGAATTCTGTCTTCGGCCCTTTCAGCCCATAAACGGGTTTCTCTGCGCGCGGCAGACGGACACGGAAGTGAGCAACGCGGTTCTCAGGTTGCCCGACGACAGCGCGGCTTTGGAGTTCGCACTTGATTTCGTCAAGGATCCCGCTCCGGTACCGCCGTGGGTTATGCCACAGATGAAACGCAAGCTCATCGACGCGCAGGCAGTGGGGCGGCCGGTTCCGGTGACCGAATTGCCGTTTCCCTCGCTGGGTCCGAAATTGCTGCGCTATGCGCTCCGGCACCATGGCGGGCTTGACGAGGTCGGCCCTGTGGCGCAGTTCCTACCCTTGCCCTCAACGCGGCACCGCTTCACGGTCAAGGCCCGCCTCTATGACGAGGTGCAACAGGCGATAGCCTCTGATACGACCTGCGGAATTCATCTTTGGGGAACGAATTTGCGAAAGAACGGATGGCTCGAACGGATCGAGCGCGGAAGCTTTCTGGAGCGGCGAGCAACGGAGCTCGGGATTGAATTGCCGGGGGGCGACGGATGAAGGTACTAGTCACGGGTTCTGCGGGTTTCGTCGGGTATCACCTGTCGCTGCGGCTCTTGTCCGCCGGGCATGAGGTGATTGGCGTCGATGCGCTTACCGACTACTACGATGTCGCCCTGAAGAAAGCGCGGGAGGATCGCCTCTCTGCCCACACGGGCTACAAGGCGCGGCGTGCGCGTATCGAGGCCCCGGGATTGCTTCGAGGAATGCTTGTCGAGGAACGGCCGGACATGGTGGTTCATCTCGCTGCGCAAGCGGGCGTGCGCTACTCGATCGAAGCCCCGGCGACATATATGGCGGCAAACCTGCAAGGCACCTTTGCCCTGCTCGAAGCGGTCCGGGCGGTCCCTGTCCGGCATTTGTTGATTGCATCGACAAGCTCGGTCTATGGCGCGAATACGCAGATGCCCTACAAGGAGACCGACAAGGCCGACACGCCAATGTCGTTCTATGCGGCAACCAAGAAGGCCACCGAGGCGATGGGGCATTCCTATGCCCACCTCTACGATATTCCGATGACGTTCTTTCGTTTCTTCACCGTCTACGGAACGTGGGGGCGGCCCGATATGGCGCCGTCGCTCTTTGCGGATGCGATCCTGCGGGGGGAGCCTATCCGGGTATTCAATCATGGCGATATGCGGCGCGATTTCACCTATGTGGAGGATCTGGTCGAAGGAATAGAACGTCTGATGGAGGCCATCCCGAAGGTGGGGCAACCGGTCGGGGAGGCGGACAGTCTCTCGCCTGTCGCGCCGCACCGGATCGTCAACATTGGCAATGCCGAACCGGTTCAGCTTCTGGATTTCATCGGGTCGCTCGAAGCCACCTTGGGGATGGAGGCCGAAAAGGTCATGATGGACATGCAGCCCGGCGATGTGCCCGCGACCTGGGCGGATACGACCCTTCTGCGGGATCTGACGGGAGTGGCGATGGGCACGCCCGTGCCAGAGGGTGTCGCAAAATTCGCCGAGTGGTTCAGGGAGTACCACGGGCTCTGAGCCGGGGCCGCTGCGATTCGGGGTTGCGGTCTAGGGCCGGGGGGCCTATATCGCCCTCAACAGCGGCGCGTCGGCCCTTCGGGCGGATGTTCCACCGGGAAATATCGACGGGCCGCGCGCCCGTTTTTTTGTGTCCGGAGTCCTGATGACCGACCTTATCGCCAAGACCGCCATTGATCGGCGCCTGGCCGAGATCGTTTCCCCGATGATCGAAGCGCTGGGCTTTGAACTGGTGCGGATTCGCCTCATGAGCGGAAAGAACGCAGTGCTGCAGATCATGGCCGAGCGCCCCGACGGGGGAATCGAGGTCGACGACTGCGGAGAGATTTCAACGGCGGTCAGCGCCCTGCTCGACGTCGAAGACCCCATTTCGGAGCCCTATGCGCTTGAGGTATCCAGCCCGGGAATCGACCGGCCGCTCACGCGGCTGAAGGATTTCGAGGCTTGGGAAGGCTATGAGACCAAGATTGAGACTCACGACTTGATCGACGGTCGCCGCCGCTTCAAGGGCAATCTGGCCGGAGTCGAAGGCAGCGAAATTCTTATCGAGATCGAAGAAGGCACCATCGGGTTGCAGTTCGACTGGCTTTCAGACGCCAAGCTGGTCCTGACTGACGACCTCATTCGCGATGTTCTGCGCGCTCGCAAGGATGCGGGCAATGTCGACGAGAAGCAATTTGACGAGATCCAGACCATCATCGATGGGCAAGAGGAGTAAGACCCATGGCAATCACTTCCGCTAACCAGTTGGAACTTCTGCAGACTGCCGAGGCCGTCGCACGAGAAAAGATGATCGACCCCGGCCTTGTGGTCGAGGCCATGGAAGAAAGCCTCGCCCGGGCCGCCAAGAGTCGCTACGGCAGCGAAATGGACATCCGTGTCGATATCGACCGCAAGACCGGTCGTGCGAAATTCACCCGTGTGCGCACGGTCGTCGAGGATGAGGCACTTGAGAACTATCAAGCCGAACTGACCGTCGAGCAAGCGAAGCAGTACCTCGCTGAACCGAGCGTCGGGGATCAGTACGTTGAGGAAATCCCGCCCGTGGAAATGGGCCGAATCGCGGCGCAGTCCGCGAAGCAGGTGATTCTCCAGAAGGTGCGCGAAGCAGAGCGTGACCGTCAGTACGAGGAATTCAAGGATCGGGCCGGCACCATCATCAACGGTGTGGTCAAGCGCGAGGAATACGGCAACGTCATCGTCGATATCGGTCGTGGCGAAGGCGTACTGCGCCGCAACGAGAAGATCGGCCGCGAGAGCTATCGCCCGAACGACCGTATTCGGTGCTTCATCAAGGATGTCCGCCGCGAGGCGCGCGGCCCCCAGATTTTCCTCTCTCGTACCGCGCCTGAATTCATGTCCGAGCTCTTCAAGATGGAAGTGCCCGAGATCTATGATGGCATCATCGAGATCAAGGCCGTGGCGCGCGACCCCGGAAGCCGCGCCAAGATCGCGGTTATCTCCTACGACGGGTCCATCGATCCGGTCGGGGCGTGTGTCGGTATGCGCGGCTCCCGCGTGCAGGCGGTGGTCAATGAGCTTCAGGGCGAGAAAATCGATATCATTCCATGGAATGAAGATGTTCCGACCTTCCTCGTGAACGCTCTGCAGCCTGCCGAGGTCACCAAGGTGGTCCTCGATGAAGAGGCTGAGCGTATCGAGGTGGTCGTGCCGGATGAGCAGCTTTCTCTTGCCATCGGTCGCCGGGGTCAGAACGTGCGGCTCGCCTCGCAACTGACCAACCTCGATATCGACATCATGACCGAGGAAGAGGAATCGGCACGTCGCCAGAAGGAATTCGAAGAGCGTACACAACTCTTCATGGATACGCTGGACCTTGACGAATTCTTTGCTCAACTTCTGGTGGCCGAAGGCTTCACAAGCCTCGAAGAAGTTGCCTATGTCGAAGTCGACGAGCTGCTGGTGATCGACGGCGTCGACGACGACACCGCAAGCGAGCTTCAGGCCCGCGCCCGCGATATCCTCGAGGCACAGGCAAAGGCTGCCCTCGACAAGGCACGTGAGCTTGGCGTAGAGGACAGTCTTATTGAATTCGAGGGGCTGACACCCCAAATGGTGGAAGCGTTGGCCGAGGATGGGATCAAATCCATCGAGGACTTCGCCACCTGCGCCGATTGGGAACTTGCCGGCGGCTGGACAACGGTCGATGGCGAGCGGGTCAAGGATGATGGCATTCTGGAAAAGTTCGACGTTTCGCTTGCCGAAGCTCAGAACATGGTCATGACGGCGCGTGTCAGTCTTGGCTGGGTCGATCCTTCCGAGCTTGAAGCCGAAGGTGCCGAATCCGAAGAAGAAGATGCCGTAGAGGCAGAGGACTGAGCGAGGCGGATATGAGCCGTGGAGGCGCGCGAGACGAGCGGGCTGATGGTCCGGAGCGGAAATGCATCGCTACGGGCGAGGTGCGTCCTGCGTCGGATCTGATCCGGTTTGTGGTGGGGCCCGACAATCAGATCGTGCCCGATGTCCGGGGTAAATTGCCCGGACGTGGCATATGGGTCGCGTCTGAACGCGCGGCCCTGAAACAAGCGGTAGAGAAGAAACTCTTTGCCCGCGCAGCCCGTCAACCCGTCACGATTCCGGATGGGATTGTTGACGAGGTGGAACGCCAGTTGGCGCACCGGGTTGTCGAATTGGTCAGCATGGCGCGCAAATCGGGCGCTGCTGTGGCTGGATACGAAAAGGTGAAGGACTGGCTCGGCAAGGGACAGGCACGGATCCTACTACAGGCCAGCGACGGCTCGGAGCGGGGCAAGACCCGGCTCAGCACTCCCCAGGGGGGGCGCTACGTTGGTTGGCTCACGGCTCAGGAGCTTGGATTGGCTTTTGGACGTGAAACTGTGATACATGGCGCGCTTGCGTCTGGCGGTCTGGCCTCTCGTGTTGTAGAGGAAGCCGCAAGACTTAAGGGCCTGCGCGATATTGACGGCGGGAAAACGCCCGCCGGAAAGGGTAAGACGACTAGATGAGCGATAACGACGGCAAGAAAACATTGGGTCTGCGCGGTCCCCGTTCCGGGAACGTGAAGCAGAGCTTCAGCCATGGCCGCACCAAGAACGTCGTAGTGGAGACCAAGCGCAAGCGTGTCGTGGTGCCGAAAGCCGCGGCGGGCAAACCTGGCCAAGGTGGTCGCGGTGGTAGCCCTGCAGGCAATCCTTCGAATCGGCCCGCTGGAATCACCGACGCGGAAATGGAGCGCCGTCTGAAAGCGCTTCAGGCTGCCAAGGCGCGTGAAGTCGAAGAAGAAGCGGCCCGCGCGGCCGATGAAAAGGCCCGCGCGGAAGACCGCGAGCGCCGCCGTGCCGAGCACGAACAGAAAGAGCGCGAACAGCGCGAAGCGGAAGAGCGCGCCAAGGCCAAGGCCGAGGAAGAAGCGCGAGTTGCTCGCGAGGCTGCGGAAGCTGCGAAGCGAGCGGCCGCCCCTGCGGAAGAACCCGCAGCAGCAGCCCCGTCCGCGCCGCGCGCAACCAAGCCTGCGCCCTCCGCATCGCCAACGTCTCCCCGCAAGGCGGAGCGTGAACGCGAAGAGCGTGGCCGCAGTGTCAAACGTGGTGGAGATGCCGGTCGCCGTTCGGGCAAGCTCACTCTGAACCAAGCCCTTTCGGGTGGTGAAGGTGGACGCCAGAAATCTCTGGCCGCGATGAAGCGCAAGCAAGAGCGTGCGCGTCAGAAGGCCATGGGCGGAGCGCGGGAACGCGAAAAGGTTATCCGCGACGTGCAATTGCCCGAAGCGATCACGGTTGGCGAACTCGCGAACCGGATGGCGGAACGGGTGGCCGACGTCGTGAAGTCGCTCATGCAGAGCGGTATAATGGTCACGCAGAACCAGACGATCGATGCAGACACTGCTGAACTCGTGATCGAGGAATTCGGTCACCGGGTTACGCGGGTCTCTGATTCTGATGTCGAAGACGTCATCGAATCCAAGGTCGACAACGACGAAGATCTGGCACCGCGCCCCCCGGTCATCACGATCATGGGCCACGTTGACCACGGCAAGACCTCGCTGCTGGACAGGATTCGCAACGCGAAGGTCGTTGCAGGCGAAGCCGGCGGCATCACGCAGCATATCGGTGCTTATCAGGTTGAGACCGAAAGCGGCTCCATCCTGACGTTCCTAGACACACCGGGCCATGCGGCGTTTACGTCGATGCGGTCGCGCGGTGCTCAGGTGACGGATATCGTGGTTCTGGTCGTGGCGGCGGACGATGCTGTCATGCCGCAGACGATCGAAGCCATCAACCACGCGAAAGCGGCCCAAGTGCCGATGATCGTGGCGATCAACAAGGTCGACAAACCGTCTGCTGACCCCAACAAGGTCCGTACCGCGCTGCTTCAGCATGAAGTGGTCGTGGAGGCGATGTCGGGTGATGTTCAGGATGTCGAAGTCTCGGCGATGACGGGGCAGGGCATTGATGAATTGCTCGAATCCATTGCGCTTCAGGCCGAAATCCTCGAGCTGAAGGCGAATCCGGGTCGGAATGCCGAAGGCGCGGTGATCGAAGCTCAGCTTGACGTTGGCCGGGGTCCCGTCGCGACGGTACTGGTTCAGCGCGGCACCCTTCGCCAAGGCGATATCTTCGTCGTGGGCGAGCAATGGGGTAAGGTTCGCGCTCTGATGAACGATCGTGGCGAGCGGGTAAAAGAAGCCGGTCCTTCGGTACCTGTGGAGGTTCTTGGCCTCAACGGGACGCCGGAAGCGGGCGACGTGCTCAACGTGGTCGAGACAGAAGCGCAGGCGCGCGAGATTGCGAACTATCGTGAGCAGGCGGCGAAAGACAAACGCGCTGCTGCAGGTGCGGCGACCACGCTGGATCAGTTGCTTGCGAAGGCCAAGGAAGACGAGAACGTCAAGGAATTGCCAATTCTGGTTAAAGCTGACGTTCAAGGTTCCGCCGAGGCGATCGTCCAAGCGATGGAGAAGATCGGCAATGACGAGGTGCGCGTGCGCGTGCTGCACTATGGTGTTGGCGCGATCACGGAAACCGATGTCGGCCTTGCTGAAGCGTCCGGAGCGCCAGTCATCGGCTTCAACGTACGTGCCAACGCATCCGCGCGGAATACTGCGAACCAGAAGGGTGTGGAGATCCGCTACTACAGCGTCATCTATGACCTCGTAGACGACGTGAAAGCTGCGGCTTCCGGCCTACTCTCTGCGGAGATCCGCGAGACATTCATCGGCTATGCGCAGATCAAGGAGGTCTTCAAGGTCTCCAACGTCGGCAAGGTCGCAGGGTGTCTGGTCACCGAGGGTGTCGCACGTCGTTCAGCGGGCGTTCGCCTGCTCCGCGACGATGTGGTTGTCCACGAGGGCACGCTCAAGACGCTCAAGCGCTTCAAGGATGAGGTTGCCGAAGTGCAGTCAGGTCAGGAATGCGGGATGGCGTTCGAGAACTACGATGATATTCGTCCCAACGATGTCATCGAGATCTTTGAGCGGCAGGAGGTCGAGCGCGCGCTCGACTGATCCTCCTGGCGACGAAAAGAAAAAGGGGATGGCATGTGATGTGCCATCCCCTTTTTGTTGAATTTAGCGCGGACTGAACCCATTATTCGTTCCGGCAGCGAGTGAGTACCGGAGTCAGGTCGTTGCCTATTTTCTTCAGGCTGCTTTCGCGGTCGCGACTGGGCGACCAGTATAGAGCCTAGACCCCACACGAACGACGATATTTCCGTTATCCAGTGATCTCACCAGAAGTCCCTGGACCGAGACACATGTTCCGATTGCGATTGTCTTGACCATTGTTTTCCCCTGTGCGCCTTGCCGCATGATGTTACTTAATATTCATGGACCGGTAACGTTAAGTTTAAAATTCAGACTTTCGGGTGAAATAAATGGCAAGTTGCATATAGCAGCGGTTTTCCGCCTATCAAAGCCAGTCGCGTAAAACGGGTATTAAGGGAATGTCTGCGGGGGGCATGGGGTAGTTGCGCAGATCCTGCGCATACGCCCATTTAAGTACCTGATTTTCGCGTGGCACCGGCGTTCCGGTCCAACGTCTACAGGCGAACAGAGGCATCAGAAGGTGAAACGATTCGTAGCTGTGACTGGCGAAGGTCAGCGGGGCGAGACAACTTTGCCAGGTTTCGATCCCCAACTCCTCATGCAACTCTCGGATGAGTGCCGCTTCCGGCGTCTCGTCCGCCTCTACCTTACCCCCGGGGAACTCCCACAGTCCGGCCATGGACTTTCCCTCGGGGCGCTGCGCGATCAGGACGCGCCCGTCCGCGTCGATCAGGGCGACCGCCGAGACGAGCACCGTTTTCACGAGCGGTAGTCCGCGTTGATATCGATATATCCGTGGGTCAGATCGCAGGTCCAAACCGTCGCGGACCCGTCCCCAAGCCCGAGATCGACACGTATCAGGATATTTTGTTCCTTCATGTGCGCCGCTGCATCGGCCTCTTGATACTCAGGTGAAACCCAGCCCTTTTCCGCGATCAACGTATCGCCGAACCAGATGGACAGAAGGTCGCGATCTGCGGCTGCGCCGGATTTGCCGATTGCCATCACAACGCGGCCCCAGTTGGGGTCCTGTCCGGCGATTGCGGTCTTTACGAGCGGGGAATTGGCGATCGCCATGGCATGGGTCTTGGCATCGGACGGGGAGGCCGCTCCGGAAACCTGAATTTCGACGAACTTGGTCGCGCCTTCGCCGTCGCGGACGACCTGTTGTGCAAGATCAAGCATCACCCCGTGCAGTGCGTCACAGAACGGACCCTCGCTCTCACCCACGGCCACACCTGATGCACCGGTTGCCGCAAGTATAAGGGTGTCAGAGGTTGAAGTGTCGCTGTCGACGGTGATGCAGTTGAAAGTCCGGTCCGTCAGGTCCGATAGCATCTGCTGCAGTAGAGGTTGTGGCACCTCGGCATCCGTGAAGATGTACACGAGCATCGTCGCCATATCCGGCGCAATCATTCCGGAGCCCTTTGCGATTCCCGCGATCTTCACCGTCCCGCCGGGAAGGGTAACCTCCGCGGTGGCGCCTTTCGGAAAGGTGTCGGTGGTCATGATAGCGCGCGCAGCATCGGCGATGCCATCCGCCGTGAGACCGCCGTGCAACTCTGCCAGTCGGCAGGTGATACGCTCGGCGTTCAGTAGCTCGCCGATGACCCCGGTAGAGGATGTGAAGACGCGGTCCTGCGCAATGCCGAGTTCGCGCGCCACGCTGGCCGTAACGTCCTCCACGGCCTCGACCCCGCGCGTACCGGTAAAGGCATTGGCGTTGCCTGCGTTGACGAGGATCGCCGCTCCGTCTCCATTGGCACGGCCCAGCTTGGCCTGACAGTCGAGTACAGGGGCGGACCGGGTCGCAGACCGGGTGAAGGTGCCTGCAATGGCCGTGCCGGGCTGTAGGGCCGCAAGCATGACGTCCCTGCGGCCCTTGTAGCGCACCCCTGCCTCTACCGAAGCGAAACGGACGCCGGCGATCTGCGGCAGGTCAGGAAACCGCGGCGGTGCCAGCGGCGATACAGGCAAGGATTTGGCCATGAAGACCTCCGTCAAAGATCAGTTATCAACCAGCGAGTAGTCCGTGATCAACGCAGGGTCGATCCCCTCGGCTGCCTCCGTGGTAACCTCTGTCGACTCGCGCAGTTCGTCGAGGCCTTTCTGGAGCGCCTCCTGACGAAGTTTCTCCATTATGTTTGCCCGGACGCTTTCGAGAGGCGGTACGTCAGAGGTGCGCGTTTCATTGAGCATGATGACATGCCAGCCGAACTGAGTTTGGATCGGCCCGCCGATTTCGCCGGGAGCGAGCGCTTTTACGGCCTCCTGAAACGGCTCGACCATGGCGCCGTTACCGAACCAGCCAAGGCTCCCGCCATTCGGACCGGACGGGCCAGTGGATCGGGCCCGGGCCACTTCGGCGAATTGGGCGCCGCCGTCGAGTTCCTCGCGGACCTGCTGCGCCTCTTCTTCGGTTTCGAGCAAGATGTGCGAAGCGTTGTATTCCGGGGCCGCGCCATTGGCGACGTATTCCGATTGATAGGCCGCCTCGATGGCTTCCACGGTCAGGGCCTCGCCGATAATGCGTTCGGCAACTTCGTTGGCCAGCATTGAGCGCTCTTCGTTCTCAAGTGAGAATTTGACGAAGGCCGGCTGATCCCCCTCAAAGGTCTGGGCCAGCAGGGCCTGTTGCACCAACTGGTCGAGAATGCCTTGGAACAGCACGTTCCCGGGAAGTTCGCGATACTGGTCGGGAAGGCGCGCGTGCAGCAAGACCATGTGGCCGAGTGTGATTTCTGTCTCGCCAACTTTAGCCACGACGGTGTTCGCATCCGGAGCTTCGCTTTGCTCATCCTGAGCGCTCACAGCGGTCGAAAGCAGGGTCGCTGACAGCAATGCGGCAGTCAGGCTGCGGGGGAAATTCATGCGGGACGTCCTCTTCGGGTTTCAGGCCATACAGGGTGCACGGCGTTGACACTCATATGCAGGCCCCTTACATCGCTCAAGTCGGGCAGCTTGGGGCCGCTTGCGACCTTTTCTATGGGGCGCACTCCTTCCAAGCAAGCAGATGCCGGACACGACTTTGTAATAGCCGGAAGACATTGGGGCGGAGACAGTATGCTGGGTATCGGAACGCTGACCAGAAAGGTGTTCGGCACGCCGAACGACCGCAAAGTAAAGGTCACCCGCCCGCTGGTCGAACAGATCAACGCTCTGGAGCCGGAATTCGCGGCGCTTGACGACGACGGCCTGAAAGCCAAGACCGAAGAGTTTCGCAAGCGGATCGAAGGCGGCGAGAGCCTTGATGATCTGTTGCCCGAAGCCTTTGCCAACTGCCGTGAAGGAGCCCGCAGAGCGCTTGGCCTTCGCGCCTTTGACGTGCAGCTCATGGGCGGTATCTTCCTGCACCAGGGAAATATCGCGGAGATGAAGACCGGGGAGGGCAAGACCCTCGTCGCGACTTTCCCCGCATATCTCAATGCGCTGAGCGGTAAGGGCGTGCATATCGTCACGGTCAACGACTATCTCGCCAAGCGCGATGCGGAGTGGATGAGCAAGGTCTATGCCGCGCTCGGACTCACAACAGGTGTCGTCTATCCGCAGCAACCAGCGGCAGAGAAGGCCGAGGCCTATGCCTCAGACATTACCTATGCCACGAACAATGAGCTTGGTTTCGACTATCTGCGCGACAATATGAAATCCAAGCTGTCGGATATGGCGCAGCGCGGGCACAATTTCGCGATTGTCGACGAGGTGGATTCGATCCTGATCGATGAGGCCCGAACGCCGCTTATCATTTCCGGCCCCGCGCAGGATCGCAGTGAACTCTATGTCTCGGTTGATCGCCTCATTCCCGAGCTGACAGAAGAACACTACGCGATTGATGAGAAGACCCGGAACGTCACGTTTACCGATGACGGCAACGAGTTTCTCGAACAACAACTGCATGCCCGCGGCCTCCTGCCAGAAGAGCAGAGCCTCTATGATCCCGAAAGCACGACCATCGTTCACCACGTGAACCAGGGTCTTCGCGCGCACAAGCTGTTCCAGAAGGACAAGGATTACATCGTCCGGGGTGATGACGTCGTGCTCATTGATGAATTCACCGGGCGGATGATGTCGGGTCGGCGCTTGTCGGATGGGTTGCACCAAGCAATCGAAGCGAAAGAAAGCTGCACCATCCAGCCCGAGAACGTGACTCTCGCCTCTGTCACCTTCCAGAACTATTTCCGCCTCTACAACAAGCTCGCCGGTATGACCGGGACTGCCTCTACCGAAGCTGAGGAATTCTCCGAGATCTACGGGCTGGGTGTGGTCGAAGTGCCCACCAACCGCCCCATCGCCCGCAAGGACGAAGATGACGCGGTGTATCGTACAGGCCGTGAAAAGTACGAGGCGATTGTTGAGGCGATCAAGGAAGCCAATGCAAAGGGTCAGCCGGTTCTGGTGGGCACGACCTCCATTGAGAAATCCGAGTCCCTCTCGAAATTGCTGACCGATGCGGGTGTGCCGCACAATGTTCTCAATGCACGTCAGCATGAGAAAGAAGCAGAGATCGTCGCGGAAGCCGGCAAGATCGGCGCCGTTACCATCGCCACCAACATGGCAGGCCGCGGAACAGACATTCAACTGGGCGGCAATGTCGAGATGAAGGTCTTCGACGCGCTCGGGGCCGATCCCGAGGCGAACCCGGACGAGATCCGCGCCCGTATCGAGGCAGAGCATGCAGATGAAAAAGCGCGTGTGCTTGAGGCAGGCGGGCTTTTCGTACTGGCCACGGAACGCCATGAATCCCGCCGCATCGACAACCAGCTTCGCGGTCGTTCGGGGCGTCAGGGGGATCCGGGGCGCTCCGCCTTCTTCCTGTCCCTTGAAGATGATCTGATGCGTATCTTCGGGTCCGAGCGGCTCGACAAGGTGCTCTCGTCTTTGGGGCTCAAGGAAGGCGAAGCCATCGTGCACCCGTGGGTGAACAAGTCTCTGGAACGAGCGCAGGCGAAGGTCGAGGGGCGCAACTTCGACATTCGCAAGCAACTCCTGAAGTTCGACGATGTGATGAATGACCAGCGCAAGGTGGTCTTCAGCCAACGACGTGACATCATGGAGGCCGACAACCTCACAGAGATCGTGACAGACATGCGCGATCAGGTGATAGACGACCTGATTGAAACCTACATGCCGCCAAAGACCTATGCGGATCAGTGGGATACCGAAGGGTTCTATGCCGCCTGCATTGAGAAACTGGGTCTTGATGTGCCGATCATTGCCTGGGCCAAGGAGGATGGTGTCGATGATGAGATCATTGCCGAGCGCCTGACCGAGGCCTCGGATGAGATGCTCGCCGAGAAGGCTGCGGCCTTTGGGCCGGAAACGATGCGCAACATCGAAAAGCAGATCATTCTCCAGACGATCGACCAGAAATGGCGCGAGCATCTGCTGACACTGGAGCATCTCCGCTCTGTCGTGGGCTTCCGAGGGTATGCACAACGCGATCCGCTCAACGAGTACAAGACAGAAGCCTTCCAACTCTTCGAGAGTATGCTCGATTCACTCCGTGAGCAGGTTACCCAGCAGATCGCGCAGATCCGCCCGATGACCGAAGAAGAGCAGCAGCGGATGATGGACCAACTCCGTGCCCAGCAGGCTCAGTTCGAAGCCGCGGCGAAGGATCCCGGCGATGCAGTTCCTGTCGCAGAGGCTGCTGCGGCGGGGTTTGACGAAAACGACCCCACAACATGGGGTAATCCCGGCCGGAACGAGCTTTGCCCCTGCGGCTCCGGTAAGAAATTCAAGCATTGTCATGGGCGGTTGGCCTAATCCGCCAACTGTTCCCGCAGGACGGTAGCGGGGCCTCAGACGGGGCTCCGCAATTCGCGGGCAGGGCTTTCGCTGGGTCTTGCCGGTGCGATCTAGGTGGGGCTCACAGCGTTCACCCCCAAAATCATTTCTGCCTTTGGACGAGGACGTATTGAGTATCTATGCGGATACCTCCCGCCCGGTGAGTATCATTCAGGTACCGCTGGGTGGTGAATTAAAGATAGCCTTCGGACCGAAAGCTGAGCTCGCGGGACTTGCCGATGATGAGGTGATCATGGAGCGTGATGCCCATGACTTCCGCGGCGTCCAGAATCTGGTTCGTCATGGTGATATCGGCATCCGAGGGCGTAGGATCTCCAGACGGGTGGTTATGCACGAGGATCAACGCCGAGGCGTTGAGTTCGAGCGCCCGCTTGACCACCTCGCGGGGATAGACCGGCACGTGGTCGACCGTGCCTTGCGCCTGTTCTTCATCGGCGATCACGACGTTCTTCTTGTCCAGAAAGAGAATGCGGAATTGTTCCGTTTCGCGATGCGCCATGGTGGCGTGGCAATAGTCTATCAGAGCCTGCCAACTGCTGACGGCGTGGCGTTCCATAACGCGGGATCGTGACAGCCGGTGCGCCGCCGCTTCAACCACTTTGAGTTCGCAAACCACCGCAGGCCCCACACCGCTCACTTTCAGCAAACGAGAGGGCGGGGCAGACAGGACGCCGTTGAAGTCACCGAACACTTCGAGCAGGTGCCGAGCAAGCGGTTTGACATCCCGCCGAGGGATCGCGCGGAACAGCATGAGTTCCAGAAGCTCGTAGTCGGGAAGTGCATTCGCTCCGCCATTGAGAAAGCGCTCTCTGAGCCTGGCGCGATGATCCTTGATATAGGATGGCAGCTTTGAGGCGCTGTCGCTTTTGCCCTTCGATTTCGTCACACGGACCTCATCATTCGAAAAGAACGACATGGGAACTTCGGCGAAATTGAAGAACTTTTTCATGCTATGCACGATGCCGTTTACAGCATGAAAAATTGGTTAATGATGGGGAAAGATAGAGGTGAGAGAGGAGATATGTTCGCCGCCCGCAAGTAGCAGGCGGCGATGGTATCAGCTCTTCATGGAATCCCAGAAGCTCTTGACCGAGCTAAAGAAAGACGAACTCTCAGGACTGTTGTCAGCGCTCATGGAATCGAAATCACGCAGCAATTCACGCTGCCGACCGGTCAGGTTGACTGGTGTCTCGACTGCCAGTTCGATAAACATATCGCCTCTCGCTCCGCCACGCAGCGCGGGCATTCCCTTGCCCCGCAGACGCATTTGCCGCCCGGACTGACTGCCCGCCGGAATCTTCACCCTTGAGCGGCCTCCGTCGATCGTAGGCACCTCGATGTCCCCGCCGAGCGCGGCGGTTGCCATGCTGACCGGCACGCGACAGTGCAGATCGTTGCCGTCGCGCTCAAAGAGCTTGTGCGGGCCGACTTCGACGAAGATATAAAGATCGCCCGACGGCCCGCCCCTCAGGCCGGCCTCGCCTTCACCGGCAAGACGTATACGGGTTCCTGTCTCAACCCCGGCAGGGATATTCACAGAGAGCGCGCGATCATTGTGTACGCGCCCGGCGCCGCCACAAGCCTGGCAGGGGTTCGAGATGGTTTGTCCAAGTCCGGAACAGGTCGGGCAGGTACGCTCTACGGTGAAGAAACCCTGTTGAGCGCGTACCTTCCCCATCCCCGCGCAAGTCGGACAGGTGGTCGGTTCCGCTCCGCCTTCCGCGCCCGAACCCTTGCAAGAGTTGCAGGCGACTGAGGTCGGCACGTTGATCGAGCGCTTGTGGCCACTGAATGCCTCTTCAAGGCTAATACGGAGGTTATAACGCAGGTCAGCCCCGCGAGCCGCGCGCTGACGCGCTGATCCGCCGCCCTGACGGCCTCCCATGAAGTCGCCGAAGAGGTCGTCGAACACGTCTGAGAATGCGGAGGCAAAGTCGCCTTGGCCGGCTCCGCCCATGCCGCCGCCGGGCCGTCCGCCGCCGCCCATGCCGCCCTCAAACGCCGCATGGCCGAAACGGTCATATGCGGCCTTCTTGTCGGCGTCTTTCAGCACTTCGTAGGCCTCGTTGGCCTCCTTGAATTGTGCCTCGGCGTCGGGGTTGTCGGAATTGCGATCCGGGTGCAACTCCTTCGCCTTCGTGCGATACCCCTTCTTTATTTCGTCTGCCGAGGCCCCCTTAGAAACACCGAGAACCTCGTAATAGTCGCGTTTTGCCATGGGTTTATCCCCCTATCGGAACGATTAAGGCCGGCCCGGTGCCCGGACCGGCCCCAATCATCAGGTTCCGGATGATGATCAGGCGCGCTTGTCGTCGCCGAGGTCTTCGAAATCCGCATCGACGATGTCATCGTCGCCCGGCGTCCGAACTTCCTCTGGACCATCCTCGTCGGTGGCACTCTCTTCCTGGCTCGTCTTATAGATCGCCTCGCCAAGTTTCATGGCCGCTTCGGTCACGTTCTGGATGCCGGATTTGATCTTGTCGGCATCTTCCTTCTCCATCACCTCTTTGAGGGCAGAGATCGCAAGCTCGATGGCTTCAATGGTGGAAGGATCGACCTTGTCGGAGTGCTCTTCCATCGATTTCTCAGTCGAGTGGATGAGGCTCTCGGCTTGGTTCTTGGCTTCCACGAGATCCCGGCGAGCCTTGTCGGCCTCTGCGTTTTCTTCGGCTTCCTTCACCATCTTCTCGATATCGGCGTCGGACAGCCCGCCCGAAGCTTGAATCGTGATCTTCTGCTCACGGCCCGTGCCCTTGTCGGAGGCGCCGACGGAAACGATACCGTTGGCATCGATGTCGAAGGTCACTTCGATCTGAGGCATGCCGCGTGGCGATGGCGGGATATCTTCGAGGTTGAACTGACCGAGCATCTTGTTGTCGGCGGCCATTTCACGCTCGCCTTGGAAAACCCGGATCGTCACTGCGCTCTGGTTGTCTTCGGCGGTCGAGAACACCTGCGACTTCTTCGTCGGGATGGTCGTGTTCCGGTCGATCAGACGGGTGAAGACACCGCCAAGCGTTTCAATCCCGAGCGAGAGAGGGGTTACATCGAGAAGGACCACATCCTTCACGTCGCCCTGCAGAACGCCCGCCTGAATCGCGGCACCCATGGCAACCACTTCATCGGGGTTGACGCCTTTGTGCGGCTCTTTCCCGAAGAACTTGGTGACCTCTTCGACAACCCGCGGCATCCGCGTCATGCCGCCCACGAGAACCACTTCGTCCACGTCGTTTGCGGAGATCCCGGCATCCTTGAGCGCAGCCTGACAAGGCTTCAGCGAAGATTTGATAAGATCGCCAACGAGGCTTTCCAGCTTCGCACGGGTCAGCTTCATCACCATGTGAAGCGGCTGACCGCTGTTGGGGTCCATCGAGATGAAGGGCTGGTTGATCTCAGTCTGGCTGGAAGACGAAAGCTCAATCTTCGCCTTCTCGGCAGCTTCCTTGAGGCGCTGCAGAGCCATCTTGTCCTTCGTCAGATCAACGCCGTGCTCTTTCTTGAACTCTTCGGCGAGGTAGTTGACGATCCGCATGTCGAAGTCTTCACCGCCGAGGAACGTATCACCGTTGGTGGATTTCACTTCAAAGAGGCCGTCGTCGATCTCGAGGATGGTCACGTCGAAGGTACCGCCGCCGAGGTCATAGACCGCAATCGTGTGGGTTTCGGTCTTGTCGAGGCCATAGGCCAGAGCGGCCGCGGTCGGCTCGTTGATAATCCGGAGAACCTCAAGACCGGCAATCTTGCCCGCGTCCTTGGTCGCCTGACGCTGTGCGTCGTTGAAGTAGGCCGGAACGGTGATGACCGCTTGGGTCACTTCTTCACCGAGATAGCTTTCGGCGGTCTCTTTCATCTTGCCCAGAATAAAGGCCGAGATCTGGGAGGGGCTGTACTTCTCGCCCTTTGCTTCGACCCATGCGTCGCCGTTGCCACCGTCAACCAAGTTGAAGGGCAGGTTCTTCTTGTCTTTGGCAAGATGGGGGTCGTCGAAACGGCGACCGATCAGACGCTTGACGCCGAACACGGTGTTCGCCGCGTTTGTAACAGCCTGCCGCTTGGCGGATTGGCCTACAAGGCGTTCGTCGTCCGTAAAGGCGACGATCGAGGGGGTGGTACGTGCACCCTCGGAGTTTTCAATGACCTTGGACTGTGCGCCGTCCATGATGGCGACGCAGCTGTTGGTTGTCCCAAGGTCGATACCGATGACTTTAGCCATGATTTCAGATCCCTCTTCTTAGGCGATGTCGGGGGGCTCGGACCCGTAGCGGCATCCTGCCCCGATCACGGGTGCCGAGGCACGGGATGCGCTCTCGACGTTCAGCGGGCTATATAGGGGGCGCAAATTGGGCCTGCAACCATCACGCCTCGCGCAAACGTGCTTTTGTGAGACATTCCGTTACATTCTCGTCACCAAGACCGTGAGGAGAGCACATATGTATCGCATCAGAGGATTTGAGATCCACGATGGCTATCTCGACCGACACGCGCAATCGTCAGTGTTCAGCGCGGTGCAGGAGATCGCCCGCGCTGCGCCGCCCTATGCGCCCATGACCCCGTGGGGCAAGCCGATGCGAGTCAAGATGACCTCCGCCGGGCGACTGGGGTGGTATTCGGATCGGCGGGGCTATCGGTATGTCGATCAGCATCCTGACGGCATTCCATGGCCTCCGATCCCTGAGGTGATCATGGAGATGTGGAGGGATCTGGTGCCTGGCGGTCGCGATCCCGAATGCTGCCTTGTGAATTATTATGGCGAAGACGCCCGTATGGGTCTGCATCAGGACAAGGATGAAGCTGATTTTGCCTATCCGGTTGTCTCTGTCTCGCTGGGTGACGACGGACTGTTTCGCATTGGGAATGACACGAAGGGCGGAAAGACGGAATCGCTCTGGCTGCGGTCCGGTGATGTGGTGGTCATGGGCGGAGACGCCCGGCTGCGCTATCATGGCATAGACAAGATCCGGTTTGGCACCTCTACGCTGCTGCCAAAGGGCGGCCGGATCAATCTTACTCTGCGGGTCGTGACCTAAGGCATGAGTGAGCAGCATCCTGACAGCAACCGCATGCCCATCGGCGCCTCGAGCAGGAGATCACTTGTCAGCCCATAGATGATATCCGACATCCCGTCGGAACAGGCGCGCCGCGACACAAGAAGCTGCGCAGTCCCCTCGGCACTTCGGATCAGGGCAACATCGCTTCGGTTGGCGGAGCTTATGCTGTCGCCAGCTGCGAAGGCCGTTTCGGCGCCCTCAGGGGTCCGAAAGGTGAGTTGCCCATCTGCGCCTACCTGGAGCGACCAGAACGGCTCAGTCCCCGAGCATTGGAGTGGACGCCCTAGCAACGCTTCGGAGCCGGGCTGACGGCGCATGTAACGGGCGGATACCCATGCGGGGCCGCCCTCATGCGTGATGCGAAGCCAGCCGTCCTGAGCCCCGGTGACCTCAACACCCGACGCCGACGCTGAAAGGTCTCCGATATCCTGCCCCTGTACTGTGGGCGCTGCGCGGATGTTCAGGGAAACGTTTGGCGCCAACCCGTCCACGTCATACAGGGCGGGATAGTCCTCTGCCGCTGCAGGCAAGGCGAGGGCCAAGATCATGACTGCCCAGAGGCCCCTCATCGACGTGCCCCCCAGCTGAGGGAGGCATTCTTGCGGGTAACGAACTCTCCGAGAAGCCCGAGCATGAGGAAAGCTATAGCGAACCAGATCGGGTAGCTGATCGAGGAATTGCGGGGAAAGTAATTGAGAAACATGAATCCTCGGGCCTGATCAATTGCATGGAACAGCGGATTCCAATCAAAAAGTGCGACCATTGAGGCTGGCAAGGTGTTGGCGACGAACATCTTGCCAGAGGCGATCATATTGACGCGCTGGTAGATGGTGGAAACGAGGCTGATCGTGCCGGGCATCCATGGTTTCAAGGCGAGCAGTACAAGCCCGATGGAGCAACCCGCGAACCATGCCAGCACGAACATCGCGAAAGCCCCCGCCGGATTGGGAATATAGATTGGCGTGAAGGCAACGTGATAGATGAAGAGAAGCGTGAGCATGGCAAGTATCTGAACATAAAGCGCCGCCAATGCCGCCGAACTGATGGCGATGGCGGTGTTCATCGGAGCATGCTTCATCATCGGGGAGGTCGGACCTTCGGCGCCCATCACCGCTGCGAGTCCCGCGTTGTGGGACAGGAACAGGAATATCCCGGACATCAGATAGAGCATGAAGTCGCCGCGGATCGCCGCACCTCTGATGTCCAGCAGGGTGAACATCGCATAAAATGCGCCGAGCATCACGATGCCCTTGGTCATGGAGGTCATCAGAGCAAGCACGGCGTTGCCGTTCTTTTTGCGCACATGCCGAACGGTGGAGTGATAGATCAACTCCAGCGTCGTTGCCATGGCGGGCAGGCTGCCCGTGCGGCGAGAATGTCCAAACATGATGCACCGCCCGATCCGATTGCACGGCAATGGCACGCCAATCTTGCCGTTCCGTTCACGGGGGACCATAAAGAGCGCGACCTGTTGAGGCAATCTCGTCTCTCCGGGGCTTGAAGGAGACTGATTTTGAATCACGAAGAGCTTGTGTCTGTCATGCGCCGCCTGTCGATTGAGGCAGGAACGAAGATCATGGAAATCTATGAGGCGGACGATTTCGACGTGAAGGAAAAATCGGATTCGAGCCCGGTGACCGCAGCAGACGAAGCGGCGGACGCGCTCATCTCCGCCGGACTGAGGGAGGCATTCCCGGACGTTGATCTCGTTACAGAAGAGCAGGCGGAGAGCCATACCGGCGCGGGGGATACGTTTCTGATCGTCGATCCGCTTGACGGAACCAAGGAATTCATCAAGCGCCGCGGCGATTTCACTGTGAACATCGCCTATGTTGAAAGTGGTGTTCCGGTGCGCGGCGTTGTCTACGCCCCTGCCAAAGGCCGGATGTTTTATACCACCGCAACCGGCAAGACCGTCGAAGAGGCCGGCCCGTTTGATCCTGAGACGCCGGGAGAGACCACGCCCATCACGGTGCGGACTTCGGATAACGATGCGTTGCTTGTCGTCGCGTCCAAGTCGCACCGCGATCAGGCAACGGACGACTATATCTCCAAGTACAAAGTCGAGGACATGAAAAGCGCGGGTTCGTCGCTGAAGTTCTGCCTCGTTGCCGCAGGTGAGGCAGACCTCTATCCCCGCTTGGGACGTACGATGGAGTGGGATACCGCTGCGGGCCATGCCGTTTTGCTGGGCGCGGGAGGCAAGGTTGTCAGGTTTGACGATCTGACCCCGCTCACCTACGGCAAGGCGGAGCATGCAAATCCGTTCTTCATTGCCTATGCGCCCGATGTCGAACTCAAGGAGACGAACTGAAATATCCCAGTTGACCGTTTCGGTCGTGGTGGCGAGCCGTGGCCGGCCGGAGCTTCTACCGCGATGCTTGATGGGGGTCGCGCAATCGTTCCACCCGCGCTTTGAGATCGTGCTGGTGGCAGATCCTCCGGGATTGGCCGCAGCGCGGCAACTCCCCTTCTTCGGGGCGATCAAGACGATCGGATTTGATACGCCAAACCTCTCCCGCGCCAGAAACCGCGGAATAGCCGCCGCGTCGGGGGAGATTATCGCATTTATCGACGATGATGCGGTTCCCGAGCCGACGTGGCTTGACCGTCTTTGCGCGCCCTTCGATGATGAGACTGTCGCCGCCACGACAGGCTTTGTTCGGGGGCGCAATGGCATCAGTTTTCAGTGGCGTGGGGAAACGGTTGATTTTACGGGTCAGGCCAAGTGCTTGCCCGTCGCGCGAACCCAAATCTTCCCGCCCAACCCTGACCGGATCGTGAAGCTTCACGGGGTGAACATGGCCGTAAGGCGAAACTGGCTCGCCGCCTTGGGAGGGTTCGATCCGTCGTTCGCGTTCTATCATGACGATGCCGATCTTGGACTGCGCATCGCGGTGGCTGGCGGACATGTAGCCGTTGTGCCTGACGCTCAGGTTCACCACGGGTTTGCCAGGAGTGTCCGCAGGCGATCGGATCGCGTGCCGCTAGACCTTCTTCCCATTGGCCAAAGTGAAGCGATCTTCCTACGCAAGCATGCCCCGAAAGCCGTCAGGGCGCCGATGCTCGCGGCCCAGGCGGCGGCGCAACGGCGGCGACTTCTTCGCCACATGCAGGGCGGCACGCTTGACGCATCCGAGGTGGTCCGTCTTTTGGCCGGGCATACGGAAGGACAGGAGGAGGGGCTTCGCGCGACGTTGCCTCCCACAGAACCTTTGGGGGAGCGGCAGGAGGACTTCCGCCGGTTTCCCGCGTTATTCGGGCCGCCCGTCTTTCTGGCCGGGCCATGGCGTCATCGAAAGGCGCTGATGATGGAGGCTCGGCAACGCACAAGACGGGGGGAGCGTGTGAGCCTTCTGATCCTCTCACGCACAGCGCTCTATCATAAGGTAAGCTTTGTTCAGGAAGGCTTTTGGCTACAGCGGGGCGGAGTGTGGGGCCGTGCAAGACGCGCTCAGCAATTGATCCAAAAGACGGGATTCGCCGAAAGGATTGGCCGCGAGCGCAGGCGTATTGCCCTTTTGCGGGGGTTGAGATCGCAATAGTAACAAATGATAGGTAAAATGTCGCTGACGGAGTAGGGAATTTCCGACTTTGTCCAATGCATTGACATGTTGGTGCCAAATTACTGGTATCAAGTGTGTCGGGCGGGTCCTATAGTCCCGACGACTTCGATTTCAGGCATATGAAGAGGCGAATTATGCAACGCAAGGTGACCAAGGCGATCTTTCCTGTGGCCGGTCTTGGGACGCGGTTCCTCCCTGCGACCAAATCGGTGCCGAAGGAAATCATGACGCTGGTGGATAAACCTCTCGTTCAATACGCGATTGATGAAGCGCGTGCCGCCGGGATCAAGGAATTCATCTTCGTGACGTCGCGCGGCAAAGGCGCTTTGGAAGATTACTTCGACCATGCCCCCCAGTTGGAGGAAGAGCTCCGTCGAAAGAACAAGACGCAGTTGTTGGAGGTGCTCGAAGCCACGAATATGGATTCTGGTGCCATCGCTTACATTCGGCAGCACAAGGCGCTCGGTCTCGGGCATGCAGTATGGTGCGCGCGCAGGCTCATCGGGGATGAGCCCTTTGCGGTCATGCTGCCCGATGATGTCATCGCGGCGGAAAAGTCCTGCCTGCAGCAGATGGTAGAGGCCTATGAAGGCACAGGCGGCAGCATGGTCGCCGCAATGGAAGTCCCTCATGCCAAGACGAGCGCCTATGGCGTGCTCGACGTGCGGGAGGATCTCGGCTCGCTGGTCTCGGTCAATGGCCTCGTGGAGAAGCCCAAGCCCGAAGACGCGCCTTCGAATCTTGCCGTGATCGGCCGTTATATCCTTGATCCCCATGTCCTTCAGAACCTCAATGCGATGAAGTCCGGAGCCGGCGGTGAAGTGCAGCTTACGGACGCCATTGCACAAGAGATTCAACAAGGGCGCGGCGTGTACGGCATGCGTTTCAATGGACAACGCTTTGATTGCGGGTCCAAGGCGGGCTTCTTGCAGGCCACCGTCGCATTCGGTCTCGCACGTGAGGAGTTGCGCGACGATCTGTACAACTACCTTCAGGATATGATGGCCTCCGAAAAAGCCGCGCAATAGGGTCTGAATCTTATGACCAACATTCTGGTGACTGGCGGGGCGGGTTATATCGGATCCCATGCCTGCAAGGCGTTGTCGAAGGCGGGCTATACGCCCGTTACTTATGACAATTTCTGTACTGGTTGGCGCGATGCTGTGAAGTTCGGCCCCTGTGAGGAAGGTGATCTGAGTGATCGCACCAAGCTGGACGAAGTCTTTGCGCGCTACCAACCTGCTGCAGTCATGCATTTTGCCGCGCTCAGTCAAGTTGGCGAGAGTATGCGCGATCCGGGGATCTATTGGCGGAACAATGTCGAAGGATCCTTGACGCTGATGGAGGCTGCGGTAGAGGCGGAATGCTTCGATTTCGTGTTTTCCTCCACCTGCGCAACCTACGGCGAACAGGACAACGTCGTGCTCGATGAGGGCAGCGCGCAATTTCCGATCAATGCCTACGGGGCCTCCAAGCGCGCGATCGAAGAAATGCTCCGCGATTTCGAAGCGGCCCACGGCCTTCGTCATGTGATTTTCAGATACTTCAATGTCGCCGGTGCGGATGAAGAGGGCGAGGTTGGTGAATTTCATCAGCCAGAAACGCACCTTATCCCACTGATGCTCGATGCAATCGACGGGAAACGCGATGCCCTGACGATCTTCGGGACTGATTACGACACCCCGGATGGGACCTGTATCCGAGACTACGTTCATGTCATGGATTTGGTCGATGCACATGTCCTTGGGGTGAAATGGCTGGAGGATGGCAAAGGTAGTCGGGTGTTTAACCTCGGCACTGGCAGCGGATTTTCGGTCCGCGAAGTCATCGAGGAATCCCGCAACGTGACGAACCGGACAGTCCCGTACAATGAGGGGCCGCGTCGGGCGGGTGACTGCACGAAGCTTGTCTCGGGGTCGCGGCGCGCGGAGCTAGAGCTCGGTTGGCAGCCGGAGCGATCAACGATGAAAAGGATGATCTCGGATGCCTGGCGCTGGCACCAAAGCGGGCACTACGACCGCTGAATTGTCTGCGTATCTGATTGACCTAACCCGTCTTGCTCGCCGTGCCGGGCGTTGTCTTACCGGGATCGACCGGGTGGAGCGGGCATGGCTTCGACACGCCATAACAGAACTGCCGCGATCATGGGGGCTCATCCGTACAGCTTATGGCTATTTGCTTCTCGACAGGGCAGGGATGGCGTTTCTCGACGCGTCTTTGTCCTCTGGAGATTGGGGGAACTCCGACCTCTTGTCCCGTCTCGCACGCGGACTGGATGCTCCTCAACAACGGGCGGAAGCCGCGCTGCGGCGAGCCGCGATGACTCGCTGCGCCGCACCCATGCTAAGGAGGATGCTAAGCCGCAGCCTCCCCGGAGATTTCGACTATATCAACGTCGGGCATTCCAATCTTACCGAGCGGGTCATGTCCTCTGTCCGGGCGAGTACATGTGGCCGGATCATCGTCCTTCTCCACGATGCCATACCTCTCGATTTCCCCCAGACTCAATCCCCCGAGGCGCCCGAGCGGTACCGGCGAAACCTGTCGATCGCAGGGCGTTTCGCAGACAGGCTTCTGTACCCGTCGACATATTCAAAAGAGCGCTGCGAGGGGCATCTCACGCAAATGGGGCCGGTGCCCCCGGGTCGCGTTGTCCCGCTTGGAATGACGTCGGTGATGCCCTGCGCGACAGAGATTCCCCCCGGCGTGCTACCCAAGGGCCCCTTTTTTCTCGCGATTGGAACGGTCGACCCAAGAAAGAACCATCTCTTCCTCCTCGACCTGTGGGAGAGGATGGGGCAAGGCAAGTTCAGTGAACTCCCGCCCCTGTTGATATGCGGCGCTCCCGGATGGGAGGCTGACACGATCCTCCATCGGTTCGCGACCTCGCCGCTCTGGGGCAAGGGCGTGCACGTATACTCCGGGTTGAGTGACGGGGCTATCGCAGCGCTGCTCGAGCGTGCCTCGGGGCTGCTCTTTCCGAGCCTCGCCGAAGGCGCGGGACTGCCGCCGATCGAGGCTCTGTCACGGGGCTGCCCGGTGATCTCCGCGCCTTTGCCGTCGTGTCGTGAATACCTCGGGGATAGTGTGCGATACATTCCGCTTGAAGCGATTTCGCAGTGGGAAAAAGCAGTTGCCGAGCTTTCCGTAGGGTCACTTGGAGGGGCGGGCGCAACAAGGAATAGCCCTTATATCCGAAAGGATTGGAGGGAACACTTCAAACTTGCCTTAACGTATGCCTGCCAATAGTGCAGGATGGCTAAACTGGTGGCAGGGATGAAGTTGAGTGGACGTAATTCAGTCCTATAGGTTGCGTTTGCAAAGGAAGCGCTGGCGTGCAAGAGCCTTCCGCAAACGTCGGGAGTTGGCTCCTCGGACGGTGCGCACTGGGCTTATCAAACCCAGCGATATCCTCTGTTTTGTCACGTTGCGTGATGAACTCGTCCGGCTTCCTTACTTCCTGAAATACTATCGCTCCATGGGTGTCGATCACTTCTTGATTGTCGACAACGACAGCACTGATGGCTCTGACCAGTATCTCGCACAGCAGCCAGATGTCTCACTCTGGCATACTACCTCCAGCTATCGCGGCGCACGATTCGGTGTCGATTGGCTGAATTGGCTGCAGAGCCGGTATGGTCATAATCACTGGACGCTGGTCGTCGATCCAGACGAATTTCTCGTTTTTCCCTATTGTGAGACCCGCGATTTGCGCGCGCTGACCGATTGGCTCGACTCGGCATCGATCAAGTCATTCAGTGCCATGTTGCTGGACACCTATCCGCGCGAAGCCGTGGGGGCGCGCCGCTATCGCCCGGGGCAGAACCCCCTCGAAATAGCTGGGTGGTTCGATCCGGGAAACTACACGATTTCCCGCAATCCGCTGTATGGCAACCTTTGGATTCAAGGCGGTCCACGCGCGCGGCGTTTCTTTGCAGACAAGCCGGATCAGGCGCCGGCGTTGAACAAGATTCCCCTCGTCAAATGGCATCGCCGCTACACCTACGTCAGCTCGACCCACATGCTGCTGCCGAGGGGCCTGAACCTCGTTTACGATGAGTGGGGCGGTGAGAAGGCGAGTGGCGTGTTGCTGCACCCGAAATTTCTCGACAGCTTTGATCGCAAGGCCGCAGAGGAATTGTCGCGGAGCGAACATTATGCCGATGGGCGTGAGTATAAGGCCTACGTTGCGGACGGTACCGAAAACCGATCGCTTTGGTGCCGGTTCTCGGAGCATTACTCAGGTTGGCGGCAGCTTGATGACCTCGGTCTTCTCTCGACGGGGAACTGGGCATGACCGTCGGATTTGTCATGCTGGCGCATACAGCGCTTGATCGCGCGGCTCAGGTTGCACGGCACTGGGCCCGAAACGGCAGCCCTGTTGTGATCCACCTTGATCGAAAGGTTTCCGATCAGGCGGCGGCACGGTTCAGGTTGGGACTGCAGGACGAAGATCGCATTGTGTTCTGCGAGCGGCGTCATTGCGAATGGGGCTCTTGGAGCCTCGTAGAAGCTGCGCAGGCCGCTTCGGAACTCATGCTGGAGCGGTTTCCGGACATCGGGCACGTCATGCTTGTGTCGGGCTCTTGCCTGCCGATCCGGCCGGCGCAGGATCTGTGCGATTTCCTCGAGAACCGTCCCGGGACGGATTTCATCGAAAGCGCCACGACGCAGGATGTTCCATGGACCGTAGATGGTTTGAACATGGAACGGTTTACGCTGCGGTTCCCATTCTCATGGCGCAGACAAAGGGGGCTGTTTGATCGCTGGGTTTCCGTGCAACGCCGGCTCGGCCTGCGGCGCCGCCTCCCCGGGGGGCTGGTTCCACATCTTGGGAGTCAGTGGTGGTGCCTCTCCCGTCGGACCCTTTCAGGCATTTTGAACGACCCGAGGCGCAAGGAATACGATCAGTTCTTCCGCAAGGCCTGGATCCCAGACGAGAGTTATTTCCAAAGTCTCGCCCGCAAGCATTCCCGGCGCATTGAAAGCCGATCCCTGACGCTCAGCAAGTTCGACTTTCAGGGGCGGCCACACATCTTTTATGATGACCACCTCAGCGTCTTGGAGGCGTCGGATTGTTTTGTCGCGCGCAAGATTTGGCCACGGGCGCACGGGTTATACTCGGCCTTCCTCACTCGTCCCAACTTCGCGAGAGGCGTAGACGAATTCCGCCCGCTGCAAGTTACACGTAAATTCACCGCAGCGCGCCACCGCCGCACGCTTGGTCGAACTGGGCTTTATATGCAGAGCCGCTTTCCCCATACCCATTGGGAGAACGGTATCACTGCGCGTGATTATTCCATCTTCAGCGGGTTCGCCGACCTCTTTCCCGGGTTTCACGAGTGGCTGGAACGTTCGGCAGGCGTCCGTGCGCATGGTCGTCTCTATGCGCCAGATGGCGCCCAATTCTCAGGTGGTGCGCAGATGGTCGATGGCGCACTTAGCGCATCGCCGACCTTGCGGGACCATGACCCGCGCGCCTTTTTGACCAACCTCGTGTGGAGTGCGCGAAATACGCGCCAAACCTTTGACTTCACACCAGCGGACTCACAGGCTATCGCTCCCATTGTGGCTGCCGATCCGGGGGCGCAGATTTCGGTAATCACCGGTGCGTGGGCGATTCCGCTGTTCCTCGGGGGAGGGGGGCCGAGCGATATTCGTCATCTCGCGGCGGACCTGCAGCGCAAAGAGGCGGCCTTCGTCAATACGCTGCGCGAACCTTGGGCAAAAGCGCGCATACGGATCTGGAGTCTTGCTGACTTCGTCGAGGCGCCGATCGAACACCTGCAGGAAGTGGTAGACGAAATGGCGGCGCCGCACGCACGGCGGCTGCGAGAGGTCCCCCAAATGCGAGATCTGGACGGGTTTGGCAGCTTCCTGCAAGGGCTGCGCGATACCGGCATGCACCCTTATCTCACGGGCGATTTTGCCAATACCTATCAACAGACCCAATTTTCCGAGTTGGCATGCAGGACGGTGGTCGATAAATTCTGACCATGTCCGGCTCCGTGTCGTCTTTTGTAATTTTCGCAGAAATGCGGACGGGCTCAAACTATCTTGAGTCCAATCTCAACACCGTTCCCGGAGTCGTCTGCCACGGTGAGGCGTTCAACCCACATTTCATCGGCTATCCCAAGCGTTCTGAGCTTTTGCAGGTCACCCAAACGGACCGTGACGCCACGCCGGAGCGCCTTCTCGCCCGGATCCGCGGTGGCGAGGGGTTAAACGGCTTCCGCTACTTTCACGACCATGATGCGCGGATATACAAAGCGGTTCTGGAGGATCGAACCTGCGCAAAGATCCTGCTGCGCCGGCATCCTGTCCAAAGCTATGTGTCGTGGAAGATCGCGCAGGCGACAGGGCAGTGGAAGCTTACGGATCACCGCAGGAGAAAAAGTGCGCGGATCAGGTTCGACGGCACCGAGTATCATCATCGAACCAACATCATCGCTGAGTTTCAGGCCCGACTGCTGCGCGACATCCGCGAAGCGGGGCAGAGCGTTTTTCAGATCGACTATTCGGAGTTGAACGATCTGGACCTTATGAACGGTTTACTTGCGTGGCTAGGGATTGATCAGAGGCTGGAGTCCTTGGCCAATTCACTCAAGGTCCAGAATCCCGAGCCGTTGTCCGACAAGGTCGAGAACTACGAGGATCTGGTCCAAGCGGTCGGTACCGAGTTGCCGGAGGCGGCCCATTGGGAGACTGATCGCGGTGCTTCCGCGCGCGACTATCTCACTGCGGCACGTGCGCCGTTGGCCTTCATGCCAATTCCGTCTGGGCCAGAGGGGCCAGTGCGCCACTGGTTGGCCGCTCTGGACGGCGTGAGCGACGCAGAGCTCGGCACTGGCCTGTCGCAAAAGGATCTGCGGCGATGGCGCCGCAAGATGGGCCCCAGCCGAGCATTCACCGTACTGCGTCATCCCCTGCTCAGGGCGCACCATGCGTTTTTGACGGGTGTCCTTGCTGGGGTTGGGGGAACAGGCATGCCCGGTGTTCGCGCGGCGCTGGCGCGGCATAGCGGTGTCACGCTTCCGAGTGTCGACGAGATGTCTCCGGATGAGTACCGATCCGCGTTCCTGGCTTTTCTGGGTTGGCTGCGGGCAAACTTGGCGGGGCAAACCCCACAGGGGGTTTCTCCGATCTGGGCGAGCCAGTCGCAGATCATTTCGGGATTCGGGAAATTCTGGCCTCCCGACCTTATCGCGCGCGAAGATCGCCTCCCCGAGGCGCTCGACTTCCTGTGCCATGAGGTCGGCGCGGTGCCCACGCCCGCGGTTCTGCCCGAAGCGCCCTTACCGATTTCGCTGGAAAGCATTTATGACGCTGAACTCGAAGCCGCAGCCCGCGCCGCATACACGCGAGACTATGTGTTCTTCGGCTTCTCTGACTATCGCTGACGCTAGGCCGCCTGCGTAGCGGGGCCCTCGGTCAAGATAGCATGGAGCGCAGCGGGATCGGTGTTCGAGCGCAGCTTGGCACAAACTGCCTTGTCACGCAGTGTGCGCGAAACCAAGGCCAGCGCCTTGAGATGCTCCACCCCGGAATCCTCCGGCGCGAAGAGGGCAAAGATAAGATCGACAGGCTGCCGATCGACCGAACCGAAGTCCACCGGCCGCTCAAGGCGCAGGAAGACACCGCGGACCTGATCGCACACACCGAGCCGCGCATGGGGAAGCGCGACCCCATGGCCCACGCCCGTTGGCCCGAGGGATTCACGCTCCATCAATGCCTCAACGGCTTGGGAGCATTTCAGCCCGTAACAGTCCTGGGCGATATCGCCCAGGTCCTGAAACAGACGTTTCTTGCTTGAGGCAGCGTGGATCACCTTGACCGCATCACTGCCGAGTAGCCCGGAAAGCTCCATGATATCCTGTTCGATCGCTCCGGTTCGGCCTCTTCAGGCGCTTGCCGCGTCGATCCATCCTATGTTGCCATCATCCCGGCGATAGACCACGCTGACGCTACGGCTTGCTTCGTTCTTGAATACCAGAACGGGCGCGCCCGCCAACTCCATCTGCATTACCGCCTCACCCACGGACAAAGACGGAATGTTATGCTCCATCTCGGCGACGATGATTGGTTGCAGACTGTCAGGCTCGATCCCCTCGGATTCGTTTTCAGAGGCGAGGATATAGGAGGCTGCGCCGGAGACTTCAACCGGTTGTGAACGATCGCGATGATGGTCTTTCAACCGGCGCTTGTAGCGGCGCAGTTGTTTTTCCATCTTTTGGCAGGCGCTGTCGAAGCTGGCATAGATTTCATGGGCATGGCCCTTGGCCTGCGAGGTCAGTCCGGTGGAAAGGTGAACCACGGCTTCGCAGACGAACTCCGCGCCGCTTTTGGAGAATATGACTGTCGCGTCAGTGGGTCTTTCTGCGTATTTGTTTATCACTTCATTCAGTTCCGATTTCACGTGCGACTGAAGCGCGGTGCCGATGTCGATCTGTTTACCACTGATTTGATAGCGCATGCGTCTCCCTTTCCTGGAAGCCTTCGATGCCCGTCAGGACGTCCGACGGGCGGACCGAATTGTTTGGTAGAATGAAATGCTTGCGGCCTTTCCCGAACCGTCATCGGTGCGGGGGAAGGAGTTCAACGAACGGTAGGCCGCGGATTCCATTTGTCCATTTGGCGACGAGTCGATGGTGTCTGTCAACAAGAACCGCTTGGAGGCGCAACGGCCCGGCAAGTCTTAACCAATGCGGAAGTCCTGCCCCAGATATACTCGGCGGACATTGTCGTCGCGCACGACTTCTTCGGGGCTGCCGCTCATGAGGACGTGACCGTCATGCAGGATATAGGCGCGGTCGACGATTTCCAGCGTTTCCCGAACGTTGTGGTCGGTGATCAAGACCCCGAGGCCGCGCGTCTTGAGATCGGCAACGAGATGACGGATGTCGCCCACGCTGATGGGATCGACACCCGCGAAGGGTTCATCGAGCAAGAGGTATTTCGGATCGGCGGCAAGACAGCGTGCGATTTCAACCCGTCGCCGTTCCCCTCCGGAAAGGGCAAGCGCCGGTGCGCGCCGAAGATGCTCTATCGAGAAATCAGAGAGCAGTTCCTCAAGCCGTTCGCGCCGGCGATGGGGGTCGCCTTGGGTCACTTCCAGGATGGCGGTGATGTTGTCCTCGACCGAGAGACCGCGAAAGATCGACATTTCCTGCGGCAGGTAGCCGATACCAAGGCGCGCACGGCGGTACATCGGCAAGGTCGTGGCATCCACACCGTCGATAAGCACCTGCCCAGCATCGGGCCGCACCAAGCCGGCGATGGCGTAAAAGCTCGTCGTCTTGCCCGAACCGTTCGGACCGAGCAAGCCGACGACTTCCCCACGAGCGAGGCTCATGGAAACGTCGCGGATCACCAGTTTCTTGCGATAGCTCTTGCGCAGATTCGAAATCTGTAGCCCCGCGCTGCCGTCTGTAACGCTCCAGTCCGCCATCACTCGCGTCCGGGTTGCAGCACTGTTCGTACGCGTCCGTCCATCTGGGCGGTGCCGGCCTCCAGATCGAGGCGCATCCGGTCCGAAACAAGTGTGTTGGCGGTTTGCGTCAGCAGCACATCGCCGGTCATGATGACAATCCCGGCCTCTACGTCATAGTCGGCTTCCTGCGCCTCGGCGGCGTCTTCACCGCTCACAAGCGTCACACCGCCAGAGGCCAGAAGACGGGAGATTCCGCTTTGGTCGGCCGTATAGATGACTTCGACGCGAGGAGCGGACAAACGCATATCGTTCTGGCCGATCACGACATTCCCGGTGAAAATGGCGGTATCGTCCGCATCGCTCACTGCAAGCTGATCGGCGGTTACTTCTACGGGCGCGTCGCGATCACCCTCCATCCCGCCAAAAGGCACGGACGTCCCCTGTGCAAAGGCTGCACCGGCGATCAGGAAAAAGAAGAGAGCTATCGAATTGCGCAAATGGATCACCGGTCGTCCGTTGATGACGGGCGGTATATCAGCCTTACCCCGTCCTTGAAAACCATAACTGAGGCATTTGTCACGTCTTCGGTGCGCACCTCCATACGTCCGGCATTGATTTCACCCAAGGGACCGTCAGCGTCGACCTCGGCGCGGGTCGTCAAGCGCGTCATGCCGAGTTCGGCGGTCATTTCCTCGGTGCGAAGCCGATAGCCCAACGACGTGGTAATATCGACATTGCCCCGGAGAATGGCGATCTCATTGCCCTCAATACGCCCTTCCTCGGCGACGGCGTTATATTCGATGCCTTCGCTGGTCTGAATGCGTGCCCAGACCTTGCGCGCGGTGGCCTGATCCTCGCTCGCCGGGTCGGGCGTCGCGGTATCGGCGGAGACGGTAATGGTGGCACCATCGCGCGTCACGGCGGCGTAGAGCGGCGCGGTAACACGCGGTTCGCGGGCGAGCGCCTCTACATCGGTTTTCGCAAATGGAATGGATTTGGCGGGGTCGGCCTGACGCGCCACGAGAAAGACCGTCGACAGAAGCGCGAGCGAGGCTAGTGGCAACAGGATCTTGGCCCATGCCACAAAGCGGGAATAGCCGCTCAGCGGCTGTGTCCTGGATTGTGTGGCATGGAGGCGTGTGCGCATGTGACGACCATAGGGCAGGGCGCATGGCCCCGCCATATGCCAGCCGCCCGCGTTGGCGAGGCTTCGCCTAGTGGGAGAAGATGTCGATCTCCGGCCAGCCTTCGAGGTCGAGGCGGGCACGGGTCGGCAGAAACTCGAAGCAGGATTGAGCGAGGTCCATGCGTCCTTCGCGCTTCAGGCGCTTGTCGAGCGCTTCACGCAGCTGATGCAGATAGAGGACGTCGGAGGCGGCATAGTCGAGCTGCGCCGGGGTCAGGGACTCTGCGCCCCAGTCGCTCATCTGTTGCTGCTTGGAGATATCGACGTCGAGCAATTCCTGAAGCAGGTTCTTGAGCCCGTGGCGATCCGTATAGGTGCGGATCAGTTTGCTGGCGATCTTGGTGCAATAGACGGGGGCGGTGAGAGTGCCAAAGGCATTGTACATCGCGGCGATGTCGAAACGCCCAAAGTGGAACAGTTTGAGGACATCGGGATCGGCAAGCATGCGGCAGAGGTTGGGAGCCTCGGTCTGGCCCTTGGCGACCTGTACCATGTGGGCATTGCCGTCGCCGCCGGACATCTGGATCACGCAAAGACGGTCTCGATGCGGGTTGAGACCCATCGTTTCGCAATCAATGGCCACGATGGGCCCAAGATCGAGATCGGCAGGGATGTCGTTCTGATAGAGGTGATTGGCCACGGGGCGGGTCCTTGGGCTGAAACTGCGTCGCTCCCCCGCATATGCGGAGGAGCGTGCGGTTTCAACGCTGCTCAGCGGCTTGCGGCATAGTAATCCACGCGGCGCTCCAGATAGGCGAGGAATTCCGAGATCGAAAAGGCCAGAGCAAAGAGCACAATCAAGACCGCCCAGAAATGCGACATCATGAAGTTGGCGGAGTAGAGTTCGAAGAGCGCGCCGAAGCCCACGATCGAAATCAGCAGTTGGCCGATGATGACCCCCTTTACCGCCCGGATCACGCCGATGCGTACACCGCCAAGAATTTCTGGAAGCGCCGCCCAGAAGTAGATCTTGACCAGCGCGTCCATTTGCGATGCGCCGAAGCTGCGCGACATCTCGATGAGCGATCGGTTGATCTGCATGACGCCTGCGCGGCTATTGAGGATGATGATCCAGATGGCAAAGAGCGTCGTGGTGATGATGATCGTCTTGGTCCCGAATCCGAAGAGCACCATAAGTACCGGCACAAGCGCCGTGAGCGGCGCGCTCAGGAAAATGTTGACCCAAGGCAGAAGCAACTCATCCAGCAGGCGCGATTTACCCATCAGAATGCCCACTGGGATGCCGATCACCACCGCAAAGAAAACCCCGGCGAGGAAGGCATATGCCGTGTCATAGAGCGCCGTCTGGAATGCGCGGGTGGGCAGCACGCCGAACAAGGTGACGATGACTTCGGACAGGGGGGGGACGAAGAAGGTCAGTCCCAGTTGCCCGATGATCTCCCACAGCAGCGCCCACACAAGGAGCGACGCCATCATGGGCAGGCGAAATCCAAAAACGACCATGACTTACTCCACGTAGGACCGAAGCGAGGCCCAGATTTGATCCACGATATCGAGGTATTCGGGATCCCGGCGGAGCATGTCGACATCCTTGTCGCGCAAACCCGTGGGGCGAATGATCTCCGACACGCGGCTGGGTCGCGGCAGAAGGATGGCGATCTGGTCCGAGACATAGACGGCTTCTTCGATCGAGTGGGTGACGAAGATGAAGGTCTTGTTCTCGTGTTTCACGAGGTTGAGCAGGTCTTCCTGAAACTTGCGGCGCGTCTGTTCGTCCACCGCCGAGAAAGGCTCATCCATCAACAAGACATCGGCATCGACCGATAGCGCGCGGGCAAGACCGACACGTTGGCGCATGCCGCCGGACAGCTCATGTGGGAAGCTCTTTTCGAAGCCTGCGAGGCCCACTTCCTTGATGTACTTCTCGGCAATGTCCTCCCGCTCGGATTTCGCGACGCCGCGCAATTCCAGCCCGAAAGCCACGTTGCGCAGGACGTTGGCCCACGGCAGCAGGGCAAAGTCCTGGAAGACGAAGGCGCGGTCCGGGCCGGGGCCCTTCACGGGCTTGCCGTTGACGACGATCTCCCCCGATGTGGGTTCCAGAAGTCCTGCGATGATCTTGAGCAGGGTCGTCTTGCCGCAGCCCGAAGGCCCCAGCAACGATGTCAGTTGGCCGCGCGGAAACTCCAGGCTGAGGTTCTTGAGTGCTTCGACCTCGCCATAGGTTTTGGAGATATTGCGGGCGGAAACCGCGACCTCGGCCGGAACGGCATCGGTGCGGAAGGCGGCATCAGTCTGAGGCATAACCACGAACGTTTCCTTCGAATAGAGTGATTTCGATTTTTTCGAGCAGGTTCAAGAAGAGCACGGCCAGCAGGATGATCGAGAAGATCGCAGCATACATGCTTGGATAGTCGGCGATGGATCGGCTGAAGGTGATGATGTCACCCACGCCGGTGGGCGTGATCTTCAACTCCGACAGGATCGCGCCGATGAAGCCGGCAGAAACACCCAGCCGCAGCCCCGAGAAGATCAGGGGGGAGGCCGCCGGGATGATGACCTTGAGCAGCACATCGCGATCTGTGGCGAGAAAGGAATGGCTCATGGCCTTGAGGTTCTGCGGCGTGTTGCGCACCGCTCCGGCGGTGTTGAGCACGATGACCGGCATCGCCATGATGCACACGACGAACACTTTGGACGTGAGCCCGATCCCGTAGGCCATCACCAAGAGGGGGATGAGTGCTGCAAGAGGGGCCGCCTGCATCACCACGAAGATCGGTGAAAAGAGCCAGTCGAACCAGGAACTAAGGCCAATCCACAGACCAAGCGCGATGCCGATGAAGGCAGAGATCGCGACACCCAGAACGAGCGGCTTGAGGGTTTCGGCATAGGCCACGAAAAGAGAGCCGTCGAAGGCCATCCGGAAGAGCGCGCTCATCGAGTCGAAGAACGTCGGGAACGCATAGCTTACGGGGATGCGCCCGGCGATCTCCCACGCGCCAAAGACCAGCAGCGCGGAAAGCAGTTTGAGGGCGAAGGAACGTGTCATAGGGGTTCCATTGTCTTGAGGGAAGTGGGGCGGACAAGAGATTGCCCGCCCGCCGGGATTACTTCTCTAGCGCTGCGTCGAGCGGAGCGAAGTACCAGAAATCGTCGAGGTTGAGCTCTGCGGGATCCCCTTCGAGCTGACCGGCCTCGGCATACCATTCCATGTCGGCCTTGGCGGCGGTACGGCCCCCGCCATTTGCGGAATAGAGGCCCCCCTCGACGGCTTCAGCATAGAACTTGTCCAAGCCAGCAATCAGTTCCGGTGGAAGCTGTCCGATCGGACCGTCGGGGTCGGTTTCCCTGGCGATGATCGTGGGATCTTCACTCATGTCTTGCCAAGTGCTCAGCAGAGCGTCGACGAAAATCTGTACGTCCTCATCGTTTTCCTGAATCCAGTTCAGGTTGGCGAAGAGAGCTTCGTCGGAGGCTTCGACCTCAAACATCGGCAGGACGTTGAACTTGTCAGGGTGCTGGGCAACGATCTTGTTCTTGTTGGACAGATCGATGATCGTCGCATCGGCTTGGCCAGACACGAGCGCGACCACCCGGTTCGAAGAGCCGGGCACATAGGAGCGTTTCCCGAACTTGATGCCGACTTTCTCTTCGATGACATTGGCGATCGAGTCAGTGCCGCCCCCGCGGGAGTGCAGCAGGATCGGAGCGTCGTTCATATCCTCAAGCGACTCGTACTTCTTGGTGGTTACCGGGAAGAATTTGAGCTTGGACAGCTGGAAGATGATTCGGATTGGCGCTTTTGATCGCTGCATCGCCGCGTAAGGCGTGCCGAAGCCGATATCCATCTGGCCGGAAAGAACGGCCTGAATGGCCAGTTCCTCATCCGAGAATGCCGTCCATTCATAATCGAGGCCGTTGGCCTTGGCGCGGTCGAGGGCCACGAAGAATGCGGCCAGTTCATCCGATGGTGTTTCAGCCAGTGCGATGCGCAGCGTATCGGCGTGTGCCGCTGTGGCAAGGCCGACCACGAGGGGCAGGGCGGTCATTGCCGCGATGCCTCGCTTGAGCAGGTGTTTCATGTCTTTCCTCCCTTGGGTGTCGTTGTCCGGCGGGTTGTTCCGCTCTTCTGGATGGGCTGTTCGGGGTCAGTACTCCCCGAACAGCCGGGCCGAGACGGAGCTCAGATGCGCACGCATGGCGTTCTGGGCCTCGGCCGGATTGCGGGCCTCTATGGCGGCGACCAGCCGCTCATGTTCGGCGAAACTTGTATGGTCGCGGGGCGGGCGGTGCGAATGGCGGATCACGCTGTTCCACGCGACGGCCCTGCGCACCTGATTGAGTTGGTCAAAGAGCGACACGAGAAGCACATTGTCGCTCGCCTCCGCGATGGCGCGGTGCAGCAGATCATCCTGCGCCTCGTAATCGTCCCAGTTCTCGGCCTCCAGGGCGAGTTGTTCGGCGCGCTTGATGCGGACCAAGGCTTCTGCCGAGGCATGCAGCGCGGCTTCGCGGGTGATCGCGGGTTCCACCGCGAGACGGGCGCGCATCAGTTGGACGGGTGTGACCTGCTGGGCCAGCGCGGCAAGGCTCCCCTCCCCGGTCGCCCCCCCGTGCGCAGCGACGAACGTGCCCTTGCCGACGTGCCGCCAGATGCGCCCTTCGCGCTCAAGCGTATCGAGCGCCTTGCGCAGGGTGGTCCGAGACATTCCCAGATTACCGATCAATTCCCGCTCAGGGGGCAGACGATCACCGGGATGATAGCCGCCCTCGGCAATAAAGGCAGTCAGCGCTGTGAGCGCATCGTCGGTTTGGGTCGTCTCGGTTCTGATCTGCACAGTTTAATCCGAATATTGGTTGATCAATCGTCGCTGATTGGTCTATCTATCGCCTTGTTGGCCCGTTTTGGCAACACAAATTCGATCAAAACCAAAATTGGTTGTGATTGGTCTGCAAATCAAACCGGCCTTAGAGCGCCGGAAACATGAACAACCACGGAGGACTCCATGCCCGAATACGCCATTGAACAACCGCCTGTCGTCGGCTTGCCCGTCGCAGGTAGCGACGCGCTGTTTCCGGTGCGCCGCGTCTACTGCATCGGGCGCAACTATGCCGCTCATACCGTCGAGATGGGCGGTGACCCGGATCGCGAGCCTCCGTTCTTCTTTCAGAAAAACCCTGACAACCTCGATGCGACGGGCGAGTTTCCTTATCCCGACAAGTCGAGCGACGTGCACCACGAGGTGGAGCTTTCGGTCATGCTCAAATCGGGTGGAACGAACATCTCGATCGATAAGGCCCTCGACCACGTTTATGGCTATGCACTCTCGATCGACATGACGCGGCGCGACCTTCAGGGTGAGGCAAAGCAGCTTCGCCGCCCGTGGGAAATCGGCAAGGCCTTTGAGCGGTCCGGCCCCGTTGGTCCCATCCATCCTGCTTCGGAAATCGGCCACCCCGATCACGGGCGAATCGCGCTGACCGTGAATGGCGAGCCCCGGCAGGAAGGTGACCTCAACCAGATGATCTGGAAGGTGCCGGAGATGATTTCCTACCTCTCCGACTATTTTGAGCTCGCGCCAGGCGATGTGATCATGTCCGGCACGCCCGCCGGTGTTGGTCCGGTCGAACGCGGCGATGTCATGGAAGTGACCTGCGACGGCTTGGGCAGCATGACCGTCACCGTCATCTGAACTACTTATCCGGGGGCGGAGTTGATCCGCCCCCGTGTACGGGGTGGTCAGTTGCCGTGCTTTGACGCACTCTGCTCGGCAATGAACACGCCTGCACATATGGCCCTCGGCCTCGCTCTCCTGGGCCGAAAGGCAAACCGACGGGAATGGGCTTTCATTCTTTGCGGGGCGGTGCTTCCCGATCTCTTTCTCTACATCCGTCATCTCGGGGGGAGCACCGGCGAGATACTTGTACCCCTGTTCAACGGCGTGCCGCTTTATGGTCTCAGCCTGCTGGTGGGGCTTGGGTTCGGAATGCGCTGGTTGACCCTGTTGTCGGGTTCAGCACTCCTGCATATCTTCACGGATTTGCCGCTGCATGCGGAAGATGCCCGCCGGCATTTCTTTCCGCTCTCGGACTGGACATATCGCAGCCCGGTTTCCTTTTGGAACGTGAATCACCACGGCAAGGTTTTCGGAATCCTCGAAGGCGCGCTTTTCCTGCTCTGTTGGGTGCTGATCTGGCGAAGACTGGAAACCCAGTGGGGAAGGCTCCTCATGGTAGGGTTCCTTGGGATCTACCTGCTTACTTTCACCCATTTCTGGGGTCATGCCTTTGCCAACGCCCATTGGGCGCCCTGGTAGGATTGCGCCATACAAAAACGCGCCCCGGACGTGTCCGGGACGCGCTGATACGTCTAGCCGTGACGATGCCGTTATGCGTGCAGCGTCTCGGTCGAGGAGAAGAACATTGCCTGACTTACGGCGGAGCGGACCTGTTCCTCGGTATAGGGCTTGGAAATCAGATAGACCGGCTCGCGGCGTTCACCGGTCAGAAGGCGCTCGGGGAAGGCCGTGATGAAGATCACGGGAATATCGCCGTGCTTTGACAAAATGCGACCCACCGCGTCGATCCCGGAGGAATCATCAGCAAGCTGAATGTCGGACAGGATCAGATCGGGCTGCTCGCGACCGGCGAGATCGATTGCCTTGTCTTCGGTGCGGGCAATGCCCGTGACGCGGTGGCCCATCTCGGTGACGATCGCCTCAAGATCCATCGAAATGATCGCTTCGTCTTCGATGATCATGATCTTGCCGCTGGTGGAGCGGCTCATCTCGGTATGCGCGATCTCTACCAATTCAGCTGCCTCATCGTCTTCGATTTCCATGATGGAGGCAACTTCAGCCAGAGAGAACTCTTCGATGGTGCTCAGCAGAAGGGCTTCACGCGTGTTGGGCGTGAGGCCGGCAAGGTGGCGATGTGCGACACTTGCAAGACCGGTATCTTCGGAGGCAGTATCGACCGGTGCACCCGTGGAAGTCCAGATGACATGAAAGGCGCGGAACAACGCAACTTTCGGTCCAAGGGCGCGTTGGTAGGCGTCGCGGTCCGAGAGAATGGTCTCTAGTGTTGCGATCGCGTAACGGTCCCCGCTAGTCTGACTCCCGGTCAAAGCGCGGGAGTAACGGCGTAAAAACGGAAGATTGGCCCCGATTTCGTCGGCTAGGGCTTCACTGGACGGACCTGACATCAAAGTGACCTTTTTTTCATTCCACATGGGAACAATACGCTCAGTGGCGGGTTCGGTTCCAGAGGGTAGCGCAGAAATTTGAACAATGCCAAGATGAAACACATGAGTATGAAAAACCGAGCGGCCCGTATCGACGAGGAAATCGAACGCAATCTGAAGCGTGCGTTCGACAAGCTTGCGAGCGAGCCCGTACCGGACAAGTTCAACGACCTTCTTCAACAGCTCCGCATGTCGGAGGCGACCTCCAAGGGCGCCGGTGAAGAAGGGAGTAACGCTGAATGACACACCGCGATCCTCGCGAAGAACTTGTTGAACACCTAGGTGCCTTGAGGGCTTTCGCGATCAGTTTGACGCGGAATCCGACGCTTGCGGACGATCTCGTGCAGGAGACGATCGTGAAGGCATGGACCAATATGGATAAATTCGAGGTAGGCTCAAACTTGCGGGCCTGGCTTTTCACTATTCTGCGCAATACCTACTACTCGCTCCGTCGCAAACGTAAGCGGGACGTTGAAGACGTGGATGGCTCCATCGCTGACAGCCTCGCGCAAAAGCCTGATCACGACGGACGGTTGCACATGCGTGACTTCCGTGTGGCCTTCGATAAGCTCAGCGATCAGCAGCGCGAAGCGATCATCCTCGTCGGCGCTGGCGGTTTCTCCTACGAAGAGGCGGCGGAAACCTGTGGCGTGGCCGTTGGAACCATCAAGAGTCGGGTCAACCGCGCTAGGGCGCGACTGTCCGAGTTGATGGGGCTTTCTGAAAATGAGAGCATCGAATTGACCGATAGTGTCACCGCAGGGATTGTCACCAAACAGAGCGCCGCCTGAGAATGAAACTGAACCTGGCGGCCGATGGACTGGCTACCAGGCTGGTCGGATTGCTTACCCTTGCGTTGCTGCCGCTGGGGATTGTCTCACTGTATCAAACCAACGCCGTCATTAACGAAGCGGACAGGCTTTCGCGCGCGCTCGTTCTGGCAGAGACCGAGCGCGCGGCGTCTATCCAGCGCGAATTGATGGATCGCGCGATGGGCGCGGCACGTGGTCTTGCCGTATCTGTCGAGGCGACAACCGGGGATAGTCGGGGCTGCGACGCCCTTCTCGAGCGTTTCGTCGGGCGGCAGGATGAGTTTATCTTCGCCGCCTATATCGGGGAGGGCGGTCGGTATCGCTGCGCATCTCATGCCGCTCACGCCGATCTCATACTCAAAAGTGAGTTTCGCGAGGCGCTGAATCGCCAAGTTTCGTTCTTCACAGTAACCGAGCAAGTCGGAATCTCCGGCCAGCAGGTCTTCAGCGCGAACGCCCCGGTCTTCAGCGAGGACGGCTATGCGGGTGTGGTCTCCGTTTCCGTCCCCTTCAACGTGGCAGTGCGATTGCTCCATGAACTGGGAGTGAGCGACGGGTTTCAGGCGGTAACTGTCAACCGCTACGGATTGCTTCTCTCCAATACCGACATGTCCGTCGGAGACCCGCACCTACCTGCGTCCGTCGACGTGGCGGGCTTGCTCGCCCGGTCGGGCGAGGCGTTTATCGATCAGGGGCTCGACGGAAAGACCTACATTTTCGCTGTCGGTACGATGATCCCCGGGCAAGCTGCCGTGGTGGGGAGTTGGCCGCTCCAGAATGCTGAAACCGCGACGGGCGGCTTGCGCTCCCTCCTGCCGCTGGCGTTCCCGATGCTGATGTGGATTTCCGGTATCGTGGTCGCCTATTGGGGACTGCATCGTCTGGTCATTCGCCATATCCGCAGGCTTCGTGACGGATTGAGACGTTATGCGCTGGGAGAGCGGGACGAGGCCGAACTGGCCCTGCGCGATCCGCCAAGGGAATTCGCCGAGGCGCAACAGGCCTTCAACCGAACGGTGATGATCCTTTCAGAAGCTGAGCGACGACGAGAAGAAGACCTGCGCGAAAAGACTGTGCTCCTCCGCGAGGTGCATCACCGGGTCAAGAACAACCTGCAACTCATCGCTTCGATCATGAACATGCAATCGCGCCGCGTCCAATCCGACGAGGCGCGTCTTGTCCTCTCGCAATTGCAGCGCCGCGTTCGCGGTCTCGCCACCGTGTACCGCACGTTGAACTCTGACCCGGAGCGTACCACGCTGGAGGCGGAGACCTTGCTCGATGCAATGTGCCGGGAACTGTCCTCGATGCAAAGCGTCAACGGTAAACCGATCGTCGCGGAGGTTGAGGCGGATCCGGTGCGTTTCACACCCGACCAATCAGTTCTCGTGTCCATGGTGCTGGCCGAAGCTCTGAACAACGCTGTCGTTCATGCGGGCGTTCCGAGCGACGGGATTCCGAGGATAGACGTGAAACTGCGCCGCGATGAGCATGAGGCACAGCTCAGCGTTCGAAACACCCGCGGCGCGCGAACCCGCGATGAAGCTGCGCGTTCATCTGCGCCCTCGGGACTCGGCGCGAAACTCATGGAAGCCTTCGTTGCCCAACTCGAAGGCGAAGCCCATATTTCCGAAGGCGAAGAAGAATATGTTTTGACCATCACGTTTCCCCTGTCAGAGGATCACGAGGAGCCTCATACCAGTGAGACAGGCGGGGGACGGCGGCATGGATGATTTGCCTGACGAAGATACGCGACAGGATTTCGAAGTCATGGTCACCGCCGAACAGGCATGGCCGGTCTTCGAGCGAGAGGTGCTTGCCGCCAGAGAAGAGATTTCCTGTGGATTCCGGGTTTTCGACCTCGCCACGCCTCTTCTGAGTGACGCTGCGCGCGAAGTAGGGGAGACGTGGTTTGACCTGCTCGCCCATGTGCTGAGCCGTGGTGTGCGGTTTCACCTTGTCCTGAGCGATTTCGATCCGGTCATGGCCACGGATCTGCACGAGGCAACGTGGCGCACCATGCGACAGGCCGCAGCGCTGGCGGAGGTTGTCGGTCCAGAGGCCGCCCGTCGCCTGCGGGTGATCCCATCGATGCATCCGACGCGGGCGGGCGCGCTTCCCCGCTTGACGATGATGCCCTTTGCGCTTCGCAAGATGCGTGAACAACTGCGCAAGATCCGGGGGATACGCCGGCGTCGGCAAGCTGTAGGTCTGGACCCCGACACCTGGCCTGAACTGTATTCGGTCAGTCACCATCAGAAGATTGCGGTTTTCGACCGAGAGTCCCTTTATATCGGTGGGTTGGATCTCAACCCGCGCCGCTATGACACGCGCGAACACCACCGGCCTGCTGCCGAGACATGGTCCGACCTGCAAATTCTGATCCGCGGCCCTGAGGCCGAAGAAGCGGCGCGGCATCTGGAAACTTTTCTGGCCGTGATCCATGTTGAGCAGGAGGCGGAGACTGGGGTGCTCGTGAGGCGAACCTTGTCGGCCCCGCGCGCTATGGGGTTCTGGGCGCTTTCCCCGCGGTCGGTGCTGACAGAGATACAGGATGATCACCTTGCCGCCTTCGAGCGAGCGCAGCACCTTATCTATATCGAGACGCAGTTTCTCCGGTCTTCCGTGATCGCCGGCGGGTTGGCCCAGGCTGCGAAAGACAATCCGGATCTGCGGCTGATCTGTATCCTGCCGGGCCTGCCCGAAGATGTTGCCTATGACGGGAATGACGGGCTTGATGCGCGCTTCGGCATGGCGCTTCAGGCACAGGCGATCAAGCGCGTGTCCGAGGCGTTTGAAGATCGTGCGGTCTTTGCCAGCCCTGTTCAACCACGCTTCGCTGCCCGTGAAAGCGATGCCGTGCTCTCTGGATCGCCAATGATCCATGTGCACAACAAGCTGCTCATCACCGACCGGGACTTTGCCATGGTTGGATCGGCAAATCTCAACGGGCGTTCGATGCGATGGGATACGGAGACGGCTGTTCGCCTCGAGGATCCCGACCGCGTTCGCCGCGTTTGGGAGGCTGTTTGCGCGCATTGGTGGCGAGGTGAGCTTCCTGCCGATGCCGCGACGCCCGAGGCTGCACAGCCATGGTGGCGCGACGAGATCATCCGGAACGGTGTCCGTCGGCCTGAGTCGCGGAAGGGGTTTCTCGTGCCGCATGATCCCGAGCGCCGAGAGGATTTGCAGCAGTCGCTGCCCGGTGCAACTGAAGACATTGTCTGAGGCCGAATCCGTCTGGCGCCGCTACGCGGTCTATTATGTTCCACCTCCGGGGCCCTTCTACGATGTGCTGAGCGATTGGCTGGGCTGGGGGCTTCGCGAGGGCGAGGCGCGCTGCCACGACGTGCGCGACATTACCGCGAAGCCAGCCCGCTATGGAATTCACGCGACACTAAAAGCCCCGTTTGAGCTTTCTTCCTCAGCAACTGAGCTTCGCGCGGATCTGGCGCGTCTCACTGCCGAGTTGTCACCCGTTGTCTTGCCCCCGCTCAAGGTTGAGCGTCTTGGCCGCTTTCTCGCCCTCGTCCCGGATGGCCCCGCGCCTGCGCTCTCCAGGTTGGCGGGGAATCTCGTCCGCGGCCTGTCGCCGCACAGGGTGCCGCTTTCACCGCACGAGGTGGCCCACCGCGCGAGGGGCCTTTCCGATGCCGGTCGGCACAATCTTGAGCGTTGGGGCAGCGCCCATGTGATGGAGGCGTTTCGCTTTCATATCACCCTCACGGATCGCTTGCCCAAAGCGGCGCTGCCCGCCGTCGAGGCGGAGCTACTGGGGGCGTTGTCCGGGATCGCGATGCCGACAGCAATCGAGGCCGTGTCACTCTGCGCTGAGGATACCCACGGGAGATTTCATCTGCTCAAAGACTATCCCCTTGGCGCTTGAGCCCTCAGGCATCGAGCGCTGTCTTGTCCCGCATCGCGCACCGCCATTCCCGCACACGCCAGCTTGCATGGCTGCCGACCCACTTGGCGAGTTCAGGTTGCGCGCCCATTGCACATTGCATCGGCGTGATGTCAGTAAAAAGCATGCTTCGATTTTCGCAATGATCGGGGACCGTCACGAGGCAGGCAACAAAAGCAAGTTCAATCATGAAAACCTCTTTGCGCGGCAGGTTTGGCTGCTCCACCAGGGGTAAGTGCGCGCTGTCAATTCCCCCAATGGTCGTAGTCCCTTCAATACAGCGGGAAGGATAAGAGATCCCTTATCGCTGGGCGAAACGAAGGGACGGAGTGCCCAAATGAACAAAAACCGAGCGGAATTGACGGAGTTTGCCGGTTGATCGGTCGCTTTGGCCTCGGCAGGGCGACAAGTTTGAGGGCGCAACTCGGCGTGGGTGCGGCGTTGTTGGCAGTGGCAGCTCTGCTGTCGGCGCTGCTGACGATCGAGGGCATGCGCTACATGGGCGAGCGAATTGACAGCTCGATCGCGGCCGAACGCCGGATCGATCGCTATGCCGCCCTTTCCACGCAGGTTTCGCAGTTTCTGGTGGTTGCGACCGAGGCGGTGCAAACCGGGTTGAGTCCCGAAAGACGAACCGAGCGTCTGCGAGGTTTGACGGAAAACATCGCCGCCACCTTCGGCCATCTTCGGACGGATCTCGTGGAGGCGGTGGCCGAAGCGCAGAGGTTCGGGCTTGATGCGCAATCCCGCCAAGCTACCCAGAGCCTTGCCATCGCCCGGATGGAAGCGCAGTTCAGCCGAATGAGGGAAGAGTTGCTTTCGGGCGATACGAGCCGCGATCGACTTCGCGGCTCCCTCGATACGTTTTCGCTTAACTTCGATCCTCTCATCAATACCGCTGTCCGCGAGGAAATTCGCATGCGTGGGCAGGTTTTGGCGGAAATCGCCGGTTTACGCTGGCGGCTGACATGGATTGCGGTGGCGACGGGGCTTGGGGCCGTGCTCGTGGCGGCCTGGGTGCAATACGGGCTTGTCCGGCCACAGTTTCAGCGTCTCGACATGCTCGAAGAGGCCGCCCAAAGGCTGGGACGTGAGGATTTTGCCGTGGCCTTGCCCGAAGACCGTTCCGATGAGATCGGGCGCGTTATCACGGAAACCAACCGCGCGGCGCGCGTGCTTGGCGCGCGGGCGCGTGAGGTTGAGGAAGAATGGGCACGGTTGAACGACACTGTGGCGCAGCGGACAGAAGAGCTTCGGGCTGCAAATGTAGAACTGTCCCGCATCGACGAAGATCGTCGCAGGTTCTTCGCGGATATCAGCCATGAGTTGCGTACGCCGCTGACTGTCATCCTCATGGAAGCGCAACTTGCACAGAAGACGACCGATCCCGCCGAAGGGCTGAAGATCATTGAGGGGCGGGCGCTTAGACTGAACCGGCGGATTGATGACTTGTTGCGCATTGCGCGGTCCGAAAGCGGGCGGCTTACCTTGTCGTCCGCGCCGGTGGAACTCGCGGAATGTCTGACCGATGCGGTCGTTGATTCCGAAGCGCTGGTGCAAAGCGCGGGCATGTCCCTGACGCTCGATTGCCCGGCAGGGTTCGTCGCGCGCGGCGATGCCAATTGGCTCCGGCAACTGACCACGGGCTTGATACAGAATGCGGTGCGCCACGCCCGCGAAGGCGGTGCGGTGGATATTTCCGCGACCGAAGGAGGGCCCGGCTTTGAGATCCACGTCGCCGACAATGGGCCGGGCATTCCCCCCGATTTGCAATCGGTGGTGTTTGAGCGGTTTCGGAAAGGCAGCGCCTCCGAGGGGTTCGGGATTGGCCTCGCGCTCGCAAAGTGGGTCATGGAGGAGCAGGGCGGCACCATTTCACTGCAAAGCCCGCGTTCGGAAACCGGGCGAGGCCTGCGGGTGACGCTGGGCATTCCCAAAGCTGAGGGATAGGTTCGCGGCATGGCGGAAAAACGCATTCTCATCGTTGACGATGATCCGGAGATCACTTCCGCACTCGCACGGGGGCTCACGCTGCATGGCTATGAACCGGAAACCTCCAACCGTGTCGACACCGCCCTTGAGACCCTGCGCACAGGCGGGCTTGCCGCGGCGATTGTGGACGTAATGATTGGGAATGATAGCGGGCTGGACCTTGTGAGACAGATCCGCGACGAGGGCGGGACGACGCCGATCCTCATGCTCAGTGCGCTGACCGAGGTCGAGGACCGCGCGAGGGGCCTTGAGGCGGGCGCGGACGACTACGTGGTGAAGCCGTTCTCCTTTGATGAGTTGATTGCGCGGGTCAAGGTGCAGGAACAACGCGCGCGTGTGAGCAGGCCGCGCGCGCGTCTCGATCCCGCACATTGGAGCCTGACCTCAGGCACGCGGAGCGTTGCCTTGACGCAGCGGGAATTCTCCTTGTTGCGGACCTTGGCCGAGCATCCGGGTGAGGCATTATCGCGCTACACCCTGTTCGAGCGGCTCTGGGCCGGGGAAGGGGCGAGCTCTGAAAATGTGGTGGATGTCTATGTGGGCTATCTACGGCGCAAGCTCGACCCGGCGACGGATTTTGGGTTTGAGATAAAGACGATCCGCAATCGAGGTTTCCAACTGGACGGCACGCCACCAGATATCTGCTAAGCCTCGGACAAAAAACAAACTTTATTTTTTCTTAGAACATGGGTTTTGACTATGAACCTGCCGTCAGGGAAGCTTTGTTCACTCACCAAGTGTGATTCAAAAAGGGAGTAGATGATATGGCCTGGAGCAAACCCCAGATCCGCGAAATCGAATGCGGCATGGAAATCAACATGTACGGACCTGACGGCGGCGACGACGGCGTCCTGTTCTGATATGAAGCGCGCGGAGATCTGAGTGAACATCCGTGCGCGAATACTTGGGGCAGCTGCTGGTGGTGGTCTGCCCCAATGGAACTGCGGGTGCGAGAACTGCAATCTCGCGCGGGCGGGCAAGATCCCGGCTCAATCCCAAAGCTCCGTCGCCTTCTCCGCGAATGGCACCGACTGGGCGATCCTCAATGCCTCGCCCGATATTCGGCAGCAGATGGCCGATTGCCCCGCATTGCATCCAACCGGATTGCGCGAACTTCCCCTACGCTCGGTGCTGCTCACCAACGGCGATATCGATCACGTGGCTGGGCTTCTGACCTTACGCGAGATGCAGCCCTTCACGGTCTTTGCGACCGAGGGTATCCATGAGGTGCTGGCGGAAAACCCGGTGTTTTCCGCGCTGAATGCCTCCGTGGTCACGCGCGAGACGGTACGCCTCGAACAATCGGTGGAGATTGCCCCCGGACTGTCGGCAGCGCTTTTTCCCGTACCGGGCAAGGTGCCACTTTATAAAGAGGGCGAGGTCGTCGAAACTGACCTTCTTGGGGACCAGACTGTCGGGGTGCATCTGAGCGCGGGGGGGAGCGACGCCTACTACATTCCCGGCTGCGCAACGCTGAACGACGATCTGCGGGAACGGCTTAAAGGTGCGGCGCTCATCTTCTTTGACGGCACGCTTTGGCGCGATGATGAGATGGTGCGCGCGGGACTTGGGCAGAAGACCGGAAAGCGCATGGGCCATATGTCGATGAGCGGCGAGGACGGGTCTATTGCGGCCTTTGCCGGGATGGAGGTCGGGCGCAAGGTGTTCGTCCATATGAACAACACCAACCCGGTTCTGCGCCCGGACTCGGCAGAGCGCGCCGAGGCGGAGGCCGCGGGATGGACCATCGGACAGGACGGAATGGAGATCAGCGCATGACACAGACCCGCGAAGAGTTTGAAGCCCGTCTCCGCCAAATCGGTGCCGAGCGTTATCACGACAAGCACCCATTCCACGATATGCTGCACGGCGGGCGGTGTTCTCCGGATCAGGTGCGTGCCTGGGTCATCAATCGCTATTATTATCAACATTCGATCCCGATGAAGGATGCCGCGTTCATGTCGCGCGTCGAGGATCCCGAATTGCGCCGCATGTGGCGGTCCCGCATCGAGGATCATGACGGGACGGAAACGAACCCCGGCGGGATCAAACGCTGGCTGAAGCTGGCGGAGGCCGTCGGGCTGAATCCCGACTATGTCGCCTCTACCGAAGGTGTGTTGCCCGCGACGAAGTTCGCGGTGGATGCCTATGTTCGTTTTGTGCGGGACAAGACGTTGCTGGAGGCCGTCGCCGCGTCGCTGACCGAATTGTTCGCGCCCAAGATCCACGCCCAGCGGATCGAAGGGCTGTTGCAGAACTACGATTTCGCCGACGACAGTTCGCTCTCCTATTTCCGGAATCGCCTGAAAGAAGCACCCAAGGATGTTGCCTTCGGGCTTGCTTGGGTGCTCGACCATGCGACCACGCAGGAAAAGCAGGATGCCGCGGCGAAAGCGCTCGAATTCAAGACCGACGTACTCTGGGCACAGCTTGACGCGCTTTATTCCGCATATGTCGCGCCAGCTCGCGTACCCCCCGGTGCATGGGTCGCCGGCGAAGGTATGGCATTGGCGAGGGCCTCGTGATCGGTCCTGACGATATCCCCTATCTGCCGCGCGGCGTCCGCCTGCACTTTGATCGGGTGCGCGACACGTGGGTCTTGCTCGCGCCCGAACGGGCCATCACGCTCGATCAGGTGGGGCAAGCAATTTTGGCTGAAATCGACGGAGCCCGCAGCTTTGGTGTGATAACCCAAGCGCTTGCGGCGAAATACAACGCCCCCGCCGAAGAGATCGCCAAGGATAGTGCTGGATTTCTCGGCGCGCTCAAGGATCGCCGCTTTCTGGAGTTGCAGCCATGAGTGCCCGCCCACCCATCGCCATGCTGGCCGAACTTACCCATCGCTGTCCGCTGTCGTGCCCCTATTGCTCCAACCCGCTTGAGTTGGCGCGGCAGGAAACCGAGCTTGGGACCGACGATTGGTGCCGGGTGTTCCGTGAGGCCGCGGACCTTGGCGTGCTGCAGCTGCACCTGTCGGGCGGCGAACCGGCGACGCGCCGGGACCTCGTCGACCTGATTGTGGCGGCACGTGAGGCGGGGCTATATACCAACCTCATCACATCCGGTATCGGTTTGAATGAGCGTCGTTTGCACGCGCTGGACGAGGCCGGGCTGGACCATATCCAGCTTTCGCTTCAGGGCACGACGCCGGAGATGGCGGATGAGATTGGCGGATACAAAGGGGGCTTTGCGCGCAAGATGCAGGTCGCCGCGCTGATCAAGGAGATCGGCTTTCCCCTGACCCTCAACGCCGTGTTGCACCGCCGGAACCTGCATCAGCTTCCCCGCGCCATTGAGATGGCCGTGGAAATGGGCGCGCGCCGTATCGAGGTGGCGACCGTACAGTTCCACGGCTGGGCACTGAAAAACCGTGATGCGCTCATGCCAACGATGGAGCAGGCGCGTGACGCCGATGCAATCGTCAAGGACGCACGCAAATCGCTCAAGGGCACGCTGGTCATCGACTACGTGCCGGCCGACTATCATTCCGATTTCCCGAAACGCTGCATGGGCGGCTGGGGCACGACGGGGCTGAATGTGGCGCCGGACGGGGAGGTGCTGCCCTGCCACGCGGCGCAATCGATCCCCCATCTGCAGTTTGACAACGTGCGGGAGAAATCTCTCAACGACATCTGGTACAATGGCAGCGCGTTCAACGCCTATCGTGGCACTGACTGGATGCAGGAACCCTGTCGGTCCTGCGACATGAAGCTTAAGGATTTCGGTGGGTGCCGGTGTCAGGCGATGGCGGTTGTGGGGGACGCGGCCGCGACCGATCCGGTCTGTATCAAGTCGCCCCACCATGGCGCGCTGCAATCTCAGGCAGACGATTTTTCGCACAACGATACCGCCGATCTCATCTACCGCTCTGCTCCGGGCAAGGCGGTTCCCGAACCTGCTGAATAGGCTTGTGATTGGACGCAGGTTCAATCGGGCGCTAGGTCTGTGACAACGGCCAAAGCCCGGACCCGCCATGCGCACCGCTCTGACAGTCCTCTTCCTTCTGGCACTTTCGCTTTCGGCGCGGGCAGAAACAGATCGGGCGGTCTACCTCGATCTGGCGCGCAAGGGCTGGGTCTATGAGCTTCGGACCGCCATGTGGAAACGCAAGAGCGCCGTGCCCATCAGGATAAACGGGCGGGACATGGCGGGTGCTGCCCTCTGCATCGTGGGGGAGCCGCCGCACCCGCAGACCCGAGCGACCCTCGAAGAGTTCGGCGCACTGATGCGAGAGATCTTCGGCAAGACCCTTCCAATGCGATATGCGGGCAACGATCTGCGGCTCTGCGGGACCGGGCGCTCCATCTATCTTCGGCTGTACTCGGGCCATGCACCGCGGCGCGCGTATAATGCCGACCTGAAGACCTTGGACGATTCCTATCTGATCGGCTTCGCGCCGGGGCGAGAGTATTTCGTGCTCTCCCCCGCGCAGGCCCAGACCTTCTTTGGTGCGCGTGGGCGCGCGACCCATCTGCTCGTGAAGCAACCCGCCGCACCGGGCCCCACGGATCTTGAAAGTCAGTTCTTTGCCTCCATCCTGGTGGAGGAACTCTATCAATCCTTCACCTTCGGCATGGACATTCTGCACTTCGATCCCGAAATCGCCTTTGCCTCGAAGCTGGAGGAACAGCCCTTCGACATGCGCAACCTGCCGTGGGATTCGCCGGTCTTCATGCGGGCTTTGTTGCGATCAAATCCCTCGGGGCTGTGCCGCTTTGACATCTTCATGATGCATGCGCTTGCCCGCGCGCCGGTCGATCGGACCAACAACCCCGATTTCCTCAGCTATATCGACGCCGCGTTCGACGATCTTCTCGGCAAAGCCGATGAAACGGTTGCGCGGTTCGCGGCCTCTTCGCTGCTTGATCGCAGTTGCGCGCTCGTTGCCAACTGAGACCAAGGGCGGTCTTCCCTCCCGGCTTGCCGGTGCTCTACGCTGCGGCAGGAGCGAGGGTCGCCAGACGGCGACGGGGGGGGAAATGGAAACCATGGTGCAAGCGCAACCGGCGCGGCTTCAGGCGCTGAGCGGACATCTGGCAGAGGGACTTGTCGGGCACGAGGTGCTGATCGAGAGGCTGCTGATCGGTGTGCTGACGGGGGGGCACCTTTTGGTGGAGGGCGCGCCGGGGCTGGCCAAAACACGGGCCGTCAAATGGCTTTCCGACGCCATGACAGGAAGTTTCGCGCGCATTCAATGCACGCCCGACCTTCTCCCCGCCGACCTGACCGGCACGCCGGTGTTCCGCCCTCAGACGGGAACCTTTGAGTTCGTTCCCGGCCCGGTGTTCCACAATCTGGTGTTGGTCGACGAGATCAACCGCGCACCTCCCAAGGTGCAATCGGCCCTCCTCGAAGCCATGGCGGAACGGCAGGTCACGAGCGGGAACGAGACGATGGCGCTGCCCGATCCGTTTCTCGTGGTAGCGACACAGAATCCCATCGAGCATGACGGCACCTTCCCACTCCCGGAGGCACAGCTTGACCGGTTCATGATGCACGTTGTTCTGGGCCTGCCGGATGCAGAGACGGAGCGGCGCATACTGGATCTGGTTGAGGCGGAGGGGCAAGGGGCACCGACACCGCCGCCGCCCCTTGCGCTTTATGAAATCCGGGCCGCGCGGTCTGAGGCGATGCAGGTGCATCTGGCGCCCGCGCTCCGTGATTATATCGTGCGTCTGGTGACCGCCACGCGTACCGAGCCGTTCTCCCGCGATATCGAACATCCGGTCTCGCCGCGCGGTTCGCTGGCGTTGGCCGCGTCGGCCAAGGCGCGGGCGTGGCTGCGGGGGCGGGATCACGCCCTGCCCGAAGACGTGGCCGCTCTGGCACCGGATGCACTGGCCCATCGCATGGTCTTGACGTGGCGGGCGGTGGCCGACGGGCGGACTGCCCGCGCACTGATTTCCGACGTGCTCGCCGCGGTCGAGCCGCTATGACCGGGCCGCTCGACGCGCCGGGGGTCACTCTGCGGGCGAGCGACCTGATCGCGCTGCGCCGACTGGCGCTGGAACGGCAAGTGCCGCCCCCGGTCGCCGCGCTTCCCGGTGGTTTCGTCACCCGCAGGCGCGGCCATGGACAGGAGATCGCCGACGTCCGTGAATATGTGGCGGGCGATGATATCCGGCACCTTGATCGTGGCAGTACGGCGCGCACCGGCGTGTTGCATATCCGGTCCTTTCAGGAGGAGCGCGACCGGGTGACGATCCTTGTCGCTGATTTCCGGCCTGCCATGCTTTGGGGGCTGTCGCGTGCGTTCTTGTCCGTCGCTGCTGCCGAGGCGCTCGTGTTGATCGGCTGGCGCGCGGTGGAGGAGGGCGGCCGCGTCGGGTTGCTGGCGCTTGGGGCAGGAGAGCCGGTAGCGCTGGCCCCGCGCGGGCGCACGCGCGGCATGCTGCAGGTGATCGGCGGGCTGGTGCGGGCCCATGAGGCCGCGCTCGGCCTTGCCCTCGCCGGGGAGCGGGAGGATCCTCCCTTTGATGCGGGGTTCCAACGGATCGAGCGCATTGCCCCTGCGGGATGTGAGATCATCATCGCCTCCGGTTTCGATGCGGCTGGAGAAGGGCTGCCCGACAGGCTTGCCGCCCTCAGTCAGCGACGGGTGCCGCGACTTCTGGCAATGACCGAAGGCGCGACGCGCCGTTTGCCGCCGGGATCCTATCCGATCCGACTGGCCGATGGTCGCCGCCGACGCCTTCGGATCAGTGGCCCCGCCGACACCCCGCCCGAAACGTTGGCCATCGCGGGCCAGCAAGCGCTGGTGATTGATGCGGGCGCGCCGCTCTCTGAAACCGCGCTTCGCCTTGCCGGGGCCTTCCCGCCGGACCGAACGCCCTGATCATGGCCGAACGCGCCCTGACCCGTGATGCCGTGCTGCAGGGATTGCAGGATATCCGCCTTCCGGCGGACGCCCCCGGCGGTTTTCTTGCCGAACTTCTCGTGGCGCTCGGGGCCGGTTTGTTTTTCGCGCTGCTGCTTGCGATCCTCGCGCGGGCGGTGCTCCGGTTTCAACCCAAGGCGCGGCCCCGAACGCTTTCGGGGAGGATTGCGGATCTGCGGGGCCTCGGACCTGAGCGGCAGGCCTTGGGCCTTCTGGCGCTGGTGAAACAGCGGCGCCCCGAGGTGTACGCTCGTTATGCCCGCGATCTTTATCAGGCTGATGGAATGCCGAGCGTCGAGGCGCTGGAGAGGGAGCTTGCCGCCTGTGATTGAGCTTGCTGCCCCGCTTGCCTTGTTGCTTTTGCCGGTGCCGCTCCTCGCGGTTCGGCTGATGCCCGGCCGTCGTCATCAAGGCCCGGCGCTCGCGGTGCCCGACTCCGTGGGGCGCGGCCTGCTGGCGGATGCTGGAACGGGGGGCAGGTTACCGCGCGCGCGCGACATCCCGCTATGGGCCGCATGGCTCTGTCTGGTGCTGGCGCTTGCCGGTCCTCGGGATCTTCTGCCTATTCCCGCGCTCAAGGTTTCGGGGCGGGATCTGGCAATAGCGCTCGATCTGAGCGGCTCCATGGTGCGGGACGATTTCTATCTCAATGAGCAGCAGATCACCCGGCTGGATGCGGTCAAACATGTGGGGGCGGATTTTGCCCGGCGGCGCGCGGGGGATCGTGTTGCGCTCATCGTCTTTGGGTCGGATGCTTATTATGCCGCTCCGTTTTCTTATGACACCGAAGCCATTGCACGCCGGATCGAAGAGGCCACCATCGGCATTTCGGGCCGGGCGACCAATATCTCCGACGCACTCGGCCTTGCGCTCAAGCGGATGGAACAGTCGGACGCGGCGACCAAGGTGGTGATCCTTCTGTCCGACGGTGTCAGCAATGCCGGCGCGACCAACCCCCGCGGGGTCGCGCGTCTTGCCGCCGACATGGGGGTACGCGTCCACACGATCGCCTTGGGGCCGAAAGATACCGAAACGGCGGAGGCGGGCGAAAACGGCGTGGTCGATGCGGCGACGCTGCGCGCCATCTCTGATCTGAGCGGGGGCACGAGCTTTCGCGTGCGCACAACCCAGGATCTGGAAGCCGTCGCAGAGGAACTCGACCGGTTGGAGGCAACAGCGGGGGATGGGTTGGCCGCGGAGGTCTACCAGGAGCTTTGGGTCTATCCCGCCGCTCTCGCGGCGCTCTTGTGCCTCTGGATCGCGTGGAGGCCGGAATGACGGGACTGATCCTGCTCCGTCCGGCATGGCTGCTTGCGATTGTGGGGCTGCTCCTTGCCGCATGGGGTCTGCGCCGCCGCCGCGCTGGTGTTGGGGATTGGTCCAGAGTTGCCGACACGCACATGATGAGCGCCCTCCGGGCACTTGGCCACGTAGACGAATCCGCAGGCGCAATACGCGGCTGGCTCGCGCTGGCGGCTGCGGGGATCATCGTTGTGGCCATGGCTGGCCCAGCTGTGGAGCGGCGCGATGCCTCGGCCTTCCGCAATCTGGATGCGGTTGTTCTGGTGCTCGATGCCTCCCCGTCGGTTACCGCGTCGGCTGATTGGTCGGCGATGATGACCATGGGGCGCTTTGCCATCTCATCGCTGGGCAGCCGACCGGCGGGGCTCATTGTCTATGCGGGCGATGCCTATGTCGCCACGGATCTGACTGCCGATACCGGACAACTGGGCCAGACCCTGTCGCTCGTGACCGCCGAAACGGTTCCCGATCCCGGCAGCCGTCCTGAACGTGGCCTGTCCCTCGCGGCGCAGATGCTGGCTGAGGGGCAGGTGCTGGCGGGGGATGTGATCCTGTTGACCGATGGCGGGGGGCTCGGCCCGGCGTCGCTGCAGCAGGCGGCGGCGATCGCGGGGGCCGGGGCACGGCTCTCAGTAATTGCCCCCGATCCGGCAGAGCCCGAGATTGCGGTGTTGACCCAAGCCGGGGAGGGCCGCGCCTTTGGTCTGGCGGATGCCGAAGACTTGGCAAGCTTTCTGAAGGATGACGGGCGCACGCGGCTGGAGCAACAGGACTGGCCGCTTCTTTTCTGGGCCGATCGCGGGCGCCTGTTGCTGCTCTTGGCCTTGGTGCCGATGGTGATGCTCTTTCGGAGGCGGGCAGAATGAAGCGCGCGGGGGTGCTTTCGACTATTGCGGCGGGCTGTTTCGCGCTCGCGGCGCTGCTTGGTGGAACCGGCCCGTTCGGGCGCGTGCTGATGGCGCTTGGCATGCCCGGAATGGCCGCGCAGGTCTTTACCGATCCCGGTTGGCGCGGCGCGGCGCAATACCGGGCCGGGGATCATGCCGCCGCCGTCGCATCTTTTCGTGAGGCAAGAGACCTCCTTGGCCGGGGCAACGCGCTTGTCCACACCGAAGACTACGCCGCCGCGCTCGAAGCCTATGACGTGGCGCGGGCAGGCGGCGATGCCGATGCCGCGGCGAATTTCGATCTGGTCGCGGCCTATTACGCCGGTCTGGCTCTTGATCCCGAAGGCCCGATAGCGTGGTTCGATAACAAGGACGGGGGAGAGGGGGCCATCGTCGAGGCGTCCATCGCGCAAGGGTCTGCCCGCGCGGCGGGGGCCGGGGACGAAAGCACCAACACCGGGGCCTTGCTGGGGTTGCCCGAACTGCTCACCCATGGCGCGCGCCGCGTGCGAAAGGTTTTCGATGACAAGTTCATGGTCGCCAACGAACGCTGGCTGGCCACCTTGGCGGATGTGCCGGGCGAATATCTTGATGCCCGTATCCAGCATGAGCGCAAGCGGCGCATAGAGTTGGGTCTGTCGCCGCCCGAGCCGGAGGATCCGCGATGAGATGGGTCGTGATGTGGTTTCTGGTCCTGACTGGGGTCGCGGGGGCGCAGACCAGTGAGGTTTTCCCCGATGAGTTGCGATTGACCGTAACCGTAGAGCAGTCCGCAGAAATGCCGTTTCAGGGTGAGATGATCCTACTGACCATCCATGGCGCCTATCGCAGGCACATAACACTTGAAAACCTCGTCCAGCCTGATCTGGAAGGGTTCAACTGGATGCAACTGGGCGAAGACCACTGGTACGAAACGCGGGAGAGCGGCCGCCCGGTCAAGAATTTCCGCCGCAGAATGGCGCTCTTCCCCGAAAACGCCGGGGAGTTGACCATCGGGGCCTTTACCCACGAATTGACCCTGACGGACGAGGGCGATGATTGGTTCGATCATGCGATTACCTCCGAGCCTGTTACGATCACGGTACGCGCGGCGCCCGCAACAGAGGGCTGGTGGCTTCCCGTCCGGTCGCTTCGCGTGTCGGATCAGTGGTCGAATGCCCCCGATCAGTTGCAACCGGGCGAGGGCGTGCTCCGGGTGATCCGGGTAGAGGCAGTGGGCGCATCGCCAGAGATGTTGCCGCCGATGCCGGAATTGACCTCCCCAAGCGCGATGATCTTTCCGCATCCGGAAAAGCGGCTTGTCGAACTCTCCCCCGAGGGGCCGATCGCCTATACTTTCTGGCGCTGGACGATCCAGCCGACCAATACGACCTCCGCCATCGTGGAGCCCATCGTCTTTGACTACTTCAATACGCAAACGCGGCAGAGCCATGAGGTCAATATCTCTGCCCAACGCATCGCCTATACCCAATCGGAAATCGCGCCGGTTGCGACGGTCCCGGATTCGGCGAGCCTGCGTCCGGGGGGCGTGATGTTGGGGCTGTGCCTCGGTGTTGGTCTCGCCGGGGTCGCGCTCCTTGCTGGTAGGCGGGTTTCGGTGGTGCCGCAAAACGCGTTCTTCGATCCGTTGCGACGACAGCTTCGCGCGGGCCTGCGCCGAGACGATCCGCGACAGGTCCGCCGGGCAATGGCCGCCCTCATGCGACGGGACGGGAGCGGCAAGGCCGAGAGCGCCCTCTTGTCGGACCTTGACGCTGCCCTTTTCGCGCCGACCCCGACGCACCCCGATCTGCGCCGCCTTGTGCGGGCCTTTGTCACCGCCCGGCGGAAGCGCGCAACGACACTGCCGACCGAGACCATCGGCTGAATTGCGGGGGGACCGCTCCGGGCGCACAGTGATCATTGACGCGGCGTAAAATGAACTGCGTTCGGAAAAAGGGAGTGGCGAATGGGACTATTGTCAAGGCTGTTTGGCGGAGATGGCGGCAACACGGGGGCGGTAAAAGCGGCGCCGGGGCCAAGCAACGTCAAGATTCACCCGGCTGTGGACAACGGCATCAAACCAGCGAAACCGGGGTTTTCGGGCGGCACGTTGCGCTGTCACTGCAAGACCAATCCCGTGGTCGTGAAGGTGTCGGATCAAACGGCGCATAACCACGTTTGCGGCTGCACGAAATGCTGGAAGCCCAAGGGGGCTGTCTTCAGTCAGGTCGCCGTCGTCGGACGCGACAAGGTGCAGGTGCTGGAGAATGGCGACAAGTTGCACGTCATCGACGAAAGCGCCGCGATCCGTCGTACTGCGTGCCGTGAATGCGGTGTGCACATGATCGGCAGGATTGAGGATCAGGGGCATCCGTTCCACGGGCTGGACTTCATCCATACGGAACTGTCGCCAGATGCGGGATGGTCCCCGGTCGAATTCGGCGCCTTCTGCTCTTCGGTCATCGAATCGGGTGTGGAGCCATCGCGGATGCCCGCCATTCGCGCCCGAATCAAGGAGTTGGGGGTCGAGCCTTACGACTGTCTCTCGCCACCTCTGATGGATGCGATTGCCACCCATGTGGCCAAGGCGAAGGGTGTTCTTCCCGCCTGAACCGGTTTGAACCCGGGTTCGAAAGATCCTCTCGAATGAGGGGCGGCTCGTTGTTGCGTGAGCGCGGGTTTTATTGCTAACCTCCCGTCGGGAGGAATTTGGCAATGATACACGGGGGTTTGGGAAACTCACCCAACCGAATGCGGATGCTCGTCATCGACGATCATCCGCTTTATGGGGATGCACTGGCCGCGACCTTGGCGCAGTTGTATCCCGGCAGTCGCATTGTCACCGCGACGAGCCTCGGAGCGGGGCTGCGCGAACTGGGGCCGGACTTCTCGCCGGATCTCGTGATGCTCGACCTGAAACTGCCGGATGTGACCGGGATCAGCGGCTTTCTTCGCCTGCGCGATGCAGTTGACGAAGCGCCGATCGTGGTCGTCTCCGCCATCGCGTCGAGCGATGTGGTGCAGGCGGTCATGGGGGCTGGTGCCTCTGGATTCGTGCCGAAGGAGACGCCGGTGGCTGAGCTTAGTGCGGCCCTCGCCGCCGTGGTCGCGGGAGAGATCTATCTGCCCCCGGAATACCGCGGGGCCTGTTCGGGGCCGGCGCCACGCGCCACCGACATGCAGGATGCGAGCGAACGGATCGCCGCCCTCACGCCGCAGCAGCTTCGGATCATGAAACTGATCTGTGCCGGCAAGCCGAACAAGCAGATCGCCTATGAGTTGTCCTTGGCCGAGGCCACCGTGAAGGCGCATATCACCGCGCTTCTCCGGCGTCTCGGGGTGCAAAACCGAACACAGGCCGCGGTATTGATGGAGAGCGCGAGCTTTGGCGCCGGTCCCAATGGGTCGGCCGATGCCGCGCGGGTCTTCCTGACCCATTGACCCGATGTTGAACGCAGCGCCGCCAGTTGCCCCACTCTTCGGAATAGCCGTCTCGCGCGCCGAGACGGCCGAAGACGTCGTGCGGGAGATGAGTGAGGCGCTGATCGGGCGCGACATCTGTTTCCTGCTCGTCTTTGTGCCCGACCGGCTTGAACTTGCGGAGATGGCGCCCGCGCTCAACCGGCACTTCTCCGGCATTCCGGTCTTTGGTTGCACCACCGCGGGACAGATCGCCCCCGACACCGGCTATGATGCCGATGCACTTGTGGCAATTGCCTTTCCCAAGCGGCATTTTCGCTGCGCTTCCATGTTGATCGACCCGTTGAACCCGCTCCCCATCAAGGAGATTTCGACCAATGCACGGCGGCTGGCGGCGCAGTTTCAGCGTACGGCGGATTGGAACCGGCTGGCGCTCATCTTTGCCGACGGGCTCTCGCGCCAAGAGGACCTGCTTGTTGCCGCCCTCGCGACTGCCCTTGATGATCTGCCCCTGTTCGGCGGCTCCGCTGGCCACGCCCTTCGCTTTGATGAGACCCATGTGCTGCACGGCGGACAGTTCCACCGCGATGCGGCCCTGCTGCTGCTGCTTGAAACCGACCTTGAATATGCGGGGCTGGGGTTCGATCACTTCCTGCCGACCGACAAGCACATGGTCGTCACCGAAGCCATCCCCGAGGAACGGGTTGTGCTGGAACTGAACGGCGCGCCCGCCGCGCAGGAATATGCCCGGCTCGTGGGGTGCGACGTGGATCGGCTTTCGCCCGAGGTCTTTGCGGAAAATCCCGTGCTCGTGCGCAACAGTTCCATGTACCACGTGCGCGCGATCCAGAAGGTACATCAGGGCGGCGCGCTCGCCTTCTTCTCCGCCATCGACGATGGGCTTTTACTGACACTGGGGGAGGGGCAGGAGGTTTTGCGCACGTTGGAAGAGGGCCTCGGGCTGAAGGACGCCGCAGGTCGCCCCCCGGAGATGATCCTTGGGTTTGACTGCTTTCTGCGCTTGCTGGAGATCGAAACCAAGGCCATGCGTCTTGATGCGTCGGAAATCCTCAAACGGCACCGGGTTGTCGGCTTCAACACCTATGGCGAACAGCATTGCGGCGTCCACGTGAACCAGACCTTTGTTGGTGTGGCCTTCTTTCAACCGCGCCGGAGAGACCTCCATTGATCGATCCCGCCGATCCGCTTGAGGTACAGGTCGCCAAACAGACCAAGATCATCGACGCGCTTGTGCGCCGTGCGGGCCGCCAGCATGAGATCGGCGACAGCGCCTATGCCGCGTTTCAATCCGCCATCGCCCTTCAGGGTCAGATCTGGGCGCGAACCCGGGATCTTCAACGCGCCTCGGATGAGTTGGAACAGGTGCGGTTCGACCGGGAACGCACACGCAAGAACCTGACCGACGCTCTGTCGGTGATGGAGGGGGGATTTGCGCTCTTTGCCGATGGCAAGCTTCAGATCTTCAACGACCTCTTCATCTCGCTGCTGCCGGACATCTCGGATCGCATCCTGCCCGGACTGGAGGTGGAGGCCTATTTTTCCGCCGTCGCCCAGAGTCGCCATCTGGTGAGCCGCGACCGCGGGATGCGCCAGGCGCTGGCCGAAGTGCGCGCGTCCGGGCACCGGGCCTTGGCCAACATCGTGATCGAGATCGAAGGCGACCGTTGGTACCAGCTCAGCCAACAGCGCACGAGTTCCGACAATCTCGTGGTGCTCCAGACGGACATTACCGATCTGGTGCGCAAGAACCGGTCCGAAAAGGATCACCTGATCGACATGCAGGCGCATTACCTGCAAGCCGCGATCGATCATATGAGCGTCGGCATCGGCACCTTCAGTCAGGACGGCACGCTCATGATCCGCAACGCGCGGTTCGGCGAATTGCTGGGTCTGCCCATGCGGCTTTTGCAGAGCGAGACACGTTTCGGCGCAATCCTCGATTTCCTGCGCGGACAAGGGGAATTGGCCCGCAGCAGCCTCGCGCTCTTCGACGGGTGGCGCAATCGCCTGCGAGAGGAAGGGCGGTTGCGCAAACGGCTTCGGTATCGGTCGGGCCGGGTTCTGGAATTGCATGCACACCGCCTTCCTGACGGCGGATTTCTGGTGGACGTGGCCGATGCGACGCTGGAGGCGCGCGCCACGGATATCCTTGAAAAACGGGTGGAGGAACGGACCTCCGAGCTCACCGAGGCGAACCGCCGGCTGACCGAGCAATCGGAGCATCAGGCGCAGGTCGAGGAGGAGTTGCGCCTTGCCAAGGAGGCCGCCGAGGCCGCCGTTTCCTCCAAGACCCGCTTTCTCGCCGCGGCCAGCCATGACCTTCTGCAACCGATCAACGCGGCCAAGCTGCTGATCTCCACCTTGTCGGACATGACCGAGGGCACGGAATATTCCGGCGTGGTCGAACGTCTGGAGCGGTCCTTTACCTCCACCGAAAACCTGCTCCATGCCCTGCTCGACATCTCGCGGCTGGAAAGCACGGGCAGCGGGCTGTCCCCGTCGGAATTCTGTCTGGGGCCGATCATGCAGGCGGTGATCGAGGATCAGGCCCCCGTGGCCGCCGCCAAGGGCGTACGGCTCGATGTGATTCCCTCCTCGGCATGGGTGCGAAGTGATCAACGTTACCTGCTCCGCTCGATCCAGAATTTGGTGGTCAACGCGATTCAGTACACCGACCGGGGCCGTGTGCTCGTCGGGTGCCGCAAACGGGGCCCCGATGCCGTGACGCTGGAGGTGTGGGACACCGGGATCGGCATTTCCCACAAGGATCAGACCCGCATCTTCGAGGAATTCACCCGCGCCGAAAACGTACCGCCGGGGTCTGGCATGGGTCTTGGCCTGTCGATCGTGGACCGGACCTGCCGGCACCTCGGGCATGTGGTCGGGGTCCGCTCCAAGCCGGGTGTCGGCTCTGTCTTTTCCATCGAGATGGCGCGCGTGGCGCCGCATCGACTGCGCCCCATGCGCCAACTTACCCTGCCTGAATACGGAAATGGGGTTCTGAACCTGCTGGTGATCGTGATCGAGAACGATCCCGATGTGCTCTTTGCCACGGTGCGCAAGCTCGAGAGTTGGGGGGCGAGCGTCTTTGGCACCCGTTCCACCGTGGAGGCGCTTGAGGTCGTTGCCGATATGGGCATCGCGCCCGACATCATCGTCGCGGACTATCAGCTTGACGGCAAGGATACCGGGGTGGAGGCTATCACCGCCGTCCGCACCGCGAGCGGCGTCCACGTGCCCGCCATCATGGTCACTGCTGACCGGGGTGTGGATCTCGTGCGTATCGGCGAGGCACAGGATTTTTCCGTGATGCCGAAACCCGTGAACCTGGTGCATCTGCGCAGCCTGATCGCCCGCAAGACGCAGGAACCCGCCCACTTTTCCGGTCTTGCCTCGGGCACCGACAAAAGTATCGCATGACAGCAGGGTTCGAGGCCGTAGAGTCGACGTCTGGGAGGAACGGAATGAAGCACGCACTCATCGGAATGGCCCTTGCGGCCGCTCTTGCGATCACAGGTCCCGCCACAGCGGAGATGACCGGATCGGAGGAAACCTACGACTTGCTGTTCCGCGACGGAACGCTCGACGACATCTCCATGGACAGCCGCCTCGTCTATGCCCGCGAGGTGGTCAACGCGATCAAGCCCGAAACCGCGACCCGCGACACCGGCGAGATATCCCTGGCCTTCACCGAAGGGGAGCCGCCACAGGCGGAACTGGAATTCCGGCAGGACGAAAAGCATCGCGGGCTGGGCAGCTTTCCCAAGCGGGTCGGCAACCCGATCATCATGTATTTCGTCGAAACTGTCGTGCGCGACATGGCCGAAACCGCGGGCGGTAGCCCATTCTACATTCGCAACCGTGTGAAGGAATCGCTGATCCGCCCGGCAGAGATCGAAGAGGCCGAAATCGACATCGACGGGGTCGCGACCCCCGCGCAGGTGATCACCCTGCGCCCCTTTGAAAACGATCCCAACGGCGAGCGGATGGCCGGGTTCGACAAGCTGGCGCTGACCGTCACCATGTCGGAGGCCGTACCCGGTTGGTATCAACAGCTTGCCGCCGAAGTGCCGGGAGAGAATGGTCCGGTCTATCGCTCCATATTGAAGATCGAGGAGGCGGATCTGGAATGAAACGCATCCTCCTGACCCTTCTGCTTGTCGCTGGCACCGCCGGTGCCCAGACGACGCGTGATCGGCTCAATGACTATCCGACAGAGGCGCGGGCCGACTATGTGTTCGGCTGCATGGCGGTCAACGGGCAGGGGCGCGACGTTCTGGGCAAATGCAGTTGCTCCATCGACGTGATCGCCGAGATCCTGCCCTATGAGGATTACCTGCAGGCAGAGACGGTGCTTTCGATGCAGCAGGTCGGGGGGGAGCGCATGGCGTTCTTCCGCTCGGCCGCGATGCCCCAAGCCATCGTCGCCGAGCTTCGCCGCGCACAGGCCGAGGCGGAGATACGCTGCTTCTAGCCCTGCGCCGTCTTGGGTAGGGTCTGTTCAAAGACGTTGCCCTCGGTGTCGCGGGCACGGATGTGAAAGTTCGGCGCGCCATTGTCGCTATAGCCAAACCGGAACACCGGGTTTTCGCTGATGGAGATCCCACCCGTCATGGTGAACAACAGATCATCCCCCTGCCGGACTTCAAGCTCGTCGATGAAATGGGCGGGAATGAACAGGTGGGTGACCTGATCGCGCTGCAGGCCCGAGTAGTTGGGATGGCGGATCATGATCTGTGCCTCGCGCCGGGCGGTGGACATCATCGGCTCCCCGAACTGGCGCAGTTTCATCTGGCCCATGGCGTTCAGTGCAAGCGCGGGGTCTTTCGTCGCCGGGGCGGAACACCCGCCCGAGGCCTTGACGAAACGCCCGGTCATGAAGCTGCCCGTGTCGGTCGTGGCGATCACGCGGACATTGGAATACTGGTTCACCCGAACCCGCAATTCGAAATCGAGCGGCACCATAGCGGCCCCAAAGGCCACTTCCGCCGCCAAGGGGGCCGGGTTTTCGTCAATGACCACGGTCACAGACTGTATCGTCGCGTCGGGGTTCGTCTGGCGGATGACCACCGGAACCGTGGCGGCGTCATGCGCGCGATAGGGGGCGTCGACGGAGAATACCCCGTTTCCCTCCGCAGGCTCGATGTCACCCAGAATATCATACTTCATGTCCGTCCAGCTTTCGCTGTCGATCAGTGGATTCTGGATGGTCTCTTCGGCGAAAAGCGGCGTGGCAAGCCCCGTGGCGATGGCTGCGGCGAAGAGCAGTTTCATGGGAAGTCCCCCTCTGCGAACGACATATTGCACGAAGTTATGCCACACTGGCGGGCGCGGCCCTATCAAACTTTGGTCGGGGGTGATGCACGGTTTCGTGTTGCTGCACCGCGGAGAGGGAGGGTTGCAGATGTTCGAGGCGATTATCACACTGTGTCTGGCCAGTGCGCCGGACCACTGCCGGGATTGGTTGATCCCCCAGGCGGGCGCCCCGACGGAGGCGGCCTGTATGGCGCAGGCATCGGGTCTTGCCCCGCCCGAGAGGATGCGCGCCGACGGCGTGGCGCTCTGCCAAGAGGCGCCCCCCGGCCTGCTGATGCAGGAGGTCGCGCCGGGCATCTTCGTGCACCGCGGCGCGGTGGCGGAGCCGGGGCCGGAAAACGAAGGCGGGGTGGCCAATCTTGGCGTCATTATTGGGGAGTCCTCCGTCGCCGTGATCGACGCGGGCGGCAGTCGCACGGTGGCGGAGGATCTCTGGCGCGCGATCCGTGCCCGCACCGACCTGCCCGTCCGACACCTCATCCTGACCCATATGCACCCCGATCACGTGATGGGCGCGGGCTTCTTTGCCGAGGCCGGGGCGGAGGTTATCGGTCATGTGGGGCTGGACCGCGCGCTTGCCGACCGCGCAGACAACTACGCCGAGAGCCTGTCCGCCGCGATTGGCCCTGCCTTTCTCGGCAGCGGGGCTGCGCCCGTGGATATCCCCGTCGAGGGCATGGTGGAGATTGATCTCGGGGGCCGTATGCTGGAGGTTCGCGCGCGGCCTTTGGCCCATACCGGCACGGATGTGACGGTGTTTGACCGCGCCACCGCCACGCTTTTTGCTGGCGATCTGCTGTTCGATGATCACGCCCCGGCCCTCGACGGCTCGCTTCGAGGGTGGAGGGCCCTGCTGAAGGTCATGGGGGGAGAGGCCGCCGCGCGCATCGTGCCCGGCCATGGCGGCCCGGTGCTGGATTGGCCCGAGGGGGGCGCGGCCCTGATCCGCTATCTGGATGTGCTGGCCCGCGATACCCGCGCCGCGCTCGATGATGGGCTGCGGCTGGGGGAGGCAGTGGAGATCATCGGGGCGTCAGAGGCGGGTAACTGGGCGCTGTTCGATCTCTACAACCCCCGCAATGCCACGGTCGCCTTTACCGAGCTTGAGTGGGAGTGATCACTCCAACGCCGCCTGCAACATCTGCGCAATGGCGTATAGGCGTTTCTCGATCAGCACCGGCGTCTCGCAGACATAGGTGAGGGAGCGCTGGCGATCCGTATAGATTCGCTCGTCCCATGCCAACGTCTCCTCCACCTCGTCGATCCGGTCGAAATCCGGCTTGTCGGCCTCCATGAGGCGGGTCATTTCCTGCCGGGCGGATTCAATCGATTCCGACATGGCAATCTGCTGGAAGGAGTAGTTCTCGATCCCCTTGACGATGGCGGTGCGGGTGCGCGCCAACCTGTCGAATGTCCTCTGGAACACCTGCCCGAGCAGTGCCTCGCTGCTGCCATGATCGGCCACGAAGGCATCAAGAGTAGGCTGCACCTCCTCAAGCTCCAGACGCCGCAGAACCAGCCGATCGACCAGATCCGCCTGCGCCTCGGCCGCTTCGGGGGAGAGTTTTACCTCCGCGATGGGAAAGGGCCACATCAGCCCGACAGAGAGCGTTTCGACCTTGCGCTGAATACAGGGCCATGTCGGGTCGGAGAAGTCCGCCGCGTTCGCCGCCCCCGCCAGACAGAGCGCGCCAATCAGTCCTCGGATGAGATGCGATTTGACCATGACTCTTCCTCCCGGCACGGGCCTGTTCCCCCTTCGCAATCGCAGATCGACAGGCTTTTTCTCAATACCAACCAAGGTCGCAGTTGTGAGGTTCCGGACCTGCCATATACTCCCCCCGGACATTGGGAAAAATCGGTAAGCGGGAGGAAATCAACTTGCGCACGCGAGCAGCGGTCGCCCTGGAGGCTGGTAAGCCTCTTGAGGTCATGGAAGTCAATCTGGAGGGCCCCAAGGCGGGGGAAGTCCTCATCGAAATCAAGGCGACAGGACTCTGTCACACGGATGAGTTCACCCGCTCGGGCGCTGATCCCGAAGGGCTGTTCCCGTCGATTCTCGGCCACGAAGGCGCCGGTATCGTTCTGGAAGTGGGCGAGGGCGTCACCACGCTCAAGCCGGGCGATCACGTGATCCCGCTCTATACGCCGGAATGCCGCGAGTGCTATTCCTGCCTTTCGGGCAAGACCAACCTTTGCACGGCGATCCGCAACACCCAAGGGCAGGGCCTCATGCCCGACGGAACCACGCGGTTCTCCATGCTCGATGGCACGCCGATCTATCACTACATGGGCTGCTCGACCTTCGCCAATCACACCGTGATGCCGGAGATTGCGCTGGCCAAGGTGCGTGATGACGCGCCCTTCGACAAGATCTGCTACATCGGTTGCGGCGTCACCACCGGCATCGGTGCGGTGATCAACACAGCGGGCGTCGAGATCGGATCGACCGCCGCAGTCTTCGGGCTGGGTGGCATCGGTCTCAACGTGATCCAGGGTCTCCGGATGGCGGGCGCTGACAAGATCATCGGCGTGGACCTCAACGACGACAAGGAAGAGATGGGCCGCAAGTTCGGCATGACCCATTTCGTCAACCCGTCCAAGGTCGACAACACGGTGCAGGCGATCGTCGACATCACCAAGACCGACAAGGATCAGATCGGCGGCGTGGACTACAGCTTCGACGCGACCGGCAACGTCAAGGTCATGCGCGACGCGCTGGAATGTTCGCACCGCGGTTGGGGTGTCTCGGTCATCATCGGCGTGGCACCGGCGGGGGCGGAAATCTCCACCCGTCCGTTCCAGCTTGTGACCGGACGCGTCTGGAAGGGCACGGCGTTCGGCGGCGCCAAGGGCCGGACTGACGTGCCAAAGTTCGTCGAGTGGTACATGGACGGCAAGATCGAGATCGATTCGATGATCACCCACAAGCTGACGCTGGACCAGATCAACGAAGGCTTCGATCTCATGCACGCGGGCAAGTCGATCCGCGCAGTGGTGGAATTCTGATGTCGCTGGAGGTCGTTTCAGAAAACCGCAGCTTCGGCGGGGTGCAATCTGTCTACAAGCATCCCTCGAGCACCTGTGGATGTGAGATGACCTTCGCGGTCTACACACCGCCGCAGGCCAAACAGGGCCCCGTGCCCGTGCTGTGGTATCTATCGGGTCTGACCTGCACCCATGAAAACGCCATGAGCAAGGGCGGGTTTCAGCAGCACGCCGCCAAGCATGGGCTGGCCGTCGTCTTTCCCGATACCTCGCCGCGCGGCGAGGGGGTGGCCGACGATCAGGCTTATGATCTGGGGCAGGGCGCGGGCTTCTACGTCAACGCCACGCGGGAGCCATGGTCGCCGCATTTCCAGATGTACGACTATGTGGTGTCCGAACTGCGCGCCGAGGTGGAAAACCTCCTCCCCGGCGAGCGGCGGCACGGGATCACCGGCCATTCCATGGGCGGGCACGGGGCGCTGACCATCGCGCTGCGCAATCCTGAGCTGTTTGATTCGGTTTCGGCCTTCGCGCCGATCGCCAACCCGACCCGTTCGGATTGGGGCCGCAAGCAGCTTTCGGCCTATCTTGGGGAAGATGAGGCCGCGTGGTGCCACCACGATGCCACGCTGCTGCTCGAAGAAAAGGGCTGGAAAGACGACATTCTGATCGATCAGGGCGCCGACGACCAGTTTCTTGACCTGCTCAAGCCCGAAGCGCTCGCCGCGGCGATGGCCACCCGCCGTCAGCCCGGTCAGATCCGCCTGCAAGCTGGATATGACCATAGCTATTATTTCGTTTCGACTTTCGCCGGTGACCACGTAGCGTGGCATTCCGAACGTCTGCACGGCTCAAATTGAAAGAGGATCACATGATCGCACGCACGCTTTCCGCCCTTGCCATTCTTGCCGCCGGTGTCACCGGTGCCGCGGCTCAGGATGCGGAATTCGAGATTACCGGCGACGCCGCCAAGGGCGAGCGCGTCTTTCGCAAGTGCATGGCCTGCCATGCGGTCGGCGAGGATGCCAAGCACAAGGTCGGGCCGATCCTGAACGGTGTGCTCGGACGTCAGGCCGGAACGATCGAGGATTTCGCCTATTCCGACGCGATGGTCGAGGCGGGCGCCGAAGGTCTCACATGGACCCCTGAAACCCTTGCTGAATTCCTCGCAAAACCGCGTGATTACGTCAAAGGGACCAAGATGGCCTTTGCCGGTCTGCGCCGCGAGAATGAGTTGACTGATGTCGTCGCCTATCTGGCGCAGTACGAATAGAGGAGGAGGAGACCGACAGACTGAAGACCGGCGGGAGGAGAACTGCCGGACACCGTCATTCGAGTGACCTTGCGGCAAGCATGCGCGACGGATCGGCGGAAAATCAAAAAAGGGAGTAGACCATGAAGAAGCTTTTCGCCTGGACCTCGGTCCTCGCGATCTCGGCAATCGGGGCGGCCTCGGCCAACGAAGCCTTGATGTCAGAGATCGACAATCCCGATCAGTGGGCAATCCAGACTGGTGACTATCAGAACCAGCGGTATTCCGCACTGGATCAGATCAACAAAGACAACGTGGGCGACCTTCAAGTCGCTTGGACCTTCTCGACCGGCGTGCTGCGCGGCCACGAAGGCTCGCCGCTCGTGATCGGCGACATGATGTATGTCCACACGCCGTTCCCGAACATCGTCTACGCGCTGGACCTCGCCGACGAGGGCCGCATCAAGTGGCGGTATGAGCCCAAGCAGGATCCGAACGTGATCCCCGTGATGTGCTGTGACACCGTGAACCGCGGTGTGGCTTATGCCAACGGCAAGATCTTCCTGCATCAGGCCGACACCAAGGTCGTGGCGCTGGATGCCGAAAGCGGTGAAGTGCTCTGGGAAGCCCAGAACGGCGACGCCTCCAAGGGTGAGACCAACACCGCGACGGTTCTGCCGGTCAAGGACAAGATCATCGTCGGCATCTCCGGCGGCGAATTCGGCGTCCGCGGCTCTGTGACGGCCTACAACATGGAAACCGGCGAGCAGGAATGGCGCGCGTATTCCATGGGTCCCGATGAGGATATCCTCGTCGATCCGGAAAACACCACGCACCTCGGTGAGCCTGTCGGCGAGAATTCCGGCACCAACACCTGGGAAGGCGATCAGTGGATGATCGGCGGCGGCACCACCTGGGGCTGGTATTCCTACGATCCCGAAGCGGATCTGGTCTATTACGGCACCGGCAACCCGTCGACATGGAACCCCGCGCAGCGTCCTGGTGACAACCGCTGGTCCATGACGATCATGGCCCGCGACCCCGATGACGGCATGGCCAAGTGGTTCTACCAGATGACCCCGCACGACGAGTGGGATTATGACGGCATCAACGAAATGATCCTTACCGATCAGGAAATTGATGGCGAAGAGCGCAAGCTTCTGACCCACTTCGACCGCAACGGCCTTGGCTATACGCTTGACCGGATCTCCGGTGAGCTGCTCGTCGCCGAGAAGTTCGACCCGGCCGTGAACTGGACCACGGGCGTCGACATGGACCCCGAGTCCGACACCTACGGTCGTCCTGAAGTCGTCGCGCAATACTCGACGGAGCAGAACGGCGAAGACGTCAACTCCACCGGAATCTGCCCGGCGGCGCTTGGCACCAAGGACCAGCAGCCTGCGGCCTACTCGCCCAAGACGGAACTCTTCTACGTTCCGACCAACCACGTCTGCATGGACTATGAGCCCTTCCGGGTCAGCTACACCGCAGGTCAGCCTTACGTTGGCGCGACCCTCGCGATGTACCCCGCTCCGGAAAGCCATGGCGGCATGGGTAACTTCATCGCATGGGACAACATCGCGGGTGAGATCAAATGGTCGATCCCTGAGCAGTTCTCCGTGTGGTCGGGTGCTCTCGCAACCGCGGGCGACGTGGTGTTCTACGGCACGCTCGAAGGCTACCTCAAGGCGGTCGACAGCGAGACGGGTGAAGAGCTTTACAAGTTCAAGACCCCCTCGGGCATCATCGGCAACGTCATGACCTACACCCATGAGGGCAAGCAGTATGTCGGCATCCTCTCCGGTGTTGGTGGCTGGGCAGGTATCGGCCTCGCGGCTGGTCTGACCAACCCGAACGACGGTCTCGGCGCCGTTGGCGGCTATGCAGCCCTGAGCGACTATACCGCGCTCGGTGGTCAGCTGACCGTCTTCGCTCTGCCGGATTGATCAATCCCTGATCTGCGGACCGGCGGCATTGCCCGCCGGTCCGACCCCGTTCATGACCTCAAATCCCAGAAAGGTTCGCGAATAATGGTGCGTCCCGTCAATTCCCTTACCGTGGCGGCCCTCGTCGCCCTTCTTCCCGGCCTCGTCGCTGCCCAATCCTGGACTGACCAGCCGGTCGATCCGTCGGAGCATCAGGAAGAGGTTGCCGTCGATTACGAGGACGAAGGCCGGTACTACACGGCCGATGACGTGCCCACCTATAACATCGCCGAGGACGGCACCGTCGACTGGCTCACCTTTTCCGGATTCCGGCGCTATCACGCGGAATGCCACGTCTGTCACGGCCCCGATGGCGAAGGATCCACCTACGCGCCGAAAATCAAGAATTCGGCCGTCCTGATGGACTATTACGATTTCTACGACACGGTCGTGAACGGTCGCGCCAATGGCAATTCCGTCATGCCCCACTTCGGCGACAACCCGAACGTCATGTGCTACCTCGACGACATCTATGTGTATCTCAAGGCGCGTGGAATGGACGCCGTCGCACGCGGTCGCCCGGCCAAGAAAGCCGCCAAGTCGGAGATGATTCAGGAAGCTGAAAATGCCTGCATGGGCTAGACGCCTCGCAACGACCTGCCTTGCGGTCCTCCTTTCCTCCCATGGGTGGACGGCAACGGCGCAGACCTCGGACCTCGTCTCCACAACGGCGTTCAGGGTCTGCGCCGACCCGGCAAATTACCCGATGTCGACCGAGGATGGTCGCGGGTATGAAAACCGGATCGCAGAGCTTTTCGCCGAAAAGCTCGACCGGCCCCTGCAATACACATGGTTCCCCATGGCCACCGGGTTCATCCGCAAAACCCTGCGGGAGAATCGCTGCGATGTCGTGATCGGCTATGCGCAGGGCCATGAGCTGGTGCTCAACACCAACCACTACATGACCTCCGCCTATGTGCTGATCGTGCCAGAGGACGGACCCCTCACCGGGATCACCTCGCTGTCCGATCCTGCGCTCAAGGATCTGTCCATCGGTATCATCGCGGGCAGCCCGCCGGGCACCCATCTGGCGCGAAACGGGCTGATGGCCAAGGCGCGCGGCTATAACCTCTTTGTCGATCGCCGTGTGGAATCGCCCGCCCCCGACATGCTCGACGATCTGAAGGCCGGAGAGATCGACGCCGCCATTCTCTGGGGGCCGATCGGCGGGCCGCTGGTCAAGGCCGACTACCCCGAGTTCAAGGCGACCGCACTGGTCGAAGAAACCCTTCCGCCGCGCCTTTTCTACCGAATCACCATGGGCGTGCGGCAAGGCGAGAAGGTCTGGCAACGCCGGCTGAACTCGCTCATTCGCCGCCATCAGGATGAGATCAACGCCATCCTGAACGACGCCGGTGTTCCGCTGCTCAACGACATGGGCACAGAGGTGATCGAGGCGGCACAATGATCCGCGCCGTGGCGGCGGCATTTGCCTTTCTCGCCACGGTCGCCTCCGCGCAGGCCCCCGAACCGGACAGCTACCGGATGGATGAGTATCGCGCGCCGGTTCCGGAAACCTTGGCCGGTGCGACGGTCCTGACCCCCACGGAGGCGCATGACCTCTGGACCAGTGGCGCGGCCTTTGTCGATGTCCTGCCCCGCGCGCCCAAACCTGCGAACCTGCCCGAGGGCACCATCTGGCGAGAGAAGCCCCGGCACTCCATCCCCGGGTCGGTCTGGCTTCCCAATGTCGGGTATGGCGCGATTGCGCTCGAAACGGACGCCTACTTTCGATCCGGGCTGGAGGCCGCCACAAAGGGCGACCGCGATGCGCCCCTCGTCCTCTTCTGTCTTGATGAGTGCTGGATGTCGTGGAACGCGGCAAAGCGGGCGCTCGAATACGGCTACACCTCCGTCTACTGGCTCCCCGAGGGGACCGACGGATGGAGCTTTGAGGATTACCCGACCGAGGTGATAGAGCCCGCGCCGCCGGTCGATTGAGGTATGACAAACGTATGCCGTGAAGTCATACACTTGTCATACAAAAGTCATACTCACTTTTCAGGGGCTTAGCCCAAAACCTCAGTATCCGGGCAGGGTGGTTTCCGCGTGGCTCACGGTGCCGTCCGTATCCGTCATCGTGACCGCCGCGCTGCGCGCGTCGCCGGGGACCGACAGGCTCAGTTGCGGATTCTCCGACAGCGAAATGCTGCCCGTCATGCCCACATAAGCGCCCCCGTCGATGTCGATATCGACCGTCTCGACATAGCGCATCGGAATGAACAGCAGCGAGATTTGATCCATCTGCATCCCCGAATGGCTGGGGTGCGAAATATCCACGTCGAGCCGTTTCTGCGGCATTGCAAGCCCGGCCAAACGGTCCCGAAGCGCGCCCCCTTCGGCGGGCAAAAGCGCCAGATCCATCTCGCCCAACGTCATCAGAGCGACCTCAGGATCAGTGCCCGGAGGGGCCGAACAGGCACCCTTGCCGGAGGTTTTCACATAAGCCTCCGCCATATATAGGGTGCCGTCCGTCATCTCCGCCACAACATGCAGTGGTGTAGCCCCGTTGAAGCGCAGCGCCACGTCAAACACGAAACGGGGTACGGGCTCATTGAAATCAAAGACGGCCGATACGGGCATGGGGTTTTCGTCGAGAATGACACTGACCGATCCGATCAGGTGACCCGCCGGGGCGACGACATGCGCGGCGACCTTCGTGCGGGCGTCGTCGTCGGTCCGATAGGGCGTGTCGATCCGGATGAGATCCGCCCCGTCGAGCAGTGTCCTGTCGCCGAACACGTCCCGCGCCAGATCGGGCCAGATGGCCTCCGCAGCGTGGGCGGGCAGGGCGCCTGCAAGACAGACGGCGATGCTGGCAAGACGCATCATGGCTTGTCCTCTCGTGCAATGAAGCGCCCGAAAGCGCGAGGCCCGTCCCCCGTTTCGATCTCCCCCAGAACCTCAAGGGTTCCCGCGTCGATCAGGGTCACGGAATTCGAAAACCAGTTTGCCACAACGATCCGCTCCCCGTCACCCGTCACGTCGATTCCCTCGGGATATTCTCCCACGTCGATCTGGCGGATGACCTCAAGATTTTGCAGGTTTATGACACTGACGCTGTCGGAATACTGATTGGTGACAAAGGCTTGCCCCTTGGCGAAGGCAACCCCATAGGGCCGCTCCCCGACCGGGACGGTGCCGATCACTTCGCCTGCCTCGGGGTCGATGACTGTGACGTCATTGGTGCCCACATTGCCCACGAAGAGCCGCCCATCTGGGGCGAATCCAAGCCCGAAGGGGCGCTCGCCGGTTGGCACGACCCCCCGGCTTGAGAGGTCCGACAGGTCGAAGATCGACACCTGATCCGCATCTCGATTGGCCGCTGCCAGAAGGCCGCTCTGGATGGCCAGCCCCGCCGGCGCGCTTCCCGTCTGCAACGTGTCGATCACGGTGAGCGATAAGGCATCGAGCACCCAGATACGTGCATTGTACCAGTCGGAGACGAAGACCCGCCCGCCCTTCAGATCAAGCGCGATTCCGATTGGCCCCCCATCAAGCAACACCTCGGCCAGAACTTCGCCGCTGCGCGTATCGATCCGCCGGACGGTCTTGCTTTCGGGGGAAACTGTGAAAGCCTCGGTCCCGTGCGCGACGACGCCCGCGGGCTGTCCGGGAACGGAAATGCGACGCAGTTCCGACCTGGTTTCAAGGTCCAGCACGGAAAGATCGCTGCTGCTTTGATTGGTGATGTAGGCCATTTCCCCCGCCGCGACGGGCGCGGCAAGGAGGCTCAGGAAAAGCGTGAGGGCCTTAATTCGACGCTCCGAACCGTTCGGCCAGCGCGGAAAGTCCCGCTTGGAAAACGCCTGTCACCGCTGCAATGGCCGCTTCGTCGCTCAGGTGCTCTGGCGGATCGTTGTTCGGGTAGCCGCGATAGAAGGCACCGCGCCATTCCACCAGCGATCCATCCCCCGATGGCTTGACCGTGAGGTGCGCGGAATAGTTCGATACCGGCAGGACCTCCACGGCCACATCGGTGATGCGATAGGAATAGGTCATCTTCTCCGCGTCGTACTTGTAGAGCACTTCCGCGATGGTGGGATCGCCCTCGCCCTGCAGGGTGAGCACCCGCGTCGCGTCGATCTCGTTGCCGCCGTCCCCTTGGGTAGAGGCGACCGCCGGGTGCCACGACATGTCCTGAAAATCGCCGATCACGGCCCAGACCTCAGCGGGCGAGACGGGGAGTTCCTGTGTCAGGGTCACTTTCTGGCGGGTCGGCCCGTGGGCCATGGCCAGCCCCGGCAGCAGTGCGCTGAAGATCACGGCCAGAAAAGATAGTCGTCGCATCGAAGTCCTCACTCTTGAAAGGTGGTTTTGTTCATGGTGATCGCGCCCGCAAGTCGCGCGCTTTGCCTCAGGCAGTTGGTCGGTGCGCGCCTCACAAATCTCAACCCGTTCAGATCGAGAAACGCACGCCGTTGGCGGGTGTCTCGCCGTATGGCGATGGGCAGAGATGTGATGAGCCGGGCTGACATTCCGCCAGCCTACGCCTGTGCCGGGCGGGTGCAATCAGCCATAAGTATCGGTTGGCCCCGGCGCCCCTTCTGCCAAACTCGCAGACGGGGATTGCCCGTCGGGAAAATCCCGCGAAGACGGGATGGGAGGATTATCGGTGCGACACGGATTGGTCGGGCTTTTGCTTGGCGCTTGGGCGCTTGTCTTGGGATCTGCCGCGAGCGCGGTGGAGGTGAGCTATGCGGTGCTGCGCGTGGATTACCCCGTTCTCGCGCCGATTTCCCGGCTGGAGCGTATTCCCGTGGATATGGGCTTCGCCGGCGCTGAACTCGCCAATCAGGACAACCAGACAACGGGCCGCTTTCTGGGGCACACCTACACCCTGACGACTGTATCGGCCGCACCTGATGACGCGCCCGCCGCGATCGATGCCCTTATCGAAGAGGGTATCCAGTTGATCGCCGTCCTTGCACGGGACGAGGATTTCCTTGCGCTTGCAGATCGGGCCGGGGAAGAGGCCCTGATCTTCAACGCGGGGGCGGGGGGCAGCGCGCTTCGGGATGATGCTTGCCGTGCAAATGTCATTCATGTCACCCCAAGCGATGCGATGCGCGCCGATGCCGTTGCCCAGTTCGCCATGTGGAAGAAGTGGCCCCGGTGGTTCCTTGTAGCCGGATCGAACCCAGCGGATATAGAGCTTGCCGAAGCCTATCGCCGGTCCGCGCGGAAATTCGGTGCGAAGATCGTCGAAGATCGCACTTTCGAAGATACGGGAGGCTCTCGTCGCGCCGATACCGGCCACGTGCTGGTGCAAAGACAGATCCCGGTGTTCAGTCAGGATGCGGAGGACCATGACATCGTGATCGCGGCGGATGCTTCGGACGTTTTCGCGCCCTACCTGCCGTTTCACCTGTGGGATCCCCGCCCGGTGCTGGGCGCGGCCGGTTTGCGGCCCGTGACCATGCATCCAGCGCACGAGGCGTGGGGCGCGACCCAGTATCAGACTCGGTTTGAGGATCTGACCGGTCGGCGCGTTCGGGAAGAGGATTATGACACATGGCTGGCGCTTCGGGTTGTCAGCGAGGCGGTGACCCGCACTGGCGTGTCCGACGTGCCCGCGCTGCGCGACTACATCCTGTCGGATGACTTTGAACTTGCGGCCTTCAAGGGGGTGCCGGTCACTGTGCGTCCCTGGAACGGTCAACTCCGCCAGCCGATTCTGCTATATGATGGCCGAATTACCGCCAGCGTCTCCCCGCAGGATGGGTTCCTGCATCAGGTATCACCGCTCGACACCCTCGGGATCGACCGGCCAGAGACGGCCTGTACGGCCTTCGCAAATTAAGGGAGCACACCATGCGCCATCTTCTTCTCTCGACCGCCCTGCTTCTCGCTGCTGGCCCTGCATTGGCCAACAAGATTTTCGTCAGCAACGAAAAGGGCAACACCGTTACGGTGATCGACAGCGAAAGCTGGGAAGTGCTGACGGAATTCGATGCGGGCAATCGGCCTCGCGGCATCACGATCAGCCCGGATGGGACGCATCTTTATGTTTGTGCGTCGGATGACAACCTCGTGCGGGTCTTTGACACGGAAACCTATGAAGAGTTGCCCTCACTGCCTTCGGGTCCGGACCCTGAACTCTTCGTGCTGCACCCGTCCGGCAACCCGCTTTACATCGCAAACGAGGACGACAACCTCGTGACCGTAACAGATGTCGAGACCCGGCAGGTCCTCGCCGAAGTCCCCGTGGGGGTGGAGCCGGAGGGCATGGGCATCAGCCCCAATGCCGCCTTCGTGGTCAACACCTCGGAGACGACGAACATGGCCCATTTCATTTCCACCGACGACTATCAGATCAAGCACAACATCCTCGTGGATCAACGGCCCCGCTATGCGCAGTATACGGACGACGGCACCCGGCTCTTCGTTTCGTCGGAGATTGGCGGCACCGTAAGCGTCATGGATATTGCTGAGGATGGCACGCCGACCCTGGCCACCAAGATCAGTTTCGAGGTGCCGGGCGTTCTGCCCGAGTGGCTGCAACCGGTCGGGGTCAAGGTGACGAAGGATGGCTCGCGCATCTTCGTGGCGCTCGGTCCGGCGAACCGCGTGGCGGTGATCGATGGCGAGAGCCTTGAGGTGCTCGATTACATCCTCGTCGGGCAACGGGTCTGGCAACTCGCCTTTACCCCCGATGAGAAGTATCTGCTGACGACGAACGGAAATTCCAACGACATAACGGTGATTGACGTCGCCGGTGAAAAGGCCTTGCGTTCCATCCCGGTTGGACAGCAACCTTGGGGCGTTGTGGTTTCACCCAACTAATGGAGACTTCCATGCTTAAACGTGTCGCCGCGGCGCTCATCGCAATCGCCGCAGGGACGTCCGCTACGGCGCAGGACGTGCCAGAAATCCGTGCGGCCGTGCTTCAGATCGGCACCGTCAACTGGGAACTGTCCACCATCAAGGACAACGGCTTCGATACCGACCACGGGTTCGAACTGGTTGTGCAGGGCTATGCCGACAATGGCGCTACCCGTGTGGCTCTCGAAGGGGATGCGGCCGATGTCATGGTGGCGGACTGGATCTGGGTCGCGCGGCAGCGCGCCGCGGGCAAGGATTATGTCTTTGTGCCCTATTCCACGGCCGTGGGCGGCCTTCTCGTCCCGAAGGACAGCGACGCCCAGAGTCTCGAAGACCTGAAGGACGGCAAGATCGGGATCGCGGGCGGGCCGCTTGATAAAAGTTGGCTGATCCTGCGCGCCTATGCGGAGCGGGAGCATGGGATGGATCTCGCGGGCGAAACGGAACAGGTCTTTGGAGCGCCGCCGCTCATCTTCAAATCCGGCATTTCGGGCGAATTGGACGGGGCGATCAACTTCTGGCACTTCCTCGCCAAGATGAAGGCCGCCGGCATGCGTGAGTTGATCTCTGTAACCGAAGCGTCGGAAGCGCTCGGGCTTGATCCGGATGTTCCGCTTCTCGGCTATGTCTTCAAGGAAAGCTATCTGGAGGCCAATCCCGGCCTCGCACAGGCCTTCTACGGGGCTTCGCGTGATGCAAAGGATTTGCTGTCGCAGGACGATGCCGCATGGGACGCGATCCGGCCCGAGATGAACGCAAGCAATGACGCGCAATTCGAAACCCTGCGCGACGACTGGCGTGCCGGAATCCCCTCTCGCGGCCCGATCGATCCGGCTGGCGCCGACGCGCTCCTGCAGCTTATGGCCGATCTCGGCGGGGAAGAACTTGTCGGTCAGGCCACCACATTGCCCGACGGGCTCTTTGCAGAGATTGAGTGACGTTTTCCGATGAGCGACAGAGTCAGTGTACCGGCGGCGTCGCTCATCGGGCTGTTGATCCTCTGGGTCGTGGCCGCCGCCCTGACGGCCGATCCGCAGATTCTGCCCTCCCCGGTCTCGCTGCTCGGGCCGATCTGGAAGGAGACGCTTTCCGGCAAGCTTCCCTATCACCTCGGGCAGACGTTGATCCGCGTGGCGTGGGCCTTCTCGCTCGCCATGCTACTGGGGCTCGTGCTCGGGCTCGCGATGGGGCGGTCGGAACGTCTTGACCGCTGGCTTGATCCTTGGCTTGTGGTCTTTCTCAACCTTCCGGCGCTTGTGCTGATCGTCCTGTGCTATCTTTGGATCGGCTTGAATGAGACGGCTGCAATCGTTGCCGTAACGCTCAACAAGATCCCGAATGTCACCACGGTGATCCGAGAAGGCGCGCGGTCGCTCAGCCCTGATCTCGATGCGATGGCCAAGGTGTACCGCATGGGGTTCGTCGCCCGGATGCGTCACGTGCTGCTTCCGCAACTCGCGCCGTTCATCGCTGCGGCGGCGCGTTCGGGAATCGCGGTGATCTGGAAGATCGTGCTCGTGGTGGAGTTTCTCGGCCGCTCGAACGGCATCGGGTTTCAGATCCACCTCTATTTCCAACTCTTCGATGTGCGGATGGTTCTGGTCTATGCGCTCAGCTTCATCACCGTGATGCTGATTGTAGAATGGGCCGTGCTGCAACCGTGGGAGCGGCGCGTGCGCCGTTGGCGGGCCGCATGATCGACGTTGAGATCCGGCAAAAGGCCTTCAACGGCGTACAGGTGCTCTGCGATGTGGCGTTTTCCATCGCCTCGGGAGAAACCGTTGCGATATTGGGGCCATCCGGCATCGGGAAATCGACTCTCCTTCGCATCGTAGCGGGGATTGACACCGCTTTTGACGGGCGGGTCACCCGCCCGGAACGCATGGCGATCGTCTTTCAGGAACCGACGCTGTTGCCGTGGCGCAGCGCGCTTTTGAACCTCACGCTTGTGCATGAGGGCCTTGGTGATGCTGCCGCGCGGGAAATGCTCGCCAAGGTCGGATTGGCTAACAAGGCCGACCAGTTTCCCGGGCAACTCTCGCTTGGCCAGCAACGTCGCCTCGCCCTCGCACGGGCCTTTGCCGGGCAACCGGAGCTTCTGATCATGGATGAGCCGTTTGTGTCGCTCGACCCTGAAACTGCGGAAACCATGCTCGCCCTGACAGAGGCACTGATCGCCGAAGCGCGTCCCTCCACGCTCTTTGTCACCCATGCACGGCCCGAAGCGGAAAGGCTGGCCGACCGCATACTGGAGCTTCGCGGCAGCCCCGCGCGCCTCGCATGATCGGGCTTGCCTCCCCGAGGGCCACTGGCGCACCCTGCCGCCACGGGGGTGAATGATGGCACAGGCGCTCAAGGTCGAGAATGTGAGCTTCAACTACGGGGAGAAGCGGGCCCTCAAGGGGGTGAACTTTGCGCTTGAGAAGGGGCGCTTCTGCGCACTTCTCGGGCCGAACGGGGCGGGTAAATCGACGCTCTTTTCACTGCTGACCCGGCTGTTCGTGACCCGCGAAGGTCGCATCGAAGTGGCGGGGTTCGACCTGGCCAAGAACCCGCGCAAGGCACTCTCGCGCATGGGTGTTGTCTTTCAACAACCCACGCTCGACCTCGACATGACGGTTGCGCGGAACATGAGCTATTTTGCGGCGCTCCATGGTCTTGCGGGCCGGGAGGCACAGCGCCGCATAGACGAAGCGCTCGACCGTCTCGATATGCGCGCCCGCGCGGGGGAAAAGGCGCGGGCCCTCAACGGTGGGCACCGGCGCCGCATGGAGATCGCCCGCGCGTTGGTTCACCAGCCCGAAGTCCTCCTGCTTGATGAGCCGACAGTGGGGCTTGATACTGCAAGCCGCCGGGCCATCACCGACCATGTTCACGACCTCGCCGGAGGAGGGCTGACAGTTTTCTGGGCGACCCACCTTGTCGATGAGATCTGGCCGCAAGACGATTGTATTGTGCTGCATCGCGGAGAAGTCCTGATCCATGACAAGGCCGCCACTGTGGCCGGCGATCGGCCTCTCATCGACGCGTTCATCGACATGACCGGGTCGGAGACCGCCGCATGAGACCGTGGATCACCTCCATGAATGCGATTGTCGGGCGTGAATCCTCACGGTTCCTCAGCCAACGCAGCCGGTTTTTCGCGGCTCTCGTGCGCCCGCTCGTCTGGTTGGTCGTCTTTGCCGCAGGCTTCCGCGCGGCGCTCGGCCTGTCGATCATTCCGCCATATCAGACCTACATCACCTATGAGGTCTATATCGTTCCCGGCCTTTGCGGCATGATTCAGCTGTTCAACGGAATGCAGTCATCGCTCAGCCTCGTCTATGATCAGGAGATGGGTTCGATGCGATTGCTGCTGACCTCCCCGCTGCCGCGATGGTGGTTGCTCCTGTGCAAGCTCTTTGCCGGTGTCGCCGTTTCCCTGCTGCAGGTTTACGTGTTTCTCGCCATAGCTGCGGCCATGGGGATCACGATGACGCCGCTGGGTTATCTCTATGCGCTGCCATCGCTTGTCATCACGGGCCTCATGCTTGGTGCGCTTGGATTGCTGTTTTCTTCGACAATCAAGCAGTTGGAGAATTTCGCGGGGGTCATGAATTTCGTTATCTTCCCGATGTTCTTCCTTTCAAGCGCGCTCTACCCGCTTTGGAAAATGGCGGAAAGCTCCTCCTTGTTGCGCGACATCTGCGCGGTAAATCCCTTCACTCACGCGGTCGAACTCATCCGGTTTTCGCTCTACGGCGCGTTGAATTTGCCCGCGCTCGGCATCGTGACTGGCGCATTCGTGGTATTCTTTCTGCTTGCCCTTTGGGGGTACGATCCCGCGCGCGGCCTGATGCGTCGACGCGGCGGGGCCTGAAAAGTAGATTACCGAAAGACTCGGAATTGACAATTCCTAGGTAAACAGTCAGTTTCTCCGGGACGTCCACGCTTGAGGGGGCGAACCCGGCCGGGGAAGCGTACCACATGGATCAGACCGCACATGCCAGCCAACCAGAGGCGGACCGCACAACTCGCGAAGATGTGCTGCGGGTCGCTTTGAACTGGCAAGACGAAGATCCGGCCGGGCTACTTGAATTCATGTTGGATACGCGCCGGGACCGCCCCGTTGGTACTCCGGCGAAACTGGGGAAAGAATGACCATGATCCGCACTATGACGGCCACCGCGGCCCTGATCCTTTCGACGGGCGCACCGGTGCTTGCCGGGAAGGCGGAGGTGCTCTCGACCTATGCCGACATCGCCGCCGCCGGGTACGAAGACAGCCTGATCAAAGCGCAGGAGTTGAACGCGGCCGTCGACGCGCTTCTGGCCGACCCCTCCGCCGCGACGCTCGCCGCTGCCCGTACCGCATGGCTCGAATCGCGCGTGCCTTACCAACAAACCGAGGTTTTTCGTTTCGGCAATCCCATCGTCGATGACTGGGAAGGCAAGGTGAACGCATGGCCGCTTGATGAGGGGCTGATTGATTATGTGGATGCCTCCTATGGCGGACCGAGCGACGAAAACGAACTTGCGGCCCTGAACGTCGTCGCCAACACCAGCTTTACCCTCTCGGGGGAACAGATCGACGCGTCGGAGATCACGCCGGACTTCCTCGAAGAGACCCTGCATGAAGCCGATGCCGTCGAATCGAACGTCGCCACGGGGTATCATGCGATAGAATTCCTGCTTTGGGGGCAGGATCTCAACGGGACCGAACATGGCGCGGGGGATCGCCCCTGGACGGATTTCGCATCCGGCGATGATTGCACCAACCAGAATTGCGAGCGCCGCGGGGAATACCTCAAGGCCGCCACAAGCCTTCTGGTGTCGGATCTCGAATGGATGGCGGCACAGTGGATTGAGGGCGGTGAGGCGCGCTCTGCCCTTACGGCGGATGAATCCGCGGGGATTGCGGCAATTCTGACCGGTATGGGATCGCTCTCCTATGGTGAGCAGGCAGGCGAGCGGATGAAGCTTGGCGTCCTGCTCAACGACCCCGAGGAAGAGCATGACTGCTTCTCCGACAATACCCACAACAGCCATTACTACGATGGGATGGGCATCCGGAACGTCTATAACGGCGAGTACGTGCGCGTGGATGGCTCGACCGTGTCCGGCGAAAGCCTGTCGTCGCTGGTCGCAGAGGCGGATGAAGGCGTGGACGCAGCGCTGCGCGCCGATCTCAACCAGACGATGATCGAACTTGCCCAGATCAAGACCGCAGCAGAAGCGGGTTTCTCCTATGACCAGATGCTGGAGCGCGGGAACAAGGCTGGCGAAGACCTGATCATGTCGGCGGTTGGTGCACTTGTCACCCAAACGCGTTCGATCGAACGCGCCGTGACGGCCCTCGGGCTTGATCAGATCGGGTTTGAAGGCTCCGACAGCCTCGACGATCCGGACGCCGTTTTTCAATAACTTCACTGCGGGGCGGGCTGCCCGCCCCCAAACCTGACCGCACTGAGGAAACGCCATGATCGTTTGTCATTGTATGTCGATATCCGACAAGGACATCCTTGCCGCCATGGCCTGGATGCGGGCCTCCGACCGTCAAACGATCATCACGCCCGGCAAGATTTACCGCGCGCTTGGTAAGAAACCCGATTGCGGAGGCTGCCTTCCCCATTTCATCGCAACCATGAAGGGAAGCGGAGACCTTGAAGTTCCCCACGAATTGAGACACCTTCGTCAAAACAACAAGCGCCACAAGGAGTGAGCCATGAAGGGCGACGCGAAGGTTATTGAATACCTCAACGCAGCATTGCGAAGCGAGTTGACCGCGGTCAACCAGTACTGGCTTCACTACCGTCTTCAGGAAGACTGGGGCTTTGGACGCATCGCGGACAAGTCGCGCGAGGAGAGCATCGAGGAGATGCACCACGCCGACAAGCTGATCAACCGCATCATTTTCCTCGAAGGTCACCCAAACCTGCAGAAGCTCGACGCGCTCCGCATTGGTGAGAACCTCAAGGAAACGCTCGACGCCGATCTGGCCGCCGAGCATGACGCGCGGACGCTCTACATCGAAGCGCGCAACCACTGCGAGCAGGTGGGGGATTACGTGACCAAGAACCTCTTTGAGGAACTGATCGCGGACGAGGAAGGTCATATCGACTACCTCGAGACGCAGATCGACCTCTATAGATCGCTCGGTGAACAGCAATACGCGCTGCTGCAAGCCAAACCAGCGAACGAGGCAGAGGGGAGCTGATCCCCAGCGGAGTGGCCCGGGCCAGAAGAGACGACATGCGCCCAAGGCTCCTTGCGCTATTTTTGCTCGCAATCGCGATGCCGTCCTACGCCATGGATGGCATCGCCGACGATCCGCACCTGAATGTATCTCCACGCACGGCGGAGGAGATTGCGCGCATTGCCGCAGTCACCGCGCCGACATCAGACTTCAGTGCGCCTGAACCCTTTGAGGGCAACCCCGCAGGCGGCGCCACGGTTCGCGCCCGAACGGATGCGAATGCCTTTTCGCAGTCGTCAGGCAATATCTCCTTTGAACGAGAGTTGGATTTCAAGGTCGGGAACGGGCTTTTCCGCAAGCTCTGGGTCTCCTCCCCGTCTTCGACGCTCGCCTCGGATGGCCTTGGCCCGCTCTACAACGCCCGCTCTTGCCAGCGCTGTCACCTCAAGGACGGGCGCGGTCATCCGCCCGAGGGGCCGGACGATAGTACCGTGTCGATGTTCCTCCGCTTCTCCGTTCCCGCGTCAGGAGAAGAGGCGCTTTCCGATATTGAGGCTTTCTTGCTTTCTGCTGGAGCGGAGGGGCCAAGGGCGCGTCCCGAACCAACCTATGGCGGTCAACTGCAGGATTTTTCGGTGGCCGGTCATCCCGCCGAGGGGCAGATGGCGATCACCTATGTCGAGGAAACCGTTGCGCTCGCCGACGGAACCGAAGTCTCCTTGCGCCGTCCGGAGTATTCGGTCGCGGATCCGGCCTATGGGCCCTTGCATCCCGACGCCATGCTGAGCCCCCGTGTCGCGCCGCAGATGATCGGCCTCGGGCTGCTGGAGGCGATCCCGGCATCGGACATTCTCGCACATGCGGACCCGGAGGATGCCGACGGTGACGGGATCTCCGGCAAGGCGCAGGTCGTCTGGTCGTTCCAGCACGAACGGGCGATGCTGGGGCGGTTCGGTCTCAAGGCGGGTGCGCCTACGGTCAAGGAGCAGTCCGCCGCAGCCTTTGCAGGCGATATTGGCATTTCGAACCCGATCTTCCCCTCGCCGGGTGGGGATTGCACCGACCGTCAGGCTGAGTGTCGTGCCGGCCCGCACGGGGATGGCGACGACCGGGTATTTGAGATCGACGACACCGGCCTTGAGCTTGTCACCTACTATAGCCGTAACCTTGCCGTTCCTGCGCGTCGCGACGTGGACGACGCCGAGGTGCTCCGCGGCAAGCAGGTTTTCTATGATGCGGGCTGCACCGCTTGTCATACGCCGAAATTCGTGACCCACCGCCTGCCGGATCAACCGGAGCAAAGCTTTCAACTGATCTGGCCCTATTCGGACCTGTTGCTTCACGACATGGGCGACGGGCTGGCCGATAACCGGCCCGAAGGGCGCGCGACCGGGCGGGAATGGAGAACGGCACCGCTCTGGGGGATTGGCATGACCCAGCAAGTCAGCGGTCACACCTATTTCCTGCATGATGGACGCGCGCGATCGCTTCTGGAGGCGATCCTGTGGCATGATGGCGAAGCGCGGATGTCCCGTGATCATGTCGCGAACCTTCCGGAGCCGGACCGTGCGGCCCTGATCCGATTTCTGGAGTCACTCTGATGCGTCTTTTGCTTGCCCTAGCCCTTCTCTGCCCCCTGACCGCGCAAGCCGGTGTGAAGGACGTGGTTGATGGGCATGTCCTGCCCGGCACAGCTCGTTTTGCAAAGGCGACCGCCCAGCTTGACGTGGCCGCGAGCGCTGATTGCACGGCGGAGGCGATCCGGCCCGCGTGGAATGACGCCTATGACGCGTGGCTCGGGATTTCCCATCTGCAGCTTGGCCCGATCGAGGCGAAGGGGCGGGCGCTCGCCATTGCCTTCTGGCCTGATACGCGTGGTCTGGTCCCGCGCGCACTCGGCTCCCTCATCGCCGCCGAGGATCCTATCGCTTCCAATGAGGAGAGTTTCGGTGAGGTTTCCGTTGCCGCGCGCGGACTTATCGCTATGGAGCGACTGCTCTACGACGAAGACTTCGCGTATGACGCCGGGGAGTACGAGTGCAATCTCGTTCGGGCGATCACCCATGACCTTTCCCGCATGGCGGTGGAGATCGACACAGAGTGGCGCGAGGATTTTTCACGGACCTTGCTCACCGCGGGCGAGCCGGGCAACGACACGTTCCTGACCTCGCGCGAGGCGGATCAGGCGCTCTATACCGCGCTTCTCACGGGCTTGGAGTATAACGCCGACCAGCGGATTGGCCGCCCCTTGGGCAGCTTTGATCGCCCGCGCCCGACCCGCGCCGAGACGTGGCGCGCTGGCCGGTCCCTCCGGAATGTCACCTTGTCGCTCGAAGCATTGAACGACCTTACCGAGAAATTCGCCGATACTGATACGACATGGACGGGGCTGGCTTTTGCTGACGCGCTCTCTGTCGCCGTTGATCTTGACGATCCGATATTTCGCGGGGTCGAGGAGCCGGCGGGATGGCTCAAGGTTGAGATCCTTCAACAACGAATCGAACTGGTCGAAAGCTCGGTCGAAGGAGAGATCGGCGCGGCTCTGGGGTTGGCGGCGGGGTTCAATTCGGGCGACGGGGATTGAAATGACCACCCGCCGTGGATTTCTGGCCAGCCTTGCAGCCGCTGCGACCCTGCCCCGGGCGAGTTGGGCGGACATGGGTGCCCCTGCGTTTCTGGGGGTGGCCCGGGTCGCGTCAGGGGCCTATTCTCTTTACGGCCTTGATGCCGAGGGGAGCGATCTGTTTGCCATCCCCCTGCCGGCGCGCGGCCATGCCGCAGCGGCCCATCCGACCGCGCCCGAAGCCGTCGTTTTCGCGCGCAGGCCGGGGCGGTTTGCGCTCGTGCTTGATTGTGCGACGGGCGGGGTCACCCACCGGCTCGATGCCCCACCGGGCCGTCACTTCTACGGTCATGGGGCGTTCATCGCCGAGGGGCAAATCCTCTGTACCACCGAAAATCACATCGACAGCGGTGAGGGTCGGATCGGACTGTGGTCGCGTGCCGAAGGCTGGCGGCGGATCGGGGAGTTCGCCACGGGGGGGATCGGGCCGCATGATCTGAAGCGCTTGGATGGGGATGTACTGGTGGTGGCCAATGGCGGGATTCGCACCCACCCGGATCATGGTCGTGACAAGCTGAACCTCGAGACCATGCGGCCTAGCCTTGCCTATGTTGATCCCGATGGCGCGCTTCTGGACCAAGTCGAGCTTCCCTCGGCATTGCACCAAAATTCGATCCGTCATCTTGCGGTCGGCCGCAGCGGCACGGTCGCCTTTGCGATGCAATGGCAAGGAGCGCCGACCGATGCCATTCCGCTGCTCGGAATTCACAGGCGCGGCACCACGCCGGTTCTTGGCAAGGCACCTCCCGAGGAGTTGCGCGCGATGAAGGGGTATGCCGGCTCTATCGCAATCGATGCTGGAGGGCGCATCGCGATCACCTCACCCCGCGGCGGGCGGGTGCAGACCTTTGGGGCGGATGGAGCATTTCTTGACGCGTATGAGCGTGCCGATGTTTGCGGGGTCGCGTCACATGGTGCGGGGTTTGTCATCTCGGACGGCCTGGGGGGGCTCAGTTTCTTGCTCGAGGCTCCGGTCGCCTTGCGCCGTGCCGCAGATCGCGCGTGGGACAATCATCTGGTTCCGCTCGTCTGATGGTACGCCGCTTTGAGACATTGGTGGAAATGCTGGGGCATGGTTTCGACACCGTCATCGATGTGCGCAGTCCGGCGGAGTTTGCCGAGGATCATGTGCCGGGGGCGATAAACCTGCCGGTTCTGGATAACGAAGAGCGGGCGCGCGTCGGCACGATCTACAAACAGGAAAGCCCGTTCCGCGCGCGCAAGATCGGTGCGGCGCTCGTGTTTCGGAATGCGGCTACACATATCGAGCAGAGTTTGGCGCACCACGAGGGCGACTGGCAGCCGTTGGTCTATTGCTGGCGCGGCGGTCAACGGTCCGGCACGCTTGGCTGGATGTTGCGGGAAATCGGTTGGCGGGCCGAAGTGGTCGAGGGCGGCTATCGCAGCTATCGGCGTCTCGTTCACGAAATGCTGTATGAGGGGGCGCTGCCCTTTCGGATCATTTTACTCGACGGGAATACCGGAACGGCCAAGACTGATGTGCTGCATCGGCTGGCTTCACGCGGGCGGCAGGTGCTGGATCTTGAAGGCCTTGCAAACCACCGGGGATCGCTGCTTGGGATTCGTCCCGAAGGGCAACCCAGTCAGAAGATGTTCGAAAGCCGTATTGCGCAAGCTCTCGCAGTGATGGACCCGGGGTTGCCAATTCTCGTCGAGGCGGAATCAAGCAAGATTGGCCAGCGGATCATACCGCCCGCCCTTTTTGCCCTGATGAAGTCCGCACCCCGGATCGAAGTGACGGCGCCGGTAGAGGCGCGCACCGCCTATCTGGCCAAGGAATACGCCGACATCCTGTCGGATGTGGCCTTTCTCGAAGGCGTCTTTGGATACCTCATCGCCCTGCGCGGACGAGAGACGATAGACGGCTGGCTCGCGATGGCCAGAGCTGGAGAGCGCGAGGCTCTGACCCGGGCGCTCATAACCGAGCATTACGATCCAGCCTATCGCACCTCGCGCCGCGCCAACGGACAGGACCCCGCAGAAGAGATTGCGGCAAGCTCGCTCGATGCGGCGGGTCAGGAAGTTCTGGCCGATGGGGTGGAAGCCGCGCTTGACCGTATTCAGGCAAGCGTGACGTAGGGCGGTCCGGCTTCGAGGTGTCCGATGCGCGCGGCGGGATAGCCAGCGTCGATGAGCGCGGCGCAAAGCGCGTCCGCGCGATCGGCGGACACGGCGGCGAGCAGGCCGCCCGCCGTCTGGGGATCAAAGAGCAGGTCGTTGCGCGGGCTTTCGGTGATCCACGGGGCGATGCGTCGGTTCTCGGGGAACAGGGTCGATCTGATGCCAAGGGCGGCAAGCGTTTCCGCCCCGGCTAGATACGGGATCTGGCCCGGATCAATCACCGCGGAGGTGCCCGATGCCTCGCACATGCCTGTCAGATGGCCAATCAGGCCAAAGCCCGTCACATCTGTCATGGCATGAGCCCCGGCCAGCACCCGCGCGGCGCCGGTTTGCGGTTGCTGCATATGGGTCAACGCGGTCGCGACCCATCCACCTTCTGCCTCTCCGCTCATTTCCGCGGCCATGATCACGCCGGTCCCAATGGGTTTGGTGAGGATAAGCGCGTCGCCGGGCCGTGCACCCCCGAGGGTGATGGGCGCGCTGTCGCACAGGCCGGTGATCGAAAATCCGATCGTCAACTCAGCCCCGACCGATGTGTGGCCGCCGACGATCTCTGCCCCGGCTTGGGTCATGACGTCGCGTGCGGCTTCCATGATTTCCCTGAGGGTGCGCTCCTGAAGTGGGGGTGCCAAACGAGGCAGAATGAGATTGGCCGTGGCCGCCTGCGGCGCCGCGCCCATCGCCCAGATATCCCCCAAGGCATGAATTGCGGCGATGCGCGTCATCACGACAGGGTCATCGACAAAGGCGCGCAGGTGGTCCGTGGTCAAGACCTGACGCACCCCTCCGGTTCGCAACAGCGCGGCATCGTCGCCGGGCAATAGCTCCACATCGCTCCGACCGGGCCGCTCGGGCCTTCCGATCTGCGCCGCGAGAGCCGCGCGGCCCACTTTTGCGCCGCAGCCGCCGCACATCGGTTTGGGCCCTAACGTCGCGGCGAGGTCGGAGGTGCGGTCCCTTGGCAGCGGCGGGGGCGTCATCGCGGGCAGGGTTCGGAATTTGTCCATGAACTTCTGGTCGATCCGGTCTTTCCATCGCCACATGAGCGGGCCGGAGGAGGTCAGTCCGAACCGGGACCCGATGGCCGATTTTCCGCCTAGCGAGACAAGCTTGAGGTAATCCCCCTGAGGGCGATAGCTGCGCATTCGCGCCCCGGTGCAGGCCGCGCGGAGGTTGTCGAAGAGGACCGGCGCTTGCCGTACGGCATAAACCCCGGCCTTGGGTCGCGGCGCATGGGAGAGGTGCGCGCAATCCCCTACGGCGAAGATGGCTTGATCGCTTGTCTGCAGCGTTGGGTTTACACGAAGGAAGCCCGCCTCAGTCGCAAGGCCGCATTCGCTGAGCCATGGGGCAGGGCGAGCCGCCGCCGCACCGGTCACGAACTCCGCGGGGATCGTATCAGCGTTCGCAAGCGTGATGTGGTCCTGTGCAACCTTGGTAATCTCAACATGTTCCCGCAAGTGAATGCCCGCGTTCCCAAGCGACTCAAGCAGCTGTCTCCTGCCAGACGCGTTAAGTCCGGTAAGCGCGCTCTCCCGCTCGAGCAGGGTCAGGTTGAAGGGACGTTCCGCGCGTCGAAGGGCATGCGCCATGGCGAGCGAGAGTTCGGCACCGGCCACACCCGCACCTATAACTGCGACATTCGCGGGGCCTTCGCCGCTGAGGAAGTGTTGCCAAGCCGTGGCAAACGGGCCAAGCGGCTTTGCCGGAACGGCATGTTGGCGAAACCCCGGAAGATCCGGCATTGCCGAAGTGATGCCGATGTCGATCGAGCAGAGGTCAAATCCAACGGGAGGGCGGCTGGGCACATGCACCTCGCGCGCATCCCTGTCCAGCCCGTTTGCCGCGCCGAGAATCACCCGCGCCCCTGCAAAGCGGGCAAGTTTGACCAAGTCGATATCAAGCTGGTCCCGCGCATAGTGACCTGCGATATGGCCAGGGAGCATGCCGGAGTAGGCGGCCGTAGGACCGGGGTTGATCAGGGTAAGCCGCGCGCCGGCAAGTGGCCGCATTCCCCAACGCCGCAGGATCAGCGCATGGGTATGGCCTCCGCCCACAAGGACGATGTCGCGTGTCGCGGGAAGATCGGGGCGGTTCATCATGGCGGGCATAGATGCCTTCCCGGGGGCGGTTGGCAAGGGGTTAGCAGGCCCGTCACTTTTGGTCGCGTGCCGCGCCTACTCGCGTACCTCCTCCGCATCCACGCCCCAAAGCCCGGTCTTGAGCGCCCATCCGCGATAGCCGCCAGCCCCGATACGGCACCAATCAATGTCACATCGACCAAGCTCCGCGATGACACCCGCTTCGAACTGCGCCGCAACGGCGGCCTCCTCGTCAGGGTTTACCCGCACATCGAGTGGATCGGCATCGACGATGACGTAGCGAACCCCGGACAACAGCGAGTAATGCACCCAGCCTCCCGCCCCGTCCCGGTCGCGGACGCGGCGCCAATGACCATATTCGGCCGTGATCTCTACGGGAAGGTTGCGGCGTTTGAACACCCAATCGATGCGGTGGGTCAGCGAAGGACCGCGCCGCACGTTGGCTTCGCTGGCCTTGATGGAGACAAAACGGGGCAGGGGCAAATTCGTGATCGGCCCACGGGTCGGCGGCGCGACCTCCTGCGGAACAGGCTCTTCCACGGCTTCGGGAGGGGTTTCGGGCACGGTTTCCTGCGCCCCGAGCGCCCCGCCCGTGGTCAGCAGGGCCAGAATCACGCCCGCCCGTATCGCGCTGATAACCGCCCTCATCACCGTTCCGCCTGTATCTGCCCGCAACCGGTTCTTGTGCCGCCTGCCGTCATGCGGCACCTTGCCAAAAGCGCAGGGTCTTGGAAAGACAGGGAGAGCCTCAATGCCGCCGGAACGCCTCAGTGTTGTTGTCACGCGACGTTTGCCCGAAGTGGTGGAAACGCGCATGACGGAGTTGTTCGACGTCAGCTTGCGCGACGACGATGTCCCGATGACCCGCAGCGCGCTCATCGAGGCGATGAAGACTTGCGATGTCCTCGTGCCGACGATCACGGATCAAATCGACGCGGCGATGATCTCGGGCGCTGGGGATCGGCTCAAGCTGATCGCCAATTACGGCTCTGGGGTTGATCATATCGACGTGGCGACGGCCCGGCAGCGGGGCATTCTGGTGTCCAACACGCCCGGCGTAGTGACCGAAGATACTGCCGACATGACGATGGCACTGATCCTCGCGGTCACACGGCGCATCCCCGAAGGGCTCGCGCTGATGCAGGGCGGCTCCTGGACGGGCTGGGCGCCCACAGCGCTCATGGGCGGGCGCGTCGGCGGTCGGCGGCTCGGGATCCTGGGTCTGGGGCGAATCGGTCAGGCCGTAGCCCGCCGTGCCAAGGCTTTCGGGATGCAGATCCATTATCACAACCGCCGCCGGCTTCGCCCCGAGATCGAAACCGAACTGGAGGCGACCTATTGGGAAAGTCTCGATCAGATGATCGCCCGCATGGATATTGTCAGCGTCAACTGCCCCCATACGCCCTCTACGTTCCACCTTTTGAATGCCCGGCGCCTTCGGCTCATGAAGCCGAGCGCGGTTGTGGTGAACACCTCTCGCGGGGAGGTCATCGACGAAAACGCTCTTGTGAGGCTGTTGCGCGATGGTGGCATCGCGGGTGCGGGGCTTGATGTGTTTGAACGCGGGGCGGAGATAAACCCCGGCCTGCGTGAATTGGGCAACGTGGTGCTGTTGCCGCATATGGGATCGGCCACGCGCGAAGGGCGCATCGAGATGGGGGAAAAGGTGTTGCTGAACATCAAGACTTTCGCCGATGGCCACCGTCCGCCCGATCAGGTCATTCCGGCAATGCTTTGATGAGATCTGGTGAATTGGAGCGGGCGACGGGAATCGAACCCGTATCATCAGCTTGGAAGGCTTGTGCTCAAAATAGGAACAACTTTTCCACTTCAAACACTTAAGTCGCGTCATCCGAAGATTTTGTCGGCGGTGTGTCGGGAATGAAATTCTGGAGCGGGCGACGGGAATCGAACCCGTATCATCAGCTTGGAAGGCTGAGGTCTTACCATTACACAACGCCCGCCCAGTAAACTAAGCATGTATTTCATGGTTCGAGTGAGGTCAAGTGACCCTTGGAGGTGCTCGGAAAACTTGGTCTAACATCGAGACTTCGCGTGACCGCTCTTGGTGACTCAGGTCAGCTATAAGCTTCACAGGGTGCTGAAAAACTCGGACCTCGGACCTCGACGCCCATTCCGGAACATGGTTCATCGCCATCAGGGTTTGGACGGAGGTGGCGATGCGCGTATCGGACGAGGTTGCAGGATCACTGTTCTGCTACGTCGATATCGAGGAACGGATTCTGACGCGGCATCCGCTGCGCACGATCCGGGCTGTCGTCAACGACGCACTGCGTTCGCTGGATGACGACTTTGATCGGCTCTAAGCAGGGGAAGGTCAAAGCGTCGGCCTTCCTCATCGCGCATATGGCGCACCTCGTCACGCTGAGCGACCGAGAGGGCAGGGGGGCTGCCTCCCACGCGACCGCGCTTCTTCGCGGACTCCTGTCCCTCCCTGGTGCGCTCAGAAATCCTCTCGCGCTCAAAATGAGCGATAGAGGCGAAGACATGGAAGATCAGACGGCCTGCGGGCGTCGTGGTGTCGATGTCCTCGGCCAGCGACCGAAACCCGCCGCCGCGCTCCTTGATGGCCTCTACGATGTCGAGAAGGTCACGCAGCGACCGTGCAAGGCGGTCGTACTTGGTGACGACGATCACGTCGCCCTGGCGAATCTGATCGAGGAGCTGGTCGAGCTGCGGGCGCTTCCTGGTCGAGCCGCTGATCTTGTCCGCGAAGATGCGCTCCGCTCCTGCGACTGTCAGGGCGTCGGTCTGTGCATCGAGGATGCTGGTGTCTGTGGGGACGCGGGCATAGCCAAAGATCATGATTCATGCTGCCATAAACGTCCCAAAACTCAAAAGGTTTTGTCAGAGGGTTTTGTCCCGCTCAAGCCATTGGTTCTGCGTGAGGCAAGGGAGAGGGACAAAACCGACATGGTGTGATTGCGGCGACCGTTCTCCGGTGGCGAACGAGGTCCGGTATGTTGGCCTCATGGATAAAAGCCGTGAGGAGAACGACCTATGGAACACTATGCCGGCTTGGATGTGTCGCTGAAAGAGATTTCGATTTGTGTCGTCGATGGGGATGGAAAGACCGTCGCGCGTGGTGCCTGTCCTGCTGATCCCGAAGGCATGGCAGGCTGGTTTCGCAACCGGTCGCTAAACCCTCTTCGGATTGTGCACGAGAGTGGGATGCTCTCGATCTGGCTACAGCGCGGTCTTGCACGGCTCGGCCTGCCCGCCACCTGCATCGATGCGCGCAAGGCGCACAAAGCCCTCTCTGCGCGGCTCAACAAATCCGATGCCGCCGATGCAGAAGGGCTGGCGCAGCTCGCCCGCACCGGCTGGTTCACGCCGGTCCATATCCGCATGACAGGCATCAGTCAGGGGCGACAGCGGCAGGCGTTCCGTGACCAACTGGCTGCGGCAGGTGAGGCGAACCCGGTGCTGCGTGTCATTGCCGATGGGTTCATTGTCGCCCATGACACCCTGTGTCAAGCGGCAGACGACCTAGACAAAGCCGTGAAGAGAAAAGCCAAAGAGCACCCCGTGGCACGCCGCCTGATGAGTATTCCCGGCGTCGGCCCGGTCAACGCGCTCAGCTTCATCGCTTTGGTCGACAATCCAAACCGCTTCAGCCGGACCTCGGACGTAGGAGCTTTCCTCGGGTTGACGCCCCGACGCCACCAGTCTGGGGAGGTGGACTGGTCTGGGCGTGTGTCGAAATGCGGCGACGGTGCGATGCGCGGTCTGCTGTTCGAGGCGGCGTCTTGCGTGATCCGTCAGGTGAAACGCTTCTCGCCTCTGAAAAGCTGGGCTGTACGATTGGCCGGGCGGCGCGGAATCCGCAAGGCCGCCGTCGCAACCGCGCGCAAGATCGCCGTGCTGATGTTGACCCTCTGGAAGAGCAAGATCTCATATCAATGGACAAAGGAGGCCACCGCCTGATCTGAGTTCCCGCCAGGAGCGGCGGGAAGCGAAGTCCCGACGGGACGGAGGTTGATCGATCTCGTAAAAACGGTTGGGATGCAGGCTCGCCTGCTCACCCCGCAAACGACATTGGAGACGATCCACCACCGAACACCATCATGAGGCGCATCCGCGACCTCGGAGAGAACCATGACCCCGGACGGACAACCCGCTCACCCGCTTGACAAAGCCGCAATCAGAGAACCGTTTTTGCCGATGTGGTTTTGGCATGGGGTTTCTGTCAGTAGGTGATAGCGGTTATCTTCGCCAACCTCCCTATGTTAGTCTGTAGGAGTCGCTGAGAGAGGCCTAGGACGCTATGGGTGGAATCATTCTTGAAAAATGGAAACATATCATAGCCCTATGCGGCGTGATTGTAGCTGCCGTAGGTATCTATCTCTCTTATTCTGCTGGCGAAGACGACCAAAAGCTATTTGCACCTGAAGTAATCGACCAAAGTGAAGGAAGCGGAAACTCCGTGGTTATCGGAAATAGTAATAAAGTTGATCGGCAATGAGGCTGTGGAACCAATCACTTTTTACTCTGGCATTTCTAATGGTTGCTGTCTGGGCGCACGCACAAAGCATTGATCAAGGTGGTTCTCGATGTTCCAGCGTAGTAATAGGGTCGGAGAATACTGTTACACTGCACTGTAGCTCTCTTGATGACGAGACTCGCCAACAGCTTGAAGAGCTTGTGGCTAGCACCGTCAACATAAGAGCCTCATCAGAAGAACTGACTCTTGCTGTTGCCAACCAATTATTACCCAGATTGCGAGAAATCAAACGATCCATAAAAACGCTGCAGTTATCAAGTACAGACAATGCCCAACTCCTAGAACTCGTCCGAACAGGCCAAGTCGACCTAGCAAACCAAGTTCTTGAATCAATGCTTCAAACACGAAATGAGATCAGCGGGCTGCGGGATATGATTGATCGTAGAACCACATTGGATCGCTTCAATACTGCGTTGGAAAGCCGCGATGGTGCGGCACGAAACTACGGCGAACTGTTCTCCACGATGAACTACTGGGGCGAAGCTTTCACCGGACGCGATTTCGCTTCCCTAAATTTTACAGGTCAAGATCTGTCAGGAAACGATTTCACCCAAGCAAATCTGGAATTTTCAAAAGGAGCGGAAGCTAATTTTTCCGATGCAATTCTGACGCGATCGGCATTCGAAGTGGCTGATTTTTCCAACGCTATCTTCCGTAACACGACGCTACAGGATGTAACTGCCCGTTTGGCATGGTTTAACGGTTCGGATTTCTTTCGCGCCAATCTGCAAGGGTCTTCGATTCTTTTCTCAGACCTGCGAGGCGCTGACTTCAGCGAAGCGGATTTAAACAACGTAACCTTAGCTTTTTCCGACCTTCGGGGTGCCAAGTTCGATGGCGCCAATATGTCCGGCGCTACCCTGTTGGGCTCCAACGTCGAAGGTGCAACATTTGCTGGCACGATATTGTCCAAGACGGATGTAATGGGCGTTCTTGGCCTAGCGAGCGAGGTGACATCCCACGAGGGTTTATGCGAATCGAGAGCGCGTCTTGATGAGCGAGTGTTGACAGGCGCTGATGCTCAAGAAGGACTCGGGCAAGCATGGGATGATCTGGAACTCTACTTCTTTGAAGTCTGGGAAGCTCCTGATCTTCAATCGCGTTGGAAGCGCGATCTCTATTTTAGCAAGTTCCTGACCTTGTTCGGTTTCCACCCAGGAAAGTACCCTGACTGCGGCTTTCTCGGTGGCTTCGCCGACGGCTACGCTCCAAGTATCAGGCTCGGATACAATATAAATTTGGCCGCTGATCTGCTTGAAAAGCCACAGTTCGAAGCTGAGTTCATGAGAGCTCGAAGCGAGATACTCGGTGAGTTGGTGCGATTTCGCGTGCCTGCACGAGTGTGGGAGCAAAACAAGGCCTGTGGCAATCGCTCGCTACTCACGCGCAATGAGTGTAGGGGATATGGGTTATACTAGCCAAAATCTCTGGACTTGCCGCCAAAACTCAACCGTTTCTGTCACCGGCAAAACCGACATGGTGTGATTGCGGCGACCGTTCTCCGGTGGCGAACGAGGTCCGGTATGTTGGCCTCATGGATAAAAGCCGTGAGGAGAACGACCTATGGAACACTATGCCGGCTTGGATGTGTCGCTGAAAGAGATTTCGATTTGTGTCGTCGATGGGGATGGAAAGACCGTCGCGCGTGGTGCCTGTCCTGCTGATCCCGAAGGCGTGGCAGGCTGGTTTCGCAACCGGTCGCTAAACCCTCTTCGGATTGTGCACGAGAGTGGGATGCTCTCGATCTGGCTACAGCGCGGTCTTGCACGGCTCGGCCTGCCCGCCACCTGCATCGATGCGCGCAAGGCGCACAAAGCCCTCTCTGCGCGGCTCAACAAATCCGATGCCGCCGATGCAGAAGGGCTGGCGCAGCTCGCCCGCACCGGCTGGTTCACGCCGGTCCATATCCGCATGACAGGCATCAGTCAGGGGCGACAGCGGCAGGCGTTCCGTGACCAACTGGCTGCGGCAGGTGAGGCGAACCCGGTGCTGCGTGTCATTGCCGATGGGTTCATTGTCGCCCATGACACCCTGTGTCAAGCGGCAGACGACCTAGACAAAGCCGTGAAGAGAAAAGCCAAAGAGCACCCCGTGGCACGCCGCCTGATGAGTATTCCCGGCGTCGGCCCGGTCAACGCGCTCAGCTTCATCGCTTTGGTCGACAATCCAAACCGCTTCAGCCGGACCTCGGACGTAGGAGCTTTCCTCGGGTTGACGCCCCGACGCCACCAGTCTGGGGAGGTGGACTGGTCTGGGCGTGTGTCGAAATGCGGCGACGGTGCGATGCGCGGTCTGCTGTTCGAGGCGGCGTCTTGCGTGATCCGTCAGGTGAAACGCTTCTCGCCTCTGAAAAGCTGGGCTGTACGATTGGCCGGGCGGCGCGGAATCCGCAAGGCCGCCGTCGCAACCGCGCGCAAGATCGCCGTGCTGATGTTGACCCTCTGGAAGAGCAAGATCTCATATCAATGGACAAAGGAGGCCACCGCCTGATCTGAGTTCCCGCCAGGAGCGGCGGGAAGCGAAGTCCCGACGGGACGGAGGTTGATCGATCTCGTAAAACGGTTGGGATGCAGGCTCGCCTGCTCACCCCGCAAACGACATTGGAGACGATCCACCACCGAACACCATCATGAGGCGCATCCGCGACCTCGGAGAGAACCATGACCCCGGACGGACAACCCGCTCACCCGCTTGACAAAGCCGCAATCAGAGAACCGTTTAAGATAGCCGCTTTCTAGGTTTAGACAGGCGATTGAAATGACCTATCTTTTAGAATTACTCCAAAAATGCGTCGATTTAGTCGGTAAAACTGTTTTTGGCAGCACGGAAATTACCAAGTCGGCGGTGGATATACGAACACTATTGTGTTTCGTTCTGTTTGCTGTGTTTTTATACTCTAGCTTAGGAATGGTTGGATTCTTAGAATCAGAATTTATTGAATTTTGCGTGTGGGTTGTCGCAAGCACACCTCTTGCACTAGTTTTTGTCGCGCGCCATCAAAGATTAAAAAACATAAAGTAAAATCATGGAGACACAGTATGGGTTTGATCGGCATTGTTGCAGAACTCACGCGTGAGGCATGACTTCCCCTTACCCCGCTGGCGTTATGCTACGCGAATGATCTCGGCAGTGCCGAGGGCATTGAAGCGGTTCATTAATGCAATGCGGACGTGGATCTCGGCGGTTTGGCGGTCGGGGTCTCTCGCGGCGATGCGTTCACCGAATGCCTCGAGACATCGCATCTTGGCCTCGACCCGGTGACCTTCCCCCCGGTATCCGGGCCATTGCGAACTGGAATTTTCCACCTTTGATTGGACGAAGGAGGAAGACCCATGAAGCGGAAGCGTTTCACAGAGTTGGAATGGGACCGTGGCCCCAGCGGGGCCGCGTAAGCCCATGTAAACGAGATCATCGGCGTGCTGAAGGAGAGCGAGGCTGGCGCGAAGACGGACGACATCTGTCGGCGTCACGGCTTAAGCTCAGCGACGTTCTATAGCTGGCGCAAGAAGTACGGCGGTATGGAAGCTGGCGATGCCAAGCGTCTGAGAGCCTTGGAAGCGGAAAACGCCAAGCTGAAGCGGATCGTCGCGGACCAGATGCTCGACATGTCCGCGATGAAGGATCTGCTGCAAAAACATTGGTAAGCCCATGGCGAAGCGACGAGCTGTGGGCTTTCTGATGGCCGAGCGTGGGTTCAGCGAGCGGCGCGCCTGCCGGATCGTTGACCTGGCGCGGTCGGTGCAGCAATACCGACCGCAGCCGAAAGGCGACGAGGCCGCAATCAAACGCATGAAGGAGCTGGCCTCTGACAACCGGCGCTATGGCTATCTGCGCCTGCACGCGATGCTGCGTCGGGAAGGTCTCGTCGTGAACCACAAGCGTACGTACCGGCTTTACACCGAGCATGGCTTGCAGGTTCGCACCAAGAAGCGCCGTAAGCTGCCCAGGCGGGATCGCGTCGCGCCTCAGGTGCCCGACAAGCCTATGCAAAGATGGTCATTGGACTTTGTCAGCGACCAGTTGGCTGACTGCCGCCGGTTTCGTGTGTTAAACATCGTGGACGATCACAGCCGGTTCTGTCCCGGCCAGATCGTCGATGTGTCGATCCCCGGGGCTCGCGTTGCTCGGTTCCTCGATGACCTGGCTTTGCGCGTTGGGCTGCCCGAAGAGATCATCCTCGACAACGGGCCCGAGGGCACCAGCAAGGCGATGTTCGACTGGTCCGAGCGGACCGGCGTGTGCCTGCGGTTTATCGAGCCAGGCAAGCCGGTGCAGAACGCCTTCGTGGAGAGTTTCAGCGGCAAGTTCCGGGACGAGTGCCTGAACTTGCATTGGTTCCGATCACTACGCCATGCGCGCGAGGAAATCGAACGATGGCGCAGCCACTACAACACCAAGCGCCCACATTCGGCGCTCGGATACCTATCCCCTATGGAGTCCCTGATGAAAACCACCGCGCCAGCGCTTGAGACTCTTGCGGTCTCGACGCTGCTGCTCAACACTCAAACCCAACCGGAAGATTCCAGATCAAACCGGTCCTAACCGCGGGGGAAGGTCACACGCACTTAGGCATTCCTTTCCAGCGGCGGCCCAGACCCTCAGAACCAAGGCGTGCCGATGCGGTGTATTCTTTTGATGGCTATGGCGTTTAGGTCTCAGTCTTCAGATGACCCTTAGCAGAAATTGAAAGCACGGCGTCGGTTGCTGAAGAGCGCGTTCCAGTCGGGAGAATAGATGTCCGTCAAATGCCTCTAGCAGCGTTGAAGACTTTGAATGCTTGTGCAAAACGGTGGCTGCTTGCGCGACCCGGAACAATTCCTGCGGGTCCAGAATTTGCAGGCAAGCGCCGTGCTCACGTGCAAAGTTCAGCAAGAAGCTTCCGCCAAATTCATCGCTATGTTCCAATAACGTGAGGTCTGGAACGAGCACGATCGCGTGGGCCGGTTTGGTGCGTTCTACCTGAACGAGCTCGCCGTTTTTCCGCGTGACAGAATGGCCTTCGCGTATGGCCGCAAGCCCACCGGCCAGTTGCCGGACGGCCTTTCGCAGATGACCCTCCACGTCCTTAGTAAGCTTGTCTCGAGGGGGGACGCGTTTCCGCGCAAAGATGGAAGTGGATTTCGACTCAACTAGAACCGCACCGTGCTCGTGCGGAAGCAAGAGATCGCAGAGCTCTCGTCTACCGTTTTCCAGATCGATCTGTGGGCTATGGACGACGCCACCAGTTGGTTTGAGCTGATCTGTTAGCCAGACGGCCAGCTGCTCTTGTTGCCCCCCCTCATCGGTCTCAGCAAACGAGATCAAACTCGGTTCAACGGAATTGGTATAGTAAATCTCATTTCCCGGCGTCCAGTCGCCTAGGAAGTGCAACTGCATGAGTGCAGCAGTTGGGCCGGGGTCGTTGGTTTCCATGCCGACCATGATAGGCCTCACCTCATCTCGTGGCAGATCGGTGTCACGAGAGCAGGCCCGGATACCGCTCTGCGCCCAATTCGATAACTGTTCAGGATCAATCGATAGTTTGACCTGAAACCAAGCGGTGGAAATTACTGCTTCATTGAATAGAAAAACTTCGAGTATTTCGTCCGGTTGTGTGAGCGCTGAAAGCGTATCCAGCTCGTCTTGTTCCGCCACAGCAGACCATACGAGCATTGGATGGGCAGGATCGTCATAAATACGGACACCATAGACGAGGTGACTTTCCCAAGTGGGTGCGATGAATAAGTCGAAGCGTCTGCTCGTGAGTAGATACTTCTGGCTCAAACTCGGTACTTTGATCAGGAGCGTTGGCTCAAGCCCGCCTTCGCCGTGCGCCAGCGTCAGTCGAACGAGTGAAGGCCGAGAATGAAATTCGCGCCTATTATCTTCCGACAGCAGATGCATGCGCTGAGCTCCAGTGACAAGGGCTCTAGTTGAAACTCGTTTTTGGAGGCTGGCAACCCTGCATTGACAGCCGCACAGAGCGCGGCGATGATCATGCGGCCGACATATGATCGGTTTATCTAGGCATGCCCGCTAAGGCCGTTACCGGCAGCGGGACATTTCTGTCGCCGCAAGGCGCTAGCAGAAGGCCGGGTCGGGCTACTTCGAGAGCATCGATCCCCATATTGAAATGTTATTGACGGTCTATTTTCCGTTCACAGATTTTCGCTCGCTCCGATACCCGGATCATTCCCGAGTACCGCGCCCAAGCTTGCCTCTCTCGCATGCAGACTATGGATCCCATCTTCGTGGCATTGGTGTTGTCCAAGGGAGAAAGAGGGCGGGGCTCGACGGTTGGGCAGGCGAAGAGGTGCTCGCAGTTGGCCTATCTTCATTCCGACTGAGCTTGCCACCAATGGATCGACATGGGCTTGGCCGCGTTCGGCTTGTTCGCAAAGCATGCTATTTCGACGGATTGCTGAATGGCAGGTTCGAAGTACTGATTTCGACGGAGAACGATCCCAAGACCTATGCCGCAGCTGAGCGTTTCGTCGGCGACATGCTCTCGGCGACACTGCACGTTCGGGACGGCAGCGGAGAAACATTCTATTCTGGTGCACTTGTCCGGGGAACGCGGGCGGTCCCGTTGATTTGGTCGCGCGCTCTAACTCTACACGGTTCCGAGTTGCACAGTGACGCCGTGATGGCACGTAGGTGTCTTTGCGTGATCGAAAGCGATAGTCCGATTAAGTCGGCCAGGACCGCGACTTTGCCATTTAAGGGGCCAGGTGACGATTGGGCGAGCGATTTCAACGTCTACGTGCAGGTAGATCGGGTTACCGCGGTAAATCAGAGCGTTGAGCTCTGCACTTTCACTACCCATGCGACAACTTGGAACCAAGGACGATACTCCGCATCATGGAGCGCGACACGCTATTTGCGAACATATACCTTCAGAATGCTGCAGGATATCGAGGCAATGTCCCAGCTGCTCCTTCATGAAGACATCGACTTGGAAGACGATCGGGTCCAGTTGATCTTCAACGCCTACACGCGGCATGTCCTGAGGTCCCATCTCAAACTCTCACAGAAATCTGCCGAGTATCTCGTTGAAATGGGGTATGCTGCCTTTGAGAGTTTGCACCCGGGAGAACTGGAAACGCTACGTGTTCGCATCGTCACGTCATCCGTTCGGCCGCAAGTTGCAAAGAAATTGCTCAATATGTTGGACGAAGTTCGCAACGCGAAGACCATCGTAAACGTCGAAAGGCAGGAGATAATCATGGGCGACAAATTCGAAGGCAATACAATCTCGGGTACTGGCAACGTCATTGGCTGCGGAAATGTTGTTTCCGTCCATCAGCAAGGAAAAGAGTTGGCTGTGTCTCTCGCCGCCGTGGCAAAATTGATGCGGGAGAAGACTGAGTACGATGACGCGGAAACTCAGGCCACACTCGCTGAAACTGCGGCGGAGAAGCTCAAAGACGGTGATGAGAAAACGGCGACAACTTTGCTCGGAACGATGGCAAGTTGGTCGCTGGATCTCATCAAGACCGCTGGCACCGCGGCCCTCACTGCTTTTGTCAAGGCTAAGTTCGGCTGATACGCGAATAACTGATTTAGATCTTTCATGCCATCACTAGAACCTGAACTGGTTCAAGTCAGTCATTAGGCTCTGGTTCGTTTGCGTGATTGATGGTCTTGTCTGTGAACTCATCGGCGGCCTTGATCACGACACAGTCGGGGGCAGTGATCAGATCGGCTTCTTTCAGAAACCGATAAGCGGATGATTCAGATATGAAATACCGCTTCTCGTCAGTATATTTGACCGCCGACTCCCGTGTCGTGAGGGCTTCATGTTCCAGCGCGAACTCGATCAGTTCATCCCGCCTGGCCTGCGGAATACGGTTCCAGACCGACTTTGGCCAGGACGAGATTTCTGTCAGGGCATCAAAGCCAACCTCGACGTAGCGATCATACCAGCGGTAGAATGTGGGGCGCGGAACACCCAGCATGTCCAGGGTCTGCTTGGTGGACAGGGGCGATGCCTCGACAGTGTGAATGATCTCCAGCTTCTCGGTTGCGGGATATCTCATTCCTCGAACTCCCCAGCCCCTGCCATGCTTTTTTTGAGCAATCGGTTTTCGAGGGTAAGGTCTGCGACGCATTCCTTCAGGGCCACGGTCTCTGAACGAAAATCCTTCACCCCGGGCGATGTCTCCTGACGCGCCGCGTCGCCCGACAGTCAACGCTTGCCCGCTTCCAGGAATTCCTTCGACCAATTGTAATACAGGCTCTCGGAAATCCCCTCGCGGCGGCGCCGCGATGCTCTCCTCGCCACGCAGGCCCGCCAGAACAATGCGGATTTTCTCCTCAGCCGAATAGGTCTGACGGGTCTTGCGGCGGATGTTCTTGACCGGCTTGACAGCTGAGGCTTTCGACGTTCCGGATTTCTTGTCCATCTTCACTCCATGAAGGTTACGATGAACCGGTAATTCTCCGTTGTTCAAATCCTCAAATCTGTCCCAAAGGTGCTGACGTCAGACACTCTGAGGGGGGCTTTTTTCTCCAAATTGTGACGCGCAAAAACTTAGGTATCAGCACCGGTCAACCGCAGAAGCATGAGATTTTGGGATACCCCCCCGGGGGGGGGGGGGGGCAGGGGAGGGCCACTGATGCTTTCCCCGAACGCGAGAGGGTCAGAGCGACATGCTCATGGCAATTCATCCCGTTTGTTGACCTCTAGGATGCCTTGCGGATTGCCTGCTCAAAGAATGCGTTGTAGCGAGCTATGTGCTCTGGGCCTTCCTTCGGGTATCTTTCCGGCAAGTGGTAGCCATTGCGACTTCTCAGCAATTCAAGAACCTCAGAGCATTTGAAGTCTATGTAGGCTTCGATCCAATTCCGCCAGCGCTGGATCACCTCTACCTCGTTGTCCGAGACAAAGATGCATTTGGTAGGGCTACCAGTCTGGCCACTTTTTTCTTGGTTATTCTCTAGGTTCTTATAGGGAGCGACATTTCTGTCATGTTCGAACGACTTTGCTGTCACCTTTTTCAGATTAGTCGTGTCGTCCTTACTGTCGTGTTCGCCCGCGTGAGGGTACCGCAACAGGATCACCCTGCGACGCCCAAGCGTTTTCATGGTTGTGATCCAACCCTGCTGCTTCAGCGAGAGTACGTGGCGTTGGATTGTGCGCACATCCACCGCTAGCGCTTGAGCAAGCGTCTTGTTTGATGGCCAGCAAGCGCCGTCATGCTTGCGGGCATACTGGTCGCAAAGAAAGCACGCGAGACACTTGGCACCGGGCGTCAGGTGCTGACTATGATGAACTTTCTTCTTCCAGACAAAGCGTTCTGTCCTCCAGTCGATTTGCACTTGGTCGAGCATCACTGCACCTCCGTGGAAACGCAGTTGGCATCAATCCAGGCCTCGACGTCTTTCGCCCGGTAGCGCACGAGGCGGCCGATCCGAACAAAGCTGGGACCATCGCCGCGCAATGCGGCCGTTTCCAGAAAGCGCCGCCCGATCCCGTAAACATCCGCGACTTCTGTTCTGCTCATCAGGCGCTTGTGGTCGTCCGTCATCGCGCTCTCCTTCTTCTTACGCCATTCAACTGCACCGAATGTCGTCCAAGAACGGGCTTTTTTCTTTGGAGAAAAACTGGAGAGATCTGGAGAATAACCACAGCTTTATCAGCCCGATAGACCTGAACCTTGCGCAGGGTTCTGTAATTGATACGCTTTTGATCAGCTATCCGTTGCTTGGATACATTTCGCGGTAGCGTTTTCGCAATCGAGTCAGTGTCGATTCTTCCGTCCCTTCGCCGGCGACATCCTCACTACGACGCTCAACCAACTGTCGAGCGGCATCTCGGACCGACTTGGCCCACCCGTTTGCCATAAGCTCGTGCATTTCTTCGATGGCTGGCAGATCGGCTTCTTTGAATCCGGTACCTTTAGGTCTGCCGCCTGAGCGCCCCGCTCGTTTGCGTGCCTCCTTTTTCTCGTCGAGACAGAACTCCGGAATGTCGCTCGTCGGCAGGAAGACCAGAGCTTCAGGATCGAAGGCCAGAGGTCTCGGCGGAAAGATCAGCTGATCGAGTTCGTCGTCATGATATCCAAACCCTCTCGCATAGCTCGCGCGCGGAATACGGTAGTTGCTTAGCTGATCAAATCCTTTGCCCGGAAGCAGCAAAACCTGATTGTTTGTCGAGGTTGTGCGGAATGCCAGCCACATCCCGGCTCTGTGGGTCTCTTCGATCTGACGGAAATAGATTTCGACGGCTCTTCGCCGAGCCGCATGATATGGCCTCAAAACGGCGTTGATGAAGTCGTCTGTCAGCAGTTCACGATCTGGAATGGGCAAATCCGGTATCAGGAGAGCCCCCCGCTTTCGTGCAGTTTCACAGCTGGCGGATTGATCATATGTCGGACCGAGTGCAACTGAGTCCACCTGTTTGCTCGCGAAACGATACAGCTCCAGACAGACATCGCTGTGGGACGCATTCAGTCCGGCGATGATGTGGTCATTGTCAACTTGCCGGCAGAAAGCACTGAGCCCGGATATCCAGTTGAGTGGTTGTCCTTTGAGTTCCCAGACAAGAACGCCATCTGGGGCCAATGCCTTCAACAGCTTTGCCACCTTGGCAGGGTCCAGCCGGGGCGCAGTCAGCGTCTGCTTGTCATACTCTGCAAGAATGCTCTTGTACGCACCCCCGAAGGGAGCTCTTTGATCTTCAGCGACCCCCAAATCTGCCCAAAGCTGCCGGAACACGTCGTTGGGTTCCGCGCTCTCGTTTTCGTCACTCACCGTTTCCCACCTTGCCTAGTCGCGCGCTCAACTCATCGCACACAGTTTGCATCGCAGGCCTCAGGGCATCCAGAGAAGGTTTTGCGTAGCGTTGCCCGGTGATCGACAGCGGCGTGTGATTGAGGAGACGGCCGACAATTTCTTCTAGCAGACCTGCCTCAATGGCGACCGTGGCATAGGTTCGACGATGCGCATGCGGCGGCCATGCCATCCGCTCTGGTGACGTCAGGTAGCCTGACGGGCTCTTCGGAGATGGAAAGACCCACTGACGGCTCAGCCCCCGCATTGGCGCCAAGATTTCGTGATGGACCTGCACAATCGGGAGATCAAAGCTCCGCCCGTTCTTGGTCATCGGAAGATGGATATGGTCCTCGTGAACGTCGGACCATTCCAGGGCGAAAGCTTCGGACTTCCGCAAACCGGTGAAGAGGATGAACTCGTAGAAGACTTGGTGAATGGGATTAAAGATACCGTCCACCTCCCGTTTCCAGGCGGCAAAGTCTTCGATGATCCGCCCGTCTGGCTTTTCGTCAAACCACTCAATGGCCACGGTCGGGCTTTCGGGAAGGTCGTAGGTTCGGCGCGCGTGGTTCCAGACCGACCGAAAGTACTTCAGCGTGTGGTTTGCTGCCGAGGGTACTTTTGCCATGGACCGGTGACGCGCTGCAACCATGGATTTCGATATCTCGTCCAATGGAAGGCCCATCCAGTCCTTCAGATGCCTGTCGAATTGCTGTCGTAGACCTATTCGATGGGCGTCTGACCGAAGCTAGGGTCTAGCCAGGTAGGACACCATGGCGTTTGCTAGGGTAGGGGCCCCGATCTGGATCGTCTTCCCCGAGCCACGCCCCCATTCAACTGCCAGACCGAGTGCGGTCTGACGTGCCGCTTGAGCGGAGATGATGGGGAACCACCTTATGAGCTCGCGACGCGTATAGCCGCCCACATCCTTCTGGAAGTACCAAGTCTTGGAGCGCTTCCCGACGAAGAGGACGAAGCCTTTGATCTCCGGGTCCCAGAACTTTTGGGTGCCGTTTTTTGCAGGTGGAAGTTTGCGTGCGAAGGTCTCAGTGAGCTTTGGCATTTTGTCGGGAACGGCATGATAAATCACGGAACTCAGCGTGGCTGCATGCGAGTAAGAATTGATTGAAATGAAAAACTTAGCAAGAGTGCGATACGTGATGACACTCAGAACACTTCCTTGGAAGGCTGAGGTCTTACCATTACACAACGCCCGCTCGGTGATTACGGGTGTTATTTCACGGCGCTCCGAGGGTCAAGAGAGGGATCGTAGGCCAAGCGGAAATCTGTGAGATCCAAGGGCCGGGGTCTAGACCTGCCCTCCATCCCGCGCCGCCGCTTCGCGGGTCAGCGCAGTCATGCGGTAAAAACCATGCGCCATCTTGGAATAGGGCGTGAGCACGAAGAAGGTCAGCACCGCCCCGAGGTGCAACGGCAGCAGCCAACCCACGTGTCCAGTGCCGGTCGCGGCATAGAGCAGCAGCCCGCTCGACCCGACCGTGAAAAGCAGCAGGACAAAGGCCATTTCCCCGCCCCAGGCGGCAGGGGCGCTCAAGTCGCGATCCGCCCGCGTCTTGAGCCATGCCAGCCCGGCGGTCCCGATACTCAGCAAGATCCCTCCCGGCACACCCAGCAGTTTGGGCAGTGAGAAGAGGCCATACGGCGCTTCCATCCCAAAAACATAGTGCAGGATTGTGCCGCTGGCGGTTGAGGCGAAGCATAGCAGGAAGCCGTAGAGCACAGCCTGATGCAGGTGACGCCGCGCATGGGTGAAGCGACCCTCGTCCTCGAAGTTGCAGCCATCCCCATGCCCGCCTTCGAGGTTCCTCATCCGGCCTGCGGAGCGTGTGGCAGCCAGCAGGTCGCGCAATCTCAACGGGCCACCACCAACCTCCCGCCAATAGCTGCGTAGCGATGCGGCAAGCGCAAGGAGGGGCAAGACGAAGGCCGGGGCAAAGATCGCGACCATCATACCGTGCGACATGACGGCATAGAAGCCTTCGCCCTCCTCTGGGCGGAGTCCTCTTGCGAGCGAAAAGAGCAAGGCGAACCCCACGACCAATCCCACAGCGATGAGCAGTCCGCTGCGGTCAAAGACCCCTGCGAACCCGTTGGGCCATGCGTGCCGCTTCCAACTCTCCTGTCGCACTTCGGCGAGGGCGCGGGGCAGGTTCAGGTCGAACTCATGCGGGGCCGTGTATTGGCAGGCATAGTAGCAGCCCCGGCAATTGTGACAGAGGTTCGCAAGCTGTGTGAGATCGCCGTCAGAGAAAGCCCGCTCACGGTGCAGGGCGGGGAAAACGGCGCAGTAGCCCTCGCAGTAGCGGCAAGCGTTACAGATCTCCGCTTGGCGGCGGGCTTCTCCGAGAAAATCAGTTTGCATGTGATGCGGCCTCCTTGCCGGCAATGCGCCCAAAGACGGTGCCGATGGTCATGCCAAAGCCAGCGAGATAGCCTTGGCCGAGGATCGAACCCGCCATCGTTTCACCCGCAGCCCAAAGGTTTTGCATGGGCGTCCCGCCGATGGAGCATTGCGCACGCTCGTTGATCTTCAGGCCGAGGTAGGTGAACGTGACACCGGTCCGCAGGCTGTAGCCATAGAAGGGCGGTTCGGTGATGGGCCGTGCCCAGTTCGTCTTGGGGGGCGTCAGCCCGGTGGTGGCAACACCATCCAGTTCGGTCGGATGAAAGGCGGATGTATCGCCGCATGCTGCGTTGAAGTCGTCCACAGTCGTGCGAAGTTTCGCGGGCGGGAGTCCCATTTTCTGTGCGAGTTCCTCAATGGATTGGGCCGCGATGGGCGGGAAGACCGAAGGCATGAATAGCTCGAGCGACTTGGCGTCGATGATGACGTAGCCAACCTGATCGGGCTCTTCGGCAACAAGCCGCCCCCAGATCGCATAGCGTTTCGGCCAGACGTCTTCGCCCTCGTCATAGAACCGCTCGGCGTTCTTGTTGACCACGATGGAAAAGGGCACGCAGTCGAGGCGCGTAACGATCCCCCCGTCAAACTTCGGCGCGCGTCCGTCGATCGCAACGGCGTGGCATTGAGTCGGATCGCCGACCTGATCGACGCCCTGTTCCAGAAGGTCCGCCAGTACGACACCGCGGTTATAGGGCGTCCCCCGGATCAGAAAGTTTTTCGCGGCTGGACCCCAGGCACGCGCAAGCCAGTCGGTATCGGCCTGAAACCCGCCCGCCGCGACGACGACGGAGCGCGGGGCCACGGCTTTGTCCTGCCCGTCATGGCTATACGCGACACGCGTGACCTGCCGATCCTCCAGGGTGAGGTGCGTAACGTTGGCCTCATAGAGGACGCGGACGCCAAGCCGTTGTGCCGTTCGGTAATAGGCATTCACGAGGCTTTTGCCGCCGCCAAGAAAGAATGCATTGGTCCGTGCGAGCGACAGGGTGCCGGAGAGGGAGGGTTGAAACCTGACACCATGCGCTTCCATCCACGGCAGGCATTCCTCGGAGGTGCGGATTGCGAGCCGGGCGAGGCGATCATCCGTCCGGCCCCCCGTCACCTTCATGAGATCGGCGAGATATTCCTCTTCGGTGTAGTCTTCTATGAGCGGCCCGAGCGGCCCGTGATGCATGCACCTGAAGTTGCGGGTATGGCGGGAGTTTCCGCCGCGATAGGCCTTTGGCGCGGCCTCGAGGATCAAAACGCTTGCCCCTGCTTCGGCGGCAGTGATGGCCGCGCAGAGCGCAGCGTTTCCGCCGCCGATCACCAGCACATCGCAGGTTTCGGGTGCATCATTCATGATCAATCTCCCCGAGGTCGCCTGCTGCCTTGCGTTCGCGCAGCGCGCGGATGCGCAGGCGTTGTGAGGCTTCGATATGTTCGCGCATCGCCGTTTCGGCGGCCGCCCCATCGCGGGCGCGCAAGGCTTCGATGATGCGGCGATGTTCCGTATCTGCGGCATGCGCGCGGTCGTGGTCCGACAACGTGGTGGGCCCAAGGATCATCAGGGCCTTTTGCAAAGACAGCATCGATTTGGAGAGAAACCGGTTCTTGGCCGCATCCAGCAAGGTGGCGTGAAAGATGCGGTTCAACCGGGTCGCCTCTGGGGTCGCCCCGGCTTCTGTCAGGCGGTCATTGAGAGCGGCCAGCTCGTCAATCTCCACATCCGACCCCGCACGCGCCGCGAGCCGGGCCGCTGTCCCTTCCAGTACGGCGCGCATCTCATACAGTTCCATGACTTCGGCGTAGCCAAGACTTCTGACCGTCGCACCCTGACGGGGGACATGGCTCACGAGGCCGTCGGCCTCCAACTGACGGATCGCTTCGCGCACCGGTGTCCTGCTGACGCCGAGCCGCTCGGCAAGGTCCGTTTCCCTCAAGCGGTCGCCGGGTTGGAGCGCGCCCTCGCGTATATCTTCAAGCAGTCGCGCATAGGCTGAATTGCCCTGCGGAAGAGTTAGCTGAAGATCGTCGATGTCGGCCATGTCGGTTTCCATTGCATTTTGTATCCATTTGGATACTGATGGATACAACACGAGTCAACTCTACAGGAGCAAGCATTGCACCCGGCGCTCAAAAATCCCTCCCCCATGGGGCGGCGTGCCCTCACTTTCGGCACGGCGGCGGTCGGCACGGGGGTCTTCTGGCTGCTGCATTTACCCTTGCCGTTTCTTTTTGGCCCGATGACCGCCTGCTTGATCGCGGCGCTGGCGCATCTGCCAATGAAGGGTTTTGGGTTCATATCTGTCGCTGCGCGTACGATATTGGGCGTGGCGGTCGGGGCTTCGATCACGCCAGAGCTTTTCTCCGAACTGCCCAAGATGGCGGGTTCGGTGGCGTTGGTTCCGCTTTTCATCCTCGTGATCGGATGCGTCGGGGTGCCGTTCTTTCGCATCGTCTGGGGCTTCGATGCCCCGACGGCCTATTACGCGGCGATGCCGGGCGGGCTGCAGGATATGGTGATCTTCGGGACCGAGGCAGGAGGCAATCCGCGGACCCTCTCCTTGATCCATGCGACGCGGGTGCTTCTGATCGTGACCTTGGCCCCTGCCTTCCTTACGCTTGTGTACGGTGCCGGTCTGACCAATCCGATTGGCGCACCAGCGAGTGAAATTCCGCTGCGCGAACTGGCCTTGATGGCCGTTGCCGCATTCGTTGGATGGAAGGGGGGCGAGCGGATCGGGCTTTTCGGCGCGTCCATCCTCGGGCCGATGATTGTCACCGCCGCCTTGTCGCTTGCCGGGTTCATCCATGCCCGCCCCCCTCGGGAGGCTATTCTCGCGGCGCAGTTCTTCATCGGCTGCGGGATCGGGGTACAGTTTCTGGGCGTGACCTTGGCCGAACTGCGCCGCGTCGTGATCGCAGGTGTCGCCTATGTGTTGCTCTTGGCGATACTGGCGGCGGGATTCACGCTGGTTGTGACCCGGTTGGAGCTGGGCCACCCGGTCGAGGCGTTTCTGGCCTTCGCGCCGGGGGGGCAGGCGGAGATGACCGTCCTTGCAATTGTCACGGGGGCGGACCTCGGGTTCGTCATCACGCATCACCTGACGAGGATCGTGCTCGTGATCATGGGGGCGCCCATCGTGGCCGCGCTTATCCGGCGTTGGGCCAAACCTCAGGGTTGATCATGTGCAGCGGCGTGCCTGCAGCATAGGCCGCGATCTGTTCGAAGATATCCGCGAACTGCACTTCGAATTCATCTTCGGTCACGAACCCGATATGCGGGGTGCAGATGAGATTGGGGTGTGCCAAAAGGGGATCGGATGCGTCGGTCATCGGTTCGGTGTCAAAAACGTCGACTGCTGCCATGCCCGGACGACCCGCGTTCAGCCCCTGCAACAGCGCACCCGGCGCGATGAGACCCGCCCGTGACGTATTCACGAGAAGTGATCCCGGTTGCATCTGGTCCAGATCGTACTGAGTGATCAGGCCTCGGGTTTCTGGCTTGAGGCGGACATGCAGCGAGACGATATCGCTTTGGGAAAAGAACGCGGCGCGGCTGTTGGCTACCGTGGCGCCCTCAGCCGATGCCCGGGCGCGACCCTCCTCGGAGCCCCACCAAACAACCGACATTCCAAAGGCGTCCGCGAGCTTGGCGACTTCCCTGCCGATCCGGCCATAGCCATAGAGGCCGAGCACACGTCCGCGCAGGGTTCGCCCGACACCGATCTGCCACTGACCCGCCTTGGCTGCTGCTATCTGTTGGGGGATCTGGCGCATGGCCGACAGCATGAGGCCGATCGTCAATTCTGCTGCCGCGTGGTTCGGCCCGTTGCCACCGCTCCGCGAACAGAGCAGCACGCCATGCTCGGTGCAGGCGGCCACGTCCACATGGGGATAGACGCCGCGCTGTGAGATTAGCCTGAGGTTTGGAAGCTGGCTTAACAAGGTGCGGGTTACCTTGGTGCGCTCGCGAAAGAGCACCAGCGCTTCGGCCTCCCTGAGGCGATCTGCCAAGACCAGCTCATCCTCCACATGATCCGTCCAGACGGTGGTGTCGTACCCGTCGAGCAGGCGAAAGCACGGGAGGTACGAGAGCGTGTCGAACCAGTCGTCGAGAATGTGTACCTTCACGCCCCGCTCCAGATGCGGCGCGGCACATAGACTTGCCCGTCGGCCAACTTGCGCGCGGTGCGGAGCAGCCCGGCAGAGTTGAGCGCAAACCCATCCGCCGCGTCGAAATCCACCAGAACCTCGATCGTGCCCGAGGGATGCTCCAACACAATATTGGCCGGACTTTGATCCGGACGTTGGAGCAGGTCATCAGCGATAGTGCCGGGGGTCAGCGCGCAGGAGGCCATGCATTGCGATCCGGTGACCGCCATGCTCGGGTGTGTATTCCACGGCATGAAGTACCGCGTGCAGATGGTTCCGCCGTCCTGCGCCGGGGCAAAGATACCAAATTTGGGTGTGACGGACTGGCTGACGTCGCCCATCCCCATCAACGCGCCCGCCTTGATCCGTACCGCCTCCATGCGCTCGAAGAACTGCGGATTGTCATCAAGCTCAGCCGCGCTTTCGTATCCTGACAGGCCGAAATCCGATGCGCGGGCCAAGACCATGGGCATTGCCACATCCATGCAGGTAACGTCGATGCCGTCGATTTCATCGCGCAAAGCACCGGTGGGGAGGAATTTCCCCGTGGAGGAGCCGACAACACCCATGAAGTTGAGCGCGATGGGCGCGGCCGTGCCGGGCACGCCGGCGATAGCGGCCTCCCCGTCGTAGCTCAGCGTGCCGCCCGGTGTCTGGATCCGGGCCAGAACGCGCGCGCCGGTATTGACCGCGCGGATCTTGATTTCCGTCTCCTCGCCCGTCGGGGTGACGAGGCCCATCTCTATTGCGGCGGGGCCCACGCCCGAGAGGATATTCCCGCAAGTCGGTTTGAAATCGACCAGCCTGTCCTCGACGGAGACCTGCGCAAAGAAATAGTCCACGTCGGCCCAGTCGTCCTCAGAAGCCGAGAGCATCGCAACCTTTGTGGTCACCGCGGCCCCACCGCCAATCCCGTCGATGTTGAGCGGATGGCCGGAACCGATGGCCGCAAGCAGAACCTCGGCCAGCGTTTCGCGATCCTGCGGAAGATCGGCGCGGTTGAAGTAGGGACCGCGCGAGGTTCCGCCGCGCATGAAGATAAAGGGGATCGCCGTCTGGGTCATCACGCGCTCCTTAGTTCAATGGCCATGGCAGATTGGTCACATCCTGCAGCAGGCCGGGCGGGAAATCGCGGTTCAACGCGCCTGCCATGAGGCACATGAAAGCGATGCCGCAGGCGGTCAGGATCAGCGTCTTGGCCCATCCGGCCCGCGCGCGGAGACGGAGAAAGCTGAGCAGGAAGGCCAGCAGTGCAAGGATGAACCCCACGAAGAATGTCCCGAGGATCAAACCGCCGAACCATGCGAGCGTCGACCAGAGACCGTAGGGCGCCTCGGCGTCTTCGCCCGAGACTTCCTTGTCGGCAAAGATCACGTTCCCTTCGGGGCGGAGCATCATCTGGACCAGCATGATCGCACAGCAGAACAATGCGATACCACCCACAACGAGCGGAACGATCTTGTCCGTCAGGTTGTAGTCGGGGATCATGTGCGCATTGACCAGCGCCGTGACCAGATAGGCCATGATGATCAGAAGGAACACAACCGGCGCACGCTTGGAGCCGGACTGAACATCGCCTTCGGCCATGATCGACTTGGCTTGCCGAATGCCGAGCACCACAGAGACCACGGTCACGATGAGAAGGATGATCACGATGGGCGAGAAGATATAGTCCATCCCCTCCTCAAAGCTTTTGCGGAAGCGGAAGGAAGCGATCTGAAACGCTTGGTTGGAGAATTTCTCAACCGGGTTGGACAGGACGAACCCGATGAGGAAGGCCGGGCGTGACCAGTCGAAGCGCCGCAGGAAGATGCCGATCAGACCAATCGCCAGCAGGGCCAGCAGGTCTTCGAAGTTTTGTCCGGATTGAAACGCCGCAAAGCTGATCAACATGAACAGGAATGGCGCGAGATAGGTGAAGCGGATCGTCGTGAGCCGCGCGATGCCGCCAGACGCCGCGATGCACAACAAGGTGCCCACGACATTGGCCAGCGCCAGCAGCCAGACGATGGAATAGGTGATGTCGAGATTGTCACGCAGCATCGAGGGGCCGACTTCGATATCGCCGGACCCGAGCAGGGCAATCGCCCCGATAAAGATCGCCATCGAGCCGGAGCCGGGGATCCCGAAGAGGAGGGTGGGAACGAGCCCGCCGCCTTCTTTTGCGTTATTCGAGCTTTCCGGCCCGATCACGCCGCGGATTTCACCCTTGCCGAAATTCGACTTGTCCTTGGTGGTCTGCACCGCATGACCATAGGCGATCCAATCGACGACCGAGCCGCCAAGGCCGGGAATGATCCCGACCAGCACACCGATCAAGGAGCAGCGCACCGACAACCATTTGTTCTCCATCCAGTCACGCACACCGTCCATCCAGCCCGCGCCAAGCGACGCGTCCTTTGCTATGGAGCGATCCTGCCGCAACAGCGACACGATTTCGGGTACCGCAAAAACGCCAAGCCCCACGATAACCAGCTGGAGGCCATCGGTCAGATAAGGAATGTCATAGGTCGCCATCCGCAGTGAACCGCCGGCGTCGGCCTCCCCGATCGTTCCGATCATGAGCCCCAGTCCCGCCGCAGCGAGCCCCTTGAGGGCGACCCGCCCCGCAAGCACCGCCACCATCGACAGGCCGAGTATGGTGATCATGAGCATTTCGGGCAGCCCGAAGGCCAGCACGATGGGCCGTGCCACGAGGATGAACAGGGTCAGGAAGAGCGCCCCGACCAAACCGCCAAAGAGCGACGAAGTGAAGGCCGCGGCAAGCGCACGTGCGGCCTGACCCTTCTTGGCAAGAGGAAAACCGTCGAGCACCGTGGCCTGAGAGGCGGAAGAACCGGGTATGCCCATCAGGACGGATGCAAAGGTGTCGGAGGTGGGTACGACCGCCACCATCCCGATCATCAGGGCAAGGCCCATGACCGGGTCCATGCCGAACATGAACGGAAGTAGCAGAGAGAGGCCGGCGATGCCCCCCAAGCCGGGAAAGACCCCAACGGCCAATCCCATGACGACGCCCAGCACCAGATAGCCGAGCACGGCAGGTTGCAAGATCAGGGCCCATGCGTCACCGAGTGCGGGCAGGGCGGTTGCGAGCGCATCCATCGCTGCGGCCTCCTCATGTTGGAATCAGAAGGCGGCCCCCAGACGAACATCCAGAGGCCGCGGGCTGCGCTTTAGTTGAGCGACACGCCATAGGCTTCTTGAAGCCAGTTCTGCACGAAGGCCTTTGCCTCTGCGGAGACGGTCGTTCCCGCAACGGTGGCCTTGGCCGCGCCTTCGCCTACGAAGACGGGATACTTGCCGACCTGCAACGCCGCGAGGGTCGCGAAATCGTCCCGCTTGCGGACCGCGTCAAAAGCGTCCGAATAGGCTTGTTTGACGTCATCCGGCGTACCGGCGGGAAGGAAGGCGATTTTCTGCACCGGGAAGCCGGCGACGAAGAAGGCTTTCCAAGCGTCCCATTGCTCGCCCGACGTCTCACACCCGTCCGTCGCTTCACAGACTTCCTTGAAGGAGGCAATTTCGGGGAAGGTCGGATCGCGGACGATGTTGCCCTCTTCGTCAAGCGCGCCCCAGGTCATCATGGGAACCGCAGTGCCGCTTGCGACCAGATCGGCCGATGCGCCCAAGTAGCCCGACGATGTCTGATAATCGATCGTCGCCTCGCCGCGCTCAAACATAAGGCGGCCATCCCCGCGGCCCTTGATGCCAAAGACCGGCTCTACGTTCATGCCCAGCATTTCCCAAGCCAGAAGCGGCACGAGGTCGAGACGCGTGGCACCCTGCGAGCCATAGATGAAATCGATATCCTTCAGCGCATTCGCCGAACCGTCGAACTTGGCCCCATCTTCGGCATTGAGATAGGCAACACCGCCTGTGCCCGATGCCATCACGGGGATCCAGTCGCTGTACTCATACCGCACGCGCGGATCATCAAGCAGATAGGGGAACTGGGTGGAGCCGGAGGTGCCGAACAGCACGGTTCCGTCCTCGTGGACCTGTTCCTGAAACCAGTTTGCGCCCTTGGTCGATCCGGCGCCGGGCATGAATTTCACGACGACGGTCGGGTTGCCCGGCAGCTCTTCGGAGAGCAATGGCGCAAAGAAGTTGGCCCACTTCGCCGATCCGCCGGTTTCCGAGAAGGGGATGACCCACTCGATCGTCTCGCCGGAAAAATCGACTTCGGCGATGGCGGGGGCAGCCATGCCCGCAGCGACGAGCGCGGCGGCGGCAACGGTGGATGTAAGCTTCGAATTGTTCATTGGTGTCCTCCCAGACGGCTATTATTTGCCTGTCCGAGCCAAAGGGCCCAGACGACAGTATCGTGTTTCGGGAACGAATCCCTCCTCCAGTGTCCGTGACCTTGTGGTATTAACCTTGCACCAAACTTGCGCATCGTGACAATCTTTTGACCATGCGGATTGCCATCGTCGAGGACAACGTGGAACTGGCCCACGGGATTGCATACCGCTTGCGGGACCGGGGCCATGCTGTTGACGTGCTGCATGACGGGCGCGAGGCCGATGCCTTTCTGGCCCGCGATGGCGCGGATCTTCTGGTGCTCGATATCAATCTCCCGGGGTTGGACGGGCTCGGGGTCTTGCGCTCTCTTCGCCGTCGGGGCGACGGCATGCCCGTCATTCTGCTCACCGCGCGCAGCGAGACCGAAGAACGGGTCGCGGGGCTTGATGCCGGGGCGGACGACTATTTGACCAAGCCCTTCGAGATGGATGAGTTGGAGGCGCGGCTGCGGGCCTTGGCCCGACGCAAGGATCTTGAATTCACCGCGCGTGATCCACTCGGGAGGCTGGTGTTCGATCGCACGAGCCGTCAGTTGATGGATGGGGTGCAGGCGCTTGATATTCCGCGCAAGGAGATCGCGACGCTGGAATGCCTGTTGGAGCGTCGTGGGCGCATGGTCTCCAAGGCGCAACTCATGACCCATGTCTACGGCACCGGCGCAGGGGTGGAAGACAGTGCGATAGAGCCGCATGTCTCACGGCTCCGGCGGCGGCTCGAAGGGTATGGCGTGCGGATCAAGACGGCGCGGGGTTTGGGATACATGCTGGAAGTCGAGGAGGGATGAGCCGCGGCCCCATGTCCCTGAGGCTTCGGCTCTTCTTGCTTATCCTCTCGCCCCTTCTCATCGTCTCTGTCCTGTTGGGGATGTGGCGCTTTGCGGTGGCGCAAGCTACGGCGGAGATGCTGTTCGACCGGGGGCTTCTGGCGGCGGCGCTGGCCATATCCCGCGATGTCTCGATTTCGGAGGGCGATGCCCTCTCTCCCCGTACACGCGCGCTCATCTCCGATGCGGGTGGGGGGGAGGTCTTTTATCATGTCACGGGGCCGGGTGGGATCTACGTCACGGGCTATGCCTATCCCCCCATCGACAGTATCACCGCCTCGGGTCCCGGTCCGCATTATCTTCAGGCGAGCTATCGCGGCCAACCGGTCCGGGTGCTGCGCATGTCGGAACCAACCACCATCGGGAATATGACGGGGGAGACCATCGTGACCGTGTGGCAGCGTTCGGCCGAACGAGATGCCTTCGCGCGGGCTCTTGCCCGCCGGGCGGCTGCCCTCATGATTGCGCTCATGGCGACTGTCGCGATCGTGGTCTGGTTCGGAGTGCAGCGGGGCCTGCACCCGATCCGATCCTTGCACGATGCTATTGCCTTGCGTTCTCCCAACGATCTGAGCCGCATCCAGCGGCGGGTTCCGGCGGAGGTCTCGGGTATCGTCGCGACGCTCAACCGGCTTTTCGGACAACTCGACCAAAGCCTCAAGACGCATCAGGCGTTCATTTCCGACGCCTCCCACCAGCTTCGTAATCCGGCCGCTGCGATCCTGTCGCTTGCGGAATCGCTGCCAGAGGTGGATGACCCCGTGCAGAAGCGATTTCGGGAACAGGAACTCATCGCTGCCGCTCGGAAGTCCGTCCGGCTGACGGAGCAGCTTTTGTCGTTAGAGCGGTTGCGATATGGCGGGGCCCTCAGGGAAGAACCATTTGACCTGAACGACATTGCCGAGGCCGTTTGCAACGATCTTGGCCCCGAAGTGCTGGTCCGGGACCTGCGGTTTGGTTTTGACCGCGTCGACGGTCCGCTTGCCCTTCGCGGCGATCCGGTTCTCGTGGGGGAGGCGGTGCGCAACCTCATCAGCAACGCGATGCAACATGGGGGGGAGAGCCTGACCGAAATTGCCGTGCGCACGGCGGCGGAAGCGGGCTTTGCGATGATCGAAGTACGAGATGACGGTCAGGGGCTTTCCCCAAATAACGCGGAAACGGTCTTTCGCCGATTTGGGCAACTGGAACCCGGCACCGGGAGCGGCCTTGGCCTCGCCATTGTGCGCGATGTTGCCCACCTCCATGGGGGTACGGTCACGTTGGAGAAGGTCTCTCGGGGCGCCTGCGTGAGGATACGCTTTCCTCTGCCCCAGTCGAATGCGAATCTGCGGGAAAACGGGAGATCGGGATGCGCGTGAATGTGGTCGGGGCCGGACGGGTCGGGCGGAGCTTCATGACGTTGCTGTCCGATCTGCCGGGCCATGAGGTGGGAGACGTGCTGAGTTCAGGGTTCGCGAGCGCACAAGCCGCAGTTGCGGACGCAGGGGCGGGGCGCGCGGTTCGCGCTCTTGATGAGATGACGCCCGCGGACCTGTGGTTGTTGACCGTTCCGGACGATCGGATCGCCGAAGTGGCAATTTCGCTTGCCGCCTCGTCCCGCTTCAGCGGCACGGGGCAGTGTCCAATGGCCGTACATTGCAGTGGTTTTCTGTCTTCTAACATCCTCGCCCCGTTGAGAGACGCCGGGTGGTCCGTAGGAAGCTGCCATCCCGTCCGCAGCTTCGCTGATCCCGCGCTTGCAGCGCAGCAGTTCGCGGGCACCTTCTGCGGGATCGAGGGGGACAGGCCTGCGGTCACAGCGATGTCGCAACTGGTCTCAGCCGTGGGCGGCGTGCCCTTCGACGTTGGGACCGAGAGCAAGGCGCTCTATCACGCGGCGGCAGTTTTCTCGAGCAACTTCACCGTGGTCCTGCAGGCCATGGCGCAAGAGGCGTGGCGCTCTGCCGGGGTCGAGGCCGGGATCGCGGAGGCGCTCTCGCGGAGCTTGCTTCACTCCACGACCCAGAACCTAAACGACTTGTCCCCGCGAGATGCCCTCACCGGACCGGCCGCGCGGGGCGATACAGCGGTTCTGTCTCAACAAGCCGAGGTGCTAGAGGCGTGGCGCGCAGAAGCGGCCGAGGTCTATCGCGGGTTGAGCGCTCTGGCCATGCGGCTCAAGCAGGATGGCACGACGGGATAGAGCAGACCCCCCTCCCATTGTCGCTCTCCCCTCCATCCGCGAGCGCGATATGGTATGGTGGGGAGAAGGAGGAGCATGGTGGCGAAGGTATCAGGGCATGTTGACCGGGTCTTGAAGGCCGCGACCGACCCGCGGGCTGCGGCTCAATCGCGTCTGGCGGCTTCGTGGCGGCGTTCTCTCGACCATCACGGGCTTAATCCGGCCAAGGAATCCGGGGTGGAGCGGGTTTCACCAGAGGCGCTGACCGAGCGTCGCGATCGGGCAGAAGCCATGCTGCGCATCGCAGCGCCAAAGCTTGACGCGCTTTATCAACTGGTGGGCTCTTCGGGGTGCGGCGTGCTGCTCACCGATGCCGAAGGTGTCGTGCTTGATCTGCGTGCCGCCGACGGTGATGTCGCGGTATTTGATACCTGGGGGCTTACGCCGGGCGCGGATTGGTCCGAGGCATCGGAGGGAACCAACGGGATCGGGACATGCATCGCGGAATCGCGGCGTGTCATCATCCACCGCGAGGATCATTTCCATGCCCGCAATACTGCGATGTCCTGCATGGATGCGCCAATCTTCGGCCCGGAAGGGGAACTCATCGGGGCGCTCGATGTCTCTTCGGCCCGCGCGGATCAAACCGAAGCCTTCAACCGCCTGATTGCGGCCATGGTCGCCCAGACCGCGCGACAGATCGAAGTCGACAGCTTTCGGGCCGCGTTCTGCGGGGCGCGGATCATCGTAGCCGACAATGACGACAGCGAAGCGGCGATGCTGGTCGCGGTTGACCGGGATGACCTTGTGCTCGGGGCGACACGCGGCGCGCGCAAGGCCTTTGGCCTCACGTCGAATGGTCCGATCAGCTCGCTGCCCGCCTCCGACCTCTTTGGACGGGATGATGGCCCGACGGGGTTCGAAAAGGCGGAGCGCGCAGCGGTGATTCGTGCCCTGTCTCGTGCTCATGGCAACGTCTCGGAGGCGGCGCGTTCTCTCGGCGTAGGCCGGGCGACGCTTTACCGCCGGATGAAACGCCTCGGGATTACGTAATTCGGTCCCGACTGTCTCACTCCTGAGACAGTTGCTGATGCGGCTGGTTTTGACCTGCCTGACATCTGTCTCGCACTTGGCGCAGATTGCTCCTCGCCCCGGTGGAGGACTGGGGCAACCCAAGGAGGACACCTATGAACGAGATGACCGAAGTCACGAGTGCCTATAGCTCGCCATTCAAGAATCGCTATGACAATTTCATCGGCGGCAAGTTCGTCGCCCCCGTAAAGGGCCAGTATTTCGACAACATCACCCCGATCACCGGGGCCAAAGTCTGTGAAGTGGCACGTTCCACCGCAGAGGATGTCGAACTGGCTCTCGATGCAGCGCATGCCGCCAAGGGTGCCTGGGGCAAGACCTCCGCCGCGGAGCGTTCCAATATCCTGCTCAAGGTTGCAGACCGGATCGAAGAGAACCTCGATCTCATTGCGCAGGCAGAGACATGGGACAACGGTAAGCCGATCCGTGAAACCACTGCTGCGGACATTCCGCTCGCCGTCGATCACTTCCGCTATTTCGCCGGTACCCTGCGCGGCCAAGAAGGCACGATGTCGGAGATCGACAACGACACCATCGCTTATCACTTCCACGAGCCGCTGGGCGTTGTCGGGCAGATCATCCCGTGGAACTTCTCGGTGCTGATGGCCGCATGGAAACTGGCCCCTGCGCTTGCGGCGGGCAACTGCGTCGTTCTCAAGCCGGCGGAACAGACACCTGCAGCCATTCTGGTGGTGGCCGAACTGATCGCGGACCTGCTTCCCGCAGGCGTTCTGAATATCGTAAACGGGTTCGGTGCCGAAGTCGGCGGCGCGCTTGCCAAGTCGTCCCGGATTGCCAAGATCGCCTTCACCGGATCTACGGAAACGGGCCGTCTCATCATGAAGGCCGCAACCGAAAACCTGATCCCTGTAACGTTGGAATTGGGCGGCAAGTCTCCCAACATCTTCTTCTCCGACATCATGGCCGCGGATGACGCTTTCTTCGACAAGGCGATCGAAGGCTTCGTGCTCTTTGCCTTCAATCAGGGCGAAGTCTGTACCAGCCCATCCCGCGCGCTGATTCAGGAAGACATCTATGAGGAGTTCATCGCGCGCTGTATCGAGCGGGTGAAGGCCATCAAACAGGGTGATCCGCGCGATATGGACACGATGGTTGGCGCACAGGCCAGTCAGGAACAGCAGGACAAGATCATGTCCTACCTGACGATTGGCGTCGAAGAAGGTGCCGAAGTTCTTGTTGGTGGCGGCGCAAAGTCGATGGATGGAGAGCTTGGCAACGGGTTCTATATCCAGCCGACGATCCTCAAGGGACACAACAAGATGCGTGTCTTCCAAGAGGAAATCTTTGGGCCGGTTGTATCTGTGACGACCTTCAAGGACGAAGAGGAGGCGCTCGCCATCGCAAACGACACCATGTACGGCCTCGGGGCTGGTGTCTGGACGCGTGACGGCACACGTGCCTATCGTTTCGGCCGCGCGATCGAAGCGGGACGTGTCTGGGTCAACAACTATCACGCCTATCCTGCGCATGCGGCATTTGGTGGATACAAGCAGTCCGGCATCGGGCGCGAGAACCACAAGATGATGCTCGACCACTATCAGCAGACGAAAAACATGCTGGTCAGCTACAACCCCAACAAGCTCGGGTTCTTTTGATAGCAGGCCTCGCCGACCGGTTCTGCCGGTCGGCGATCACAACCTGCGCGAAGGCTAGTTTTTGGCCTTCGCGTCCTCGGTGTTGATCAGGCGAAAAGCGCGTTGCCACGCCGAATAGATGTAGGTCGCCGACCACGTCAGAACCATGAAGCCGCCAAGCGATTGCATCAGCGCCACGAGCCGGATTGACCCATCGGTTTCAATCTGCGTGTAGCCTAGCGTGGTAAATTGCACCCCCGAAAAATAGATGAGGTCGGCCCAGCCACCGTCGAAGTCGCCCACAAGGCCGCCGAGGAAACCGAACGCGGGGAACGACAGGATCACCCGGTAGGCCGCCGCCCATCCGACGATCTCCAGCGTGTGCAGGCTTAAAAGCCCGAAGAAGACAGTCTGGATGGTGCGATTGGGTTTGTTCTTGTCGTAGCCGCTTAGCCGTTCGAGCGCGCGGAGAGCGAAGTGATGGATAATCCCCATCGCGGTCACAAGACAGAAGCCGATCAAAAGTGCCATAGCGCCTCGCTTTGCCGTTGAGTCCTAGGTGAACGAGCGCGGGCGCGATTGGTTTCCTTCCGCTGCGAAACTGCCTTCCTTGGTCTCGCACCAAACTTGGCTAAACTCCCACTCACGCAAATTTGTTGACTAGTATGGTAACATACCGCATGCTGCCTTCCCAAGGGAGACAGACATGCAGATGATCGCGGAAATGGTGAAGCTCGATACGAGTCAGCCCATCGGGGCACAGCTCTACGCGATCTTGCGGGGGCGGATCGTGCAGGGAGAGCTGGCACCGGGGACGCGCCTTTCTGAAGCCGGGCTGGCCGGTGACTTTCAAGTCAGCCGCCAGCCGATCCGGGAAGTATTCATCAAGCTATCCGAAGAAGGTCTGCTGGAGATCCGTCCACAGCGGGGCACGATCGTACCCCGGATCTCCGTCGCGATGGTGGAGGATGCGCGCTTTGTCCGGGAGGCTATCGAGGCAGATGTGGTGCGTCTTGCTGCCGAGCAATTCGATGCGCGGCAAAAGGCAGAGCTTGAAGACCTGTTGTCCGAGCAACACCGGACGGAGGATGTACGGGCCTTCATCGAACTGGACGACAGGTTTCATCGGCAACTCGCTCGGGGGGTGGGGCGCGCTTATGCGTGGCATGTGATCGAGGGGCTCAAGGCGCAGCTTGATCGGGTGCGCTATCTGAGCGTCGCGCAATTTCCCAGAGCCAAGATCATTGAGCAGCATGCAGCGATCGTGGAGGCCATCGGTCGGGCGGACCCGAAAGGGGCCGAGAGCGCGATGCGGCTGCATCTTTGCATGATCACGGAGGACTTGCCCGAGATCGTGGCCGGGCATGCAGATTATTTTGAAGACGCGCCACAAGGCGTGCCAACATCATCGGGAGGATAATCATGTTGGACTTTTCCAAGGCTGTCGCCGCGGCGATTGCCGTTTCACTCATCGGCGGGGCCGTCGCGGCACAGGACTATACGTTGAGCGTCAATACCGCCCTTGCGGAAAGCGATCCGCTCTACAAGGGGCTGGAAGCCTTCCGCGAAAACGTTGCCGAGGCGACGGAGGGGCGCGTGGCCATCGTGCTGTACCCCAATTCGCAACTCGGACCCGATGAAGATGTACTGGAGCAGGCCCGCGCTGGCGCGCCTGTGGCCGTCGTTGTCGATGGTGGACGGCTCGCCGTGTTTCAGAACGAGTTTGGCGTTCTGGGCGCGCCCTTCCTTGCCGCCGGCTATGACGGCATTCGCAAGGTCGTCACCTCCGACAAATTCGAAGGCTGGGTAGATGCGCTCGCCGACAATGCAGGGCTTCAGGTCCTAAGCTTCAACTGGTGGCAGGGGGAGCGTCATCTGCTGACCAACGTTCCGGTCTCTGTCCCTGCGGACCTCGCGGGAATTCGGATGCGGACACCGGGCGCTCCGGTTTGGACCGGCACCATCAATGCCATGGGCGCCACCCCGACGCCGATGCCATGGGGAGAGGTCTATTCCGCTCTGAGCTCCAATGTGATCGATGGGGCTGAGGCACAGTTTCCTGCAATCGTGGGCGCAAACCTGCATGAGGTTATCAGCCACGTCACCAAGACGGGTCACATCAACCTGATCACCGGCCTTGTGACCTCAGCGGGGTGGTTCGAAAGCCTTCCCGAAGATCTTCGCACAGCCCTGCGGGACGAAGCGCTGGAGGCGGGGGATATCGCATCTTATGGAACCCGAGACAGTCTGGAGGCCATCGAGGCACAACTCCAAGAGGCGGGCGTAACGGTGAGCGAAGTCGACACGACCCCGTTCCGCGAAGCCACTGCTGCCGTCTATGACGAGCTTGGATATGGCGCGCTGCGCGATGAACTGCGCGCGATGGCTGCTGAGTAATCCGGCTGGCAGGCACGCTCGGTGCCTGCCGTCCACACCCATGGGAGGGCCATCGTGGCACAATTCTATCGGCAGGCGGAATTCGCGGTGGGTGCTCTCATCCTGGCCACGATCACCGGGCTGGTGTTTCTGGCAGCGGTGATGCGCTTCTTTGGTCATCCACTGATCTGGTCCGTCGATCTGGCGCAGCTCCTGTTCATCTGGCTGTGTTTCATCGGCGCTACCCGTGCGTTGCGAGAGAAATCACATCTCGGGGTGGATCTCGCGGTGAGACTGCTGCCCTTTGCATGGCGGCGCTGGGTGGAAACGGCTCTGGCGCTGTTGACCATTGCATTCCTCGCCGTGTTGGCGCGGCAAGGTCTCAAGCTCACCCTGCTGAACATAGAGCGTCAATTCGGGGATAGTGGCTTGAGCTATGCCTGGGTGACGATAGCCGTACCGGTAGGCTGTGTCCTGCTGGGGGCAGGGATCATCGTGAACCTCGTCCAATCCTGGAAATCTGCTGATCAACTGGTGTTTACCCGCCAGTCCGGTAATGGCGCGGTTAGCGAGCTTTGAAATGGGATTGATCTCAATCGTTTTCATGGTTCTGCTGATCGTAGGCGCCCCGGTCGCTATCGCAATCGGCATGGCTGGCTTCACCTTCTTTTTGACCTCCCCCATCATGCCGTTGTCCATCGGGGTGCAGAAGATCGCGACCGTCAGCCAGAGCTTTCCGCTCTTGGCCGTGCCATTCTTCGTTCTCGCCGGGCATTTGATGAATGCAAGCGACATCACGGATCGCCTTTTCAAATTTTCCCGGATCGCGGTGAGTTGGATGACTGGCGGACTCGCGCAGGTGTCTATCATCCTCTCGACCCTCATGGGCGGGGTGAGCGGTTCCGCCGTCGCCGATGCCGCGATGCAGAGCCGGGTTGTCGGGCCACAGATGCTGCAGGCGGGCTATGCGCGTGGGTATACCGCCGCAGTCATTGCGCTCAGTTCTCTCATCACGGCCACCATCCCTCCGTCGATCGGTCTCATCCTCTATGGCTATGTCGGTCAGGTCTCCATCGGGCGGCTCTTCATGGCGGGAATCGTGCCGGGGCTCTTGATGATGATCTTTCTCATGGTCGCGGCATGGCTGGTGGCCAAGCGGCGCGGCTATGGCACGGTGGCGCGTGAGCGGCCCGAAGCGGGCGCACTGGGGCGGGCCGCGTGGGATGCGAAATGGGCGCTGCTCTTTCCGGTACTGTTGATCGTGTCGATCCGGGGCGGGCTTTTCACGCCTTCCGAAGTCGGGGCCTTTGCCGTTGTCTATGCGCTGTTGGTCGGCATGCTGGGACACAGGGTATTGAGCGTTGAGCGGATCAAGCGCGCATTCGGGCATGCGTTGTCGGATATCGGGATGATCATGCTCATCATCCTCATGTCCGGAATGCTGGGGTTTGCGATCATCTTCCTGCGTGTGCCACAGGATGTGGCGGATTTGCTGCTTGGCGGTTTATCCAACCCCCATGTCATTGTCGCAGTGATCCTGATCGGGCTTTTCGTCGCGGGCTTGTTCGTGGAAAGTACGATCCTCGTCCTCTTGCTGACGCCCATTCTGGTGCCAGTGGTCAAGAGCGTGGGGGTCGATCCCGTCCATTTTGGAATTCTGATGATGACGATCGTGACGCTGGGGGGGATGACGCCGCCGGTCGGTGTCGCGATGTTCACGGTGTGCAGTCTGCTGGATACCCCGATCGAGGACTATGTGCGCGACAGCCTGCCGTTCTTTGCTGCGATCCTCGCGCTGATCCTCGTCCTGCTGACTTTTCCAGTAATCACACTGTTTTTGCCGAACCTGATGTTTGGGTGAGGTGCCCGGTGGATTGCAGGTGTTTGCGCAGCAGCGCCGCGTTCCTCCGGTTCCCCTTGAAGCCGATGTCGAAGATATCGCCGACAAGCGGGATACTCCCCAACAGCCAATCGGCCGCGGTGTTGATCCCCATTCGCCCGAGCACCGCCGGAGGGGCGCCCAGACGATAGGATTTGTGCAAGATATACGCCGCAGGCAGGAGCGCCGCAGTATCCCCGACACCGGGGATCAGGCCAAGGATGGAATCCCAGCCGATCCGAATTCCGGTCATCGGGATGCGAAACGCACTGTCCATTCGTTCGGCCAGCCGCTCGATCCGGAGCAGTTCCGCTTCGCTTGCCTGCGGGGATATGGTTTTGGCCGGAGTCATTTCCGGGCGATAATGTAAATGGCGTGCACGATACCGGGGATATACCCAAGGATGGTCAGCAGGATGTTGATCCAGAAGTGCTTGCCCAAGCCCTCCTGCAGGAACACGCCAAGCGGTGGCAGAAGGATGGCAACGATGATGCGTATGAGGTCCAATGTAGGTCTCCTTTCCGCGTAACAACGTCCCCACCGACGGCGGGTTCCATGAAGCGTCGCGTCGCGCGCGCGAATGCGTTCGAAATTCTCTTTTCAAGTCGTACATTTGCGCTAAATTCGCAGGAGTGATCCACTGGACGGGCAAGAGCAAAGGTCGGCAGATCATCGTATTGTTTCATTCGGCAGGAACTCGGTGTCGCCCATGCTCAGCTTAACCAACCTATCACCCGTCCACCGCAGCGAGCCGCTCGCATGCTGAGGCGTCAGAATCCCAACCTCGACCCGATGAGCTTTCTCTCCGGCCCGAGCGAGATGGCCCAGAGAATACGTGAGTTCGACTGGACCGGACATCCATTCGGCCCCCCCGAGACTTGGCCTCAATCCCTGCGCTCGGCGCTTGCCATCGCGCTCAACTCGACCTTTCCCACGGCGATCTATTGGGGATCGGATTTGCGCCTGCTCTACAACGACGCATGGTCGAGCATACCCGGCCCCCGTCACCCGGGCTGTCTGGGGGAGCGCGCCGAAGATGTCTGGTATGATATCTGGCATGTGATTGAGCCGCAGTTCACCGAGTTGATCGTCAGCGGAACGGGCATTTTTCTCGAAGATCAACTTCTCCCGATGAAGCGGTATCGCTTTGAGGAAGAAACCTACTGGACCTATAACTTCAGCCCGATCCGCGGTGAGGATGGCGCAATCGAGGGCGTGTTCAACTCCGGCATGGAGACCACTGCCAAGGTGCTGGAGGGGCGTCAGTCGAGCTTTCTTCTGGGGCTGAGCGACAGTCTGCGCGGAGCTACGGGCACAGATGACCTTGGGATGATCGTCTGCGGCGCGCTCGGTAAGTATCTGGGTGCGATCCGGGTGGGAATACGCGAAGTTCAGCGCGCCAAGAGCCCGGGCTACCGGACACTAGCGGAATGGACCGCCACTGATATCGATCCTGTAGGCGATCAGTTCGCCATGGAAAACATCGGGCCGGTGGCGCTGCCCCTTGCGGCGGGGAAGGTGGGGCAGATCATTGACACCTCCGAAGTCAGTGAGCCAACGACACGAGAGGCTTTTCATAGCGCGGGCACCGGATCACTGCTTGCGGTTCCGTGGATGAAGGATCACCGGCTGGAGGCATCGCTGTTCATCCATCGGGCCAACGCGGGTCGGTGGAGCGATGCGGACATCGCGCTCACCGAACAGGTTCTGGAACGGTTCTTGCACGAGATTGAACAGCAGCGATCCCTTGAGCGCGAACAGATCATGGCGAGTGAAATCGACCATCGCGCTCGTAACCTGCTGGGCGTTGTTCGGGCGCTGGTAAATCAGAACAGCGCCGATGACGTGCCAAGCTACAAGGCCAAGCTACTGGATCGGCTTGCTGGGCTCAGCAATACGCACAGTCTCCTGGCGGGGAACCGGTGGAGCGTCGTGTCACTTGACGACGTGCTGCGAAATGAGCTTTCGCCCTACCTGTCTTCTGATACCCCCCAAGCCACCCTCGAAGGGCCGGCGGTGGAGCTTTCGCCTGACATGGCACAGGCCATCGCGATGGTCGTGCATGAACTGGCCACCAATGCCATGAAATACGGGGCGCTTACCGGGGTCACGGGCAAGCTCGATGTTGCGTGGGAGGTGTCGCACGATGAGATCCTGCGCATCAAGTGGCAAGAGCGGACGGTTGATGCGGGCCGTACCTTGCGCGAACTCGACAGTTCTGGCTTTGGTACAAACCTGCTGGTGCAGATCATCGAACGGCAGCTTGGCGGCGAATTCTCCCGCGGGTTGGATACCGACGGGTTCAAATGCGAGATCGTGATCGACCTGCGCCGCGACGCGGGCATCCCCGAAGAGCGTGAAGTGCCCAATTGCCCCGAGAATGGGCAGGGGCGCACCCGTATCTTCATCGTGGAAGATGATCCGATCATCTCGATGGATCTCGTCGATACGGTGGAGGCCATGGGGTATGAGGTTGTCGGGACCGCGGGATCGGTCAAGGCGGGGCTTTCGCAACTTGCCAAGGTAACACCCGATCTCGCCGTGGTGGATATCAACCTCGGTAAGGAGACGTCCGAGGCCATTGCCAAGCATCTGGTGCTGCGGGGGATACCCTTCCTGCAACTCACGGGCTACGAGTTCGACGCCACGGCCGGGAGTGTCTTCGACGGTCGGCCAAGGCTCATGAAGCCGATCAGTGAGGACAGTCTGGCCGAGGAGTTGCGAAAGCTCTGAGGGCCGCGCCGGGTATCAAGTGCGTTTGCTCAGGACGTATGACCTGACCGGCTCGGCAAGGGCCTTTGCCGCTGCGTGATGCGCCGACGTTCCCGGAATGGTGGCTGCGGCGCTCCGTTGAAGGGGTGGAAAGATGAGACCCGTCAGATGTTCCGCCTCCGGCTCTGTGGTCGCGGGGACTTCGATGAGGTCGTTGGCGAGGAGTGCGACTTCCGCGACCATCTCTTCGGTGACAAAGAGCGGCTCTGACCCAAGCGCGCCCTGGTCGCGTGCGGCGCGGCGCATATCGAGCAGCACAACTGGGCAGTCGAAGGCACCGATCAATTCACTCATGCGCGTGGTCCAGACGGTCTGCAATTCCTTCCGAAGGCGTTCGAAGGGCTCTGGCGCTTCGTGGTGCAGCACCCCCAGCATATGGCGGACAAAGCTGAAACCGGTGAAGTCGTGATCGGGAAAAACGGTCCGCATCAGCGGGGAGGCTTGCAGAAAGCGGTCGTTGCGGCGTCTATGCACCGAGTAGAAGCAATTGCTGTTGCCCTGCGCGCCCATGATCTGCACCACGGCCAAACGGGCCCCACCACACAATCGTCGCAGGCCGGGGTCACCCAGAAACACGTCACATCCCGCGTGTGGCACCCCAAGATTGAAACAACTCAGGCCAGTGCGCTCCTCAAGAAGTGCGGGCCATGGATGAGCGACAAAGGTGCCGAAGGTTTCGCCCGCGCCGAGGCATACCGCGTAGTCGCCGACCTCCGAGAGTTTGCGCGGGCCGCGCAGATCAACCCGGCAGCCGTCATATCGACAAAGCTCATAGTCCAGATCGCCCGGTCCGGGAGATGCGAAACTCACTGCGAAACCCCAATTCTGTTCACCCGCAAGGCACCATGCAGGCAAACTTTTGCGGAATCGCTAATGGCTGCGTGCCGGGAGCAGGAGCGCTTGCACCTTCGCGCGGCCCGTGACTATGGTCGCCACCATCACGAGGAGAGGCAGCACCCATGGAGATCCAGAAAATCGGCGTCGTCGGCGCAGGCCAGATGGGCAACGGCATCGCTCATGTGGCCGCGGTCGCGGGATACGATGTTTGGATGAGCGACATCAGTCAGGACGCGCTCGATGCCGCGATGACGCTGATCGACCGGAACATGGAGCGGCAGGTATCGCGCGAGTTGATCGCAGCTGATGCCAAGGCCGAGGCGATGGCACGCATCCGCACTTCGCTCAAGCTTGCCGATCTGGGGCAATGCGATCTGATCATCGAAGCCGCGACGGAGCGCGAATCCGTCAAACAGGCGATCTTCGAGGATCTGATCCCGCATCTGCAACCCCACACGATCCTGACGACCAACACCTCCTCGATCTCGATCACCCGGCTGGCCAGCCGTACGGATCGGCCGGAGCGATTCATGGGGTTTCATTTCATGAACCCCGTTCCGGTCATGCAGTTGGTGGAGCTTATCCGGGGGATCGCAACGGACCGCGAAACCTATGACTCCTGCCTCGCGGTGGTAGAGCGGATCGGCAAGACAGCGGCCAGTGCCGAGGATTTTCCCGCTTTCATCGTGAACCGCATCCTGATGCCGATGATCAATGAAGCGGTCTATACGCTCTATGAGGGCGTCGGAAACGTGCGTTCGATTGACCAGTCGATGAAGCTGGGCGCGAACCACCCCATGGGCCCCTTGGAACTTGCGGATTTCATCGGGCTCGATACCTGTCTTGCCATCATGAACGTGCTCCACGAAGGGCTGGCGGATACGAAGTATCGGCCGTGTCCCTTGCTGACGAAGTATGTCGAGGCCGGGTGGCTGGGCCGTAAGGCGAAGCGTGGTTTTTATGACTATCGCGGGGAAGAGCCCGTCCCCACCCGCTAGGCGGAGTTGCCAAGCGACAGGGTATGGGCCCGTAGCCACGCCATGAAATCGCGGGGGCTGGCGGAGCGCTCCGCGACTTCCGCCGGATCGAGCGGATGGCCGATGAGCGGCGATTGCGCCGTGTTGCAGGCTTTCACGATCTCATGGATGAGAAGACCCTGCCGCAGTGTCGGCGATACGCGGCTCGCGATCTGATACCAACGGGAGTTCTGCCCGGGAAAGAAAACCGGCACGACGCGCGCGCCGGACCGGCGGATCATCTTGGCGGTAAAGACATTCCATTCGCGCTCGACTGCGGGGCCGAACATACGATCCGCGGAGGCCACGACCCCCGAGGGAAACAGGCCGATGACACCGCCGGCCTCAAGCTGGGCCATGGCGGCGTCACGCATCTCTATGCTCTTTTGCTGCGCATCGGGCTCATGCGGAAAGGGGACTGAAATCAGAAAACGGTCCGCGACGGCATCAAGCTGGGTCAGAAGAGATCGGGTCAGGATCTTGTAGTCCGGGCGGCGCTTGCCGATCAGTTCAGCCAACACCATTCCATCCACCAGCCCATGCGGATGATTGGCCACAACGACCACGGGCCCTTCGGATGGAATACGCTCCATCTGTTGGCTGGGCGTCTGGAGGGGGATGCGCATGACATCGAGCACAGCGCGAAAGAAGCTTGCGTCCTGCGGCGCGCCCATCCGCTCAAACTCACGGACCATGCGCAGGATGGAGATCTTGCCCGTGGACCATTCGAGCGCATGGATCGCGGCGACCTTGGCGGGATTGGTGAAGGTGTCGGCATAGGTCAGGCTGCTGCGATCATAGTGGCGCGTGCGCGTTCCATTGCCCTCAGGCTGGCCAGCCCGGGCCGCGCGGCGTTCTTCGACGTTTCGTGCCACGTCTATATCGCCCCGCCCGGCGCCATGATCAGAAACCTTCGCCGAACTTGTCGGCAAGCAACGACTCGAGCGCCTTGGCGAGCTTTTCGGCATCTTCGCCGCGGGTCTCGATCTCGATGTCACAGCCCTTCGACGCGGCCAGCATCAAAAGCCCCATGATGCTGTCGCCGGAGGCATTCATGCCATCGTGCGAAACCTCCGCCGTGGCATCATGCGCCTCGACGACTTCCACGAACTTCGCCGATGCGCGAGCGTGCAGGCCTTTTTCGTTGGTGATAGTGAGGGTTTGCTTGACCATGCTTGTCATGTGGCGGAAAGGCTCTCCTGACGATCGCGCCCTATTGGGCGGACACGCTTCTTGTGTCAATGTATTTCCGACCGGCGGTCAGTGCCTGTTCAACGGCTTCGTCGACAGGAAGTTGCCTGCTTTTTGCAAGTTTGATCAACATTGGCAGGTTGGCGCCGTAGAGAATACGGCGGCTGGCCTCATGACAGGCGAGCAAAGACAGGTTGGATGGTGAGCCCCCGAACATATCGGTGACAACCACCACGCCGCCCCCTTCGTCCACGGCATCGGCCGCATCACAGATTTCGCGCTGCTTCGCAGCCCGATCATCATCGGGGGAAATACCTATGGCACGCACACCGGGTTGGACGCCGACAACATGTTCGACGGTCGCGAGATATTCTCTGGCCAATCCCCCATGCGCGACGATCACGACGCCGATCACGGTTTTTCCATTCTGTCCGGGGAACGGGCGCTTGTGTCCGCGGCGCGCCGTTCCAGTTCACGGTGTCTAGTTGACACCTGCCATCCCTCTTCCGCAAGAGCCTTGCCAAGCTTTTCCGTTACGGCAACCGACCGGTGTTGCCCTCCGGTACACCCCAAGCCAATCGCAAGATGCGCCTTGCCCTCTTCGGTATAGGCCGGAAGTAGCAATGAGACGAGCGCACGCAACTGAGAGAAGAACGGCTCGAAGCGCGGGTCGTCGGCAATGTAGGCAGCTACAGCCGGATCGCGCCCGTCAAGCGCGCGCAACGGCGGGTGCCAGTAGGGATTGCGCAGGAACCTCACGTCGAACACCGTATCGATGCCGCGCGGAAGGCCCCGCTTATAGGAAAAGGAATGCAAGGAGATCGCGAGGCTGCGCTCTGCATCAGGGGCAAACCACCGATCCATTTCGGCGCGCAAGTCATGGGGCGTGAATTCGGTCGTGTCGATCAGGATATCGGCGCGGGTGCGGATCGCGGAAAGCAGGTCGATCTCGCGCGCGATACCGGCCTCCGGCCCCTCGGCTGGGGCAAGGGGGTGTCGGCGCCGGGTCTCCGAAAACCGGCGTAGCAATACATCCGGGGCGCAATCCACATAGACAAGTTGAAAACTCACGCCGGGATGCGCCGACATTTCCTCGATCAGGTTGATGAGGGCATCGGACGAAAACTCCCGGTTGCGCGCGTCGATGCCAAGGGCCATGGGGTGATCAAGCGGCGCGACGGCCAGAAGGCGGGGCACCAGGCTCAGCGGCAGATTGTCGATCGCCTCGAAGCCCATATCCTCAAGCGCATTGATCGCAGTGCTGCGCCCCGCGCCCGACGGGCCGGTGATCAGGATAAGCTTATGGGCAAGGTCTAAGGGGGGCATGGCAATCGGGTTCATTCGTAGCGTCCTTCTCTAAGATAGAGAAGAAGTGATGCAGCGAAATGCGGAATGCCTGGATTGTGAAGCAAAGGAAGCACGACGCCGAGTAGCGTCTCTTTGTGCCAAGGCGGAAGGCGTTCAGTCTCGGGCCGGTCAAGGTCGACGATACAGGCTATATCCGCTGAGCAGGCCGGCGCGCGCAGAAGGCCCATGCCGCGCGCTTCGATGAGCCCGGAGATAGGCGCCGGGGCTTCTGCATGAAGCATGTCGCCCCTGCGGGTGATCCTGACGCGATCATCGCTGACGAGTCGCGCGCCCCAAGCCATCAATTCGATAGACAGCCTCGATTTGCCAGACCCGGACGCACCCCGGATTAAAACGCCGCGCCCATCAACGGCGACACAACTGGCGTGGAGGATGGTTTCCTGCGCCATCAGATCGGCAAGCCCACGACAAAGCGCGCCCCGAGCGGGCCTGAAAGCGGATCCGCCTCGGTTGGCAAGATGTTCTCGGCCCAGATTACCCCGCCATGCGCTTCGACGATCTGCTTTGAAATGGCGAGGCCAAGACCGGAGTTGTCACCGAATTGTCCTTCGGGGCGTTCGGAGTAGAACCGGCGGAAAATCTTGGTAAGGGCCTCCTCGGGAATACCCGGCCCGGTATCCTCCACAACAGCGAGCACCCGGTTTTCGCGAACCCTCACCCACACGCGGATCGCGTCCCCGTCCTCGCAAAAGCTGATCGCGTTGGTGATGAGGTTGACGAAAACCTGCGCGAGCCGTGCCTGAAGGCCATGGATCACGACCCGATCCTTGGGGAAATCAATCGTGAAATCGATACCCGCCTCCTGGGCCTGTCCGCCAAGATATGTGGTGATGTTGCGCAGCATATGAAGCAGGTCGAATGGCTCTTCCTCTTCGCGTACGAGTTCGCTGTCGAGCCGCGAGGCGTTGGAGATGTCACTCACCAGACGGTCCAACCGCTTCACATCGTGCTCGATCACTTTGAGCAGCTTCTCCCTCTGATCCTCGCGCGGGGCGACGCGGAGCGTCCCCACCGCAGATCGGAGCGAGGCGAGCGGGTTCTTGATCTCATGCGCGACATCCGCTGCGAATTGCTCGTTGTTCTCGATCCTGTCATAGAGGGTGGCCAGGAGGCCCCGCAGCGCTCCGGAGAGGCGTCCAATCTCGTCCGGGCGGGCAGTCAGATCCGGAATGCGAATGCGCGACGGACCCATCGAGCGCGACCCACGAGCATGGCCCATCTCTGCGGCGGCGGCCAGATCCGCGATCGGGTTGGCAATCGTCGAGGCGAGCACAAGGCTCAATCCGATGGAGACCAGCACCGCGATCACGAAGATCTGTAGGATCTCCTCGCGTTCCGCCCGAACCAGCCTGTCGATCTCTCCCGCGGCGGAGGCGACCGCGAGGGTTCCGGCGCGCCGGTTATCGTAGTCCAGCGGAGTGACGACCACGAAGGATTTCAGCCCTTCCGCGTCGTTGAGATGCGTGACGTGGGTTTGTTGGTCGGCGGCAAGCGGCAGGAGTTCGCGTGCGATATCCGGCATGTTCCGGCCAGCGTTCTCGGTGCCGCCAAAAGCGCCCGAAAGGCGATTCATCCCCTCCCAGAGTGAGTGGAGCATATCGGTGAGCAAGGTGCTTTTCGGACCGTTCTCGGGGAGCGCGGGCTCGGGCCCCGTCACTGCCGCGACGAGGGTGTGGGCATGATCAAACACCATGATCTGAATCCCCCCCCGCAGGTTGAGACCGGCCATAAGCTCATCGATGTTTATACGGGCGGAAAACGGGGCGTCGGGGAGCCCTCGGGGCAGTTTTGCCTCGATTACCTCCGCGATCAGCAGAGCTTCGGAGTGCAGCGCATTGGAGCGTTGGTAGGCAAGGCTGTCGCGCGAGGAATTGAGGTAAAGGGTGCCGACGACCAGCACGAGAATTGCGATCAGATTGAACGTGATGATCTTGCGGGCGAGGGGGGAGCGCCCGCCATGCGGCCCCACGGCCCCGCCGGTTCCCGGTGCTTCGCGCACCGCGCCATCGCTTTGCGCGAGGATCATGCCAGACCGAGGCTTCCGGGAGCGTCGCACATCAGCCCTTTCGCGCGCGTAAGATCACGCCTCGTTGTAGCGATAGCCGATTCCATAAAGCGTCTCAATCGCGGAGAACGCCGCATCCACGCTGCGCATCTTCTTGCGCAAGCGCTTGATATGGCTGTCGATGGTACGGTCATCCACATACACCTGATCGTCGTAGGCGACATCCATCAACTGGTCGCGGCTCTTGACGAAACCGGGCCTCTGGGCAAGCGCTTGGAGCAGGAGGAACTCCGTAACCGTCAGGGCCACGTTCTGGCCTTTCCACTTCACCGCATGGCGCAGCGGGTCCATTATTAATTCTCCGCGTTCAAGGGTTTGCACTTCTTCGGGGGCCGGACCTTCTGGTGCGGCCAGTGCTTCTTGACGACGAAGGATCGAACGAATCCGCTCCACTAATAGCCGTTGGGAAAAGGGTTTGGTCACATAGTCATCCGCACCCATCCGCAGGCCAAGCACCTCGTCGATCTCATCGTCCTTGGACGTGAGGAAAATCACCGGCATGGCAGATTTCTGTCGCACCCGCTGAAGCAGGTCCATGCCATCCATGCGCGGCATCTTGATATCGAACACGGCCATGTCGGGCATGCGCCGAGTGAACGCGTCCAGCGCGCTTTGCCCGTCGGCGTAGGTTTCCACGTCAAACCCCTCCGCCTCCAATGTCATCGACACGGACATCAGGATATTTCGATCATCGTCCACAAGCGCAATCGTCGCCATGGCAAACGCCTCTCTCTTGCCCCTGACATGCCAACCGTTCGGTGGTGTCGGAATTTGATAAGGTCTGGGTGCGAATCACCCCGCCGTTGGGTGCAGTTGAGCCCATCAATCGTGAACACCCGCCTAAACTCCGGCGAATTGTTGCCGCGCGGACAACCTTGGTTGCGCTAACCTTCGGGTGGTTGCGCTAACGAACGTCTCAATCACTGTTCACGAAACAAAATGCCATGTTAAGACCACCAGGCTGCGGGATTATTTCTCAGCATAGGGCTTTGCCTCTTCGAGGCGGTCGAGAAACTGACGCAACGTAAGGCGGCACTAGGAGGCTGGACATGACAATCGGACGGGTCAATCCGCAATTCACGCTTGAGGACCAAGGGATAGGCGGCATCGCAAACGTCTATTACAACCTTCAGGAGCCGGGCCTTATCGAAGAAGCGATCAAGCGCGGCGAAGGGCGCCTTGGCAAGGGGGGCACGTTGCTGGTCGAGACGGGCAAGTTCACTGGCCGCTCTCCCAAGGACAAATTCGTCGTCAAGACGGACTCCGTCGCTGACAAGATCTGGTGGGAGAACAACCCCCCGATTTCCGAGGACGCCTTTGAGACGCTGTATCAGGACATGCTCGCTCATATGCAGGGCGGCGATTACTTCGTGCAGGACCTGACCGCCGGCGCCGATCCCGCCCACGCGCTCAACATTCGCTTCGTGAATGAACTTGCGTGGCACGGGCTATTCATCCGGCACATGATGCGCCGCCCGACGCGCGAGGAACTGGACAACTTCTCTTGCGATTTCACTGTCATCAACTGCCCCACCTTCAAGGCGGATCCGGCGCGCCACGGCTGTCGCACGGACACGGTGATCGCGCTTAATTTCGACCGCAAGATGATCCTGATCGCGAACACGGAATACGCGGGTGAGAACAAGAAGGGCATCTTTACGGTGCTCAATTACCTTTTGCCGGAGAAGGGTATCATGCCGATGCACTGCTCCGCGAACCACGCGCATGGCAATCCGGTCGATTCGGCCGTTTTCTTTGGGCTTTCGGGAACGGGCAAGACGACGTTGTCAGCCGATCCGGGTCGAACCCTGCTGGGCGATGATGAGCATGGTTGGTCGGATCGCGGCATCTTCAACTTCGAAGGGGGCTGCTATGCCAAGACCATCTCCCTCAACCCAGAGGCGGAGCCTGAAATCTTCGCGACGACGCATACCTTTGGAACCGTGATCGAAAACATGGTCTATGACGAAGAGACGCGCGATCTCGATTTCGAGGATGACAGCCTCACGGCCAATATGCGCTGTGCATATCCGATGAGCTATATCTCCAACGCATCGGAATCCGCCATGGGCGGCCATCCGAAAAACGTCGTGATGCTGACATGCGACGCCTTTGGCGTTCTTCCCCCGATCGCGCGGCTGAGCCCGGCGCAGGCGATGTATCACTTCCTCTCCGGCTTTACCGCCAAGGTCGCTGGCACCGAGCGGGGCCTGACGGAGCCTACGCCGACCTTCTCGACCTGCTTCGGTGCGCCGTTCATGCCACGTCGCCCGGAGGAGTACGGCGAGTTGCTGCGCGCCAAGATCGCGAAACATGGGGCGACCTGTTGGCTGGTAAACACAGGCTGGACGGGCGGAGCCCACGGTACGGGCTCGCGCATGCCGATCCACGCGACGCGAACATTGCTCACGGCGGCACTTGATGGCTCCCTCGCCGACGTGGAATTCCGCAAGGATCCCAATTTCGGGTTTGAAGTGCCTGTCGCAGTACCCGGAGTGGACTCATCCTTGCTCAATCCGCGTGAAACATGGGGCGATCCGTCCGCCTATGATGCGGCTGCCAAGAACCTCGTTCAGATGTTCGCCGACAACTTTGAGCAATACGTCCCTTACATCGACGACGACGTCAAAGCCGCCGCCATAGGCTGATCCCCTCGGTCAGATCTTTCAAAGCAAATACGATTGTTGCGCCCGCCCTTTGGCGGGCGTTTCGTTATTGCTCAACCGGTCCGTGTATGCCCGCTGACGCGACGTAGGGGCATCTTTTGACTGGAGCGCCCCGCGATTATCCGCCAATTTCCTGCAATCACCGTGTCTTCGCGCTTTTGTGCATTAGGTTGGCGCGTGTGAAAGTCAGCGCAGAAATCCGAACAATCCCATGGGAGGGACTATAATGAACCGGATCACGAAACCTCTTGTTGCTGCTCTGCTCGCCACTAGCGGCCTTACGAGCGCCGCGCTCGCGCAGCAGACCCATCCAGAAACAGGCGAAGCGCTCGCCGAGGATCAGACCTTCACCTACCGTGTGCTCGATGAGCACAGCAGCGTTGACCCGCAGGTGGTGGAAGATGTCACCGGCTCCGAACTGGTGCGCGACCTCTTCGAAGGTTTGATGAACCAGGACGAAGAAGGTAACCTCGTTCCCGGCGTCGCCACGGGGTATGAAACCAACGACGACAATACCGTCTACACCTTCACATTGCGTGAGGATGCCAAGTGGTCGAACGGCGAGCCCGTGACCGCAGCCGATTTTGTCTTTGCATGGCAACGTGCCGTGAACCCCGAGCTTTCGAGCCCCTATGCGTGGTTCATGGAATTGATGAGCATCGAAAACGCGGCGGCAATCATCGCCGGTGAGCGCCCCATCGAAGACCTTGGCGTCAAGGCGGTGGATGATCGGACCCTGGAGGTGACACTAAGCGAACCCCTTCCGTATTTCCCGCAGATGACCACCCACTCAACGACATTTCCCGCCCCCCAGAAGGTCGTGGAAGAGTTTGGCGATGAGTGGACACGCCCTGAAAACATCGTCTCGAACGGCGCCTATATCCTGACGGAGCACCTGCCGCAGGAGCGCTCGGTTCGAGAACGAAACGAGATGTACTGGGACAACGAGAACACGATCATCGACCGGACCATCGCGCTGGTGATCAACGATGAGAATGTGGCCCTGACCCGTTATCTTGCCGGTGAACTCGATCGTACCGAGATCCCCGCCGGGCAATACCCGCGCCTCAAGGAAGAACACCCCGAAGAGGCGGTCTCCTTCCCACGTCTTTGCAATTATTACTACACGTTCAACCTGTCCGAGAGCGGCCCCGAGGCGTTCAAGGATCCCAATGTCCGCAAGGCCCTCTCGCTTGCCGTAGATCGCAAGATCATCACCGAGAACATCATGGCGGGCGGGCAGCCCGAAGCCTATACCTTTACCCCGGCTGCGACCGCAGGGTTCGAGGTGCCGCAGGTTGATATCGCGTCCATGACGCAGCCCGAGCGAGACGAAAAGGCACGGGAACTGCTTGCCGAAGCTGGCTATGGTCCGGACAATCCGCTTGAATTCAGCATGATGTACAACACCTCCGACGACCATAAGAAGGTTGCGGTGGCGCTGAGCCAGATGTGGAAGCAGAAACTGGGCGTGCAGGCCGAGCTTGGCAACATGGAATGGAAGGTCTTCCTTGAAGAGCGCGGGAACCAGAATTTCGATCTGGCGCGGGGCGCATGGTGCGGCGACTACAACGAAGCTTCGACGTTCCTCGATCTGCTGACGACTATGTCGGGATACAACGACGGCAAGTATTCCAATGAGCGTGTCGATGAACTCATGGCACAGGCGAAGACGGCCGATGATACCGGCCCGCTTTATACCGAGGTCGAAGAGATCCTCGCCGACGAAACACCGGTAATTCCAATCTATCACTACGCCGGCGTCTACATGCTTGACAGCGATGTCGGCAATTGGCCGGTCAATAACGTTGAGCAGAACTGGTACTCCAAGAACCTCTACAAGATCGCAGAGTAACCGCATTCATTGACCAGTGCCGCGCCGCCTCCTTCACGGGGGCGGCGCGGGCTTTTCGCGGAGGCATAACATGCTGTCATATGTGCTGCGGCGCATCCTCGTCGCCATCCCCACGATCCTGCTTCTGATCGTGGCGTCCTTCTTCCTGATGCATCTGGCGCCCGGCGGCCCATTCACCTCAGAGCGCAAGTTGCCGCCCGAAGTGCTTGCCAATCTGGAGGCCGCCTACGGTCTCGATCAGCCACTTTGGAAGCAGCTGTGGGATTACCTGACCAACATCGTGCTGCATTTCGATTTCGGCCCGTCGTTCCGCTACAAGGACCGGGATGTGAATGACATCATCGCGCAGGGTTTCCCGATCTCGCTGACCTATGGGTCCCTGTCGTTTCTGGTTGCCTCTGTCGTCGGGATCTCACTGGGGATCACGGCGGCCATTCGGCACAATTCGTGGTGGGACTATTCGGCCGTTTCGCTGGGTATTGCTGCGCAGGCGCTTCCGAACTTCATCATGGGGCCGATCCTCATTCTGACCTTCACGCTCTGGCTTGGCTGGCTACCCGGGGGCGGCTGGAACGGGGGGCAGTGGGAATACCTCGTCATGCCGGTTATCGCGCTCTCTACATCCTACATCGGGTCCGTCGCGCGAATAACGCGCTCTTCGATGCTCGAGACGCTCAACTCCAACTTCATCCGCACGGCACGGGCCAAGGGGTTACCCGACCGGACTGTGATCTGGCGCCACGCGCTCAAACCTTCGCTTTTGCCGGTGATTTCCTATCTCGGACCGGTCTTCGTCTACGTGCTTACCGGATCGGTCTTTGTCGATCTTTACTTCTCCACCGGGGGCTTGGGGCAGTCCTACGTGAGTTCTGCACTGTCGCGCGACTACGCCGTTCTTCTTGGGGTCACGATCCTCTACGGGGGCCTTACGGTCATCGTGAACCTTATCACCGACCTCGCCTATGCGTGGTTCGATCCAAAAATTCGCTACTAAGGAGGCAGGCATGTTCGGAAGATCCCAAAAACGCATCGCGCTTGCCGAAGAGGTCAACGCCGTTGCCGCAGTTCGCGGGCGTTCGCTCTGGCGCGATGCCCGCGAGCGGTTCGTGCGTAACAAGGCGGCCATGGGCTGTGTCATCGTGCTCGGACTTGTCGTGCTGTTCTGCGCCATTGGTCCGTTCTTCGCGCAATGGAACAACGAAGATATCGACTGGACCGCGATGGGCGACGTTCGCGGGCTCGGCATGCCCTCGTTGGAGTCGGGCCACTACTTTGGCGTGGATGAGCTTGGGCGTGATCTCTATTCGCGCGTCATTCAGGCGACAACGACCTCGCTTCTCGTGGGGTTGATCGGGGCTGCGATGGCTCTGATCGTAGGCACGCTCTATGGGGTTGTCTCGGGCTATCTGGGGGGCAAGGTCGATACGATCATGATGCGGATCGTCGACATTCTCCTCGCGATCCCGCTCACGCTCGTGATCATCCTCATCCTAGTGATCGCAGGCCGTTCCTTTCTGATGCTCTTCATTGCTCTCGGCGCGGTCAGTTGGCTGTCGATGGCCCGGATTGTCAGGGGACAGACTCTCTCGCTCAAGACTCGTGAATACATCGAGGCAGCGCGGGCAGCAGGTGTGGGTGAATTCACCATCATGTATCGCCACATCTTGCCCAACCTCGCGGGGGTGGTGATCGTCTATGCGTCGCTCCTCGTCCCAGAAATGATCCTTGCGGAAAGTTTCATATCTTTCCTCGGCCTCGGCATATCCGAACCGAACACCTCGCTGGGCAGTCTCATCGCCGAGGGTGCGGGCACCATGGCCTATGGCACCATCTGGCAGTTGCTCGTTCCGCTTTTCTTTTATGTCACGATCATCATCACGATGTTCTTCATCGGCGATGGCCTGCGTGACGCGCTTGATCCGAAGGACCGCTGACATGTCTCTACTGAAAGTCCGTGACCTGAAAGTTCAATTCGAGACCTCCGACGGGATGGTCGACGCGGTGAAGGGCGTTTCCTTTGACATCGCGCCGGGTGAGTGTCTCGGGATCGTTGGAGAAAGTGGCTCGGGCAAGAGCCAGACATTCCTCGCCGCGATGGGCCTCCTGCCGCCAAACGGACGTGCGAGCGGTTCGGTCGAACTCGAAGGGCGGGAGATGCTCAACATCCCCGTGAAGGAAATAAACCGCATTCGGGGCAGCGATATCGGCATGATCTTTCAGGATCCGCTGACGGCGCTTACGCCGCATCTGCGGATCGGCGAGCAGATGCGCGAGGTTTTGCAGGTGCATCGTGGTTTGCGTGGGGCGCGCGCCCGCGCGATCTGTCTCGAATGGCTGGAAAAGGTCCGCATCCCCGAGGCGCGCCGGCGTCTCGACCAGTATCCCCATGAATTGTCAGGAGGCATGCGCCAGCGCGTGATGATCGCGATGGCCATGCTCTGCAATCCAAAGCTGCTGATTGCGGATGAGCCGACCACCGCGCTTGATGTGACGGTACAGGCTGACATTCTCGACCTCATGCACGGGCTTCAGACCGAAGAAGGCACGGCGATCGCGCTCATTACCCACGACATGGGGGTTGTGGCCCGTATGTGTGACCGGATGCAGGTGATGAAGCATGGCGAATACGTGGAGGCGGGGCCCGCGTCGCAGATCTTCAACGCGCCGAAGTCGGACTACACCCAGAGCCTTCTTGATGCGATGCCGCGGCTGAATGGCGCGGATATTCGCGACGATGTCGCCTCGGACGCCAAGACGCTCTTGGACGTGGACGACATCAAGGTGCATTTCCCGATCTCGCTCTCGGGCGGGTTGTTCGGGCGAACAGCGGATCTGCGCGCCGTGGATGGTGTGAGTTTTTCCGTACGGCAGGGGGAAACGCTCGGCGTCGTCGGCGAATCCGGGTGCGGCAAGAGCACGCTGGCCCGGGCGGTCCTGCAACTGATCGAACCTACCGATGGGCGCGTGACATGGCTTGGTGACAGTCTGGTAGGCCGGGACCGAGCCGACATGAAGCGGTTCCGCAAAGACCTCCAGATCGTGTTTCAGGATCCGCTCGCCAGCCTCGATCCGCGCATGACCATCGAAGCGTCAATCGCGGAGCCGCTCAAGACCTTCCGCCCCGATCTCTCGGCGCAGGAACGCCGCCGGGAAGTGGCATGGATGATGGAGCGGGTCGGGCTCGAACCCTCGATGGTCAATCGCTATCCGCATGAGTTGTCCGGGGGGCAGAACCAGCGCGTCGGGATCGCACGCGCGATGATCAACCGCCCCAAGCTCATCATCGCGGATGAGGCTGTCTCGGCGCTCGATGTGTCGATCCAGGCGCAGATCCTCAAGTTGCTGCGAGAGTTGCAGGACGAATTCGGGATCGCGATGATCTTCATCAGTCACGATCTTTCGGTGGTCCGGGCGGTCTCCAACCGGATCATGGTGCTCTATCTCGGGCGCGTGGTGGAAATGGCCGATCGCGACGCGATCTTCGATTCACCCAAGCATCCCTATACGCGGTCCCTCATCTCCGCCGTGCCGATCCCGGACCCGGAGCTTGAGCGAAACCGTCAACGCCTCAAGCTTCCCGGAGAGCTTCCGTCGCCGCTCGATCGCAGCGCGGCATTGAGGTTCCTGCCCTCGCGTCTGGAGCAAGGCGACATCGACTATGTGCCCCGTCTGCGTGAGGAGACGCCCGGCCATCTTGTCGCCGAACACGACCCGCTGGAGTTGATTCTGGGCCGGAGCAGGGCACAAGTCGCGGTGGAATGACACGGGTCCGGCGCTTTTCTTTGGCGGGTGGGCAAAGTCCCTTCAGATAGGGGTTGAACCCCCGCCAATCCCGCCGTAAATAGCGGCCCACCGTTGGGGTGTAGCCAAGTGGTAAGGCATCGGTTTTTGGTACCGTGTATCGTAGGTTCGAATCCTACCACCCCAGCCAATGACTTCAAAAATTCCATACTTCCCTATGGGATAGCCGTTGATCAAGCGGCCAGCCTCCCGTCTCCACGCGGTCGTGGTTCACAAACTGGTTCACATCGGCAGAAATCTCGCCGGTCCAACCAAGGCCGAAGATGGGGTCTTCACCTCGTCCGGAGGAATCATATTTTCTACTTCCGGCGCCGTTGGCCTCAACCCTTGCATGACGTTGGGGCACCTGAATTTCTCTCCGTCTCACTTCGAACCGAGATCCTTTCCGAAGCGGTGAAACAGTCGGCAGACCTGCTCACCCAGATCGAAACGGGAGAGCGGAAATTGACGGCTGAACTGACAAGAGCGCCCGGAAGCGAATGGCGCACGAAGGTTATGATCCGGGAAATGGTGCGCGAGAGCGTCGCGACGATGCTCGCCCGGCTCGAGGCCCCGTTCGATGCTGACGAAAGCCGCGCCTACGTGGCTGGCTGCGAGCAGAAAAGGCAGAGTGTAGATAACGCGCTTCGGACGCGGGACTGGCCGGTGGCAGCGGACCTGGGGTCCTCTGCCGCTGCACTTGCCGGGCTGGATGAAGACACCTTGGCGCTTCCGGCCATCGCGCGTGAAATCCTGATCAAGACACGCTCCCTGCTGGATGTCGCCCTTCGGGTCGAAGACAGCTGTGACGATCCACTGACACTGGGCGGGGCCGTTGCTTGAAAATGTCGGCCTTGCGCCCGAGCGGAAATCCCTTCTGCCGCCGATGACGCTGACACAAGCGATCGAGAAGGCCTCCGAGGAAGCCCCACCGGACGTCGAAACCAAGATCCGGGCCGTTGGAACGCTGGCCCTCTCGTTCTTCGGCGACGTGCCGGTTTCGATTCTGTCCCACGACCAATGCGTCGACTTCCTGGAGTTCGTCTGGGGCATGCCCAAGAACTGGGGACAGCTCCACGGGAAGAACCGCTTTGAAAGCGTTGGCAACGGATGCGATCCGCAACAGATCAAGCATGACGCCGACGAGAGCGACAAGGCCATCGTCGCCGACGTCGTGGCGGACATGACCCTTACCATTCCGGAAAAGAGGTTCCGGCTGGTTCAGGAACTGCGGCCCCGCCTGACCGATGGCTATCTTTTCGTCCAACGGGATATGTTCAATCGCATCGTCCGATCAGCATTGGGAGGTGCCGTCGCCGGCCGAGATGTCGATGACGAGAATCGGGTCGTCCCCTCTCACAAGCAGCTTCGCCGCAAGCTCAACAAGTGGCACAAGGAAGCGAAGACAGAATGCGGGCTTCCCACGCGCATTTCTCGCCCGAAACGCCGCCGGTCCTGGGCACTCGAGCACTTGGTGAAGCTGTTCCTGTCTCCCATCTACACAGGCACCAGCTCCCCCAAACAGCGGTGGCGCAAGGCCAAAGCTCAGAGGCGCCAGATTTTCCGAGACGCGCTCTATTGGGTGCCCCTATTCATGGTCAGTCTGGGCGTTCGTCCAGAGGAAATTCTTCAGCTTAAACTGAAGAACGTCAGGTTCCGCGACAAGGTGCTCTGCATTTTCCTTGGGGAGGATGAGGATGAACATATGAAAACAGAGCAATCCCGCCGTATTCTCCCTATTCCGCAACTCATTCTCGATTTGGGCTTTCGCGAATGGGTGGTCGGCAAGATCAAGTCAGGTGAAACTTGGGCATTTCCCGACGTAGATCCGAGCGAAGCGGATGGGCGGCGTTCGCACAATTTCGGCAAGCGCATGCGCACGCTCCTTGGGCATCTGGAACTGCGGTTCAACGACGAGGATGTGTATGCAATGCGCCGCACGCTGTCGTCCAAACTGCTGGCGCTGAAGGTCGAGACGGGCGTCCGTCAACGTATTCTTGGGCACCTCGAGGGCACGACAGTTGATCGCCACTACTCGGACGACGGGCTCCAGGATCTGAAGGACCTTCTTGATGCGGTGGATTACGGGCTGAAGGTTGGGCGGGTCCGGTTATTTGGCTTCCCGATTATTGTTGGGTGCTCCACCCCCGTCCTGCCGTCGATCGACGTCTTGATCTCTCTGACAGCTCATGGCGAAGTTTCAGCCCTTCGCCTGAACGATCCCGAAACCGACGAGAACATATTCGGTGCGCGCGTCGAGGGGAAACCGTTGCCAAAAGAACTGGAAGCCAAGCAGCTTCCAATCATGTCCGCCCAAGAAATCGCAACGCGTGTCCTGGCCCTCCAGATGGACTATTCCTTCACGCTTCCGACTTGCGAGGCATCGACAGCCAGCTTTGAACACCTGCTTATTCATGGAGACATGCCGGCGCACCGGCCGACCGAGAATGAGACCGCAGATTCAGAAGAAACAGATGGCAAAAAGACCGATGCGGAGGCCGAAGGTCATTCGCAACCGACTTGGGCGCGGATCGATCTGAACGAGACGATCGGTATTGATGGCAAATTTCGAATCGGCGACACGGCAATCTGCGCCTTCCCCCTCAAGCGTCGGAGTCAGGAGCTTACGAGCCCTCGCCCCGGACTCGTGGTCAGTGTTCGCCTGTTATCAGGACGTCGTTATCTGGACATTGCCCATGGGGCGCCTGCGGGCGACGGCCGACCAGCGCCTCACAAGTTCACCCTCACACAATCGGAGCAGCTCAACGCTGCGTTGCTGCGGCGCCCCACAGTCTTCGATCTGAAGCGCCGCATTCTGATAGCTGAGGATGATGCGAGGTTCTTGCACCGAAGGCTGGGCTCCCTCGCAGCTTCGGCTCGCAAACGCCTCGGGGAATCCATGCACTTTGTTGGCGACGTATCGCCGCAACCAGTCGCCGAGCAGAAAGCTGGACGCACGACGACGCAGGTTGTGCAGCGTGCCGGAAAAGTCATACGAAAGCCAACGCCCCTGTGACCTTCCCCCCGGTATCCGGGCCATTGCGAACTGGAATTTTCCACCTTTGAATGGACGAAGGAGGAAGACCCATGAAGCGGAAGCGTTTCACAGAGTTGGAATGGGACCGTGGCCCCAGCGGGGCCGCGTAAGCCCATGTAAACGAGATCATCGGCGTGCTGAAGGAGAGCGAGGCTGGCGCGAAGACGGACGACATCTGTCGGCGTCACGGCTTAAGCTCAGCGACGTTCTATAGCTGGCGCAAGAAGTACGGCGGTATGGAAGCTGGCGATGCCAAGCGTCTGAGAGCCTTGGAAGCGGAAAACGCCAAGCTGAAGCGGATCGTCGCGGACCAGATGCTCGACATGTCCGCGATGAAGGATCTGCTGCAAAAACATTGGTAAGCCCATGGCGAAGCGACGAGCTGTGGGCTTTCTGATGGCCGAGCGTGGGTTCAGCGAGCGGCGCGCCTGCCGGATCGTTGACCTGGCGCGGTCGGTGCAGCAATACCGACCGCAGCCGAAAGGCGACGAGGCCGCAATCAAACGCATGAAGGAGCTGGCGTCGGAGCACCGGCGCTATGGCTATCTGCGCCTGCACGCGATGCTGCGTCGGGAAGGTCTCGTTGTGAACCACAAGCGCACATATCGGCCTTACACCGAGCATGGCTTGCAGGTTCGCACCAAGAAGCACCGTAAACTGCCCAGGCGGGATCGCGTAGCACCGCAGGTGCCGGAGAGGCCCATGCAACGATGGTCCTTGGACTTTGTCAGCGATCAGTTGGCTGACTGCCGCCGGTTTCGTGTGTTGAACATCGTGGACGATCACAGCCGGTTCTGTTCCGGCCAGATCGTCGATGTGTCGATCCCCGGGGCTCGCGTTGCCCGGTTCCTCGATGACCTGGCTTTGCGCGTTGGGCTGACCATGCCGGTCGCTGCGAACCGGGCTACGCGTGTGCCGAAGAATGCTGTGCAAGGCGTGGCCCCGAGCAGGCTCAGGTTTAGCACTTGGTCGACATAGCGCCCGGCGCGCGCCCAGGCTGTCTTCGACTCGGCGCGCGCTCTGGGTCTTGCTGCATTCCGATCGGCGCCGGGACCGCCGGGTCAGGTTGTTCGTGGACTACCTATATGACGCAATGGTCGAGCGCCGATCCGACTTCATCGGGGCATAGAGCGAGATCGACGGCAGGCGATGCAACGCGTCGAACTTGGCCGTTCACGATTCGCAGAATAAGCTGATGGACATGGGTTACGTAACGTCGCTCTTTGCGCGCAAGATGGTGGCCGCGGCTGGAAACGGCGTCGATGCGGACGAGATGCTGACCTCGGTCGGGATCGATCCCGCGGGACCTTGGGAAACTGGACAGATGATCCCGGCAGAGCGCTACTATGACATGCTCGAACGCATGGCCGAACGGATCGACGTCACCGAACTTCCTGTGCGCACCGGCGCGTCGATGCGGCTCGACGAGTATGGCGCGCTCGGGCTGGCCTTCAAGGCGGCGACGACGCTTGGCATGTCCTATGCGCGGGTTGAACGCTACGCCCGGCTCTGGACCAGCGTCGTCGAATACGAGCTGCGGCCGGCCGAGGGAGGCACGCTCTTCATCCTGCATCGGGCGGGCGAACGGCGCCTCGGGATGCGGCTGTCGAACGAGGCGACTCTTGCGAGCGCCGTGTCGATTGCCCGGCAGGCCAGTTCGGTGCCGGTCAGGCCCGAGATGGTGCTGGTCCGACATGCCGCACCGCCGTCTATCGCGGCGCATGAGGACTGGTTCGGCTGCCCCGTCCGCTTCGACGCGGATCTCGACGCGCTTCTTTTCGCAAACGAGACGCTCGCCCGGCCGAACATCCTCGGCGACGAGGGAATTTCTCGCTACCTTACCTCACATCTCGACGTGGAGCTGTCGCGAGTCTCGGACGCCCCAGCGGTCGTGAGCCAGACGAAGGATGCCATCGCGCAGGCGCTCAGCGAGGGGACTCCGAAGATGGCGGAGATCGCACGCAGCCTGGGGTTCAGCGCGCGATCGTTCCACAGGCGCCTCTCCGAACACGGGATGAGCTTTCACGCCCTCACCGAGGAGACGCGCCGCGATCTCGCCGAGGGGCTTTTGCGCGACGACCGGCATTCCCTGGCCGAGATCGCCTTCCTGACCGGCTTTTCCGAGCAGAGCGCCTTTACTCGGGCCTTCAAGCGTTGGGTGGGAGTGACACCGGCGACATATCGTAAGGAGCGCGCGTTTCACTGAAGCCTGGCTTGGCAACCTCGGTCAAAACCATGGCAAGCGCGGTCAAGACGGGGCCGGGTTCGACCGGCTATCCCATTGGCTCTTACACCAAAGCCAAGGAGATCCCCCCATGCAGGACCGACCCATTCTTGTCATCGGCGCAACCGGCAAGACCGGCCGCCGCGTTGCCAGCCGCCTCGAGGCCCGAGGAATCGCCGTCCGTCGCGGCTCGCGCAATTCCACCATCCCGTTCGACTGGGAGGCGCCCGAAACCTGGGCGCCGGCCCTGACCGGCGTGCGCGCCGCCTACGTCACCTATTTCCCCGACCTCGCCTTTCCCGGCGCGGTGGAAAAGCTCGAGGCGCTTTGCGAGACGGCCCGCGATGTCGGACTGGAGCATCTCGTGCTCCTGTCCGGCCGGGGTGAATACCATGCCCGGCTGGGCGAGGACGTCGTCCGCGCCTCCGGCGTTGATTTCACCATCGTTCGCTCTGCCTGGTTCGCGCAGAATTTCTCGGAAGGCTACCTGCGCGATCCGATTCTCGCGGGCGTCCTGCCGATGCCGGGAGGTGACATTTTGGAGCCGATCATCGACATCGAAGACGTCGCCGACGTCGTTGTCGCCGCGCTGACCGGGGACGGCCACAAGGACGAGGTTTACGAGGTCACGGGCCCGCGCTTGATGACGTTCGCCGAGATGGCGGCAACGCTGTCGCAGGCCATGGGCCGCGAGATACAGCACCTACCGATCAGCTTCGAGGAGTTCCACGCGAACATCGCTCAGGCCGGTGGCGATTTCGTCGCCGATGTCTTCACTGCCATCGCGCGGGAGACGCTCGATGGACGAAACGCGCACACGACTGATGGCGTGATGCGGGCGCTCGGACACCCGCCCCGCGACTTCGCCGATTTCGCGCTGCGAGCGGTTCAGTCTGGCGCCTGGACCAGCGCCGCCTAACCGCCGCCCTTAGAAAGGATCACGACATGTCCACTACCCCCTTCGAGAAGATCGCACTCGGGGTATCCGGCCTCACCGCGCTCGCCATCGGCGGCTTCATCGTCAGCGCGCCGCACGCGTTCTACGCGAGCTACGGCATCGCGCTGGGACAGGATGCCTCTCTGCTCAGCGAGCTTCGCGCGCCCGGCGCGGCACTCGCCGGCTTCGGCATCCTCATGCCGCTCGGTATCTGGCGACGCGCGATCCTGCCGGCCTCGGTCGCAGTGGCCCTGACGGTCTTCCTTGCCTTCCCGATCGGGCGACTGGTCGGTCTGGTTCTCGACGGCCTGCCCTCCGGCAGCGTGATCGCCGCCCTCGTGGTCGAGATCGCCATCGCCGCGCTTCTGGTCGCCGCGTTCCGACGCCGGCTCAAGGGGCCAGCCCTCCAAGCCCACGCAGCACACCCCGTGCGCTGACCATGTATGCGGCGCGGCTCTTCTCGTCGCGCCGCCCCATCAGGCGAAGGAGTCCAGACCGATGTCGCCCCTCGTCTTCTACCTCGCTCACTTCGCCGTTCTCGCCTACGCACTGGTCGGTGGCGTCTTCCTCGCTTTTTCCGATTTCATCATGCGTTCCCTGTCGCTCACCAGCGGCCACGGCGGCGCCGAGGCCATGCAGGTGATCAATCGCGAGGTCTTCCGCTGGGTCTTCATGGCCCTCTTCCTCGGGCTGGCGGCGGTGTCGCTGGTGCTGTTCGCCCATGCCGCGCTTCGGCTTGACGGCCCTCCGGCAATGCTGATCGCCACGGCCGGTCTCGTTTATCTGCTCGGCTGCTTCGCCGTCACGGTGGTCTTTAACGTGCCGATGAACGAGGCGCTGGCCGGGATGGACCTGTCGCAGGCGTCCACCATAAGCTACTGGACCGGCACCTACCTGCCGCGCTGGACTTTCTGGAACACGGTCCGGACAATCGCCTGCGGACTGTCGGCGGCGCTTCTGCTTTTCGGATTGATGACGCTGTCCCAGACGCAGCCTGCGTAACACAAAGGGGATGATACATGACCGAGCAAACGACCCTTCACCTGCTCTGCGGTCGGATCGCTTCAGGCAAGTCCACGCTCGCGACCGAGCTCGGCCGCCGCCCCGGGACCGTGGTGATCCGCGAGGACCACTGGCTCTCGGGCCTTTACGGCAAGGAACTGAGGTCGATCGACGATTACGTCCGCTGCGCAGGTCTGTTGCGCGGCATCGTTGGCCCGCATGTCACGGACCTCCTGAACACGGGAGTCTCGGTGGTCCTCGACTTCCAAGCGAACACCACCGGGGCGCGGTCCTGGATGCGCGGTCTTTTGAACGGAACGGAGGCCGCGCATGTGCTCCATCTACTTGACGTGCCCGAAGAGGTCTGCCTCGCGCGGCTGCGGGCCCGGAACGACGCGGGCCTGCATCCCTTCGCCGTGACCGAGGCGCAGTTCCGGCAGGTCTCACGCCATTTCGTGCCACCTTCGCAGGAAGAGGGCCTCGCAGTTCAGGTCCACCCGGTATCGACCTGATGACCAGCCTGCCATTTCACAGGAAAGGCGTGTCCCCCGGCTCGGCAAAGGCCGGAGATACGGCCGAAGGCGAAGGTCAGGGTCCGAAGCGATGTCATGCGCTGGTCCCCTTACCAAACGTCGCTTGGCTGCCCCGCAAAAGCACGATTCCTACGGCAACGAACCATATGATGGCGCCAAGGCCGAAGACGGCGCCTGCGATATCTCCGAGCGGCGGCAGGATGGTCACGAGCCCGGCGAAGCCACTGATTGCGCCCATCCCGGCTGTGACGCGGCCGAGGAGGCCGCTCGCAAGCCCTGCGAGGCTGACCGCCAAGATCCATGCGCCGCCGGCGATCTCGTTGCCCCCGCCAAGGCCCAGTTCGACCGCGTGGAGCGTCTGCCAGAGGGATGCTGCGGCCTCCGGGTTCGCAGCGAGCGCATGTGTCCGTTCGACGGCGACATTCGCGATCATGCCGGCGCCGAGGACGAGGGTGGTCCAGACCAGGCCGATCGCCCCGGTCAGGGCGGCGGCGTCGGGCCGCGAATTGGCGATCTGGCGGCGGAGCGCAACGACGAGAACCGCGAGCGCCAGCGCGTTCACGACGTAGATCAGGCTGTTCCAGGCGATCAGCACGCCCGGGCGGTCAGCGATGAAGGCCACGACGGCGGCGACGTCGATCTCGTTCGTCCCGAAGCCCAGAGGGGCGAGTACGGTGACAAGCAGAGCGAAGCCCACGAGGTAGGTCGCGGCGCAGGTCAGGGCGGCGAAGCCGCCGGCTTTGCGCAGGGTCATGAGCGGAGTCCTTTCGGTTGGCAGGCCTTTTCTGCGGCGAGGGTTGCGAAGTGGTCGGTGAGGTGCCGCGTCCCGAAGCGGGGCGCGACCATGTCCATTCCGAGCGCGGTCAGGAAGAAACAAGCCGGACCGCTCACGCGGCGCGGCAGGAGCGGCAGGACGGCGAGCGCGGTCCGGCGCAGGGCGTCCGGCAGATAGGTGATGCGCGGCTCGGTCCCGAGGGCGTCGAAGGCGGCGCGGGCAACCTCGCCTTGGGTCATCACGTCGGGGCCGCCGATCTCGGCCCAGCCCCGGCCGGCTTCGGTCGCGTCGGCAATGGCCACCGCCAGATCGGCGCCATGAATGGGATTGAGGCGATGCGTCCCGTCCCCGAACAGCCAGACGCCGCCCTTGCGCGCCATCGCCAGAATCTCACCCATATCCGAGAAGTAGCCGGTAGACGCGATCACGGTCGTGGGCATGTCGGAGGCATGGAGCGCGTCCACGAAGGCGCTCTTGGCATCGACAAGCGGCACGCCCCTCATGGCGTTGGCATTCAGGACATGCACATAGGCGAAGCGTCCGACGCCAGAAGCCTCGGCCTCGCGCAGCAGGTTCAAGTTCGCCTGGAAGTCGACCTCCCGGTAGCCGAGCCCGTCGGCCTGCCGGGTGATGCCGAGCGACGAGACGACAAGGTCCACGCCGTTCATGATCCCCTTAAGCGTCTCGGGCCGGGTGGCCTCGGCCTCGATCGACAGATCGGCAAGATCCCCAGCCCGCGCGGAGTCGCGGACCAGCGCGCTCACGTAGTGGCCGCGCCGCAGGTATTCGGCGCAGAGAAAGCGCCCGAGATAGCCGGTCGCGCCGGCAACGAGAACGTTCATGGATCGCCTCCGGTGCTCATGACAGACCGACGCCAAGCGCAGTGGCGACCATGAGGAAGAGGACCGGCGTCCAGAGCAGGCGCTCTGGGCGCGAGGGGCTGGCGGCGTTCGCGGCGAGTGACAGCAGCGTGAGCGCGAGGGCGGGCCAGAACAGAGGCGCCAGCGGCGCCGCGCCGATGCCGGCCTTGGCGAGCACCGCCCCGGCCATGGTTGCGAGCAGCGCGACCTGGACCAGCGCCAGCGCCCGCCAGGCCGGCGGCAGGCGGCCGGGAAAGCGACCGCCGACCGTCAGGCGGCCGAGCGGGGCACCGGCGGCGGCGCCCAAGTGCATCAGCATGGGCAGCGCGGTCAGCCCGGTATAGGCGAAGGCGAGGATCTGGATCATGGACCGGACCCTCACCACCGTAGCAAGCGCGCCGGACGCGACCGCCGCGGACTGCGCGACCTCCCCTCGGGCAAGCCGAGATCACCCCACAGGTGCCGGGGCTGAGACGTGCGGCGCCCTGTCGGGTGGCCCGCCCCCCCGGTCAGTAGGTGGTGCAGGCCCTCCATTCGGGTGCGGACATCATGCATGGCTTCCTCCCTCAGTTCACGACCGCGTGGCCGCGGCCGCGCAGGCAGTTTAGGACGATGTCCTCGCGCGTGTCGGCTGCCTCGGACGCGCCCGCCGCGGCGCCCGCCAGCGCGCCGACGATCGCCCCGCCCAGTGCGTCGCCCTCTTCGTCGACCTTGCCCAACACGCCGCCGAGCCCGGCACCGATGGCCGCTGCCGCCATCGTTTCATGGTCCAGTTGCGACTGGTTTCGGGCAAGGCTTCGGCAGGCAGCGAGGTCGCTTTGGAACTGCGCGCGCGGCGCGCCGTCCAAGATCGGGTCCACATCCGCGCCTATGTCGGCGCAACCCGCCAGCAAGGCGGTCAGGCAGATGGGGGCGATTAATATCGGTTTCATGTCATGTCTCCTTCGACGACCGAGGGTGTCGAGAAAGAAATTATCTGACCGCGCCGCTCGACGGCATGACCGCAGGGATCATCGGCTTGACCTGCGGCATCAATCGCCGCGCCACGCGGTCGGGCTGGCGCCGGTCCAGCGCCGGAACGCCCGCACGAAGGCCGAGGCCTCCGAAAATCCCAGAAGGTATGCCGTCTCCCCGACCGAGACCTTGTCTGCGCTCAGGTAATCCATCGCCATTCGCCGACGCAGGTCGTCATGAACCTGCGCGAAGGTGACGCCCTCGTTCTTCAGTCGGCGGTAGAGCGTCTGTCGGCTTAGGCCGAGATCGCGCGCGATGCGATCCATCGAAAGCGTGCCCTCGTGCAGTTCCGCAAGCATCCGAGTCTCAACGGCAGAGCGCACGGTGTCATGCGTCGCAAGCTCGTCCAGTAGCGCGTCCGCATGGCGGGTGAAAATGCCGAAGACGTAGTCCTTGCCGCCATCGAACGCCTCGTCGAGCCAGACGGGATTGATGCGAAGCGCGTTGCGCGCCGCGCGGAACGTGACCGGCACACGGAAGAGCTCCGGGTAGCGATTGGCATGCGGCGGTGGGGCGTAGGTCACCTCCAGCGCCCGCTCGAACGGGTGTTCCGGCGCGGAACGGCGGAACTCGGAGATGAACCGTGCGAAGCTCGCCTCCGTGGCCATCCAGCTGCCGTCGCAGGGGCGGTGGTCCACCAGCCAGACCGCGTTCGTGTCCCGCACCAGTTCGAACCGGTCCCGTCCCCCGGGGATCGGCACGTCGGCCATGAGGCGCGAATAGCGGTTCAGCTGGTTCAGGCTGTGCGGGAAGGAGGAGGAGGCATGCACGATCTGGCCGACGATCGACATCATCTCCAGCCGGGTCTCCAGCACGTGTCGTAGGAGCAGCGAGGTGTCGCCTGTCGCCTCGATCCCGGTCGCGATGAGGGTCCGGTAGGAGGCGACCGGGATGCGGGTGTCCTGATCCGCCAGATCGTCCTCCGTCAGCTTCGACGCCGCCATCAAGCTGTCTCGATGCACTCCTTCGGCCACGGCATAGTCGAGGAACGCGGTCGCGAAACCGGCGGCCATGGTTTGATCGGACATGCGGCAGTCTCCTCGGGTCAGGATCTTGATGCGCCCGGTCATGCCGTCGGCGAACCGGCGCTGCCAGATTGTCCCGAGACCTGACGCAGGGACAACCCCCTTGCTGCACCTCATGATTGCACCGATCGCCTCACTCCTCGGTTGCTCCGCCTTGGCTTTCGCTGCCGAGCGGATCATTGAAGCAGAGGTCGAGGCAAGAACCGGCCTTGCGAAGGTCGCGCGTTCGCCGCCTGCGCGCGTGGAGGTCACCATGGACATGTCACTGCTGCGGCGCGCCTGCTGGGAGGGGCTGGCGCTCGACGTCCGCTAACGCGACCTCGGTGGGGGGCACTGAGTGCCAGGTCTGGCCCCTCGGCATCAGCTACTCGGGCGGCGCACTGAAGCTCTTGGTTTGGGCTGTCTCAAACAGGACTGGCGCGTCTTCCATGCATCCGGGATCGAGGACGCTTGACTTTGCGGCCGCGGCGCGTGTCCCTGCTGCGTGACTATGTGGCACGACGGGCCGAGTCCGGAGGAGCCGCGAAGGCATTGGCACACTTTCAGCGCGCGGCGGGCATGGGCCTGATGGTAGCCTCGGCTGCGCGGGCCGAGAGACCGTTGCGCCCGGTGATGGCCGGCGCCTCGCGGATCAGCGCCGGGTCGGTCAGCGCCACCACCATGAACAGCGCGAAATCGGTGCGCCGGGTCAGGTTGCTGGCGAGGATCGGGTCACCCACATGCCGGGCCCAGACCGGCAGGCCCTCGCTTGGGCCCTCCTCGAGATCCGAACCACGCACCACGGTCCAGTCGCGATCCGAGGCGAAGACAAGATTAGTCGCGCGGACCTGGTCGTCGAGATCGGCAACGCGCAGCGCCCTGAGGATCGGGGTGCCAAACCCGACGATCACACGGATCTTCCAACCGTAGCGGTCGCGGCTGTCGCGGCTGATGTGCCACCCGCAGGAGAACACCAGCCGCGCCTTCGGCGGGGCGAGGTCGAGCACGGCGCGGGCGGTGCCCGAGGCGTAGTCCTGTACGCCCCAGGGCGCGAGAACCACCAGCACGCCATCGCAGCCGCGCGTGGCCGCCTTGATCACCGCGCGGTCGTCGGTGCGGCCGGGATGCACGGTGATTCGGTCTGCGAACCGGGCGAGCTTGCCGACGCTCTCGGGGCGGCAGACGCCGGTGACCTCGTAGCCGCGCGCCAGCGCGTGCTCGATCATGTATTGCCCGAGCTTGCCCGAAATGCCGACGATGCAGATGCGTTTCATGGGGGAACTCCTTGCGATAAGGGGAGGATCAGGCCGCGGCGGGACGCGGCGCGGGGATACGCGGGCCGCGGGACACCAGCCAGAGCGCGAAGCCGATCTCGGCCAGCGTCACGACGAGCAGCAGCGCGATCTTCACCGCTTCGAGCGCGGCGGCGTCCGGCAGGGCGAACATCTGCACGCTGTCGACGAGGTAGCCCGTGCCGCCGAGGATCAGGCCGAGTCCGAGGAGCCGGGGGTAGAACCCCGAGCGCAGGACCAGCGTGCCCAACAGCATCAGGTGCAGCCAGAAGAAGACCTGCCAGATCCAGACGCCGGCATCGTGGACGTGCCGCATCAGGCCGGCCAGTTCGAACCGCTGCGCCGCGCTGAAGCTGTCGAGCGGCACCGTGCCGTCGGCCAGCGCCAGCGACGCGGCATGGAAGAACAGCATCGCCGCCATCACCGAGACCATCATCAGCCGCGCATAGGAAGCGGCGAGCGCGAGCGTCGCGTTCACCGGCCGGAACATTAAGTAGAGCATGACCGAAACGAGCACCTCGGCAATCATCATCACCACATCGCCCACGAGGCCCGCGTGGAATAGGCCGCGCCGCTCGGCGATGTTGGCGAAGGTGGCCGCCGGATCGCCGGCGACGTTCAGCACGCCCGGCACGTAGAGGATCGAAAAGCCTCCGGCAAAGGCGATGAGGAGATAGAGCGCCCCGGTCAGGCGGGCATAGGCGCGGGAGGAAGGGTCTCGAGGTAGATGCATCGCGGGCCTCCTTTCGGCGTGACGTTGCGGCATGCGAACCTTCTACGCCCTGTCGTCCCTGCGGGGAATTGACCGATCTTGCCGAACTGGTATGCAAATTCGCATGGATTGGCGAAGCGTCACCTTCGACTGGAACCGAGCTCGGGCCTTTCTCGTAACGGCCGAGGAAGGTTCTCTGTCGGCTGCCGCTCGCGCCCTGAAGCTGGCGCAACCGACGCTTGGCCGGCAGGTCGAGGCGCTGGAGACCGAGCTTGGGGTCGCGTTGTTTGAACGCTCAGGCCGCGGGCTGCGCCTGACGCCTTCCGGGCACGAATTGCTCGAGCATGCGCGGATCATGGGCGAAGGTGCCCGCGCCCTTCATCTTGCCGCCTGGGGCCAGACCGAAGCGCTGGAGGGCGAGGTGGCGATCTCTGCGTCAGACGCCTATGCCAGCTATCTTCTGCCGCCGATCCTCGCGCGGCTGCATCGGTCCGAACCGCGCATCCGTATCGAAGTGGTGGTGTCCAACGCCTTGTCGGATCTGTCGCGGCGCGAGGCGGATATCGCAGTGCGCAATGTCCGGCCGACCGAGCCCGATCTGATCGCGCGCCGGGTCTGCGACGCCTCGGCGCGGCTCTACGCGGCGCCCCGCTACCTGGACCGTCTGGGGCGGCCCGGCACGGCCGCGGGTTTTTCCTCGGCGGAGTTCATCGAGATCGAGGCCCCGGGCAATCTCATGAAGCTGCTCAATACCAAGGGCTTCGCCCTCGACGCGGGAAACTTTCCCTATAGGTGCCGCAGCTTCACGGTGATGTGGGAGATGGTGCGGCAGGGCATGGGGATCGGTATCCTCGACGACCGCATCGGCGATGCCGATCCGCTGGTCGAGCGTGCCGTGCCGGGCTTCGCGGCGATCTATTTCCCGGTCTGGATCGTTGCCCATCGCGACATCGCTCGGTCCCGCCGGTTGCGGGTGGTCTTTGACGCGTTGGTGGAAGGGTTTTCAACCTGAAGATCGCCTCGTCGCCCAGTCATGTGCGGGCCCCTGAAGGTCAGGATGCAACTTTTCTACGGCGAGACGCGGCACACCGTCCGAGGGGCGACCATGGCTCCGGCTTGCCCGGTTGAGACTGCGGCGACACGGCTGCGTCATTTCAAGAAACACTGCGGTCACACTGTATCAACCGGGCAATCAAGCGCGATATCGACTTGGCGATATCCGTCTGGTCTCAACAGAGCGACGATGAGCAGCTGAGAGTTCGCAACATGTTCGAGCGTGACAACTGAGCGAGGCTACCAGGTCAGTAAGGTCAATAATGGAAGCTTTCTGCCGTTCCATACCGTGGCTGCTCGCGGCCCAAAGAAGCCGTTGCCGACACAGTCAGATGCTGCATTGCAGCGACGCCAATCTGGCCATTCGCATACTATAGCACGGCTTTCAAAGCGGCCTTCTAAACGCGTGGGACAAGTCGGTGACGAACCGTTAAGATGCTAACCAAAATGAACAGCCTGAGGACATCCTATGACAATTACCCACGAAGATGAGCTCAATGGCCTTAAAGAAATTGGCCGGATCGTCGCAAACACTATGCACGGCATGGCCAGAGCGATGGAACCGGGCATGAAGACGCGAGAGCTTGACGACATCGGCCGCGCGCTCTTGGATCTTGAGGGGGCGGTGTCCGCGCCTGAACAGCTTTATGATTTTCCGGGTGCGACCTGCATTAGTGTGAATGAGGAGATCGCACATGGCATCCCGAGCGAGCGCGTTATCGGTGCCGGGGACTTAGTGAACATCGATGTCTCGGCGTCAAAGAATGGCTTCTTTGCCGACACCGGCGCGACCTTCCGTGTGGGCACGGTCAAACCATCGCTGGATCGCCTTTGCAAGGACGGGAAACGCGCGATGGAGATTGGGATCAGGCAAGTTGGCAGCAACAGGCCGCTTGCAGGCATTGGGAAAGCAGTAGGCAGATTTGCATCGGACCACGGCTATACACTTATCCAGAATCTGGCCAGTCATGGTGTCGGACGATCGTTGCACGAATACCCATCTGAAATCGCAACTTGGCCCACGCGGCGCGAAAAACGGCGCATGAACAAAGGGCTGGTGCTCACGGTCGAACCGTTCCTGTCCACAGGCGGCCTTTGGGCAGCGGAACGCGATGATGAATGGACACTCTATAGCGAACCCGCCGCGCCTGTCGTCCAATTTGAGCACACGGTCGTTACGACTGATCGCGTGCCGATTGTCGTGACGTTGCCTGATTGAACTGAATGCTCATTCAAAAGACCAACCATTTCGGCCCGAACCAGCCGTTCGCATGGTGCCGCGCCGCTGCAGTGCGGCTTCCAGGAAGCGGACATCTAAAAATATGTCGCTATCAAACTGACTGAGAATTACTTTTTGAGGCCACGCTTTGCTCGGGATCGTCATGCATGCTGACGGGCACTTGCATAACTTAGCCTCCATGAATGGTCCCCAACCAATCAAGAAAAACGCTCAAACGGCGTAGCCCTGAAACGCGGGTGAGGTAGAGCGCGGAGATATCCAGCGGGTCTGCATCAAGTCGACCCGGGAAAAGCTCAACCAAATGCCCGGCTTGGATGTCGTCTGCGATCATGAAATCGGAAAACCGCGCGATGCCCAGACCGCCTAATACCATCTGTCGCACGGCCTCTCCATTGCCCGCTGTCACGGCGGGGGGCACCGTCACGGGGGTGGACAAACCAGCAAAGCGCAGCGTGTTGATATGATCTGGCGCAGCGAAGCGCACTTGCTCCAGCTGTGCGAGGTCGGCTGGCGTCTTTGGCCAGCTGTTGCGATCGAGATATTCCGGCGTGGCCACCAATTTCCAAGCCGTGCGCCCCAAGGGGCGATGCAACATGTCGCTATCAGGCAAATTTCCAAGCCGGATTGCAACGTCGGAGTGACTGCCGATCAAGTCCACCAGCGTGTCTGTCATGTCGATAGACAACTGGATGCCGGGGTATTGCGCGTGAAACTCTGCCAGTCGCGGCGCGAGGACGTGTAGAACGTAAGGAACTGGTGCGTTCACCCGCAGAGGTCCGGCGGGGGCCCGGCTGCTGGTTGCGATTTCCTGCAGGGTTTCACTGCGGTCCAAGATCTCGCGTGCCTCGGCCAGAACGGCGGCGCCTTCGGGGGTGATTTCGATGGACCGCGTGGTCCGCCGCAGCAATGTGACTTTCAACTGCTCCTCCAGCCGAGTGACCGACCGGCTGAGCGTGGAGGCCGACACCCCCCTGCGCCGCGCGGATTCAGCAAAGCCGCCATCATCGACGATCCCGACAAAAGCAGCCAAATCCCCCATGCGCAGCAATTCGTGCAGTTTCTGCAATGATCCATTCCAAAGTTGCCTGTTCTCGCAATAGATAGCGACAGGCATATACGGCGTCGACATCAAATCTATTGGAGAAACCCGATGCCACTTGCCCTTTGGGCGCTGACCATCAGCGCTTTCGCCGTCGGAACGACCGAGTTCGTTATCGTCGGTCTGCTTCCCACCATCGCCGCCGATCTTGGCGTGTCCATCCCCTCCGCTGGCCTTCTGGTCAGCCTCTATGCGCTTGGCGTGACCATCGGCGCGCCGGTGCTGACGGCCATGGCGGATCGCGTGCCGCGCAAGACGCTGCTGCTGCTCTTGCTGGCACTGTTCACGCTCGGGAATGCTTATGCCGCCTTCGCGCCGGACTACGGCAGCCTTGTCGCTGCGCGCTTCATCACCGGCCTGGCGCATGGCGTGTTCTTCGCCATCGCCTCGACCATCGCCACCGATCTTGTGGAGCCTGAAAAGGAAAGCTCGGCCATCGCGCTGGTGTTCCTTGGCCTGACCGTCGCGTTGGTGACGGGGGTGCCTTTGGGGACCTTCATCGGCCAGAACTTCGGCTGGCAGTCGACCTTCCTTGGCGTCGTCGCATTGGGTGTCATCGGCTTTGTCGCCTCCGCCGTGCTGGTGCCCGCAAACCTGACCCGAACCGCCTCTGCCGGGATCAAGGCACAGTTGCAGGTGCTGACCTCGCCGCACCTTTTGCTGGTCTATCTGATCACCGCTGTCGGCTATGGCGGCAACTTCATCGCCTTCACCTTCCTTGCGCCGATGCTGAATGAAGTCACGGGTCTGTCTGCGGGGGCGGTCAGCCTTGTGCTGCTGCTCTACGGTGCATCTGTCGCCGTGGGGAATATCGCCGGCGGTAAGCTGGCCGACCGTATCGGGGCGGTAGCGTCCTTGACCGTGATCTTTACTGGCCTTGCGATATCACTGGTCGCACTCGGAGCGCTCCTCACCAGCCCGATTGCAGCCATCGCGGTTGCGGCCTTCTGGGGCGGCTTTGCCTTCGCCAACGTGCCACCGCTGCAGTCTTACGTCGTGCAAATCGCACGCGAAGTCTCACCGGGTGCGGTTGATGTGGCGTCTGGTTTGAACATCGGTGCGTTCAATCTTGGTATTGCCGGGGGTGCATGGGCCGGGGGGCTTGTGGTGGAAGGCATCGGCCTTGCCGCTGCGCCCTACATCGCTGCAGGAGTGGTGGGTGTCGGGATCGTTCTGGTGCGCCTGTCAGGCAGGCTGAACGCGACAATGCCCCAAGCTGTTGCTGCCGAATAACCTTGCTTGCCTCGCCCTATCTTGGTGCGGCGAGGCAAGCCAATGAACTGGAGCTGCGTATCATGTCTGCCCTGAACCTGATTTACAAAGACCGCATGACCTTTGGCATCGAATTGCCACTGGACCGCGACTGGTCAGAAGCCGGGCAACGCCGTGCCCGTATCGAGGGGCGCCCCTTTGGTGTGCCCGACACCTCAAACCCCGCCAAGGGCGTGGAGCTGGCCGAGAACCATGGCTTCGATGCGGTCTGGCTGCGGGACGTGCCGGTTCACGATCCCAGCTTCGGAGATGCGGGACAGGTCTTCGATCCGTTCCCCTATCTCGGCTTTCTTGCCGGCCGCACGCGGCGCATTGCACTTGGCACTGCGGGTATCGTCCTGCCGCTGCGGGATCCGATCCTCCTGGCCAAAATGACGGCCAGCCTGCACCATCTTTCGGGCGGGCGATTTATCCTTGGCATCGCGTCCGGCGACCGACCGGTGGAATACCCGCTGATGGGGCTGGACTATGAAACCCGCGGAGCCACCTTGCGCGATCGCGTCGACCAGATGCGAAACCTCTGGTCAGGTGATGCGCTGCAAGGGCCGCAAGGTCCCGTCACCGTGCGCCCCTTTGTGCCAGAAGGTATCCCGATGGTCATGGCCGGGATGGGCCAGCAAAGCCTGCAATGGATCGCCCGCACATTGGACGGCTGGTTCACCTATCCCGGCCCCCCTGATCAGGCCGAGCGCCGCCTGTCGATGTGGCGTCAGGCGCGCAACGATGCTGGCCTGCCCGACGCGCCAGTCCTGACCGCCATGCACCTAGATCTTGACCCTGATCCCGATGCGCCCTTCCGGCCGATCCAGTTCGGGGGCCGTATCGGTCGCAATGCGCTCATTAGACATGTTCAATCCCTGCACGCTGCAGGGGTCGCCCACATCGCCTTCAACCTGCGCCAATCGCAACGCGAAATCCAGGACGTTCTGGCCGAGTTGGCCGAGCACGTCATGCCTGAGTTCGCGCAAGAAGTTACTATGGAGACAGCACAATGAGTATCACCCTGATCGGCCCCGCCCAAATTCCGTCCATGGGTTTCGGCACCTTTCAACTTGAGCAAGATACGGTAGCCAATATGGTGGCCGCGGCGCTTTCCGAAGGGTTCCGCCATATTGATACGGCGCAGGCCTATGAGAACGAAGAGCAAGTCGGCGAAGGTTTGCGCCGCGCCGATGTCCGCCGCGATGACGTGTTCCTCACCACCAAAATCCTGCCCGAGCACTTCTCGCCAGAAGCCTTCACCGCTGCCGCCGATGCGTCTTTGAAACGGCTGGGGACCGACTATGTCGACCTGCTACTCCTGCACTGGCCCTCAAAAGATGTGCCGATTGCTGACACCATTGGCGCGCTGAACGATCTGATTGCTGCGGGCAAAGTCCGTCATGGGGGCGTGTCGAATTTCACCATGGATATGGTCGACCAAGCACAGGCGGCGTTGAACACACCACTGGCCGCCAACCAGATCGAACTGCATCCGCTGAACGACCAAACCCGGATGATCGCTCACCTCGCGAGCAAGGGCATTCCGGTTGAGGCCTACTCGCCGCTGGCCCAAGGCAAGGTCATGGAGAACGCCACGTTGCTCGATATAGCCGCCGCGCATCATGTAAGCCCGGCCCAGATTGCCCTGGCCTGGGTTCTGACGCGCCCAATGAGCATCGCGTTGCCTCGGACCGGTAACAAGAACCGACTGGCCGACAATCTCCGTGCAGCGGAAATCAAGCTGAGCGCAGAGGAGATCGCCCGAATTGATGCCCTTGGCACAGCCGAGGGTCGATTGGTAAGCCCAGAGACACTTGCCCCAGCTTGGGATTGATCATTCACTGGTCCTGCAGAAACACTGCAGGACCTATACCCGTCGACTTCAGCCTTCGGCCCAAATGTATGTACTGGCTGCTGTTCGCAAATGATTTCTGGCATGTTCTCGGAAGTCGCTCATATGTACTTGATCTTCCCCCGGTCGCGCAATCATTGGTTCGAAAGCCCCTTTGTTGGCCAGAGCTTCCTATGGCGTTGAGCACCTCAAAACTGAAATTTTCATTTCTCACTGTGGGCGAAAGGCAACTTCCCACACCTCCAGGCCGATGGCGGCATAGCTTGGCTCCATGGGGTGACTGAAGGTCGTTTTCGTTAGTGTAAGCCCGAAATTTGCAACTGCAGCGAAGGGCAGCTCCCCGCCAAATCTGTGGAAAAACACCCGTTCGCGAGCGCAGAATATCGACGGCTGAACGTGGTGCGAGCGCCTATCCCGTCAGGCGTTCCGCGGTCGCTGCGGTGCAGGAAGTATCTTGGCCAGTTTCCTGAGGTTCTGCGCGGTGGCGGCGAGGAGAAATTCGTCGTTGGCGCCGCATGGTCCGCGCAATCGGAGCCTTCCGAGGCCGAGGATGCGCTTGAGGTGCGCGAAGAGCATCTCGACCTTCTTTCGGAGCTTCATCGAGATGTCGTATTGCTTGGTTTTGGCGATGTCGCGCGCGACCTGGCGGGCGTCTTCGTGTTCCTCGCGGGTGATGGTTCTGGCATCGGCGTTCGGGCAGCATTTCTGTTTCGACGGGCAGGCCTGACAGGTCAGCTTCAGGGCACGGTATTTGGCTCGGCCTCCACTGGTTGGCCCGCGGTTCGGGTCGGAATAGTTCCGGCGGAACGGCTTCAGTGTCTGGCCCTCGGGGCAGACGTTTTGGTCGTGCTCGGCGTCCCACTCAAAGTCCGCCCGGCTCCAGGTGCCATCGCTGCGGCCAGACTTGTCAAAGACCGGAGTGTGCGGGGCGATCTTGCGCTCGACCAGCCAGCCCAGCATCGGCCCGGTGCCATATGCGGTGTCGGCGATCAGGCGTTCGGGATGCAGGTCAAACCTGGTCTTCGCCCGATCCAGCATGGTCTTGGTCGAGCCGACCTCTGCCTGCCGGATCGATCTTGTCGCCTCGACATCAATGATGACGCCGCTATCCGTGTCTATCAGGTAGTTGTCGGAATAGCTGAAGAATGCCGGTCCCTTGCGTGCCGCCGTCCACTGGCTGGCCGGGTCGGAATGCGACGTGAACTTGGGTGTGACCTCGCTGGCTGCCCCAAAGGCGGCCTCATCCAGCGTATCGAGACACTCGCGAACTGCGCGGGGGGCATCGGCCAGACGTCTCGCAATCATTCTTCATGCCATCATGAGAGACCAAACCAATTACAAAGCGGCCTGAAATTGCAAAGATCAAAGCGAGGATTCCAAACACCAGTTCCCAACGGGAACGATGCCCGAGGGAGGGCGTAGGACACGGGTGTATTCTGTAGCAGTGGCTTCGGCCAGATTGCGGTTTCAACCTTGCCGACCTACCTCCAACCAACCCCATCCTGAGCCCCGGAGCTCGAAGAGAACGAAGGCAACCTCAGACATCGACAGCAATTGGAAAAGCGCATTGACAGATTAGAGAACAGAATACGCCCATTACGCTGTTGGCTTCGCCAGCCGAAGTTGGCCCTATCTCGCGAAACCGGAGCTCTTCCCGTCCTCGTTCCAGCGGGAGTCCTATACTCCCGTTCAGCGCTGCCTCACCTAACACTCGGGAGCTTTCAGTGCGACTTGATGGGAGGTTAACCCAGTTCAATCCATGAGGCACAAACAGGGGCACACCAATTGTTTTGCGCGCCGCGCGATTGACACCATATCCCCAGATAAAGTATTAAATAATTATATATCAATAACTTAGCTTAGAATTCTGCCACCCCAGTCATATTTCTCGAAAATCACACGCGATTGGTTGATGCGCTCGTCCAGCTCGGATGGCACGCACGCACTTGATTTGCGTCGTACACCTGTGCCCCATGACGGCGAACGATCCCCCGGCGCGGTGCGTAGAGTGGGTACGGACCCCCGGGGCGCAGGAAATATTCCTCGCTTTTTAGTGCAACCTCGCTGATGTTTAAACTTTTAACGATGTGCGTGCCCAACGGGTGCTCGGCATCTATTGCCGAATTTATCAGGGAAGATCGTTTCATGAGAAGATTCATTGCAAACGCGATGCTACCGGCCGTCTCCATATGTTTCGCCCAAGGGGCCACGGCCGCTACGTTCACGGAAACCAAGCTGGCCGCCGATGAGGGAGTATCGTATGACTAATTCGGCATATCCGTCGCTATATCAGGCACCACCGCAATCGTAGGCGCATATGGGAACGACGACCATGGCACTTAGAGCGGCTCAGCCTAACTGTACGATGCAATAACAGGCACCCTGATCACCAAGCTGACCGCCGGTGATGGGCGCGAAACTCAGAATTTCGGCTCATCCGTCTCGATCTCCGGCACCACCGTGATCGTGGGGGCAGAAGGAGTGGGCAACCGTCACGGTGCGGCGTATCTTTATTCTCATGTGCCTACTGTCGCCGTCTCCCCGATCCCGCTGCCTGCCGGTGTCTGGCTTTTGGGCTCTGCCCTTGGCCTGATCGCGCTGAAGCGGCGCCGCGTCTGATGTAGCGTTTTGCATATGCGTTGTTGGTGGGGCTGATCGCCAGCGCGGCGAGCGCCGAGACTGCACGGCGCTGCGCCATCCTCGGCCAGATGGCAGTATCGTCGTGGTTGGAAATGGTGGGCGCGCTTGGCAATCCCAAAACCGAAACGCTGGATCCAATCTTGGCCCGGCTGAGCGATCTGAGCAGCGCGTATGCCGGTCTGGCACCGCCACTTCCCGCGATCTGGCCCGTACCTGCATGTCTGAGGCCGGGCTGACCATCGCCGAATAGTTAGACAGTTGGTCCGCCCCCTATTCCGCGGCGTCCTGACCCGTGTCGAACGCCCGTTCGGACTTCGGTAGCGGGACGAGGGTTGGCAAAGTTTGGCCGGGGATCGACACGAGACGACAGCGGATGCCAAAGACGCGTTCAATCGTAATCTCCGTCATCACCTCCCGCGTCGCGCCCTGCGCGGCGATCCGGCCCTTGTCGAACAGGACTACGTGATCCGCGTACCGCATCGCCATGTTGAGGTCGTGCAGCACGACGACGATCCCCCGCGCCTCGCTCCTGTTGAGCCACCGCAGGAGGTCCAGCACCTCGAAGGCATGCGCGATGTCCAGGTGGTTCGTCGGCTCATCGAGGAAGATCCGCGGCGCGTCCTGGGCCAATGTCATGGCAATCCAAGCCCGCTGAAGCTGCCCCCCCGACAGCTGACCAATGGGGCGATCGCGGAGTGCTTCCAGTTCGGTCACTGCCAGGGCACGGTCCCTGGCCTGAGTATCGCTTTTGGAGACGCCGCCGAACCGGCCCCGGTGGGCGAACCGCCCCAACAAGACCAGATCCGATACGCTCAATTCCCCGGGTGCCTCGGGCGATTGCGACAACATGGCAATCTGGAGCGCTAGGTCTCGTGCAGTCCAGTCGGAAATGGGCCGGCCCGCAACCTCGACCTGTCCGGCAGCAGGGGCATGAAGGCCGCGCATCACGCGCAGTGCGGTGGACTTGCCGCTGCCGTTCGGCCCGCAAAGTGCGATGATCCGCCCCTCGGGCAGATCGATATCGACCGCGTTCAGAGCCACATTGGCGTCGTAGCACGCGCTTGCGCCGCGCAACTGGGCGAGGGGGTCAGGCATGGACGGCGCGTCCTTTCATCAAGAGCCACAGGAAAAGCGGTGCGCCAACAAGGGCGGTCAACGCGCCCGCTGGCAGTTCCAGCGGGGGGGCCACGGTGCGCGCCAACGTGTCCGCCCCAAGCAAAAGCGCCCCGCCGATGAGCGCGGTAGACGCCAGATATCCCGGAGTGAATTGGCCATGCAGGAGGCGCGCTGCATGAGGGGCGATCAGGCCGATAAAGCCGACCGCGCCGACTTGTGAAACGGCCAGAGCCGTCAGAAGAACCGAGAGGGCGAGGAACGCCGCTTGCGAGCGTCCGGTCGAAAGGCCTGACGAGAAGGCACTCTCTGGATCGAGCGAAAGCTGACGCAGATCGTGGCGCATCAGCCACAGAACCGGCACGCAAAGCAACAGGCCAGCGGCAAGGATCATGACATCGCTCCAATGTGCGGCGCCAACCGATCCCGTGATCCATGTCAGCGCCTGACTGGCCCGGTAGACAGGCCCCAAGATCATCATCAGCGTCACCATCGCTTTGGCCAATGCTGCCAGCGCCACCCCGTAGAGGATCATCCGCAAGGGTCCCTTGCCGGCCGGGTCGAGCCGCACCATCACAGCCACGATCCCGGCGAAGGCAAAGGCGCCGAGGGCCGCGGCCATCGGTTGCCAGTGGATCGACACTGTCAGAGAATTCCCGGCGTCGGAGAAGACCCAGAGGAAGGCGACGACTCCAAATGCCGCGCCATCGGTGACGCCCAGAATGGAGGGCGCAGCCATGGGATTGCGCGTGACCCGTTGCAGCAGAGCGCCGGCCAGCGCCAGAGCCATCCCGCACAGAACCGCAAGGCAAATGCGTGGCAAGCGCAGGGTCCAGACGATCACCTCGTCCATCCGCGTCCCTTCGCCCAAGAGGGCAGCGATAACGCGCAAGGGGGGCATTGCGCTCGATCCATGCCCCGTGGCAACGACCAGCAATACCAGAAGCCCGATCCCCGTAAGGGTCAACCGAGAGGCAGCGAGGGGGGTCATAGCGCGACCTCCGCGCGTTTTCGGAGGAGCGCGACCAGAACGGGTACGCCGATAAGCGCCAGCACCGCGCCGATCGGGGCCTCGCCCGGTGCGACGATCAACCGGGCGACGATATCGGCCAAGACCGCGAGGGTCGCACCGAGCAGGCAAGCCAGCAGAGCATGTGATGCGACGGAGGGCGTGGGGCCACAAATGCGCCGTGCGAGATGCGGCGCCACCAGCCCGAGAAACACAACCGGGCCGGCCATGGCCACCGCACCAGCGGCAAGCAGTGCGCCAAGGCCAAGCGCGGCAAGTCGCGTTGCGGCAACGTGGACCCCGATGCTGCGCGCGCTGTCATCGTCCAGCCTTAGTGCATCAAGCGCCGGAGCAAGTAGCAGCGTTCCCGCCAATCCCAGAGTCAGAACAGGAACGCCGATCCAAAGCGGGCCGATACCGCGATCGGCAAAGCCGCCCATCAGCCAGAACAGCAAGCTTTCCATTGCGGTTTCATCAATCAAGAGCATGACCTGCGTCAGTGATCCCAGCATGGCAGCGACGGTGACGCCCGCCAACAGGGTGTTGGCCGGTGCGGCCGCCGGACCGACGCTCAGCGCGATGCCAAAGACGAGCGCCGTGGCAGCAACCGCTCCGCAAAGCGCCAGAAGGCCAATGGCGAACAGGCCAGACATGCCAAACAGTGTGACACCAATCGTCACTGCAAAGGCGGCGCCCGCGTTGATCCCCAGCAATCCCGGTTCGGCCAGCGGATTGCGGGTCACGGTTTGCATCAACAGACCAGACAGGGCCAAGGCCGCACCGGTCGTCATGGCGATCAGCGTGCGCGGAACGCGCAGGGTGGCGATGATGAGGGACGCCTCGGTTTCGTCCCCGCCGCGCAATGCGCCCAGCACCGTCGCAGGGTCATAGACAGTCAGCCCCAGATGAAGGCTTGCCGCCGCCGAAATCGCGAGCGTCAGGAACAGCCAGAGCAAGTGAGCGGGCAAGGGGTGCGTCATCGTCGGACGATTGACATTTCCGATGGTTTTAGTCAACAACTTGGCATCTTGCATGCCGTTTCGCACAACTTTCAGGAATCCCCCCATGATCCTTCACCGACGCTTTTGCCTTGCTATGCCGCTGGTGGCTCTCGCTCTCTCTACCTCGGCAAGCGCCGGACAGGTCACTGACGCAATGGGCACGGTTGAAGTACCTGATGATCCCCAGCGGGTGGTGGTTCTGACCAATGAGGGCACTGAGGCATTGCTCGCTCTCGGGGTCACCCCGGTGGGCGCGGTAAATTCGTGGAACGGAGATCCTTGGTGGGATCACATCGAGGCACAGATGGGCGAGGCGGTGCCGCTGGGCAAGGAAAGCGCAGTGAACCTCGAGTTGATTGCCGCGCTGGAGCCGGACCTGATCCTCGGCAACAAGCAGCGCCACGAGGAGATACACGCCCAATTGAGCGCCATTGCCCCCACGGTCATGTCGAAGGAACTTCGCGGCGACTGGAAAGAAAATCTCAGCCTTTATGCAGAGGCACTCGGGCGGGCCGAGGAGGGCGAGGCTGCGATTGCGGATTACGATCAACAAGTGGCTGCGCTCGCCGCCGACCTCGGCGACCACCTGAAGGAAAAGGTTTCGGTGATCCGCTTCCTGCCGGGGCAGATCCGCATCTATCAACTCGACAGTTTCTCAGGCGTTCTGCTGCGCGATGTCGGGTTCGACCGGCCCGACAACCAGAATGTGGAAGAATTTGCGATCCGCACCGGCAAGGAGAGCATTCCAGACATGGATGGCGACCGGATCTTCTGGTTCACGTGGGAGACAGGTAACGGTGAAGGCAACGCCGCAGCGCAGGACGTGCTTTCCGATCCGCTCTGGCAATCTCTCTCAGCGGTGAAATCAGGTAAGGTGCATGAGGTCAGCGATGCGATCTGGAACACCGCTGGCGGCATCTTGGCGGCTCGCTTGATGCTGGACGACATCCGGGAAATCTACGCCGAGGAATGATCGCGTCGTCCCGTGGCGAAGCGCGGCAAACGCGCTTCTGCCCGCACGAGCAGCGACGCAACCTTCGGTTTTCGCGGCCCGCCTGCCAGCGTTAGGGAAGCCCCGGTGTCGAGGCGGTTCGGGGGTCAAGGTGGCCATCGGTATCACCGGCCTGCGACAGCACCGGATGCGGGAGGCTCGCGCCGGACGGCGGGCCTCCCGATTGCATTCGCGGACTGGCCGCTTACGTTGCAAGATCAGGCGCGCGCTTTGACTCCGGGCAAAACGCAGAGCATCTCGAACAGGATATTTGCTGCTAGAACTGCCGTCGCGCCGGTGTGATCATAGGGCGGTGAGACCTCGACGAGGTCGCAGCCGACGATGTTCAGGCCTGACAGCCCCCGGATCAATTCGATGCCTTGATGGGAGGTGAGCCCGCCGGGTTCGGCGGTTCCGGTGCCGGGCGCGTAGGCAGGATCGAAGCTGTCGATATCGAAGGTCACATAGACCGGCCCGGTGCCCATCTGGGCGCGTACTTCTTCCATCAGCGGCGCGAGCGACTTGTACCAGATTTCCTCGGCCTGAACCACGCGCCAGCCTTGCTCGCGCGGCCAGTCAAAGTCCCCGGCTTCGTATCCGGTCGCGCGCAATCCAATCTGACAGACGCGCGCGGGGTCGATCAACTGATCCTCGTGCGAGCGGCGAAAAGGCGTGCCATGGGCGATCTTTTCGCCAAACATCAGGTCATTGATATCGGCATGGGCATCCACATGCACCAAGCCCACCGGCCCGTGCTTCTTGGCGATGGCCTTCAATACCGGATAGCTGAGCGTGTGGTCCCCGCCGAGCGTCAGGGGGATCACATCATGCCGGAGGATGCCGTCGTAGGCCTCTTCGATGATCTGCACCGACCGCTTCAGATCGAACGTGTCGATGGCGATATCGCCGATGTCCGCGATCTGGAGGGAATCGAACGGCGAGACCTTGGTCCACATGTTGTATGGGCGGATCATGGCGCTTTCGGCCCGAATATGGCGCGGCCCGAAACGTGTCCCGGACCGGTGCGAGGTTCCGATATCCATAGGAATACCAACGAAGCAGGCGTCCAACCCTTCGGCCGTTTCCTGATATGGCAGCCGCATCATCGTATTTAGCCCACCGAAACGTGGCATTTCGTTGCCGCCGAGCGGTTGATTGAAAGCCATGACGACCTCCCTGTTATGTCATTCGATTGCTGCGCCGATGCCTTCATCGGCCCTTTGGGGGAGGCGTAATATGTCTTCGCTGCCGCGTCGACGGGAATAGCCTGAGAAACCGGGGGAAACGCCCCATATCATCTGGCCTATGCTAGAAACTCAGCGATGGGGCTGCCCGTTTCGAAACCTCCTCGTTGTGCGCCCCTTTACCAGACAGCGTCGAGTTGTCCGAAGAGCGCGGAGATTACCGGGCTGTCCTTCCTCTCCGCCAACGTCAGCGCGACGAGACAGGCCGGGATGCGCAGGGTTTCGCATATGGCAAGCCCAAAAGACTGTCTCTGATGCAGGGCGATCGACTCCCGGCAAAGGCTCAATCCGACCCCGGCGCGGACCATCTCCAGCATCGACGCTTCCTGATCGACGAGGGCAACGATCCTTTGGGTACATCCTTGGTCACTGAAGACCTTCGCCAATAGCCTGTGATGGACCGAAGCCTCCGGCGTTCCGATCCAAGGCATGGCCGCCAGATCGGCCCAGTCCGCCGTGGCGATCCGGGCTTCCCACCCGCGCGGGGCAATGACCCGATAGTCAAAATCGGCGAGCTTCTTTGCATGGAGCGGCAATCCGCACGGGATTGCGCCTATTTCATCCGGTGCGGCCAAGTAATATCCCGCGTCTATCTGGCGGCGCCTGAGCTTGTCCAGGATCTCTCCACTCACCCCATGTACCAATTCGGCGCTTATATTTGGATGCGCCTTTCCCAACGCGCTGAGCAGGGGCCCCAGACGTATGAACTCTGGGTCGACGATCGTGCCGATCCGCAAGGTACCAGATACCTGTCCCGTTTGTTTGCGCGCCCTGCGGCGAAACTCAGCCAAAGCGCTCAGAACCTGTTGTGCTTCGGGCAGGATCGCGGCGCCATCGGGTGTCAGGGTGAGCCCCCTTGAGGTGCGCGTAAAAAGAGCAATGCCGGTCTCTTCAGTCAACCGCTTGATCTGATGGGTCACTGCGGGCTGCGTGAGGTTGAGCACCTCCGCCGCTTTGGAGACGCTGCCCTCTCGCGCCACGGTCACGAAAGCCAGTATGCTGTTCACGTTCTGCAATCTCTGCATATTACGATCTTTAATATCGCGGCGAGAAATTTGTCATTAGGAAACTGCGCCCCGCGTTCCTACACCCTTGTCGAGGAAGCGGCACGAGGAGGCCGCGTGAGGAGGCTTGGATCTCGCTGGCGAGAGGCGGGCCCACGGGGCCGAGGTGGCCGGCAGCGGGCGATCCTCCTCGTGCGCCGCACGGTAAGGTAAAGGGGTGGGCAACATGGCGGATACCGAAACGCAGTTCGACTATATCATCGTCGGGGCGGGCTCTGCGGGATGTTTGCTGGCCAACCGGCTCAGCGCGGATAGGGGCAACAGGGTGCTGTTGCTGGAGGCGGGCAAATCCGACAATTATCCGTGGATCCATATTCCGGTGGGCTACCTCTATTGCATTGGCAACCCGCGCACCGATTGGATGTACAACACCGAAGCGGACAAGGGCCTGAACGGGCGGACCCTGCGGTACCCGCGAGGCAAGGCGCTCGGGGGCTGTTCGTCGATCAATGGAATGATCTACATGCGCGGGCAGGCGCGCGATTACGACAATTGGGCAGAGCTGAGCGGAGAGGCCGACTGGGGTTGGGAACGATCTCTGAACGACTTCAAGCTCCACGAGGATCACTACAAGCTGGACGAGGGCGCTGATCCAGAGACCGGCGGTAACAGCCGCTTCTCCGATCTGCACGGCCACGGGGGCGAATGGCGTGTGGAAAAGCAGCGGTTACGCTGGGACGTGCTCGACAGCTTTGCCGACGCGGCGGAGCAGGCGGGAATCGAGAAGACCGACGATTTCAATAGCGGAGACAACGCCGGCGTCGGCTATTTTGATGTCAATCAGCGGTCGGGCTGGCGGTGGAATACCTCCAAGGCCTTCTTGCGCCCTGCCAAGGGACGCCGGAACCTGACGGTCTGGACCGAAGCGCAAGTCGAGAAGCTGACCTTCCACACCGATGCCGATGGGGTGCTGCGATGTACTGGCGCGCAGGTGAATCACAAAGGGCAGGTGATGACGGTGACCGCGCGGCGCGAAACGGTGCTTTCCGCAGGAGCGATCAACTCGCCGCAGATTCTGCAACTGTCGGGGATCGGCCCTGCGTCGTTGCTGCAATCGCATGGGATCGGGGTGCTGCGCGATGCCCCTGTGGGGGAAAACCTGCAGGACCACCTGCAAATCCGGGCAGTCTACAAGGTTGCGGGCACACGTACCCTGAATACGGTGGCAGCCAACCTGTTGGGAAAGGCAATGATCGGGGCGGAGTACCTGTTGAAGCGCTCGGGGCCGATGAGCATGTCACCCAGCCAACTCGGGGCCTTCACACGGTCCGACCCGTCGCGAAGTCATGCCAACCTAGAATATCACGTGCAGCCGCTTAGCCTCGATGCCTTCGGAGAGCCGCTGCATGCCTTCCCGGCGATGACTGTCAGCGTTTGCAACCTCAACCCATCGAGTCGCGGCCATGTGCGCATCCGATCGGCCAACTTTCGGGATGCGCCGATGATCTCTCCCAACTATCTCGCCACGGAAGATGACCGCAAGGTTGCCGCCGATAGCCTGCGACAGGTGCGCCAAGTCATGTCGCAGCCAGCGATGCAGCCCTACCAACCAGAGGAATTCAAACCCGGCCCTCAGTTCCAAAGCGACGAAGACCTTGCCAAACTGGCCGGTGACATCGCGAACACGATCTTTCATCCCGTGGGCACCGTGAAGATGGGGCGCGCGGACGATGAAAGCGCCGTGCTTGATCCCCACCTGCGGCTCAAGGGGGTGGCCGGACTTCGTGTGGTGGACGCCAGTATCATGCCCGAAATTACCAGCGGAAACACCAATTCCCCGACATTGATGATCGCGGAAAAGGCGGCCCGCTGGATCCTCGCCGGCGAATAGCCCTGCAGCACCTTGTCCTTTGGAGGAAACATGCGCTCATCGTTTTCAAAGCTGCCCCTCACCGGGGTCAAGGTGGTCGATTTTGGGCAGTACATTGCAGGCCCTGCCGTAGCGATGCTGCTTGGTGATCTGGGCGCGACGGTGGTGCATATCGACCCGCCGGGCGGCCCGATGTGGGACAGCCCCGCCAATGCCGCGCTGATGCGGAACAAGCTGATCGTGACGCTTGATCTGAAAACCGAAGACGGGTTGGCACACGCGCAATCGCTCTGCGCCGAGGCGGATATCATCGTGGAGAATTTCCGCCCCGGTAAGCTGGCTGCGCTGGGGATCGATTTCGCCGCCATGCGGGAGGATCGGCCCGAGTTAATCACGGTCTCGCTGCCCGGCTTTGCCTCGAACGATGCGGAGCGCCGAGAGTTGCGCGCTTTCGAGAGTGTCGTTGCCGCCAGTTCGGGTGTCTTTACCGACATGGGGCTCAATCGGGTGCTGATGGGCCTGAACCCGTCGTTCTCGCCCTTGCCACTGTCATCCGCCTATGCATCGCAGATCGCGGCCTCGGCCACGGTTCTGGCGCTGCAATCGCGGCAGGTGACGGGCCTCGGAGATCAGATCGAAGTCCCACTTGCCGCAGCGGTCATGGAGGGGCTCTGCTACAATTCCATCAAGGTGTCGGACATGCCCGCCCGCTATCTTACCCAGCGCGAGATTGAGATCGAACGGCGCCGGGTGGAGGGCCTGCCGATGAACGTTTCCTACGAGGATCTTCAGGAACTGCTCGATCCCTTCTTCCGCAGCTACATGTGCAAGGATGGGCGGATGTTTTACGTGGTGTGTCCGAGCCACAAACATCATGCACGCCGCTGTCTCGAAGTGCTGGGCCTCTATGATGAGATGATCGAAGAGGGGCTTCAGGAGGAGGACGATACCTACAAACCCCAGTCGGAGTGGGAGACGGGCACATCGCTTGGCGTCTATCCGATGCCTAAGCACTGGGCTGACAAGATCGCTGCGCGGATGAAAGAGGTCTTCATGACCCGCACCTCGCACGAGTGGAAGCGCATGTTCGGCCGAGCGGGGATCCCGGGCGCACCGCAGCGCTGGCTACAGGAATGGATCAACGACGAATACGCCGAAGCATCGGGCCTGATGATCGATGTCTGGGATCCGGAATACGGCGAGATGACCCAGCCCGGACCGGTGGTCTGGATGGAGGAAAGCGGCGAAGAGGCGCTGAGCCCCGAACCGCGCCGGTGGGTGGAATTCGACGAGGCGTTGAAAGTACTGCGCAAGTTGCGAACGGAAATTCCCGGCCCCGAGGAGGCGATCGAACAGGACGGATGGCTGTCAGGTGTCCGCGTTCTGGATTTGTGCAACGTAATCGCGGGGCCCCATGCCGCCAGCTATCTGGCGCGGTTCGGGGCCGAGGTTATCAAGCTCGACCCCGCAAAACCGCTCTACGACAGTTGGAACACAGTGATCTATGGCCTCAGTCAGGGTCGGGGCAAAACGTCGATCCTCGCGGATGTGAAATCCGAACATGGTCGCAAGGTCTTTGAGGATCTGGTGAAATCGGTCGATGTGATTTTTTGGAATGCGCCGGATAGCCAGATCAAACGGATGGGATTGGATGCCGAAAGTCTGCGCAAGCTGAACCCGGAGGCGATCTTCTGCAAACTTGATTGCTTCAGCGGTGTGCGGCGCGGCGTGCGGACCGACTACATCGGCTACGATGATCTGGTGCAGGCGACGACAGGCATCATGCTGCGTTTCGGCGGTGCGATGGACCGACCCGAGGAACACGCCCATGTCGGTACGATCGACGTGATGTGCGGCTTTGGCGGCGCGTTGGCGGTGGCTGCTGCGTTGTACCAGAAGCATCGGTTCGGCCGGATCGGTCGCGGGCGCACATCGCTCAGCGCCAATAGCGGGCTGCTGCAAATACCTTTCGCATATGATTATCGCGGAAGGGGGCTGTTCGACGAACCTTCCGGCCCCGAGGTGAACGGGTATGACCCGCTCAGCCGGTTCTACAGCACCGCATCGGGGGTCTATATCCTGCTCAGCGCCTATGAGGCGGACCTACCGAGGTTCGGCAAGGTCGAAGGCCTCGAAGACCTGCCCGATGTTCCCGTTGACGACCGTGCAGCCTTTCTCGCAGGGGTGTTTCAAATGCATCCGGCGACCGAGTGGGTGGCGCGCTTGCGGGCCGCCGATATTGGCTGCGCGATCTGTAACAACATCGACGCGCTGCGCTCCGAGAACCTGTCCGAGCCTGACGGCGCTCCGGGGACGACGCGGGGCAGTTATTCCTTTACGCACTACGCCGATCACCCCAGCGGGCACGAGGTCATCCAGCTCGACCCCTATGCAGTCCGCTCCATACGCGGGCGGGTATTTGTGCTGCCGCCAACCGAAAAGTTCGGCGCCTCGACGCGAAAAATCCTTGGCGATCTGGGCTATTCGGAGGCGGCCATCGAGCGCATGTTGAAGTCCGGCCAGTTGAGCGAAGGGTGGAGCGGCGAATACTTGCCCAGTTGAGCCATCGCACCGCGCATCCTAGCTGGTCCATTCCGTGCGATTGCCCAAATGTTCGATCAGAAAATCCATGAAAATTCGGGTCTTGGGTGTCAGGACGTTTGATCGTGGATAGACAAGCCAAAGCACCGATCGGTCGTTCATTACCCAGTCTGGCAGAAGACGGATGAGCCGTCCGGTGGCGATCTCATGCGCCACGTTCCAGAGCGAATTCATCGAGAGGCCGGCCCCTGCGATGGTCGCTTCGCGCTGTGCGTCGCCGTCATCCAGAATGGTCCGGCATGTCATATTGGCGGGGCTGAGAATGGCAATATTCCCAGTTGAATTGATCAGTTCCCGAGGCTCAAGGCTGCTCCAGGCGATCAGGTGATGGCCCACCAAGTCGGACGGTGCCGCAGGTATGCCGTGGGTTTCCAGATAGGCCGGGGAGGCGCATAGAACACGCGTATCATCCGCCAGTTTGCGTCCCTTCAGGCTGCTGTCCGTCAGCGGGGCACTGCGCAGCGCCAGATCAAAGCTGCCCTCGATCGCGTCGAAGCGCGTATCCGAAAGCCGCAGATCCAGCGTCAGATCGGGGTATTGCGCGTGAAACTGCGGCAGCAAGGGCATGATGTGCAGTTGTGCGAAACTGCTGGGTGCTGCGAAGCGCAACGTTCCCTTGGCACCGGCGTCCGGACCGCCAAGAACGGCCTTCGCCGCATCGGCTTGCGCCAGAATTTCACGGGCATAGGGGAGGAAATCCGATCCTTCGATCGACAACGACACCTTGCGGGTGGTGCGCCGCAGAAGTTCGGCCCCAACCTCATATTCCAGTTTTGCCAAACGGGCGCTCGCGACCGCCGGGGCAAGGCCGAGTTCTCGTCCCGCCGCTGAGATATTCAGTCGTTCGGCCGCCAGGACAAAGAGGCGGAGATTGTCCGTATCCATCCGATTATATCCCATATCGAAAAACTGAACTCCGATCTCTCCTGTTTCTTGCGATTCAGGCAAGGGATAACTGATGAACACCGGCGCCAAGCCCGGCTGAAGGATCGCGTGGTGCGGTTGCGACAAAGGAAATCGACATGACTCATTACTCAATTCTCGAAGTATCACCCACAAGCGAAGACTGGATCGGAGGCTACCTTCCCGCTGCCAACCGCTTGGTCGCGCAGCACGGCGGCAAGTATCTGGCGCGGACAACCAGCCATGAGCAGGTTGAGGGCCCTGAGCGGTCGGCGACCCTTCGCATCGTCATCGAATGGCCCTCAAAGCAGGCGGCGGAGAACTTCATGAGCGATCCGAGCTATGTTCCGCACAGAGAAGCACGCCAAGCCGGATCGACCAGCTTTCACTGGTTGATCGAGGGAAAGGATGACCTTGATTCATAACTCAGGCTCGCCATGACCAGATCGTGTCATGGCGCCTGACGCGGATGTGAAGCACGGGTTTGCCCGGTGATGAGAGGACAAACAAAATGCGGGACGAGACGAATGCCGGGAGTTTTCAAGCTCTCAACCAAGCCTTTGGTCGGGTCTTTAGGCCGGGGCAGTTGAGTATCGGGCTCGTATCGCCGCTGGAGGCGCATGGCCATAACCCCGTACCGGACATGGCGCGTCATATAGAGCGCGCCCAACTGGCGGATTCTCTGGGGTTTTCCGCTCTTTGGCTGCGCGATGTGCCCTTCAACGTTCCATCCTTTGGTGATGCAGGGCAGGTTTTCGATCCCTTCGTTTATCTGGGCGTGCTTGCCTCCGTGACGCGGGATATCGCGTTGGGAGTGGCGAGCATCGTGTTGCCGCTGCGCCATCCGGCGCATGTGGCCAAGGCTGCGGCCTCGGCCGATATGCTCTCGGGAGGGCGTTTGTTGCTCGGTGTCGCATCGGGGGACCGGCCCGATGAATACCCGGCGTTGAACATGAGCTTCGACGATCGGGGCGCACGGTTCCGCGACAGCGTCGACTACATTCGTGCAATGGCGGAGACGTATCCGCAGCATGCCTCGGCGCAGGGCACGCTCTCTGGCGGTATCGACATGCTGCCCAAGCCTGAGGGCGGTCAGTTGCCGTTACTCATCACCGGCGGCAGCCAGCAATCGCCCGGCTGGGTCGCGCGCAACGGTGACGGCTGGATGACCTATCCGCGCGATGCGGCGGCGCAAGAGCGGGTGGTGACCGCATACCGACGCGAGATCCATGAGGCGGGCTTGCCCGACAAACCCGTGATGCAATCGCTCTATATCGACCTTGTCGATCGGGCGGATGCGCCACCCAGACCCATCCATTTGGGTTTTCAATCGGGCACAGAGTACCTCCGGCGCTATCTGAGTGAGTTGCGGCGGCTTGGGATCAATCATGTCGCGCTGAATCTGCGGTTCAACGGGGCCGAGGTCGAGACGACCATGCAACGGCTGGCGGCGGAGATCCTGCCCGAATTCACAAGCTAGGAAAAGCACAATGTCTAAAACCATCCTCATCACCGGCGCGACCGACGGCATTGGCCTTCTGACTGCCAAGACGCTTGCCAGCGAAGGCCACGAGGTGCTGCTCCATGGACGCAGCGCTGATAAACTGGAGGCGGCGGCGAACGAGCTGGGCGGCACGCCGGAAACCTACCTTGCCGACCTCTCACGTTTGGAAGAGGTGGAGAAAATGGCGGCGGATATTATCGCCAACCATTCTCGGATAGACGTTCTGATCAACAACGCCGGTGTTCTCAAGGCGCCCCAGAGCCGCACGCTTGAGGGGTTGGATTTGCGTTTTGTCGTCAACACCATCGCGCCGTATCTGCTTACCCAACGGCTGCTGGTGGTCATTCCACCCGAGGGCCGCGTGGTCAACCTGTCCTCGGCGGCACAGGCCCCGGTGGATGTGCAGGCGCTTCGCGGCAAACGAGAACTTGACGATATGGGCGCCTATGCGCAGAGCAAGCTTGCACTCACGATCTGGACGCAGGAAATGGCCAAATCCCTTCCCAGAGGGCCAGTCTTCGTAGCCGTGAACCCCGGGTCCCTTCTGGCGTCGAAGATGGTGAAGGAAGGCTTTGGCGTAGCGGGCAGCGACCTGGGACAAGGCGCCGATATCTTGCGCCGTGCCGCGCTGTCGGAGGAGTTTGCCCAAGCGACGGGCCGCTATTTCGACAATGATCGAGGAGACTTCGGGCAGCCAAACCCCGCGGCCCGCGACGGCGCTCACGTCGCCGAGGTGATGACAGCAATCCGCGACATCACCGGATAGGGATCAAGGGCCCGGGCATTGCGATGGAAGGGGTGGCCAAATCATCCAGCCGCCACTCGCAGTGCGCGGGCAATCCGGGATTGCACAAACGTATTTGGCGACCGAATGAGTGTTTAGGTCTCTGGAACCGCGCTGGAATCAGATTGGGGCGTCATTCATGGGATCTCATAGCCGAGGAACGTGGACGACGTATCGCGCCGTACCGCAACTTGGGTGCTCCGGGCGCGCCGTGAATCTGTGATCTAGCGGAAAGGAATAGATACCACTGAGCCGGCTGGATCAAGATCCGAGTGAGCATCATGAAGTGGGCTTCACGGTATGAGACAGCAAATTGGGGTGATTTGGTGCCCAGGAGAGGACTCGAACCTCCACGGCCTTGCGGCCACTGGCACCTGAAGCCAGCGCGTCTACCATTCCGCCACCTGGGCAGGTGTCGTGAGGACGCCATTTAGTTGGGGAGCATGCCGCTGTCAATGCGATTTTGGGGGTATTCTCGTGCCTTGTCTCAGGTCTGCAGCGGGGCTATGACCAGAAGGGAAAACCTCGCGCGGGAGAATGTAGCCATGTCCAAGCTAGTCACGATATTCGGCGGGTCCGGCTTTGTCGGGCGCCACATCGCTCGGCGTATGGCCAAGGAAGGCTGGCGCGTTCGCGTCGCGGTGCGCCGTCCCAACGAAGCGATGTTCGTACGGCCCTATGGTGTCGTGGGACAGGTTGAACCGGTTTTCTGCAATATCCGCGATGATCAAAGCGTGGCCGAGGCAACCCGCGGCGCGGATGCGGTGGTCAATTGTGTGGGTGTACTTGCAGAGAGCGGCAAGAACACGTTCGAGTCGGTTCAGGCCGAAGGCGCTGAGCGGATCGCACGTGTAGCAGCCGCGCATGGGATTGCGCGCATGGTCCACATCTCTGCAATTGGTGCGGACGCAGACAGTGAGAGCGCCTATGCGCGCACCAAGGCAGAGGGCGAGGCCGCAGTGCTCCGCCATATGCCCGATGCCGTTATCCTGCGCCCCTCGATCATCTTCGGGCCGGAAGATTCCTTCTTCAACCGTTTCGCTTCCATGTCCCGCCTCGGGCCGGTGCTGCCGGTTGTCGGGGCCGAAACCAAATTTCAGCCGGTCTATGTCGACGATGTCGCGCACGCAGCGGTTCTCGGCGTTCTTGGGAAGGCTGGGCCGGGGGTCTTTGAACTTGGCGGCCCGGATGTGAATACCTTCCGCGAGTTGATGCAGCAGATGCTCAAGGTGATCCGTCGGCGCAGGTTCATCGCCGATATTCCCTTCGGCCTTGCCAATATCATAGCTGGTGGCTTGGGCTTTGCCCAGTCTCTCACCGGGGGGCTTTTCACCGCTCCGATCACGCGTGATCAGGTCGCCAACCTGCGGAACGATAACGTGGTTTCCGAAGGCGCTCGGGGCTTTGCGGAGCTTGGGATCGTGCCGACAGCCTCTGAAGCAGTGCTGGAATCCTATCTCTGGCGGTTCCGTCCCTCGGGGCAATACGATGCGATCAAGGAAAGCGCGCGGAACCTGCGGACCTGAATTCTATCTGCGTTCCCGATTGAGCATGGCGAGGCGTATCATCGCCCGCTCAACCAACTCCGCTGCTGGGGCCGTTTGAGCGGCCGAGCGTAGCTTGAGATCAAGATCCGTCAGCGTTTCGAGTGCGTCTTGCAGTTTGAATGCCCCCCAACTGGAGGCCTGCTGGGCCATCCGGTTCCGGCGCGGTCCGTTGACGGGAGGGCGCACCTTGCCGATCCCGACCGAGGCGCCGCCGGGATCCGACGCAGCGGCGTAGAGGGTCTTGAAATGGCGCATTCCCGCAATGCAGATCGACGTCGGGTTGATACCTTGGGCGCGCAGCCGTGACATGACCGAGGCAAGCTCCCCGATCCGGGCTTCGGCAACAACGTGCAGCAGGTCATCGACAGCAGCTTCGGTAGAGACCGGGGCGCAGGCAGCAATATCCTCGGGCGAAAGCGGCGCTTCATCCCCTATCTTGTAAAGAGAGATTTTCTCCAGCGTTTGCCGAAAATCGCCCGGATCGAGGGCCCGGGACAAGCCCACGAGGTCGGCCATCGCGTCGCTGGAAATGTCATTCAATCCGGCGGTGCGAAGGGAGGCTTCGATTTCCTCCCGCGAGGGCGGATCGTCATAGATCCCGACAGCATAGGCGTTGCGATGCCCTTCGAAGAATTTGCGGAGCTTCGACGTGGGCTTGAGTTGCCCGGCGGTGACGATGACCTGAGCATCGCCCGGCCCCCAATCCTGCAACGCGGGGAGGATCTTGGGCGCAAGCTGTTCGGTGGCCTCTTCGAGGAAGGCGACACGCGGCCCCGGGAAGAAACTCTGCGCCTTGATCGCATCGGACAGGGCGGCCGGATCCTTGCGCAGATCGCTCGCCTGTAGGCGGGTGAGGCGCATTTCCTCTTCGCCTTTCGGACCGATCAGCGCGGCGATAACCTCCTGCCGGCGCAGCGCGACCCGCATTGCATCGCCGCCATAGATCAGCAACCCGGCTCGCTCCGGCTCTGGCCGTGCGAAATAGCGCAGAGCATCCCGCGTCGTGAGTTTCATTCCGGCAAGGCAATCAGGCGGGCGACGATCGCATCGGCCAGGATTGTCATGAGACGGGCTTTGGCGTCTCTCTCGGAGGAAAGGGTCGCAACCGTGCTGCCAGTGGTGGAATATCCGGTGAAGTTCCGCACACGCCCGGATGTGAGAATCTCGCCGCTGGCGAGATCTCGGAGGGAGAAAATGATTTCTCCCTCAATCTGGTAGCGGGTTGTGGATTGATCGCTCGTGACCGCAACGCCGTCGGAGGAGAGGGTCAGATCGTAGCTGAGGCCGTACAGCGCATCAGTTGCTGGACCCAAACGGTTTTCAAGCCGCGCCCTGAGCAGGAACTCATCCCGGTCGGTGGGCGTGTCGATGGCAACTGTACCGGTGAGGCGACCGGCGTTGCCACCCGGCCCGTAGACCGGGCGAAACCCACAGGCAGAAAGACCGCCCGCGCCCAGCAACGCCAGAAAGCTGCGTCGATCATGCCACAACATTCACGATCCGCCCGGGCACAACGATGACCTTCTTCGGCGCGGCCCCGTCCAGAGTGCGCATGACAGCGGGATGAGACAGGACGAGCTTTTCGATCTCATCCTTGGCCATGTCCTTCGGCACCTCAAGCTCCCCACGGCGTTTGCCGTTCACCTGAATCGGGAGCGTAACGGTATCTTCGACCAGCATGGCCTCATCGAATGCGGGCCACGGGGCGTCGACAACCAAACCGTCGCCGCCCAGCATCGTCCAAAGTTCTTCGGACAGGTGCGGGGTCATCGGTGCCATCAACTGCGCAAGGGTTCGCGCCGCCTGACGTTTGGCATCGGTTCCTGCGCCCGATTTCGAGAGCGCGTTGGTAAAGGCATAGAGTCGCGCGATCGCCGCGTTGAAACCAAAGCTTTCGATATCGCCGGTGACGTCGAAGATCGCCTTGTGCGTCTCGCGGATCAGCGTCTGATCCTCATCATTCGCGGCGGTATCGGTTCCGATGATCTCCGTGACGATGCGGTATACCCGCGACAGGTGCTTGTGCGCCGCTTCAGCGCCGGCAGCCGTCCATTCAACATCCCGCTCCGGCGGGCTGTCGGACAGAACGAACCAGCGCGCCGTATCCGCGCCGAAGGCCGACACGATGTTGACCGGGTCGACGACATTCTTCTTCGACTTCGACATCTTGGCCGAGGGGATGATCTCTACCTCGGTGCCGTCGCTCAGCTTTCCGTCAGTCACATCCTCGGGCAGGTGATAGACCGGCCGCCCCTCGGCATCCTTCGTCTGGTAAATCTCGTGCGTGACCATGCCTTGGGTGAAAAGCGCGTTGAACGGCTCGGCGCATTTTGCGGGCAGATGTCCGGTCTGGATCATGGCGCGTACGAAAAAGCGCGAATAAAGCAAGTGAAGGATCGCATGCTCGATTCCGCCGATATACTGGTCCACATTCATCCAGTATTCGGCCTCGGCCATGTCCGCGGGGGTATCGGCATGCGGGGCGGTGAAGCGGGCGAAATACCACGAACTGTCAACGAACGTGTCCATCGTATCCGTTTCACGGCGCGCGGGGCTTCCGCATTTCGGACAGGTGCAATCGCGCCATGTCGGGTGCCGATCCAGCGGATTGCCGGGCACGTCAAAGCTGACATCGTCGGGCAATTTGACGGGCAGATTTTCCTTGGCCTCGGGCACCACTCCGCAGGTTTCGCAATGCACGACCGGGATCGGGCAACCCCAGTAGCGTTGGCGCGAAAGCCCCCAGTCCCGCAGGCGGTATTTCGTCACCCCCTGACCGACACCATTTGCCTCGCAAAAATCGACAGCGGCCTCCACAGCGTCGTCGCCGGTCTGCGTCTCGCCACCTGCAATGGGGCGGGTGTAGCGGACCGTTTCGCTCTTTGGAGGAACGAATGGCTCTGCTTGAATATCGTACTCCCCTTCGAGCGGGAGGAAGGTATCCACGATGGGCAGATCGTATTTCACGCAGAAATCATGGTCGCGCTGGTCATGCGCAGGGCAGCCAAAGATCGCCCCGGTGCCGTAGTCCATCAGGATGAAGTTGGCGATATAGACGGGCAGCTCCCAATCGTTGTCGAACGGGTGCATGACCTTCAGGCCGGTATCAAAACCCTTTTTCTCCGCCGTTTCCATCGCCTCGGCGGTGGTGCCACCCTTGCGGCAATCGGCGCAGAAGGCCGCGATCTCCGGGTTCTCACGTTCGAGTTGCTTTGCAAGCGGATGGTCGGGGGAGATCCCGACAAAAGACGCACCCATCAGCGTATCGGGCCGGGTGGTGTAGACTTCGACCCGGTCCATGCCATGCGGGCCGTCGATCAGGCTGAAACTGAATTGCAGCCCGCGCGACTTGCCGATCCAGTTGGCCTGCATCAGCTTGACCTTCGCGGGCCAGTCGTCCAGCCCGTCGAGGGCGTCCAGCAGTTCCTCCGACATATCGGAAATCTTGAAGAACCACTGTGTCAGCTCACGGCGTTCCACATCCGCGCCAGAGCGCCAACCCTTGCCGTCGATAACCTGCTCGTTGGCGAGCACGGTCATGTCCACCGGATCCCAGTTGACCACCGCGTTCTTGCGATACACCAGTCCGGCGTCGAGAAAGTCGATAAAGAGCGCCTGTTGCTGGCCGTAGTATTCCGGATCACAGGTGGCCAATTCGCGGGACCAGTCGAGCGACCAGCCCATCGGCTTCATCTGGGCGCGCATGTCGGCGATGTTGTCATAGGTCCAGTCTTTGGGGTGCCCGCCGATGGCCATGGCGGCATTTTCCGCCGGCATCCCGAAAGCGTCCCACCCCATGGGGTGCAGGACATTGTGGCCCGTGCTCTTCTTGTAGCGCGCGATGACGTCGCCCATCGTGTAGTTGCGCACATGACCCATGTGGATGCGCCCCGACGGATAGGGGAACATCTCCAGCACATAGTATTTGGGTTTGTCCCCTTCGCGGGTGGCCGTGAATGTGCCAGCCTCATCCCAGGCCTGCTGCCACTTGGCTTCGATTTCGGCAGCGGAATAGCGCGACATTGGGCGTCCCTCTTCTCACACGTCTGTCTTTGGGCGGTGATAGTGCGCCCGCGCGCGGTGGTCCAGCCCGCGCGGTATCAGAGACGTCCGTCTTGTACCCGCAATTGCCGCGCACGGGTCAGGATGGCATCCTCAACAGCGCGGGCGGTTGCCGCGCTCACAGGTCCCGAACTGGTTTGCAGGGCAACTGAGAGGGCGCGCGCATCAAGGGCCGGATCGCTGATATGTACGGTGGCGCGATAGGCGCGGCCCCCGCCCGGAGGCGTGCCGTAGCCCGTGGAGATGACGCCCGTATAGGGATCGATCGCGCTGATGGGCAGGAAATCAAGTACATCAAGGGAGGCCGCCCAGAGATACCGGTTGACCGCCACGACCTCGCCGCCGCGGACGCGCGTCGCCTCCTGCGTGGCATTTGGCGCGCTGCCCCCGAGCCCGAGGCTTCCGATGCCGCCACAGGCCGCCAGTAAAAGGGGCAGGGCAGCCATAACAAGGCGTCTGGGCATTGCGGTCACGTCAGTTCTCCCCCGTCTTGGAACGACCCATCTGTAGCGAAGCGGTCTGGGTCGAACAAGGAGAATTGGCCCACAGAAACCGCGAAGCCTTTGCGCCGCTTTGCGAAACGGCGAAAACGAAAAAGGAGCGGCCCCGAAGGACCGCTCCCTAAGATCGTACAACCGGTATGGCTTAGAACGCGAGGTTCAGAGCCAGAGTGGTGCCGTGGTAGTATTCCTGCGGACCGATCTCGTCGTTCTCTTCATCGTCTTCGTCTTCTGCATAGGAGACGAGGAAGGATGCGCCGCCGCCGAGGTCGTACTCACCTGCAACGTACTGGCCGTCGTCGTCGGAGTAGCCAGCGTAGAGCATCAGGCCGTTGCCAACGTCGTAGCCGAGGTGGATGCCAGCATCTTCGTCGCCGCCGCCGTGGAAGAATGCGTCAACGGAGAAGGGGCCGTCAGCATACGCAACGATGAGGCCGTAGTTGTCTTCGCCATCTTCGTCAACGTCGTCGTCGGTGCCTTCGTCGCGGGATTCAGCAACGTAGAACGCTGTGACCGATACGGGGCCGACAGGCATGGTTGCTTCGACACCGATCGAATCTTCGTCGTCTTCGGAAGCGTAAGCGAACAGAACGTCTGCGCCGCTGATCGTCGTGCCAACAGATACACCCCAAACTTCGGTGGTGTAGAAGTCGCCGTTGAAGTCCGCGTCATACGCTTCGTCGGCTTCTTCCTGGTAGGCAACGCTGAAGGACACGCCGGAGAAGTCACCGGTTGCGCCGAAGGACAGCTGGTCGAGCTCACCGGTGCCGTTGCCGCCGTCGGCGACTTCGTCGGTGTGAACGATGTAGGAAACACCTGCGGTGATGGTGTTGTACATAACTTCGCCGCGGATGACGAATTCGCCATCAGCTTCGGAGAAGTTGTCTTCTTCCATGTTCGTCACGCCGTTCCAGTAGTTCTCGGCAGCGAACGTGGTGTCGCCAACGACCATGGAAGCCATTTCGGACGTCAGGGAGAGCGTTACGTTGTCGTCGGTGGAGTAGTTGTCACCGTCGAGATCGTTCGGGCCGTCGCTGTCTTCAAGCTCGAAACCGTAGGTCAACGTCGCGGTAACGCCGTTGTCGAGTTCCTGAGAAGCGGACAGGTCGATGTCGATGTCGGCATAGACGCCGTCTTCGAGATCGTCATTGAAGCCCAGTTCGGCAGCGCCGGACCAGGAGATGTCGGCTGCCGCGGCGCCTGCGAAGGCGACCAGGGCGGTCGAGGTAAGGAGGATGCGTTTCATTAGTATCCCTCGTGTTGCATTCTCTTGAAATGCCAGTTTGCCCCGGCATTGACCAAGTGTTTGCGCCCAACGGATACTCGGGGTCAACGATTTGCCGCCCCGTGGAAATCCACCCTCGACCAGATGATGCAGATCGGACACACACTGCTTCACCGCTGGCGATTGGCCATTCCGGCACCAAAGGCTAGTCTTCAAGCGGCAGACGTCAATGAAATAGGGGAGCTTTCATGTCCTTGGATAGCGTTCGAGAGTCGATATCGGAGGAGGAGCGTGCCGCAGGGCGTGCCGCAGGTTCGGTCACGCTCATTGCAGTCTCGAAGGTACAACCTGTCGAGCGTGTTGTTGCAACTCTGCAACAGGGGCACCGGGTCTATGGTGAGAATCGTGTTCAGGAGGCTGCGGAGAAGTGGCCGTCGCTCCGAGAACAATTCGATGGGGTCGAATTGCACCTGCTGGGACCGTTGCAGAGCAACAAGACCCGGCAGGCCATGGAGCTTTTCGATGTGATCCACACGGTGGACCGCCCAAAGATCGCCCGGACCATCGCCCGCATCGCGGATGAAATCGGGCGTTGCCCCGAACTCTTCGTTCAAGTGAACACAGGCGAAGAGCCGCAGAAGGCAGGGGTGACACCGGATGATGTGGGTGCGCTGATCTCGGAATGCCGCGATCTGGGCCTTCCCGTGATCGGGTTGATGTGCATCCCGCCGGTCGAGGAGGAGGCCGCACTTCATTTCGCGCTGCTCAAGAAGCTGGCGCAGCGCAACGGGCTGGAAGGGCTGTCGATGGGGATGAGTGGCGACTACGGCAAGGCAATTCGCCAAGGCGCGACCCATGTGCGCGTGGGCTCGGCGATCTTCGGCGAACGCGAGCCGCAGGGTTAAGAGCGGGGGCCGCCAAGTCTGCGCGGCCCCCACCCATTACGTTTACATGTGAATTGCACCGTCGCCGCAGGCAAGCGCCGCCTCTCGGACGGCTTCGGAATAAGTCGGGTGCGCGTGACAGGTCAGCGCGACATCCTCGGCAGAGGCTCCGAATTCCATAGCAACACAGATCTCATGGATCAGATCACCCGCACTCGGGCCGATGATGTGGCACCCGAGAATCCGGTCGGTGTCCTTGTCGACGAGGATCTTTACGAACCCGTCCGCCGCGAAATTCGCCTTGGCCCGGCCATTCCCCATGAAGGAGAACTTGCCCGCCTTAAAGGCGCGGCCTTCGTCCTTCAGCTCGGCTTCGGTCTTGCCGACAGAGGCGACCTCGGGGTGTGTGTAGATCACGCTGGGGATCACGCCATAGTTCACATGGCCGGCCTTTCCGGCAATAACCTCGGCGGCGGCCATGCCTTCATCCTCGGCCTTGTGGGCCAGCATGGGGCCGGCGATCGCGTCGCCGATGGCGTAGATGCCCTCGATATTGGTGCGCCAGTGATCGTCGGTCTTGATCATGCCCCGGTCGGTCAATTCGACGCCAAGCGCTTCAAGCCCGACCCCGTCGGTGTAGGGTTTGCGCCCCGTTGCGACGAGGACGACATCGGCGTCTTCGACATGCTCGCTGTCATCCTTGCGCAGTTTGTAGGTGACCTTGGCCTTGCCGCCGGAAGTTTCGACCCCCTGCACCGCGGCCCCGAGAACGAAGGCAAGCCCTTGCTTTTCAAGAATCTTCTTGAAGCTCTTTTGAACCTCTGCGTCCATGGTCGGGGTAATGGTGTCGAGAAACTCGATCACTTTCACCTCGGCGCCCAACCGGGAATAGACGGACCCGAGTTCCAGCCCGATGACACCGGCGCCGATGACGACCATCTTCCGAGGGATCTTGCCAAGCTTGAGCGCCCCTTCGGAGGTCACGACGATCTTCTCATCGACCTCAACGCCGGGCAGGGCGGTGGGAACGGAGCCGGTCGCCACGATGATGTTCTTGGCGTCGTGCACCTCATCTCCGACCTTGACCTTGCCCTTCTCAGGGATGGATCCCCAGCCTTTTATCCAGTCTATCTTGTTCTTCTTGAACAGAAATTCAATACCCTTGGTGTTCTGGCCGATCACGTCATCCTTGTAGGAGAGCATCTGTTTCCAGTCGACCGAAGGGCTTTTGCCCTTGAGGCCCATCTTGGCGAAGTTGTGCTCCGCCTCATGCAGTTGATGGCTGGCATGCAGCAGGGCCTTGGACGGGATGCAGCCGATGTTGAGACAGGTCCCCCCAAGCGTTTCGCGCCCCTCCACGCAGGCGGTCTTGAGGCCAAGCTGCGCGGCCCGGATCGCGGCAACATAGCCGCCGGGGCCTGAGCCGATTACGATCACGTCATAGGATGCCATAGGGTGCTCCTTGCTGTATTGCGGGTGTGTGATTTGCGTATGACAAGTGTATGACTCTTGTATGCCGCGAAATGTCGGTGTGGGACATGCTCATACCAGCGCCGCGAAAAGCATGATCACCGTGGCGAGGAAACCCGCGGCCCAGATATAACTGCGCCACGGGGTCCAGCCAAAGGCATAGGCCGGGACATACAGCACGCGGGCGATCAGATAGATCCAGGCGCAGGCCGCCGTCACCGGAGTGGATTGCCCGCTGATCGCGATGACGCCGCAGGCGATGCCAAAGAGGATCAGCCCCTCGAAATGATTGTCCAGCGCGCGGTATAGCCGCCCGGTCCGGACGCTGACCTGCGCGCGCAGATCCCCGACACGCTCCGGGTCGCGCGGGCCGAGTGTCTTGCCGGGGCCCAGCTCCAGATTGGCCGGGACGGCCATCAGGGTGAACTGGACCACCTGCAACAGGGCGGCGAGGGTCAGGGCGGTAAGTTCGGGGGTCATGCGCGTGGGATCATCCTTGGGTCAGGCGGTCTTGAGGAAATGTGCCTCGGCGATCTGGCCATCGGAAAGCCGCGCTGGCCCGTCGAGCCATTTCTGCGCCTTGCCCCGGTCATTCACCGCGAACAGAACCCAGATCGCCGATCCGGTATCCGCCCCGGTCCAGATCTGAAGCTGCGAGAGGCCCGCGTTGCCGCGTTCCTCGGATTTCTCATCATAGGCCGATTGCCACGAGGCCGCATTTCCGGCTTCGAAACGACAGAGCAGTTGCAGGGACATGGGGCTTCTCCTTTGGGTTGGTGGATCAACCTAATGATGTGGCGTGGAGGGCGACAGGCAACTGGGGGCCTGCATGCTGAACGGTTTAGAGGCGCTTGGGAATGTCATGGCTCCTCACGATCAATGGCGAGTACGTCAACCGACTGCGGCAGTTTGTATGCGGTGAACCCGAGGGTGTTGAGCCATTTGCGCGCTTCGGTCGAATTGAAGTCAGTCCGTCCGGTAGCCGCGCGGTAGGCATCTTTGACGCCTACCACCCAATGCACGTCACCCGGCTTGAGTCCCGTGTCGCCGGCCATCCTTACAGATCCATCAGCAGCCGCCGTGGATCCTCCAGAGCCTCTTTCACCCGCACGAGGAAGGTCACGGCGCCTTTGCCGTCGACGATGCGGTGGTCGTAGCTGAGGGCGAGGTACATCATCGGGCGGATGACGATTTCGCCGTTCACCACAACGGGGCGTTCCTGGATCTTGTGCATCCCGAGGATACCCGATTGCGGCGGGTTCAGGATGGGCGAGGACATGAGCGAGCCATAGACGCCGCCATTGGAGATAGTGAAGGTGCCGCCCTGCATCTCTGCCATGGAAAGCTTGCCGTCGCGGGCGCGCTTGCCCTTTTCGGCAATCGCCTTTTCGATCTCGGCGAAGGACATGGCATCCACGTCGCGGATCACCGGAACCACGAGGCCCGTGGGCGTGCCGGCGGCGATGCCCATATGCACGAAGTTCTTGTAGACGATATCGGTGCCGTCGATCTCCGCGTTGACTTCGGGGACCTCCTTGAGCGCGTGGGAGCAGGCCTTGGTGAAGAACGACATGAAGCCGAGGCGCACGCCGTGCTTCTTCTCGAACTCGTCCTTGTAGGTCGAGCGCAACTCCATCACGCCGGACATGTCGACCTCGTTATAGGTCGTCAGCATGGCGGCGTTGTTCTGGGCGTCTTTCAGGCGCTTGGCGATGGTCTGGCGCAGGCGGGTCATCTTGACGCGCTCTTCGCGGTTTTCGTCATCGGCGGAGACGGGCGCACGTGCCGCCGGGGCGGCGGGTTTGGGTGCTGCTGCGCTGCCTGCCTTGGCGACATCTTCCTTCATCACGCGGCCATCGCGCCCTGTTCCGGTCACGGCGTCGCGGGAAATGCCCTTTTCGGCCATCGCCTTCTTGGCGGAGGGCGCATCCTCGATGTCACGCTGCGGACCGGCGTTGCCAGCTTCGGGGCGGTCGTATTGCGTCTGGCCCTCAGGGGCGGGCGCTTCGAAAGCCGCGCCGCCGGAGGAGGAGATTGCGCCGAGCTTGGCGTTCGCTTCGACGGTATCGCCTTCGTTGGCGACGATCTCGGTCAGGACACCGGCCGCAGGGGCGGGCACCTCGACGGAGACCTTGTCGGTTTCCAACTCGCAGAGCATCTCATCGGCTTCGACCTTGTCGCCGACCTTCTTGAACCATGTGGAGACGGTGGCTTCGCTCACGCTCTCGCCCAAGGTCGGGACCATGACATCGACGCTGTCGCTCGCGTTTGCTGCCGGGGCGGGCGCCGCCGCCTCTTCCTTTTTGGCGGAAGGCCGTTCCTCGACCGTCTCCGCGCCAGCCTCGCCCGCTTCGGCGATGTTGGCCAGCAGGGCGTCGACGCCGACGGTTTCCCCCTCCGGCGCCACGATATCGGCCAGCTTGCCCGCAACCGGGGAGGGCACCTCGACCGTCACCTTGTCGGTCTCAAGCTCGCAGAGCATTTCGTCGGCCATGACGCTGTCGCCGGGTTTCTTGAACCAGGTCGCCACGGTCGCTTCGGTGACGGATTCGCCGAGTGTGGGTACGCGTACTTCAGTGGTCATCGGATCACTTCCCTTCGATCGTCAGCGCCTCGTCGACGAGCGCTTGTTGTTGTGCCTTGTGGGTGGAGGCGAGGCCCGTGGCGGGCGATGCCGCCGTGGCTCGCCCGACATAGCGCGGGCGGGCGTGGTCGGCCTTGATCCGGCCCAGCACCCATTCGATGTTTGGCTCAATGAAGGACCAGGCGCCCTGGTTCTTGGGCTCTTCCTGACACCAGACCATATCCGCCTGTTTGAAACGCTCCAGCTCCTTCACCAGACTGATCGCCGGGAAGGGATAGAACTGTTCGATCCGCATGAGATAGACATCGTCGATCCCGCGCGCGTCACGCTCTTCGAGCAGATCGTAATAGACCTTGCCCGAGCACATCACCACCCGCTTGATCTTGTCATCCGGCGCGAGCGTCGTGTCCGAGTTCCCCTTTTCGGCATCGTCCCACAGCACGCGGTGGAAGGAGGAACCCTTGAGGAAATCTTCGGACTCGGACACGGCGAGCTTGTGCCGCAGGAGCGACTTGGGCGTCATGAGCATCAGCGGCTTGCGGAAGCTGCGGTGCAACTGACGGCGCAGGATGTGGAAATAGTTGGCCGGCGTGGTGCAGTTGGCCACGATCCAGTTGTCCTGACCGCAAAGTTGCAGGAAGCGTTCGAGGCGCGCGGAGGAATGCTCCGGTCCTTGACCTTCGAAACCGTGCGGCATCAGGCAGACCAGCCCCGACATGCGCAGCCATTTGCTTTCACCGCTGGAGATGAACTGGTCGAACATGATCTGGCCGCCGTTGGCGAAATCCCCGAACTGGGCCTCCCACAGGGTCAGCGCGTTGGGCTCTGCCAGCGAATAGCCGTATTCGAAGCCGAGCACCGCGTATTCCGACAGCATCGAGTCGATGACATCGAAATGCGCCTGTCCGGCACGGATGTTGTTGAGCGGATAGTACCGCTCCTCGGTATCTTGATTGATCAGGGCGGAGTGACGCTGAGAAAAGGTGCCGCGCGTGCTGTCCTGACCGGAAAGGCGAATGGGATAGCCTTCGGTCAGCAACGAGCCAAAGGCGAGCGCCTCGGCCGTGGCCCAATCGAACCCCTTGCCGGTTTCGAACATCTTGGCCTTGGTATCCAGCAGTCGCCCAACCGTCTTGTGGATGGGGAAACCTTCGGGCGGGGTGCTGAGGGCCTTGCCGATCTCCGTGAATGTGTCGTCCGAGATCGACGTCTTGCCGCGCTGGTATTTGCCTTCCTTCTGCTTGTCGAGGTGGCTCCAGCGCCCGTCGAGCCAGTCGGCCTTGTTGGGCTTGTAGTTCTTGCCGGTTTCGAACTCATCGTTGAGAAAGGCCTGAAACGAGGTCTTCATGTCCTCGATTTCCCCCTCGGGGATCAGACCATCCCGCACGAGCCGTTCGGTATAGAGGCTGAGCGTCGTCTTGTGGCCCTTGATCTTCTTGTACATCAAGGGGTTGGTGAACATGGGCTCATCGCCCTCGTTATGGCCAAAGCGGCGGTAGCAGATCATGTCGATGACCGCGTCCTTGCCGAACTTCTGACGGAATTCCGTCGCCACCTTGGCCGCGTGGACGCACGCCTCTGGATCGTCGCCGTTCACGTGGAAGATGGGCGCCTCGACCATCAGGGCGATATCGGTCGGATAGGGAGAAGACCGGGAGAAATGCGGCGCGGTGGTAAAGCCGATCTGGTTGTTCACGACGAAATGGATCGTCCCGCCCGTGCGGTGACCGCGCAGACCCGAGAGGCCAAAGCCTTCGGCCACGACGCCCTGACCGGCAAAGGCCGCGTCCCCGTGCAGCAGGATGGGAAGCACCTGCTTGCGCTCCGTATCCTTGAGTTGGTCTTGCTTCGCGCGGGCCTTGCCGAGCACGACGGGGTTGACCGCTTCGAGGTGCGACGGGTTCGCCGTCAGCGACAGGTGAACGATGTTGCCGTCAAATTCGCGGTCCGAGGAAGCGCCAAGGTGGTATTTCACATCGCCCGAGCCATCCACGTCGTCGGGTTTGAAACTGCCGCCCTGAAACTCGTTGAAGATCGCGCGATAGGGTTTGTTCATCACGTTGGCGAGCACCGACAGGCGGCCGCGGTGCGGCATGCCGATCACGACTTCCTTGAGGCCAAGCTGCCCGCCGCGCTTGATGATCTGTTCCATCGCCGGAACTAAGGCCTCGCCGCCGTCGAGCCCGAAGCGCTTGGTGCCCATGTATTTCACATGCAGGAATTTCTCGAAGCCCTCGGCCTCGACCAGCTTGTTCAGGATCGCCTTGCGCCCTTCGCGGGTAAAGCGGATCTCTTTGTCGAACCCTTCGATCCGCTCCTTGAGCCATGCCGATTGCTCAGGATCGGAGATGTGCATGTACTGCAGCGCGAAGGTGCCGCAATAGGTGCGTTTCACAATGGCGAGGATCTCACGCAGGCTGGCGATCTGAAGCCCCAGAACGTTGTCGATAAAGATCGGGCGATCCATGTCGGCATCGGTGAACCCGTAGGATTTCGGGTCCAACTCGGGGTGCGGCGCGGATTCCTTCAGGCCCAGCGGATCGAGATCAGCGGCGAGGTGCCCGCGGATCCGGTAGGCGCGGATCAACATGAGTGCACGGACTGAATCGAGCACTGCCTGCTTGACCGCCTCGTCGGAGACCTTGATCCCCTTTTCCTCGGCCTTGGCGGTGATCTTCTTGCCGGCGTCCTTGGCCTCCTCGACAGGCCATTCGCCGGTCAGCGCGCTGGTCAACTCGTCCTGCGGATGGCGCGGCCAGTCGGGCCGGGCCCAAGAGGGGCCAGCCGCCTCTTTCTTTACCCCGATTTCATCGTCGCCGAGTTGCCGGAAGAAAGCCTGCCACGCGTCATCGACCGCGTTGGGATCGTTGGCGTAGCGGGCATACATCTGTTCGAGATAGGCGGCGTTTGCGCCCTGCATGAAGCTGGAGGCGTGGAACTGGTCGTTGGGACTTTGGTCGGTCATTTTTCACGCACCTTTTGGGTTATCAAAGTCGCTGTGATGGTTGTTTCGAGAGCGCGTTCAAGCGGTAAAGTAGCGGCGTCTCTTATGCCGTGGAGGCTTACCTCGGTCCGCCACTCGCTTCCGTCTTCTGCCTGCGTTTGCGCGAACATCGTGCCGTGGAAGCCATATCCCCATTCGCGCATACCGCCCGCGGCGTTGAGACGTTCAAGCAGATCGTCCGTTTCGTTGTCTTGGACACCGTAGATGACGCAGTTGTCATAGCCGGTTTGCATTTGTGTTGCGAGCCGGGCCAATACAGCGCCCTTAGCGACGAGGATTACATCCACGTCGTCAATTACCAATCGGTTAGCCCATTCTCTTCGCGCAGCCCATTCAGCGTGGGTATTCTCGTCCGGCTGGTTTTGAACAGTGATTCCATCCGATATTTGCCGGCGCTCTCGAGGAGAAAGTGTCACTTTCGTCCAGCCATCTGCAAGAAAGCGGTTTTCACGCGCCTGCATGTCAATGCCAGCGCTTGTGCAGATAGGAAGCGCCTCCAAGAACGGGTTCGCTGCTGCAAATCCAGTGGATACTGCAAGGGCCAAAAACGTTGCCAATGCCCGGCGGCTCCACCAGGCAGCGTCCGACCCGCCCCCCAGGGCGGGCGCTTCATGCCCTCCCTCGGGTTCGGCGCTGCCTTCAGCACCTATGGCGGGTCGGTTTGCCATCAGCCTTTGATCGCCTTCAGCACGGCTTCGCCGAGTGTGGCGGGGCTGTCTGCGACGGTGATGCCGGCGGATTTCATCGCCTCGATCTTGTCGTCAGCGCCGC